>NZ_WEGJ01000032.1 GCF_009604385.1 Streptomyces smaragdinus
CGGGGTGAGGGTGGGGGGTGTCGCGGGTTCGGTGGTGTCCGTGGTGTCGGTGGTGTCCGTGGTGTCCGTGGTGTCGGTGAGGTGGTGGAGGGGGATGCCGTGGCGGTGGGCGATCTCGCCGACCGCGGGGGCGAGGGTGCCGTACACGGCCAGTTCGGTGCCGCCTCGTTCGGCGACCTCGACGAGGCCGTCGGGGGTGCTTCCGGTCCGGGTGAGGTGCGCGGCGAGGCGGGCGGCCTCGGGGGTGCGGACGAGGACGCAGCGGCGCAGCCGGGTCGCGGCGAACTCCGCCCCGTCCTGGTCGGCGTGCAGCCGTCCCGCGTCCAGGGTGAGCACGCGGTCGGCGAACCTGGCAGCGACGCGGGGGTCGGTGAGCGTGGTGAAGACGGTGATCCCGTCGTCGGCGAGGTCGCGGAGCACGCCGTGGAACCAGGTGACTTCGCGGGGGGCGAGGTCGCGTACGGGATCGTCCAGGACGAGGGTGTGCGGGTCACCGATCAGGGCGGTGGCGAGGCCGAGGCGGCGGTCCGCGCCGAGGGAGAGGGTGTCGAGGCGGTCGCCGGCCAGGCGGTCGAGGCCGGTCAGGTACAGGACGTCGTCGGCGTGGCCGGCGGGAACGCCGACGGCGGCGGCAAGCATCCGCAGATGGTCGCGGACGGTGCGGGCGGGGTGGCCCGGGGTGTCGCCGAGGAGGACGCCGACCTCGCGGCCGGGGAGCGGGACGGCGTCGAGCGGCCGGCCGTCGAAGAGGGTGATGCCGCGGCCGGTCTCGCGCCGGAGCATCAGGCGCAGCGCGGTGGTCTTTCCGGCGCCCCGGTCGCCGAGCAGCGCGGTGAGGCGGCCCGGGTGGGCCTCGAAGGTGAGGTCGTCGACCGCAGCCGGACGGTGAGCGGTGGGCCGGCTGGTCAGTCCGATGGCCTGGATCATTCGCACGCCCCGAGGTATGGAATGCCGACACGATATCGGGATGAAAGGGGCGTTACGTGGTACGACGCGTTACTCCGGCACGGTGTGCGACGTCGGATTCCTGACGGCCCGGGCGGACGGGCGAGTTGACCGGCGCGGGCGTCCCGGAACCGCCCGGGGCCGGGGTGTCAGACCTCCGGGCGCAGCATCGGCGGGTTCAGCAGGGTGGCGCCGCCGGCGCTGAAGAGCTGGGCGGGGCGGCCGCCCTGACGGGTCGTCGTACCGCCGGTGGGGACGAGGAAGCCGGGCGTGCCGGTGACCTTGCGGTGGAAGTTGCGGGGGTCCAGGGCGACCCCCCACACCGCCTCGTAGACCCGGCGCAGCTCGCCGACCGTGAACTCCTGCGGGCAGAACGCCGTCGCCAGCGACGAGTACTCGATCTTCGACCGGGCCCGCTCGACGCCGTCCGCGAGGATCCCCGCGTGGTCGAACGCCAGGGGCGACTGATCCTCGTCCCGGCTCAGCAGCGTCTCCACCGGCGCCCAGCGCACGCCGCTCGCGTCGCCGCCGGGCCGCGGCGCCGGCAGGTCGGGGGCGAGGACCAGATGCGCGACGCTCACCACCCGCATCCGCGGATCCCGCTTGGGGTCGCCGTAGGTCGCGAGCTGCTCCAGATGCGCCCCGGGCACGGGCGCCGCGTCGTCCGGCTGGGGCTGCAGCCCGGTCTCCTCGGCGAGTTCCCGCGCGGCGGCTTGCTCGAGGTCCTCGTCGGGGCGTACGAATCCGCCGGGCAGTGCCCAGCGCCCCTGGAACGGGGACTCGCCGCGGCGGACGGCCAGCGCGCACAGCGCGTGGTGCCGCACGGTGAGCACCACGAGGTCGACGGTGACGGCGAACGGCGGGAAGGCCGACGGGTCGTAGGGTGGCATGGCGCGATCATAGTCGTCTGCCTGACGATAATCAGGCCGTTGGGTCAGCCACCCGGCCGCCGTTCCCCTCCCCCGGCGGCCTCAGCCGCCTGGCTTCCGTTCCCTACCCGTCGCCTCGGCCGCCCGGCCGCCGGCTCCTCCCCGCGCCCCAGCCACCCGCCGCCGACCCCATCCCCGTCGCCCCGGCCGCGCGGCGGTCACGAGGCCGGCGCCGCGCCGGACGCGCGGTCGTCCCGGCGCCGGCGCCGCGCCGTCCCCGTCGGCCCCGCCGGCCTGCGTACCCCCGCGGGGCGGGTGCGGCGTGTGTCCGGGCGTCCGCGCAGCCGTCCCGTGCGGTGGCGGCGGCGCAGCGAGCGGCGCAACGGCTCGGGGTCGACGCCCTCGTTCACCGCCTGATGCAGCAGGGCCGCGAACGTGTACGCCGGGTCCAGGTGCAGGGCGCGGGCGAAGCAGACCCGGGCGGCGGTGTCGTCCCCGCCGGCCCAGGACACCCACCCGGCGAGCGTCACCGGCGCCGCGGCGTGCTCCCCGTAGGCGCCGACGCACCGGCGGGCCAGCGCGCGCCACAGCCGCAGCGCCGGTCCGGCGTCGGCGCCCTCCATCCACTCCGCGGCGCGGTCCCGGGTGGTCCGGTCCTGCAGCCCCATGATCAGCGCGGCCGCCTCGTCGTCGGTGATCCGGTCGTCGTCGTGGGTGTCACCGGCCGTGTCCCCGGCGCCCTTCGGGGGCGGGGCGGCGGCCAGCCGGTCCATCACACGCGCGGCCAGGGTGAGCGTCTCGCGCCGCACCGCGCGCCGTTCGGCGGCGGGGCTGCGCCGCGGCCGGGCCCCGGCGGGAGGCGCGGCCGGGACCGGGTCGCCGCCCGGCTCCTCACCGGCCTCCGCCCCCGGCGCGGTCCACTCGGCGGTGCCGAGGATGCGCGGCACCAGCGCGGCGCCGGCGGCGTCCAGGGCCCGGGTCTGGGGATCGCGGGGGCGCTCGGCGCGCGGGGTGAGGCGCGCCTCCATCTCCCGGATGGAGCCGCGGACCTGGATCCCCGCGTAGGCCGCGGCGGCCGCCATCGCCGAGGTGCCCGGCTCCACCAGCGGCGTCCCCTCCGCGGGGCAACAGCTCCCGTCGGGGCAGCAGTACGACCAGTACCGCCCGGCGGAGATGCACAGCGCCTCGACGACCGGGACGTCGAAGCGGCCGCACGCGGTGCGCAGCCGCTGGGCGAGCGGGCGCAGCCGCTCCATCGTCTCGCCCGGGGTCTCGGCGCCCTCGGGGTCCTGGCAGAGGAACACGATGATCCCCACGGGATCGACACCCCGTTTGCGGCTGCCGTCGATCAGGCATTCGGCGAGCTGGAGGCTGACGTCCGACCACTCCTCCCGGGACTCGGGGATGCCGAGCCGCAGCCGTCCGCCGAAGGTGCCGCGCTCGCCCTTGAGCGCGACCATCACAATGCTGTCGTTGGGGTGGAAGCCCATGAGGTACGGCAGGGCGTCCGCGAGCTCCGAAGGTGTGCGGAGCGTGATCTGGGCGTCGCTGTGTGAAGTCATGCGACTACGGTCCCGCACCGCGCCCGGCTTTCGCATCCCCCTGTGGATAACTCGCGATCATGACTCCTCACCAGGCGTTTCCCGCGCAAGAGGCGGATTTTTGAGCCGCATCGATTCGCCCGATGTCGGTGTGGTCCGGTTCCATGACCCCATGGACACCAGCGACCTCAGGACCGAAGCCGATCATGTCCTCGCCCGACTCGTCGGCCGCGGGGACGCCCGCCTGCGCGAGGACCAGTGGCGGGCCGTCGAGGCGCTCGTGGCGCACCGGCGCCGGGCGCTGGTGGTGCAGCGCACCGGCTGGGGCAAGTCGGCCGTGTACTTCGTGGCGACCGCGCTGCTCCGCAGCCGGGGCGGCGGCCCCACGGTGATCATCTCGCCGCTGCTGGCCCTGATGCGCAATCAGGTGGACGCGGCCGCCCGCGCCGGTATCCGGGCCCGTACGATCAACTCGGCCAACCCCGAGGAGTGGGACTCGGTCCAGGCCGAGATCGCGGCCGGCGAGGTGGACGTGCTGCTCGTCAGCCCGGAGCGGCTGAACAATCCGGACTTCCGCGACCGGGTGCTGCCCGAGCTGGCCGCGGCCACGGGGCTGCTGGTCGTGGACGAGGCGCACTGCATCTCCGACTGGGGGCACGACTTCCGGCCCGACTACCGGCGGCTGCGCACGATGCTCGCCGAGCTGCCGTCCGACGTTCCGGTGCTGGCGACGACGGCGACCGCGAACGCCCGGGTCACGGCGGACGTGGCCGAGCAGCTCGGGACGGGCGGCGGCAGCGACGCCCTGGTGCTGCGCGGGTCGCTGGACCGCGAGAGCCTGAGCCTGGGTGTGCTGGAGCTGCCGGACGCGGCGCACCGGCTGGCGTGGCTCGCGGGGACGCTGGACGAGCTGCCCGGCTCCGGCATCGTCTACACGCTCACGGTCGCCGCCGCCGAGGAGGTCGCGGCGTTCCTGCGGCAGCACGGGCATCCGGTGGCCTCCTACACGGGCCGCACGGAGAACGCGGAGCGGCTGCAGGCGGAGGAGGACCTCCTCGCCAACCGGGTGAAGGCGCTGGTCGCGACGTCCGCGCTGGGGATGGGATTCGACAAGCCCGATCTGGGGTTCGTGGTCCATCTCGGTGCCCCGTCCTCCCCCATCGCGTACTACCAGCAGGTGGGCCGGGCCGGCCGCGGCGTGGAGCACGCGGAGGTGCTGCTGCTGCCGGGACCCGAGGACGAGGCGATCTGGCGGTACTTCGCGTCGCTCGCCTTCCCGCCGGAGGAGCAGGTGCGGCAGACCCTCGCCGTGCTCGCGGACGCCGGGCGGCCGATGTCGCTGCCCGCGCTGGAGCCGCTGGTCGAGCTGCGCCGGTCGCGGCTGGAGACGATGCTCAAGGTCCTCGACGTGGACGGTGCGGTGCGCCGGGTGAAGGGCGGCTGGACGGCGACGGGTGAGCCCTGGTCGTACGACACGGACCGCTACGCCTGGGTGGCGAAGCAGCGCGCCGCCGAGCAGCAGGCGATGCGGGAGTACGTCACGACGGGCGGCTGCCGGATGGAGTTCCTGCGCCGGCAGCTGGACGACGAGCAGGCGGCGCCGTGCGGCCGCTGCGACAACTGCGCGGGCCCACGGCACTCCCCGAAGGTGCGCCCGGAGCTGCTGGACGCGGCGCGCGGTGAGCTGGGGCGGCCCGGGGTGGAGGTCGAGCCGCGGCGGATGTGGCCGACGGGCCTGGCGGCGGCCGGGCTGGAGCTGAAGGGGCGGATCAAGCCCGGCGAGCTGGCGGAGCCCGGCCGGGCGCTGGGCCGGCTGTCGGACATCGGCTGGGGCAACCGGCTGCGTCCGCTGCTGGCGCCGCGGGCGGGCGACGCGCCGGTGCCGCAGGACGTCGCGGCGGCGGTGGTGACGGTGCTGGCGGACTGGGCGAAGGGCCCCGGCGGCTGGGCGTCGGGGGCGCCCGGCGCCGCCGCGCGCCCGGCCGGTGTGGTGACGGTGGCGAGCCGGACCCGCCCGCGGCTGGTCCGTACGCTGGGCGAACACATCGCGTCCGTGGGCCGGATGCCGTACCTCGGTGAGATCGCCGCCGCCCCGGGCCGGCCGCACGCGCGCAGCAACAGCGCACAGCGGCTGGCGGAGCTGTCCGGCACGCTGTCCGTGCCGCCGGAGCTGGCGCGGGCCGTGGCCCAGGCGGCGGGGCCGGTGCTGCTCGTGGACGACTTCACGGAGACGGGCTGGACCCTCGCGGTCGCGGCCCGGCTGCTGCGCGGCGCGGGGGCCCCGGCGGTGTATCCGCTCGTGCTGGCGGTGCAGGCGTAGGCCCCGCATGCCGGCCCCGGGGGAGTTATCCGGCGCACCGTACGAAACCTCCCCCGGCCCGCAATTGCTCATTGCCGCAGGCCAGTCGGCCGGGAAGAATGGAGTCGCTCCCTGACCCAGCCCTCGCCCGGGGCTCACGCACCCCTGCCCGCAGCCGTCCGGCGTGGGCGCGCAGATGAAGGGAGGAGCCCCTTGGACTTTGGCTCCGCCCCCGCAAGCACCGGCATGTCCGGTCGCGTCCTCGAGCCCGCCGAGTGGGCCGACGCGAAGATCCCTCTGCTGCGCAGCCCGCGCGACGTGGTGAGCGGACTGCACGACCGCCACCGGCCGGCCCCCGCGACCGCCGTCGTCGCCGTCCTCGACCCGGACGAACGTCTGCTCGCCAGCGCCTCCTTCGGCCCGTCGGGCTCAGGCCGCCGGCTCAGCCGCGACGGCGGGCTCGCCGACGGCTGGCATCACCGCAACGCCCTGCTCGCCCATCTGCGCCGCGTCATCCCGCACGACCTGCGCCGCCGCACCCCGGTGCGCACGGCGGTGCTGATGTACTGCCGGGAGGGCGGCATGGGGTGGACGGAGGAGGACGGCGCCTGGATGTGGGGGCTGCGCGACGCGTGCACGCTGCACGGGCTGCGCTGCGGCGCGTACATCACGCTGACGCCGCAGGGCTGGCACGTGCTGGGCGAGGACCGCGGCGGCCGCAGCCCGCAGGCGTCGGCGCCGCGGGCGGCCGAGCGGGACGAGGTGCCCGTCGGCCGGCTGCACAAGGCGCCGCCGCTCGGCGCCGCCGCGATGCCGTTGCGTCACGCGGCGGCGCGCTGACCGCCGCCCGCGGCCGCCGGGCGGCGCGGGAGGCCGGGCGGACGGGGCCTCAGACCCCGGCCCCCGCCAGCGTGTTGATCCGCGCCGGGTCGCCGCACAGGACGAGCAGGGCGCCGGCCAGCCGCATGGCGCCGGCCAGGGCGGCGGCCACGACGGTGTCGTCGCCCCCGTCGACGGCGACCACGACCACCGGGCGCGCGGTGAGCCGCTCGGCACCGGCGGTGGCGTAGAACACGTCGTCGGCGGCCGACTGCTGGGCCCAGTAGGGCTCCTCGCCGAAGGACAGCTCGTGCGCGGCCCACGGATGCGGGTCGCCGGTGGTCAGCACCAGCACCTCGCCCGGCGGGCGGCCGGAGTCCAGCAGCAGGTCGACGGCCTCGTCGGCGGCGTCGACCGCGCCCTGGGCGGTGCTGGGGATCAGCTGCAGCTGCGGGCCCGCGGGGGCCGCGGACTTGGCTTCGCTGTGCGGGGTACGGGTCGCCTGCGCACGGTGCGGGCCGGGACGGCCGGGGCGTGCGGGACGGGGACCTGGGACGGGACGCGGGCTCGCGACGGCGCGGCCCGGAACACTCTCGTGAATCTGAGGCTCCTCGGGAGAGAGAGGCATGAGCTGATGTCTATCAAACGTGAGTAGGGATCAAGACGCGGGGTGGCGTCAATCGGATATCGAAGGCGCGAACACCCCGTGAACCGTCACATGTCGAGGCCGAGCTGCCCGGCCGCTTCCAGTGCCGCGGCCTCCGGGGAGAGCCGCGGGCGCTTCAGATGCTGCCAACGCGGGAGGGCGTCGAGATATGCCCACGACAGGCGGTGGAGTTCGCTGGGGCCCAGTTCCTCCAGGGCGGCCTTGTGGACGGGCGAGGGGTAGCCGGCGTTGTCGGCGAAGGCGTACGCGGGGCAGCCGGCGCCGAGTTCGGCCATCAGCGCGTCGCGGTGCTCCTTGGCGAGCACGGACGCGGCGGCGACGGCGACGCAGCTCTGGTCGCCCTTGATGACCGTACGGACCTGCCAGGGCGCCCCGAGGTAGTCGTGCTTGCCGTCGAGGATGACGGCGTCCGGGCGGACGGGCAGCTCCTCGAGGGCCCGCTGGGCGGCGAGGCGCAGCGCGGCGGTCATGCCGAGTTCGTCGATCTCCCGGTGGGAGGCCTGGCCGATGGCATGGGCGGTCACCCAGCGGCGCAGCTCGACCGCGAGGGCAGCGCGCCGCTTGGGCGTGAGCAGCTTGGAGTCCGTCAGGCCCGCCGGGAAGCGGCGCAGTCCGGTCACGGCCGCGCACACGGTGACCGGACCGGCCCAGGCACCACGTCCCACCTCGTCGATGCCGGCGACGGTCCTGGCGCCGGTCTTCGCCCGGATGGAGCGCTCGACGGTGTGGGTGGGAGGTGTGTAGGTCATGGCAGTTCCAGGTTACGCCCCCGGGGTGACGCGCCTGCTCTGACCCCGCCTTTTCAGCGGGCGCCCCCCTGCCGGGGGCAGAGCAGCGGCACCATGATCTCGTCGACCACCCGCACCAGATCGGCGTCGCACACGTCCGATCCGGTGATCTTGTGCCGGTACATCATCATGGCGGGGACCACGTCGACGACCAGCTCGCTGGTGGCGTCCGGGCGGACGTCGCCGCGGCGGATGCCGCGCCGGACGATCTCGCACATCAGCGCCTTGCCGGGCTCCACGACGCGGCCGACGATGAGCTCCATGAAGGCCTCGGCCTGGGCCCGGTCGCATTCGTCCAGCAGCGTGCGCAGCGCCTGGCCCGAGCGCGAGTACATCCGCGAGCGCATCATCCGTACGAGACCGAGGAGGTCCTCGCGCAGGCTGCCCTCGTCGGGGAGGCCGTCCAGCGGGGGGAGACCGTCCTTGAGCGCGTCGGCGACCAGGTCGGACTTGGACGACCAGCGGCGGTACACGGCGGCCTTGCCCGTCTGGGCGCGTGCGGCCACGCCCTCGATCGTCAGCCCGTTCCAGCCGACGCTGCCCAGCTGGTCCATCGTGGCGTCGAGGATGGCCTTCTCGAGCACGCTGCCTCTGCGGCGGACGGCTGCGGGGTGCGCGCCGGGAGCGGTCCGGTGCGAACTACCCATATTTTTCACTCCGTCGAGACCTAGTGAACGCTTGCGTTCACTGAGCGATTGTCACTAGTGTCTGAGAGGACAGTGAACGCTGCCGTTCACTATTTCACATGCAAGGGGAGCATGGTGACAACCTCTCAGGTGTTGAAAGACCGTACAGGGCCACGTCCGGCCCCGCGTGCGGACAAACGGGGCATCGCGCTGGTCCTGATCGCCGCGTGTCAGCTCATGGTGGTCCTGGACGCGACGATCGTGAACATCGCGCTGCCGCACATCCAGACTGCCCTCGACTTCTCGACGACCGGTCTCACCTGGGTGGTCAGCGCCTACACGCTGGCTTTCGGCGGACTGTTGCTCCTGGGCGGCCGGGCCGGCGACATCCTCGGCCGGCGCCGGGTCTTCGTCCTCGGCATCTCGCTGTTCATCCTCGCCTCGCTGCTCGGCGGCCTGGCCCAGGAGCCCTGGCAGCTGCTGGCCGCGCGGGTGCTGCAGGGGGTCGGCGGCGCCATAGCCTCGCCGACCTCGCTGGCCCTGGTGACGACCACGTTCCCGGAGGGACCCGAGCGCAACCGGGCGTTCGGTGTCTTCGCCGCGGTCTCCGCGGGCGGCGGCGCGGTCGGCCTGCTGGCCGGCGGTCTGCTCACGGACCTGCTGAACTGGCGCTGGGTGCTGTTCGTCAACGTGCCGATCGGTCTGCTGATCGTGGCCCTGGTGCCGCTGTACATCAACGAGTCGGAGCGCCATCCGGGCCGGTTCGACATCCTCGGCGCCGTGACGTCGACGCTGGGCATGGCCTCCCTGGTGTACGGGTTCATCCGCGCGGCCGACAAGGGCTGGGACGACGCCCGGGCGATGCTGTGCTTCGTGCTGGCGGCGCTGCTGCTGACGGCGTTCCTGGTCCTCGAGCGGTTCGCCCGCGACCCGATCACTCCGCTGCGGATGTTCCGCGACCGCAACCGCGCCGGGACGTACGTCATCATGACGACCCTGGCCGCGGCGATGTTCGGCATGTTCTTCTACATCGTGCTCTTCGTGCAGAACGTACTGGGGTACAGCGCGAAGGAGGCCGGCGTCGCGTTCCTGCCGGTGACGGTGGCGATCGCGGTGGGGGCCGGGCTCTCGCAGCGTTTCCTGCCGGTGCTGGGGCCCAAGCCGTTCATGGTGACGGGCACGCTGGCCGCCGGGGCCGGGATGCTGTGGCTGACGCAGATCGACTCCGGGAGCGGCTACGCGAGCGGGGTCCTCGGGCCGATCGTGGTCTTCGGCTTCGGTATGGGGCTGAACTTCGTGACCCTGACCCTGACGGCCGTCTCCGGTGTGCCGCAGCACGAGGCGGGCGCCGCCTCCGCCCTGCTGAACGTATCGCAGCAGGTGGGCGGTTCGATCGGGCTGGCCCTGCTGACCACGGCATTCGGCTCGGCCAGCCGCGAGGAGGCCAGGGCCCAGCTGCCGGACTTCATGGCGCACGCGCCGGAGAAGATGCAGGCGGTCTTCGCCAGGACCCACCAGATGCCGGGCAAGTGGGGCGGCGAGGTGCTGGCGGCCGGTATATCCCACGGCCTCATGGTGGCCGTCTGGATGATCTCCGTGGCGGTGGTGACGGCCCTCTTCGTGATCCAGGTCCGCAAGAGCGACCTGGAGGCCCTCAGCGGCAACAGCGGCGGGGCTCCGCACTAGCGGCCGGCGGTACGACGCGCCCGGGACCGGCGCCGACCGGTCCCGGGCGACCGCTCACCAGTCGCTGCCGCGCCCGCTGTAACCGCCGCAGGTCACGGTGCGGTCCACGGGCCGGCTCTCCAGGATGTCCCGCGCCCGCGCCTCGCTCAGGCTGATCGCGTACCAGGGCGCGGCCCCGTCCTCCTCGAGGTCGTCCGCGATGTCGATCAGCGCGCAGGAGCGGTACGGCTCGTCCAGCCGGTCCAGGACCGGTACGGCGTCCGCGGACAGCTGGGACAGATAGTCGGTGTCGATGCCCCGGTCCGCCAGATGAGTGTTCCGCTCGGCGATCATCGCGTCCGGGTTGACCAGGCCGAACGCCAGCACCGCCGCGGCGGCCGAGCCGGCGACCGCGCGCGGCAGCCAGCGCGCGCCGAACACTCCGGCCGCCATGATCATCACGATCACCAGCCCCAGCCACACCTCCACGCTGAACACGGAGATACGCAGCCGGGTCAGCCCGTACGCCTCGACGTACAGGTCCATCCGCCGCAGCGCGGACACGACCACGACCAGCGTGAGGACGCACAGCGTGCCCAGCACGCCCCGGACCAGCACCCGGTCGCGGTGCCCCGAGCGCGGCGCCCAGCGCAGGGCCAGGGCGACGACCACCAGCACCAGCAGCGTCACCCAGAGCAGCTGCCAGAAGCCCTGCCGCGCGTACTCGGCGTACGTCAGCCCGGTCTCGCGCAGCACGGTGTCGTAGCCGCCGAAGAGCACCACCAGCTGCACGCCGATGAAGACGGCGAAGAGCACGTTCAGGACGGCCAGAGGCAGCGCCCACTCCAGCCGGCCCCGCGCCTTGCCCTGCCCGGCCGGGATCCGGTCCCAGCGCAGCGGCGCCGCGGCGGTGCGGGCGGCGGCGAGCGCGCCCAGCGCGCCCAGCAGGAAGAGGAAGAAGCGCCACGGACTGTCGCCCACCGTCATATCCGGCGCCAGCGACCCCAGCAGATCCGCGAACGCCGCGTCGGCGCTCGCGAACAGCGCCCCGAACACCACCAGCAGCCCGACCGCGATCCCCCCGGTGCGCAGCACGAACACCCACCGCCGCCGGTTGACCGCCGCCCGCCGCTTCACCCCTTCGACCAGCCACCCCACCGACGCCGGCGCCGCCGCGAACAGCCCCGTCGGCCCCAGCAGCACCGCATGCCACCCACGCCCCCCGACCAGGGCGCACGTCCCGGCCGCCAGCGCCGCGAACATCGCCAGCGTCACGGGCCACAGCGCCGCCCGCAGCAGCGGTACGACCAGCAGCCCCACCCCGCCGCACGCCCACAGCACGGTCCACACCCGCGGCCGCCGACCCGCACCCCGCGCGGCGAAGTACGCGGCGGCGGCCGCCGGCACCGCGACGAGCAGCAGGTTCGCTCCCACCCCCTCCCCCATCAGCAGCGCCGTCAGCACCCCGGTGACCAGCACGGACACCAGCGTGCCCAGCCCCATGGGCGCGAGAGGCCCGGGCCGCACGGCTTTCAGCCACTCGGGGTCGGCGGGGGCATAGGACACCGTCCGCGCCGGAGATCCGGGGGCGCTCCACGGCGAGGAGGCGCGAGCCGGAGGCGGCAGGGCGTCCTGGGGTCCCGATATCGGAGTGTCGGACATACGATCCTCCCCACCACCGCCGCACCTGCCTCCCCAGGCAAGATCAACACGCCGGTGTGGCCGACAGGTTAAGCGCGCTCCCCCGCAGCCTCCCACCCGGCCCAACCCTCCCGTACCGCCTTGGCACGATCCCGTGACAAAGCGGTGACAGTCAGGGGAGCATCCACTCCGGCAGCGGCTCCGTCCGCGCCAGCCACCCCTGTGGCGGCCCCCACCCCCGGCGCCCGGCGAGCACCCCGCCGACGATCGCGCACATGGTGTCGACGTCGCCCCCGGCCCGTACCGTCGACCAGAAGGCCTCCTCGTACTCCCCCAGATGCCGCGCCACCGACCACAGCGCGAACGGCACCGTGTCGTGCGCGCTGGTCCGCCGCCCGTTGCCGAGCACCGCGGCGACCGTGGCCACGTCCGAGTAGTCCAGCAGGTCACGGGCCCGCCGCACCCCCTGCCCCACGGCGCTGCGCGGGATCAGGTCGCTCACTCCCGCCAGCAGTTCGTCGGGCCCGGGCGGGGTGTCCGGGCCGGCCACCAGCGCGGCCGCGGCGGCCACCGCCATACAGCCGGCGACACCCTCACGGTGCTGGTGGGTGACGTAGGAGGAGATCTCCGCCTGGTGGACGGCCTGCTCCGGGTCGTCCGCGTACCAGGCGCCGAGCGGGGCGACACGCATCGCGGCGCCGTTGCCCCAGGACCCGCGCCCGTCGAACAGGGCCGCCGACAGCTCGCGCCAGTCGGCGCCCTCCTGGCGGATCAGCCGCAGCATCCGGTTGACGGCGGGTCCGTAGCCGCGGTCGAAGTCGTGCCGTTCGGCGAAGGACGCGGCCAGCGCGTCCTGGTCGATGCGGCCGTGCGCGGCCAGCACGGACACCACCGAGCAGGCCATCTCGGTGTCGTCCGTCCACTGCCAGGGACCGGCCGGCAGCGCGCGCCGGTCCAGCAGCGGACGGTTGTCGGGGACGAAGAACTGGGAGCCGAGCGCGTCGCCCGTACTGAGGCCGCGCAGCGAGTCGAGGGCGCGCTCCAGACGCCCGGAATCGGAAGGATCAGTGGTCATTTCCGGTCAGCCTAGCCGCTGGCCGCCCGTCGGCCCCACCTGAGCGACCGCGGACAGGACAAAAACGCACTCAGACGAACGAGTCCGGCGTACACCACCGCTCGAACGGCCGGTCGAGGTGATAGCGCCCGGTGCTCTCGTCGAGCAGCAGCATCCGCGTCTCGGCGTTCCCCGGATTGGACAGCGACTCGAACTCCGCCACCGTCCAGTGGAACCACCGCATGCAGAACAGCCGCATGGTCAGCCCGTGCGTCACGATCAGCACGTTCTCCGGATGGTCCGGCTTCTCGAAGCTCCGGTGCAGGCTCTCCAGGAACGCCCCCACCCGGTCGTACACGTCGGCCCCGGACTCGCCCTGCGGGAAGCGGAAGAAGAAGTGCCCGTACGAGTCCCGGTACACCTTCTGCATCCGCACCTCGTCCGGGTCCTGCCAGTTCCCCCAGTCCTGCTCCCGCAGCCGGGGCTCCTCGCGGATCCGCATCCGGGCCCGGTCCAGCCGCATATGGACGAGGGTCTCCTGGGTGCGCCGGTACGGGGACACGTACGCGCTGACCGGCTGGTCCCCGAAGATCTCCCGCAGCCGGGCGCCGGCCTCGTGGGCCTGCTGCCTGCCGCGTTCGGTGAGTCGCAGGGCGTGGTCGGGCCGGTGCTCGTAGATCGTGTCGTCGACGTTGCCCTCCGACTCGCCGTGCCGGATGAGAACGATGCGCCGGGGCCGTGCCATGCGTGCCAGCGTAGTGGGCCCGCCCGCCGCCGGTGGCCGGGGGGGCTCAGACCGTCCAGCCGGGCTCGACCCGGATCACGTCGCCGGCCAGCGCGGCCACGTCGGCGGCGGTCTGCGCCCGCAGGCCCAGGCGCTCGATCCGCTCCACCCGGTACTTGCCGTGCTCGGCGGCGGAGTCCCACATGGACAGGACCACGAACTCGTCCCCCGGCGCCTGCCCGAACACGCCCCGGAGCATGCCCGGCGACCCGGCCATCGCCGGGTTCCAGACCTTCTCCTGCATCAGGGTGAAGTTCTCCACCCGGTCCGGTTTGACCCGCATATGGGCCACCCGCAGCACGTCGGCGTCGGAGAACCGGGGCTCGAACCCGACCTTCACGTCGTGCATCTTCTCGAAGAGCCGGACGCGCAGATCGCGGTACGTGCCGATCTGCGCGGCGGCGAGCCGGTCGTGGGAGCGGGCCATGAACGAGTCGTACAGCGCCCGGCTCTCCCAGAACCCGAAGACGTGCGCCACCCCCTCGCGGGACCGGCTCCAGCCGCCCCCCTGCCCGCGGAAGCCGGGCTCGCCGAGCAGCCCCGCCCATTTGCGCTGCGCCCGTTCGAAGCCGCGGCGGTCCACCACGGTGCAGCGCATCCACTTGACCAGCACCGCGCCATCGTACGGCCTGATTTCTCCCTGATCACGGGATCGGCCGCATCAGCCGAGGGCGGCGGTCACCTCGACCTCCAGCAGCGCCCCGGGCTTGAACAGCCGGGACACCTCGACGGTCGTGGAGGTCGGCGGATCGCCCTTGATGTACTGCCGGCGCACCGCCCCGTACTCGGCGAGCCGGTCCATGTCGGTGAGGAAGGTACGGATGTTGACGACGTCGTCCCAGCCGGCGCCGTGGGCGGCGAGGATCGCCTCGATGATCTCCATGACGCGGTGGGACTGCGCCGTCATGTCGTCGGGGCCGACGACCTCGCCGTCGTCGCCCAGCGCGATCTGGCCGGAGAGGAAGAGGAGGCTGCCGTCGCCGGAGTCGAGCCGGACGACGTGGGAGTAGGCGCCGGGCACGGGCGGCGGGACGGCGGCGGGGTTGTCGGTGGTCTTGAGCACGGTGAATCCTTTTCGTCAGATGGTTGTCGTGAGATGCCGGACCACGGCCGACAGATCCGCGTCGGATCCCTCGGCCCCGGCGGCGCCGAGCAGCTGTTCGCGGGCGGCCGCCACGACACGCAGCCCCCGGGCGGCGTCCTCCGCCAGCCCCAGGTCCTTCGCCGCGAGGGCGAGCCCGAAGTGGCTCACGGTGTCCGTGGCCCGCGCCGTCACGCCGGACAGCGGCCCGGCGCCGAGCAGCGCCCGCGCCTGTTCCCCGCCGACACCCAGCACGTCGGCCAGCGCGAGGGCCTCGGCCACGGCGGTCACGGCGGAGATGACGGCGGTGTTGACGACCAGCTTCAGCGCCGCCCCGCTGCCCGGCGGGCCGCAGCGCGTCACCGTGCCCAGCACCGCGAGCACCGGCTCCACCGCGTCCGCGTCCCCGCCGGCCAGGATTGTCAGCTCACCGGCCGCGGCGCGGGGGGTGCTGCCCATGACGGGGGCGTCCACCAGCGCCACCCCGGCGGGCAGCCGGGCGGCGAGATCACGTACGGCGCCGGGGCCGATGGTCGACATATCGACGACGGTCGTGCCGGCCCCGAGCGCGGGTGCCGCGTCGGCCAGGACGGCGTCCACGGCCGCCGCGTCGGCCAGCATCGTGATGACCACCCCGGCCCCGCCGACGGCCTCCGCCGGGGTGCGGGCCGATCGGGCGCCGGCCGCCACCAGGGGGTCGGCGCGGGCGGCGGTGCGGTTCCAGACGGTGAGCCGGTGGCCCGCGTCGAGCAGGCGGCGTGCCATGGGGAGGCCCATGGACCCCAGGCCGAGAAAGGCGATTTCTGTCACCCGGCCAACCTAGGCAGGCGGTCAGCCATTCGACCAACGAATGTCTGGCATACGTGACATGCTGTTCGCGCATATCGGGAGGGGGCAGGATGGATACCGGCTGGCTGGAGGTCTTCCGGGCCGTCGCCCGACACGGCTCGTTCACCGCCGCCGGGGCGGAGCTGGGCTTCACGCAGTCCGCCGTGTCGCGTCAGATCGCGGCGCTGGAGGCGGAGTTCGGGGCGCCGCTGTTCGACCGGCTGCCGCGCGGGGTGCGGCTCACCGAGCAGGGGCAGGTCGCGCTGGCCCACGCCGAGGCGGCCCTGGACCGGCTGGGCGCCGCGCGCCGGGATCTGGCGGCGCTGCGGGACGTGCACACCGGGCGGCTGCGGCTGGGGTCCTTCGCCACCGCCGGGGCGGCGCTCGTCCCCCGGACGCTGGCGGCGTTCCGCGAGGCGCATCCGGGAGTCACCGTCAGCCACACCGAGGGCTTCAGCCGTACGCACGTCGCCGCGCTGGCGGCCGGTGAGCTGGATCTCGCCGTGGTGTCGGGGTACGCCGAGGACCTGGACGCGTTCGAGGCGGTGGAGCTGACGCGGCTCCTCGACGAGCCGGTGCTGGTGGCGCTGCCCGCGGGGCACCGGCTGGCGGAGCGCCGTACGCTGCGGCTCGCCGAGCTGGCGGACGAGCCGTGGATCGCGGGGAGCGCGTCGCCGGAGGACACGCTGATCAGCGCCTGTCTGCGGCGCGGGTTCCGGCCGCGGATCGAGGTCGTGGCGCGGGAGTGGCTGGCCAAGTTCGGCTTCGCGGCGGCCGGTTTCGGGCTGACCCTCGTCCCGGCCCTGGCCGCCGGATCGCTGCCGTCCGGGCTGGTGCTGCGTCCGCTGCACCGCGACGACGCCCCCGTACGCACGGTGCTCGCGGCGACACCGCGCGGGACGTCGCGGCCGCCGGCCGTACGGGCCTTCCTGCCGCTGCTGCGGGAGGCGGCGCGGGAGCTGGAATCGTAGAACCGCGTTGCCCCGCCGCCCCCGCGAACCGCACCATGGGGCAATGCCTCCCCTCCATGTGAACCCGGTCCTGGCACGCCTGGAGAAGTCCGAACGGATACTGATCGCCGGAGCCGACGGCGGCTTCGACGTGTACGCGGGTACCGGGCGCTGATCGCGGAGTACGGCATCGACGCGATCGTCCTCGTGGACGGCGGTACGGACATCCTGCTCCGCGGCGACGAGGCGGGACTGGGCACCCCCAACGAGGACATGACGTCCCTCGCCGCCGTCGCCGGGCTGACGGAGATCCCGCAGCGGCTGGTGCTCTCCCTCGGGTTCGGCATCGACGCCTACCACGGCGTCAACCACGCCCAGGTGCTGGAGAACATCGCCGCCCTCGAGCGGGCCGGCGCCTACCTCGGCGCGTTCTCCGTGACCCGCCACCACCCCGAGGGCGTGCTCTACCTGGACGCCGTCCGGCACGCCGCCGAGTGCACGCCCGACCATCCGAGCATCGTGCAGGGCTCGGTCGCGGCGGCGATGCGCGGGGAGTTCGGCGACACGCACTTCACCTCGCGCACGGCCGGGTCGGAGCTGTTCATCAACCCGCTGATGTCCCTGTACTTCGCCTTCGAGCTGCAGGGCCTGGCGGACCGCTGCCACTACCTCGACCGGCTCGAACACACCCAGCTCGTCCGCCAGGCCGGCCGCGCCGTCGAGGACTACCGCGACAGCCTGACCCGCCGCCGGCCACCACGCGTGATCCCTCACTGAGAGCGCCGCTACGATGACCCGATCGCAGTGAACCCAACGGGAGGGACAGGGCGTTGACAGGTCTGGCGAGAGGCCATCGGAAAGTCGACGTGAAGCTCAGCTGGGACCCCGCACCCCTGGGCAGACCGGCGCACGACCTGGACCTGGTGGCGGCGGTGTATCCGGCCGCCGCCCCGTACGGCCCGCCGGACTATCTGGTCCACCCCGGCCGCCGCTCCCCCGACGGGACGATCTTCCTGACCCGCGAGAGCCTGGACGGCCGCGGCTTCGGTGCCGACGAGGAGATGTCGCTGGAGCTGTACCGGATCTCGGAGCGGCTGTCGCGAGTGGTGATCGGGGTGGCCATCCAGCAGAACTCCGGCCGGCTGACGTTCGGCGAGGTCGCCCGGCCCAAGGTGGCGCTGCACGAGGGGTACACGAAGCTGGCCGACCATGATCTGACGGTGCTGGCGGAGTCGACGGCGGTGACGGTCGCCGAGTTCACCCGCCAGGATTCCGGGACGTGGAGCTACCGCATGCTGGAGCGGGGTTACGACACGGATCTGGCGTCGTTCGGCGGCGTGATGGGCGGGCCGGCGGAGGACTGAGACGGCGGTCTCGGGGTGAACCCCCCGGGAAGGATGGGGGGTTATCCCCCACCCATCTAGGGGGCACCCCTGATCGTTTCGGGGCGCCGGAGTCAATACCGTCGAAGACAGGCCGCACACCGCGGTCCCTCGACCCCGGAGGCCCCCGTGTCCAGCTCCGTCCGCACCACTCTGGCATCCTTCGCCCGTTTCGTGGCCTGCGGCGGCTCGGTCGGCCTGGCCTCCAGCGGGGCCCTGATCCTGCTCTCCGGCCCGGTCCCGCTGGCCGTGGCCAACGCGATCATCACCGTGGTCTCCACGGTCCTCGCCTCGGAGCTGCACGCCCGCCTCACGTTCCGCAGCGACCGCCGCGGCTGGCGGATGCACACCCAGTCGGCGGGCACGGCGGCCGTGAGCTGGGCGTTCACCACGGTGGCGATGTACGTGCTGTACATGTTCCGGGCGGACCCCTCGGTGCTCACCGAGCAGACGGTCTACCTCACGGCCTCCGCCCTGGCCGGCGTCGCCCGCTTCGCGGCCCTGAAGCTCGTGGTGTTCCGCCCGGCGACCCCGGTCACCCGCACCACGCACCTGCCGGTCTCGCTGACCAAGTCCGCCCTCACGGTGGCGGCCTGAACCCCGCCGGAACGCCTGAGGGCGGTGGCACCGAAACGATGCCACCGCCCTCAGCGTGTCCGGGTCAGCTGCAGCCGCTGGTCGAGCCGCAGCCCTCGCAGATGTAGCAGCTGCCGGCGCGCTGCATCTTCGTACCGCAGGAGAAGCACAGCGGCGCGTCGGCGCTCACGCCCAGGCGCATCTCCGCCAGCTCCGCCGAGGTGTGGGCCTCCAGCGGCGCGGCGACCTCGGCGGCCGGCTTCGGCGCCTCGACCACGGCCTTCAGCACCGGCTGCGGCTCACGCGGGGCCGACTGCGCCAGGCCCTGGATGTCCAGCTCCTCGTCCGTCGGCTCGTACGAACCGGTCTCCAGATGCCGCTGGCGCTCCTCCGCCGAGTGGATGCCCAGCGCGGAGCGGGTCTCGAAGGGCAGGAAGTCCAGCGCCAGCCGGCGGAAGATGTAGTCGACGATCGACTGCGCCATCCGCACGTCCGGGTCGTCCGTCATACCGGCCGGCTCGAAGCGCATGTTCGTGAACTTCGAGACGTACGTCTCCAGCGGCACGCCGTACTGCAGGCCCACGGAGACCGCGATCGAGAAGGCGTCCATCATGCCCGCGAGGGTCGAGCCCTGCTTCGACATCTTCAGGAAGACCTCGCCCAGGCCGTCGTCGGGGTAGGAGTTCGCCGTCATGTAGCCCTCGGCACCGCCCACCGTGAACGAGGTGGTGATGCCCGGGCGGCCCTTGGGGAGGCGGTGGCGGACCGGACGGTACTCCACGACCTTCTCGACGGCCTCGCGGATCGTCGCCTCGGCCTTCTCGGTGACCTTCTCCTTCTCCTTCTTCTTCGCGGAGAGGGGCTGGCCGACCTTGCAGTTGTCGCGGTACACGGCGAGGGCCTTCAGGCCGAGCTTCCAGCCCTGGAGGTACACGTTCTCGATGTCCTCGACCGTGGCGCCCTCGGGCAGGTTCACGGTCTTGGAGAGCGCGCCGGAGACCCACGGCTGGATGGCCGCCATCATCCGCACGTGGCCCATCGGGGAGATCGACCGCTCGCCCATCGCGCAGTCGAACACCTCGTAGTGCTCCTCCTTCAGCCCCGGCGCGTCGATGACGTGGCCGTGCTCGGAGATGTGGGCGACGATCGCCTCGATCTGCTCCTGCTGGTAGCCCAGCCGGCGCAGGGCCTGCGGGACCGTGTTGTTCACGATCTGCATGGAGCCGCCGCCGACGAGCTTCTTGAACTTGACCAGGGCCAGGTCCGGCTCGAGCCCGGTGGTGTCGCACGACATGGCCAGACCGATGGTGCCGGTCGGGGCGATGACGGAGGCCTGCGCGTTGCGGAAGCCGTTCTTCTCGCCGAGGCGCTGCACGTCCTGCCAGGCCTCGGTGGCCGCGGCCCACACCGGGGTGTCCAGGTCGTCCATCCGCTTGGCGGTGGTGTTGGCCTCGGCGTGCTGGCGCATCACCCGCTGGTGGGCGTCGGCGTTGCGGGCGTAGCCGTCGTACGGGCCGACGACCGCGGCGAGCTCGGCGGAGCGGCGGTAGGAGGTGCCGGTCATCAGGGACGTGATCGCGCCGGCCAGGGCACGGCCGCCGTCGGAGTCGTACGCGTGGCCGGTCGCCATCAGCAGGGCGCCGAGGTTGGCGTAGCCGATGCCGAGCTGGCGGAAGGCGCGGGTGTTCTCGCCGATCTTCTGCGTGGGGAAGTCGGCGAAGCAGATGGAGATGTCCATCGCGGTGATGACGAGCTCGGTGACCTTGGTGAAGCGCTCGACGTCGAAGGACTGGGTGCCCTCGCCGTCGTCCTTGAGGAACTTCATCAGGTTGAGGCTGGCCAGGTTGCACGAGGTGTTGTCCAGGTGCATGTACTCGCTGCACGGGTTCGAGCCGTTGATCCGGCCGGACTCCGGGCAGGTGTGCCAGTGGTTGATGGTGTCGTCGTACTGGATGCCGGGGTCGGCGCAGGCCCAGGCGGCCTCGGCCATCTTGCGGAAGATGTGCCGGGCGTCGGCCTCCTCGATGACCTCGCCGGTCATCCGGGCGCGCAGGCCGAACTTCCCGCCGGACTCGACGGCCTTCATGAACTCGTCGTTGACCCGGACGCTGTTGTTGGCGTTCTGGTACTGGACGGACGTGATGTCGTCGCCGCCCAGGTCCATGTCGAAGCCCGCGTCGCGCAGGGCGCGGATCTTCTCCTCCTCCTTCATCTTGGTGTCGATGAAGGACTCGATGTCGGGGTGATCGACGTCGAGGATGACCATCTTGGCGGCCCGGCGGGTGGCACCGCCGGACTTGATGGTGCCGGCGGAGGCGTCGGCGCCGCGCATGAAGGACACCGGGCCCGAGGCGTTGCCGCCGGAGGACAGGAGCTCCTTGGAGGAGCGGATACGCGACAGGTTCAGCCCGGCGCCGGAGCCGCCCTTGAAGATCATCCCCTCTTCCTTGTACCAGTCGAGGATCGACTCCATGGAGTCGTCGACCGACAGGATGAAGCAGGCGGAGACCTGCTGGGGCTGCGGGGTGCCGACGTTGAACCAGACGGGGCTGTTGAAGCTGAAGATCTGGTGGAGGAGGGCGTACGCGAGCTCGTGCTCGAAGATCTCGGCGTCGGCGGGGGAAGCGAAGTACGCGTGCTCCTCGCCGGCCTTGCGGTACGTCTTGATGATGCGGTCGATCAGCTGGCGCAGGCTGGTCTCGCGCTGCGGGGTGCCGACGGCGCCGCGGAAGTACTTGCTGGTGACGATGTTGACGGCGTTGGTCTCCCAGAACGCCGGGAACTCGACGCCGCGCTGCTCGAAGTTGACCGAGCCGTCGCGCCAGTTCGTCATGACGACGTCACGCCGGTCCCACTCCACCTCGTCGTACGGGTGCGTGCCCGGAGTGGTGTGGATGCGCTCGATCCGCAGTCCCGCGCTCTTGGCCCTGCCGCCGCCCTTGCGGGCCCGCGCCGGTCCGCTCGTCGTCTCGGTCATTCCGCCTCCCTCTTAGGACATAAACGTCCTGATGTGCCCGCATCTTCCCGGGCACTCTGAATCGGTCTTTCGGTACGTTGACGAACGCACTCACCCCGGGTGAGCACGTACGTTGTCGCGCTACGTGTCTGTACGCGGCCCTACGTGTCGTACGGCCTGGTACGGCTGCTGCCCGGCGCCGGTGGGCGCCGCGGCGGTCTCGTGGGCCCGCGGCGGGGCGGGCGGTGCGCCTATCCGGCGCCGGCGGGCGCGGGGACCGCCGGTCCGCCGGCGCCCTCGGCGGGTTCGACGGGGGGCCGGTCGCCGGCCGCTACCGCCGCGCCGTCCCCGGGGGGCTCCTGCCCGGCCCGGAGCTCGGCGATGACGCCCTCGAAGTCCTCGAGCGATTCGAAGGCCCGGTAGACGGAGGCGAAGCGGAGGTAGGCGACGACGTCGAGCTCCTGGAGCGGACCGAGTATGGCCAGCCCCACGTCGTGGGTGGAGAGCTCGGCGCAGCCGGTGGCGCGGACCGCCTCCTCGACGCGCTGCCCGAGCTGGGCCAGGGCGTCCTCCGTGACGGGCCGGCCCTGGCAGGCCTTGCGCACGCCGGCGATGACCTTGTCCCGGCTGAAGGGCTCGGTGACGCCGCTGCGCTTGATCACCATGAGCGACGCCGTCTCCACCGTGGTGAAGCGGCGGGAGCAGTCGGGGCACTGGCGGCGACGCCGGATCGAGGTGCCGTCGTCGGTGGTCCGGCTGTCGACGACGCGGCTGTCCGGGTGCCTGCAGAAGGGGCAGTGCACAGGTCCCACCCTCCTTCTGTCGCACCTGGCATGGCTGATTGTCCGCACGGGGCGCGAGACGCCCCCGGAACGTCCACAAGCATAGGGGACGCCCTTCGAGTCGCTCGAGGGGGGACCACAACTTGTGGGCTGCGTCCGCAATCTAACCACTAGATCTGGGGTCAGGTCGCCATCTTCGCCGGATCGCGTGTCGTACGGACCGGCGGCGCCGACACCCCGCGGGACGCAACCGGAAGAACTCCGTACGACGCCCGGACGGGCGTACGGAGCGGGCTTCGCGGGGCGCGCGCACCGGCATCCGGAACGGGACGGGAGGTGGCCGTGGGGCGGTGCGCCGCGGCCTCGAAAAGGCTACGCGAGCCGACCGGGCGGGTGTCGCGCGGGGGCCGGGGGTGGCAGACTGGCCGGGCGCCCGCACCCCCTCCGGGCTGCCGAAACGAGCTGTTTTACACCCCGTCGTTTGATCGCGTCAGCCAAACCGGAATTTTTCACTCGAACGTGTGTTTGGCGCAACCTTTCGAAACCAACTACCGTTGTCCAACTAGGGAGAACCACATCGAGAGGGGCCGACGTGACCACGACCGCAGACACGGCTGCCACGGCGAACGCAGCCGGCACACCGTCTTCCACCACCGCGACCATCGCCGCCCAGGCACTCGACCGGCAGGCGCACCATCCCATGACTGACGACAACAGCCAGGACCGACCTCCCAAGCGCTCGCTCCCCGGCCGCCCACCGGGCATCCGGGCGGACAGCTCGGGGCTCACCGACCGGCAGCGCCGGGTCATCGAGGTGATCCGAGACTCCGTGCAGCGCCGGGGCTATCCGCCGTCGATGCGCGAGATCGGCCAGGCCGTCGGCCTGTCCTCGACCTCCTCGGTGGCGCATCAGCTGATGGCACTGGAGCGCAAGGGCTTCCTCCGCCGCGACCCGCACCGGCCCCGGGCCTACGAGGTGCGCGGGGCGGAGACGCCCACGGTGCAGCCCACGGACACGGCGGGCAAGCCGGCCGCGTCGTACGTGCCGCTGGTCGGCCGGATCGCCGCCGGCGGGCCGATCCTGGCGGAGGAGTCGGTGGAGGACGTCTTCCCGCTGCCGCGCCAACTGGTCGGTGACGGTGAGCTGTTCGTGCTGAAAGTCGTCGGTGACTCGATGATCGAGGCCGCGATCTGTGACGGCGACTGGGTGGCCGTGCGGCGTCAGCCCGTGGCGGAGAACGGCGACATCGTCGCCGCGATGCTGGACGGCGAGGCCACGGTCAAGCGCTTCAAGCGCGAGGACGGCCATGTCTGGCTGCTGCCGCACAACGCGGCGTACCAGCCGATCCCCGGTGACGAGGCGACGATCCTGGGCAAGGTCGTGGCGGTGCTGCGGCGGGTCTGACCCGCCCCGCCTCTCTCCCGTTATGCCGGGGCGGACCGTACCCTACGGTCCGCCCCGACGCGGTGCGGGGGCTCAGCCCTCCGCGCTCTTCGCGGCGGCGTCGATCGCCGCGAGGGACTTGCGCACCTGGTTACGGTCCGTGGTGTACCAGAAGCCGGGCATCGACGCCCGCAGGAAGCTGCCGTACCGGGCCGTGGCCAGCCGGGGGTCGAGGACGGCCACGACGCCGCGGTCGTCGGCGGCCCGGATCAGCCGGCCGGCGCCCTGGGCCATCAGCAGGGCGGCGTGATTCGCCGAGACGGCCATGAAGCCGTTGCCGCCGGCCTTCTTCACCGCGTCCTCCCGCGCCTTCTGCAGCGGCTCGTCCGGCCGCGGGAACGGAATCCGGTCCATCACCACCAGCTGACAGCTCGCCCCGGGCACATCGACGCCCTGCCACAGCGACAGCGTCCCGAACAGACAGGTCCGCGGATCGGCGGCGAACCGGGAGATCAGCTCGCCGAGCGTCTCCTCCCCCTGGAGCAGGATCGGCAGGTCCAGCCTGCCGCGCAGCTCCTCCGCTGCCGCCTGGGCGCCGCGCATCGACGAGAACAGCCCGAGCGTGCGCCCCCCGGCCGCCTCGACCAGCTCCGCGAGCTCGTCGAGCATGTCACCCCGGCTGCCCTCCCGCCCGGGCTGCGACAGATGGCGGGCGACGTACAGGATGCCCTGCTTGCCGTAGTCGAACGGCGAGCCGACGTCGAGCCCCTGCCAGCGGGGCGCGTCCTCCTCCACGGTGCCCTCCGGCGGCAGGCCGAGGGAGGCGCCGACGCCGTTGAAGTCGCCGCCGAGCTTCAGCGTGGCCGAGGTGAGGACCACCGACCGGTCGCTGAACACCTTCTCCCGCACCAGCCCCGACACCGACAGCGGCGCGACGCGCAGCGACGCCCCGTACCGGTCGTGCCGTTCGAACCACACCACGTCGTACTCCGAGCCGTGGGTGATCCGTTCGGCGACCTCGTGCACGTTCTCCACGGAGGCCAGGGCGAGTTTGCGGACGGCGTCCTCGTCCGCGACGTTCTTGTCCCGCGTCGAGCCCAGTGCCGTGATCACCGTGCGGCAGGCGTCGCGGAGCAGCCGAAGGGCGTGCTCCAGGTCCTCGGGGACCGGCTCCAGCCGGCCGGGGAGGGCCAGCTCCATCAGCCGCTCGAAGTTGTCACCGGCGCTCAGCAGGTCGTCGGCGGCCTTCTCGTTGACCAGCTTCGCCGCGAGCTTGACCGCGCGGCCGACCCGGCTGGGGCTGAGCTCGCCGGTGGCGACGCCCGTCACCCGGGAGACCAGCTCGTGCGCCTCGTCGACGATCAGCACCTCGTGGCCCGGCAGCACCGGCGCGCCCTCCAGGGCGTCGATGGCGAGCATCGCGTGGTTCGTGACGATCACCTCGGCGAGCTTGGCCCGCTCCCGGGCGGCCTCCGCGAAGCACTCGGCGCCGTATGCGCAGCGCGAGGCGCCCAGGCACTCGCGGGCGGACACCGACACCTGGCCCCAGGCACGGTCGGAGACACCCGGGGTGAGGGAGTCGCGGTCGCCGGTCTCCGTCTCGTCCGCCCAGTCACGCAGCCGCAGCAGGTCCTTGCCCAGCTTGCTCGAGGGCCCGGCGGACTCGAAGGGGTCAAAGAGACCCTCCTCTTCCTCCTGCGGCACGCCCTCGTGCACCCGGTGCAGGCACAGATAGTTGGACCGGCCCTTGAGCATCGCGAACTCGGGCTTGCGCCGCAGCAGCGGGTGCAGCGCCTCCACCGTCCGCGGCAGGTCCCGCTCCACCAGCTGGCGCTGCAGCGCCAGCGTCGCCGTCGCGATCACCACATGATCCCCGCTGGCCAGCGCAGGCACCAGATAACCGAGCGACTTGCCCGTGCCCGTCCCAGCCTGCACCAGCAGATGCGAACCGTCCTGGATCGCCGCCGTCACCGCCTCGGCCATGGCCACCTGACCGGGCCGCTCCACACCGCCGACGGCGGTCACGGCGGCGTGCAAAAGCTCGGTGATCTCAGGTCGGCCCTGACTCTCGTCTCCCATGGGCCCACACCCTACGTCGCGCCACTGACAGTGACCGCCGTCACCGGGAGTACAGGATCGGTCACCGGCTCCCCGGCCCCCGCTCACGGACCATCAGCGCCGCCCGCTTGTCCGGGAGCGTGAGCTCCCCGTGGTGCCGGAAACCCGCGTCCAGGAGCGCCCCGACGCACGGGGCGTTGCGGATGTCGGGCTCCGCGACGACCCGTTCGCAGTGCGGCCGGGCGTCCAGGACGAGGCCGGTGACCACCCGCAGCAGCAGGGACCCCAGCCCGCGGCCCCGGTCCGCCGGGGAGCCGATGAGCAGGTGCAGGCCCATGTCGTACGGCCGGGCCTCGTAGTGGGCGGAGAGGGGGTCGAGATCGGCGCGGTAGATCTCCCAGTAGCTCATGGGGCGGCCGTCGAGCAGCCCCAGACAGGGGATGCACCCGGCCGCGTACCGGTCGCGCAGATGGGCGGTGACGCGCGCGGGCGCTCCCGCGAGCCCCCAGTAGGCGTTCACCCGCGGGTCGTTCATCCACCGGTGCAGCAGCGGGAGGTCGCGCGCGGGGCGGACGGGGTCGAGGCGGAAGTGCCCGGCGGGGGTGTCCGCCGGTTTCCGGTTCCCGGCGGGGTGGGGGAAGGGGAGCCGCAGGACCAGGGTGTCGTCGGTCACGGCCGGCCTCCTCTCGGGAGCGTCAGGTGACGAGGGGGTTGGGGACGGTGACGTACACGGACTGGGTGTCGACGGGGCCGACGAGCTCGTCCAGGCCGTGCAGCCGGGTGAGGAGATTGGCCTTGCAGCGCAGGGTCGGGCTGCCCAGCAGCCGGCCCGGCAGCGGTGTGGCGAGGCGGTGCGGGCCGGCGCCGGTCTCCGTGAGGAAGCCGCGGAAGGCGGCGAGCAGCATGGGCTCGGGGACGAGGCCGGCGGCGCCGAACGAGCCGATGAGGCCGAGGACGTTGTTGATGCCCAGGTAGTAGGCGAAGCGCTCGTCGGCGACCTCGTCGGCGACGAACGTGTCGCTCTTTGCGCCGATGCCGGGCAGCCGGCGCTCGAGGTCCGCGCGGCGGGAGTCGCGGAAGTAGTAGCCCTGGTTGTCCCGGTACCGGCCGCCGGCCGGCCAGCCGTCGGCGTCGAGGACGACCAGGGTGTTCTGCTGGTGCGCCTCCAGGGCGACGCCGGCTTCGGCGTCGAGCCACAGCACGGGACGTACGACCGTCTCCAGATACCGCAGGAACCACTCCGCGCCGACCACCTCGGTGGACCGTCCGGTGCGGTGGGCGAGCTCCGCCACGATCTCCTGCAGCCGGGACCGCGTCCCGCCGCGGCCGACCGGCCGGGGGGCGGTGAGGGCGGCGACGCACCAGACGTCGTCGGTGTCGGCGAACGGCTGATGCCGGATCACCACGTCGAGGCCCTGGACCGGGTCGCCGCCGGGTGTGTCGACGCCGAGCCAGGCGGGGTCGCGGACGATGTCGAACCCGGCGCCGGCGGGGCAGGCGGCCGCCCACTGCTCGCCGAGGCCGGAGCGCAGCAGCCGGTGCACCTCGACGCCGCGGTGCAGCTCCTTGCGGAGGTTCTCCCGGCGGGAGTTGGTGATGCGGATGCCCAGGGACAGCTTGAGCATGGCGGGGGCGCCGGGGCGGAACACGGTGCGCACCGAGGCCGTGGGGTGCCAGGCCGGTCCGTACGGACCCAGGTCACGCAGCAGCCCGGCGTCCAGCAGAGCGGCGACCTCGGGGCGGTCGCGCACCTCGCGGGCCTGCCAGGGGTGCACCGGCAGGGGTACGGAGCCGGGCGGCAGGGGAAGGCCGTCGCCGTCCCCGCCGGCGAGCTGCCGGGCGAGGGCGGGGGCGTCGACGGTGCGCCCGCCCTGGGTCCAGTGGGAGTCGGCGGCGAGGACGGCGGGGTCCACCGCGTACCAGTGCAGGGGGAAGGAGCCGCGCAGCTCCGGGGAGCAGACGGCGGCCTCGGTGTCGGTCAGGCCCTCGCGGCTGTTGGGCGTGGGGTGCAGGGGGTGGCCGAGGACGAGCGACTGCTCACCGGTGAGGAAGCGCGCGCGGTCCGCTTCCGCGGGCGGGCGGGCGAGGAACGCGGCGGTACGGCGGGTGGAGTCGGCGACGCGGGCGACGAGGTCGGTACCGTCACCGCCGGCGCTCGTGTACGCGACCTCGCGGCCGAGCAGCGCGGCGAGGGTGACGGCGTCGACCGGCGGGGCGTCGGCGGGGGCGCCGTGCAGCACGGGGCGGCCGAAGCGGTGGTGGCCGGTGGCCGACCAGTACAGGACGGGGACCCGCAGCGCGGCACCACTGGCGGGCAGCGGCAGCCGCAGGGTGCCGTCGCCGGGGGGCTCCTGCGCGGTCTCGCGGGTCCAGCAGCGCAGGAGGGCGGCGGTGGCGGCGGCTTCGGCGGCGGCGGTGGGGTCGGGGTCGTTCACGGGGTCGGCTTCGGCGATCTGGGTGGGGGGTGCGTTCACTGCGGTTCCCGGGGACGGTTGCGGTACGGGGACGGGCTCACCGGCGGCCTCCGGGGAGCACGGACAGGCTGCGGTGGCGGCGCTGCGGGGCGTGGCCGGAGGTGGGACGGCCGTCGGGGGCCGGGTGGCCGCGTCCGGCGGCCGTGAGGGCGTCGGCCAGGCGGTCCAGGACGGCGGCGGTCTGCTCCTCCGTGATGGTCAGCGGGGGGAGGAGGCGTACGACGCTGTCGTGCCGGCCGCCGAGCTCGACGATCAGCCCGCGGTCCAGGCATGCCCGCTGGACGGCGGCGGCCAGCGCGGGGGCGTGCGGATGGGGGGCATCGCCGCGGTCGGGGTCGACGAGCTCCAGGCCCAGCATCAGGCCCCGGCCGCGGACGTCGCCGACGCAGGGGTGGTCGGCGGCCAGGGCGCGCAGGGCGGTGATCATCCGGCGGCCGAGGCCCGCGGCGCGCCGGTCGAGTCCGTTCTCCCGGACGAACCGGAGGGTGGCGGCGCCGGCGGCCATGGCGAGCTGATTGCCCCGGAAGCCGCCGGCGGCGGGGCCCGGCGGCCAGAGGTCGAGGTCCCGGTCGTAAACGACGGCGGCG
Organism: Streptomyces smaragdinus; assembly: GCF_009604385.1. Taxonomy (GTDB): domain Bacteria; phylum Actinomycetota; class Actinomycetes; order Streptomycetales; family Streptomycetaceae; genus Streptomyces; species Streptomyces smaragdinus. Next base: position 28,757 of record NZ_WEGJ01000032.1, read on the forward strand.
AGCGGGAGGCCGCCGCCGATCGCGCGGGAGAGCACCATCACGTCGGGGACGACGCCGCTGTGCTCGACGGCCCAGAGGGTCCCGGTGCGGCCGACGCCGGTCTGCACCTCGTCGGCGATCAGGGGGATGCCGTGCCGCTCGGTGAGCCGGCGCATCCGGCGCAGCCAGCCGTCCGGGGCCGGGAGGACGCCGCCCGCGCCCTGCACGGGCTCGACGATCATCGCGGCGGCCGGTCCGACGCCGCCCCGGGGGTCGCCGAGCACGCCCTCCGTCCAGCGGGCGGCGAGCTCGGCGCCCTGCTCGCCGCCGACGCCGAAGGGGCAGCGGTAGTCGTACGGGAACGGCAGCCGGGTCACCCCGGCGCCGGGGGCGCCGGCGGTCATGCCGTGGTGCGCCCCGGCGAACGCGAGGACGCCGTCGCGTCCGGTGGCCGCCCGGGTCAGCCGCAGGGCGGCCTCGACGGCGTCCGTCCCGGTGGGGCCGCAGAACTGGATACGGGCCCGGTCGGCGAGCCCGGCGGGCAGGGTACGGAACAGCTCGGTCGTGAAGGCGTCCCGCACCGGCGTGGCCAGGTCGGGGGCGTGCAGCGGGGCGCCGGAGTCGAGGACGGCGCGGACGGCCTCCCGCACCACCGGATGGTTGTGCCCGAGGGCGAGGGCGCCGGCGCCGGAATGGCAGTCGAGGAAGCGGCGGCCGTCGGCGCCCTCGACGGTCAGCCCGCGGGCGCGGACGGGCACGACCGGCAGCGAACGGGCGTAGGTACGGGCGGTCGCCTCGCGCAGCGAGTGCCGCCGCAGGACGGCCTCGCGCTCCGCTGCGTGCACGGGCTCTCCCTCCGGGTCCCGGGGGCCGGGTGTCCCCCGTCCGTACCAACGACGCGGGCGCCCGGGGGCCACGGCCGGTCCGAAGATCCTTCCGGGCCGGGGAACCGTGGACGGATGTGCGCCGTCCCCATGAGCACCGGCATAGTGGGGACTTGGCCCCGAAAAATGGGGTCAATTGTTCGAAGTTTTCATACGTATGGGGGAGTTCGTTCCATGCCCGTTTCTGGGTACCGCCGAGCCGTCGCGACGCGTGGCCGGCGCAAGGGTGTTGCACGGCGCGCCGCGGGCGCTGTCGCTCTCGTCACTGCTCTGGCCCTGACGGCCGCGGGCTGCTCGAGCGGCGACGACAAGGGGGCGGACGCCAAGTCGGCCCCCACACAGGACGAGTTCCAGCTGCCCGACGACCTCGAGTCGTCGCTGGAGGATCTCGGGATCAACCTGGACGACTGGAAAGACGGCGCCTGGAAGAACTGGGACCAGGACGACTGGCTGCGCGAGGCCGGGGACTTCATCAACCCGATCATCGAGGACCTGTGGGGCCCGGAGCGGATGCGCGACGCGGACGAGCCGAAGGAGGAGCAGGTGCCCGCGGACACCGGTGACGATCAGGGCGTGAGCGACCCCGATCCGCAGCCGCTGGACGCCGCGGAGATCACCGCCCCGTACCGGCAGAACGCCTCCCCGGTGGGGAAGCTGTTCTTCGACGGTCCCGAGGGCTCGATGGTGTGCTCCGGCACGGTGGTCGCCGATCCGGCGAACCCCGGCAAGTCGAATCTGGTGGCGACGGCGGGGCACTGCGTGCACGCCGGTCACGACGGCGGCTGGTACCGCAACGTGGCGTTCGTGCCGTCCTACAACTCCGCCGGGAAGCCGGCCGACCAGCTGCGGGACGCGCCGCGCGAGGAGCTCGCGCCGATCGGTGTGTGGTGGGCGGACAAGGCCCGTACCACCGACCAGTGGATCTCCGAGGGCAAGTCGCAGGGCGGGGCGGGAGCGCCGTACGACTTCGCGATGCTGCACGTGAAGCCGGAGGACGGCGGGACGAAGTCGCTGGAGGAGACGACGGGCGCGGCGGTGCCGGTGGCGTTCGACGCGCCGGCCGTGGCGGACTCCCCCGATGTGACGGCGATGGGGTATCCGGAGGCCAAGCCGTACGACGGGCAGCGGATCTTCTCGTGCGAGAACGACCCGGGGCGGCTGTCGATCAACCCCGACCAGCCGACGATGTACCGCATCGGCTGCTCGATGACGGCCGGGTCCTCGGGCGGCGGCTGGTTCTCCGGCGAGGGGAACGGGCGGAAGCTGGTGTCGGTGACGTCGATCGGCTCCCTGAACCAGGCGTGGCTGGCCGGGCCGCATCTGGGGGCCGAGGCCAAGGGTGTGTTCGACCAGGTCAGCGCGGGCTGACCGGAGACGAGGACGGGCGCCGCTCCCCTTGGGGGACGGCGCCCGTCGGCGTGTCCGGCGCTCAGTCGTCGAGGTCGCCGAGGTCGTCCGTGTCCTCACCCTCCGCCTCCAGGGCCTCCCGGACGACCCGCAGGGCCAGGCCCTGGGAGTAGCCCTTGCGGGCCAGCATCCCGGCCAGCCTGCGCAGACGCTTGTCGCGGTCCAGGCCGCGGGTGCCGCGGAGTCTGCGGTCGACCAGCTCACGGGCGGTGGCCCGCTCCTGGTCGGGGTCGAGTCGCTCGACCGCCTCGTCGATCAGCGCGGGGTCCACGCCCTTGGTGCGCAGCTCCCCCGCGAGGGCGCGGCGGGCCAGACCCCGGCCGTGGTGGCGGGACTCGACCCAGGCGGCGGCGAACGCGGCGTCGTCGATCAGGCCCACCTCCTCGAAACGCGAGAGGACCTGATCGGCGATCTCCTCGGGGATGTCCCGCTTGGCCAGCGCCTCGGCCAGCTGCTTGCGCGTCCGGGCCGTGCCCGTGAGCAGGCGCAGACAGATGGCCCGCGCCCGCTCGGCGGGATCGGCCGGAGCCCCGGAGGCCGTCCGGCCGGCCGTCTCCCCCGGCTCCCGCCGCCGTCCCCTCGGCGGGCGGGAGGCACCGTCCCCGGACCCCGGGCCGTCCCCCGCGGCCGGAGCCCACTGCGTACGACGGGTCACCGCCTCAGACCTTGGCCGCCGCGGCCTTGGTGGTCTTCGCGGTGGTCTTGGGAGCCGGCACGGACTTCTTCGCCTTGTCGTCGGTCCCGGCGGCCGCGGGAGCGGCGGGGGCAGCGGCCGCGTCCGGGGCGGACTCGCCCTCGGCGGCCGGCCTGACGCCGATGCCCAGCTTCTCCTTGATCTTCTTCTCGATCTCGTCGGCCAGGTCCGGGTTGTCCTTGAGGAAGTTGCGGGCGTTCTCCTTGCCCTGCCCCAGCTGGTCGCCCTCGTACGTGTACCAGGCGCCGGACTTGCGGATGAAGCCGTGCTCCACGCCCATGTCGATCAGGCCGCCCTCGCGGCTGATGCCGTGGCCGTAGAGGATGTCGAACTCCGCCTGCTTGAAGGGCGGGGCGACCTTGTTCTTGACGACCTTGACCCGGGTGCGGTTGCCCACCGGGTCCGTGCCGTCCTTCAGGGTCTCGATCCGGCGGATGTCCAGCCGCACCGAGGCGTAGAACTTCAGCGCCCGGCCACCCGTGGTGGTCTCGGGGGAGCCGAACATCACGCCGATCTTCTCGCGGAGCTGGTTGATGAAGATCGCGGTGGTCTTGGACTGGTTGAGCGCGCTGGTGATCTTCCGCAGGGCCTGGCTCATCAGACGGGCCTGGAGACCCACGTGCGAGTCGCCCATCTCGCCCTCGATCTCCGCGCGCGGGACGAGCGCGGCGACGGAGTCGATGACGATGAGGTCGAGGGCGCCGGAGCGGACCAGCATGTCGACGATCTCGAGCGCCTGCTCGCCGTTGTCCGGCTGGGAGAGGATCAGGTTGTCGATGTCGACGCCGAGCTTCTTCGCGTACTCGGGGTCGAGGGCGTGCTCGGCGTCCACGAAGGCCACCTGGCCGCCGGCGCGCTGGGCGTTGGCGACGGCGTGCAGCGTGAGGGTCGTCTTGCCGGAGGACTCCGGCCCGTACACCTCCACCACGCGGCCGCGCGGGAGGCCGCCGACGCCGAGGGCGACGTCGAGAGCGGTCGACCCGGTGGGGATCACCTCGACGGGCTCGTTGGGCCGCTCGCCGAGGCGCATCACGGCGCCCTTGCCGAATTGCCGTTCAATCTGGGCGAGAGCGGCGTCGAGAGCCTTCTCGCGGTCGGTCGCTGCCATGGGTTCCACCCGGGATGTCTGAGTCGATCGCTTCACGTCCACGACGCTAGCGGGTACCACTGACAATCCGCCGGGGCGTCGCTCCGGCCTGTGGATAACTCACGGCTGCCAGGTGGGTCACCACCCGGAAATCACCGGGCCGGAGACTCCATCTGAATGGATGTTCGATTTCCGTGTCAAGCGGAACACCACCCCGCCCCCCGCGCCGTACGACACCGCGAGATCGCGGCCGCGGCCGGCGCGGGGGCGGCCTTGCTCCGGGGCGCTAACCGCGGACGCCCTCGCCCGCCTCGCTGTCGGCCGCCTCGTCCGGCGACTGCTGCTTGGGGATCTCCACGTCCTCGGCCTCCGCGTCCACGGCCTCCGCGGCATCCGTGACCTCCGCGTCCTCCGTGACCTGTGCCGCATCATCGGCCTTTGCGGTCACCGGAGCCCCGGGAACGGCCGCCGCGGCCTCCGCCGGCTCCGCCGCCGCGCCACCGTCGCCCGACCCGCCGCCTCCGCGACCGAGCAGCCTGGCAAAAACGCCCATGTCTCCATCTCCTCCGTATCGACCGTGAGGGCGACGTCCCGGGCCCTCCGGGCATCCCGTCGCGCCGCCCGTGACCGGCGGCCGAACCTCGCAACGGCCAACGACGTCACCGATGACACGTCACGTCCCTCGTTCGTGGCCGGACCGGGCCGTTTGCGAGACTGACCCCCGTGACCAACGAGCCCAACCGCCCCCAGGTCGTCGCCGTGGTCGGCGCGACCGCCGCCGGCAAGTCCGATCTGGGCGTCGCCCTCGCCCTCGCGCTGGACGGCGAGGTCGTCAACGCCGACTCCATGCAGCTCTACCGGGGCATGGACATCGGCACCGCGAAGCTGACCGAGGCGGAGCGCCGGGGCGTACCGCACCGGCTGCTGGACGTCTGGGACGTCACCGAGACCGCCAGCGTCGCCGAGTACCAGCGGCTGGCCCGGACCGAGATCGACCGGCTGCTGGCCGAGGGCCGCACCCCGGTGCTGGTGGGCGGCTCCGGACTGTACGTCCGGGGGGCGATCGACGCGATGGAGTTCCCCGGCACCGATCCCGCGGTGCGGGCGGCGCTGGAGGCGGAGCTGGAGCGGGTGGGCCCCGGGGAGCTGCACCGGCGGCTGGCCGCGGCCGACCCGGCGGCGGCGCGGGCGATCCTGCCGAGCAACGGCCGGCGCGTGGTGCGCGCCCTGGAGGTGATCGAGATCACCGGACGGCCGTTCACGGCGAACCTCCCCGGGCCCGAGTCCGTCTACGACACCGTACAGATCGGCGTGGAGGTCCCCCGCCCGGAGCTGGACGAGCGGATCGCGCTGCGGGTCGACCGGATGTGGGAGGCCGGCCTGGTCGACGAGGTACGGGGGCTGGAGGCTCGGGGGCTGCGCGAGGGGCGTACCGCCTCCCGGGCGCTGGGGTACCAGCAGGTACTCGCGTTCCTGGCCGGCGCGTGCACGCAGGACGAGGCGCGCGCCGAGACGGTCCGCGCCACCAAACGCTTCGCCCGCCGCCAGGACTCGTGGTTCCGGCGCGATCCGCGGGTGCGCTGGCTGAGCGGTTCGGCGCCGGACCGCGCGGGGCTGGCACAGCGCGCGGCGGAGCTCCTCGGGACCGTACGGGCGGAACACCGGCCCGGCTGACGGAACTTCGGCGGCGGACCGGAGCAATCCCCGCCGTTTCGGGTGCCGTTGGTCACCATCGCCGGGAAGATGCCGGGCCGTGACCTGAACCGGTGCCGGCACCTCGTCGAGCGCATGATCAAAACGCCTGGTGAAGCGGCGTCCGAAGCGCCGCGTACGGCCTGCAGAAACGATTACCGGGAGTCATAACAGCCTGATCACGTGATGGCATCGGGACGCTCTGACGGCGCTTGTGGCCGGGGGCGGCATGCCATCATCGAGACCGGTCGAACCGTGTCACCAGAGGCTTCACGGCCCCTGTGAGCGTGTTCGGCGAAGCCGCGTCGTGCAGGTCACCGGAAGGTTGGGAGGGCACGTGGCAATGGAAGCCGGCCCTCGTGACAGCCGTCAGGACCCTCCGCCATCGTCCGACGCGCGTGACGGGCACCCCGCGGACGCGAAGCCGTCGCACGACGACAGCCCGCGGGACACAGCGGAGCTGCTGCACGACGCGCCGCGGGACGAGCCCGAGCCGGAGCTGCCCGTCGTCGAGGAGTCCTTCCGCGAGCTCCGCCCGCCGCGGCTGTTCCGTGTCTGGCAGCTCGCCCCGATCGTCGGCTGCGCCGTCGTCGGCTCCCTCATGTTCGCCTTCCCGCTCGCCTTCGAGTTCGGCGACGGCGGCGCGGTGGTCGCGATGCTGGGGCTGCTGATCAGCCTGAGCGCCGGCGGCTGGGCGCTGATGGCCGCCCGCCGGGTCGGCTACACGCTGCCGGGGCTGCCGGGCCGGGACGAGGCGGACCGCCGCGCGGACTGGCGGATCGTGCTGCTGTACGCCGCTACGGTCGCCCTGCTGGCCGCCCTCGCGATCTGGCGCATCGCCCGGCTGCGCTGACCCCGTACGATCGGGTCCGTGACCTCCACGACCTCCCCCCCGCTGCGTTTCCTCAAGGGCCACGGCACCGAGAACGACTTCGTGATCGTTCCCGACCCCGACGGCCTGATCGACCTGTCGCCCGCCGCCGTCGCCCGGCTGTGCGACCGGCGGGCCGGTATCGGCGCGGACGGGGTGCTGCGGGTCGTACGTTCCGCCGCGCACCCCGAGGCGCGGGGGATGGCGGACGAGGCCGAGTGGTTCATGGACTACCGCAACGCCGACGGATCGATCGCCGAGATGTGCGGCAACGGCGTCCGGGTCTTCGCCCGCTATCTGCAGCGGGCGGGCCATGCGGAGGCCGGTGAGCTGGCGGTCGCGACCCGGGCCGGGGTGCGGCGGGTGCATCTGGCGAAGGACGGCGACGTCACCGTGCGGATGGGCGCCGCGACGCTGCCGGACGGTGAGGTCACCGTGTCGGTGGACGGCCGCTCGTGGCCGGCCCGCAACGTGGGCATGGGCAATCCGCACGCGGTGGCCTTCGTGGCGGACCTGGCGGACGCCGGGAAGCTGTACGACGCCCCCGGGTACTCCCCCGCCGGCGCCTATCCGGACGGTGTGAACGTGGAGTTCGTCGTGGACCGCGGTCCGCGCCACGTGGCGATGCGGGTGCACGAACGGGGCTCCGGCGAGACCCGCTCCTGCGGTACGGGGGCCTGCGCGGTGATGGTCGCCGCCGCCCGCCGCGACGGCGTCGACCCGGCGGTCACCGGGCGGCCCGAGACGTACACCGTCGATGTCCCGGGCGGACGTCTGGTCGTCACCGAGCATCCGGACGGCACCGTCGAGATGACCGGACCGGCGGTGATCCTCGCCGAGGGCACCACGGTCGCCGGCTGGCTGTAGCGCCCTCGCGGCGCGCTCCGTCGTCCGCCCCGGCCGCCGTCCCACGAACGGGTGACAGCCGCCGGGCTCCGCCGGAGCTCCGTCGCCGTGCGTGATGAGGTCGGTACCATCAATCACCGGCACCGGGGTCGTCCCCCGCGGAACGGGCGGCCGTCGCCGCCGCGGACCGCATCGGCCGGTCGGACTGCCGGAGGTGCCCCCCTTGAGCGCAGAGGCCAGCGCGGACGCCGTGGATCCCGCCCCGTCCAGAGGCGGCAGACGCGGACTCCCCCGGCTCGATCTGCGGCGGATCGGCCGCGCGGCGGCGCTGATCGGTACCGGCGGGCGTGACCGGCTGCCGGACGCCCTGGAGCATGTGGCGAAGACCCATCGCTCGTACTTCCCGGACGCCGACACGGCCGTCCTGGCCCGCGCCTACGCGCTGGCGGAGGAGTCGCACCGGGGGCAGACGCGCAAGGCCGGCGGCCCGTTCATCACCCATCCGCTCGCCGTCACCCTGATCCTCGCCGAACTGGGCGCGGAAACCATGACGTTGACCGCCTCCCTGCTGCACGACACGGTCGAGGACACGGACGTCACGCTGGAGCAGGTCGAGGCGGAGTTCGGCGCGGGGGTGCGCTATCTCGTCGACGGCGTCACCAAGCTGGAGAAGGTCGACTACGGGGCTGCGGCCGAGCCGGAGACGTTCCGCAAGATGCTGGTGGCGACCGGCAGCGACGTGCGGGTGATGGCCATCAAGCTCGCCGACCGGCTGCACAACATGCGCACCCTGGGGGTGATGCGCCGGGAGAAGCAGGTGCGCATCGCGACGGTGACCCGGGACGTGCTCATCCCGCTGGCCGAGCGGCTGGGCGTACAGACGCTGAAGACGGAGCTGGAGGACCTGGTCTTCGCCGTCCTGCATCCCGAGGAGTACGCGTCCACCCGCGACCTGGTGCTGGCGCACCACGCCGCGCCCGACCCGCTGGAGCGGACGGCGGACGAGCTGCGCACGCTGCTGCGGGAGGCGGACATCGCCGCCGAGGTGCTGGTGCGGCCCCGGCACGTGGTGTCCGTGCACCGGGCGCTGCTGCGGCGCGGCGCGCTGAGCGGCGCCGACTACGCGCGGTTACTCGTGCTCGTGCCGGAGGACGCGGACTGCTACGCCGTGCTGGGGGAGCTGCACACCTGTTTCACGCCGGTGATCTCGGAGTTCAAGGACTTCATCGCCGTGCCGAAGTACAACCTGTACCAGTCGCTGCACACAGCGGTCGCCGAGTCGCGCGGGCTGGTCGTGGAGACGCTCGTCCGCACCCACCGGATGCACCGGGTCGCGGAGGCGGGGGTGATCGCCCTCGGCAGCCCCGACGGCGGCGGCGGGCCGGTCGGCGAGTGGCTGCGGCGGCTGCTGGACTGGCAGCGGGCGGCGCCCGACCCGGACACCTTCTGGACGGCGCTGCGCGAGGACCTCGCGCCCGACCGGGAGATCACGGTGTTCTCCGACCGCGGCACGGTGCTGCGGCTGGCGGAGGGGGCAACCTGCGTGGACGCCGCGTACGCCGCGCACGGGGAGGACGCGCACGCGTGCGTGGGCGCGCGCGTGAACGGCCGGCTCGCCGGTATGGGGACCGCGCTGGCGGACGGCGACACCCTGCATCTGCTGCTGTCCCCCGAGCCGGAATCCGAACCGGGATCCCCCGAGCCCGCCTCGGGTCCCTCCCCGGAGTGGCTGGAGCACGCCCAGACGCCCGCCGCGCGGATCTCCATCACCCGGTGGCTCGCCGCTCACCCCACCGCGCCGGACGCCGACCGGCACCCCACCCGCATCCCCCCGCCGCCGGCCGCCGTCCCCCCGGACCCGGGCCCCGCCGGCCGGGAGCCCGCCGTCGCGGACCTCCCCGGGGCGGCCGTCCGCCTCGCGCGCTGCTGTACGCCCGTACCGCCGGACGCGGTGACCGGTTTCGAGGTGCGCGGCGGCGCGGTGGCGGTGCACCGGGTGCAGTGCTCGACGGTGACCCGGATGACGACGGCCGGCCGTGAGCCGGTGGCGGTGCGGTGGCGCGACGGGGAGGCGGACCTGCGGGTGACGCTGTACGCGGAGGCGTTCGTCCGCGCGCATCTGCTGGCGGACCTGACGGAGGCCATCGCGGCGGAGGGCGCGGCGATCGTGGCGGCGGACGTCGAGCCGCCGCGCGAGCAGCGGGTGCGGCACACGTACACCGTGCGGCTGCGCGACCCGGCGCGGCTGCAGACGCTCATGCGGGCCATGCGCCGGGTCCCGGGGGTGTACGACGTGTCGCGGGCACAGTGCGCGGCCGGGCCGGGGGCGCCGCCGCGCGGGGTGCGGTCGCGGCTGCGGTGAGTGCGGGTCAGGGCTTCTCGTCGCGGTAGTACCGCTGGGCGCCCTCGTGCAGCTCCAGGGGGTCGGTGAAGACGGCGGTGCGCTGGTCGACCAGCTGGGCGGCGTGGACCCGCCGGGCGATCTCGTCGCGCTGGCCTATCACCTCGCGGGTGATCGCCTCCGTGATGTCCGAGTCGGCCCCGGCGGTGGTGATCAGCAGGTTCGCCACCGCGATCGTCGACACCGCCTTCGCGTTGCGCAGGGCCGGATAGGCGTCGGCGGGCATCACGGCGGAGCGGTAATAGTGCGCGGACTCGCTCTGCTTGTGCAGCGGGCCGAGGAGGTTGTTCAGCGGCACGAACCGGATCCGGGTGCGATTGCCGAGTTCCGTCACCGCCGCGGTGGGAAGACCCCCGGACCAGAAGAAGGCGTCGAGGCGTCGCTCCTGCAGCTGCTCCGTCATCGTGCCGATGGGCACCCGTACGGCGTCGAGGTCGCGGTTCATGTCGAGCTCGGCGGCCTGCAGCAGCCGGCGGGCGATGAGCTGCACACCGGACTTGTCCTGGCCCACGCCGACCCGCTTGCCCGCCAGGTCCTGCGCCCGGTGGATGTCCGAGCCGGCGGGCACCACCAGCTGGATGTAGTCGTCGTACAGCCGGGCGAGGGCCCGCAGGTCGCCGTAGCCGGGCTCCTCGTCGGCCTGGTACTGGGCGACGGCGTCGGCGGCGGCGATCGCGAAGTCCGCGCGGCCGCCCGCGACCTTCTGCACGTTGTCGACGGAGCCCTCGCTGGACACCAGCCGGACGTCGAGCCCGGGGAAGTCCTCGCTGATGCCCCCCTCGAGCAGTTCGCCGTACTTGGCGTACACCCCGTGCCCCACGCCCGTGGCGAAGGTCACCTTCCCCCTGGGGCGGGTGCCGCCGCCGGGCAGCAGCCACCACAGCAGCAGGGCGAGCGCGACGACGGCCGCCGCCACCGCGCGGATCGCGCGACGACGGCCGGTGCCGGTCGGGGACGTAAGCATGCAAGGGATCGTAATGCGGGTGCCGCCGGAAGCGGGGTGACCGTTCGGAATGGATCTGCCGCCCGGAGCCTTAAACTGGACACTCGGCCGCCCTCTGACGTCAGCCCGCGGCCTTCAGGCACCCTGACCCCGTTTGGATGATCACTGGCATGTCGGAGCAGCTCCAGCGCACGTACACGGTCAAGACCCACGGCTGTCAGATGAACGTTCATGACAGCGAGCGGATGGCGGGCCTGCTGGAGGCCGCCGGCTACGTCCGCGCGCCGAAGGACGCCGATGTGGCGGACGTGGTGGTCTTCAACACCTGCGCGGTGCGGGAGAACGCCGACAACAAGCTGTACGGCAATCTGGGGCAGCTGGCGCCGCAGAAGGCCGCCCACCCCGGGATGCAGATCGCGGTGGGCGGCTGCCTCGCGCAGAAGGACCGCGACACCATCGTGAAGCGGGCGCCGTGGGTCGACGTGGTGTTCGGCACGCACAACGTGGGAAAGCTGCCCGTCCTGCTGGAGCGGGCGCGCCTGGCGCGCGAGGCGCAGGTCGAGATCGCCGAGTCGCTGGAGGCGTTCCCCTCCACGCTGCCGACGCGGCGCGAGTCGGCGTACGCGGCCTGGGTGTCGATCTCCGTGGGGTGCAACAACACCTGCACGTTCTGCATCGTGCCGGCGCTGCGCGGCAAGGAGAAGGACCGCCGGCCCGGCGACATCCTCGCCGAGGTCGAGGCGCTGGTCGCCGAGGGCGTCTCGGAGATCACCCTGCTGGGGCAGAACGTCAACGCGTACGGGTCCGACATCGGTGACCGGCAGGCGTTCGGCAAGCTGCTGCGGGCGTGCGGGTCGGTCGAGGGGCTCGAGCGGGTGCGGTTCACCTCCCCGCATCCGAAGGACTTCACGGACGACGTGATCGAGGCGATGGCGCAGACGCCGAACGTGATGCATCAGCTGCACATGCCGCTGCAGTCGGGCTCCGACACCGTGCTGAGGGCGATGCGGCGGTCGTACCGGCAGGAGCGGTATCTCGGGATCATCGAGAAGGTGCGGGCGGCGATGCCGGACGCCGCGATCTCGACGGACATCATCGTGGGCTTCCCCGGGGAGACCGAGGAGGACTTCGAGCAGACGCTGCACGTGGTGCGGGAGGCCCGGTTCGCGCAGGCGTACACCTTCCAGTACTCGAAGCGGCCGGGGACGCCGGCGGCCTCGATGGACGGTCAGATTCCGAAGGCCGTCGTGCAGGAGCGGTACGACCGGCTGGTGGCGCTGCAGGAGGAGATCTCCTGGGCGGAGAACAAGAAGCAGGTCGGGCGGGTCGTCGAGGTGATGGTCGCCGAGGGCGAGGGGCGCAAGGACGACGCGACGCGGCGGTTGTCCGGGCGGGCGCCCGACAACCGGCTGGTTCATTTCGCGCGGCCGTCGTCGCCGGTGCGGCCCGGGGACATGGTCACCGTCGCGGTGACGTATGCGGCGCCGCATCATCTCCTGGCGGAGGGTGAGGCGTTGGCCGTGCGGCGGACGCGGTCGGGGGACGCCTGGGAGGCGCGGACGGCCGCGCCCCGGTCGCAGGGCGTGATGCTGGGGTTGCCTACCGTGGGGGTTCCTGCGGCATCCGCCGAGCCCGCCGGAGGGTGTTCCGTCTCCTGACGGAGGTGCGGTCGCGCCAGCGCCTGCGGCGCGTTTCGGCGCTTCGCGCGAAGTCCTCAAACGCCGGACGGGCTGGAATTGGGTCCTTTTGGCGCCAGGATGCCGGGATTTCTCCGGACTTGCCGGACAACTCTGCCGGAGGGACCCCTGCCCCGTGTCTACGCCTCCCCGTACACGTACGGCGTCGTCGTCGACAGACGGGTGAAGCCCAGGCGCGTCAGGATCGGTTCGCTCGTCGGGAGCGCGTCCACCTGCAGGTAGCGGTATCCCCGCGAGGAAGCGATCCGCGTGCGGTACGCCACCAGTGCGCGGTAGAGGCCCCTCCCCCGCCAGGCCGGGATCGTGCCGCCTCCCCACAGGCCCGCGAAGTCGCGGTCCGGGGGGAGTTCCAGACGAGCCGAGCTGAGCGGGACGCCGTCTGCCACCGCGACCACCGCCGGCGGTGTGGACGGGGACTCGGCGAGCTGGGTCAGGAGCTGGTGGCGCAGGGCGTCCCCCGGGGTGCCGAAGGCAGCCTCGCGGACCCTGACGGCCAGCTCCACGGTCGCCGCGTCGGTGACCGGAAGCAGCTCGACGCCGGGCGGCACCGGCACCTCCGTGGGCAGCGCCGAGGTCTCCGCGACCAGCAGGGCCTCCGCCGGCTCCGGGACGAATCCCGCCGCCCGCAGCCGGTTCGCGAGGTCCCGCGGGGCGTCGTGGGCGTACAGCTTCCACTCGAACGGCAGGCCCCGCGCGGCGTAGTGCGCCACCTGGGCGGCTATCTCCGCGTCGGCGGTCTCCGCCGTGAGGTCCGACCACAGCACCCCGTTCCAGTCCCCCTGACCGCCCGTCTGGCGGACCACGGTCGCGCTCCGGTCCACGCGCACGCCGGGAGCGGTCGGCGGGGCTTCGCGGCGCATCTGGGCGTCGTACAGCGACAGCAAGGTGCTCATGGGGTCTCCACAACGACGAGGCCCCGCCCGCGGCGGGCGGGGCTCGTACCGAACGAACCGGACAGGGTGCTCAGGCGGCGAACGGCTCCAGCTCCGCCGCCAGTTCCTCGTGGACACGGGCCTTCAGCATCGTGCCCTCCGCGGTGTGCTCCTCGGAGAGGACCTCGCCCTCGGCATGCACCCGCGAGACCAGACCGCCGTGCGTGTACGGCACGACGGCCGTCAGCTCGATCCGCGGCCGCGGCAGCTCCTCGTCGATCATGGCGAGCAGCTCGGGGATCCCCTGGCCGGTACGGGCGGACACCGCGATCGCGTGCTTCTCGATCCGCAGCAGCCGCGCCATGACGTGCGGGTCGGCCGCGTCCGCCTTGTTGATCACGACGATCTCGGGCACGTCCTGCGCCCCGACGTCGCGGATCACCTCACGGACGGCGGCGAGCTGCTCCTCCGGGTCGGGGTGCGAGCCGTCGACCACGTGCAGGATCAGGTCGGAGTCGCCGACCTCCTCCATCGTGGAGCGGAACGCCTCGACCAGGTGGTGCGGCAGATGCCGGACGAATCCGACGGTGTCGGCGAGGGTGTAGACCCGCCCGGTGGGCGTCTCCGCCCGGCGGACCGTCGGGTCGAGGGTGGCGAACAGCGCGTTCTCCACCAGAACGCCCGCGCCGGTGAGCCGGTTGAGCAGCGAGGACTTGCCCGCGTTGGTGTAGCCGGCGATGGCGACGGAGGGCACCTTGTGCCGCCGGCGCTCCTGGCGCTTGATCTCGCGGCCGGTCTTCATGTCCGCGATCTCCCGGCGCATCTTCGCCATCTTCTCGCGGATCCGCCGCCGGTCCGTCTCGATCTTGGTCTCACCGGGACCACGGGTGGCCAGGCCGCCGCCCTTGCCGCCGCCCATCTGGCGGGACAGGGACTGACCCCAGCCGCGCAGCCGCGGCAGCATGTACTGCATCTGGGCCAGCGCCACCTGCGCCTTGCCCTCACGGGACTTGGCGTGCTGGGCGAAGATGTCGAGGATCAGGGCGGTCCGGTCGATCACCTTGACCTTGACGACGTCCTCGAGGTGGATGAGCTGGCCTGGGCTCAGCTCACCGTCGCACACGACGGTGTCGGCGCCGGACTCCAGGACGATGTCCCGCAGCTCGGCAGCCTTGCCGGAGCCGATGAACGTCGCCGGGTCGGGCTTGTCGCGCCGCTGGACCAGGCCGTCGAGGACCAGCGCGCCGGCCGTCTCGGCGAGCGCGGCGAGCTCCGCGAGGGAGTTGTCAGCGTCCTGTGCGGTGCCGGACGTCCACACGCCGACGAGTACGACGCGCTCCAGGCGGAGCTGCCGGTACTCGACCTCGGTGACGTCCTCGAGCTCGGTGGACAGACCGGCCACGCGGCGCAGCGCCGCGCGCTCCTCGCGCTCGAACTGCTCGCCGTCCCTGCTGTCGTCTCCGAGACTCCAGGCCGCGTCCTCTTCCATCAGGGCGTCGGCTCGGTTCGTCTCGAGGCGCTGGTCGTCCTGGGGAAGGGAAGAAGGGGAGGTCAATCGGATCCTTACGTTGGAATGGATACTTCGGGTACAGCCGAAGCTGCTCCGTCGGATGAAACGCTTCGCCGGTGCGGAGGATTCCCCTCCGCCGGCCGCGCCGCCGACCTGACGATGGTCCCATGCCGCCGCACGGCCGTCACCCGTATTACGCGCCGGACCGCCAGCCGGGGTGCCCCGGCATGGGCGGGGTCCTCGTGTCGTACAGCCAGGGGCGCAGGAACGCCGTCAGGTCCCGTCCGGCGACCTCGGACGCGAGGGCGGTGAAGTCGGCGGTGCCGGCCGTGCGCCCGGCGTAGCGGGTGACCCACTGCCGTTCGAGGCGCTGGAAGGCGTCGTCGCCGATCTCCTGGCGCAGGGCGTACAGGACGAGCGCGCTGCCGTCGTACACGTTGGGCCGGAAGATGCCGAGCTTCCCCTTCCCGGGGCTCTTGATCGCCGCCGGGGGGCCGCCCTGGGCGCGCCAGGCGTCCGACTGGCGGTACGCCGCGGCCATCCGCTCCTCGAGGTCCTCCTGGCCCTTGTCGTCGGCGTACAGGGCCTCGTACCAGGTGGCGTGGCCCTCGTTGAGCCACAGGTCGGTCCAGCGGCGGGGGCTGACGCTGTCGCCGAACCACTGGTGGGCCAGTTCGTGCACCATCACGCTCGCCTCGTACGACCCGTCCGAGGCGCGGGCGAGCAGGCCGCGGTCGAAGAGGGACAGCGTCTGGGTCTCCAGGGCGTAGCCGATGCCGGCGTCGGCGGCGAGCACCCCGTACGTCTCGAAGGGGTAGCGGCCCACGCGCTCCTCCATCCACTCCAGATGGCCGGCGGTGAGGTCGACGGCCGCGCGCAGCCGTTCGCGGTCGGCGGCGGGTACGACGTGGCGCAGCGGCAGTCCGTGCGGGCCCTCGCCGGTGAGCACGGCGGAGCGGCCGACGGAGATCTGCGCCAGTTCGGTCGCCATCGGGTGGGGGCTGCGGTAGGTCCAGCGGCCGTTCGACGGTTCGCCGGCGGGGAGGCCGTTGGCGACGACCGTGTAGCCGGCGGGGGCGTCGATCCGGAAGGTGAAGAGGGCCTTGTCGGAGGGATGGTCGTTGCAGGGGAAGACGCGGTGGGCGGCGTCGGCCTGGTTGGCCATGGCGAGTCCGTCGGCGGTACGGACCCAGCCGGCGCCCTCCCCGCGCGCCGGCTCGCTGGTGTGGCGGACGTCGATCCGGAACGTGGCGCCGCGTTCGACGGTGTGCGCGGGGCGGACGACCAGGTCCTCGCCCGCCGTGCTGAAGGCGGCGGGTTCGCCGTCGACGGTGAGGGAGCGGACGGCGCCCCGGGTGAAGTCGAGGTTGAACCGCTCCAGGGTGTCCGTGGCCCGTGCGGTGATCTTGGTGTCGGCCTGCATGGGGGTGTCGTTGCGCCCGGGGTAGCGGAACGTCAGGTCGTACGCGGTGACGTCGTAGCCGGGGTTTCCCAGCTGGGGGAAGAGGGTGTCGCCGATGCCCAGGGGCCGGCCGGCGGGAGGTGCGGCCGCGAGGACGGCGAGGGCCGCGGCGACGAGGGCGAGGGGGCGTACGCGCATGGGGTACACGGGTACCAGCCGGCGGTGTGCGGGCCGGGGCGGCGCGGCGGTGGTGCACTCCGACGGAGGAGTGAATCGACGTCCCTCCCGCCGGCACCGTCAGTCCCCGGCGGGCTCCGTCCGCGGCACCGTCACGGTCACCCGCAGCCCGCGGGGCTCGTTCGCCGTAAAGGCGATCCGCCCGCCCCCGGCCGCCAGCAGGGACCGCGCGATGGACAGCCCCAGCCCCGACCCCTTGACGTTCTGATGCCGCCCGCTGCGCCAGAAGCGGTCCCCCACGCGAGCCAGCTCCTCCTCCGTCAGCCCCGGTCCGCCGTCCGCCACGCCGACCGTGACCTCGTCCCCCCGGGCGGCGACCGCGACCTGGACCGTGCCGCCGGAGGGCGTGAACTTCAGCGCGTTGTCGATGACCGCGTCGAGCGCGCTGGACAGCCCCACCGCGTCGGCCCACCCGGTGACCGCGCCGTTCCCCGCGCGCTCCAGACCGACGCCCTTCTCCGCCGCCAGCGGCCCCCAGGCGGCCATCCGTTCGTCGACGAGGGCGGCGACGTCCGTCAGCCGCGGGGTGACGGTGGCGTGCTCGGCGAGGGCCAGGCCGAGCAGATCGTCCAGCACCTCCGCCAGCCGCTTGCCCTCCGCCTGGACGGAGGCGATCTCCTCGTTGCCCTCCGGCAGCTCCAGCTTCAGCAGCTCGATCCGCAGCAGCAGCGCCGCCAGGGGGTTGCGCAGCTGGTGCGAGGCGTCGGCGACGAACGCCCGCTGCTGCTCCAGCACGTCCTCGACGTTGTCGGCCATCTCGTTGAAGGACCGCGTCAGCCGTTGCAGCTCCGGCGGCCCGCCGGAGGCCGCGACCCGGGACTTCAGCCGCCCGGTGGCGATGTCGTGGGTGGCCTTGTCCAGGATGCGCACCGGCCGCAGCACCCAGCTGGTGAGCCGGAACGCGGCGGCGACGCCGACGAGCATGGCCGCGCCGATCCCGGCGGCCAGCCACAGCCAGCCGACGAGGATCCGCCGGCGCATCTTGTCGGTGGGCGACTCGGTGACGACCACGGCGACCACGTCGCCGTCCCGCACGATCGGGGAGGCGACGGTCAGCGGCCGCGACTGCCACGGCCACACCTGCCGGGGGTCGTGGCTGCGCCGGCTGGCCAGGGCCTCGTCGAAGGCCCTGGCGCCCTCCGGGGTGCCGGTGGGGTCCCAGGTCGGGGCGGCCTCCATTTCCCCGCGGTCGCGGTAGAAGACGCCCGCCTTGATGCCGTAGACGGTGTAGTACTTCTCCAGCTCCTGCTTCAGGGCGCGCCGCCGGTCCCGTTCCTCGGCGCTGGCCTCGCTCTCCTCGCGGGAGGTGACGTACAGCCCGAGCGAGGCGAAGCGGGCGATGTCGTCCATCCGGTCGACGACCACGTGCTGCTGGTCCTGCTGGGCGATCCGCTCGGCCAGCGGGACGGCGAGGGCCAGCAGGATGCCCGCCATCAGCATGATGAGGAGCGGGAGAAGCCTGGTGCGCAAACTCTCGCCCCTCAGACCGCGGGCGGCGGGGCGACCAGCCGGTAGCCGACCCCCCGTACCGTCTCGATCAGTTCGGGCATGCGCAGCTTGGAGCGCAGCGACGCGACGTGCACCTCGAGGGTGCGGCCGGTGCCCTCCCAGCTGGTGCGCCAGACCTCGCTGATGATCTGCTCACGCCGGAAGACGACACCGGGGCGATGGGCCAGCAGGGCCAAAAGGTCGAACTCCTTTCGGGTGAGCGCGACCTCCTCGCCGTTGACCAGCACCCGGCGTGTGGGAATCTGCAGGGTGAGCGGTCCGAGCCGCAGGGATTCGTACGTATCCGCAGGTGACCGCCCGTCCGGCTCGGCCTCGGCGCTCGTCCGGCGGGCCACGGCGTGGATCCGCGCCAGCAGCTCTCCGGTGTCGTAGGGCTTGACTACGTAGTCGTCGGCCCCCAGGTTGAGCCCGTGGATCCGCGACCGGACGTCCGCCCGGGCGGTGACCATGATCACGGGGGTGCTGGTGAGCTTACGGATCCGTCCGCACACCTCGAAGCCGTCCTGGTCGGGCAGCCCGAGGTCGAGGAGGACGACGTCGAACGGCGCGAGCCTGCCGTGCAGCAGCTCCTGCAGCGCCTCCTCACCGCCCCGGGCGGTGCCGACGTCGAATCCGTGCCGGCGCAGCACGGCGGAGAGCGCGGCGGAGACATGGTCGTCGTCTTCGACCAGCAACAGTTTCACGTACCCGCTCTCCCTTCCGCGACGGCGGCTCACACCAAGGATCCCTGACGCGGACACGTACGGCGTACACGGGACACCCGACAGTGATACAGCCCCCGTACGGCCCCGTCCGTCAAGTGCCTCCGCGTTACCCCCATGCTTCCATGACGTGACCGCTACTCTCAGGCGTGCCCCAATGACCCTTGGTGTCCGGTTGCGGCCGGATCGTTATGCTCAATTTCCCCTCAGATGTAATGACGCTCCTCAATGCGCGTCACTAAGGTCCAGGCAACCGAAGAGGATGGAGCGCTAGGCCGATGACCGAGATTTCGGTGACCAAGGACGCCGCACCCGTGGGCGAGCCGCTGGTGGTCCTGGACAACGTCAACAAGCATTTCGGCGCGCTGCACGTGCTCCAGGACATCAACCTGTCGATCGCGCGCGGCGAGGTCGTCGTGGTGATCGGTCCCTCGGGCTCGGGCAAGTCGACACTGTGCCGTGCGATCAACCGGCTGGAGACGATCGACTCCGGGTCCATCACGCTGGACGGGAAGCCGCTCCCCGCGGAGGGCAAGGCCCTGGCGAACCTGCGGGCCGACGTCGGCATGGTGTTCCAGTCGTTCAACCTCTTCGCGCACAAGACGGTGCTGCAGAACGTCATGCTGGGCCCGGTCAAGGTCCGTAAGGCGGACAAGCGCGCCGTCGAGGAGCGGGCGCGTCAACTGCTCGACCGGGTCGGTGTCGGGAACCAGGCCGACAAGTACCCGGCGCAGCTCTCGGGCGGCCAGCAGCAGCGTGTGGCGATCGCCCGCGCGCTGGCGATGGAGCCGAAGGTGATGCTCTTCGACGAGCCCACCTCGGCCCTGGACCCGGAGATGATCAACGAGGTGCTGGAAGTCATGCAGCAGCTCGCCCGTGACGGCATGACCATGGTCGTCGTCACCCACGAAATGGGCTTCGCCCGCTCGGCAGCCAACCGCGTCGTCTTCATGGCTGATGGCCAGATCGTCGAAGAGGCAACGCCGGACCAGTTCTTCACCAACCCTCGCAGCGACCGGGCTCGGGACTTCCTCTCGAAGATCCTGCACCACTGACCTGCCTGGCAACGTCAACTTCACGACAAAGGGATGTTCACCATGAATTTCCGCAAGGTCGGCGCCGCCGCCGCCATCGCGACCGTTCTCGCCCTCACCGCCGGTGCGTGCGGTGGTGACGACGGCGACAACGGGTCCGGGGGATCCGGCGGCGACGGCAAGGGCAAGATCACCGTCGGTATCAAGTTCGACCAGCCCGGCATCGGGCTGAAGGAGCCGGACGGCTCCTTCTCCGGTATCGACGTCGAGACCGCCAAGTACGTGGCCAAGCAGCTGGGCTACGACGAGAAGAACATCGAGTTCAAGGAGACCAAGAGCGCGGACCGCGAGACCGCGCTGGCGAACGGTGACGTCGACTTCATCGTCGCCTCCTACTCGATCACCCCGGAGCGCGAGGAGAAGGTCGACTTCGCCGGCCCGTACTTCCTGGCCCACCAGGACCTGCTGATCCGCGCCGACGACAACAGCATCACCGAGGCCACCGACCTCAACTCCAAGAAGCTGTGCTCGGTGACCGGTTCCACCTCCGCGCAGAACGTGCAGAACGACTTCGCCAAGGACGCGCAGCTCATCGAGCGCGGCGGCTACTCGGAGTGCATCGGCGCCCTGCAGAACAAGGTCGTCGACGCCCTGACCACCGACAACGCCATCCTCGCCGGCTACGCCGCGCAGTCGCAGTACAAGGGCAAGTTCAAGCTGGCGGGCCTCAGCCTGTCCAACGAGAACTACGGCATCGGCGTGAAGAAGGGCTCGGACCTCAAGGCCCAGATCAACACTGCGCTCGAGAAGATGGTCTCGGACGGCACCTGGCAGAAGGTCATGGACGACGCCTTCGGCCCGGCGAACTTCAAGTTCGAGCCGGCGCCGCAGATCGGCCAGCTGAAGTAATCCGTCGCCCGCCGCTTTCGGCGGGCCGCCCGGGGCGCGCGGCCGAAGAGGCCGCGCGCCCTGCCATCCATACACGCGCGATCGCGGGATGCGGACTGTTTTGTGTTTGATTTCCTTGAAGGCTACGACCTGATCGGGGCATTCTGGGTGACGGTGCAGCTCACGCTGTTCTCCGCCCTGTTCTCGCTGGTCTGGGGCACGATCCTGGCCGGCATGCGGGTGAGCCCCGTCCCGCTGATGCGCGGCTTCGGCACGGTGTACGTCAACATCGTGCGGAACACCCCGCTCACGGTGATCATCGTGTTCTGCGCACTGGGGCTGGCCGATGTCTACGGGGTGACGTTCGGCGCGGGCACCGACGACGTCAAGTCGCAGTACTTCCGGCTGGCAGTTTTCGGGCTGTCGGCGTACACGGCGGCGTTCGTCTGCGAGGCGCTGCGCTCGGGCATCAACACGGTGCCCAAGGGCCAGGCGGAGGCGGCGCGGGCGATCGGGCTGAGCTTCACCCAGGTGCTCACGCTGATCGTGCTGCCGCAGGCGTTCCGGTCGGTGGTCGGTCCGCTGGCCAACGTACTGATCGCCCTCACCAAGAACACCACGGTGGCGGCGACGATCGGTGTCGCGGAGGCCGCGTACCTGATGAAGGGCATGATCGAGAACGAGGCCGCGCTGGTCGCCATCGGCGCCGTGTTCGCCTTCGGGTTCATCGTGCTGACGATGCCGCTGGGGCTATTCCTCGGCTGGCTGAGCAACCGAGTGGCGGTGAAGCGATGAGTTCGGTCCTGTTCGACACACCGGGGCCCCGGGCCAAGGTCTGGAACATCGTCTATACGGTCGTCTTCCTGGCCCTCCTGGTCCTCGGCGGCTGGTGGGCGATCGCCAAGCTGCAGGACAAGGGCCAGTTCGAGGCGGTGATGTGGAAGCCGTTCACGACGTCCGAGGCCTGGACCACGTATCTGCTGCCCGGCCTCGCCAACACGCTGAAGGCCGCCGCGCTGTCCATGGTGATCGCGCTGCCGCTGGGTGCGGTGTTCGGTATCGCACGCCTGTCCGACCACCGGTGGGTGCGGTCCGTGGCCGGCACGATCGTGGAGTTCTTCCGCGCGATCCCCGTGCTGCTCCTCATGCTGTTCGCCAGCCAGTTCTACGTGAAGTACACGGACATCAGCAGCGAGCAGCGCCCGCTGTACGCCGTGGTCACCGGTCTGGTGCTGTACAACGCCTCGGTGCTCGCCGAGATCGTACGGGCCGGCATCCTGTCCCTGCCCCGGGGGCAGACGGAGGCCGCGAAGGCGATCGGGCTGCGCAAGGGCCAGATGATGACCATCGTGCTGCTGCCGCAGGCGGTGACCGCGATGCTGCCGGCGATCGTCAGCCAGCTCGTCGTCATCGTGAAGGACACCGCCCTCGGCGGTGTGATGCTGGGCTTCACCGAGCTGCTGAACTCGCGGCAGACGCTGTCCGCCAACTACGCCAACGTGATCCCGAGCTTCCTCGTCGTCGCGGCGATCTTCGTGATCCTGAACTTCCTGCTCACGACCATCGCGAGCTGGATCGAGGGCCGGGTCCGGCGCGGCAAGCGGACCACGGGCGCCGTGGTCGGCGTCGACGAGGTCGAGGACCTCGCGACCGGACGCGCGATCTGACGCTCGTTTACGCGTACGAAGGGCGGCGGTGATCCTACCGCCGCCCTTCGGCGTGTGCGGGACCAACCCCCGCTCCGTGCCCCCGGCTTGACGCACAGGTCGGCGAGTGGGTTGCATACGCCTTGTGATCGTGGACCCGGTGATCATCGTCGGGGCAGGACCCGTCGGGCTCACCCTGTCCTTGGCGTTGGCACACAGCGGCGTCTCCACCCTCGTTCTCGACGGTGAGACCTCCTCCCCCGCCACCCCCTCGCCCGCGCGTCCGGCCCGTACGGCCGTGCTGCGGGCGCCGACGGTGGCGTTTCTGGAGCGGCTGGGCTGCGTGGTGCCCGGGGTGCCGCTGACCGCGTGGCGGGCCATCCGGGGCAAGCGGGTGCTGCGGGAGGAGTCGTACGACGGGGAACAGCCGCCGCGGCACGTCGCGCAGCAGGCGCTCGTCGACGAACTGCGCCACGCCGTCGCCGCCTGCGATCTGGTCACCGTCGTGCCGGGGGTCCGGGTGGACGCCCTGGAGATGGAGCGGGACGCGGTTTCGGTGCACACCCGGGGGAAGGCTTCCGCTTCGGGTTCCGGTGCCGGTGCCGGTGCCGGTTCGGGTTCCGCCGACGACAAGGGCACGTGGTGGCGGGGGAGTTACGTCGTCGGGTGCGACGGCGCGCGGTCCGTGGTGCGCAAGCTGCTCGACATCCGTTTCGCGGGGCGGACGGCCGTCGAGCGGCACGCGGTGGCGGCGATCCGTACCCGGCTGCCGTGGCGCAGTGAGACGGTCGTCTCCGGTGTTCCGTCGGAGGTGTGCGCGCGACCGCTGGCGGACGGCGTGTGGCGGTTCGACTGGCTGCTGCCGTCGGAGGCGGGGCTGGTGACGCCGCAGGACGTCGTACGGCGGGTCGAGTCGACGCTCACCGACTGGTGGCACGCGGACGCGGAGGCCCTGTGGTACGACCTGCTCGACTCGGGCGTGCACACCGTGCACCACCGGCTGGCGCAGACCTTCCGCCGGGGACGGGGGCTGCTGGCGGGCGACGCGGCGCATCTGCTGGGGGCGCTCGGTACGCAGCAGCTCGACGAGGGGCTGCAGGACGCGGAGAACCTCGCGTGGAAGCTGGCCGCCGCGGTGCACTCCGGTGCTCCGGGGGCGCTGCTGGACTCGTACGAGGCGGAGCGCCGGGGGGTGATACGGCGCCGGCTGCGGGCGGCCGATCAGGCACTGCCGCTGGTGCGCCGGCGCACCGGGGAGTGGCGGCGGGGGCAGGCGGTGACGCTGCTGGCGGACGGTCATCTGGGGCGTGGGGCGGTGGGCGGGGCCGCGGTGTACGCCGCCGCCCCGCCGGTTCCCTCGCTCACCGTCGGCACGGCGCTGGGGGCTCCGGTGTCGGACGTGGCGGTGACGGCGCCGGACGGGACGGCGACGTCGCTGCACGCGAGCCTGGGGCGGTCGGTGGTGCTGCTGTTCGTGGCCCCGGGGACGCGGGTGTGGGACCACCGGATCTGGCTCAAGGCGGGGCTGATGCCGGCGCTGCTGCGGACGGTGGAGGAGCTGCCGGTGCGGGCGTCGCTGGTCGTCGCCGAGGAGTATCCGGGGGCGCCGGCGCACGCGGTGCTGGTGATTCGTCCGGACGGGCGGCTGGTGGCCGCCGTGGCGGGGGTGGACGCGGCGGCGCTGCGGGCGTGCGTGGAGCCGCTCGGGTAGGCCCCGGGCGGCTCCACGCGGGGTCACTCGGGAGCCGTGGCGACGTCCACCGGGCGCGGGGCCAGGGCCACGCGGCCGGGGAGCGCGGTCGACGCGAGGGCCAGCAGCGTGGCGACGCCGACGACGAGGGCGTACGTCAGGGGCTCCAGGGCGGGGGCTCCGCCGGTCATGCCGGCCGCGAAGGCGGTGAGCACCGCCAGGGCGATCCCGGTGCCCGCGACGAGGGCCATGGCCACCACGGAGAGGGCCTCCAGCCGCAGCATCCGCAGCACCTGCCGCCGCTGGGCGCCGGCCAGCCGCAGCTGCGCGAACTCCCGTACGCGTTCGGCGGTCGTCATCGCCAGGGTGTTGACGACGGCGATCGCGGTGAACGCCAGCACCAGGCCCATGGCGAGGAAGTTGACCTCCGCGTTGGCCTGCTGGACGCCGGCCGTCCGGGCGTGCGCCTGCCCGGGATCGAGGACCTGGACGCCGGGGAAGGCGCGTACCGCCGCGGCGAGGTCCGCCCGTGCGGCCGAGCCGTCGGTACGGACGTTCACCGCCACCGCGAGGGGGTTGTCGACGTGCCGGGCGATCAGGTCGTGGGCCATCGTCAGGTCACCGAAGCCCAGCCCCTTCGCGTACACCGCCGCGACCTCCAGCGACACCTTCGTGCCGTCGCCCAGGGTCAGCTTCAGCGTGCCGCCGGGCTTCAGCCCCAGCTGGTCGGCGGCCAGTTCGCTCACCGCGACGTCCCCCGGCCCGAAGCCGCGCAGTGAACCGGCGCGCACATCGGGGTCCCAGGTGCGGTCCAGACCGGACGGCGTCACGCCCTGCGCCGGGTACTTGTCGAGTCCGACGCGAACCGTCGTCCGTACGACCTCGGTGGCGGCCGTCACTCCGGTCACCGAACGGACCGCCGCCGCGGCCTGCGGAGGGACGCCGATCGAGGTGGACGCGAGGGTGTAGTCGGCGAGCGTCCCCTCGGCCGCCTGCCGGTCCGCCGCGTGGGAGAGCGTCGGCTGGACGAACAGGACCGTCGACGCCATTCCGATGAGCAGCGCGAGGGGTGTCACCGCGGCGGCCATCCGGACCGACCGTCCGCGCAGGTTCGCCCGCGCCATCCGTCCGCTGAACCGGGCGAGCCGCAGCGGCCCCGCGAGGAGCGCCGTCCCGGCCCGTACGACCAGCGGCCCGAGGAGTGACACGGCGGTGGCCAGCACCACGACGGCGAGGAACGTCACCGGGGTGGCGGCCGGCTCGGTGCGCAGCCCGCCGAGTACGGCGACGAGCACGGCGCCGCCGGCCAGCAGCAGCACCCCGGCAACGATCCGCCCGGCGGCCGGGCGGCGCTCCGTCGCGGCCTCCGTCAGTGCCTCCGCCGGACCGATCCGCGAGATGCGGCGGGCGGAGATCCGGGCGGCGGCCCAGGCGCCGAGCAGCGTGAGGGCGACGGCGGCGAGGGCGGGGAAGACGCTGACGGCCGGGTGGAGGGTCGCCGGTACGGCGCCGAGGTCCACGAACCGGCCCAGCAGCCAGGTGCCCAGCGGCAGCCCCGCGGCGGCACCCAGGACACCGGCGGCGAGCCCGATCAGCAGCGCCTCGCGGCCGATGAGCCTGCGGATCTGGCCGGAGGTGGCCGCCACGGCCCGCAGCAGCGCCAGCTCCCGGTGCCGCTGCTGGATGCCCAGGGCGAAGGTGCCGACGACGACCAGCACGGCAACCAGCAGCGACGTACCGGCGATGGCGCCGCCCATGGAGACCAGCTTGACCCGGGCGCCGGCCGCGTCGAGGAACTCCACCGGCCCGCGCCCGGCACCGGTGCTGACCTTCGCCCCGGTGCCGTCCAGGGCGGCGTCGATCCGCCCGCCCAGCTCGGCGGCGGAGACGCCGTCCCGGGCGAGCACGCCGATCGCGGTGACCTGCCCGGGGTGCCCGGCCAGCCGCCGGGCCTCTTCGGCGGAGAAGAACAGGCTGCTCTGGTGGGCGAGGGCGGTGGTGGTGACGCCGGTGACGGTGTACCGCTTGGGTGCGCCCGTCGACTGGACCTCGATCCGGTCGCCGGCGGTGAGTCCCGCCCGTTCGGCCAGCCCCCGGTCGACGACGATCTCGCCGGCCGTCCGCGGCGCGCGGCCGTCGCCGAGGGTGTACGGGGCGAGGGCGGCGGACTGCCAGGCATGGCCGTACGACGGCGGGCCGCCGGGGGTCACCGGACGCGCGGGGAAGGTGAGTTCCGGGACGGCGGCGCGGACGCCTGGTACGTGCGCGATCCGTCCGGCGAGCTCCTCCGGGAGCCAGACGCGTTCGGCGAGGGGCTTCGCCTTGTGTTTGACCTTCCGCTTGCCCTTCTTCTCCTTGATCTTCGTCTGGTGGACGTTCTGGTCGGCGGAGACGACGACCGGCGCGGCGGCGAGCCGTTCGGGAGCGATCGTCCCCCGCAGTCCCGTCTCGAGCAGCACACCGCAGGCGGCGGTCAGGGCGGCGGCGCACAGGAGGGCGACGAAGGAGCCAAGGAAGCCCGCCAGCCGGGCGCGGAGGGTTCTGAGGGCGAGACGCAGCATCATGATTCGTCCAGGTGGTCGTCGGGGGCGGGGAAGGCCAGCAGCCGGGTGAGGACGGTGCGCGCGTCCGCCGGGGTGTCGTCGTCGGGGCGCTTGTAGCGGTTGAGGAGGGCGATGTACTCCTCGAAGAACTCACGGAGTTCGCCGAGGGTGAGCCGGATGGTGCCGCGCGAGTAGGGGAAGGCGTCCATCCACGCGCCGAGGCCGTCGCTCTCCCGCTGCAGCTGTTCGAAGAGCGCGAGGTCGGCCGCGTACGCCAGACGGTTCATCTCGTCGACGACGGGCCGCATCCCGGCGCTCTGCGCGCTGCGCCGGGGGAAGCGGATGTCGCCGGCGACGGCCCGCCACCACCGTTCGCGGCCGCGCCGGTGATCCTCCTCGACGAAGCCGTGCGCGGCCAGCTCCCGCAGGTGGTAGCTGGTGGCGCCGGTGTTCAGGCCGAGGGCCCGGGCGAGGCCGGCGGAGGTGGCGGGGCCGTGCAGCGACAGCTGTTGCAGCATCCGCTGGCGGCGCGGATGGGCGAGCGCCCGGAGCGCCGCGAGGTCGGTGATCTCTGTGGCCATGCGGTCCACAATCCCCTGTGCACAGGGGTCTGTGCAGTGCGGCGGGCAGGCGCTTTCGTACGGGGGTTAACCCCCCGCGGACGCGCCCCGGCGCCCTGACCGCGCCCCGCCGGGCGGGCCCGCAGTAGGCTGCGGGCCATGCTGATCGCCGCCGCCTGCTGCCCCTGCCCGCCGCTGCTCGTGCCGGAGGTCGCCGCGGGCGCCGCCGCGGAGCTGGACGCGCTGCGTGCCGCCTGTACGGACGCGATCGGGGTGCTGGCGGCGTCCCGTCCGGACCGGCTGATGGTGCTCGGGCCCGCCGAGCAGGAGGGCCGGGGGCCGCATCCGCAGGGGGCCGTCGGTTCGTTCCGCGGTTTCGGCGTGGACAAGGACGTGCGCCTCGGCGCGGTGGACACCGCCCTGGAGGGGGCCCGGACGCTGCCGCTGTCGCTGACGGTCGGCGCCTGGCTGCTGGGGCTGACGGACTGGTCCGGCACCCCCGTCGAGGGGCTGGGGGTGGGGGAGCCGCTGCCCACCGCGCGCTGTCTGGAGGTCGGGCGGGAGCTCGCCGCGGGCGCGGGCCGGGTCGCGCTGCTGGTGATGGGCGACGGTACGGCCTGCCGTACGCACAAGGCGCCCGGCTACTTCGACGAGCGGGCACAGGCCTTCGACGAGGCGGCCGCCCGCGCGCTGGGCGCCGCCGACCTGAACGCGGTCGCCGCGCTGGACCCCGAGCTGGCGTTCGACCTCCAGGCGAGCGGCCGGGCCTGCTGGCAGGTGCTGGCGGGCGCCGCACAGGGCGCGGACCTGAGCGGGCAGCTGCTCCACGAGGACGCGCCGTACGGGGTGGGGTACTACGTGGCCACCTGGTCCTAGCGCACGGGCCTCACCGCTGGTCCGCCGGTACGGCCATCGCCTCGCACACCGCGCGCCACACGTCCGCGGTGTCCCAGCCCGCCTCGAGCGCCTCGTTCACCGTGCGCCCGCCGAGTTCGGCCATCACATGGTCGCGCGCGAAGGAGTCGACGTACGACTCACCGAAGTACGCCGCCATCCGCTGCCAGAACACGCTCCGCCAGAGTGCCATCGCCGTACGAACCCGCCCTTCCCCGAAACCGTCAACCGGACGCGTCCATTATCGCGCGCCGCGGCAGCTACTTAGAGTGCTCCCGCATCCATCGATGCGCCCACCGTGCATGAGCGGGCTTAGGTTCCTCCCATGGCTCCAGCCTCCACCCAGCTCGCCCGTGCCGAACGATTCATGTGGCTCACCGCCCGCGTACTCGAACAGCGCCGGTACGCCTATCACTTCCGGACCGCGACCAGCACCGCCGCCGACGCGGTGGAGGCGGCGCTGGAGGCGTACCGCAATCCGGACGGCGGGTACGGGCACGCGCTGGAGCCCGATCTGCGCGGACCGGTCAGCCAGCCGCTGCACACCGTGCTGGCGCTGCGGGTGCTGGACGCCGTCGGCCGCTGCGAGGGACGGCGGGCGGAGCGCGTCTGCGGCTATCTGACGGAAATCTCCACCCCGGACGGCGCGCTGCCCGCCGTCCACCCGGCACCGGTGGGCTATCCGCACGCCTCCCTCCTGGCCGCGGTGAACGATTCTCCCCCGGGCGGGTCGGGCAGTCTGCTGACGACCGGACCGGTGGTCGGGACACTGAACGCGAACGGTGTGTGGCACGCGTGGCTGTTCCGGGCGGCGGACTTCTGCTGGCAGGCCGTCGAGTCGCTGGAGGCGACCCATCCGTACGAGGTGCAGGCCGCCGTGGCGTTCCTCGACACCGCCCCCGACCGCGCCCGCGCGGAGGCGGCCGCCGCCCGGCTGGGCCGGCTGGTGCGCGTCCAGCGGCTCGCCGTCCTGGACCCCGAGCGGGCGGAGTCCTGGCCGCGCACCGAGGGGTACGCGCCCGGCGAGCAGTTCTACGTGCCCGACTTCGCCCACGGCCCCGACTCCCTGGCCCGGCGCTGGTTCACCGACGCGGAGCTGACGGCGGGCCTGGACTTCCTCGCCGCCGAGCAGCAGCCGGACGGCGGCTGGCCGCTGCGGTGGCGGGCCCGCGCCCCCGGCTCCGCCCTGGAGTGGCGTCCGATCCTCACGCTGGAGGCGCTGCTCACCCTGCGGGCGTTCGGCCGGCTGGCGGGCTGAGGGGCGGCCGTCAGCCGGTCACCGCGCGCAGGGCGGCCGTGACGACGACCGCGACGGCGATCACGACGAGGAAGGGCGCCCGCAGCACCAGCGCGACGGCGGCCGCGGCCAGCCCGGCGGCGCGGGCGTCGAGGACGAGGTCCTGCCGCGAGGCGAACGTCTGCTGGGCGGTGAGCGCCGCCAGCAGCGCGACGGGCAGCAGGGTGGCGAGCCTGCGGACCACCGGCCGCTCCAGCACCCCGGCGGGCACCGACAGGCCGAGGAGCTTCACGCCGTAGCAGCCGGCGACGGTCAGCGCGATCGCGATCCAGGCGTTCACCGGCGGACCTCCTTCCGCCCCGTGCGGCGCCCCTGCGCGTACAGCACGGCGGGCGCCGCGAGGGCCGCGACCAGCACCGGGACGCCGGCGGGCAGCACCGGCAGGAAACCGAGGCCGAGGAGGACGGCGAGCCCCGCGACGGCCCGCTCGGTGCCGGTGCGCAGCATGGGGGCGAGCAGCGCCAGGAACGACGCCGGGCCGGCCGCGTCCAGCCCCCAGGCGGCCGGGTCGCCCAGCGCGGAGGCGCCGAGGGCGCCGAGGAGGGTGGTGAGGTTCCACAGGACGTACAGCGTGAGGCCGGTGACGACGAAGCCGATCCGCGCGGTGCGCCGGGTGGGCTGGGAGATCGTGACGGCGGTGGTCTCGTCGATGACCCACTGGGCGGCGAGCGGCCGCACCCGGGCGGGCAGCCGGAGCAGCGGTGCCAGGCGCAGCCCGTAGAAGCAGTTCCGTACGCCGAGGAAGAAGGCGCCCGCCGCGGCGGTGAACGGGTTGCCGCCCGCCGCGAGCGCCCCGACGAGCGCGAACTGGCTGGAGCCGGTGAACACCAGCAGGCTGAGCAGACAGGTCTGGGTGAGGCTGATCCCCGAGCCGGCGGCGGTCACGCCGAAGGCGAATCCGCTGAGTCCGACGGCGATCCCGACGCCGAGCGCGCCACGTATCGCGCGGCGGTCGGCGTCCGGGGACGGTGGTGCCTCCTCGAGGGGCGGTGCGGTCTCCTGTGCCATGGGACGCACGGTAGGCCGGGTGCGCGGGGGGTGTCTTGTACGTTCTTGCGCGGCGGGCGGTCAGAGCCGCTCGCGCCGGTAGGCCCCCGGGGGTACGCCGATGATCCGGCTGAAGTGGCGGTTGAGGTGCGGCTGGTCCGTGAACCCGACGGCCAGCGCCGCCTCGGCCGGCGGCGTGCCCGCGTCGAGCAGCGCGCGCGCCCGGCGCACGCGGGCGTCGGTGAGCCAGGTGTGCGGCGGCATCCCGTACTCCTTGCGGAACGCCCGCAGCAGCGCGAAGGGGCTGACCCCGAGCCCGGCCGCCAGCCGCTCCAGCGACGGCGGGTCCACCAGATCCCCCTCCAGCACCTCCCGCGCCAGCCGGGCCACCGCGGCGCCGGCCTCCGTGCGGGTGCGGGCGGGCAGCACACCGCCGTGCCGGCGCAGGACCTGCGCGACGCCGACGCGGAACAGCGAGTCGGCGGCCAGCGCGTTGCCGCCCTCGAGCGCCGCGTGCACCCGGGCGATCACCCCCGCCGTCTCGGGATCGTGCACCGCCGACTCGGCGAAGCGGGGCGTGCCGCGCAGGGTCGTCAGCTCGGCGGCGATCTCCCGCACCACGTCGACCGAGGGGTAGAGCACGCTGTACGACCAGCCCTCCGGCACACCCGCGTGCCCGGTGTGCACGGTGTCGGGGTTGACCAGCGCCAGCCCGCCGGGGCCGACCCGCACCAGACCGCCGTACACCTCGTACGCCTCGACGCCCCGGGTGATCGCGCCGATCACGAAGCTCGCGTGGGTGTGTCTGACGAACCGTTTCTCCACATACCGGGCACGCAGCAGGTCAACCCCCGGCAGGGCGGGGTCTGTCCAGTGCCGCGCGTGCTCGTTCTCACTGGTCACAGGCCCGGCACCGGCCTGGACATGCGTCCGTCCCAGGTCCGTCACGGCGTCGCGCGCCGCCCCGTCCGTGCCGTTCTGCCCCCGGCTCATACGGCCCATTCTGACCAATGTCAGTGGGTCGGTGCACGATGGGGGCATGACGGATCCGTCGGCGGCGACCGCGCTGCCCATGTTCTCCCCCGCGACCAGGGCCTGGTTCACGGGGGCGTTCAGCGCGCCCACGGCGGCCCAGGAGGGCGCCTGGCGGGCCCTCGGCGAGGGGGCGGACGTGCTGGTGGTGGCGCCCACCGGGTCCGGGAAGACCCTGGCGGCGTTCCTCTCCGCGCTGGACGGCCTGGCGGCCGCGCCGCCGCCCGCGGAGGCCCGCAAGCGCTGCCGGGTGCTGTACGTGTCGCCGCTGAAGGCCCTCGCGGTGGACGTGGAGCGCAATCTCCGCTCGCCGCTGACCGGGATCCGGCACGAGTCGGTGCGCCTCGGGCTGCCCGAGCCGGACATCCGGGTGGCCATCCGCTCCGGCGACACCCCGCCGGCCGAGCGCCGGGCCATCGCGACGCGTCCGCCGGACATCCTGATCACGACGCCCGAGTCCCTGTTCCTGATGCTGACGTCCGCCTCCCGCGACGCCCTGGCCGGCGTGGAGACGGTGATCCTGGACGAGGTGCACGCGGTGGCGGGCACCAAGCGGGGCGCGCATCTGGCGCTCTCCCTGGAGCGGCTGGACGAGCTGCTGCCGCGCCCGGCCCGCCGGATCGGACTGTCGGCGACGGTGCGCCCGGTGGACGAGGTGGCGCGGTTCCTGTCCCCCGGCCGCCGGGTCGAGGTGGTACAGCCGCCGTCCGCCAAGGAGTTCGACCTGTCGGTGGTGGTCCCCGTCGAGGACATGGGCGAGCTCGCCGGCTCCCCCGTGCGGGAGGAGGGGGCGGCCGACAAGCCGTCGATCTGGCCGCATGTGGAGGAGCGGATCGCGGACCTGGTGCGCGAGCACCGGTCGACGATCGTCTTCGCCAACTCCCGCCGCCTGGCGGAGCGCCTGTGCAACCGGCTGAACGAGATCGCGTACGAGCGGGCGACGGGTGAGCCGCTGCCCGACGACTCTCCCCCGCCGGCGGAGATCATGGCCCAGTCCGGCGCCGCCAAGGGCGCCGCCCCGCTGCTCGCCCGGGCGCACCACGGCTCGGTGTCCAAGGAGCAGCGGGCGCTGGTGGAGGAGGACCTGAAGGCCGGCCGGCTGCCCGCCGTCGTCGCGACGTCGAGCCTGGAGCTGGGCATCGACATGGGCTCGGTGGACCTCGTCGTCCAGGTCGAGTCGCCCCCGTCGGTCGCCTCCGGACTGCAGCGGGTGGGCCGCGCGGGACATCAGGTGGGGGCGGTGTCCCGGGGGGTGGTCTTCCCCAAGTACCGCGGTGATCTGGTGCAGTCGGCGGTCGTGACGGAGCGGATGCGCGAGGGACTGATCGAGTCGCTGCGCATCCCGGCGAACCCGCTGGACGTGCTGGCCCAGCAGATCGTCGCCATGACCGCGATGGACCCCTGGGACGTGGACGAGCTGCTGGCCCTGGTCCGCCGCGCCGCGCCCTTCGCCTCCCTCCCCGAGTCGGCGTACACGGCGGTGCTCGACATGCTCGCCGGCCGCTATCCCTCCGACGCGTTCGCCGAGCTGCGGCCCCGCGTGGTGTGGGACCGCGTGGCGAACACCGTACGGGGCCGCCCCGGCGCCCAGCGGCTCGCGGTGACCTCGGGCGGCACGATCCCCGACCGCGGGCTGTTCGGCGTGTTCCTCGCCGGCTCCGACCCGAAGAAGGGCGGCGGCCGGGTCGGCGAGCTGGACGAGGAGATGGTGTACGAGTCGCGGGTGGGCGACGTCTTCACCCTCGGCACGACGTCCTGGCGGATCGAGGACATCACCCGCGACCGGGTGATCGTCTCCCCCGCCCCCGGCGTCCCCGGCCGGCTGCCGTTCTGGAAGGGCGACCAGCTGGGCCGCCCGCTCGAGCTGGGCCGTGCGCTGGGCGCGTTCCTCCGCGAGCTGGGCGGGCTGAAGCCGCCGGCAGCCCGCGAGCGGCTGTCCGCCGCCGGACTGGACGCCTGGGCCGCGGACAACGTCATCGCCTATCTCGACGAGCAGCGCACCGCCTGCGGCCATGTCCCGGACGACCGGACGATCGTCGTGGAGCGCTTCCGCGACGAGCTGGGCGACTGGCGGATCGTCGTCCACTCCCCCTTCGGCGCCCAGGTGCACGCCCCCTGGGCGCTCGCGGTCGGCGCCCGGCTGGCCGAGCGGTACGGGATGGACGCCCAGGTCATGCACGCCGACGACGGCATCGTGCTGCGGCTGCCGGACGCCGATCTGCTGGGCATGGACCTGCTGGACTTCGACCCCACGTCGGTCGGCACGGCATACGACACGGAGCAGTCGCCGGTGGGCGCCGCGGACGTCCTGTTCGACAAGGGCGAGGTCGAACGGATCGTCACGGACCAGGTGGGCGGCTCGGCGCTCTTCGCCTCCCGGTTCCGCGAGTGCGCCGCCCGCGCCCTGCTGCTGCCCCGGCGCAACCCTGGCAAGCGCACCCCGCTGTGGCAGCAGCGCCAGCGCGCCGCCCAGCTGCTGCAGGTCGCGAGCGAGTTCGGCTCGTTCCCGATCGTCCTGGAGGCGGTCCGCGAGTGTCTGCAGGACGTCTTCGACGTGCCCGGCCTGGTGGAGCTGATGGGCGACATCGAGGCCCGCCGGGTGCGGCTGGTCGAGGTGACGACCCCGGAGCCGTCCCCGTTCGCCCGCTCGCTCCTCTTCGGCTACGTGGCGCAGTTCCTGTACGAGGGGGACTCGCCGCTGGCCGAGCGGCGCGCCGCCGCGCTGTCGCTGGACTCGCGGCTGCTGGCGGAGCTCCTCGGCCAGGCGGAGCTGCGCGAGCTGCTCGACGCCGACGTGCTGCGCGAGCTGGAGGCGGAGCTCCAGTGGCTGACGGAGGACCGGCGGATCAAGGACGCCGAGGGGGTGGCCGATCTGCTGCGGATGCTGGGGCCGCTGACCCCGGCCGAGCTCGCCGAGCGGGGTGCGGGGCCGGGATGGGCCGGTGAGCTGGAGCGGGCCCGGCGGGCGATCCGGGTGCGGATCGCGGGGGCGGAGCACTGGGCGGCGGTCGAGGACGCCGGGCGGCTGCGGGACGCGCTGGGGACGGCGCTGCCGGTGGGCGTGCCGGAGGCGTTCACCGAGCCCGTGGCGGATCCGCTGGGGGATCTGCTGGCGCGGTACGCCCGTACGCACGGGCCGTTCACCTCGGGCGGGGCCGCGGCCCGGTTCGGGCTGGGGGCGGCCGTCACCGAGGGCGCGCTGCAGCGGCTGGCGGCGGCCGGGCGGGTGGTGCAGGGGGAGTTCCATCCGGCGGGCATCGGGCAGGAGTGGTGCGACGCCGCGGTGCTGCGCCGGCTGCGGCGGCGGTCGCTCGCCGCGCTGCGGGAGGAGCTGGAGCCGGTGCCGCCGGCGGCGCTCGCCTCCTTCCTCCCCCAGTGGCAGCAGCTGGGGACGCACAGCCTGCGCGGCCCCGACGGGCTGCTGCGGGCGATCGAGCAGCTCCAGGGCGCGCCGGTGCCGGCCTCGGCGCTGGAGAAGCTCGTCCTGCCGTCCCGCGTCTCGGGGTACACCCCGTCGATGCTCGACGAACTCACCGCCTCCGGGGAGGTCGTCTGGGCGGGTGCCGGCGCGCTCCCCGGCAAGGACGGCTGGGTCTGTCTGCATCTGGCGGACGCCGCGCCGCTGTTGCTGGCCGACCCCCGTCCGCTGGAGCTGTCGCCGCTGCACCAGGCGGTGCTGGACGCCCTGCGGGGCGGCTACGGACTGTTCTTCCGCCAGATCGCGGACCAGACGCGGGCGACCCACCCCGAGGTCACCGACGTCGAACTGGCCGGGGCCGTCTGGGACCTGGCCTGGTCCGGCCGGCTCACCAACGACACCCTCGCCCCGCTGCGCGCCCTGCTCGGCTCGGGTCGCACGGCCGGCGCGACGGCCCACCGGGCGAAGCGCCCCGTCCCCCGCGGGCGTTACGGCGCCGGCGCCCTGGGCGCCGCCTCCCGCCAGGGCCCGCCGACCGTCGCCGGACGCTGGTCGCTGCTCCCCGGGCGGGAGCCGGACCCGACGGTCCGGGCGCACGCCCTGGCCCGTACGCTCCTCGACCGCCACGGCGTGGTGACGCGCGGCGCGGTGGCGGCGGAGGGGGTGGAGGGCGGCTTCTCGGCGGCGTACCGGGTGCTGTCGGTCTTCGAGGAGTCCGGCCAGGCCCGGCGCGGATACGTGGTCGAGGGCCTGGGCGCCGCCCAGTTCGCCATGGACGGCGCCGTGGACCGCCTGCGCGCGGTCGCCGCCTCCCGCGAGCGCGCCGGCGACGGCGCCCCCGGCCCCGCGACAGGCCCCCGCGCCCTCGTCCTGGCCGCTGCCGACCCGGCCAACGTCTACGGGGCCGCGCTCGGCTGGCCCGACCCGCCCCAGGGCTCGACGCACAAGCCGGGCCGCAAGGCGGGCGCCCTGGTCGTCCTGGTCGACGGCGACCTGACCATGTACGTCGAGCGCGGCGGCAAGACCCTCCTGGTCTGGCCGCCCCCCGCCGACCCCCGCTTCACGGCGGCGGCGGACGCCCTGGCCTCGGCGGCGAAGGACGGCGTCCTGGGCACCACGGTGACCCTGGAGCGCATCAACGGCACCCCGGCCCTGGACTCCCCGTACGGCCACGCCCTCGAGATGGCCGGCTTCACGGCGACCCCGAGGGGCCTGCGCCTGCGGAGCTGACCCACGGGACGAGGCACAATGGCCCCATGCCCGAAGGTGACACCGTCTACCGCGCCGCGCGCACGCTGCACGAAGCGCTGGCCGGACAGGTCCTCACCCGCTGCGACCTGCGCGTCCCCAGGCTGGCGACCGCCGATCTCACCGGACGCGTCGTCCGCGAGGTCGTCCCCCGCGGCAAGCATCTGCTGACCCGCGTCGAGGGCGGCCTGACCCTCCACTCCCATCTGCGCATGGACGGCGCCTGGCACATCTACGCCGACGGCGAGCGCTGGCGCGGCGGCCCCGGCCACCAGATCCGCGCGATCCTCGGCACCGCCGGCCCGACCGCCGTCGGCTACCGGCTCCCCGTACTCGAGCTGCTGCGCACCGCCGAGGAGGACAAGGCCGTCGGCCACCTGGGCCCCGACCTGCTCGGCCCCGACTGGGACCCCGCCGAGGCCGAACGCCGCCTGCTGGCCCGACCGGACAGACCGCTCGGCGAAGCCCTGCTGGACCAGCGCACCCTCGCCGGCATCGGCAACGTGTACAAGTCCGAGCTGTGTTTCCTGGCGCAGACGCACCCGTACGCCCCGGTCTCCGCCGTCCCGGACCCCGCCCGGCTCGTCGGCCTGGCGAAGAAGCTCCTCGAGGCGAACAAGGACCGCCCCGCCCGCATCACCACCCCCGGCGCCCGCCCCGACCGCCGCCTGTGGGTCTACGGCCGCACCGGAAAGCCGTGCCTGCGCTGCCGCACCCCCGTCCGCGAAGGAGAACCCGGCCAGGACCGCGTCACGTACTGGTGCCCCACCTGCCAGCCGCCGGCGGCATCCGACGCTTAAGTTCCGCGCAAGAAAAAGCCCGGCTCCCCCGCACGGGGAACCGGGCTCCGACGAAAACTCACGCCGCGGCGACGCCCACCGTCTCCTTCGGCGCCTTGATCGTGACACGCTCCTCCGGGATGCCCGTGACGGACGTCACAGTGAACGTCCGGACCGGGGCCGGAATGGTGTCGGACGCGGCCGACTGGGCCAGCTCGGCGAGCGCCAGCTCATCGCTGACCTCGCGCATCAGCTCCGACATCCGCATCTCCAGCGCATCACAGATGGCGGACAGCAGCTCGGACGAGGCCTCCTTCTGCCCCCGTTCCACCTCGGAGAGATATCCGAGGGAGACCCGGGCTGACGAGGAAACCTCGCGCAGAGTACGGCCCTGACGCTGGCGCTGCCGACGCAGCACGTCACCCAGCAGGCGACGGAGCAGAATCATGCGTGGCTCCCTCCTCCGCGGACCTCGGTATCGGATCCTCTGCCCTCCACCGTACCCTCTCGAACCACGACAGTGCGTCGGGCGATGTCATCTTCGGCGTTCGCCCAGCGAGGAAGCGGCCCGGGTTTACACCGGAATTCCCGGGCGCTCCCGTCTTACGTCCGGGCGCCTCGGGGATGTCCGCCGGGAAAACGCGCGACGGTGGGGGCAGTGGCCGGATGTCCCGGCTCAGGGATGGGAACGCTGGTTCTCCTCGGTTTGTTCCCCGGCGGGGGACTCCATGGCGTCCGCGCCACCCGCGGCATTCACCACCCGCTGCAGCAGCTCCAGCGCCGCGAGCACGGTGGCCGCCCGGATCTCGTCCCGGTCCCCCTCCAGACTCAGCCGTACCTGCTCGTTCTGCCCGCCGGGCCCCGCGGCCGCCAGGAACACCGTCCCGACCGGCTGCCCGTCCTGCGGCTCCGGCCCGGCCACGCCCGTGGTCGACAGCCCCCAGTCCGCCCCGAGCCGCCACCGCACCCCGGCCGCCATCTGCCGCGCGACCTCCCCGTCCACGGCCCCGCGGTCGGCCAGCAGATCGCCCGGTACGCCCAGCAGATCCCGCTTCAGGTCCGTCGCGTACGCCGTGACCGAGCCGCGGAACGTCCGCGAGGCCCCGGGGACGGCGGTCAGCGCCGCGGCCACCAGTCCGCCCGTCAGGGACTCCGCGACGGCCAGCGACCAGCCGTTCTTCTCCAGCAGCTCCAGCGCCGCCCGGGCGCTCCCGGGGCTCTCGCCGCGACCGCTCACCGACCCACCACCTGTGCCTTTGCCCGTTCGGCCGCCAGGCCCCGGCGCCGCAGTACGACGGCCTGCCTGACGTAGTCCAGACCCGTCACGACGGTCAGCACCACCGCGACGCCCATGATCCAAAAGCGCAGCGAGGCCAGCGGCCCGGTCAGCGCCAGAATGTACATACCCACCGCTACACCTTGGGCGAGCGTCTTCAGCTTTCCGCCACGGCTCGCCGGGATGACCCCGTGCTTGATCACCCAGAAGCGCAACAGGGTGATGCCGAGCTCGCGGAAGAGGATCACACCGGTCACCCACCACGGCAGATCGCCGAGCACCGACAGGCTGATCAGGGCGGCGCCCATTATGGCCTTGTCGGCGATCGGGTCGGCGATCTTCCCGAAGTCGGTGACCAGGTTGTACCGCCGGGCCAGCTCACCGTCGAAGAGGTCCGTGATCATGGCGACGGCGAACGCCGCCCAGGCGAAGGACCGCCAGGCCGGATCGTGCCCGCCCGCACCGAACATCAGCACAAGGAACGCCGGCACCAGCAGCAGCCGCGCCATGGTCAGCAGATTCGCGACGTTCCAGAGGCTGACGTGACGCGGCATCGGACGGGCGGCGCTCATCTCGCCGCCCCCAAGGCATCCAGCGGCTCGGCGACAAGATCGACCCCGCGGCTGCCCACGGCCTTCGCGGTGACGAACATCCCGGGTGCCAGACCCGCACTCGACGTGAGCTGGACCTGACCGTCCGTCTCGGGCGCCTGGTGCGCGGCCCGGCCCACGAGCTCGCCCTCCTCCAGCGACTCCACCAGCACCGACAGCGTCTCGCCCACCCGCTCCTCGGCCCGCTGCGCGGTGAGCTCCTCGGCCAGCCGGGAAACCCGCGCCAGCCGCTCGGCGACCTCGTCCGGGTCGAGCTTGTGTTCGTAGCCCGCCGCCTCGGTGCCCTCCTCGTCGGAGTACCCGAAGACGCCGATGGCGTCCAGCCGCGCGGCGGTCAGGAAGCGCTCCAGCTCCGCCACGTCCGCCTCGGTCTCGCCGGGGAAGCCGACGATGAAGTTGGACCGCACCCCGGCCTCGGGGGCCTGGGCCCGGATCTGCTCCAGCAGGCCCAGGAAGCGGTCGGTGTCGCCGAAGCGGCGCATGGCGCGCAGCACGTCCGGCGCGGAGTGCTGGAAGGACAGGTCGAAGTACGGGGCGATCTTCGGCGTCGACGTCAGCACGTCGATGAGGCCGGGGCGCATCTCGGCGGGCTGCAGATAGCTGACCCGGACCCGCTCGATGCCGTCCACCTCGGCGAGCGAGGGCAGCAGCCCCTCCAGCAGCCGGATGTCACCCAGGTCCTTGCCGTACGAGGTGTTGTTCTCGGAGACCAGCATCACCTCCTTCACACCCTGCCCCGCCAGCCACCGCGTCTCCCCGAGCACGTCGGCGGGCCGCCGCGAGACGAACGACCCGCGGAAGGAGGGGATGGCGCAGAACGAGCACCGCCGGTCGCAGCCGGAGGCCAGCTTCACGGAAGCCACCGGTCCGCTCCCGATACGCACCCGCAGCGGCGCCCGGGGCCCCGACGCGGGGGCGACGCCCGCGGGCAGGTCCACCGGTCCCTGCCCGTGCCCGGGAAGCGCCACGGCGGCGTCCTGGCGCTCCGCGGGGGCCAGCGGCAGCAGCTTCCGCCGGTCACGGGGCGTGTGCGAGGCGTGCACGCCGCCGGACAGAATCGTCCGCAGCCGGTCGGAGATGTCGGCGTAGTCGTCGAAGCCCAGCACCCCGTCCGCCTCGGGCAGCGCGTCGGCCAGCTCCTTGCCGTACCGCTCGGCCATGCAGCCCACGGCGACCACGGCCTGGGTGCGGCCATGGTCCTTGAGGTCGTTGGCCTCGAGGAGGGCGTCGACGGAGTCCTTCTTCGCGGCCTCGACGAAGCCGCAGGTGTTCACGACGGCCACATCGGCCTCGGCGGCGTTGTCGACGAGCTCCCACCCGTCCGCCGCCAGCCGGCCCGCGAGCTCCTCGGAGTCCACTTCGTTACGGGCGCAGCCGAGCGTGACCAGTGCGACGGTACGGGTTTCTGGGGGGTGCGGCATGCCCACAGGGTACTTCGTCGCGACACCCGGTCCTGCTGCCGACCAGGTGAAAAGGGGGGCCTCGCCCCCCGCACTCAGCCGACCTCGGGATCACCCTTGGTGTAGGAGATCCGTTCGACCTGACCGAGCTGGAAGTCGTTGTCCACTTCCCTGCCGTTCACGAACAGCTGGACGGCGCCCGCATTGCCCAGGATCAGGTTGATCCGCTCGTCGTCCTGGACCGTGACGGAGCCGCCCTGCTGCAGGACCGTCTCCTCCAGCGTGCTGCCGTCGTGGCCCTTGGCGGAGATCCAGCTCTTGCCGTCCGACGCGACGATCTTCACCGTCACCTTGTCGGCCGGCGCCTGGGCGATCGCGGACTCCGTCGGCTCGGCGCTGGGCGCCTCGGACGTGGCGCCCCCAGACCCCTTGTCGTCCGCGGTGGCGTCCACGGCGGTGGGGGTGTCGTCCTTGCTGTCGCCGCCGCTGAAGACCGTGAAGCCGACGAAGCCGATCAGCGCCACGATCGCGGCGATCATCGCACCGGTCCAGTTCGGCCGGCGCGGGTCGGAACGGATCCGCTCGGCCTCGAACATCGGGGCCGCCGGGGTGGGAGCCGGCTTGCCGCCGTGTTCGGCGTCGAACTGGGCGACGAGCTCCGCCGGGTCCAGGCCCACGGCCCGCGCGATGTTCCGTACATGCCCGCGGGCGTAGACATCGCCGCCGCAGCGCGAGAAGTCGTCCTGTTCGATCGCCTGGACGATGGGAACGCGTACACGTGTCTGTGAGCTGATCTGATCAACGGTCAGCTTCGCGTCGATCCGGGCGAGCTGAAGCGTCCGCCCGACGGACGGGCGGTCGTCTGTGGGGGAGTTGCCGAGGGACACGGGGGCGCCTTTCGAGCGTGAGCCACCTGCCGGATGTTCAGTCTAGAGGTCTTGTAAAAGCGTCGGGCAACCGGGCGGTATGACTTAATGGGCCATCAGGTTGTTCCACGGCCGAAGGGGTGACACCCGTCTGCCGTATTCATGTGACGCATGAGGGGGCGCGACGGTTGCCCGCCCGCGCCTCACGGGTGATCCTGCCCCCGGATCAGCGCCAGCACGCCCTCCAGCTCGTCCGGTTTGACCAGGACGTCCCGGGCCTTCGAACCCTCGCTCGGACCGACGACGCCGCGCGACTCCATCAGGTCCATCAGCCGGCCGGCCTTGGCGAAGCCCACGCGCAGCTTGCGCTGGAGCATCGACGTCGAGCCGAACTGGGTGCTCACGACCAGCTCCGCCGCCGCGAGCAGCAGCTCGAGGTCGTCGCCGATCTCCTCGTCGATCTCCTTCTTCTTCCCCGACCCGACGGTCACGTCGTCGCGGAAGACCGGCGCCATCTGCTCCTTGCAGTGCCGGACGATCGCCTGGACCTCCTGCTCGGTGACGAACGCGCCCTGCATCCGGACGGGCTTGTTCGCCCCCATCGGCAGGAACAGCCCGTCGCCCTTGCCGATCAGCTTCTCGGCGCCGGGCTGGTCGAGGATGACCCGGCTGTCGGCCAGGGACGAGGTGGCGAACGCCAGCCGCGACGGCACGTTCGCCTTGATCAGACCGGTGACCACGTCGACGCTGGGCCGCTGGGTGGCCAGCACCAGATGGATGCCGGCGGCCCGCGCCAGCTGGGTGATGCGTACGATCGAGTCCTCGACGTCGCGCGGCGCGACCATCATCAGGTCGGCCAGCTCGTCGACGATCACCAGCAGATACGGGTACGGGGTCAGCTCCCGCTCGCTGCCGGCCGGCGCCTCGACCTTGCCGCCGCGTACGGCCTCGTTGAAGTCGTCGATGTGCCGGAAGCCGTACGCGGCCAGGTCGTCGTAGCGCAGGTCCATCTCGCGTACGACCCACTGCAGCGCCTCGGCGGCGCGCTTGGGGTTGGTGATGATCGGGGTGATGAGGTGCGGGATGCCCTCGTACGCGGTCAGCTCGACGCGCTTGGGGTCGACCAGCACCAGGCGTACGTCCTCGGGGGTCGCGCGCATCATGACCGACGTGATCAGACAGTTGATGTTCGACGACTTGCCGGAGCCGGTGGCGCCGGCGACCAGGATGTGCGGCATCTTGGCCAGGTTGGCCATCACGTAGCCGCCCTCGACGTCCTTGCCGAGGCCCACGAGCATCGGGTGGTCGTCTCCCGCCGCGCCGGCGAGGCGCAGCACGTCGCCGAGGTTGACCATCTCGCGGTCGCTGTTGGGGATCTCGATGCCGATGGCCGACTTGCCGGGAATGGGGCTGATGATCCGGACGTCGGGGCTGGCCACGGCGTACGCGATGTTCTTGGCCAGCGCCGTGATCCGCTCGACCTTCACGGCGGCGCCGAGCTCCACCTCGTAGCGGGTGACCGTCGGGCCGCGGGTGAAGCCGGTGACGGCGGCGTCCACCTTGAACTCGGTGAAGACGTTGGTCAGGGAGGCCACCACGGCGTCGTTGGCGGCGCTGCGGGTACGGCCCGGCCCGCCGCGCTCGAGCAGGTCGAGGGAGGGCAGGGCGTAGGTGATGTCCCCGGAGAGCTGGAGCTGCTCGGCCCGGGCCGGCAGGGCGCCGGCCTCCCCGGGCTCGGGGGCGCTGCGCGTGAGGTCCGGGACGGAGGGCTGGAGGTCGGGGAGCTTCGACGCGGTCAGCGACCGCTCGCCGCCGCGCGCCACGGGTACGTTGCCGGTCTTCTCGGTCACCTCGCTGCCGAGGTCGGCGAGCAGCGGGGTCGGCTGGACGCCGTGCAGCACGGCCCCGTCGAGGTCCGCGGCGGCCGCGGCGGCGATGTCCACGGGGTCCCCGGCGGGCGTGCGCCGGCGGCGGGTGCGGCGGGCCTCGTCGGCGTCCTCGGCGATGCGGACGAGGCCGCCGCGCCAGTCCTCGGCGAAGTCCTCCTTGTCGACGCCGTCGTCCTCGTACGCCCCGTCCTCCGGGGGCTCCGCCCCGCCCTCGTGCACGACGCCCAGCCGCACGCCGAGCAGCCGCAGGCGCTGCGGCACGGCGTTCACGGGTGTGGCGGTCACGACGAGCAGCCCGAAGACGGTGACGAGCAGCAGCAGCGGTACGGCGAGCACGTCCCCGACGGTGACGACGAGCGGCCGCGACGCGGCCCACCCGATCAGCCCCCCGGCATCGCTTATGGCCTCGGTGCCCTCCTCGCGCCCGGGCGCGCCGCACCCGACGTGGACGAGGCCGAGGACGCCGACCACGAGGGCCGAAAGCCCGATGACGATACGCCCGTTGGCCTCGGCCCGATCGGGGTGCCGGAAGAGCCGTACGGCGACGACGCCCAGCAGAATCGGCACCAGCAGATCGAGCCGCCCGAAGGCCCCGGTGACGAGCATGTCGACCAGTCCCCCGACCGGCCCCTGCAGACTGGACCAGGTCCCGGCGGCGACCACCAGCGCCAGACCGAGCAGCAGCAGCGCCACCCCGTCCTTGCGATGCGCGGGATCAAGCCCCTTGGCCCCCCGCCCTATTCCCCGGAAGAGCACCCCCACGGCGCGAGCGCCCCCCACGCCCAGCACCCGCACGCCCCGCAGCACGGGCCGCGTCGGATTGGGCGCGGCCTTGGGCGCGGCTTTCTTGGCGGGAGCGGCCTTCTTCGCGGGAGCCTTCTTGGCGGCGGCCTTCTTGGCGGGCGCCTTCTTCACGGCCTTCTTGCCCGCACCACTACCCCCGGCTCGCTGCCGGGAGTTGCCGTTGCCAGAGGTACGAGAGGCCATGGGAGCGAGGTTACCGTCCGCGCGCGTCCATCACACGGAGGACCTGCAGCTTCCGCTCACGACCACCCGACATCCGACAGCGCGGGGAGCCCCGTTCCCGCACCGGAGGGTCAGACCCCCGGAGCCCCGGGCTCCAGCGCGTCGAGGGCCTTGCGCAACGCCGACAGCTTCCGCTCGAGATGGGCCGCCGTGGCGACCGCCGCCGCGTCCGCGGACTCGTCCAGCTGCTTCGACAACGCCTCGGCCTGCTCCTCGGCCGCGGCCAGCCGGGCCGACAGCTCGGCCAGCACCCCGACGGCGTCCTTGGCCCGCCCCCCGTTGTGCCCGGCCCGGGTCCCCTCGAGCTGCATCCGCAGCAGTCCCGCCTGCTCCCGAAGCTGCACGTTCTTCATGTACAGCTCGACGAAAACAGACACCTTGGCCCGCAGCACCCACGGATCGAAGGGCTTGGAGATGTAGTCGACCGCCCCCGCCGCATACCCCCGGAAGGTGTGATGCGGCCCGTGGTTGA
This sequence comes from Streptomyces smaragdinus, assembly GCF_009604385.1. Classification (GTDB taxonomy): domain Bacteria; phylum Actinomycetota; class Actinomycetes; order Streptomycetales; family Streptomycetaceae; genus Streptomyces; species Streptomyces smaragdinus. The sequence goes on from NZ_WEGJ01000032.1 coordinate 73,045, forward strand.
TCGCCGTCAGGAAGATGATCGGGATGTCCCGCGTCCGCTCCCGCCGCTTGATGTGCGCGGCGGTCTCGAACCCGTCCATCCCCGGCATCTGCACATCGAGGAGGATCACCGCGAAATCATCCGTGAGCAGCGCCTTCAGCGCCTCTTCCCCGGACGACGCCCGCACCAGCGTCTGATCGAGCGCGGAAAGGATGGCCTCCAGCGCCAGCAGATTCTCCGGCCGGTCGTCGACCAGGAGAATCTTGGCCTTCTGCACCATGGCCCGTCCTCCTCGCCCCGGCAGCCTGCCGGGTGTCGCCCCTGGGGACGTCCCCGTAGCGCCGCCCGCCCTTGTGGCCGTCATGGTAGCCGCACCCCACCGCATCGATACACCCTGTCACCGGATTGACACGGTGCATGATGCAGGAACGCCTTCCGGGACCAGAAGGTTCCCGGTTTCTCGTGTCCTCACACCAACTTGACCACACTGAGTCATCGTTCGTACGAAATTGCTACCGCGGGCTATCGCTCTCCGTGCATCCACTGACGCATGACGGTCAGCAAGTGATCAGTATCAACCGGCTTGGTGACATAGTCGGAAGCCCCGGACTCGATGGCCTTCTCCCGGTCCCCCTTCATCGCCTTCGCGGTGAGCGCGATGATCGGCAGCCCGGTGAACTGCGGCATCCGCCGGATCGCCGACGTCGTGGCGTACCCGTCCATCTCCGGCATCATGATGTCCATCAGCACCACGGCGACGTCGTCGTGCTGCTCGAGCACCTCGACGCCCTCCCGCCCGTTCTCCGCGTACAGCACGGCCAGCCCGTGCTGCTCCAGCACGCTGGTGAGCGCGAAGACGTTACGGATGTCGTCGTCGACGATCAGCACCTTGTCGCCCTTGAACCCACCCCTGAACTGCGGCACGGCCTCGCCCCGCTGCTCCCGCCGCCCGCCGTACGCGATCGGCTGCCCGGGCACCAGGACATGCGCCCCGTCACCCTCACCCGACGCCGCCCCGTCCGCGTCCGTCCCGGCCACCGCCTGCTCGGCGGAGAGGGAGGCGGCGGAAGCAGCGGCCGCGGCCGCTCCCGGATGCGCGGCCTCGGCCATCAGCTGACCGGGCGTCAGCTCCACGGGCTGCAACGGCAGATACAGCGTGAACGTGGACCCGCGCCCCGGCTCGCTGTCGGCGTGGATCTCCCCGCCCAGCAGCCGCGCGATCTCCCGGCTGATCGACAGCCCCAGCCCCGTACCGCCGTACTTCCGGCTCGTCGTCCCGTCGGCCTGCTTGAACGCCTCGAAGATCACCCGCATCTTCGACGACGCGATCCCGATCCCGGTGTCCGTCACCGAGAACGCCATCATCGCCCCGTCGGGATCGCGCAGCGAGCCGTTCTCCAGCAACTGCTCCTTGATCGCCACCGGCACCTCGCTCCCGGCGGACCGGATCACCAGCTCCACCGCCCCGCTGTCGGTGAACTTCACCGCGTTCGACAGCAGATTGCGCAGCACCTGCAGCAGCCGCTGCTCGTCGGTGTTGAGCGTGGCCGGCAGATCCGGCGAGACCGTCACGGAGAAGTCGAGCCCCTTCTCCGCGGTCAGCGGCCGGAACGTCGCCTCCACATAGTCCACCAGCTGCACCAGCGCGATCTTCGTCGGGCTGACGTCCATCTTGCCCGCCTCGACCTTCGACAGGTCGAGGATGTCGTTGATGAGCTGGAGCAGGTCCGAGCCGGCGCCGTGGATGGTCTCCGCGAACTCGACCTGCTTGGGCGTGAGGTTGGACTCCGCGTTGTCGGCGAGCAGCTTTGCGAGGATCAGCAGCGAGTTGAGCGGGGTGCGCAGCTCGTGCGACATGTTCGCCAGGAACTCCGACTTGTAGCGCATGGAGACGGCGAGCTGCTCGGCGCGCTCCTCCAACCCCTGCCGGGCGTCCTCGATCTCGACGTTCTTGATCTCGATGTCGCGGTTCTGCCGGGCCAGCAGCTCGGCCTTCTCCTCCAGCTCCGTGTTGGAGTCCTCCAGCGCCTTCTGCCGGTTCTCCAGCTCCTGCGAGCGGTCCCGCAGCTGCGCGGCGAGCTCCTGCGACTGCTCGAGCAGCATCTCGGTCTTGGAGTTGACGGAGATGGTGTTGACGCTCGTCGCGATCATCTCGGCGAGCTGACTCAGGAAGTCCTTCTGGATCTGGGTGAACGTCTGGAACGCGGCCAGCTCCACCACCCCGAGGACCTTGTCCTCGAAGACCAGCGGAACGACGATGACATGCGCCGGCGGCGCCTCGCCGAGCCCGGAGGCGATCTTCAGATAGCCCTCCGGCACATTCTCGACCAGGATCGTCCGCTTCTCCTGCGCCGCCGTCCCGATGAGCGTCTCCCCGGGCCGCAGCACGGTCGGCATGGCGCCGCGCTGATGCCCGTACGAACCGATCATCCGCAGCTCGTACGAGTCCTCCCGATCGCCCTCCCCGGCGGGACCGGGGCGGGGGCCGACGGGCCGGGCGATGAAGAACGCGCCGTGCTGGGCGGCGACGACCGGGGTGAGCTCGCTCATGATGAGCCGGGCCACATCCTCCAGATCGCGACGGCCCTGCAGCAGACCGGAGATCCGGGCCAGATTGCCCTTCAGCCAGTCCTGCTCCTTGTTGGCCAGGGTCGTCTCGCGGAGCTTCACGATCATCGTGTTGATGTACTCCTGCAGCCCCAGGATCTCGCCCGCGGCGTCCGCGTCGATCTTGAGGCTGAGGTCGCCGCGGGTCACGGCGGTGGCGACCTGGGCGATGTTGCGCACCTGGGAAGTCAGGTTGTTCGCCATCAGGTTCACCGACTCGGTGAGGTCCTTCCAGATGCCCGAGACCCCGGGCACCCGGGCCTGACCGCCGAGGCGGCCCTCCGTGCCCACCTCGCGGGCGACCCGGGTCACCTCGTCACCGAAGGCGGAGAGCTGGGTGACCATCGTGTTGATGGTGTTCTTCAGCTCCAGGATCTCGCCCTGCGCGGCGACGTCGATCTTCTTCGTCAGGTCGCCGTTGGCGACCGCCGTGGTCACCTGCGCGATGTTGCGGACCTGGTTGGTGAGGTTGGAGGCCATGTAGTTCACGGACTCCGTCAGGTCCTTCCACGTCCCCGACACCCCGGGGACGCGCGCCTGGCCGCCCAGGACACCCTCGGTGCCGACCTCGCGGGCGACCCGGGTGACCTCGTCGGCGAACGACGACAGCGTCGTCACCATCGCGTTGACCGTGTCGGCCAGCTGGGCGACCTCGCCGCGGGCCTCGACGGTGACCTTCTTCGTCAGGTCGCCGTTGGCGACGGCGGTGGCGACCTGGGAGATGTTGCGGACCTGGGAGGTCAGATTGACCGCCATCAGGTTCACGTTCTCCGTGAGGTCCTTCCAGATGCCCGAGACGCCGCGCACCTGCGCCTGGCCGCCCAGCTGACCCTCCGTACCGACCTCGCGGGCGACCCGGGTGACCTGCTCGGCGAACGACGACAGCTGGTCCACCATCGTGTTGACCGTGGTGACCAGCTCGAGGATCTCGCCGCGCGCGTCGACGGTGATCTTCTTGGACAGGTCGCCGTTGGCGACCGCGGTCGTGACCTCGGCGATGTTGCGGACCTGGATGGTCAGGTTGTTCGCCATGAAGTTCACCGACTGCGTCAGGTCCTTCCAGGTACCCGACACACCCTGCACCTCGGCCTGGCCGCCCAGCTGACCCTCCGTGCCCACCTCGCGGGCAACCCGGGTGACCTGCTCGGCGAACGACGACAGCTGGTCCACCATCGTGTTCAGGGTGTTCTTCAACTCGAGGATCTCGCCCCGGGCGGCCACATCGATCTTCTGCGACAGATCGCCGCGCGCCACGGCCGTCGCCACCTGCGCGATATTGCGGACCTGGGCGGTGAGATTGCCCGCCATGCCGTTCACGGAGTCGGTGAGGTCGCGCCACACCCCGGAAACACCCTGCACCTGAGCCTGACCGCCGAGGCGGCCCTCGGTGCCCACGTCGCGGGCGACGCGGGTGACCTGCTCGGCGAAGGCGGACAGCTGGTCGACCATCGTGTTGATGGTGTTCTTCAGCTCGAGGATCTCGCCGCGGGCGTCGACCTCGATCTTCTTGGACAGATCGCCCTTGGCGACGGCGGTGGTCACGTCGGCGATGTTGCGGACCTGGAGGGTCAGGTTGGACGCCATGAAGTTCACGGAGTCCGTGAGGTCCTTCCACGTCCCCGACACCCCGTCGACCCGCGCCTGACCACCGAGGCGGCCCTCGGTGCCCACGTCGCGGGCCATCCGGGTCACCTGGTCGGCGAAGGAACTCAGCTGGTCCACCATCGTGTTCACGGTGTTCTTCAGCTGGAGCATCTCGCCCGAGACGTCCACGGTGACCTTCTGCGACAGATCGCCGTTCGCCACCGCCGTCGTCACCTGCGCGATGTTGCGGACCTGCCCGGTGAGGTTACGGAACGCCGTGTTCACGGAGTCCGTCAGGTCCTTCCACGTACCGGCGGCGCCCGACACCTGCGCCTGTCCGCCGAGCTCGCCCTCCACGCCGATCTCCCGGGCGACGCGGGTGACTTCGGCACCGAACGCCGAGAGCTGGTCCACCATCGTGTTGACGGTGTACTTCAGCTCCGCCATCTCACCGGCGACGTCCACGGTGACCTTCTGCGACAGATCGCCGTTCGCCACCGCCGTCGTCACCTGCGCGATGTCCCGCACCTGCCCGGTGAGGTTACGGAACGCCGTGTTCACGGAGTCCGTCAGGTCCTTCCAGATCCCGGCCGCCCCGGGCACCTGCGCCTGACCGCCGAGCCGCCCCTCCGCACCGACCTCGCTGGCGACCCGGGTCACCTCGTCGGCGAAGGTGCGCAGCGTCTCCGTCATCGTGTTGATCGTGTCCGCGAGCTGCGCGACCTCGCCGCGCGCGCTGACCGTGACCTTCTGCGACAGGTCGCCGTTCGCCACGGCCGTCGTGACCTGCGCGATGTTACGGACCTGCGAGGTCAGGTTCGACGCCATCAGATTGACGTTGTCCGTGAGATCCCGCCAGGTGCCCGCCGCGCCCGGCACCCGGGCCTGGCCGCCGAGCTCCCCCTCCGTACCGACCTCGCGGGCGACGCGGGTGACCTCGAAGGAGAACGCGGACAACTGGTCGACCATCGTGTTGACGGTGTTCTTCAACGCCGCCATCTCGCCCTCGACATGGACCGTGACCTTACGCGTCAGATCGCCCTCGGCCACCGCCGTCGTCACCAGCGCGATATCCCGCACCTGCGCCGTCAGCCGCGACGCCATGGTGTTCACGGAGTCCGTGAGGTCCTTCCACGAACCGGACATACCGCGCACCTTGGCCTGACCGCCGAGCTTGCCCTCGGTGCCCACCTCGCTGGCGACCCGCGTCACCTCGTCCGTGAACGCCGACAACTGGTCGACCAGCGAGTTCACCGTCCGGCCCACCCGCAGGAAGTCGCCGCGCAGGGGCCTGGGCACCCCGTCGGAGCCCTGCGGCCGCAGATCCATCCGCTGGTCCAGATCACCGTCGGCGACGGCCGTCAGCACCCGGCCCACATCGGCCAGGGGGCGCACGAGATCATCCACCAGCGCGTTGGAGCCTTCGATGGCCGCGGCCCACGAACCCTCGCAGGCACCGAGCTCCAGCCGCTCTGTGAGTTTTCCCTCACGCCCGACCATCCGGCGGACCCGCGCGAGCTCACCCGTCAGATGCAGATTGCGCTCGGCGACCTCGTTCAGCACCACCGCGATCTGCGCCACGACACCTTCGCCCACCGGCGGTACGCGCCGGCGGAAATTGCCGTCCCGCATCGCTTCGAGCGAGGTCAGCAGCTTGTGCAGGGCCGCCGTATCCACCTCGGTGGTGCCCGCGTTGCGGGAGCCTCGGGCGGGGGCGCCGCCCCTCGTGCGCGTGCTGCTCACCCGCGCCGGTGCGCCTGCGTCCACTTGTCCCTCCCGCGGGTTTCGTCGGCCCGAGGCGGACCCCTGACGGTCCCTCGTAGCCTTCCCAGTCTTTCACCCCCGCGCACCGCGAGGGCCGGTACGGGCCACGTGACCGGCGAAAGCCTCGCTCGTTGACCCATAGTCACCTCTCACGGAGGCACCACCCGGTTACCCTGTCATCTCCGCCCTTTTCCCACCGGGATCACCGGCCGTCGGACCGGCTTCGGCCGGATCCGTGTCCGATGCGTTGCCCCCGCCGGAATCGGGCACCTACCCGGTGGCCGACCGTTGAGACGTCCAGAGGAGTCCTGTGCTGTGACAACAAGGCTGGCGGCGCGGGCGACGGCCACCTTCGAGCCGGTAGGACGATCGGTCGCCTCCGCGCGCGCCTTCGTCCGGGACACCCTGCAGGGCTGGGGTTCCACGGAGATCACGGACGACGCGGTGGTGCTGACCAGCGAGCTGGTCACCAACGCGGTGGTGCACGCCGGCACGTCCGTGCGGGTCAGCTGTCTGCGTACGGACGCGGCCGTACGCGTCGAGGTGTCCGACCGCTATCCGGAACGCGAACTCCCGCTCGACGAATCCGAGCACGCCCCCTCCTCCCCCGAGCGCGAGGGCGGCCGCGGTCTCATGCTGTGCGCGGCGCTGGCGTCCCGCTGGGGCGTGGAGTACACCTCGACGGCCAAGCAGGTCTGGTTCCAGCTCGACGTCGACGAGCCCCTGGCCGGCACCCGCACCGCGGGCCCCGTCCTCCCGGTCGACGACCTGCCGCTGGCCGCCGAGTCCAAGGTCCGCGTCGCCGTCGTCCAGATCGACCGCGGCGGCTCGGTCAGCGGCTGGAACGACGACGCCCGCGAGATGTTCGGGTACGACCCGGAGAAGGTCCTCGGCAAGCCCCTGGGCGAACTCGCCGCCTGGCCGCACACCCCCGGCACGGGCACCGGACTGGCCGACGCCCTGCGCCACTCCCGCTGGGAGGGCTCGTACGGCATCCGCGGCTCCGACGGCCGCGTCATCCCCGTGTACGCCTCCCACCTGCGCCTGCGCGACTCCGCCGGTGACCCCACCACCGTCTGCCTGCTCGTCCGCGACCGCGAGCGCGCCGTACTCCAGACCCCGAACCGCCCCGCCGCCCAGGACCCGGCCGCCCCGGCGCAGGGCGAGGGCGGCCGCGCCGGCGCCGACCCGTTCGACGCCTTCATCGGCTCCCCCGCGCCCGACGACCTCGACGGCCTCCTCCAGCGCACGGTGGAGCGCGCCCGCGACATACTGGACGGCGACGCCGCCTACCTGCTGCTGGCCACCGACGACGAGACCGAGCTCGAGGTCCGCGCCTCCACCGGCCTCCCCTCCGCCCGCCAGCGCTTCGCCCGCGTCCCCGTCGAGACCGGCACCGGCCGCTACGGCTCCGCCCGCATGCCCGCCGTCCACGAGGACCTGACCGCCGACCCGATGGCCGTCCCCCTGCTGGCCGCCACCGGCATGCGCTCCGCCGTCACGGTCCCGCTGAAGGTCGAGGGCCGCCTCACCGGCTCCCTGGGCGTCGCCGCCGAGTCCCCGGGCCGCTACACGAACGAGGAGGCCCTGCGCCTGCAGTTCGCCGCCGACCGCATCGCCCTGGCCGTCGAATCGGCCCGCCTGGGCGAGCTGGAGCGGCTGCGCCGCGGCTCCCTCTCCTTCCTCGTCGAGGCCTCCGACCTCCTCGCCGGCACCCTGGACCGCGATCAGACGCTGGCCCTCATGGCCCAGATGACGGTGCCCACACTGGCCGGCTGGTGCGCCGTCTACACCCTGGCCGAGGGAGCGGACCCCGAGCTGTCGTACGTACTCCACGAGGACGAGGACCGCATCGACGACCTGCGCGCCCTCCTCGCCCGCATCGCCCCGCCGGAGCCCGTCCTGTCCCCCGGCGCCCGCCAGTGGAGCGCCCCCGCCGACACGGCCCACGCCGCCGCCCTGCGCACCTCGTTCCGCAGCCTCAGCCTCGGCACAGCCGCGGAGACTGTCCCCTCCCTCGCCACGGCCGCGGCCGTCGGCGGCGAGACGGTCGTCCTCCCGCTGGTCGCCCGCAACCGCGTCATCGGCCTGCTGGTCCTCGGCAAGGCGGCGGACGAGCACTTCCGCCAGGAGATCCTGGAGCTGGCCGAGGACATGTCCCGCCGGGCCGCCCTGGCCCTGGACAACGCCCGCCTGTACTCCGAGCGCACGGCGATCAGCCAGTCCCTCCAGCGCAGCCTCCTCCCCCCGGGCCTGCCCACGGTCGACGGCGTCGAGGTGGACGTCATCTACCGCGCGGCCGGCGAGGGCAACGAGGTCGGCGGCGACTTCTACGACCTCTTCCCCATCCGCGACGGCGCGTACGGCTTCGCCATCGGCGACGTCTGCGGCACCGGCCCCGAGGCCGCCGCCGTGACGGGCCTCGCCCGCCACGCCCTGCGCCTGCTCGCCCGCGAGGGCTTCGGCGGCCCCGCGGTCCTGGAGCGCCTGAACTCCGCGATCCTCGACGAGGGCTCCCGCAGCCGCTTCCTCACCCTGCTGTACGGCGAGCTGTGGCCCCAGCCGGACGGCAGCGCGGTCCTGAAGGTCGTCTGCGCCGGCCACCCCCTCCCCCTGCGCCTGCGCCCCGACGGCACGGTCACCCCGGCCGCCGAACCCCAGCCGCTGCTGGGCGTGATCGAGGACCTCGAGCTGTACGAGGAGCGCATCACCCTCGACCCGGGCGACGTCCTCCTGTGCGTCACGGACGGCGTCACCGAACGCCGCGAGGGCACGCGCATGCTGGGCGACGAGGGCCTCACCGACGTCCTGGCCACCTGCACGGGCCTGACGGCCGGAGCGGTCGCGGCCCGCATCATGCGCGCGGTGGAACGCTTCGCGGCCGAACCGGCGTCGGACGACATGGCGATCCTGGCGATGCGCGTTCCGGCCCAGCGCAACGGCTGACGCCGTCCCGGCACATGACGAAGGCCCCCCGCCGGACGGCGGGGGGCCTTCGTTTCTCTGAGCCCCAAAACGGAATCGAACCGTTGACCTTCTCCTTACCATGGAGACGCTCTGCCGACTGAGCTATTGGGGCGCTGCGCCAGCGGGATTGATCATACCCCAAGTGCAATGTGGTTGGGACCGCCTCACTGACCTGAAAGCAAAAATGCCTCAACCCCCGACCTACGGCCGGGGGTTGAGGCTAAAAATTGTTCGGCGGCGACCTACTCTCCCACAGGGTCCCCCCTGCAGTACCATCGGCGCGGAAAGGCTTAGCTTCCGGGTTCGGAATGTAACCGGGCGTTTCCCAATCGC
>NZ_WEGJ01000033.1 GCF_009604385.1 Streptomyces smaragdinus
GCCACCGCACCCCCACCCACCCCACCCCCCGGGCGGACGCCCGGCGTGTCACAGGCACCCCCCACAATGGAACCCAGCGGAAGAAATCGGAGGCACCCCCCATGACCGTCTGGGACGACCTGATCGGCCAAGAGCGCATCAGCGCCCAGCTGACCTCCGCCGCCCGCTCCGCCACCGCCCTCGTCGACCGCCCCCCCGCCGAAGGCACCCGCCCCCCCGCCGAAGGCGACCGCACCGCCAATGACCGAGCCCCCGACGACCACCCCCCCGCCGGAGGCGAACCAGCCTCGGCGATGACCCACGCCTGGCTCTTCACCGGCCCCCCCGGATCCGGCCGCGCCACCGCCGCAAAAGCCTTCGCCGCCGCCCTCCAATGCCTCGCCCCCGACCGGGCCACCGCACCCGGATGCGGCTTCTGCGACGGCTGCCACACCGCCCTCCTCGGCACCCACGCCGACGTCGAGGTCGTCGCCACCGACCTTCTCACGATCGGCGTCAAGGAAACCCGCGAGCTCGTCCGCAGGGCGAACCTCTCCCCGGCCGGCGGCCGCTGGCAGGTGATCGTCCTCGAGGACGCCGACCGCCTCACCGAAGGCGCCGCCAACGTCCTGCTGAAGGCCGTCGAGGAGCCCGCCCCCCGCACCGTGTGGCTCCTCTGCGCGCCCTCCCTCGAGGACGTCCTCCCGACCATCCGCAGCCGCTGCCGCTCCCTGACCCTGCGTACCCCGCCCGTGGCCGCCGTCGCCGACCTCCTCGTCCGCCGCGACGGCATCGACCCCGCCGCAGCCGCCGACGCCGCCCGCGCCTCCGGCGGCCACATCGACCGCGCCCGCCTGCTGGCCACCGACGCGCGCGCCCGCGAGCACCGGGCGGCCGTGCTCAAGGTCCCCCTGCGGGTCGCGGACATCGGCGGCTGCCTGCGTTCCGCCCAGGAGCTCGTCGACACGGCCGCCGAGGCCGCCAAGCAGCGCGCGGAGGAGACCGACGCCCAGGAGACGGAGGACCTGCGGACGGCGCTGGGCGCGGCCCCCGGCGGCGCGGGCCGGATGCCGCGGGGCACGGCGGGGGCGATGAAGGACCTCGCCGACCGCCAGAAGCGCCGCGCCACCCGTACGCAGCGCGACAGCCTCGACCTGGCCCTCACGGACCTCACCGGCTTCTACCGCGACGTCCTGGCCCTCCAGCTGCGCGCCCCCACCCCCCTGGCGAACGAGGACGTACGCGACGCCGTCAGCCGGATCGCCGCCGACTCCGCCCCGGAGGCCACCCTCCGCCGCATAGAGGCGATCTTCGCCTGCCGCGACGCCCTCGAGCGCAACGTCGCCCCCCTCCTCGCGATGGAGGCGATGACCCTGGCTCTGCGCGCCGGCTAGCTGTCACCCGTACGGGCAGCAAGCCGCCCACGACGTCGCGTATCCGCGCCACTACGGTGAGCGCATGCGCCTGCTCCTCCCGGCACCGGCCGCCGCGGCCCTCCTGACGTCCGCCCTGCTCCTTACGTCCTGCACCTCGTCCGGCGCCCCGGAGGAGCCCGCCCGGGCCCGTACGGAGCAGGGCAGCTCGAAGGTCCGCACCCTGGCCGCCCTGGCGCCGGAGATCCCCGCCGCGCTGAAGCCGTACTACGACCAGAAGCTCACCTGGAAGCCCTGCGCCGACGCCCCGTCCTTCGACTGCGCCACCCTCCGCGTCCCCCTGGACTACACCGCCCCCGACACCGCCAAGGACGTGAAGCTGGCCGTGTCGCGGACGAAGGCAACCGGAGGCAAGCGGCAGGGCTCCCTGCACGTGAACCCGGGCGGGCCGGGCGCGTCGGCGATCGAGTTCCTGCACTCGTGGGCGGGCATCGGCTATCCGCCGGCGGTGCGGGCCGCGTACGACATGGTGGCGATGGACCCGCGCGGCGTCGGCGGCAGCCAGCCCGTGCGCTGTCTGACGGACCGCGAGATGGAGGCGCACACCCAGGTCGACGCGACGCCGGACGACGCCGGAGAGATCAGCAGGCTGATGGAGGCGTTCGACAAGTTCGCGGAGGGCTGCGAGAAGCACACGGGGGAGCTGCTCGGACACGTCTCGACGGCCGAGGTGGCGCGCGACATGGACGTGCTGCGGGCCGCGCTGGGCGACGAGAAGCTGACGTACGTCGGGGCCTCGTACGGCACGATGCTGGGGGCGACGTACGCGGGCCTGTTCCCGACGCGTACGGGCCGGCTGGTGCTGGACGGCGCCATGGACCCGTCGCTGTCCGCCCTCGAGCTGAACCTCGAGCAGAACGCCGGCTTCGACGTGGCCTTCGACGCCTTCGCGGCGGACTGTGTGAAGCGCCGGGACTGCCCGCTGGGCACGGAGTCGACGGCCGACGTGGGCAAGCGGCTGCGCGCGCTGCTGGACTCCCTGGACGCGAAGCCGCTGCCGACGGACGACCCGAAGCGCCGGCTGAGCGAGCCGCTGGCCACGATGGGCGTGCTGCAGGCGATGTACCTGGAGGACTTCTGGCCCACCCTGCGCGACGCCCTGGCGGAGGCGCTGGAGAACGGCGACGGTACGGGGCTGCTGGACCTCTCCGACCAGTACTACGAACGGGGGCCGGACGGCAGCTACGGGACGATGATGTACGCGTTCGCCGCGGTGAGCTGCCTCGACCAGCCGGCGCCGTTCCGCCGCCCGCGGGACGTCCAGAAGAGCATCCCGAACTTCGAGGCGAAGTCCCCGGTCTTCGGCCGCGACTTCGCCTGGGCGGCCCTGAACTGCGGCGACTGGCCGGTGGCCGCCACAGGCACCGCGAACCGCATCGAGGCGAAGGGCGCCCCGCCCATCCTGGTCGTGGGCACGACCCGCGACCCGGCCACCCCGTACGGCTGGGCGAAGAGCCTGGCGTCCCAGCTCGACTCGGGCGTCCTCCTGACATACGAGGGCGACGGCCACACGGCATACGTCCGGGGCAGCACGTGCGTGGACGGCACGATCAACACGTTCCTGCTCACGGGCAAAGCCCCGAAGAACGGCAAGCGCTGCACCTAACGGAATGTGACCCGTACGACACCCTCGGCCCCCCACCCACCGGCGTACGGACCACCCCCCGAAACTGTGTAGACTTACCGACGCCGCGGCAGTCACACTGACGTACGCCGCACGCCGCCTTAGCTCAGATGGCCAGAGCAACGCACTCGTAATGCGTAGGTCTCGGGTTCGAATCCCGAAGGCGGCTCCGAGAACCCCAGGACTCACTTACCGTGACCTGGGGTTTTTTCTTTCTTAGGCCTCTGGGCTGTCCTTGGCCCCTCGCGGGGCGGCATTCAGGAGCTTCCGGTGGTTCAGAGATTCGGGCTGCGGTGAGGATGGTCTCGCCTCTACCGTGGTCAGTCGAAATGAGACCGGGAACGTGTAGTCGAGGAGACGCCCTTGGATCCGGTATCGGTGGGAGTGCTGGCGGCGCTGGCAGGCGGGGTCGGGGGCGAGCTGGGGCGGCAGGCCTGGGCGACGCTGAGTGAGTTGGTTCGGCGACCGTTCGGCGGGCAGGCGGGAGCCTCGGCATCCGGGGAGGCCGAGTTGGTGGCGCTGGCCGAGGCACCAGCCGAACTGGCACGGGCAGAAGCGTTGAGTGTTGCCCTCGCCGCACGGGCGGCCGTTGACCCGGAGTTCGCCGCCGCGCTGGACTCGTGGCGTGGCCGGATTCCAGCGTCGGTCGAGGGCTCGGTGACCAACACGGTCAGTGGCGGTACTCAGTACGGTCCGGTGGTCCAGGGTCGGGACTTCTCCGGCATCACCTTCACCAGTCCCACGGTTTCCCCCGTGCAGGAGAGTTGAAGGCTTCGGCCGATCCTTGCGACGTCCCGGGCGACTCCGGTTCGGATGTCGTCGATACAGGGGGTTGCGTCCCATCATCTGTGTGACTCTGATCACCCGTGCGGTAGCTCAGGACGTCCGCGCGTCCGCTGGGGGAGTGCTGCATGGACTGGCGGCTTTCCTGATGTACGCATCCGGGTGCCCCCGGTATCGTTGAGGACACTGTCAGTGATGCTGTGGATACTGGAGGCAGTCGTGGCCCGCGCGTGGGAAGCCGATCCGTCAGCGTTATTCGTCAAGCGTCTCGGTAAGTCGGCGGCGGAGTTGGGCAACTCCAAGGACGACGACGAATGCCCGGACATCTGGCAGCTGAGCAACGGTGACGTTGCGGTGATCGGCCGCGATCTCACCGCGCACTACCGTTCGCGCCTGCCGAGCGAGGTGAACCTGGGGCCGGACGAGGCGTTGGTCGTCATCCCGGGCAACATGCTGAGTGCGGCGAAGGTGGACATTCCCGATGCTTGATCTCCTCGCTCCTGGGCTCCCGGACGAGCTGGGCGAGCGGCTCACACGCCAGGACTACAAGCGGGACTTCCGGGGGCGGCGCGCCGCGATCCGCGATGGCGAGTCCTGGAAACTGGAGCGGTTGCAGCACTTCGAGGAGACAGGCGACGACAGCCGGGAGGCGCTGCGTCGGGGGGACTGGCCGGCGGTGTTGCGGCTGTTCGAGGCCGACCGTGACGCCTTGGTTCGAAGGGCCAGGGATGAAGCTGCGCGCGGGGCGGTCTTTCATCGTGTCCGTGTGGTTGAGGAGCCGCTGACGCCGTATGTGCAGTGGGAGCTGCACTGGCTACGACTGAGCGCGGAATGCGGGCATTCCGTTCGCGTCCTGCCTGCTTCCGCGGTCGCCGCCGCGGAGGGCGATGCGTTGCTGCCGGAGTTGAACCTTCTGGACAGCAGGGTTCTCTACCGTGTGCTGTACACCGCTGCCGGTCAACCGGACGGGGCGATTCGCTTCACCGATCCCAGCATCGTGGGGAACTGGGCGGAGCATCTGCGGGAACTGTACGCGGCTGCGGAGGACGTCCAGGCGTACTTCGACCGTGCCGTGGCCGACCTGCCTCCGCCGCCCGCGGCCTGACCAGGGCACATCGATCGACGTGCCTACAGAGGGCAACAGGCGACCCGGAGACTCGCGGAACGACCTCTCCGGGTCGTCTCGTGATGTCGTTCAGGCCGGGAGCGTCACTGGTGACATCCACTTCCACCACGTCGCCGCCTCGGGGCGATCGGGACCCGTCCCACGCCAGCTCCCGGCCGACGTGAACACCTTCGTCAACCGCTCCGACGAATTGGGACAGCTGAACGCGGTGCTTGCCGACCGAAACGGCGGGCGCGTCGTCGTCTCCGTTCACGTGGTGGCCGGCACGGCGGGTGCGGGCAAAACCTCGCTGGTCCTGCACTGGGCGCACCAGGTCAAGGACCAGTTCCCGGACGGCCAGCTCTTCGTCAATCTCCGTGGGTACGATCCCGGAGAACCAGTCACAGCCGCGCAGGCACTTCAGCGTTTCCTGCGGGCCCTGGGGGTGGCCCCGGCCGAGGTTCCCCAGGACGTTGACGACGCGGCAGCGATGTACCGCTCACTGATCGCCGACCGCCGGGTCCTGATCCTCCTGGACAACGCGGCCACGGTCAGCCAAGTCCGGCCGCTGCTCCCCGGCGGAGGAGACAGCCTCGTTGTGGTCACCAGCCGCAGCCGCCTGGCAGGTCTCTCGGTGCGTGACGGCGCCCAAAGGATCACCCTTGGCACGCTTCCGGAGCTGGAGGCAGTCGCTCTGCTGCGCGCGGTCACGAGGGGCTATCGACCCGAGGACGACGGCGACAAACTCGCAGAACTGGCGCGCCTGTGCGCCCGTCTGCCGCTTGCCCTGCGGATCGCCGCCGAACGGGCCGCCAGCCACCCGCACATGCGACTCGACGATCTCATCAGCGATCTGCGTGACGAGTCCGCCCTCTGGGACGCTCTCAGCACCGGCATCGATGACGAGGCCGAGGCAATCCGTTCGGTCTTCACCTGGTCCTACCGTGCGCTACCCGCGCATTCCGCACGCCTCTTCCGCCTCCTTGGCCTGCACCCTGGAGCGGCGTTCAGCCTCCCCGCTGCCGCCGCCCTCGGCGAAGCCACACCCAGCCGAACACGCCAGCTACTCGACGATCTGGTCGGGGCCCACCTGCTGGAGCAGACCGCCCCGGACCGTTACGAGTTCCATGACCTCTTACGCGCGTACGCCACCGACCTCGCGCAGGCAGAGGAGTCGTCCGACCAAAGGCAAGCCGCGCGACGACGCGTCCTGAGCTGGTACCTCCACACGGCCGATGCCGCCCAGACGTGGCTCTATCCATCAGAGGACCATCTGCCACTGCCTGAACCCTTGCCGGAAGTTACGCCCCTCGTCTTCACCGACTACAACGCCGCCGTCGACTGGTCCGAACGGGAACAGGGCAACTTCCTCCCCGCCGTGCGCGACGCCGTCCGAAACGGAATGGACGGGACGGCTGGGCAGTTGGCCACCATCCTGTGGTTCGCACGTCCCGCCTCCTCGTCGGAGCGGGACTGGCTGGAGCTGGGCCGATTCGGATTGGAGGCAGCGACAAGACGAGAGGATCAGAGAGCGCAGACACGACTGCTTATCAACATGGGCATCGCGCACAGGGCCCTGAACAATTTCTCCGAGGGCCTGGACGCACTGGGGCGAGCCGTCACATTGGCTCGCAGCTCGCAGAGCCGGTACGACGAGGCCCAGGCCCTCAACCTCATGGGCCTGATTCATCTACGACAGCGCGAACTCGACTTGGCGGACACGCATTTCGGGCAGGCCATGACCGTCTTCCGGGACCTGGGAAATGGTCAACGAGCCGCCACCGCGCTGTCCAACATCGCCAGCACTCGCCTTAGCGCCGGCTGCCTGCCCGAGGCCGCCTCGGTCATCGACGAGGCGCTTGCCGCGCACCGGGCCCTGGCCAATCGTGGCGGTGAAGGCAACCTGCTTCGGATCGCGGCCGCCCTGCGACTCGAAGAGGGCGACACGGATGCCGCCCGGCGATCCATCGACGAGGCGCTCGATATCGCGCTCGCCCTCCGCGACCACACCCGGGAAGGCTTCTGGCTCCTCACCCTCGGCGACATCCAGCGCACCACCGCCCAGCACGGCGACGCCCTGACCTCCTACCAGCGCTCCGCCATGCTCCACCGACGCCTCGGCGACCGCAGCCGCGAAGCCCTGGCCTGGCGCGGCACGGGCCAGACGTATGCGGCGATGGACCGCCGCGGCGAGGCCACCACCTTCCACCGCCAGGCCGCGGCCGTTCACCGCGACCTGGGGGACACGTGGCAACTCGCCCTGGAACTCGACCACCTGGCTGCAGCCGTTCACCCGGAGGACCCCGAGACCGCCCGTGGCCACTGGATCGAGGCCCTGACCCACCTGACCCCTTATACCGACCCCCGGGCCACGTCCATCCGCGCCCGCATAGAAGCGTTGCTGAACAGAGCTGCCGACTGACGTCGTTGCTGACGTGGCCAACGACGCGACCGAACTCGACGGAACCCAGCCGCTCGAGGAACACCAGTCCCAGGTAGAGGCCACCGCTCTTCGGCTCCCCACCCCTGGGGCCCGCGCTCCTCGTCGAGGACGAAGCCGGTGACCAGGAAGCCTCGCCCCAGGGGGAGGGGGACGCTGGATGTCCGATCAGGTAAGGAACTGGCCGAGTTTGACGGCTTCTACGAACGACGCCCAGGCATCTGGTGGGAAGACCAGCGCGGGACCATTGGGGTCTTTGGAATCGCGGACTGGGACGCCGGACGCGTGCCCGTCCAGGATCTCGAGGCAGCTGCCTCCTTCGCTGTTGCTGTAGGAGGACTTGCGCCAGCCGTTCAACACGGCCGCGCACGGTATGAGGCGCTCAGTCATGATGCTCGTATTCCTCCGCGTATCTATTCATGACGGCGAGGGACTCCCTCAATGGGAGCGCATCACCCATGGCCAAAGCGTATGCGCCTTGCAGTCGTTGGACCACGTCCGGGGAGTCGTGCAGCTTGCCGATCGCTGCCCCTTCGCTGTAGGCGACCGGTGGCTGGTCCTCGAATGACATCAGCGTCACCATGCCCGGCAGCAATGGGTGAAACCCCAGGTCGAACGGCAGAACGTGAAGGCGCACACGTTCGCTCTCCACCAAGCAGACGAGATGCTTGAGCTGTTCAGCCATGACGGTCGCTCCACCGACGGGGCGGCGTAGTACTGCCTCATCCAGCAGCGTCCACACTACGGGCGTGCGCGCCCCATCGAGTACCTTGGCGCGCTCGAGCCGTGTGACGACGAGCCTGTCACACTCGTCATCACTCGGCGGGGGGAATGCCAAGCGGAAAACTGTACGGGCGTACGACGCTGTCTGCAGGATGCCGGGCACGTAGGACAGCGCGAACTCCTGGATCATCGTGGCCTGTTGTTCGAGCAGCCGCGTTGTTTCGAAGTACTCGGCGACCGCCGCGTCCTCGTCCGGGAGGAAGCTGGCCAGTACGTTTCCCGTGCCCAGGGCCTTGTCCAGGCGGCGGGCGTCCTCCCTGGACGGCAGGCGGCGGCCCGCCTCGATGTGGGCGATGTGCGAGCGGGTCATGAGTGCCAGGTCCGCCAGTTCTTGCTGGGTGAGGCCTTGGGCCTCGCGCTGGGACCTGAGCCAATTCCCGTAGATGTTCGACATCCGGTGCCTCCCATGTGACGGAAGCCTTGTCACACCGTCACCCCTGGTGAGCGTAATAGGAGTTGTCTCACTCTGTGAGTGGATCGCTACACAGCGATGCCATCCGTCGGTGGTCCGCACCGCTGTCGCAAGGGCTCGGCCGATCGCCGACCGGACGAAGAGATCCCCACACAGGAGTTGAAGACGTGTTTGACCTGATCGCCCCCCTTCTTGAACCGCTGCTGTGGTTCCTCTGGCCGAGCCGAGGGCGTCACCGCCGCGCCGCCCCGGAGCCGCCACCCGCAGCCCACGACCCACGTCCCACAGCCATCCCGCAGCCGCCTCCGCCCGCCCCGGACCTCACCCCGCCGCGCGTACGCCCCTACGTCTTCGCCCACGAGCACCGCGCCGAGGCCCGGCGGCAGCGGGCCCGGCGGCTGGAGCTGTGGCTCGCCGTGCACGGCGTGGACGCCGGGCCGCGGGTGATTCACGGGATGGAGGTGCCCGCGTGAGCGGCGGGCGGCTGTTGCCCTGGACCACGCCGGAGGGCAAGCCCTGCTATCTCCTCGGGGACGGGAAGGGGCAGGTGTCCCGGGTCGCGGATGATGTCGAGCGGGTGCAGCTCATCATGGCCGCCGAACTGATCGGACATGCCGCCGACATGCTCGATCACGGCCCGACCACCCTCCCCCAGCTCCGCTACCTCGTGGCCCGTATGGCCGAGTCGCTGCGCGCCGTACACCGGGTCGCCGAGAGTCGGGGGGCCCGGATCCCCGTACCCGATGAGGACTGACGTATCGGGTGAACGGCCCCCGCCCGTAGCCGATCCGGCCGCCCCGAAGGCGCGGAGTGGGCCACTCGACGGTCGCGCCCCGGGGCCGGGCTCAGGAGCGTGTCCGGAGCAGGTTTGGGCCCTTGACCCCGGATGCCCCGGCGGCGTACAGCAGCCATTGGAGTTCCAGGCTGCCGAAGAACGACTCGCCCCAGCTGTCGACCAGTACGCGGACCTGCGACGGGCCCGCAGGGACCACGTCCCAGAACTGCCAGCCGCGGGATTCCTCGTCCGGGTGGAAGCGGAACAGCCAGTTCTGCTGGGACCAGGGCTCTCCGCCGGTCCGGGCGGAATAGGTGTCCCCGGAGGCGGAGACGAACCATGACGGAATGGTGTCCTCCGGCAGGTCCTCGTCGCCGAATTCCACCGTGCACGCCAGCTCCAGCACCGCGGCGAGGACCTCCCGTACCCGGGCGGCGTATTCCTCCGGGGTGCCCGAGGACACCTCCGCCGTGAAGGCAGCCGGCACCGGGGGCGCGGAGCCGGCCGGGGGGCGTCGGCGGACCCGGTCGAGTTCGGCAGCGAGAGTGTCTTCGTCGTGGATCACGACGGGAATCTATCCGCGGGGGCCATCAGGTCACGTCCCGGCCGGATCGATGATCTCCGATCGGAGTCCGGTGCGCTGATCAGGCGCTTCCGGGGGCCGGCCAACGTACCGCCGTCGAGCAAGGTGGCACTGTCAAGGCTGGGCAAGGTGTTCGGCCTCGTCCGTAGCGGCACACGGTGAGGCGTCGGTGCGCGGCTACCCGGTTTCCGGGTGGGTTGTCGCCGTACTCCCTTCCTTCAATACTTACTTCAACCCTTGACGCATGGTGGTCCAGACCTTTAACTTCACGTCGCGCGACACCCCCTGTCCCCCCACCGAGGAGCGTGTCCCCCTCCATGCGTATACGCAGATTCTCCGGAAGGGCCCTGGCCCTGACCGCACTTACGGCCGTACTGTCCGCCCTCTTCACCGCGGCGCCCGCCGAGGCCGCCGACGGTTCCATCACCGGGCTCGCCGGCAAGTGCGTCGACGTGGCGGCCGCCAGCAGCGCCAACGGCACCGCCGTTCAGCTCTACACCTGCAACGGGACCAGCGCGCAGCGGTGGTCCAATCCCGGTGACGGGAGCCTTCGTGCTCTCGGGAAGTGTCTTGACGTCGTGGATCGCGGCACCGGCGACGGCGCGGCCGTCCAGCTGTGGGACTGCACCGGCGGGGCCAACCAGAAGTGGGTCGTCACCGCCGCGCACGACATCGTCAACCCGGCGGCGAACAAGTGTCTGGACGTCCGGGACAACTCCAGCGCCGACGGCACCCGGCTGCAGATCTGGAGCTGCACCGGCGCGGCGAACCAGAAGTGGAACGCGCCCGCGAGCGGCGGCGGTACGCCGTCCGGGTTCGTGGTGTCGGAGGCCCAGTTCAACCAGATGTTCCCGAACCGGAACCCCTTCTACACGTACGCCGGTCTGGTCGCCGCCGGCAAGAAGTACCCGGCCTTCGCGGGCACCGGCAGCGACACCGTGCGCAAGCAGGAGGCGGCGGCCTTCCTCGCCAACGTGAACCACGAGACGGGCGGTCTCGTGTACATCGTCGAGCAGAACACCGCCAACTACCCGCACTACTGCGACTGGAACCAGCCCTACGGCTGCCCCGCCGGCCAGGCCGCCTACTACGGTCGCGGCCCCATCCAGCTGAGCTGGAACTTCAACTACAAGGCCGCCGGCGACGCCCTCGGCATCGACCTCCTGAACAACCCCTGGCGGGTCGAGACCGATCCGGCCGTCGCGATGATGACGGGCCTTTGGTACTGGAACACCCAGACCGGTCCCGGCTCGATGACCCCCCACAACGCCATGGTCAACGGGGCGGGCTTCGGCCAGACGATCCGCTCCATCAACGGCTCCCTGGAGTGCGACGGCCGTAACCCGGCACAGGTCCAGAGCCGGGTCGACGCGTACATCCGGTTCACCGCGATCCTCGGCGTGACGCCGGGCGCGAACCTCTACTGCTGACGCGACCGATGCCGGGGACCGCCGTACGTAGCGGTCCCCGGCATCGGCGTCAGAACGCCGTGCCGTTCGCGCGGCGGCCGAGGGACTGGAGCAGGGAGCTGATCGTGTTGTGCTTCACCCACGTGCCCGTCGCGCTCACGTCCGGGCTGCGGTTGATCGACACGCCGTCCGTGCTCGCCAGCGTCGAGGAGTACGTCAGCGACTGGACCGTCGCCCCCGACGCGTCCCGCAGGATCACCGAGTCGCCGCCGTTGGCCAGGTTGAGGTCGCCGGTGCTCGCCGCCACCGCCGTGATGCCCGAGGGGATGGCAGAGGAGCCGCCGAAGACCGTGAGCGCCTTTCCGGGCTGGAGTGTCGTGCCGGAGGCGAAGGTGTGGCGCAGGGCCGTGCCGTCGCGGAGGGTCCAGCCCGCCAGGCTGATCGAGGTGCTGCCGGTGTTCACCAGTTCGACGCCCTCGCCGGCGGTGTTGCTGCCGGGCTCGTTGGCCAGGACCTCGTTGAGGATGACCCCCGCCGGGTCGGTGCCGCCCCCGCCGCCGGTGACGAAGTTGTAGCGGGCCATCACCGGGTAGTGGTCGGTGGTGGTGGAGGCGTAGTTCGGTATGTACGCCTGCGGCTGGAACGCCTTCGCCGTACCCGCGACGTACCTCGCGTAGACCTCGTTGGTGCCCAGCTGGTGGTCGATGAAGTCCGGGTAGCTCGTCGTCGAGGCCACCCCGGCCAGGGAGAGGGCGCGGGTCGGGAAGCCGTAGCGCGCGGTGTCACTCACGAAGTTCGCGTACGGGGACGCCTTCCCCGATGTGATCGACGTGTCGACGTCGTCGTTCCAGTCGCCGATGACGAAGACGTCCTGCGTCGGGTAGGTCGTGTCGAGGTAGGACTTGAGCGCCTGCGACGCGGGGTCGCGCTGGTTCCAGGCGGCCGTGTCCGAGCCGGCCTTCGCGTGCATGACGATGAAGATCAGGTCACGGGAGACGCCGTCGAAGGTGCCGCGCAGCTTGAACTCCACCGGCGGGCGGCCGGCGAAGACGCTGTTCTGCGCGGTCAGGATGACCTTCGCGCTCACCAGGCTCGCCACGCTGCTGCGCCAGACGAGCGCGACCTTCTGCTCGGTGTTGTTGAAGTCGGAGTAGTACGCCGCCCCGTTCGTCACCCGCGAGTCGTTCGCCACGATGCCGGTGAAGCCGGGCATTCCGGCGACGAGCGAGTTGAACGCCGAGGTGCTGACGACCTCCTCGAGGCCCCATACGTCCATGTCGGCGCCGGCCATGACGTCGCGGACGTTCTGCTGCTGCAGCGCCTCGTTGGTCGGGCCCATGTCGGGTGCGCCGAACCACTCGATGTTGTAGTTGCCGACGTCGAGCTGGGTCGGCGATCCCTGGGACGGGACCGTGGCGGTGGTGGCGGCGTGCGCGGCGGGGGGTGCGGCGAGCGTGGCCAGCGCGAGGGCGGCGGCTGCCGCCCCCACGAGTGCGCGCAGACTGCGTTTCATCGGCGGGGGACCTTTCGGAGTAGGCGGGTCGGAGGGATCGCCTCCGTTGACCTGAACATGCCCAGTGTGACGGGAGAAACGTCTGGCGCGAAGCCGCCACCGGGACTTCGGGGTTGTTCACCCCACCGGCGGGCGCGGTTCAGCCGCCCGTTGCCGGATGGCGTGAGTCTCGTCAGGCGCACTGCAGCGCGTTGTTGTCAGGACAGGGATGTGACGTGGGTACGAGAAGAAGAAGGCTGGCCGCCGCGGTCGCGACGACCGCGTTGATGGGCGGCGCCGCGAGCGCCCTGAGCGGGACGGCCGTAGCGGCCGGGGCGCCGGACGTGAAGATCACGGAGTGGGAGTACAACGGCTCGGAGTTCGTGGAGTTCACGAACCTCGGCGACGCCCCCGCCGACATGACGGGGTGGTCGTTCTCGGACAGCGGCGCGACGCCCGGCGACGTGAGCCTGAGTCCGGCGGGGACGATCGCGGCCGGCGAGTCGTTCCTCCTCAGCGAGGCGTCCGCGGACGCGTTCCGTACGCAGTGGAGGCTCGCGGACACTGTGAAGGTCGTCGGCGGCAACACCACGAACCTCGGCCGCGCCGACGCGATCAACCTCTACGACGCCTCCGGCACCCTCCAGGACACCCTCACCTACGGCGACGAGTCCGGCAGAGGCCCCCGTACCGACACCGCCAGCGCCTGGCCGTCGAGCGCGGACGTGATCGGCGCGGACGACGCCGCCGCGTGGACCCGCTCGACCGTCGGCGACGCGGAGAGCAGCTGGGCCTCCACCGGCGGCTACATCGGCTCCCCCGGCATGAGCCGCTTCTCGTCCGCCCCCGGCACGCCCCCCGGCGACCCCGGCACGCCCCCCGGCGGCGTCGACTGCCAGACCGAGGCCCCGACCGGCAGCGGCCCCGCCGTCCCCGGTGGCATCGCGTGGCCGGGCGGCGTGGCCTGGACCGCCGCGGACACCGAGTGCGGCTTCGTCACCTCGGCGTCCGGCCAGGACGTCTCCGGGCTCGACGTCGACCCGGCCGACCCCGCCACGCTGTGGGCGGTCAAGAACAAGAACCGCATCTACAAGCTGCACCGCGACGCCGCCGGCCTCTGGGTCCCCGCGACCGACAACGGCTGGGGCACGGCCGACCCGGCGGCCACCGCCGGCAAGGCGACCGTCTTCGCGGACGGCTCCGGCCAGCCCGACACCGAGGGCATCACGACCGCCGACGGCGGCCTCTTCGTGACGACCGAGCGCGACAACGCGAACAAGAACGTCGCCCTCGACAGCGTCCTGCGCTTCGACCCGAACGCCTCCGGCCCGACGCTGACCCCGACGGACAGCTGGGACCTCACCGCGGACTTCGCGGGAGTGCTGAGCCCGGGCGACTCCGACGACGCGAACCTCGGCTTCGAGGGCATCACCTATGTGCCCGACGAGGCGCTGGCGGGCCGCTTCCGCGACGAGTCGACCGGCGCGGCGTACGACCCGGCGGACTACCCCGCGCACGGCGGCGGCGTGTTCTTCCTCGCGCTCGAGAAGAACGGCCACATCTACGCGTACGTCCTCGGCGACGACGGTACGAGCCACCGCCTCGCCGACATCGCCACGGGCATGCCGAACATCGCGGACACCCAGTGGGACGCCGACAACAACCGGCTGTGGGCCGTCGCCGACAACTCCAGCGCGGGATCGACGGTGCTGCTGAAGCTGGGTGCTTCCGGCGCCTTCGTGAGCGACCGGATCTACGACCGCCCGGCCGGTCTGGCCGACCGTAACCTCGAGGGCTTCGTGCTCATGCCCGACTCGACCTGCGTCGCCGGGCAGAAGCAGGTCATCCGTTCGGACGACGGCAACAACGAGGGGCATTCGCTCTGGGTCGGCACGATCGACTGTGACCTGGGCATCGACACCGTGGCACCGACCGTTGTGGTCAAGGACGGTGTCGAGCAGACGTACGAGACGATCTCGTTCGAGCTGCGCGACGCGGGCGGGGTCGACAAGGCGGTCCTCAACGGGACGGTCACGGACCTCTCCGACGCCGCTGTCACCTCGTTCGACGGCATCGTCCGCGGGGAACGCGGCGCGGTCGTCGGGGAGAACACCCTTGACGTGTACGACGTCGAGGGGAACGTGACGTCGGTGACGTTCACCCTGGTCAACCCGCATCTGGCGGCCTCGGCGCCTGCGGTCCTTTCGACGGACGGGAAGAACCGCGTCAAGGCCGGTGTGGTCCTCGCGGTCGACGCGGGCGAGTGGACGCCGGGCGCGGCGTTCTGGTACCGCTGGCTGGCCGACGGAAAGCCGATCGCCACGGGCGCGACGTACGAACTGACCGGTCACGAGCGCGGGAAGCGGGTCACGGTCGAGGTGACCGGGACGCTGGACGGCTTCCAGGACACCGTCCGGGAGTCGGCGGCGGTGACGGTGGCTCTGCGGGGCTGATCCGGTCTGTCGACGCGAGCGGGTATCGCCCCGGGGTCGGGGTGGTACCCGCTGTTTCGTGTCCGGACCCCCGGGGCAGCGGATGCGAAACTGCTGGTCCAGGCGCTGTACGCGACGGAGGTACGTGATGGTGGATGCCGGGGACCTGACGGAGGCGTTGCGGCGGGCCGGGGTCAGCGGGGTGGACGACAGCGTGCTGGCGCGGTCGTTGTACTCCTCCGACGCCTCCCTCTACCGCGTCGCGCCGATGGCCGTCGCGGTGCCGCGGGAGGTCGGTGAGCTGCCGGCGATCCTCGCCGTGTGCCGGGAGTACGGGGTGCCGCTGACGATGCGCGGCGCGGGGACCTCCATCGCCGGGAACGCCGTCGGGCCCGGGGTCGTCGTCGACGTCAGCCGGCATCTGAACCGGGTGCTGGAGATCGACCCCGACGCCGGGACCGCGCTGGTCGAGCCCGGCGTCGTGCAGTCGGAGCTGCACGCCGTCGCGGGGCGGGACGGGCTGCGGTTCGGGCCCGATCCGTCGACCCGTAACCGGGCCACCCTCGGCGGCATGATCGGCAACAACGCCTGCGGCTCGCGGGCCCTGGGGTACGGGCGGACCAGCGACAACGTCCTCGGGCTCGACGTCGTCACCGGCTCCGGCGAGCGGCTGCGCCTGGGCGCGATGCCCTCTCCGACCACCGGGGACCCGCTGCTGGACAGCCTGCGTGCCCTGGCCGGGGATCATCTGGCGCTGCTGCGGACCGAGTTCGGGCGTTTCACCCGTCAGGTCTCCGGCTACTCCCTCGAACACCTCCTGCCCGAGCACCAGTTCGACGTCCCCCGCGCCCTCGTGGGCAGCGAAGGCACCCTCGCCCTCACCCTCGGCGCCCGGCTGCGCATGGTCCGCGAGGCCCCCGCCCAGCTCCTCGTCGTCCTCGGCTACGACTCCATGGCCCACGCCGCCGACGCCGTCCCCGCCCTCCTCCCGCACCACCCCGTCGCCTGCGAGGGCCTCGACGCGCGGATCACCGACGTCGTACGAAACCGCCGCGGCCCCCACGCCGTACCGCCCCTGCCGCGCGGCTCCGGCTGGCTCCTCGTCGAGCTCGCCGGCGACGACCCGGGCGAGCTGGCCGCCGTCGCGCGGCGGGTCGTCGCCGACTCCGGGGCCCTCGACTCCATGGTCGTCGCCGACGCCGCCCGGGCCGCCGCCCTGTGGCGCATCCGCGAGGACGGCTCCGGGCTCGCCGCCCGTACGGAGGCCGGCGAGCCCGCCCACGCCGGGTGGGAGGACGCGGCCGTACCGCCGGAGCGGCTGGGGACGTATCTGCGGGAGTTCGAGGCGCTGATGGGGGAGCACCGGCTGACGGGGGTGCCGTACGGGCACTTCGGGGACGGCTGCGTGCACATCCGGATCGACTTCCCCCTCGACCGCCCCGGCGGTACGACCGTCTTCCGCGACTTCCTGTACGACGCCGCCGCCCTCGCCGCCCGCCACGGCGGCAGCGTGTCCGGCGAGCACGGGGACGGGCGGGCACGGAGCGAGCTGCTGTCGCACATGTACTCGCCGGAGGCGCTGGCGCTGTGCGGGCGGGTGAAGGGGCTGTTCGACCCCGATGACGTGCTCAATCCCGGCGTGATCGTCCGGCCCGCTCCGGTTACTGCTGATCTGCGGGTGCCCCGTTCGCTTTCGAGGGCTGAGCTGCCTTTGGCCTTTGCGTACGGGGAGAACCGGGGGGATCTGTCGCGGGCCGTGCATCGGTGTACGGGGGTCGGGAAGTGCCGCGCCGACTCCGGTGGCGTGATGTGTCCGTCGTATCAGGCGACACGGGAGGAGAAGGATTCGACGCGGGGGCGGGCGCGGGTGCTGCAGGACGCCGTCTCCGGGCATCTCGGGTCGGATCCGTGGCGGTCCTCCGCGCTGCACGATGTGCTGGACCTGTGCCTGTCGTGCAAGGGGTGTGCGTCCGACTGTCCGACGGGGGTGGATATGGCGGCGTACAAGGCGGAGGCGTTGCATCAGCGGTATCGCCGGCGGCTGCGGCCGCGGTCGCATTACGCCTTGGGGTGGCTGCCGCGGTGGACGCGGCTGGTGGGGCGGTCGTCCTTCTTGACGCGTTTGGCCAATCGGGCTCTGTCTTCCTTGCGGCCGTTCGTCGCGTGGTCCGCCGGGATCGATGCGCGGCGGGGGCTGCCGTCGTTCGCTCCCGTTCCGTTCCGGCGGTGGTTCGCTTCGCGGCGGGTGGTTGGGGCGGGGGATCGTGGGGAAGTGGTGCTGTTCGTCGACAGCTTTACGGACGGTTTTTCGCCTGAGGTGGGGCGGGCGACGGTGGCCGTGCTGGAGGACGCGGGCTATCGGGTGGCGGTGACTTCCGAGCCGGTGTGCTGTGGGATCACGTGGATCTCGACGGGTCAGCTTGATGGTGCTCGCGCGCAGCTGCGGCGGACGGTGGCCGCGCTGCTTCCGCATGTACGGCGGGGGGCGCTCGTCGTCGGGATGGAGCCGTCGTGCACCGGGGTGCTGCGGGCGGATGCGGCGGAGCTGCTCTCCGGTTCCGAGGCGGATGCGGCCCGGGAGGTGGCCTCGGCCACGCGGACGCTGGCGGAGGTGCTGACGGCGACGGAGGGGTGGGTGGCGCCGGACCTGGGGGACGTCTCGGGCTTCGCGCAGCCGCACTGTCACCACCATGCGGTGATGGGGTGGGAGGCGGATGCCTCGTTGCTGCGGGACGCGGGGGCGGATGTGCGGCGGATCGGGGGGTGCTGCGGGCTGGCGGGGAACTTCGGGGTGGAGAAGGGGCATCACGACGTGTCCGTGGCGGTCGCGGGGCAGCAGCTGCTGCCGGCGGTGGGGGAGACGTCCGCCGACGGGGTGGTGCTGGCGGACGGGTTCAGCTGCCGGACGCAGCTGCGGGATCTGACCGATCGGCGGGGGGAGCATCTCGCGGAGCTGTTGGCGCGGCATCTGCCGCGACGGTAGCCGGGCGTCACGTACAGCCACGGAGGGGTGACCTTTTGCCCGGCCGAACCGGGGGCCCTCGCCCGGCGATAGCGTGTCTGCGGAATTCAGAGGCGGACATGTTGGGCGGGCGGGTTCATGCGGATGACGTTCGAGGCCGATGCCGGGGAAGAGTTCGAGGCGGGCTGTGAGCTGTTCGTCGACCGGCTCGTGCGGTGGGCCGAGGAGCAGCGGCTGCCCGTGGACGCGTTTCTGGCGGAGGCGGCGCTGGAGTACCGGCACGAGGGCACCGTCGACGGGCGGCTCGGGCTGTGGGAGCCGCGGCACGTGGACGAACTGCTGTTGTCCTGGCTGCCGGAGCGGGTCACCGAGCTTCCCGGGGAAGAGCCCGGTGACGGGCCGGGGACGGTGCGTACGCTGGTGCGCTTCCTGCACGCGATGCGGCTGGCGGATCCGCGCGGTCCCGTACTCGAGGAGTCCCTCGCCGCGGTGGACGCGGCGGCCGACCGGTATCCGGCGGCGATGGAGGACCCCTCCCGTTGGGGTCTGGCGAAGTTCTGGACGATGACTGCCGCCGGGCAGGGCGTGGACGTACTGAACGACGCGGCCATGCAGCGATTCGCGGACCGGGTGCAGGCCGGCGAGGCCGACTTCGAGCAGCACACCCTCGACGCGATCATGGAGCGGCGACTCACCGGCCGGGGACTGGCCGGTGCGGTACGGGCCGAGCCCCAGCTGCCCGTGGTGCTGCCGCCGGACGACGAACTGCGCCGGCGGGCCGGGGCGTCCGCCGTTGTGGCGCAGTTGCGCGGGCTGGCCGAGTGGGCGGGACGCGACGGACGCGCGGTGACGGGGGCGGGCCGGCTGCGGATGGCCGACGCGCGAGCGCTGGTGGAGGCACTGGGGACCGGTGACAAGACCGAGGGGGTGCGTTCCTCGGCGGATCTGCCGCGGCTGGGGTTGCTGGTCGAGTGGGCGAAGAAGGCGCGGTTGGTGCGGGTCGTCAAGGGGCGGCTGTACGCGGTCGCCAAGGCCCGGGCGGTGCTGGCCGATCCGCTGCGGCTGTGGTCGGCCGCCTTCGACGCGTTCTTCGAGCTGCGTCAGGCGCTGATCGGGGCACGCAGCGGGTGGCACATGGAGTCGATGCTGTTCGACGCCTACGAGGCGGTGCTGGAGGACGTGCTGAACACGTTGTACAGCCTTCCGCACCCGATGCCCTGGCCGCATCTGCGTGACTCCGTGCATCTGGCCTACCGGGCCCGCTTCGACATCGGTTCCGACAGCGGGGCCGGCCTGGGGCACCGCATGTGGTTCGACCACGCCGACCGGGATCTGCACACCGTCCTCGACGTGCTGGAGGACTTCGGCGCGATCGAACGGGAGCATGGAACAGCCGATCCGGTGTTTCTGGACGTCGACCTGTCCGGCCCCGGGGACGGACTTCCCCCGGGCCTGCCGGCGGAGCTCGCGGAGCTGCTGGGTGCCGGGGGCGAGCCGCGGGACGAGGACGCGGACGCACGGGACCGGGTCCGGCGCGAGGAACTCGCGGCCGGACCGGTCGAGCTCATCCGCCTCACCGAGCTGGGCACCCACGCCCTGCGCCGCCGCCTTCTGGTGGCCGGCCGGGACGCGCCGCTGGTCGGGGAGCTGGCCCAGGCGCCGGCGGCCGGTCTGCTGGGGGTGCTGGCCGACGACTACAACCCGGACTCCGCCCGTACGGAACTGGCAGGATGGCTCGCGGCCCACGGTGCGCGAGACGCGGCGTTGCGGCAGCTCACCGATGCCGTAGCCGTCATGGTCTTCCGTACCCGTGCGCAGGCGATGCTCGACGTGCTGCTGACCGCGCTGCCCGACGGCGAGCGTCTGCTGCGCGGGCTGCGGGGCGACGCCCGGCTCGCGCCACTTGTGCTGAGCGCGCTGGTCCACCGTGATCTGCTGCTCCCCGCGGACATGACCGACGGGGAACATCTGCTCGTGCTCGCCGAGAGCCTGTTGCAGCTCGTGGAGCTCGCGGGCGGCGGCACCGGTGCGGAGGAGGCTCTGCGGGCCCAGGGACCCGAGGTCCGCGACGCGCTCGCCGCCGCGCTGGACTCCGCACACCCGGACCGGGCGGGGCTGGAGGAACTCCGGCGGCTGGGCCATCGGGCGTTTCCGGTCAAGGCCGCCCGCCGGAGTGCGAAGGGGAGGAAGCGGCGGCCAGGAAGACCGGGACGGCGATGAGCAGGCGCCCCGTATCGGCCCGGTGGCGCTGTTCGTCGAGCCAGGCGTCGGCCCGGTCGCGGTCGACGGCGCCGCTCGCGCAGGCCGGTTCGGCGAGCCGGGTGAGCAGCGACAGCATGGCGGGGTCGGTGAACACGCCGGTGTGCGCCTCGACCGTGACGTCCTCGAAGCCGCCGTCGAGGAGCAGGCCGCGGTACCGGCGGCCGGCCCGGGGAGGTCGGCGCGGGCGTGCACGATCGTACGGGTGAGGGCCGCGTCGTCCGCGTCGATCACGGTCGAGGGTGGCCTGGACTGCGCGCACGAGGACGTCGCGGAGTGCCCGCACTTCCGGCGGCGGATCGCGGGACGGGTCGGTGCCTGACCCGTCCACTGCGATGTGTGGCCTCACGTGTCGCAGGCGGTGCCGTCGTTGTCGCGATCCAGGGCGGGCCTGTAGCCGGGTTCGCCCCTGTACAGGGGGGCCTGGCCGGCTGCTCGTACGGCTGCGCAGTTCGCGTAGTAGACGCTGGGCGGGGCTTCGTCCACCGGGTTGGTGGTGGGGCTCGGGGGCGGGTTGCGGCGGGTGCCCGTCGGGTGTACGAGGGCCAGGTTGGCCGAGGTTGTCTGCGGGTTGTCGATGGTCGTGTCGGGGGCCGGGGTCTGGAAGCAGACGGTCCAGTCGGTCGGGGCGGACGGGAGGGTGACGTCGGTGTATGCGCTGGTCAGGCTGATGTCCGTGACTCCGCGTGCCGTGAGGGCGGTGGATGCTTCGTCGTAGGACCGGCCGGTGACGGTGGGCATCCGCGGGGGTGTTGTGGGTTGGGGCTCTGCGGTGGTGGGGGCCGGCGGCGCGGTCGAGGGCGTGGGCTTCGGGGCGGGGGCCTTGCTTTCCGGGGGCTTGGGGTCGCCGCCTGTCGGGAGGACCAGGGCGAACCACAGGGCTGAGGCGGTGATGACGAGCACGCGGTGCTTGATCGTCCATTCGCGCTTCAGCCCGGCGAGTAACCAGCCGAGGGGCGGGAGAACTATCAGGGCTGCCGTTACCCAGGCGGAACGGCGGTGCCGTGGGCGGTGGACGGGGTATCCGGGGGACGGGGGCAGGGGTGTCATGGGTGACATGTGCGGTCCGTTCTCGTCGGCTTGTGGGGCCCACGAATTTCGGGTGGTCTGTATTGCCGTCGCACATTGGCATGGTGGGGTGTGGGGAATCGTGAGCCACAGGTCCTTCGGGTCGGGACCAATGGCCCCGCAACCGATCTGAGTTCGAATTGCGGGAATGCTGTCGGGGGAGACGTGGAGGCGATGAAACGGCAGGTGGATGGGCCTGCGAGGCCAGGGAAGCCGCGATCTCCTGCTCGGCTTCACGGGCTGCGGCCCCGATTTCCGGGTCCGGTTTCGCATGGCTGAGATCGCCGGGGATCAGGATGTGCCGGAAGCTGTCGCCCGCGAAGCCGTGACGGCCCGGCGAGTTCCGGTATCCACCGGGTGAGGTGGCCGATGAACTCGCCGATGTCGAAGACGATCCCCCAGCGCATCCGGCGACACCTGCCGCACGCTTCGGCAGGGGCGGCCCCGCGACAGCCAAGGGCCAGCGACGACTCCGCTCCGTATGCGGTTGCATACGGTCTGAACTGGGGCTTCCCTGGCCCATGGCCACATCAGGTAATTAGTCCAGACCATTGACCCCACGGGTGATCGCTCCATAGCATCCGTGCTGTCGCGGCAGCCCCATCAAGGCGCCCCTCAACTCCCGAACGCGTCACTGTCGCAAGCGGGTTGTGTGTGAACCGGCTGCGCCGGGGTTCGTGGTGCGGGCCCCGGTCGGCGTACCACCCTGGATCGAACAGGAGTTCCATTCGTGTCTACCGGGAACACCGCGGCGGAAGCGGTGGCCGACGACACCGCCGTGCTGTCCGTGGGGCAGGAACGCCTGTGGTTTCTGGACCAGTTGGAGCCGGGGGACCCCGCGTACAACATCCCCCTCGTGCTGCGCTTCGGCGGGGCGCTGGATCCCGCCGCGATGCGCGCCGCCCTCGACGCCGTCGTCGCGCGGCACGAGGCACTGCGCAGCCGCTTCCCCGCCGAGGACGGACGGCCGTCCGTCGTGGTCGACCCGCCCGCTCCCGTACAGCTCGACGAGCGCGATCTGCGGGGGCGGCCCGCGGGCGAGACGGATGCCCTGCTCGCCGCGATGAGCAACTTCGCCTTCGACCTGGCGGAGGGACCCCTCGTACGAGCCGGCCTCCTGCGCACCGCCGACGACGAGCACCTGCTCTCCCTCGTGCTGCACCACATCGTCGCCGACGGATGGTCCCTCGGCCTGCTGCGGGCGGAGCTCGCCGAGCACTACGCCGCCCACCGCGAGGGACGCACCGCCGAACTCCCCCCGCCCCCCTCCTTCCTGACGCATGCCGCCGCCGAGCGGGACTGGCTCGACGGTCCCGAGGCCGTACAGGCGCTCGACTACTGGCGCGAACGGCTCGCCGGCGCACTCCCGTTGGAGCTGCCCCTCGACCGGCCACGGACCGACGAGCCGAGCAGCGGCGGGGCGTACCACACCCGGGTGCTGCGGGGGCTGGGGGCGGAGCTGGAGGTGTTCGCGCGGGGCAGGCGGGTGACGCCGTTCATGGTGCTCGCCGCCGCGTACCAGACGCTGCTCCACCGCTGCACCGGACAGGACGACTTCTGCGTCGGCGTACCGACCGCCGCCCGGGACACCGTCGAGAGCGAGCGGACGGTCGGTTACTTCTCGTCCGCTCTCGTGCTGCGCGCCGACTTCACGGGGGCGCCCACCTTCGACGCCCTCCTGCGAAGCATCCGCGGCGAGTGGATGCGCGCCCTCACCCACCGTCGTATCCCCTTCGAGCGGCTGACCGACGAACTGCGCCCCGACCGCGACGCCGGACGGACGCCCGTTTTCCAGACGATGCTCGCCGTCCACACCCACGCGGGAGGCGCGCTCGGCGAGGAGCGGTTCGCCGATCTGACGTGTACGGAAATCGACGGCGGACACACCGCCGCCAAATTCGAACTCGGCGTCGACGTACGGCCCGACGGAGACGACCTCCACGCCATCTTCGGCTACCGCACCGATCTGCTCGACGAATCGACCGCCGCCGCCTACGCCGCCCGCTTCGAGACCCTCCTGCGCGCCGCCCTCGCCGACCCGGCGACCCCCGTGCACCGGCTGCCGCTGCTGGACGCCGACGAGGAGAAGCTCCTCGCCGCCGAGTCGTACGGGCCTCAGCTCGCCCCGTACACCCCCACCGTCCTCGAGGCGATCGACCGCGCCGCCGCCGACCGCCCCGACGCCACCGCGATCGCCGGCCCCGACGAGACCCTCACCCGCGGCGAACTCGCCGCCGCCTCCCGCGCCCTCGCGCACCGCCTCGCCGCCCACGGGGTCGCCCGCGGTGACCTCGTCGCCTTCTGCCTCCCGCGCGGGCCCCGCGCCGTCGTCGCCATGCTGGCCGCCTGGCGGCTGGGCGCCGGGTATCTGCCGCTGGACCCCGACTACCCGGCGTCGCGGCTGGCGTTCATGCTCGCGGACAGCGGGGCGTCGCTGCTCCTCACGCCGGACGGGGCGCCGGTCGAGGGGGTGGACGCCGGGATCCCGGTGCTGGCGGTCGGGACGGACGACGATTCGGATTCAAGAGAGCTCAAAGAGACCCCCGCCGCCCCCGACGACCCCGCCTACCTCATCTACACCTCCGGCTCCACCGGCACCCCCAAGGGCGTCCTCGTCCCGCACCGCGCGCTCGCCGCCCGCGTCGCCTGGATGCGCGACGGATACGGGCTCACGGAGGCCGACCGCGTCCTGCAGTACGCCACCCTCTCCTTCGACACCAGCGCCGAGGAGATCTTCCCCGCCCTCGCCACCGGCGCCGTCCTGATCAGCGCCCGCCCCGGCGCCGCGCTCCCCGACCAGCTCGCCGAGCCGTACGCGGACGGCGTGACGGTGATCGACCTGCCGACCCCGTACTGGCACCACCTCGTCGCCGACCTCGACGAGACGCCCTGGCCCAAGACCCTGCGCCTGCTGATCCTCGGCGCCGACCAGGTGCGGCCGGAGGCCGTCGCGGCGTGGCGGGAGCGGTTCGGGAACGGCGTACGGCTGATCAACTCGTACGGGCCCACCGAGACGACGATCATCGCCACGACCGCCGACCTCGGCGCCGACGACGCCGTCCGCCGTCCCCCCATCGGCCGCCCCCTCGGCGCCACGACGGTCGCCGTCCTGGACCGCCACGGCGCCCCCGTACCGCCCGGCACCCCCGGCGAGCTGGTGATCGGCGGAGCGGGCGTCACGGACGGCTATCTGGGCCGCCCCGGCGCCACCGCCCGCGCCTTCGTCCCGGACCCCGACGGCCCGCCCGGCGCCCGCCGCTACCGCACCGGCGACCTGGTGCGGCGGCGTCCCGACGGGGCGCTGGAGTTCCTGGGGCGGATCGACGATCAGGTGAAGGTACGCGGCTACCGCATCGAACCCGGCGAGATCGAATCCGCCCTCCTCGCCCTCCCCGGCGTCGCGCAGACGGCGGTGACCGCCCGCGGCGACACCCTCGCGGCGTACGTGGTCGGCGACAGCCTCGACCCCGCCGCCCTGCGCACCGCCCTGGCCACCGTCCTGCCGCCCCACCAGATCCCCGGCGCGTTCGTCGAACTCGACGCCCTTCCCCTCACGCCGAACGGCAAACTCGACCGCCGCGCCCTCCCCGAACCGGACGCCGCCGACCGCCCCCGCGCCCCGCACGTGGCGCCCCGGACGGACGCCGAGGAGCTCGTCGCCGACGTCTGGCAGGAGGTGCTGGGGGTGGACGCCGTCGGCGCCCACGACGACTTCTTCGACCTCGGCGGCCACTCTCTCCTCGCCACCCGGGTCGTCGCCCGTATCCGCGCCGCGATCGACCTGTCCGTACCGCTGCGTGCCCTGTTCACCCACCGCACGGTGGCCGCCTTCGCCGAGGCCGTCGAAGCCGCCCTGGTCGCCGAGATCGACACGCTGTCCGACGCCGACGCCGAGGAGCTCCTGGCGGCGTCGGACACCCCGGAAGGAACCGCACCGACGTCATGAGCGCCGACCTGACCACCCCGGCCGCCGGCAAGGCCGATCTGTCCGCCGCCAAACGTGAACTCCTCCGCCGCCGCCTCGCCTCCCGTACGACCGTCCGTAAGGCGGCCATCCCCCGCCGCGACCCCGGGGCGGACGTCCCCCTGTCGTTCGCGCAGGAACGCCTCTGGTTCATGGAGCAGTTCGCGCCCGGGACGTCCGCGTACAACATCCCCGTCGTCCGCCGGCTGCGCGGACCGCTGGACCTCGACGCGCTCCGGGCCGCCCTCGACGCGAGCGTGGCGCGGCACGAGACGCTGCGCTCGCGCTACCCGGCCACCGACGACGGACGCCCGCTGCTCGTCATCGACGAACCGGGGCCCGCCGCGCTGACCCTGACGGACGCCGGGGACGAGGCGGCGGCAGGGCGGATCGTCGACGCGTCGTCCGCCGTGCCGTTCGATCTGGAGAACGGTCCGCTGCTGAGGTCCGAGCTGATCCGGCTGGCGGACGACGACCACGTGCTGCTCCTCGTCGTCCACCACAGCGTCGGCGACGGCTGGTCGAGCGAGGTGCTGCTCGGCGAGATCCTGCGGTCGTACGCCGCCCGCGTGGCCGGGGAGCCCGATCCGCTGCCGGAGCTGGCGGTGCAGTACGGCGACTTCGCCATCTGGCAGCGCGACCTGCTCAGCGGCGAACGGCTGGCCGCCGAGGTCGCCCACTGGGGCGCCGAACTCGCCGGGGTGGAGCCGCTGGAGTTGTCGTTCTCCAGGCCGCGGCCGCCGCGCCAGACGTTCGAGGGCGCCGGTTACGCCTTCGAGATCGACCGCGAACTCCTCGACCGCCTCACCGCCCTCGGCCGCAAGCACGACGCGACCGTCTACATGGTGCTGATGGCCGCCTTCCAGCTGCTCCTCGCGCGCTACAGCGGCCGTACGGACTTCGCCGTCGGCTCGCCCGTCGCGGGGCGGCCGGAGGAGGAGCTGGAGCCGCTGGTCGGCATGTTCGTGAACGTCGTCGCGCTGCCCGCGCGGCTGGCGGGCGACCCGTCGTTTGCCGAGCTGATCCGCCGGACCCGCGAGACGTGCCTGAACGCGTACGCGCATCAGGAGCTGCCGTTCGCGCAGTTGGTCAGCGAGCTGAACTGGACGCGTGACGTGTCGCGTCCGCCGGTGTTCCAGGCGGTGCTCGCCGTGCAGAACTACGCGGTGCAGCGCGACGCCGCCGTCGATCTGCCGGTGAAGGTGGAGCCGTTCGGGGTGCAGGCGAGCGGCACGCGGTTCGACTTCGAGCTGTTCCTCCAGGAGTGGCCGGACGGGCTGTACGGGTCGTTCAACTACAACACCGACCTGTTCGCCGAGGACGACATCGCCGGAGTCTCCGACCACCTCGGCCGCCTGCTGGCCTCCGTCGCCGACGCACCCGACGTCCCTCTGTCCGCCCTCGAATCGCTCACCCCCGAGGAGCGGGTGTTCGAAACGGAGCGGTTCAACGGCACCGCCGTCGACCGCCCGGCCACCACGCTCACCGCCCTGGTCGCCGAACAGGTGGCCCGTACGCCGGACGCGGTGGCCGTCGCGATGGAGGGCGCACCGGCCCTCACGTACCGCGAGCTCGACGCCCACGCCGACCGTATCGCCGCCCGTCTGGCCGCCGAGGGCGTCGGCCCCGGCAGCCTGGTCGCTGTCGCGGCGGAGCGCTCCCCGGAGCTCGTCGCGGGGCTGCTGGGCGTGCTGCGTACGGGCGCCGCGTACACACCGCTGGAGCCGGACTACCCGGCGGAGCGACTGGCGTTCCTGCTCGACGACAGTGACGCGTCCGTCCTGCTCACCCAGCGCAAGCTCCCGACGCCTGACGGCTGCGCGGCTCGCGTGCTGCTGCTGGACGACCCCACCGAATGGCCGCGCGCCAGGACCCGCCCTGCCGGCCCGACGCCCGACGACACGGCGTACGTCATCTACACCTCCGGCTCGACCGGCAACCCGAAGGGCGTGCCCAACACCCACCGGGGGATCACCAACCGCATCCAGTGGATGCAGGACGCCTACCGCATCGGCCCCGACGACGCCGTGCTGCAGAAGACGCCGACCGGCTTCGACGTGTCCGTCTGGGAATTCTTCTGGCCGCTCACAACCGGCGCCCGCATCGTCCTGGCCAAGCCCGGCGGTCAGAAGGACAGCGGCTATCTGCGGGACCTCATCGCCTCCGCCGGTGTCACCGTCGCCCACTTCGTGCCCGCGATGCTCACCGTCTTCCTCGGCGAGGAGGGCGTCGAACGCTGCACCACCCTCCGCCGGGTCGTCAGCAGCGGCGAGGCCCTCCCCCCGGACGCCGCCCGCGAACTGACCCGCCGGCTGCCCAACCTCCGGCTCGCCAACCTCTACGGTCCCACCGAGGCCGCCGTCGACGTCTCCTCCTGGGAGTGCGAGGGCCCGCTCGACACCGTCCCGATCGGACTGCCGATCGACAACACCCGCCTGTACGTCCTGGACTCCCGCCTCCGCCCCGTCCCGCCCGGCGCCCCCGGCGAGCTGCACATCGGCGGCACCGCCGTGGCCCTCGGCTACCACCGCCGCCCCGGCCTGACGGCCGCCCGCTTCGTCCCCGACCCCTACGGCCCGCCCGGCGCCCGCCTGTACCGCACCGGCGACCTCGCACGCCGCCGCCCCGACGGCACCCTGGAACACCTCGGCCGCATCGACCAGCAGGTCAAGCTCCGCGGTCTGCGCATCGAGCCGGGCGAGACGGAGGCCGCCCTGCGCGCCCAGCCGGGCATCGCCGACGCCGCCGTCGTCCTGCGCGAGGACCGCCCCGGCGACAAACGCCTCGTCGGCTACCTCGTCGCCGCCCCCGACGCCGACGAGCTCGACCCGTCGGCCCTGCGCGCCACCCTCAAACGCAGCCTCCCCGACCACCAGGTGCCGACCGCCTTCACGGTGGTCCCCGAGCTCCCGCTCACGCCCAACGGCAAACTCGACCGCCGCGCCCTGCCCGCCCCCCAGATCCACCGCGCCGCCGGCACGACGAAGCCGTCCACCCCGGCGGAGGTCGTCCTGGCGCAGATCTGGGCCGAGGTCCTGGACCTCCCGGAGGTCGGCACCGACGAGAACTTCTTCGACCTCGGCGGCCACTCCCTCCTCGCCACCCAGGTCGTCGCGAAGGCCCGTAAACAGCTCACCGCCGTCGACGCCCGCCCCATCAGCGTGATGGACCTCTTCACCCACCGCACCGTCGGCGAACTCGCCGCCGTCGCCTCCGAGGACGAGTCCGAACGCGGCCCCCGCGCCCTCCTCCACCGCCTGACCCGCGCCATCCCCGCCGACCGCCGCCGCCTCACCCTGGTGTGCGTCCCGTACGGCGGCGGCAGCGCCGTCATCTACCAGCCCGTCGCCGACAAGCTCCCGCCCGACACCGAACTGTGGTCCGTCGCCATCCCCGGCCACGACCTCGGCGTCACCGACGAGCACCTCGACTTCGACGAGCTGGCGGAGACCGTCGCGGCGGAGGTACGGGAGAAGACCGACGGCCCGCTCGTGGTGTACGGGCACTGCGGCGTGGGAACAGCGCTCGCCGTCGCCGTCTCCCGGCTGCTCGAATCCTCCGGCCGCGAACTGGAGGCCGTCTACGCCGGCGCCCAGTTCCCGTTCGCCAAGCCGAAGAGCCGCTTCCTGACCACCCTCGGGAAGATCGCCGCCCTCGAACCGCTCCTCGGCGACCGCGTCTACGCCAACTGGCTCACCGGCATGGGCGTCGACATCTCCGAGCTCGACGAGGAGCAGATCAAGTTCGTCATCGGCAACATGCGCCGCGACTCCGCCGCCGCCGAGGACTACTTCACGCGCGCCCTCGCGGAGGTTGCGGCGGGCGCACCGAAACTGCGCGCTCCCGTCGTCTCCCTCGTCGGCGACCGCGACCCGGCGGCGGACTTCTACCAGGAGCGCTACCGCGAATGGCTGCTCCTCGCCGAACGGTCCGCCGTCGCGGTCCTCGACGAGGGCGGTCACTTCTTCATCGCCTACCGCGCCGCCGAGGTCGCCGAAGCCGTCACCACCATCCACCGCGCCGTCCTGGACGGCACGACGGACACCCTCCCGGCGCAGGACCCGGAGAACTCCTGGTGGTTCTACGGCGAGACGGGACCCGCCGCCCCCGACGACGAACCGGCGGCGGAAACACCACCACCCTCCGCCGCGGCGGAGGGACCGCAGCCCAGCATGCGCCGCTTCCTGCTCGTCGCCGGCGGCCAGCTGCTGTCCATCACGGGCTCCGCCCTCACCGAGTTCGCCCTCCCGATCTGGATCCTCCTGGAGACCGGATCGATGGCTCGCTACGCCCTGTACGCGGTCGTCGCCATGCTCCCCGGCATCCTGATCGGCCCCGTCGCCGGCGCCCTCGTCGACCGCCTCGACCGCCGCACGGTGATGCTCGCCGGCGACATCGCCGCGGGCGCCACCCAGGCGGGACTCCTCGCGCTGCTGCTCACCGGGAACCTCCACTCCTGGGAGGTGTACGTCCTGCTCGGCGTGCTGTCCGTGGCGCTCACCTTCCAGCGCCTCGCGTACGCCTCCGCCGTCCCGCAGCTCGTCCCCAAGCAGCATCTCGGGCACGCGAACGGCATCGTCCAGCTCGCGTTCGGCACCGCCCAGTTCGTCGTCCCGCTGGCGGCCGTCGCGCTGATGGCGGCGATCGACCTCCAGGGCATCCTCGTCATCGACGTCATCAGCTACGCGATCGCGATCACCGTCCTGCTCGCCGTCCGCTTCCCGCGGACCATGCCGTGGACCCGCCGCGAGTCGCTGGTCGCCGAGATCAAGCACGGGTTCGCGCACTCCTGGCGGCACCGCGGGTTCCGCGCGATGCTGCTGTGGTTCGCGGGGCTGAACATCTTCCTGTCGCCGCTGTTCCTCCTCGTCACTCCGATGGTGCTCGCCTTCGACGACCTCGAGGGCGCCGCCCGGGTCGCCGTCGCGGGCGGCGCGGGGGCGATCCTCGGCGGCATCCTGATGGGCTTCTGGGGCGGCCCCAAGCGGCACCGGCTGCGCGGCATGCTGGCGCTGGCGGCGGTCCTCGCCCTGGCGGGCGCCGTCACGGGGCTGCGCGCCAATCTGTGGGTGATCGCGGCGGGGGCGTTCGGGATGTCCTTCGCGCTGGCCCTGGTCAACGGGATCTACACGACGATCGTCCAGGTGAAGGTGGCCCAGCGGTTCCACGGCCGGGTGTTCGCGCTCAACACCCTCGTCGCCTGGTCCACGCTGCCGCTCGGGCACGGGGTCGTCGCCCCCGTCGGGTCCGCCGTGTTCGGGCCGCTGATGGAGAAGGGCGGCGCGCTCGCCCCCGTCTTCGGGCCGCTGATCGGCACGGGGCCGGGGCGCGGGATCGCGCTGATGTACGTGCTGTTCGGGCTGGTCATGATGGGGCTGGTGGCGATCGGGCTGCGGCTGCCCGTCCTCGCCCGCTTCGACCGGGACGTGCCCGACGCGGAGCCGGACGACCTCGTGGGCCTGCGCGAGCGGGCCCGGGCGGCGGCCGACCGCAGGGTGAAGGCGGACGCCGTATGAACCCCGCCACCCTCCCCGCCCTCCTCGCGCACCGGGCGGCGGCGCACGGGGAGCGTGCCGCCGTCGTGTGCGGGAAGACGGAGCTGACGTTCGCCGACTGGCAGTCCCGTTCCGGCGCCCTCGCGGCAGCCCTGCGGGCGGAGGGGGTGACGTCCGGCGAGCGTGTCGGGCTGTGCTTTGGTACGGACCGCTGGACGGAGTTCGCCGTCGCGTTCCTGGCGGTGCTACGGGCGGGAGCCGTCGCCGTTCCGTTGTCGGACCGCACCGCCCCCGCCGGCGTCACACACGCCCTCACGCACGCCGGAGCACGCCTCGTCCTGCACGGCGGCTCCGACGCACCGGCGGGCACCCCGCCGGCCGTACGCGCCCTCACGGAGTCGATCGCCGGCGCCGAGGCGGAGCTGCCGGACCTCGACCCGCGGGCGGACGCCCAGATCCTCTACACCTCCGGCACCACCGGCACCCCCAAGGGCGTCACCGCCCGGCACGCCAACCTCGTCCACGGCTGCACCCTGGACGAACGCCGCCGCCCGCTCCGGCACTCCCGTACGTTCCTGCACGCCTTTCCCGTCGGCACCAACGCGGGCCAGACGATGCTCGTCAACGCCCTCAACGCGCACGCGACCTGCGTCACCGCCCCGCAGTTCACCCCCGCCCGCTTCCTGCGGCTGATCGCCGAACACGCCGTCGGCAGCGTCTTCGTGGTCCCGGCCACGGCGATCGAACTGCTCGCCTCCCCGGCTCTGGGCAAAGCGTCCGACAGCGGCGGGCTCGACACCGTACGCCTCGTCGGCTCCACCGCCGCCGCCCTCCCGCAGCCGGTGGCCCTCGGACTGTGCCGCGCCTTCCCCCACGCGCAGATCGTCAACTACTACACGTCCACCGAAGCGGCCCCCGCCCAGATCACCCTCCTCTTCGACCCCGCCCGCCCCGAATCCCCCGGCCGCCCCGCGTCGCTGGCGGAGCTCCGCGTCACCGACGCCGACGGCAACCGGGTGGCGCCGGGGGAGCCCGGTGAGCTGTGGCTGCGGTCGCCCACCGCGCCGCGCGCGTATCTGGGGGAGACGGACGGCGCCGTGTTCCAGGGGCGGTGGGTGCGGATGGGGGACCTCGGGCGGGTGGACGAGGACGGCTTCCTGCAGCTGCTCGACCGGGAGCGTGACGTCGTGAAGTCCGGCGCCCACAAGGTCTCCACGCTCCAGGTGGAGAACGCCCTGCACGCCCACCCGAAGGTCGTCGACGCCGCCGCCTTCGGCATCCCGCACCCCGTCCTCGGGTCGGTCGTCGCGGCCGTCGTCGTACCGGACGGGGAGCTGACCGGGACCGCGCTGCGGACGTTCCTCCTCGACCGCCTCGCCGTCCACGAACTGCCCGCCACCGTCGTGTTCCAGGACACCCCCCTCCCGCGCAACGAGGGCGGCAAGGTCCTCAAGCGCGAGCTGCGCCGGTACCTCATCCAAGACTCCAGCGAGGCCCCCTCATGACCACCCCGCTCACGCCCGCCCAGCACGGCATCTGGCTCACCGAGCGCACGCTCGACACCGGCGCCGCCTACCATCTGGCCGTCACCGTCGCCCTCACCGGCCCGCTCGACCCCACCGCCCTGGACCGGGCCTGCGCGGCCGTCGTCGCCCACCACCCCGCCCTCGCCACCCGCACCGCCCCCGACGGCACCGGGGCACACACCGCGACCGTGCCGCCGCCGCGCCGCGTGGAGTGCGCCGCCGCCGATCTGGCGAAGCTGCTCGACGAAGAGAGGGCCGCGCCGTTCGACACGACCGACGGTCCGCTGTGCCGGTTCACGCTGTTCCGCTGCGGCGCCGACCGGCACGTCCTGCTGATGACCGGTCACCACCTGGTGTTCGACGGCGAGTCGAAGGACCGTCTGGTCGCCGACCTCGCCGCCGCCTACCGCGGCGAACCCCTCGCCCCCGCACCCGCCGTCCCGTACCTGGTGACGCTGCCGTCCCAGGCGGACGTCGATTCGGCCGCCACGCACTGGGCGGACCGCTGGCGCGAACCGGGCATCCCCCTGCTGCCCGGGCAGGCCCCCCTCCCGGACAACGGTGTCGTTGCCGCGCCCGGCACCGAAACCGCCTTCCGCCTCGACGAACGGCGCACCGCCGCCCTCGCCGGCACGGCCCGCGAACTCGGCGTCACCCGCTTCGAACTCCTCACCGCCGCCTGGCACGCCCTCCTCGTCCGCTACGGCGACCCGGCGCCCACCACGGCCGTCGAACTGTCCCTCCGCCCGCCGGGCGAACCGGTCGCCGTCGGCCTCGCGGTGAACGAACTCCCCCTGCGCGTCAGCGACGGCCCCGAGGGACGTCCGTTCGCCGACTGGGCGAGGGCGGTGCGTTCGGAACTCCGCGCGCTGTACGCGCACCGCGCCGTCCCCCTGGGCCGCGCCGTCCGCGGCCTCACCCCGCGCACCGCGCTCACCCCGCTCTCCGTGAGCTACCGCCGCCGTCCGCCCGCCGCCGCGCCGGACTTCGGCGCGCTGGAGGCGGAGGTCGCCTGGATCGGCTTCTCCGGGACGGTACGCAACCTCCTCCACCTCCAGCTGGTGGACTGCGGCGACGAGGTCCTCGGCAGCCTCCAGCACCGCACCGACGCACTGTCCCCCGCGACGGCCGAGCGGATCGCGGTTCATTACCTGACACTCCTCGACGCCGCCCTCGCCGCGCCCGCCACCCCCGTCGGCGAGCTGCCGTTCCTCACGGAGGACGAACTGCGCGACCAACTGGCCGCCCCCCTGCCCCGCCCCGAACTCCCCGCGCAGACCGTCCCCGCGCTGTTCGCCGCCCGCGCCGCCGAGCAGCCCGACGCGGTGGCCGTCGTCGCGGACGGCACCCCCGTCACGTACCGCGAGCTCGCCCGCCTCGTCGCCCACGCCGCCGCCGCGCTGGCCCGGCACGGCGCCGGCCCCGGCACCCTCGTCGGCGTCGGCCTGCCCCGGGGCCTCGACCAGCTCGTCACCGTCCTCGCCACCATGGCCGCCGGCGCCGCGTACCTGCCCCTGGACCCCGGCTACCCCGCCGAACGGCTGGCGTTCGTACGGGCAGACGCGGGCCTCACCCTCCGCGTCACCGAGACCCCCGAGCAGCCCGGCGACCTGACGCCGGCCGACCTCGCGCCGGCCACCGGGGACACCCCGCCGCTCCCCGCCGCCCCGGACCCCGCCCTCCCGGCGTACGTCCTGTACACCTCCGGCTCCACCGGCCGCCCCAAGGGCGTGGAGATCCCGCACTCGGCGCTGGCCAACGTCCTCGGCAGCCTCCGCGACCGGCTCGGCTCCCGGGCGAGCGACCGGTGGCTCGCGCTCACGTCACTGTC
Organism: Streptomyces smaragdinus; assembly: GCF_009604385.1. Classification (GTDB taxonomy): domain Bacteria; phylum Actinomycetota; class Actinomycetes; order Streptomycetales; family Streptomycetaceae; genus Streptomyces; species Streptomyces smaragdinus. Next base: position 34,356 of record NZ_WEGJ01000033.1, read on the forward strand.
GTTCGACATCTCCGGCGTCGAGCTGTTCCTCCCGCTGATCACCGGCGGCCGGGTCGTCCTCACCCCCGAGGGCGTCCACCGCGACGGCCCCGCCCTGCTGGCCCTGCTCGCCGAGGAGCGGGTCACCCACGTCCAGGCCACCCCCAGCGGCTGGCGCCTGCTCCTCGACGCGGGCCTCACGGACACCGGCCTCACCGCGCTCACCGGCGGCGAGGCACTGCCCGTATCGCTGGCCGCCGCACTGGCCGCCGCGACCACACGGCTCGTCAACGTGTACGGCCCCACCGAGACGACCATCTGGTCCACGTATGCCGACCCGGCCGTCTCCGACGACGGCACCGTCACCATCGGCGAACCCCTCTGCAACACCCGCGTCTACGTCCTCGACGCGAACCTGCGCCCCGTCCCGTACGGCGTCCCCGGCGAGCTCCACCTGGCCGGCGACGGCGTCGCGCACGGCTACCGCGGCCGCCCCGGTCTGACGGCCGCCCGCTTCCTCCCCGACCCGTACGGCCCGCCCGGCGCCCGGATGTACCGCACCGGCGACCTCGTCCGCCGCGCGCCCGGCGGGGGGCTGGAGTACCTGGGCCGCTCGGACACCCAGATCAAGCTCCGCGGCCACCGCATCGAACTCGGCGAGATCGAGGCCCGTCTGGCCACCCACCCCACCGTCGCCCAAGCCGCCGCCGCCCTGCGCGGCCCGGACACCGACCGGCGGCTCGTCGCGTACGTCGTCCTGACGGACCCCGCCTTCGATCCCACGGAACTGCGCGCCCATCTCGCGGAAACGCTGCCCGCCGCCGTCCTCCCGAACGCCTACGTCGCAATCGACGCCTTCCCCCTGACCCCCAACGGCAAGCTCGACCGCGCCGCCCTCCCCGAACCGACGTCCGCCCGACCGGAACCGGCGGCACCCGAGGGGGCCGCCGACGAGCTCGACGCCATCGACACCGCCGTCCTCGAGATCTGGCGCGACGTCCTCGAGCTCGACGACCTCGGCCCGGACGAGGACCTCTTCGACCTGGGCGGCCACTCGCTGACCATCACCGCGATGGCCGCCCGCATCCACCAGAACCTCGGCATCGACGTCCCCCTGGACGTCTTCTTCGACACCCCCACGGCACGCGGTGTAGCCACCGCCGTCCGCGCCCTCAAGGAGTGACCCATGAGCAACCGCTACATCGTCGCCGTCAACGACGAGGAACAGCACGCCCTCTGGCCCGAAGGCACCCCCCTCCCCGCCGGCTGGCGCGAGGAGGGCTTCTCCGGCACCGAGGAGGAGTGCACGGCCCACGTCGACTCCGTCTGGCCCGACATCCGCCCGCTCAGCCTGCGCACCAGCCTTGCCGCCCGGGGAGGCGCCCGGTGAGCGTCCCCGGCAGACAGCACCTGGCCGAGCTCGTCTCCCGCGCCACGGACCACACCGTCGGCGTGGACGAACTCCTCGCCTCCACCGAACCGCTCACCGCCCTCGGCGTCAGCTCCCTGTCGCTGCTGCGCCTGGCGGACGCCCTGGAGGCCGAGTTCGGGATCGTGATCGACCTCGCCGACCGCACCCTCTACACGGCCGGACTCGACGGGCTCGTCACCCTCGTCCGGGACCTCGGCGCGAGCGTATGACGGCACCGCTCACCGCCCCACGGACCGCGCCCGCCGGTGAACCCCTCCCCGTCCCGTTCACCGGCGGGCGCGCCGGGGAAGCGCCGCTCACCTGGGGTCAGCGGGCGATCTGGCATGCGATCCGGCGCACCGCCCCCAACGACCACTACTTCAACCTCGGCCGCGTCCTCCCCCTCGCCGACCGCGGCACCCCCGTGGACGTCCCCCGCCTGACGACCGCCCTCACCGCGCTGATGGAACGCCACGAGTCCCTCCGCACCCGCGTCGTCACGGACTACGAGGGCGACACCCGCCAGCAGCTCCACGCGACGGGCACCATCGACCTCACCGTCCACGACGACGCCCACCCCGACGCCCTCCTGACGGAGCTCGTCGGCCGGCGCTTCGACTACGCGGAGGAGTGGCCCGTCCGGTTCGCCGCCGTCCGCAGCGGCGGGCGGATCACCCACGTGGTCCTCGCCCTGTGCCACCTGGCGTCCGACGGACACGGCGCGGAGGTGCTGGTCCGCGACCTGCGGCTGCTGGTCCGCCGGGGATCCGCCGGGCCCGCCTGCCCCGACACCCCGTACGACCTGGCCCACCGCCAGCACTCCCCGGCCGGCCGCCGGACCAGCGCCGCGTCCCTCGCCCTGTGGGAGCGCGGCCTGCGCGAGGTCCCCCCGACGATGTTCGCCCGTCCCGTCGCCGAACCGAGCACCCCCCGCTGGTGGCAGGGACGCCTGGTCTCCGCCGCCCTCCCGCGCGCCGTGGACGCCCTGGCCGCCCGGCACCGGGTGAGCGGCTCCACGGTCCTGCTGACCGCCGCCGCGGCCCTCGTAGCCGCGAGCCAGGGCCATCCCGCCGCCGCCGTGATGCCGATCGCCGGCAACCGGGCGGGTGCCGACCGGCACAACCTCGTCAGCACCCTCTCCCAGGACGCCCTGTTCGTCCTGCGCATGCCCGACGACCCGGCGACGACCTTCACCGGCCTGCTGGCGGACGCCTGGCCCGCCGCCCTCGCCGGCTACCGGGCGGCCTCGTACGATCCGGCCGACTGCGACGCCCTGCGGGAACGGGTGTCCCGTGAGCGCGGCACCGAGATCCACCCGTACTGCTGCTTCAACGACATGCGCCTGGTCGACCGCCCCCCGACGGCCCGCCCGGCGCCGGACGCCGCGGAGCCGGCGGAGCTCCGCAGCCGTACGACACTCGACTTCGCGTCCAAGGAGGAGCTGGTCGCGTGCCGTTACTGCGTCCACGTCTCCGGCGACAGCACCGCCCTCACCGTCACGCTGATGGCCGACACCGTTTATCTGCCGCCCCCCGCGATCCACGCCCAGCTGCGGGCGATCGAGGAGGTCGTCGTGTCCTCCGCCTTCGGCACCCCGCCCACGCTTGCCCAGCTGCCGGACCTCCTGGAGGACCGCCCGTGACCACCACGCCCGTCGCCCGGCCGGTGGCGCGGACGGACACCCGCTCCTGCGTCCAGGGCGGCCGGATCCGCTTCGGGCTGACCGCCGGGGACAGCGGGCCGCTCACCGGACGGGTCGTCGTCACGGACGTCGTGGCGGAGGTCGTACGGGCCACGGCGGAGATCGCCGAAGCGACGGCCTGGGAGCTCGACGTACCGCAGGACTGGCCCAGTTCGCTGTACCGGGCGAGCTTCCACGACCACCGCCCCGAGGTGCCCGAGGCGGAGCGGGACGCCGAGTACGAGGTGTGGTTCGTCGTACGGGCCGCCCGTCCCGCCACCACCTCCGCGATCCTCGTCTCCATCCCCTTCGCCACCTGGCGCGCCTACCACCGCGCCGGCGAACCGGGCCGCAGCATCTACTACGCCGAGCAGCCCCACCGCGCCTCCCGCGTCGACCTCACCGCCCCCGGCGGCGGTCCGCCGCCCGAGCGCTGGGAGGAGCCGCTGCTGCGGTGGCTGCACCGCACCGGCCGCCCCGTCGAGTACTGCTCCGGCTTCGACCTGCACGACGGCGCCGAACTGCTCGCCCCCTACCGGCTGCTGGTGGTCAACGGACACGACGAGTACTGGACCGCCGGCATGCGCGACAGCGTCGAGGGCTTCGTCCGCAAGGGCGGCAATCTCGCCGTCTTCGCCGGCAACACCGCCTGGTGGCAGATCCGCCTCGAGGACGACGGCCGCACGATGGTCTGCCACCGCGACGCCGCCGCCGACCCGATGACCGCCGTCGACCCCGCGCTGGCGACCGTCGAATGGTCCGCCTCCCCCGTCGACCGCCCGGAAAACACCATGACGGGCGTCAGTTTCCGCGCCGGGGCGGGCGCCTGGGGGCCGGGCATGACGGTGATGGGGGAGGAGGCGTACACCGTGCGCTTCGCCGACCACTGGGTGTTCGAGGGGACGGGCCTGTCGGACGGCGACAGTTTCGCCCGGGGGAGCCTCGGTTACGAGACGGACGCCGCCGAACTCGACTGGTCCCTCGGCGTCCCCCGCTCCACCGGCCGCGACGGCACCCCCCGCTCGTTCACCACCCTGGCCACCGCCGACCTGCGGCACTGGCGGGTGTACGGGCAGGGCGGCTGGGCCACCATGGGCACCCACCGCCTCGGCGCCGGTACGGTCTTCAACGCGGCGACCATCTGCTGGGGCCGGGCGCTGGGTGATCCGGCGGTCGACCGCGTCACCCGCAACGTCCTCGACCGCCTCTCGTGCGCGTCCCCCACGCCCCGCTGGCACACGGTCGGCCCGGCGCCCGGGCTGCGGGCGCTCACGTCCTGCGAGGGGCTGCTGTTCGCCGTGGCGGCGGACGGTTCGACGCTGCTGTACCGCGAGCCGTCGGACCAGAACCTGCCGTGGACGGCGTGCCCCGCGGACGGTCCCCCGGTGGAGCTGCGCTGTCTCGCCGCGCCGAGGGAGGCGTGTCACCCCATGCCGCTGGCGCTGCTGGCCGTGACGGCGGACGACCGCCTCGTCCACCGTGCCCCCGTCCCGGGGGCGGCGCCGTGGGCCGACGCGGGGCGGGTGCCCGAGGGGACCGGGGCGCTGGCGATGTGCGACAACACCCTGTTCGCAGTGACGCCGGGGGACGACACGCTGCATCACCGGCCGGCGCATCCGGCGGACGCCCCCTGGACGGTGCTCGGTCCGGCGGGGAAGGCGGTGTCGCTGACGGTGCTGGGCGCCCGGCTGTACGGGATCGGGCCGGACGGCGTGCTCTCCCGCCCGCCGGTGCTGACCGGCCTCCCGTTCACCCCGGTCGCAGCCTTCCCGCCGGCGACGGTGCTCGCCTCGCACGCGGGGCGGCTGCTGGCGGTGACGCCGGACGGCCGCCTGATCAGTCACCCGGCGGTGTGACCGCCCGTACGAGGGACCGCCAGCCGTCGATCAGGAAACCGAAGTCCGCCATATCGCCCGCCGCCCGCTCCAGCAGCCCCCCGCGGCGGGCGGCCACCGCGTCCGCGACGGCCGTCCAGCGCCCGCCGAGCTTGCGGTAGGAGCCCTCGATCACGTCGAGCTTCCCGGCGTTCCGCGAGCGGTCGAGCCCCACGCTCTCGTGCACGTACGCGGCCACCGCGCCGGCCCGTACGAACCCGTCCCCGTCCAGCAGCGCGTCACCGGCCGCGAGCGTCCGGGCGTACACGGCGTTGAGGTACCCCGTCGACAGCAGGAAGCGAACGAACCGCAGCTGGTACGCGAGGAACCCGGCGTCCGTGCGCCGCTCGCCCGTGTAGTGGTTGACGATGTGCCGGTTGTGCAACACCCCCGGCAGCCCCGAGTCGTGCACCAGATGCGTGAGGAAGTAGTCCGTGCCGATGGTGTCCCTCGCGGGCGGCAGCGGCACCCGTCCGTACACCTCGTGCGACAGGCTGATGTTGCACATGTCCACCCGCATCGGGCTGACGGCGGTGAGCGTGGTGTGGTCGCCGTCGAACCGGGCTCCGCCCGCGCCCCGGAAGGACGACTCGACCAGCCGCCGCCGCCACGCGGGCGGACAGTCGTCCGGGATCCACAGCCCGACGACGTCCTGATAGACGTCCGGATCAGCCGACCGAAGCTCCGCCAGATCCACGGACATCTCCCCGACGAACGACCCCCCGACCAGCGCCACCCGCCGGTCCCGGGCGGCCGGATCGAGCCGGCTGCGGGTGACGTCACCGGCCACGTCGGCGGCCCGCCGCCCCAGGGACGTCAGTTCATGGTGCACGGGGAAGACGGGCGAACCCCCGTAGTACTGATAACGGCTGTCGGAGTCCCGCCGGTGCACCGACGTGCAGCCCAGCGCGGCGGCGAAGAGGAACGCCCGGTTCGTGCACGCCCCGTACGACACCCCCTCCGGCAGCAGCAGCCCGAGCAGCCGCCCGGCCTCGGGGAGACCGTCGACGGCCTGACGGAGGAACGCGCGCTGGGCGGCCGTACCCAGATGGTGCACGACCACACCCCGCGCCGGGGGCAGCGCCCGGACGGCCGCCGCGTTCTGCGGAGCCTCCGACGTGTCGAGGACCCCCACGTGGACCTCGACGTCGAAGTTCCGCGCCGCGTAGGCGGCCTCCGCCCCCAGGGCGGCGACGGCGTCCGGGCACGCCCGGTCGGTGGGCAGCGCTAGGAGGACACGGCGCACGCGGGCTCCCGGGCGTGCCACGAGTCGAGGCCGAGGAGCCGGCGCCCCAGCCCGTCGAGCTCCGCCGTCGGGTACCGCCGCGCCTCGGGGCGCACCGGGTCGCCGGTGAGCGTCGGGTTCCAGCGCGGGGTGCGCAGATGGCGCCAGGAGTCGATGCGCGACGCCCGTAGCGTTTCGTGCTCCTCCAGCGCCGGCATCATCGACAGGTACTGCACCGCCCGCGCCCCGTCCGCCGAGGTGTTGCGGGCGACGCCGTGGGCCAGCAGCCCGTTCCAGATCAGCAGGTCACCGGGCTGCAGCTCGGGCCGTACGACGGGGAACTCGGCCCGGTCGATTGCCGGCCGGATCGGATCCCGGCCGGCGGGCTGTTCCGCCTTCCAGGCGTCGAACCGGTGGAACAGCTCCGGACAGCACTGGAAGCCGCCGAGCTCCTCCCGGGTCTCGTTCAGCGCGATGATCCCCTGCACGCGCTGCGGGGGTACGTCGAGCGTGGTGTCGATGTCCCAGTGCAGCTCGATGTCGAACCCCCGGTCGGTGGGGTCGATCAGCGCGCGGTCCCGGTTTTTCACGTTCGGCGGATTGAGGTTGAGCCGGTCGAGGGTCACCCACAGCTCCTCGCAGTCCCAGACGTCCACGAACGCGTCGTACACGCGCCGTGTCTGGCGGCTGTCCCACAGGAGCTGGTGGTGGTACGCCTCGACGAACCCGTAGATGTGCAGCTGCTGGTCGAGAGCCGACCGGAACTGCCGCTCCTCGTGCCAGGTGTCCGGGCGGTACGGGTCCAGGCCCTGGAAGTCCCAGGTGAAGTCGAGCAGTTCGCGGGCGGCGGCCGCCGGTATCGCCTCGCGTACGACGACGTATCCGTAGCTCTGCCAGTGCGCGAAGTCCGCCTCGCTCAGCACCCGCAGCGGATGGCTCTTCGTCCGCTCGCGGAGGGACGTCTGCGCGAGGTACGACTCCCCGTCGGCGCTGAAGTACGGCACCTCCGTGGCGGCGCGGTGAAGGCGTGGCGGACGGCGGCGGCGGACGCGCCGGGCGGGCGTGGGCTGCATGAGTTCGTACATTGGTCCAGACCTTCGACGCTGTCAAGTGTGCTGCCGGGAAGGCCGGATGGGCGGTGGACGTCAGGCGCCCGTCCCGTCGGCCGCCCAGAAGTGGCGGGCGGGACGGGACGGGCGTAGCTGTGGAGACAGGGGTACGGACGACGTTACGGAGCTGTGAGCCATGCCCAGAGCGCAGATCAAGGACGAGCGGACCTACCGGGCCCTGCGCCGTGAGGGCGCCGGCAAGGAGAAGGCCGCCCGGATCGCCAACAAGGCCGCCGCCACCTCACGCAAGGCCGTGGGGCGCTCCGGCGGGAAGGCCGGGACGTACGAGGACCAGACCAAGGAGCAGATCTACGCCCAGGCCAGGAAGGTCGGCATCGAGGGCCGGTCCAAGATGACGAAGGACCAGCTGATCCGCGCCCTGCGCAGCCGCTAGCGCCTACAGCGGCTCCCGGTCCGCCGCCTCCACGGGCTCCCGCGGCGCCGGTACGACGGCCTTCCGGCGGGCGGTGAACCGCTCGCCCACCAGCCGGGCCGCCGGCTCCGTCCACCGTGCCGTGAGCGGCCCGACGACCACCAGGATCAGCACGTACGCCGTCGCCAGCGGTCCCAGCCGCGGCTCCACGCCCGACGTCACCGCCAGCCCCGCGATGACGATGGAGAACTCCCCGCGCGCCACCAGCGTCCCGCCCGCGCGCCAGCGGCCCCGTACGGAGATTCCCGCGCGCCGCGCCGCCCAGTAGCCGGTCCCGATCTTCGTACCGGCCGTGACGATCGCCAGACCGGCCGCCGGAAGCAGCACCGGCGGAATGCTCGCCGGATCGGTGTGCAGCCCGAAGAAGACGAAGAACATCGCCGCGAACAGATCCCGCAGCGGCGACAGCAGATTGTGCGCGCCCTCCGCGACCTCCCCCGACAGCGCGATCCCCACCAGGAACGCCCCGACGGCCGCCGACACCTGCAGCTGCTGCGCGATGCCCGCGACGAGCAGCGTCAGCCCCAGCACGACCAGCAGCAGCTTCTCCGGGTCGTCGGAGGACACGAACCGCGAGATGACCCGCCCGTACCGCACCGCGAGGAACAGCACGAGCCCCGCCACCCCCAGCGCGACGGCCAGCGTCACACTCCCGGCCGCGAGTCCCGCCCCGGCCAGCAGGGTCGTGATGATCGGCAGATACACCGCCATCGCCAGATCCTCGAGCACCAGGATGCTCAGAATCACCGGTGTTTCCCGGTTTCCCAGTCGCCCCAGGTCCGCCATCACCTTGGCGATCACCCCGGACGACGACACCCAGGTGACGCCGGCGAGCACCACGGCCGCGACGGGCCCCCAGCCCATCAGCAGCGCCAGCGCGGCGCCCGGCAGGGCGTTGAGGACGGCGTCCACCAGACCGGCCTTGTACTGGGTCGTCAGATTGCTGACCAGATCGCTGGCGGTGTACTCCAGCCCCAGCATCAGCAGCAGCAGGACGACGCCGATCTCGGCGCCGATCGCCACGAACTCCTCGCTGGCGGCCAGCGGCAGCAGCCCGCCCTTGCCGAACGCCAGCCCGGCGAGCAGATACAGCGGTATGGGCGAGAGCTGGAGACGCCCGGCGAACCGGCCGAGGAGCCCCAGACCCAGGATGATCGCCCCGAACTCGATGAGGATGACCGCGGAATGCACCCGATCACTCCCGTCCGAGGATCCCGGCGGCGGCGTCGACGCCTTCCCGGGTGCCGATGACGATGAGCGTGTCGCCTCCGGCCAGCCGGAAGTCGGGCCCCGGCGAGGGGATGGCCTCCGCCCGGCGCAGCACGGCGACGATGGACACGCCCGTGTCGGTGCGCATCCGGGTGTCGCCCAGGACCCGCCCGTTCCAGTGGGAGAGGGCGGACAGTTCGACGCGTTCGGCGACCAGCCCGAGGTCGGTGGTGGACAGCAGGCTGGGGCTGTGGTGGGAGGGCATCAGCGCGTCGATGAGGGCGGTCGCCTCGCCGGAGGTGAACCGCAGTGACAGGGAACACGCGTCGGGGTCGTCTCTCTCGTACGCGCTGAGCGTGCGGGTCCCGTCCCGGTGGGCGACGACGGAGACGTGCTGTTCGTCCTTGGTGGTCAGGTCGTAGCGGACGCCGATTCCGGGCAGCGGAGTCTGGCTGAGGCGCGGTGTGGGCATGGCGGATCCCCCCGGGAAGACGGATTTTGCCTCCACTTTACCTAACGGCAAATCGTCTCATTCACTCATTAGACGGTTTCTTTTCGGGTGTTACGGACGTCTCATTTCCCTCGACCCGCCCCTCCGCCATCGCCTCCCGCAGCGCCGCGTGGTCCTCCGCCGTCCGGTCGGCGTACCGCAGCGCGAACTCCGTCACCGCCCGGTCGAACGACGCTCCCGGCCCCAGATACGCCGCGATCGCGATCCGGTCCCCCGTCCGGGCGTGGGCGCGTGACAGCGCCGTACCGCAGAACGCCGCGTAACGGCGCAACTGTCCGGCGCTCATCGAACCGACGTCCGCCGAGCCCTTCATGTCCCGCAGCTGCCGCCAGTAGTAGTGCCGCCCCTGCGGCCCGCTCACCCAGCCGAGGAAGATGTCCGACGCCGCCTGCAGCAGCCGCTGCCCCGCCACCACCCGCTGACCCCCGTGCGCGTGCGGACCCGGACCCAGATGCGCGGCGAGCACCGACGGTCCCGCCTCCTTCATCTGCAGCAGCAGCGGATCACCGGCGTCCCGCCCCTCGAGCAGCGCGATGAAGCACCGGGTGCCGACGCTCCCCACCCCGACCACCTTCCGGGCCACGTCCACCACCCGGAACCGGTCCAGCAGGGTGCGCCGCTCCTCGGGGAGGGTGGCGCGGTAGTCGGCGAAGACCTTGCGGATCGCGGACTGGTCGAAGTTGCCGAGGGGCTCGACGTACGGGGGATCGCGGACGATCCAGTGCCGTCCGTCGACCTTCTCGGTGAGCTTCCCGAGGGCCTGCAGATTCGTCCGCCGCCGGGCGCGCGCCAGGCTCGCCTCCACCCGGAACCGGTCGCGGCGGCCGATCAGCGGCAGCAGGTCGGCGGTGTCCATGCGCTCGTACCAGACGGCGAGCTCCCCGAGCTCCGCCAGCCGGCGCAGGTTCGTGCGGTACGCGGCGACGGCGGCCGTCACCGCGCGGCGGGTACGGGTCTCGTCCAGGCCGCGGTCGCGGGCGGCGACGGCGACGCTGGCGGCGAGACGCTCGACGTCCCACTCGAAGGGGCCGGGGTGGGTCTCGTCGAAGTCGTTCACGTCGAAGAGGAGAGCCCGCTCGGGGGAGGCGTACAGCCCGAAGTTCAGCAGATGCGCGTCGCCGCAGAGCTGCACGGTCAGCCCGGTGTGCGGCCGGGCGGCGAGGTCCGCGGCCATCACGGCGGCGGAGCCCCGCAGGAACGCCAGCGGGGAGGCGGCCATCCGTGCGTACCGGAGGGGCAGCAGCCGCGTCACACGGTCGGCGCCCTGACGTATCAGCACGTCGACGGGATCGGGGCGGTCGGGGGCCGCCCGCCAGTCACCGTGCGCGGACCGCGGCAGCTCCTGGCGGACGGCTCTGCCGCGGGCGGCACGCTCCTCGGGCGCGTACGGGTTGGTCAGCATCCGGGCGCGCTCCTTCCGGGGGGCGGCGGTTCTCCAAGGATCGGCGGGCGGGGGCCGGTTGTCCTGCCGGGGCGGTGGCGTCAGCCGAACGGACGCGCACGGCTGTCGGGTCTCCCGCGGGCGTCAGACGCTGGTACGCGGTGCGCACGATCGGACGAAGGGCGGCGCCATGAGCCAGCGACCCACACCCCACGAGCCGGAGCAGAGCCCTCCGGCACCCCCGATGCGGGAGCATCCGCAGCCCCGCAAACGCGCCGGCCGGCACCCGCAGAGCCCGCCCGCGCCCCCGATGGGCGAGGAGTCGACGCCGCCGGCGCCCGAGCGCCCCATGCCGGAGCGCACCCCGCCGCGCGAGGAGCCGCGACGCCGGTGAGGGGGACGGCGCCGCTCCCGGCCCAGGCGCCGTTCCTTGCGTCGGTGCCCCGGGCGTCCCTTCCGGCGTCCGTGACCCGGGTCCCGTAGATGGCCACCCCCGCTGGTCTCGCCGACCGCGGCTTCCTCCGGCTGCTGCTGCTCTCCGGCGTCATCGGCGTCCCCATCGCGCTGGTCTGCTTCTTCTTCGTCGGCCTCCAGCACGAGCTCCAGCACTGGGTGTGGGAGAGCCTCCCGCACGCCGTCGGCTACAACCGTGCGCCCTGGTGGTGGCCGCTGCCCGCCCTCCTCCTCGCCGGTCTGCTGCTCGTCCCGGTGCTCACCCGTTTCCCCGGACACGGCGGCCATGTGCCGGCGGACGGCCTGATGTCCGGCGACCCCATCGGCCCGCGCGACCTGCCGGGCGTGATCCTCGCGGCGCTCACGGTGCTGCCGCTGGGCGCGGTGCTGGGCCCGGAGGCCCCGCTGATGGCGGTGGGCAGCGGGCTCGCGCTGCTCGCGGCTCGGTCCGCCGGTCCGGCGGCGTCGAAGGTGCTGGGGACGGCCGGTTCGACGGCGGCGATCGCGACCATCCTGGGCGGTCCGCTGCCCGCCGCCGTGCTCGTCCTCGAGGGCGCGGCGGGGCTGGCGGGAGCGCGGACGGCGATGCTGCTGCTGCCGTGCCTGCTGGCGAGCGGGGCGGGGGCGCTGGTCTTCACCGGGTTCGGCCATTGGACGGGGCTGTCGATCGGCGCGCTTACGCTGCCGGACGTGCCGAAGGAGGGGACACCGGACGCGGGGGACTTCCTGTGGGGGGTGCCGCTGGCCGTGCTGATCGCCGTGGTCATCGCCTGCGGGCACCGCCTGGGCCGGGCGACGGCGGCGTGGACCGGGCGGGACGCCGCGGCGCGTACGGTGCTGTGCGCGGTTGCTGTCGGGGGGCTGCTGGCGGCGTACGCGCTGGTCACCGGCCGATCGCCGCAGGAGGCCGCGCTGTCGGGGCAGGCCACGCTGGCGCAGCTGGCCGCGGCGCCGGGGGCGTGGGCCGTGGGGACGCTGCTGGCGCTGGTCGTGTGCAAGGGGCTGGCCTGGGCGGTGTGCCTGGGCAGCATGCGCGGCGGCCCCATCTTTCCGGCGCTGCTGCTGGGGGCGGCGATCGCCGTCGCCGCGTCGGGGCTGCCGGGGCTGGGCGCCGCTCCGGCGCTGGCGCTGGGGCTGACGGCGGGTATGACGGCGCTCACCCGGCTGCCGGTGGCGAGCGCCGTGTTCACGGGGCTGCTGATGGGGAACGCGGCGGTGGCGCAGATGCCGCTGATCCTGGTGTCGGCGGTGGTCGCGCTGGTGACGGTGGAGTGGCTGCCCGAGCGGTCGGGTTGATTCCCCGTACAACCATTGCGGCTCAAGAGGGGTCTGGCGTACCGGAACTCGCGTTCATGTGCCGTTCGAACGTCCGCAGTCGCCGCTTCACGCAGAGGACCCTCATGCTTCCGAGCTCATCCCTCCGGGCCGCTTTCGCTGCCGCCGCCTTGGTCGCGCTGGGCGCCGCCCCGGCAGCCGCCGAGGAAGGGGCCGGACCCGTACTGACGATGGGCACCCTCCCCGCGATCGACGGAGCGCGGTTGGGCAGCACCTTCGACGTACCTGCCGTCTTCGCGAACGTCGGTGACGCCTCGCTCCAGAGGGTCTACGTGACGTTCGCCGCCAGCCGCGGCCTGGAGTTCACCGACGTGCCGGCGAACTGTCTGGTCACCGAGGGGTCTTCGCTCAACACCCCCCTATCCTGCGTCTTCGAGCAGGAGGTGCGGCCGGGGAAGGTGTACGCGCTGCCGCGGCCGCTGACCGTGAAGGTCGGCGGGAACGCCCTCTACGACACCGCGAGCGTGATGGTCAGCACGTACGACGCGGGCGCCCCGGACGGCAACGACCCCCGTACCCCCGGCACCGCCCCTGCGGTCACCCTGACCGAGCGCCCCGACCTGGAGCCGGCCGACCCCGGCCCGTCGGACCACCCGGCGTACGACTCGGCGGAGGTGAAGGTCACGGCGGACAACACGGCGGACTTCCGCGTCACGGGGGCCCACCTCAAGGGCAGGGTCGGGGACACGGTCCCGCTGACCGTGAAGTTCACCGACGCGGGGCCGGCCTGGGTGCGGCGGGACGACTTCGTGGAGCGGTCGGTGACGAAGGTGCGGGTGCGGATCCCGGCCGGGACGACGGTGACCAGGACGCCGGGGTTCTGCCACCGGGTGTCCGCAGGGGTCTATGAGTGCGGCACGAGCGAATCGTGGGTGCTGGAGAACTTCGGCGAGACGTACTCGTTCAAGCTGCGGATCGACAAGGCGGTGCCGGGGGCGAAGGGCTCGGTCGCACTGGAGGACGAGCCCCGGCCGTTCGACCCGGACAAGGGCAACGACACGGCGGCGATCACGCTGACGGTCCCGGGCAGCGGGGGGCCGTCGGGCGGCTCCGGACCGTCGGACCCGGGCGGCTCCCAGACGTCGGGCGGCTCCTCGGACTCCACCGCCGGCGACGCCCCGACGACCGGCACCTCCGACACCCCCGCCGGCGGCGAGCTGGCGGCCACCGGCTCCGACGCGGCACTCCCGCTCACGGGCGCGGCGGCAGCGGCGATCGCGCTCGGCACGGCGGCGGTCGTGGTGACACGCCGCCGCCGTACCGCCTAGCGCTCGATCCGGTTCAGCAGGCCTTGGCGGTCTTCCGGTTCCAGCAGGTGGTGACGAACGTGCCGTCCGGCGCCAGGGAGGACATCGTGATCTTGCCGTAGTCGAGCGAGACCTCCTCGGACGAGGAGTCCTCCGACTGCCCGGAGGTGGAGAAGCCGGAGACGATCACGTCCTCCATCGTGATCTTGAGGTACGTCTGCGGCTGGTCCCCGCCCTTGTCGGCGGTCAGCACGGCCTTCTTGTGGTGCGTACCGGTGACGGCGCTCTTGAAGATCAGCGGACTGGTGGAGTCGGGGGCCTTGGTGAAGGAGAAGTCGATGAACTCCGGCTTTCCGGCACCACCGCCCCCGCCTCCGCCCGGGACGGCCTCGGCCGTCATGACGCCCAGCGAGTACGACTCGATCTCGATCTCGCGCTGGTGCCGAATGTTTGTGGACGTGCCGGGAATGCCGTCGATCTGAAGGAAGTACGTGCCGCTCACGCCCGGCTGCTCGTGCTCGGCGGCCACGGCCGCGGGTCCTGCCAGCATGGTTGCCGCGGTGACGGTGGCGGCAACACCCAGTGGGAACACGGATCTCATACCCGAGACAACGAACGAAGCGCCTCCTCGTTTTGCCCCAAACGAATGACTATGCCGGATTTCAGGAGGCGTGCGATGCTGCCGGAGCCCTACCCCCCTTACCCGCCGAAATCCGCCAGACCGGACATGGCCGAAGCCCGCAAACGCGGCCCGGCCGCCGCGGTGGACGCCTGCTGGGAGAACCTGCTCCTGCACTGGCACTGGCGCCACGCGGCCAACGAAGCCCTCCGCCCCGGCCGCCCGGTCCCACCCCTGATCCCCCTGGTGACGGCCGCAGCGGCCGAACCCCGCCTCCGCCGCCTGTACCCGTACACCAGTCACTACTTCCTGCGCTTCAGCAGCACCACGCATTACCCGTACGCGAACCAGGGCGGCATGATCGAGCCCCTGATCAACGGCAACTTCAGGGTCCACCGCCGCGATCCGCACGCCGACCTCGGCGAATTCACCACGGCGGAAGAGGCGGTGGCCAGGGTCGTGCGACTCCTCCCGGACACGGATCCCGAGGTCACAGCGGGGCGGGACGAGCCGACGTCCGGGGCCTAGATCTTCCCCAGCTGCCCCGCGGTTCGACTCGCCGCCGAGCGGCGGCAGCGTGCTCCGTTCAGGCCCGCGCGCCAGGACTGCCGGGTGCTGTGGCGTGCAGCGCGGCTCCGAACCCCCGCAGCATCCGGACGACCCGGGGATGCCCGCCGTTGACCTGCATCGCCGTGACCGCGGCGGTCTCGGCCTCGCCCTGCGCGAGCTGGGCGGTGTTGTTGGCGCGGTCGCGTTGCATCCGTGGGCCGAGCAGGGTGAGGCTCCGGTGCGCGTGGGACTCGGCCCGTTCGAAGTCGCCGAGGCGAAGATGTGCGGCGAGGGCCGGCGTCTCCAGCTCGGACCCGTCCCGCAGCCCGGACATCCACATGGGCGGGCGAGGTCCGGATCAGCACGATCGAGAAGGTCGCAGAGGGTGGTCACGTGTTCGGCATGTCGCCCGGCGGGTGGTTTCCGGGCTCCGGACGATTGCTCACCTGTAGCGTTGCCGGCCGAGGCACTGAGATCATCGCAAGAAGGAACGAAGCGGACCGGAGGGAGATGACATGGCCTACTCGACCCGCATGGCTGCCGCTCTTTCCGGAGCGACGGTTGGACAGCTGCGCAGCTGGCGGCAGGACCGGGGCAACGGCCCCCTCCTCCGTCCCGAACTGGCGGCCGCGCCGGCGCTGTACTCCTTCCGCGACGTCCTGGCCCTGCGCGCGTTCGCGCACCTGCGCCAGGACGTTTCCCTCCAGAAGATCCGGAAGGCTCTGGCCACGCTCAAGCAGATCGGCGAGGTCGAGCATCTGTCCAGCTACTCGCTGGTCGCGGAGGGCGATTCCATCGCCCTGGTGGGCGACGACGATCACGCCACCGACCTCGTCAAGCGTCCGGGGCAACGGGTGGTCGCCACCCTGGAGGACATCCTCCAGGAGTTCGCTCCCCGGCCCGGTGTCGTGATTCCGTGTCTTCTCCGGCCCCGGCAGCATGTCAGCGTGGATCCGGAGACTCAGGGCGGGCAGCCGGTCATCGCGGGGACTCGGATTCCCTTCGACGCCGTCGCGGAACTTGTGGAGGACGGCGTCCCGCCGGAGGAGATCGCCGACTACTACCCCGGTGTCACCGCGGACGCGGCCCGGGATGCCGTATCCCTCGCCCTGTACGTGGACAGCTACAGCACCGGCAGTACCAAAGGACCACGCGCCGCCTGATGCAAATCCTCATCGACGAGAACGTGCCCGTGCAGGTGCTGGAAATGCTCAGGCGGCTCCTGCCCAAACGTGAGGTCTGGCACGTCAGCGAGATCAAATGGGCAGGTAAGAAGGACCTCGCGCTGCTCCCGGATGCCGCGAAGAAGGGCTTCGGCGCATTTCTGACGAGGGATGCGCGACAGCTCGAGGACCCGTGGGAAACCGAGGCCATCAAGAAGTCCGGCATGCACCACATCCGGTTCACTCAAGGCCACAAGGGGATGACTGGTCTGGGGCTCGCCATGGGAGCGGTGGTTGCTGCCATGCCCTTGATCGTCACCGAACTCGATGATGTGGGCAGCCAGCAACTGATTCATATCAAGGGATTGAACCCGTCCGGCAAACACCGATTCGACCGTGTGGACCCCGCCAAGAGCCCGCCGCCCTATTGGCCGCGCTAGTTCGCGCTGTCGCTCCCTGAGCCCCCTCCGGGCCGAAGGCTAGCTCGCCAACACCCACCCCGGCCGCCAAGTCCCCTCCGCGTCCCGCCCCGGAGCCGCGCCGGCGAGATACGAACGCAGCGTTGCCAGCGCCGGGTGGGCGTTCGCGTGCTGCCAGAGGAGCGAGTGGGGATAGACCGGCGTGGGGTGGGTGATGGGGATGTGGTGGAGGGTGTGGGGCGTGGGCCAGGACTGGTGGGTGCTCATCAGGGTGGTCAGGGTGGGGGAGGACGCGATCGTGTCCAGGAGGGCGTCCGAGCCGAAGTTGGGGCCCTTGGACTCGATCCGTAGGGAGAATTCGCTGGTCAGGGCCGTGTAGTACGCCGCCCACTCGCTCCCCGGGCGCAGCCCCGGCATCCAGATCCGGTGCTCGCGCAGCGCCGTCAGCGTGACCGACGGCGCCGAGGACAGGGCGTGGGACGGGCCCGTCAGGAGCTGGAGCGGCTCGTCCAGGACCCGCGTCGACGCGATGTCCGGCGGCAGGCGGCGGGACGGGTCCGTGACCGCGCGGAACGTCGCGTCCAGCGTGCCCGCGCGGAGCGCCGCCAGCGCCGCGTCGATGTCGGGGAGCGTCACCACCTCCAGGTCGACCGACGGGTGCTTCCGGTGGAAGCCCCGCAGGAGGCCGGTCGGCGCGCTCCGGGACGTGAGGACGTCCACCCGCAGCGGGCGGGTACGGATCGACGCCGCCGCCCGGTCCGCGGCCCGCAGGAGCTCCCGGGCGTGGGGGAGGAATGCCTCGCCGTCCGACGTCAGCTCGGCGCCGTGCGGGGTGCGGGTGAAGAGGCGGACGCCGAGGTGGCGCTCCAGGGCGGCGACGCGTTTCGACACCGCCTGCTGCGTGAGCGAGAGGTCGACGGCGGCGCGCTGGAACTGGCCCGCGTCCGCGACGGTGACGACGGTTCGTACGGCTTCGAGGTCCACGTCGGCTCACCTTAGGGAACAACGGGGGGTTGTGGAGTGGCCGCCCGGAGGTTGTTTGACCTGCGGTTGTGTCCCGCGGTTGGCTCGGGGCCGACGTGAGGGGGACCGGTGAGACGGCTGGGGCGGGACTTCGGGTGGCTGTGGGCGGCGTACGCCGTGAGCGCGTACGGGTCGGGGCTCGGGTTCGGGGCGCTGCCCCTGATCGCCGTGCTGGTGCTGGACGCCGGACCGGCGGAGGTGTCCGCGCTGTCGGCGGTGGGGCCCGCGGTGGGGGCGGTGGTCGCGGTGCCGCTCGCGCCGTGGGTGGAGTTCCGGCGCAAGCGGCCGGTGATGGTCGGGACGGACCTCGTACGGTTCGCGGCGATGGCGTCGATACCCGTCGCGTACGCCCTGGGGTGGCTCGGGTTCGTACAGCTGATGGTGGTCTCCGTCGTCGTCGCCACGGCGAAGATCGCGTTCGGGGCGGCGAGCGGGGCGTTCCTGAAGGGGCTCGTGCCGAAGGACGATCTGCTCGTCGCCAACGCCCGCTTCGAGTCGACCAACTGGAGCTCCATCGCCATCGGACCGCCCCTCGGCGGCGCTGCGATCGGCATCCTCGGCCCCGTCGTCACCGTGCTGGCGGACGCCGTCAGCTATCTGCTCTCCGCCCTGAGCCTTACGGCGATCCGCCGCCCCGAATCCCAACCGGCCGTCCCTCCCGCGAAAACTCCCGCCGGAGTCCTCGACGGCTGGCGCCACATCCTCCGCCACCCCGTCCTGTGCTCCCTCTACCTCAACAACATGCTCGTCGCCGGCCTCATCATGGCCACCGAACCGATCCTCGCCGTCCTCCTCCTGCGCCACCTCGGCTTCCCGCCCTGGCAGTACGGCCTCGCCTTCGCCGCCCCCTGCCTCGGCGGCCTCGTCGGCTCCCGGCTGGCCCGCCGGGTCGTCGCCCGGTACGGGCAGGCGCGCGTCTTCCGCGTCGCTGGCACCCTGCGCGCCGTCTGGCTGATCGGGCTGGTGTTCGTCCGGCCGGGTGTCGCGGGCCTGGTCACCGTCATGGCGGTGGAGCTTGCCATCATCGTCAACATGAGCCTGTACAACCCGGTCCTCGCCACCTACCGGCTCGAGCACACCCCGAAGCACCTCGTCGCCCGCACCCTCACGGCGTGGTCGATCGGCCAGCAGACGGCGATCGCCGTCCTCACCGCCCTCGGCGGCCTGCTCGCCGCCGCCACCGGCCCCCGCACCGCCCTCACGGTCGTGGGCCTGCTGATCCTGGCCACCCCCCTTCTCCTCCCCCGGCTGCCGCAAGGCGCGAAACAGCACACCCCCGTAAGGAGCACCCCCGTATGAGCGTCGCCCTCCTCGTCATGGACTTCCAGCCCGCCATCCTCGCCTCCCTCGACGACCCCGACGCCCTCCTCGACCGCGTTGCCGGAGCCATCGCCGACGTCCGCGCGAAGGGCGGCACCGTCGCGTACGTCCGCGTCGCCTTCACGGAGGACGACTGGGCCGCGATCCCCGCCGCGAACAAGGCCTTCTCCGCCGTCGCCGAACACCGCGGCCTCCCCGACGCCGACCCCGCCACCGCCGTCCACGAGCGGCTGGCCCCCCAACCGGGCGACATCGTCGTACGGAAGACCCGCCACGGCGCCATGTCCACCACCGACCTCGACCGGCAGCTGCGTGCCCGCGGCGTGCACACGCTGGTCGTCTCCGGCGTCAGCACCAGCGGCGTCGTCCTGACCACGGTCCTGGACGCGGCCGACCGCGACTACGAGCTGTACGTCCTGTCCGACGGCGTCGCCGACCCGGACCCCGAGGTGCACACCCTTCTGCTGGACCGCGTGCTGTCCCGCCGCGCCCACATCATCGACACGGCGGAGCTGGCGGACGTCCTCTAGAAAGCGCCGTGCCGCCCGGCCCCGTCCGCGAACCGCCCCGCCCCCGCCCGCGTCTCGCCCGCCGTCAGCGGTACGAGCCCGTGCCGGTGCTCCTCCGCCAGTGCCTCCGCCACCGGCAGACCCTGGCCCGCGAGGAGGGCGAGGCGGTCGTGGCGCAGGCACAGCTGGGGGAACGCGGCGAGCTCGCGGGCCAGGGCCTCGGCGGCGGACCGGGACGTCCCTGCGGGGACGAGGCGGTTCGCCAGCCCCATCCCGTACGCCTCCCGCGCCGGGACCGGGCGTCCGGTGAGGATCAGGTCCATCGCCCGGCTCTCCCCGATCAGCCGCGGCAGCCGGACCGTCCCGCCGTCGATCAGCGGCACGCCCCAGCGGCGGCAGAAGACGCCGAACACCGCGTCCTCCTCCGCCACCCGCAGATCGCACCACAGCGCGAGCTCGAGCCCCCCGGCCACCGCGTGACCGGCGACCGCCGCGATCACCGGCTTCGACAGCCGCATCCGCGTCGGCCCCATCGGCCCGTCGCCGTCGGCGGCGACCCGGTTGCCGCGCTCCGTCCCGACGGCCTTGAGATCGGCGCCGGCGCAGAACGAACCGCCCTCCCCCCAGAGCACCGCGACGGACGCCGATTCGTCCTCGTCGAAGGCACGGAAGGCGTCCGCGAGGGCGGCGGCGGTGGGACCGTCGACCGCGTTACGAACCTCCGGCCGCCCGAGGATCACGGTGTACACGGGACCGTCGCGTTCGACACGTACAGCAGAGGCCATGCGCGACACCCTACGAGCGGTCAGCCCTCGACGCGGATGGACCGCTTGAGGATCTTCCCCGTCGGCCCCTTCGGCAGGGTCTCGACGAGCCGCACGATCCGCGGGTACTTGTACGGGGCCACCCGCGCCTTCACGAACTCCCGCAGCTCGTCCGCCGTCGTCGTGGAGCCCGGCCGCAGGGCGACGACCGCCGCGACCTCCTCGCCGTGCGTCTCGTGCGGGACGCCCAGGACGGCGGCCTCGGCGACGTCGGGGTGCTCGTACAGGACCTCCTCGATCTCCCGCGGGTACACGTTGTAGCCGCCGCGGATGACCATGTCCTTCTTGCGGTCGACGATGTAGTAGAAGCCGTCCTCGTCCCGCCGCGCCAGATCGCCGGTACGGAACCAGCCGTCGACGAACGCCGCCTCGTCGGCCTCGGGCCGCTGCCAGTACCCGGCCATGACGTTCGGCCCCCGCACCGCCACCTCGCCGACCTCGCCCTCGGGGGCGTCCTTGCCCTCGTCGTCGATCAGCCGCACGCTCACGCCCGCCAGCGGCGTACCGATGGAGCCGGCCTTGCGCAGCCCGTTGATGTCCCCGAACGTGACGACCGGTGCCGTCTCCGACAGCCCGTATCCCTCGACGACCGGACAGCCGAAGGTCTTCTCGAACCGGTGCAGCACCTCCACCGGCATCGCGGATCCGCCTGTCGCGGCGAACCGGATGGTGTCGGTGAGCGAATCGACGCCCTCCGCGGCGGCGAGCAGCCCCATGAACATCGTCGGCACGCCCTGCATGACGGTGACCCGGTCGCGCGACAGGATCTCCAGCGCCTTCGCGGCGTCGAAGCGCGGCAGCAGCGTGATCCGCGTACCGGCGCGCACGGCGGCGTTCAGCCCGCAGGTCTGGCCGAAGACGTGGAAGAACGGCAGCCCGCCGAAGACGACGTCGTCCGCCGTCATGTCGAACATGTCGACCAGCGTGGCGGTGTTGCTGCCCAGATTCCCGTGCGTCAGCTTGGCGCCCTTCGGGCGGCCGGTCGTACCGGAGGTGTAGAGCAGCACCGCCAGATCGTCGTCCGCCCGCTCCACGACCTCCGCGGCCGGCTCGGCGGCGGCCAGTTCGGCGGCGAACCCGTCGGCGGTGACATCGACGCACCGCACCCCCAGCGCCTCCGCCGCGGCCGACGCTTCCGGCACGGCGCCCGCCCACGCCAGCAGCAGCTTCGCGCCGCAGTCGCCGGCGCTGTAGCCGATCTCGCCGGCCTTCAGCAGCGGGTTCATCGGGACGACGACCGCCCCGGCGCGCAGGACGCCGTAGTAGGCGACGGCGAAGTGCGGGATGTTCGGCAGCAGCAGCGCCACCCGGTCGCCGGGCCCGACACCGTTCGCCGCCAGCCAGCCGGCGACGCGGGCGCTGCGTGCGTCGAGGGCGGCGTAGTCCAGGGTGAGGTCGTCCAGTACGACGGCCGCGGCCGCCGGCCGTGCGGCGGCGGTGGTCACCAGATTGCGGGCGAGATTGGTCATCGTTGACCTCACTTCCGGGGGCGGGCTGCCTCGAGGGCGGCGGGCGAAAACACTGTACGGCGGCATACCCGCAGGTGAGAGAGTGATCCCCGTCACCGCACCCGTACGGGAAGGACGCGCGTACCCATGGCGCACATCCACCACACCACGATGAGCCCCACCAAGCTTGAGCTGCTCGCCGCATGGCTGCCGAAGCAGGACTGGTACGCGGGCGACCCGGCGGACCTGCGCCGCTCCGGGGGCTTCCGGCTGGACGACCCCGAGGGGGAGGTCGGCATCGAGTTCATGGTCGTGGGCAGCGGCGAGGACGCCTATCTGGTGCCGATGACGTACCGGGCGGCGCCGCTGGAGGGCGCGGAGGCGGGGCTGATCGGCACGTCGGAGCACGGGGTGCTGGGCTCGCGCTGGATCTACGACGGGGTGTACGACCCGACGCTGGTGGCCACCCTCTTCGCGTTCCTGCGGGGCGAGGTCCAGGCGCAGGCGCAGAGCGTCAGCGACACCCTGGACCCGACGGTGACCGGCAGCCTGCCGCACGGCGACGCGCCGGTGACGATCGACGCGGTCCTCGGGGGTACGGACGTACGGCTCCTCCCCGAGCCCCGGACGCTGCACGTCAACCGCCGTCTGGCGGAGGGTCCGGCGCCCGACGGCGTACGCGGTCACCTCGAGGCGAACTGGACGCGGGCGGACGGCGAGCAGGTCCGGGGGATCTTCGCGACCGTACGGTGAGCTGTTTACGCAGCCGACGTTGGTCATAGAGTCGACGGGTGACCGACGACTTCTCCGTACTCGCCGCCCTGGGCGATCCCGTACGCCGCCGCCTCTACGAGCACGTGGCCGCCGCCCCCGACGACGTGGGGCGGGAGGCCGCGGCGGAGGCGGCCGGGATCTCGCGGTCCCTCGCCGCGTTCCATCTGGACAAGCTGGTCGAGGCGGGCCTGCTCGCGGTGTCGTTCCGCCGCCTGTCGGGCCGCACGGGCCCCGGTGCGGGCCGTCCGGCGAAGCTCTACCGGCGGGCCGAGGGGGAGCACGCGGTGTCCGTGCCGCCGCGCTCGTACGACGCCGCGGGGCGGCTGCTGGCGGAGGTGCTGGAGGACGCGGGGCTGGACCGGGAGCTGCAGACGGCGGCCCGGGCGGCGGGGACGCCGGTCTCGGGTGACATGGAGGCGGCGCTGAGGGAGCGCGGTTACGAGCCGTACCGGGACGGGGACACGCTACGGCTGCGCAATTGCCCCTTTCATACGCTGGCGACCGAATTCCCCGCCCTCATCTGCGGAATGAACCTCGCGCTGCTCGAAGGGCTGGCGTCCTCGGAGTGGACGCCGGCGATGGACCCGTGTCCGGGGGGCTGCTGTGTGTCCCTTTCTAAAAATAAAAATGATTGACGATAGAAGTTGGCGTGGGACATGCTGTGGCCCATGACCTCCTATCAGCTCGCCCAGGTGAACATCGGCCGTATCGTCGGCCCGCTGGACGGCCCGGAGCTGTCCGGCTTCGTCGCCCAACTCCCGGAGATCAACGCGCTGGCGGACAACAGTCCTGGCTTCGTCTGGCGGATGGTCGATGAGGACGGCGCGGACGCGACTGGCTTCCGCCCGGACGACAGTGACGGCATGCTGCTGATCAACTGCTCGGTCTGGGAGTCGGTCGAGGCGCTGCGGGCGTACGTCTATCACAGCGACCATCTGCGGGTGCTGAGCCGCCGCCGGGAGTGGTTCCACCGGATGCCGGAGGCACATCAGGCACTGTGGTGGGTTCCTGCGGGCCACCGTCCGTCGATCGCGGAGGCGATGGAACGGGTCGCGCTGGTACGGGAGCGGGGGTCGGGTCCGGAGGCGTTCACGTTCCGCGATCCGTATCCGGCGCCGACGGTCACCGTCTAGCGGCCGGATGGTGTGGTGGGCGCCGATTCCTCGCGGTCGCCGTCGCGCTTAGGCTGGCGGGCATGTGGATCGACGATGTGCCTTCGCTTCTCCGACAGGGGGTCTGACCTTGCCTTTCGCGACCTCCGCCGACGGGGAGCGGCTTCACTACGAGGTTCACGGGGACGGTGAGCCGCTGCTTCTGCTTGCCGGGCAGGCCAACAATCTGCACTGGTGGGATTCGGTGCGGGAGGACTTCGACGCGGCGTTCACCACGGTTGTCCTGGACTGGCGCGGTACGGGGTCGAGCTCTCGGCCGGACACCGATACGTACAGCACGCGGGGGTTCGTCGACGACGTCACTGCCGTTCTCGATCACGCCGGTGTCGGGCGGGCGCATGTGTATGGGACGTCCATGGGCGGGCGGGTCGCGCAGTGGCTGGCCGCCGATCGGCCCGAGCGGGTGGGGCGGCTGGTGCTGGGCTGTACGTCGCCGGGGGCTGCCCATGGGGTGGAGCGGTCGAATGCCGTGCGGCAGTCCGTTGCCCAGCGGGATCAGGTGGCTGCGCTGCGGGCGCTCAAGGAGCTGATGTATACGCCGGGGTGGCTGGCCGCCCATCCGGGGCATCGGTTCTGCACCTTGGGGGATCCGACCATGGAGCCTTATGCGCGGCGGAGGCATCTGTTGGCGAGTAGTCGTCATGATGCGTGGGAGGCGTTGCCGCGGATCGGGGCTCCGACGCTTGTCGTCCATGGGACGGACGACGAGTTCAATCCCACGGCTAATGCGGGGCTGCTCGCGGGGCGGATTCCGGGGGCTCGGGTGCGGCTTATCGAGGGGGCTCGGCATGCGTACTTCGAGGAGTTCGCGGGGGTGGCTACGCCGTTGGTGGTGAGGTTTCTTCAGGCGTGAGGCCGTCGCGCGGCGGTGTGCGTTGGTCTTTGGCTGGCGGTTGCGTCGGCCTCCGGCCGGTGGCCGTGTGCGGCGGTCTTCGGCTGGCGGTTGCGTCGGCTTTCGCGCATCCGGCCTTCGGCCGGAGGCCTCAAACGCCGGCCGGGCTGGGGGTGGGTGTCTTGGCCTCGGGGGCGGTGTCTGGTCTGCCGGGGTGCGCGTGGGCGTGAAGTGGGTCGGGGCCGCCCGACACACCTGCGCGCGTACTGCCGCGTCGTGGTCCATTCGGGCGCGTTTCCCGTACGCGCGCAGGCGTGTCGGACGTCCCCTTACTTTCGTCGGCGGCTACCGGATTGTCCCTGGTCACCGCCCCCTGTAGCCCGCCAACCGTGGGGAACTCCCCCGGGGCACAGGCCCTCGTACGGTCGCTCCCGCAGTCGCCGGCCCGGCGGCGCGAAGCGCCGACGCCTCACTCCACACCCCCGGGGGCGCGCAGCGCCGACCCTCACTCCGCATCCGAAGCCGCGCCAGCGGCTTCCCTCACTGCGAGGCGCGCAGCGCCCCGCCCCCGCTCCCTGCCCCGAGGCGCGCAGCGCCGCAGAATCACTCCGCACCAAAACACACCCCGGCCCACCCCCCGCCGGCTACGCCAGCCCCGTCACCCCGAAACGGGCGGCCGTGGGCGGGCAACCCGCCCCGCGCCGCAGGCGCGGGAAGCCGGCGCCGCGGCACCGCACAACCCCGAACACCTACCCGACGTGCCCCCGCCCCGGCGGCGGATTCAACGTCCCCGAAACCGACTCCCCCCACTCCGTCACCGAAACCGCGTCCCCCACGCGGATCCGTCCGTCCCGGACGACGGCGGCCTTCACCCCGAAGCTCAGCTTCCCCTCGAAGGCCGGCTCCCGCCGGTACGTGGCCAGCGTCCGAATCGGCTCCGGGCCCGCCCGCCGCCCCGTCACCTGATCCACCAGCGGCACATTGCACCGGATCGCGATCACGGAGTACGCGACCTCCGCCTCCCCGACCGTCATCCGACGGATCCGATCCTCGAAGTGCGGCTCGTCGGACCCCGTCAGCACCACGTTCGGCCGGAACCGGCTCATCGGCACCGCCGCCGCGTCCCCCCGCTCCGCGATCAGCGCGTTCAGCCGGTCCAGCGACGCCGTCGAGGTCACCAGCAGCGCGTGCGCGTCCCCGAAGTTGACCTTCCCCGGCGTCTCGCCCCACCCGTCCCGGTCGAAACCGGGCCGTACCCGTACAAGCCGGGACTTGGCCCCCAGCGCCTCGGAGAACCACTCGGCGACCTCGTCGCCCTGGTCCACCGCCTCGCCCATCTCCCGCTTGAACATCGTCACCCCGACCCGCGACCCGTCGAAGGCCACCGGCACGGTCAGCGGCTCCACGTCCGGTGCCGACAGGCGCAGCCCCGCGCCGTCGTCCAGCACCTCCGCCGTGACGGCCGCCATCCCGGGCAGCTTGCGCTGGCTGCGGAAGGAGTTGTCGCCGGCGTCCACGACCATGAACATCCGGTCGTGCGCCAGCCCCGCGACACCCGCCTCGGCGGCCTCGACACGTACGCCGCGACATCCCTTGATCGGGTAGTACGTCAGCTCCTGAACGGTGATCCCCATGGCAAGGAGCCTAACCGGAGTCCCCGGGTACGTAATGATCGGGACATGGCACCCGCCCCGCCCTCCGGCTCCCCCGCGTTCCCCGAGCACCGCGCCCGTACCGCCCGCACCCTCCCCGTGCTGGACGAGCGGATCACCCACTGCCGGGCCTGCCCCCGGCTGGTCGAGTGGCGCGAGGAGACCGCCCGCGTCAAACGGCGCGCCTTCGCCGGCGAGGACTACTGGGGCCGCCCGGTCCCCGGCTTCGGCCCCTCCGACGCCCGGCTGGCGATCATCGGCCTCGCCCCCGCCGCACACGGCGCGAACCGCACCGGGCGGATGTTCACCGGCGACCGCTCCGGCGACGTCCTGTACGCCGCCCTGCACGCGGAGGGACTGGCGAGCCAACCGACGTCCGTCCGCCGCGACGACGGCCTCGAGCTGTACGGCGTACGCATCACCGCCCCCGTCCACTGCGCGCCGCCCGCCAACAAACCCACCCCCGGCGAACGCGACACCTGCCGCCCCTGGCTCGCCGCCGAGCTCACCCTCCTGCGTCCCACCGTCCGGGCGGTCGTCGTCCTCGGCGCCTTCGGCTGGCAGGCGGCCCTCCCCGCGCTCACCGCGGCCGGCTGGGAGGTGCCGCGCCCGCGGCCGGTGTTCGGACACGGGGCGCACACGGTGCTGACGTCAGCCACTGCATCGGATCTTCACCTCTTCGGGTGTTATCACGTCAGCCAGCAGAACACCTTCACCGGCCGCCTCACCCCCGCCATGCTCCGGGCGGTACTGCGGGACGCCGCGCGGGCGGCGGGCCTGCGTTGAGTGGGTCAACTCCGCGCCGGTGAACGGGTGACGGCGCCCGTGGCACGGCGGAATTGTCAGTGCCGGCCGGGACAATCGGGGGCATGGACGAGGAGCTGCTCGAGGTGATGGGTGCCGTCGCGGGTCTGCTGCCGGACGACGGGGCGTACGAAGTGGTGCGGCTGGACCGCGAGTTCTGGGCCGCCCGCGCGGCGCAGCGCGAGGCGGACCGGATCGAGGTCGAGGCGATCGCGCGGGCGAGCGGAATGGGGGACGGCCCGTAACGGAACGGCGGCCGAAGGGGGTTGCGCCAAGGAGGCGTCAGCCCCCCAGCACCAGCCCCGGCACCTCCCGCGGATGCTCCGCGCGGACGTGCCCGGGGACGACGGCCGCGGCGGCGTCCCACGCGGCGTGCACGGGGCGGGCGCCCGCTGCCGTCGCGCAGCCCAGGTCGGCCTCGGTGTCCCCGACGTAGGCGGCCCGCGCGGCGTCCGTGCCGAGCGCCGCGCACGCCTGGCGCAGCCCGTCGGCGGCGGGCTTCTGCCGCGCGACCTCCTCCCCGGTGACGAGCACGGGGAAGTACGGGGCGAGCCCGCTCATCGTCAGTGACCGCTCGGCCCCCACCCGCGAGGCCCCCGTGTAGACGGCGAGCACGGCCCCGTCCGTCCGCAGCGTGTCCAGCATCTCCGGCACCCCGGGGAAGGCCTCGACGGACGTGACGCGCTCCCGGATGCCCGCCCGGTGCCGGGCCAGCTCGGCCTCGGTGACGGGCCGCCCCAGGAAGTGCGCGAGCACCACGGCGGCCGTCCCCAGCGGGAACGCCCCCAGGATCTCCGCCCGCCCCACCTCGGGCCCGCCGAGCTCACGTACGGTCGCCGCGTAACCACCGACGATGACCGGCATCGTGTCGACGAGCGTCCCGTCGAGGTCGAACACCACGGCCTTCTTCATGTGCCGGACGCTAACAGGAGACGAGAATGTCAGTGGCGGGTGGCAAGCTCACTGATATGGGCTACGAGTCGCTGCGGGTGCAGGAGACGGTTCGCGTGCGGGAGACGGTGCGTCTGCGGGCGGTCGAGGAGGCTGACCTGGAGGTCTTCTTCGCGCACGAGCACGACCCGGAGAACGTCTTCCGGTCGAAGTTCCAGCCGCGCGCCCACGACCGCTTCATGCGGCACTGGCGGACGGCGGTGCTCGGCGACCCCACGGTCCTCGTCCGGGCGGCCCTGGTCGACGGCGTGGTGGCGGGCAGCACCGTGGCCTGGTGGGACGGCGACCGCCGCTTCGTCGGCTATGTCTTCGGCCGCGAGTTCTGGGGCCGGGGCATCGCGACGCAGGCCCTCACCCAGTTCCTCCGGCTGGAGCGGACCCGCCCGCTGTACGCCGACCCGTACGCGGGGAACACGGGCTCCCTGCGCCTGCTGGAGCGGATGGGTTTCAAGCGCGGCGAGTCGTTCCTGCACGGGGACAACGCGCACGTGATGTACACGCTGGGGCCCCGGGTCTGAGAGGAGTCAGCTCGCCCCCCGGACCACCAGCGACGACAGCAGCTTCTCCGTCGCCTCCGCCACCGCGTCGACCGCCGCGTCGAACGCCTCCGCGTTGTGCGCGGCCGGACGGCGGAATCCCGAGATCTTCCGTACGTACTGCAGCGCCGCCGCCCGCATGTCCTCCTCGGTGACGGACTCCTCGAACGGGGGGCGCAGCGTCTTGATACTCCGGCACATACTTACGACGGTACGCGCCCCCACCGACAGACCGCCCCTACCCGACGGCCACCCGCATAACCGGCCGCTTCGGCGTCCGCCGCGCCACCTCCGTAAAACCCTCCGCGGCCAGCAGCGACACCAGCCCGTGGTACGCGTCGTCCGCCGCCACCGGCCCCAGCGCGTCATCCACCGGATACGCCTCCACAACCTTCGCCCCGCCGTCCCGGGCGTAGTCCACCCCCGCCCGCACCAGCGCCCGGGCCACCCCCGCCCCCCGGTGCTCACGCCCGACGTACAGGCAGACCAGCGACCACACCGGGGTGTCGTCCACGGGCTTGCTCACCGGCGACCGCCCCAGCCGCGAGAAGTCCCCGTACGGCGCGACGGACACCCACCCCGCGGGCTTCCCGCCCCGGTACGCCACCAGCCCCGTCGGCGCACCGGCGTCGACCAGCCCCTTCAGCGCCTCCCGCCGCTCCGCGTCCCCCGTCTCCCGCCGCTCCTGCGGCGACTGGCGGAACCACATGCACCAGCACCCCTTCACCGCGCCCCGCCGCCCGAGCAGTTCCGTCACGTCGTCCCAGGTGCCGGGGGTGGCCGGGGCGACGGTGATCTGTTCCGTACCGTCCATGGGGGGAGCGTAGAGGGGCAAGCCGAAATAATTCTCCGCCGGAGCGACACGCGGGGCCCGAACCGCCGCGTCATGGGGATAGACGCATGACAGAGGAGAGGAGCCACCGATGGGGCCGGCACAAGAGCGGCACTATCTGGAGTTCGCCTCGGCACGCGCCGGGCATCTGTACCGGTCGGCCTGCCTGCTCACCGGCGGTGACACCCACCGGGCCGAGGATCTCGTCCAGGAGACCCTCGGCCGGATGTTTGTCACGTGGCGCAGGATCAAGCAGGTCGACAACCCCGCCGGATACGCGCAGACCGTGCTGGTACGCACCTTCCTCACCCAGCAGCGGCGGCGCAGCAGCACCGAACGTCCCACGGGCGAGTTCCCCGACCTGCCCGAGGCCCGCCGCGGCGACCCGTCGCTGCGGCTGACGCTGCTCGACGCGCTGGCGGAGCTGCCGGCGAAGGACCGCGCGGTGCTGGTGCTGCGCTACTGGGAGGACCGCAGCGTCGCCGAGACCGCCGGCGCGATGCAGGTGAGCGAGAACGCGGTCCGCACCCGGTGTGTACGGGCGCTGCAGAAGCTGAGGGGACACCTCGGCGGCAGCCTCGCCGAATACGCGGCCTGAACAGCGCGTCCCGCAAAAACCCCCATCGCCGGGTCCACGCCGACCGACCATCGGCGCGATGGCCCGTGCCCCGAAATCCAGAAGTGGAGTGTTGATCGACATGTCCGATGCCGATCTGGAAGACGAGTTCGCGGCCGGTATCCGGCAGGCCGCCGACATCACCACACCGCCGTCGTCGACCGTCCTGGTCGCCCGCGGCCTCAAGCGCGGCAAGCAACTCCGCCGCCGCCGCAACGCGGGCATCGCGGTCGTGGCCGCGCTGGCTGTGGGCGGGGTGGGCTTCACGGCCCAGCTGCTCACGGGCGGGTCGGACGACGGGACCGTGTCGTCGCCCGCGTCCGGGGGGACGTCGGTGACCACGAAGAAGGACGGGAAGCCCGGTACGGAACAGCAGAACGGCACGATCAGCGGGGAGAAGGTAGCCGCGCTGGTCAAGGCGGAGCTGCTCCGGATCGAGGGGCTCGGCGCCGACACGAAGGTGACCGTGCCGTATTCGCGTGGCACGAAGGTCGACGACTCGAGCCCGGGCAACCCGTTCGCCATGCTCGTGTACGACGACGGCGGCGGCAAGGCGAGCATGACGGTGGACTTCACCCGGCAGAGCCCGGGGGAGCTCGCGGAGGGGGGCACCTTCACCTGCCCCGACAAGTCCCTCGTCAAGTTCGACTCGTGCACGGTCGAACACCTCCCCGGTGGGGCTCGCGCCATGCTCTATCAGGGCTACGAATACGGGGACTCCCGTCCCGGCCCCAGGAGGTGGGAGGTCACCTACAGCAAGGCCGACGGAACCACGGTGCACGTGTCCTCACTCAACTCCGTGGAGGAGAAGGGATCTGTCACCCGGCCCGGTCCGCCGCTCGACCTGAAGCAGCTCAAGGCGCTGGCGCTGTCGAAGGCGTGGGCTCCCGTCCTGGCGGAGCTCAACGCTCCCGCCGCCGACCCCGGGAGCTCCGAACGGGCCCCGGAGTACTCGCCGAACGACATCACCCGGACGCTGGCCTCCCTGCTGCCGAAGTCACTGGAGATCGTCCGCCGGAGCGACGGCGGTGTCGCGGTCGACGACGGCCGCGGCGTGGCCATCCTGGACGCGACCGTGAGCCCGCCGGGAGAGCTCTTCGGCGAGAAGGACGACGCCTCCCGCTACACGGACACCCTCCCCGACGGTACGAAGATGGTGGTGTACCAGGGCCCCGGCGAGAAGGGCGGCAAGGGAGTCAACCGCTGGTTCGTGGACGTCGTCCGCCCCAACGGCCGGCGGGTGGCGATCCAGCTCCACAACTCCTCCGCCCAGTGGAAGCCGGCGACCCGCCCGGACATGCCGCTGACGATCGACCAGCTGAAGGACATGACCCTCAGCCCGAAGTGGCAGTCCCTGAAGCTGTCGTAAGCCCCGTCCCCCACGCGCCCCGCCCACCGGCCACCACCGGCGGACGGGGCGCGGCCGTTCAGTCGAACTCGCCGGCTCTGACGCCGGTCAGGAAGGCGGCCCATTCGGTGGGGGTGTAGTACTGGACGGCTTCGGGGTTCTTGCTGTCACGGACGGCCCGGCCGCCGTCGGCTGTGTGGGCTACCTCGACGCAGTCGGTGTTAGGACCTCCTGACGCCGAGGATTTTATGAAGGGGGTGACAACCTCCCGGTTTTTCCTCACGCTTTCTCTCCTCCCTGGGAGACGCGGTCAATCAAACTCCGGAGACAGTCGGCGCTGTCCGTGGGGCTCAGCGCGGCTGACTGGAGTATGCCGAAGGCGCGCGCGTAGAGGGCGACCTCGTCGGAGTTCTCGATGATGAGCGTGTTGTTGAGACCGTCGATCGCCGCGACCTCGGGGTCGGACTCACTGCTGAACGCGAACGTGACGAAGTGCCCCGCGATCCTGGCAATTGCCCACTCGGCCGCCGGCAACACCTGAACCATGACGCTCTCCTCCCGGGCGACAGCCGCGATCTGCTTCAGCTGTTCGACGTGCGCGGAGTGCGTCGGCATGGGAGAGGCCAGTGCCGGCTCCCAGATCACGGCGGCGAATGGCGTCCCCGCCTCTGC
Organism: Streptomyces smaragdinus; assembly: GCF_009604385.1. Classification (GTDB taxonomy): domain Bacteria; phylum Actinomycetota; class Actinomycetes; order Streptomycetales; family Streptomycetaceae; genus Streptomyces; species Streptomyces smaragdinus. The sequence goes on from NZ_WEGJ01000033.1 coordinate 66,267, forward strand.
GATCACGCGCCGCCGCTCCTGGCGGATCCGTACGACCGCCTCGATCTCGTCGTCCGTGATGACTGCCGGTGTCGCGGCGAGCAGGGCTCTGGTGCAGTCGGGCGTCTGAAGGATTCCTGGGATGCGGACAGGCTGCCAGGTACGGATCACGGAGGCGTCGGCCTCAAGGGTGACGAGGTCCGCGAACTCGTTCGTAATGGAGGTCCGATAGTCGACCCACCATCCCTGCTTGCTGCTCTGCCGCGCGAGGCGCTCCAGCGCGGACCGTCGCTCCGGGTCCTCGATCTCGTAGAGGTCCAAGAGGATCCGCACGTCCCCCACACGCGCCGGTGACAGCCCGGATTCCAGTCGGCTGATCTTCGACGTCGAGCATCCAACCGCCTCGCCCGCGTGCTTCAGGTCGAGCCGCTTGGACTCGCGATATCTGCGCAGCGCGGAGCCGAGCCGCCGGCCGCGCACTGTGGGTCGTCCGCCAGATGTCACGAGGTCCCCTCTCCGATGGTTTCAGGTCGTACGTCAACGAACCATAACCGTCAGTCTGTTACTGCCTCGTACCTGCGCAATTTTGCACGAACGAGTGATTGCCTGGACGTATGGGATCACGCTAGCTTCAAGGCGTCACCCAGTGTTGCGCAAGGGAAACGTTGGGTGACGTTGTTCTGCCTGCCCGCTGACCTTGGGAGATTGATGTCCGGGCGTTCGCACGTAAAGACATTCCGGAGCTGCGAGGGCTCCGTACCCGAAGCCCGACATCACGTCGAAGGGCTCCTGCACACCTGGCAGTTGAGTCACCTGACAGAGGTAGCCATCCTGATCACCAGCGAGTTGACGACCAACGCGGTGAGGCACGCCCAGGGGGCGGGCAACCGCTTCGAGCTCGCCCTATGCCACCGGGGCGGCATCGTCACCCTCGAGATCTCCGACCCGATTGCCTGGCTGGTACCGAAGATGCGAACCCCGGCCGACGACGATTCGGACGGCCGAGGGCTACTCCTGGTCGACGCCCTCGCGTCGAACTGGGGCGTCCGGGCACGCGGGGCGGGGAAGACGGTGTGGGCGGAGTTGGCGGTTCGAGGCTGAGGGGGTGGGGTGCGTCGCGCTGTCCGGCGTTTGCGGGGGCAGCCGTTGGGATGCCCGGGGGCCGGGGGAGTCCCCCACGGTTGGCGGGCTGGAGGGAGCGGTGACCAGGGACAATCCGGTAGCCGCCGGCGCAAAGAAGGGGGTGTCCGACACGCCTGCGCGCGTACGGGAAACGCTCCCAAAGGGACCACGACGCGGCAGTACGCGCGCAGGTGTGTCGGGCGGCCCCGACCCACTTCACGCCCGCGCGTACCCCGGCGGACCAGACACCGACCCAGGGGCCAAGACACCCCACCTCAGCCCGGCTGGCGCTTGAAGCCTCCGGCCGAAGGCCGGATGCGCGTCAGCCGACGCAACCGCCGGCCGAAGACCGCCCACCCGGGGTGCCTACCACCCCGTAAGCAAAAGCCCGTTCACCCCCACAGCCAGCACCGCCTGCGAGGCCAGCCACCACCGATGCGTCGCCGGAGGCAGGAGCGCCGCCGCCGGGAGCAGCCAGAGGGTGAACGGGAGCCAGATCCGCTCCGTCTCCGCCTTGCTCATCCCCGAGAGATCCGCCGCGAGGATCGCCGCCGCAGCGGCGACAACCAGCACCGGCAGAGCGGAAGGGCGCCGCCCAGGACCCATCCCCCGCCAGAACCCCACCACCGCCCGCCGCACCCCCGCGACCGACGCCAACCCCGCCGAAACGACCACCGTCGCAAGGTTCGCCCACACGAAGTAGCCGTACGGCCGAAACCCGGCGGCCCCCGCGTAATACCGCGCGTGCAGCTCCGTGTACCCCTCCCACCACCAGAAGCCGGACGCGGTGAAGCCCACCGCCACGAGGCAGACCCCCAGCACCACCCACGGCACCGGCCGCCACGAGCCGGACACCCACAGCGCCGCCAGCACCAGGAGCGCCAGCAGCGTCAGCCCGTACGAGAGGTACACGCACCACCCCAGCAGCAGCCCCCCGCACAGCGCCGAAGCCCAAGGGCGAACCCCCGAGCAAGCCACCGCCACCAACGCCACCCCCCACGCCCCCACCGCCGCGAAGTACCCGTCCGCCGACACCCCCGCCCACACGGCCCACGGCGCCAGCACGAGGAACGGCGCCGCGCGCCGCGCGGCGTCCTCGGAGCCCAGCGCGCGCAGCGCGACCAGCACCGCCGCGGCAGCCGACCCCCCGACCGTCAGCACGAACACCGCCCCCCACGCCCCGCCGCCCAGCCCCAGCCGGTCGAGCCCGACGAACGTCAGAACCGCCCCCGGCGGATGACCGGCGATATGCGCCGGCCAGTTGTCCGGCGCGGTGTCCGCCGAGATGTAGTCGGTGTACGTACGAAGCGCGTCGCCCACGGAGGAGAAGCGCGACAGCCCGTCGTGGAGGTACTCGTTCTTGTCCGTGAGCTGTCCCGCCACCCCCGCCGACCAGCCGTCGATCAGCGCCAGCGACCACAGCCACGCCATGGAGACCAGCCAGCTCACCCACAGCAGCCGCCGCCACGGCAGCCGGACGGCCACCGAAGGGCCGTACACGACGACCACCACGGCGACGAGAACCGCCGCCCCCGTCCCCGGCCCCATATGCGGCATCCACTGGGCATACAGCGGCGGCCACTTCAGCAACAGTGGCCGATACCGGACACGGTCCTCCAGCAGCGCGGAGCCGACGACCGCCGCGAGGGCGAACAGGACGGCGGCGAGGACGGCGGTCAGGATGTCATTGCGGACGCCCGGGGACTTCACGACGTCCACCCTAGGAGCGGCCGATCACCGCTACGGGTGCCGCCGGGCGGACGTCACGCTTTCGTCAGGTGTCGGGGCACCGCTCACCGCACCTGGCGGGCCTACGGTCGGCGCATGGACGTGAAGGAACACTTCCGCAGCCCCGTTCGGGGCCCCCGGTTCACCTCCGTGCTGGGTCTGGTGCTGCTCGTCGGGATGCCGGTCCTGTTCGTGACCGGGCTGCTGTCGTACACGGCCTACAACCCCGGCCTCGGCCCGCCCAACGACCGCACGCCCGACGCGGGGCTCCTCGGCTTCCAGCTGTTCGACTGGCCGGCGGGTCCGTCGTGGCTGTACTGGCTCACCCAGAGCGTGCATGTGATCGGCGGGTTCGTGCTGATCCCGGTGGTGCTGGCCAAGCTGTGGTCCGTGCTGCCGAAGCTGTTCGTACGGCCGCCCGTCACGTCCGTGCTGCACGCGCTGGACCGGCTGTCGCTGCTGTTCCTCGTCGGGGGGACGCTCTTCGAGCTGGCCACGGGGGTGCTCAACACACAGCTGGCCTACTGGTTCCCCGGGTCCTTCTACCGGCTGCACTACTACGGCGCCTGGGTGTTCGCCGCCGCGCTCGCCGTGCACATCGCGACCCGGTTCGCCAAACTGCGGCGGGGGCTGCGGGACGAGGGCGGCGAGGAGCTGCGGGCGGTCGATCCGTCGGAGGAGACCATCTCCCGGCGCGGGGCGGTCGCACTGGTCGGCGCCGGATCGTTCGCCCTCTTCGCGGTCACCGCCGGGCAGGCGATCGGCGGTCCGCTGCGACGCACCGCCCTGCTCGCCCCGCGAGGGGGCGCGGACCCGGGGCCGGAGCAGAACGGCTTTCAGATCAACAAGCCCGCCGCCGTACGGGGCATCACCGCCCGCGACACCGGCGAGGGATGGCGGTTGAGCGTGCAAAAGGCGGACGGAGGGACCGTACGGCTGGACCACGCACAGCTGCGGGCGATGACGCAGACAACCGCACGGCTGCCCATCGCCTGCGTGGAGGGATGGTCGACCGGGAACCAGGACTGGCGCGGGGTGCGGCTGACCGATCTGGCGCGACTGGTGGACGCGGGGGCGGACGACGACATGTTCGTCGAGTCGCTGCAGCGGACGGGGGCCTTCCGAGCCGTGTATCTGCGCGCCAACCAGGTACGTGCCGGACTGCTCGCCCTCGAGGTCAACGGGAAACCGCTCTCCCTCGACCACGGATATCCGGCGCGGATCATCGTCCCTGCCGCACCCGGCGTGCATCAGACGAAATGGGTCACCCGTCTCACCCTCGGGAGGCCGGCATGAGGCTCGCCCTGTTGCTCGCTTCGTTCGCGCTCACCGTCTACGCGGGAATCCGGCTGCTGGCGGACGACTGGTTCGGTGTCGCCCTGTGGTTCGTCGGCGCGGCGGTGCTGCACGATCTGGTGCTGTTCCCCCTGTACTCCGCGCTGGACCGGGCGGTCGTCCGTAAGTCGAATTACGTGCGTGTCCCCGCGTACCTCTCGGGGCTGCTCCTCATCGTCTTCTTCCCGCTCGTCTTCCGGCTGAGCCCGGGATACGAATCGGCGTCCCTCCGCTCGGCGGACGGCTATCTGTTCAACTGGCTCGGGCTCACCGGCGCGCTGTTCGCGCTCTCCGCCCTGCTGTACGCCGTACGCGCCCGCCGCAGCGCCACGAACCGCCGTCCCCCCGACCCCCACTCCCACCCCGGCTCCTGACCCCACCCGCTGCCCGCCGCGTACCGCCCCAGCGCCGCGCCGCCCACCCGCGCCCACGGGAACGGCGGCCCGGGCACGACCGCCGTCCCGTCCGACACCTGCACCCGCACCCGCTCGTCCACGTCGTACGGCTGCACCTCCACCACGCACAGCCCGCCCGGCGCCACCAGCGCCGCGACCCGCCGCAGCAGCGCCCCGGGGTCCCCGCCGATGCCGACGTTGCCGTCCATCAGCAGCGCCGTCGCCCACCGCCCCTCACCCGGCAGCGGATCGAACACCGACCGCCGCAGGGCGCTGCCCCCGCTCGCGTGCGTCCGTTCCACGGCGACCGCGCTGACGTCGATCCCCAGCGCCGGCAGCCCCAGCCGGGCCAGCGCCGCGACCAGCCGCCCCGGCCCGCAGCCGATGTCCAGCACCGGCCCCGCGCACCGCCCGAGGACCGACCAGTCCGCCGCGTCCGGCTCCCCGCACCAGCGCTCGACCTCCAGCGGCAGCAGCCCCCCGTCCGCCTGCCGCAGGAACAAGGGCCCCCGCCCGCTGCGGATCGCCCGTGCGTACGGCTCCGCCCAAGCCGTCACCCGACGCCCTCCGTCACGAGTCCCGCCCGCCGCCCGGCGTCCAGCCGCCGTGCCTCGGCGGCGAACGCACCCTCCGCCGGACAGTCGGCGGCCACCAGCGGCACGTCCGCCGGAGTGTCCACGTCCCGCAGCGGCGGCAGCCCCGCGACGCGCAGCCCGGCGTCCGTCAGCCGCCGCCGCTGCACCGCGCCGGTGTGCGGGACGGACATCGGTACGCCCCGTACCAGCGCCGGATCGGGCTCCGCCAGCCCCAGCGCCCAGAAGCCGCCGTCGAGCGCGGGCCCGAAATAGGCGTCCGCCCGCTCCCACGCGTCGGGCGCCGTCACCGACGCCAGCAGCCACGCGGTCAGCTGCGGGGTGTCCATCCCGACGAGCAGCGCCGGACCGCCCGCCCCCGCGAACGCCGCCGCGAGCCGTTCGTCGAGCCCGCCGGCGCACTGCGGGACGACGTCGTACCCGGACGGCAGCCAGTCGCCGGGCGTGCCGTCCAGTACGAGCACCCGGCGCCGTACGGGCAGCGCGAGCCCGGCGGCCAGGGTGTCGGCGAGGGCGGCGCGGGCCAGGGCGGCGGCCTCCGGGGGCGAATAGGCGGGCGTGAGGCGCGTCTTGACGCGGCCGGGGAGCGGTTCCTTGGCGATGACGAGGAGCGTCGTCCCGGGGCTCACCGCGCGACCACCGCGGGGGAGGCGGGCGGGGCGGCGAGGACCGCGCGCATGTCCCGTACCGCGTGCCAGGTGCCGCGCCAGGTCCCGGTGACCTTCGACCGGCCGGTGCGGGGCAGATACGGCACGTCCATCTCGACGATCCGCCAGCCTGCGTCCGCCGCCTTCACCACCATCTCCAGCGGGAAGCCGCTGCGCCGGTCGGCGATCCCCAGCGCGAGCAGCGGCTCACGCCGCGCCGCCCGCATCGGGCCCAGGTCCCGCAGGGTGACGCCGGTGCGGCGGCGCACCATCCGCGACAGCGCCGCGTTGCCCGCCCGGGCGTGCAGCGGCCACGCGCCGCGCGTCTGCGGCCGGCGGCGGCCGAGGACGAGGTCGCGGCGGCCGGCGCGGACCGGTTCGGTGAGCCGGGTCAGCAGGCCCGGGTCGAGGGTGGCGTCGCAGTCGCAGAAGCAGACGATGTCGGCGGTCGCCGCGGCCAGTCCGGCGGCGCACGCCGAGCCGAAGCCGCGCCGCGGCTCGTGCACGACGGTGGCGCCGAGGCCGCGCGCGATCGCGGCGGAGCCGTCCGTCGAACCGTTGTCGACGACGATCGCCCGCCAGCCGGGCGGGATCCGCTCCAGCACCCAGGGCAGCGCACCCGCCTCGTCCAGACAGGGGAGGATCACATCGGTCATGGCCCTCACCCTACGAGAGCAAACAGGACATAACGGGTTCGGAGATCTTACGAAAGGCGGACGCTCACACCGCCGGCCCCACCCCGCTCCCGCCGCCGCGTGCCACGCTGGGCGGCATGAACGCAGCGCCCACCCGGATCCTCGTCGTCGACGACGACCCCACCGTGTCCGAGGTGATCGCGGAGTACCTCGGCCGGGCGGGGCACACCGTCGACCGCGCCGCCGACGGCCCCTCGGCGCTCGTACGGGCCGACGCCGTACGCCCGGACCTGGTCGTCCTGGACCTGATGCTCCCCGGCATGGACGGCTTCGCCGTCTGCGCGCGCCTGCGCGCCCGGGGGCCGGTGCCCGTCATCATGCTCACCGCCCGCGGCGACGAGGACGACCGGATCGCCGGACTGGAGCTGGGGGCGGACGACTACGTCACGAAGCCGTTCAGCCCGCGCGAACTGGTGCTCCGCGTGGAGTCGGTACTGCGCCGCCGCCCGCCCGAACGGAGGGCGGGCGTACTGCGGGCGGCGGGACTCACCCTCGATCCGGCGGCGCGGCGGGTGGTCAAGGGTGACGGCGAACTGGCGCTTACCCAGCGCGAATTCGACCTACTCGCGCACTTCATGTCCCATCCGGGTGAGGTGTTCGGCCGGGAGGAGCTGATGCGGGACGTGTGGGGCTGGGACTTCGGCGATCTGTCCACCGTCACGGTCCACATCCGCCGGCTGCGCGCGAAGGTGGAGGCCGATCCGGCGGTGCCGCGGCTCATCACCACGGTGTGGGGCGTCGGTTACCGCTTCGACCCGGAGAGCGGAGGGACGGAGGGATGAAGGACATCGCGCTGATCGCCCTCTTCGCGTTCCTCGGCGCCGCGGCGGCCGGGGCGCTGGGGGCGCTCGTCCTGCGGCTGCTGCGCGGGCGGTCGCTGCTGGTGACGATCTGCGTGGTCGCCGCGACGGCCGTGGCGGCGATGCTGTTCGGCACGCTGGCGGTCGCGCGGGAGATGTTCCTCAGCCCGCACGACCTGAACGTCGTCGTCATCGTCTGTCTGACGGCCGCCGTGGTGGCGATGGCGGTGGCCGCTTTGCTCGGCCGCTGGGTCGCGGTACGGGCCGCCGCCCTGGCGCGGGCGGCGCGCAGCTTCGGGGAGGACGGCAGCTTCGCCCAGCCACCGGGGGAGACCGGCGCGGAACTCGCCGCCGTCAGCCGCGAACTGGCGGCCACCAGCGCGCGTCTGGCCGCCTCCCGGGAACGCGAACGGACACTGGAGTCCTCCCGGCGCGAACTCGTCGCCTGGATCTCGCACGATCTGCGCACCCCCCTTGCCGGTCTGCGCGCGATGGCGGAGGCGCTGGAGGACGGGGTGGCCGCCGACCCCGCGCGCTACCACCGGCAGATCCGTACCGACGTCGAGCGGATGAACGACATGGTCGGCGACCTGTTCGAGCTGTCGCGGATCCACGCGGGCGCGCTGACGCTGTCGCGGGCGCGGCTGTCGCTGCACGAGCTGGTGGGGGAGGCGCTCGCGGGCGCCGATCCGCTCGCCCGGCAGCACGGTGTACGGCTCGTGGGGGACGGGGTCGCCGATCTGCCGGTGGAGGTGGACGGGGCGGAGATGACGCGGGTGCTGGGAAATCTGCTCGTCAACGCGATCCGCCGGACGCCGGCCGACGGGACGGTCGCCGTCACGGCGGAGGGCCGGTCGGACGGGACGGTGGTGGTGTCGGTGACGGACGAGTGCGGGGGCATCCCGGAGGAGGACCTGGGGCGCGTCTTCGACACGGGGTGGCGCGGCAACCATGCGCGTACGCCCCCGGCGGGGGCGGGGCTGGGGCTCGCGATCGTACGGGGGATCGTCGAGGCGCACGCGGGACGGGCGTCGGTTCGGAACGTGGGCGGGGGATGCCGGTTCGAGGTGGAGCTGCCGGTGGGGGCTTCGGGCTGACGGTCAGCCGTCTTCCTTCGCGGCCAGTTCGCTCATGCCCGAGATGAAGTCGACCTCCGGCCGCCAGCCCAGGTCCTCCTTCAGCCGGCGGGAGTCGGCGGTGATGTGGCGGACGTCGCCGAGACGGTACTCGCCGGTGACCACCGGGTCCGGGCCGCCGCGGGCGAAGGCCAGGGCGACGGCCATCTCGCCGACGGTGCGGACTTCGCCGCTGCCGGTGTTGTACGCGGTGAGGGCGCCCGGTTCGAGGGGCGCCTCCAGGGCGCGGAGGTTGGCCGCGGCGACGTCGCGGACGTGGACGAAGTCGCGGCGCTGGGCGCCGTCCTCGAAGACGCGGGGGGCCTCGCCGCGCAGGAGGGCGGACAGGAAGAGGGCGGCCACGCCGGCGTAGAGGGTGTCGCGGGGGAGGCCCGGTCCGTACACGTTGTGGTAGCGGAGGGAGACGGCGGTGCTGCCGGTGTCGCGGGCCCAGACGGTGGCCAGGTGCTCCTGCGTCAGCTTGGTCACCGCGTAGACGCTGCGGGGGTCGGTGGGGGCGTCCTCGGCGACCAGTCCCGCGGTCAGGGGGGTGTCGCAGTGGGGGCACGGGGGTTCGAAGCGGCCGGCGGCGAGGTCTTCCGGGCGGCGGGGACCGGGGCGTACGACGCCGTGGGCGGCGCACGTGTAGCGGCCTTCGCCGTACACCACCATGGAGCCGGCCAGCGCGAGACGGCGTACGCCCTTGGCCGCCATGGCGGCGAGGAGGTTGGCGGTGCCTCCCGCGTTCACCTCGGTGTACGCGGGGGCGTCGTCGAAGTCCTTGCCGAGGCCGACCTTCGCCGCCTGGTGGCAGACGGCGTCCACGCCGTGGAGGGCGTCTTCGACGGCTTCGCGGTCGCGGATGTCGTGCGAGGGGTCCGTGCGGATGTCGAAGGGGGTCGGGTCGTGGCCGGCCTCGCGCAGGGCGTCCGTGATTGCCGATCCGATGAAGCCGGCGCTGCCTGTGACCAGAATCCGCATAGGGCGACGGTAGGCGGGGTGTCCCCCCGCCGGGGGCTTCGGCGCGCCCGGCGTCAGGGTTCTGTAAGGGTTGGGTTGCTGTGGGGGCGTCCGGGGTTGTGCGGTGCCGCGCCGCCGGCTGCCCGCGCCTGCGGCGCGGGGCGGGTTGCCCACCCGCGGCCGCCCGTTTCGGGGTGACGTTGTCGCCGTGGCCGGCGGGGGTGGGCCGGGGGTCGTCGGCCTGCCGCGCCTTCGGCGCGGGGGATGCCCACCCACACGCCGCCCGTTGCCGTTGGGCGGGGT
>NZ_WEGJ01000034.1 GCF_009604385.1 Streptomyces smaragdinus
GACCTCCTCAGGCGCGTCGTCACGGTCGCCCTGCGGACGGTGGAGGTCATGGACGCGATGCCGCCGATCGATCGCTTCGACGGGGGTGGGGGCGGAGGACTCGGTGAGGGCGGAGGTGCGGTGTCGTCGTCCGAGGCCATCCGGCAGCCCTTCAGTCCCGGTGGCTCCCTCGGCCACGTGGGCGACTGTGATTCCCATCGATGGGCATGCTCATGCCTAAGCTGCATCAAAGGGTAGGAATTCCGGCCACTCCGGGATCTGCCGTAAACCCAGGCACCCCGATGTCAGTCGAAGCAGGCAACCTGCAGCACAACGATGCGTTCGCCACGCACATCGGTCAGATAGGTCATCAGCAGACCTCCCCGGCTTTCGGTGCGCAGGCCGGGACTACGACCGGTGAATGAGGCACCGTCGAGGAACACCATCGATTCCCGAACCGCAATTTCCTCGGCCAGCCGCTCGGCAACACTGCGCGCTTGCGCCGACAAGGCTTCGAGTAAGTCGTCCGGGTCGGCTTCCCAGCGCCAGTCAGCCACCAACCACCTCTGCGTGCGCCCACCGGACGATCTCCCCGGCCTCTCGCACTGCACGATCCCGCACGGCGGCATCGTCACTGTCCAGGGAACTCTCCGCAGCCTTCAGGCGTCGAGCCGCTTCCGGATGCCGGGCGATCTCTACGACTACACCCCATTCGCGGTAGAACATCCGGATCGGCGTCACACTGTCTTCATCTCCGGCCCGGACGAACGCCGCCTGCATCCCTTCGAAAAACTCTGGAAGCCTGGACGGGCAGACCACCGCTACGGCCTGTCGCAGCGCGGGCAGGGTGAGCGCCGGTCGGGGGATCAGCTCGCCACTCGTCTCTGGATGCGACACGGCCATGGCTCTATCCTTCCCAAACGGCGCAACAGACGCCGCCAGCGTAACGCGTCACACGAAGCTCACGCAGGCGTCCGACACCATTCGTAAAGGCTCAGTCACGTAACGCGCTCAGGCGCCCGGAAGGTCGAGTTCACCGTCCAGGATGTCGAAGAGATCCTCCGCCGTCGCCTCCGTGAGGTCGCTGTCGTCGGCGTGGGGTGTCGTGGCCGTGAGCTGGTCCGCGAGGGCGCGGAGGCGGGTTGCCAGGGTGGGGGCGTCGGTGGGCGGGGCTGTGGTGAGGGTGGACTCCAGGCGGGTGAGTTCGGCTTCCCAGGGGGTGGTCGTGGTGGCCGGCTTGATCCGTTGGGCGACGTACGCGGCGACGTCGGTCGCCGTGGGGTAGTCGAAGATCAGCGTGGCCGGGAGGCGGAGGCCCGTTGCCGTGTTGAGGGCGTTGCGGAGTTCCACCGCCGTCAGGGAGTCGAATCCGAGTTCGCCGAAGGCGCGGTCCGGTTCGATCGCGTCCGCGGACGTGTGGCCCAGGGCCGAGGCGATCTGCGTGCGTACGACCTCCAGGATCGCCGCCGCCGCGTCCTCCGGGCTCAGGCCCGCGATGCGCTGCGCCAGGTCCTCCGCGCGCGGGGCGCCGGCCGGTGTGCGGCGGCGGGCAGGTGTGGGGGCCAGGCCGCGGAGGAGGGCCGGGAGCGCGGTGCCTCGGGTGCGGAGGGCAGTGGCGTCTGTGCGGAGGGGGACCGTCAGGGACTCGGAAGTGCGGAGGGAGGCGTCGAACAGGGTCAGGGCCTCCTCCCGGGTGAGCGCCGGGGTGCCCGCGCGGCTCATCCGGTCGAGGTCCGCCGTACTGAGGTCCGCCGCGAGGCCCGCGTCCACCGCCCAGAGGCCGAACGCCAGGGAGGTGGCCGGGAGGCCGGACGTACGGCGGTGGTGGGCGAGGGCGTCGAGGAAGACGTTCGCCGCCGCGTAGTTGCCCTGGCCCGCCGCCATGACGAGGCCGCCCGCCGAGGAGAACAGCGCGAACACCGTCAGGTCGGCGTCCGCCGTCAGCTCGTGGAGGTGCCAGGCGGCGTCCGCCTTCGCCGCCAGGACGCCGTCCACCTGGTCCGTCGTCAGGGCGCCGACCAGGCCGTTGTGGGCGACCCCGGCCGCGTGCACGACACCGCGCAGCGGGGGCTCCACGCCGGAGAGCAGCCGGGCCAGGTCGTCGCGGTCGGAGACATCGCACGCGGCGATCGTCACCGTCGCGCCGAGCGCCGTCAGTTCGTCGCGCAGGGCGGCTGCGCCCGGTGCGTCGGGGCCGCGGCGGCTGGTCAGCAGGAGGTGGCGTACGTCGTGCTCCGTCACCAGGTGCCGGGCCACGAGGGCGCCCAGCCCGCCCGTACCGCCGGTGATCAGCACCGTGCCGTCCGGGTCGAAGACGGGGCCGTCGGCAGGCGCGTCCAGGCGGGTCAGACGGGGGACGAGCAGCCGGCCGGCCCGTACCGCGACCTCCGGCTCCCCGGCCGACAGCGCGCCGTCCACCCCGTCGTCGGTGTCGATCAGCACGAACCGGCCGGGATTCTCCGCCTCGGCCGCCCGTACGAGACCCCAGACGGGCGCCTGTCGTACGTCCACGTCCTCGGCGGCGTCCGTGGCCACCGCGCCGCGCGTGACTACAGCGAGCGTCGAGTCGGCGTAGCGGTCGTCGGCGAGGAACGCCTGGACGGTGGCGAGCAGCCGCGCGATGTTGGTCCGTACGTCCGCCGGCGGGTCGGCGGTGGGCTTGTCGGGGCAGTACCAGACGCAGACCGGGGGGATCTCGTCCGCGTCGTCCCGCCACTCCGCCCAGACAGGCGCCGTACCGTCCGCCTGCACAGGCTGCCAGGCGACCTGGAGCAGGGCGTCCGTGCCGGATGCGAGTTGCGCCTCGGAGACCGGGCGGGACAGCAGGGACTCCACCGTCAGCACCGGGTTCCCGTGCCCGTCCGCGACCGACAGGCTCAGGCCGTCCTGCTGGGCGACCGGCGTCAGGCTCACGCGCAGGGTGTCGGCCCCGGCGGCGTGCAGGGTGACGCCGTTCCAGGCGAAGGGCAGCAGCGTCCGTCCGCCGCCGTCGCGGTCGGGGATGTCCAGCAGGCCGACGTGCATCGCGGCGTCGAGCAGCGCCGGGTGGAGGCCGAAGCGGGCGGCGTCGGGCTGGGCGCTCTCCGGGAGTGAGACCTCCGCGTACAGCGCGTCGCCGTCGCGCCAGGCGGCCTTCAGGCCCTGGAAGACGGGACCGTAGTGGTAGCCGAGGCCGGCGAGGTCCGGGTAGGCGGACTCGACGGCGATCGGGGTGGCGCCGGGCGGCGGCCAGGCGCCGGGACCGGCGGGCGCTGCCTCGGCGGAGGGGGCCAGCACGCCCTCCGCGTGACGCGTCCAGGGCAGGTCGGGCTGGTCGTCGGGCCGCGAGTGGACGGTCACGGTGCGCCGGCCGTCGTCCTCGGCCTCCCCGGCGAGGACCTGGAGCGCGACGCCGCCGTGGGTGGGGAGGATCAGGGGGGCGTGGAGGGTGAGTTCCTCCAGTACGGGGCAGCCGGTGTGTTCGCCGGCCTGGAGGGCCAGTTCGACGAACCCCGTGCCGGGGAGGAGGACGCTGCCCAGGACGTCGTGGTCGGTGATCCAGGGGTGGGTGCCGCCGGAGATCCTGCCGGTGAGCACTGCGCCGGCGTCGCCGGGCAGCGGGACTGCGGCGCGTAGGAGGGGGTGGTCGAGGGCGACTTGGCCGGTGTCGGCCGTGGCGGGGGTGGTGGGGGCGGTCATCCAGTAGCGGGTGCGCTGGAAGGGGTAGGTGGGGAGGTCGATGCGGTGGGCGTCGGTGGCGGCGAAGTACGCCGGCCAGTCGACTCGGGCGCCGGTGACGTGGAGGTTCGCGACGGCCGTGAGGAGGGTGTCGGGTTCGGGGCGGTCCTTGCGGCAGGACGGGACGGCGACCGTGACCTCGTCGAGGATCTGCTGGGTCAGGCCGGTCAGGATGCCGTCGGGGCCCAGCTCGAGGAAGCGGGAGACGCCCTGATCAGAAAGGGTCTGGACGGCATCCGAGAAGCGGACCGCCTGGCGGACCTGGTCCACCCAGTACGCCGGCGACGTCCAGCCGGACGCGACCGAGCCGGTCACCGTCGAGACGGCGGACAGACGCGGCTCCTCGTACGACACGGACTCCGCGACCTGAGCGAACTCGGCCAGCATCGGCTCCATCAACGGCGAATGGAACGCATGCGATACGGACAGACGCGTCGTCTTACGACCCTGCGCCCTGAAGTACTCCCCGATCGCCAGCGCCGCAGCCTCCTCACCGGAAACCACCACGGACATCGGGCTGTTGACCGCAGCCAGGGACACCGCATCAGAAAGCAGCGGCGTCACCTCATCCTCGGATGCTTGTACGGCGACCATCGCGCCGCCCTCCGGCAGCGCCTGCATCAGCCGACCGCGAGCCGCCACCAGCCGGGCGGCGTCCTCCAGCGAGAACACCCCGGCCACATGTGCTGCCGCCAGCTCACCGATGGAATGCCCGGCCACACAGTCAGCCCGTACACCCCACGACTCGACCAGTCGATAAAGCGCCACCTCAACAGCGAACAACGCAGGCTGAGCGAACCCGGTCCCGTTCAGGACACCAGGGTCCTCACCCCACACCACATCCCGCAGAGGCCGAGCCAGATGCGGATCCACCGCACCACTCACCGCATCAAAGGCCGAAGCAAACCCCGGATAGGCGTCATACAACTCCCGCCCCATCCCCAGCCTCTGCGCCCCCTGCCCCGTAAACAGCACAGCCGTCCGCCCCGCCCGCACCCGCCCGACCACAGCCGCCGGATGCACCTCCCCCGCAGCCACCGCCGCCACCCCCTCGGCGGAAAACGCCACCGCCCGATGCTCCATAGCCACCCGGGTAGTCGCCAGCGAGAACCCCAGGTCCACCGAAGACCCCGAAACCGCCCCGACCCCAGCAGCCTGAGCCGCCAAAGCCCCCGCCGACTTCCCCGACAGCACCCACGGAACCACCGGCAGCGAACCCTCGGATGAAGCCGCCGAAGTAGAAGCAACCTCCTCCACAATCACGTGCGCATTGGTCCCCGACAGCCCAAAGGCAGAAACCCCCGCCCGCCGCGGACGCCCCTCAACGGCCCAATCCCGCGCCGCAGTCAACAGCCGCACCTCACCCGCAGCCCAATCCACCTGCGGCGACGCGGCCTCGGCATGCAGCGTCGGCGGCAGCACACCGTGCCGCATGGCCATCACCATCTTGATGATCCCGGCAACCCCGGCCGCAGCCTGCGTATGCCCGAAGTTCGACTTCACGGACCCCAGCCACAACGGCTGGTCGGCAGAACGCCCCTGCCCATAAGTGGCCAGCAGCGCCTGAGCCTCGATCGGATCCCCGAGCACCGTGCCCGTCCCGTGAGCCTCCACGGCATCGACCTCAAGCGGCGACAGCCCGGCGTCAGCCAACGCAGCCCGTATCACCCGCTGCTGTGCAGGCCCGTTGGGCGCGGTGAGCCCATTGGATGCACCGTCCTGATTGAGCGCCGACCCCCGAACCACAGCCAACACCGGATGACCCTGAGCCCGAGCGTCCGAAAGCCGCTCCAGCAACAGCACGCCCGCGCCCTCACCCCAGCCCGTACCGTCCGCATCGGCCCCAAAAGCCTTGCAGCGCCCGTCCGGCGACAGCCCCCGCTGCTCGCTGAAGTACACGAGCATGTCGGCCGTCCCCATCACGGTCACCCCGCCCGCCAGCGCGAGGGAGCATTCCCCCGTCCGCAGCGCCTGCGCCGCCATGTGCAGCGCGACCAGCGACGACGAGCAGGCAGTGTCGACGGTCACCGCGGGCCCCTCCAGGCCCAGCGTGTACGAGACCCGCCCGGACACGATGCTGCCGGCGGTCCCGCCGCCGTAGTCGTGATACATCACGCCCGCGTACACGCCCGTGCGGCTGCCCTTCAGCGTCCCGGGATCGATCCCCGCCCGCTCCAGCGCCTCCCACGACGTCTCCAGCAGCAACCGCTGCTGCGGATCCATGATCACGGCCTCGCGCGGACTGATCCCGAAGAACTCGGCGTCGAACTCCGCCGCGTCATACAGGAAACCCCCGGCCCGCGTGTACGTCTTGCCGGGCACCCCCGGCTCCGGGTCGTACAGCCCGGGGTCCCAGCCCCGGTCGTCGGGCAGCGGCGCCACGGCGTCCGTGCCCTCCGCGACCAGCCGCCACAGCTCCTCCGGGGAGCTCACGCCGCCGGGGAAGCGGCAGGCCATGCCGACGATGACGATGGGGTCGTCGTCGAGGGCCCGGGTGACGGCCACCGGAGCGGCAGGCGAGTCCGACACTCCGTCAAGGAGCTCAAGGATGTGACGCGAGACGGCATCGGCGGTCGGATAGTCGAAGATGAGCGTCGCGGGCAGCCGCAACCCCGTCGCGGAGTCGAGCTGATTACGCAGCTCAACGGCCGTAAGCGAGTCAAACCCCAACTCGTCGAAGGCCCGCCCCGGCTCGATCTCCCCACCAGACGCATGCCCGAGAACAGCGGCGACCTTGGCCCGTACGACCTCCAGCACCGCCTCGGCCCGCTCGTCGGCCCCCAGCCCGGCCACCCGCGACCGCAGCGCCCCGGCAGGCGCACGCCGAGTGCCCGTACGCCGCACAAGCCCACTCAACAGCACCGGCGGATCGGCACTGAGCGCCCGCAGATCGAACGGCACCGGCACCAGCGCAGCCCGCCCGGAAGCCACGCCCGCGTCGAACAGCGCCAGCCCCTGCTCCGCACTCACCGCAGGCGTACCGGCGGCCCGCATCCGCTCCGTCTCACCCGCACCGAGCCCCGCCGCCGTGTCCCACAGCCCGAAGGCGAGGGATGTGGCCGGCAACCCGGAGGCGCGGCGATGGACGGCGAGGGCGTCCAGGAAGGCGTTGGCGGCGGCGTAGTTGGCCTGCCCCGTCGAGCCGAGGGTGCCGGCGAGGGAGGAGAACAGCACGAACGCCGTGAGCGGCAGCTCCCGCGTCAGCTCGTGCAAGACCCACGCCGCATCTGCCTTGGGCCGCCGCACCCGCTCAAGACGCGCGGCGTCGAGCGCGGTGATCATCCCGTCGTCGAGCACCCCGGCCGCGTGTACGACCCCGCGCAGGGAAGCCCCGATCCCGCCGACCAGCGAAGCGAGCGCGTCCCGGTCCGCCACGTCGCACGCGGCAACGGTCACCGACGCACCCAGCGACACCAGTTCATCACGCAGTTCGACCGCACCGGGAGCCTCAAGCCCCCGACGGCTGGTCAACACCAGATCGCGCACACCGTGCCGCCCGACCAGATGCCGCGCGACAAGAGCGCCCAGCCCACCCGTCCCACCGGTGATCAGCACCGTCCCGTCGGCGTCCCAGGGCACGGAATCCACGGCCGCCGGAGTACGAACGAGACGCGGCACGAACACCCGCCCCTCCCGCACCGCGACCTCCGGCTCCCCGCACCCGAGCCCAGCCTCGAAAGAACCGTCCCCGTCGACCAGCCGGAACCGCCCCGGATGCTCCGCCGCAGCCGCCCGCACCAGCCCCCACACGGGAGCCTGCCGCACCGCCACATCCTCGCCCTCGAGCACCGCGACCGCCCGCCGGGTCACCACAGCGAGCGTGGCGTGCGCGAAGCGTTCCTCCGTCAGCCACGCCTGTACGACACCCAGCACCCGCTCCACAGCATCGTCCGCACAGCTCAGCACGACCAGCGAAGGCACCGCCTCATCCAGCGCCTCCCAATCGCCCCACTCCCCCGGCCCGTCCACGGCCCCGGCGGCCTGCCACTCCACGTGATACAGCGTCTCCCCACCGGCCAACTGCGCCGACGACACCGCACGCGCCACAACCCCACCGACCGACGCCACCGGTGACCCCGACTCGTCGGCGATCTCCAGCGCCAGCTGCCCGGGCGCCGGCTGCGTCAGCCGTACACGCAACGTCCCCGCGCCGGCCCGATGCACCACGACGTCCCGCCACACGAACGGCAGCAGCGTCTCCCCACCGGTGTCCGCGAGCAACGCCGCATGCATGGCCGCATCGAGCAGCGCCGGATGCAGCCCGAACCGCCCGGCGTCCCCCTGCGCGGCCTCCGGCAACGAAACCTCGGCGTACAGCTCGCCCCCACGCCGCCAGGCAGCCCGCAGCCCCTGGAACACGGACCCGTACTCGAGCCCCCGATCGGCGAGCGTGTCGTACACCCCGTCGACATCCAGCGCTTCCGCGCCCGCGGGCAGCCACGCGAACGGCGCCGGATCCGCAGCGTCCTCCGCCAGCTGCCCCTCGGCATGCAGCGTCCACTCCGCGTCCGGACGATCCTCCGCGCGCGAGTGGATACGTACCGACCGCCGCCCGGTGTCGTCGGCGGGACCGGCAACGACCTGCACGGCGACACCGCCCTTCGGCGAAAGGATCAGCGGCGCGTGCAGCGCCAGCTCCGCCAGCCGCGGACAGCCCGCCTCGGCACCGGCCCGCAACGCCATCTCGACCAGCCCGGAACCGGGACAGAGCACGACACCCTGCACCACGTGGTCGGCCAGCCAGGGCTGCGCGGCGACCGAGAGCCGACCGGTGAGGACGACCCCGCCGGAGTCGGCGAGGTTCACCGTGGCCCCGAGGAGGGGGTGCTGGCCGGCGGTCTGCCCGGTGAGGGAGACGGCGTCGACCCAGAAGCGCCGACGCTGGAAGGCGTACGTGGGCAGATCGACGCGGCGCGCTCCGGTACCGGCGAAGTACATCCGCCAGTCGATCTCCGCGCCGGACACCTGGAGCCGCCCGACGGCGCCGGCCAGGGCCTCGGTCTCGGGGAGCTTCTTGGTGAGGGCGGGGATGGCCGTGACTTCGGAGGAGAGGATCTGCTGGGTGAGGCCGGTGAGGATGCCGTCGGGGCCGATCTCGAGGAAGCGGGAGACGCCCTGCCCGTGAAGGGTCTGGATCGCGTCGGAGAAGCGAACCGCCTGGCGGACCTGGTCCACCCAGTAGGCCGGCGACGCCCAGCCGGACGCGACCGAGCCGGTCACCGTCGAGACGGCGGCCAGACGTGGCTCGGCATACGAAACGGATTCGGCGACGCGACGGAACTCGGCCAGCATCGGCTCCATCAGGGGCGAATGGAACGCATGCGACACGGCCAGACGCGTCGTCTTCCGCCCCTGGGCCTTGAAGCGCTCGCCGATCGCCAGCGCGCCGGCCTCCTCGCCGGAAACCACCACAGACGTCGGGCTGTTGACCGCAGCCAGGGACACCGCATCAGAAAGCAGCGGCGTCACCTCGTCCTCGGATGCCTGTACGGCGACCATCGCGCCGCCCTCCGGCAGCGCCTGCATCAGCCGGCCGCGAGCGGCAACCAGCCGGGCGGCGTCCTCCAGCGAGAACACCCCGGCCACATGTGCTGCCGCCAGCTCGCCGATCGAATGCCCCGCGACGCAGTCGGCCCGTACACCCCACGACTCGACGAGTCGATAAAGCGCCACCTCAACAGCGAACAACGCAGGCTGAGCAAACCCGGTCCCTTCGAGAACCGCAGCATCCTCGCCCCACACCACATCCCGCAGCGGCCGAACCAGATGCGGATCCACCGCCGCACACACCGCGTCAAACACCTCGGCGAAGACCGGGAAGGCGTCATACAACTCCCGCCCCATCCCCACCCGCTGCGACCCCTGCCCCGTAAACAGCAGCGCCGTCCGCCCCGCCCGCGCCCGCCCCACGGTGACCCCGACCGGATCCCCCGCAGCCAGCGACCGCAGCGCCCGTACCGCCGAGGCCGAATCCGTCGCGGTGACGCACGCCCGATGCTCGAGATGCGCCCGCCCGGTGGCCAGCGTGTAGGCCACGTCCGCCGGCGAGAAGTCCGGGGCCGCGTCGGCGATCCGCGCCGCCTGCCCGGCCAACGCCTCCGGCGTGTGCGCCGACAACACCCACGGAACGGCCGCCGGAGAAACACTCAAGGCTTCCTCGCCCGGCGCCGAAGCCTGCTCCACGATCACGTGCGCGTTCGTACCCGACAGCCCGAACGACGAGATCCCCGCCCGCCGCGGCCGGTCCACCCGCGGCCAGGGACGGCCCTCGCCCAGCAGCTCGATCGCCCCGGCCTCCCAGTCGACCTTCCGGGAGGGCGCGTCGAGGTGCAGCGTGGGCGGCAGTTCGCCGTGCTGTATCGCCAGGATCATCTTGATCACGCCGGCGATGCCCGCCGCCGCCTGCGTATGACCGAAGTTCGACTTGATCGAGCCGAGCAGCAGCGGCCGGTCGGCCGGCCGCCCGCGCCCGTACGTGGCCAGCAGCGCCTGCGCCTCGATCGGGTCACCGAGCACCGTGCCCGTACCGTGCGCCTCCACGGCGTCGACATCGGCCGCGGACAGCCCGCCGTCCGCCAGCGCGGCCCGTATCACCCGCTGCTGGGACGGCCCGTTGGGCGTGGTCATCGAGCTGGACGCGCCGTCCTGGTTGACCGCCGTCCCGCGCACCAGCGCCAGCACCGGATGCCCGTTGGCGCGGGCGTCGGACAGCCGTTCCAGCAGGATAACGCCGGCGCCCTCGCCCCACCCCGTGCCGTCGGCGGCGTCGGCGAAGGACTTGCAGCGGCCGTCGGGGGCCAGTCCCTTCTGCGAGCTGAAGTACACGAGCATGTCCGGCGTCGACATCACCGTCGCCCCGCCGGCGAGCGCCAGGGTGCAGTCGCCGCGGCGCAGGGCGTCGGCGGCTAGGTGGATGGCGACGAGGGACGACGAGCAGGCGGTGTCGACGGTGAGCGCCGGGCCCTCGAGGCCCAGGGTGTAGGCGGTGCGGCCGGAGACGAAGCTGCCGGCGCTGCCGTCGGCGTAGTCGTGGTACATGACGCCCGCGTACACGCCCGTGCGGCTGCCCTTGAGCGAGACGGGGTCGATGCCCGCGCGCTCGATGGCCTCCCAGGTGATCTCCAGCAGCAGCCGCTGCTGCGGGTCCATGATCAGGGCCTCACGCGGGCTGATCCCGAAGAACGCGGCGTCGAACTCGGCCGCCTCGTGCAGGAAGCTGCCGTCCCGGGCGTACGTCTTGCCGGGGAGGCCGGGCTCCGGGTCGTAGATGCCGGGGCTCCAGCCGCGGTCGGTGGGGAAGCCGGTGACGGCGTCCACCCCGTCCGCGACGAGCCGCCACAGCGCCTCGGGGGTGTCGGCGCCGCCCGGGTAGCGGCAGGCCATGCCGACGACGGCGATGGGCTCGTGCTGCGCGGCGGTCAGCCGGGCGTTCTCCTGACGCAGCCGCTCGTTGTCGGTGAGCGATTTGCGCAGGGCCTCGACGACCTTGTCCACCGATGTGCTCACGGTCATCCTCGACTTCGCTTCGGGTGCGGTTACGGGCTGCCGGGGGTTCGGCGACAGCGTCTACTCCGGGTCGGTGGCCGCCATGGCCTGGGCGACCAGGTCGTCGACGTCCATGTCCTGAATGGCTGCGCCGCGGTCCCCGTCGGCCTCGGGCCCGGGGGTCCGTCCGCCGTTGTCCGACGCCAGGCGCAGCAGGGCGTCGAGCAGTCCGGCCTCGCGCAGCCGGGCGGGTGTGATGGTGCGGAGCATGCTCTGGACGGCGGCGTCGTCCGGGGCCGCGGCGGCGGGGGCCTCGGTCTGCTCGAGTTCGTCGAGCTCGGCGAGCAGATGCGCGGCCAGGGTGGCGGTGTTGGGGTAGTCGAACATCAGGGTGGCGGGGAGGCGCAGGCCGGTGGCGTTCTGCAGCCGGTTGCGCAGTTCGATGGCGCCCAGGGAGTCCAGGCCCAGTTCGGTGAAGCCGCGGTCGGCGGGGACGCCGGCCGGGTCGTTGTGGCCGAGGACGGCCGCCGCGTGGCCGCCGACGATCTCGCGGACGCAGCGCTCCCGGTCGGCTCCGGTCAGGCCGGCGAGCTTGCGCCGGACCAGGGGGGTGTCGTCCTCGGCGGCGGCGGACGCCGGTCGTGGGCGGACGCCGGCCATGCCGCGCAGCAGGGCGGGGACGTCGTCGCCGCGGGCCCGGAGCGCCGCCTTGTCGAGGCGGATCGGGACCAGCAGGGACTCCGTACGGCCCAGCGCCTCGTCGAACAGGGCCAGCCCCTCGGCGACGGGCAGTTCGGCGACGCCGGAGCGGCTGACGCGCAGCAGGTCGACCTCGTCGAGTTCCTTGCCCTCACCGGCCGTTCCGGCCCACAGGCCCCAGGCGAGGGAGGTGGCGGGGAGTCCGGCTGCGCGGCGGCGGGCGGCGAGGCCGTCGAGGAAGACGTTCGCGGCGGCGTACGTGGCCTGGCCGGCGGGCAGCACCTGGCCGCCGGCGGAGGAGTACAGCACGAACGCCGTCAGATCGAGGCCCTCGGTGAGCTCGTGCAGATGCCAGGCGGCGTCGGCCTTGGGCCGCAGCACCCGGTCGACCTGCTCCGGGGTGACGGCGCCGACCGGGGCGTTGTCCATCACGCCGGCGCAGTGCACGACGCCGGTCAGGCCGGGGAGGCCCGCGATGAGGTCGGCGAGGGCGGCGCGGTCGGCGACGTCCACGGCGGCGACGGTGACCTCGGCGCCGGACTCCGCGAGCTCGTCGCGCAGTTCGCGGGCGCCGGGCGCGTCGAGGCCGCGGCGGCTGGTCAGGACCAGGTGCCGGACGCCGTGCCGGATGACCAGGTGGCGGGCGAGGACGGCGCCGAGGAGGCCGGTGCCGCCGGTGACGAGGACCGTGCCGTCGAGGGACGGGGTGGGTGCGGACGGTTCGTCGGCGGGGGCGTAGCGCGGGACCGCGGCGGTGCCCGCGCGCAGGGCCAGTTCGGGCTCGGCGGTGGCCGCCGCGGCGGGCAGGGCCCGTACGGAACGGTCCGTGCCGTCGATGTCCGCGACCGCGAAGCGGCCCGGGTTCTCGGCCTGCGCCGCCCGGATCACACCCCACAGCGGGGACTGCACGCAGTCGGCGCCCGAGCCGTCGGTGTCGACCGCGCCCCGGGTGACGAGCACCAGCCGGGACTCCGCGAACCGCTGGTCCGCCAGCCACTCCGCCAGCACGCCCAGCAGCCGTACGGTGGCCGCCCGCGCCTGCTCCGGCACGCCGTCGTACTCGGCGGCGGGCCCGGCCAGATCCTGCGCGCTCAGCAGCACCGTGTCCGGTACGGGCCCGGCGTCCGCGAGCGCGGCGAGGTCCGGCACGGCGGGCAGGCCCGCGAGCCCGGCGCCCACCACCGTGACGGGACCGCCGGTCGCCGGGAGCGGCAGGGGCTGCCACTTGACGTGCAGCAGGGACGAGGCGCCGCTACGGCCCAGCTGCTCCTCGGACACCTCGCGGACGACCAGGCCGCGGACGGTGGCCACCGGCGTGCCCGTCGGGTCGGTGATCCGCAGCGCGACGGCGTCCGGTCCGGGCTTGGTGAGCCGGACCCGCAGCAGCGCGGCGCCGGGGGTGTGCACGGTGACGTGGTCCCAGGCGAACGGCAGGGCCGTACGGTCGGCCCCGGCGTCGTCGCCGTCGAAGACGCGCTCGACGTGCAGCGCGGCGTCCAGCAGGGCGGGGTGGAGGCCGAAGCGGGCGGCGTCGGCGCGGGCGTGCTCGGGGAGGCGGATCTCCGCGAACAGTTCGGCGCCGCGGCGCCAGGCGGCCTTGAGGCCCTGGAAGACGGGGCCGTAGCCGTAGCCGAGGCCGGCCAGGTCCTCGTACATCCCGCTGACGTCGACGGGCGCGGCGCCGGGCGGCGGCCAGGACTCGAGGTCCAGCTCCGGTGCGTCGGGCTCGGGGGCGAGGGTGCCGCCGGCGTTGCGGGTCCAGGGCTCGTCGCCGGCCGCGTCGGCGGGGCGGGAGTGGATGGCGAAGGTCCGGCGGCCGTCCGCGTCGGGCTCACCGACCAGGACGTGGACGGCGACGGCGCCGCCGGCCGGGAACAGCAGGGGCGTCTGCTGGGTCAGCTCCTCGAGCAGCGCGCAGCCGGCCTCCTGCCCCGCGCGCAGGGCCATCTCGACGTAGGCGGTGCCGGGAAGCAGGACCTCGTCGAAGACCGCGTGGTCGCCGAGCCAGGGGTGCGTGTCGACGGCGAGGCGTCCGGTGAGCGTGAGGGTGCCGTTCTCCGGGGAGTGGACGACGGCGCCGATCAGCGGGTGGCCGGCGGCCTGCTGGCCGAGGCCGGTGGCGTCGCTCGCGGTGGTCCGGCCCTCGAGCCAGTAGCGGGTGCGCCGGAAGGGGTAGGTGGGGAGGTCGACGCGCTGGGCGCCGGTGCCGGCGAAGTAGGCGGGCCAGTCGACCTTTACGCCGTTGACGTGGAGGTTTGCGAGGGCGGTGAGGAGGGTGTCGGGTTCGGGGCGGTCCTTGCGGCAGGACGGGACGGCGACCGTGACCTCGTCGAGGATCTGCTGGGTCAGGCCGGTCAGGATGCCGTCGGGGCCCAGCTCGAGGAAGCGGGAGACGCCCTGATCAGAAAGGGTCCGGACGGCATCCGAGAAGCGGACCGCCTGGCGGACCTGGTCCACCCAGTAGGCCGGCGACGTCCAGCCGGACGCGACCGAGCCGGTCACCGTCGAGACGGCGGACAGACGCGGCTCCTCGTACGACACGGACTCCGCGACCTGAGCGAACTCGGCCAGCATCGGCTCCATCAGAGGCGAATGGAACGCATGCGACACGGCCAGACGCGTCGTCTTACGACCCTGCGCCCTGAAGTACTCCCCGATCGCCAGCGCCGCAGCCTCCTCACCGGAAACCACCACGGACATCGGGCTGTTCACGGCCGCCAGAGACACCCCGGGCGACAGCAGGGTCGTCACCTCGTCCTCGGATGCCTGTACGGCGACCATCGCGCCGCCCTCCGGCAGCGCCTGCATCAGCCGACCGCGAGCCGCCACCAGCCGGGCGGCATCCTCCAGCGAGAACACCCCGGCCACATGCGCCGCCGCCAGCTCACCGATGGAATGCCCGGCAACACAGTCAGCCCGTACACCCCACGACTCGACCAGTCGATAAAGCGCCACCTCTACAGCGAAGAGCGCAGGCTGAGCGAACCCGGTCCCGTTCAGAGCGTCAGCATCCTCACCCCACACCACATCCCGCAAAGGCCGAGCCAGATGCGGATCCACGGCCGCACACACCGCGTCGAAGGCCGAAGTAAACCCCGGGAAAGCGTCATACAACTCCCGCCCCATCCCCAGCCTCTGCGCCCCCTGCCCGGTGAACAGCACCGCTGTCCGCCCCCCGCCATCGGCCGCCCCCGCGACCACGTCCGGATGGGCTTCCCCGGCTGCCAGTGCCTCCAGCCCCTCGGCGGAGAACGCCACCGCCCGATGCTCCAGCACCGCCCGCGACGTGGCCAGCGACCCGGCGACGTCCAGCAGCGAGGCCCCACCGAGGTGATCCCGCAGCTGCACCGCCTGCCGCACCACCGCGTCCGCCGTGTCGCCGGACACCACCAGCGGAAGCACCGCCGGCGGAGCCGCGGCGACCGACGGGGCCGCTGCCCGGCGGGGCGCCTCCTCCACGATCACGTGCGCGTTGGTCCCGGACAGCCCGAAGGACGACACCGCCGCCCGCCGCGGCCGATCCCGCTCCGGCCACGGCCGGCCCTCGGTGAGCAGCCGCACGTGCCCGGCCGCCCAGTCGACCTCGGGCGACGGCTCGTCGACGAAGAGCGTCGGCGGCATCACACCGTGCCGTACCGCCATCACGGACTTGATCACGCCGCTCACACCGGCGGCGGCCTGCGCGTGCCCGAAGTTGGACTTGATGGACCCCAGCCACACCGGATCCTCGGCCGTCCGCGCCTGCCCGTACGTGGCGAGCAGCGCCTGCGCCTCGATCGGGTCCCCGAGCCGCGTACCCGTGCCGTGCCCCTCGATGAGATCGACGTCGGCGGTCGTCAGCCCACCGGCCGCGAGCGCGCGCTGGATGACGCGCTGCTGCGACGGACCGTTGGGGGCGGTGAGCCCGTTGGAGGCGCCGTCCTGGTTGATGGCGGAGCCCCGGATCAGCGCCAGCACCTCGTGCCCGTTGCGCTCCGCGTCGGAGAGCCGCTCCAGGAGCAGCAGCCCCAGCCCCTCGGCCCAGCCCGTACCGTCGGCGGCGCCCGCGAAGGCCCGGCAGCGGCCGTCCGGGGAGAGCCCGCGCTGCTGGCTGAACTCGACGAAGATCTCCGGCGTCGACATCACCGTCACCCCGCCGGCAAGCGCCATCCCGACCTCGCCGCCGCGCAGCGCCTGGCACGCCATGTGCAGCGCGACCAGCGACGACGAGCACGCCGTGTCGACGCTGACGGCCGGCCCCTCCAGGCCCAGGGTGTAGGCGACGCGGCCGGTGAGGATGGAGGCGGCGGTGCCGTTGCCGAGGTAGCCGGCGACGTCCTCGGGCATGTCCCGCAGCCAGGTGCCGTAGTCGTGGTACATCACGCCCGCGTACACACCGGTCTGGCTGCCGCGCATGCTCGACGGGTCGATGCCGGCCCGCTCGAACGCCTCCCAGGACGCCTGGAGCAGCAGTCGCTGCTGCGGGTCCATGGCCTGCGCCTCGCGCGGGCTGATGCCGAAGAACGCGGGGTCGAACTCGGCGGCGTCGTAGAGGAAGCCGCCCTTGCGGGAGTACGTCTTGCCGTGGACGCCGGGCTCGGGGTCGTAGATCTCGTCGCCGGCCCAGCCACGGTCCTCGGGGAAGTCCCCGACGGCGTCGCGGCCTTCGGCGACCAGCTCCCACAGCTCCTCCGCCGTCCGTACGCCGCCGGGGAACCGGCAGCTGATACCGACGACGGCGATCGGGTCGTCCGTGCCCACCACGGTCGGGGCGGGCTGTGCCGAAGGCTGCTCCTGCTGGGCTCCGCCGCCGAGTTCGGTGTCGATGAACTCGGCCACTGCCCGCGTCGACGGGTAGTCGAAGACGAGGGTGGCGGGCAGCCGTAGACCGGTGGCGGTGTTGAGGGCGTTGCGCAGCTCGACGGCGGCGAGGGAGTCGAAGCCGAGTTCCTTGAAGGCCCGGTCGGGGCCGACGGCGGCGGCCGACTCGTGGCCGAGGACCACGGCGACCTGTTCGGCGACGACGTCGAGCACGGTACGGGCCCGCTCGCCGGCGGTGAGCGAGGCGAGCCGGCCCGCCAGGCCCGTACCGGAGGAGCGGTCGGCGGCCGTGCGGCGGACGGCGGCGGCGCGGACGGTGCCGCGCAGGAGTGGCGGGACGGCGTCGCCGCGGGCCGCGAGGGCGGTCTCGTTGAGCGGGAGCGGTGCGAGCAGGGGGTACGAGGTGCGCAGCGCGGCGTCGAACAGCTCGAGGCCGCGGGCGGCCGGCAGGGCGGGGAGGCCCTGGCGGTCGGCCTTCTCCAGGTCGGCGTCGGTGAGTTCGCCGCCGAGTCCGGTGACGACGGACCAGAGGCCGAAGGCGAGGGAGGTGGCGGGCAGTCCGGCGGCGCGGCGGTGGGTGGCCAGGGCGTCGAGGAAGACGTTGGCGGCGGCGTAGTTGCCCTGTCCGGCGGGCTGGACGAGGCCGCCGGCGGAGGAGTACAGGACGAACGCGGTGAGGCCGAGGCCGCTGGTCAGCTCGTGCAGATGCCAGGCGGCGTCGGCCTTGGGCCGCAGCACCCGGTCCAGGCTGTCGGGGGTGAGGTCGCCGGTGAGGGCGGGGTCGACGACGCCGGCGCAGTGGACGACGCCGGTGAGGTCCGAAACGGCCGCGATCAGCTCGGCGAGGGCGGCGCGGTCGGCGACGTCCACGGCGGCGACGGTGACCTCGGCGCCGGACTCCGCGAGCTCGTCGCGCAGTTCGCGGGCACCGGGCGCGTCGAGGCCGCGGCGGCTGGTGAGGACGAGGTGCCGGACGCCGTGCCGGGTGACCAGGTGGCGGGCGACGAGGGCGCCGAGGCCGCCCGTGCCGCCGGTGACGAGCACGGTGCCGGTCGGGCCCCAGGGCACGTCGTCGGTGTCCGGGACGAGGGCCGGGGTGAGGCGGGGGGTGCGGAAGGTGCCGTCGCGGAGGGCGAGTTCGGGCTCGCCCAGCAGGGCGGCGGACGCGAGCAGGGCGTCGTCGTCGGTGTCGGTGTCGAGGAGGACGATCCGGCCCGGCTGCTCCGCCTGGGCGGCGCGGACCAGGCCCCAGACGGGTGCCTGGACGAGGTCGATGCCGGTGCCGTCGGGGACCTCGACGGCGCGGCGGGTGGCGACGACCAGCACGCTGTCGTCGGTTCGGGGGTCGGCCAGCCACTGCTGGATCAGCGCGAGTGTCCGGCCCGCGACCGCCCGTACGGCGTCCGGCAGCGTGCCCTCGGCGCCCGCGACCGGCGCGACGACGACGCCGGGGATCTCCGGCAGGCCCGCGAGGCCGCGCTCGTCCAGCACCTCGTACGACTGCGCCCGCGCGGGCGCCGCGGCCACCGGCCGCCACTCCACCCGGCGCAGATCCGGTACGGGGGTGCCCGAGGCCGCCTGCAGCTGGTCGGCGGCGACGGGGCGGCAGACCAGCGAGGTCACCGTCATCACCGGCTCGCCCGTCTCGTCGGCGACGACCATCGCCGACTCCTCCGCCCCGCGGATCCGCCGTACGTACACCCGTAGCGCGGACGCGCCGGAGGCGTGCAGGGCGACGCCGTTCCAGGCGAACGGCAGCAGCGCCTCGCTGCCACCCTCCCCGTGGTCGACGAGGACGTCCACGTGCATCGCGGTGTCGAGCAGGGCGGGATGCATCCCGTACCGTCCGGCGTCGGCGCGGACGCCCTCGGGCACGGCGACCTCCGCGAACAGTTCGTCGCCGCGCCGCCACGCCGCCGTCAGGCCCTGGAACGCGGGACCGTAGCCGTAACCGCGCTCCGCCAGCCGCTCGTACGCGCCCTCCACGGAGACCGGCTCCGCGCCCGGCGGGGGCCAGGCGGTGAGGTCGGCGCCCTCGAGGCGGGCGGTGCCGGGGGCGAGGAAGCCGGTGCCGTGCAGGGTCCAGGGGCGGCCGGGGACGTCGTCGGGGCGGGAGTGGAGGTGGACGGTGCGCCGTCCGGCGGCGTCGGCCGGGCCGGCGACGGCGCGCAGGGAGACGCCGCCGCGCGCGGGGAGGATGAGGGGGGCCTGGAGGGTGAGTTCCTCGAGCAGGGTGCAGCCGACCTCGTCGCCGAGGCGGACGGCGAGCTCGACGAGCCCGGTGCCGGGCAGCAGGAGGCTGCCGTGCACCCCGTGGTCGGCGGTCCAGGGCTGGGCGCCGGTGGACAGCCGGCCGGTGAGGACGACGGAGCCGTCCGCCGGGGACTCGGCGGCGGCGCCGAGCATGGGGTGGTCGACCGGGTCGAGGCCGGCGGAGCCGACGTCGCCGGTGCCGGCGGGCACGTCGAGCCAGTAGCGCCGGCGCTGGAAGGCGTACGTGGGCAGATCGGCGTGGGCGCTGCCCGTACCGCCGAGGACGGCGGGCCAGGCGACGGTGACGCCGTGCGCCCAGGCGGCGCCGACGCCGCACAGCAGCTCGCGGTGCTCGGCGCGGTCGCGGCGCTGGAGGGCGACGAAGGCGGTGGTGTCCTCGGCGGCGGTGGCCCGGCCGAGGGCGGTGAGGACGGCGTCGGGGCCGAGTTCGACGAAGGTACGGGTGCCGGTGGCCTCGGCGCGGCGGACGGCGGCGGCGAAGCGGACGGGCTCGCGGATCTGGCGGACCCAGTAACCGGGGTCGGTCCAGTCGGCGGGCTCGCCGGTGACGGTGGAGATGGCGGCGATGCGGGGTTCGGTGTAGC
Organism: Streptomyces smaragdinus; assembly: GCF_009604385.1. GTDB lineage: Bacteria > Actinomycetota > Actinomycetes > Streptomycetales > Streptomycetaceae > Streptomyces > Streptomyces smaragdinus. The sequence continues at coordinate 19,539 of NZ_WEGJ01000034.1, forward strand.
GGATGGATTCCGCGACCTCACGGAACTCGGCCAGCATCGGCTCCATCAGCGGCGAGTGGAAGGCGTGGGACACGGACAGACGGGTGGTCTTGCGGCCGAGCGCCTTGAAGTGCTCGCCGATCGCCAGCGCCTCCGCCTCGTCGCCGGAAACCACCACGGATGTCGGGCTGTTGACCGCTGCCAGAGATACCTGGTCGCTGAGGAACGGCGTCACCTCCTCCTCCGACGCCTGTACGGCGACCATCGCCCCGCCCTCGGGCAGCGCCTGCATCAGCCGCCCGCGAGCGACGACCAGCCGGGCCGCGTCCTCCAGCGACAGCACCCCCGCCGCGTGCGCCGCCGCGATCTCGCCGATCGAGTGTCCGACGAGGACGTCGGGGCACAGCCCCCAGGCCTCGAGCAGCCGGTAGAGCGCCGTCTCCACGGCGAACAGCGCCGGCTGCGCGTAGCCGGTGGCGTCCAGCGCCCCGGCGTCCTCTCCCCATATCACCGCACGCATCCCCTGCTCGAGACACGCGTCGAGGGCGGCGAAGACCTCGTCCAGCGCCGCCGCGAACACCGGTACGGACTCGTACAGTTCCCGGCCCATCCCGAGCCGCTGGGCGCCCTGCCCGGTGAACAGGAACGCCGTCTTCCCGCCGCCGGCGACCGCGGCGCCCGTCAGCCGGGTGAGTTCGGCGGCGAGTTCGGCGCCGTCCGCGCCGACGGCGACCGCCCGGTGCTCCAGGGCGGCGCGGGTGGTGGCCAGGGCGCGGGCGGCGTCGCCGAGGCGCTCGTCCGGCAGCCGCCGGACGTGTTCGGCGAGCCGGTCGGCCTGGGCACGCAGGGCGTCGGCGGTGGCGCCGGACACCAGCAGCGGTACGAGCGGGGCGCGCCCGGCGGACGGCGGTTCGGCGGTGTCCTCGGCGGGCGGCTGCTCGACGATGACGTGGGCGTTGGTGCCGGAGATCCCGAACGACGACACGGCCGCGCGCCGGGGCCGCGACGGGTCGTTGGGCCAGGGCCGTTCCTCCGTCAGCAGCTCGACGGCGCCGGCCTCCCAGTCGACCTGCTCGGACGGGGTCTCGGCGTGCAGGGTGCACGGCAGCAGCTCGTGGCGCAGCGCGAGGATCATCTTCATGATCCCGGCGACGCCCGAGGCGGCCTGGGTGTGGCCCATGTTGGACTTGATGGACCCCAGCCACAGCGGCGTCTCCGGCGCGTGCCCCTGCCCATAGGTCTCCAGCAGCGCCTGCGCCTCGATCGGGTCACCGAGGGTGGTGCCGGTGCCGTGCGCCTCGACGGCGTCGACGTCGGCCGCCGACAGGCCGGCGTCGGACAGGGCGGCCCGGATGACGCGCTGCTGCGCGGGGCCGTTGGGGGCGGTGAGGCCGTTGGAGGCGCCGTCCTGGTTGAGGGCGGAGCCCTTGATCACGCCGAGGACCCGGTGGCCGTTGCGGCGCGCGTCGGACAGCCGCTCGAGCAGCAGCATGCCCGCGCCCTCGCCCCAGCCCGTACCGTCGGCGCCCGCGCCGAAGGACTTGCAGCGGCCGTCCGAGGACAGCCCGCGCTGGCGGGCCATGTCGGTGAAGGTGTCGGGCGTCGACATCACGGTGACCCCGCCGGCCATCGCCAGCGTGCACTCGCCGCGCCGCAGCGCCTGCGCCGCCAGATGCACGGCGACCAGCGACGACGAGCACGCGGTGTCGACGCTCAGCGCCGGCCCCTCCAGACCCAGGGTGTACGAGATCCGCCCGGACACCACGCTCGCGAGGCTGCCGTTGCCGTGGTAGGCGGCGACGTCCTCGGGCAGCGGGCCCAGCCGCAGACCCCAGTCGTGGTACATGACGCCCGCGAACACGCCGGTACGGGTGCCGCGCGCGGCGCGCGGGTCGATGCCGGCGCGCTCCAGGACCTCCCACGACACCTCGAGCAGCAGCCGCTGCTGCGGGTCCATGGCCTGTGCCTCGCGCGGGCTGATGCCGAAGAACGCGGGGTCGAACTCGGCGGCGTCGTAGAGGAAGGCGCCCTCGTCGGAGTACGTCTTGCCGGGCTTCCCGATCTCCGGGTCGTACAGGTCGTCGGGCCAGCCGCGGTCGACGGGGAACCTGCCGACGGCGTCCGTGCCCTCGCTGACCAGCCGCCACAGCTCCTCGGGGGAGGTCACGCCGCCGGGGTAGCGGCAGGCCATCCCGACGACGACCACCGGGTCACCGTCGGTGGCCGTGACCGCCGGGGCCGGGGCGGTGGGGCCGGCCTTGGGTGCGGCGCCGCGGAGCCGGTCCGTGAGGTGGCCGGCGAGGGCGGCGGCGTTGGGATAGTCGAAGGTGAGGGTGGCGCTCAGGCGCAGGCCGGTGGCGGTGGCGAGGCGGTTGCGCAGTTCGACGGCGGCGAGGGAGTCGAAGCCGGTCTCGGTGAACGCGCGGGTGGCGGTGATCTCCTCGGGGTCGTCGTAGCCGAGGACGGCGGCGGCCTCGGTGCGGATGATCCGCAGCACGGTCTCCAGGGCCTCACCCTCGCCGAGCCGGGCCAGCCGGTCGGCGAGGGTGTCCCCGCCGGTGGCGACCGCGGCGGCCGCGACGGCGCGCTTCACCGGGCGGCGGACGAGGCCGCGCAGCAGGAGGGGGATGTCGTCGGTACGGGCCCGTACCGCGCGGTGGTTGACGCGGACCGGTACGGCGGCCGGGACGCCGGCGGCCAGGGCGCGGTCGAGGCGGTCGAAGTTCTCGTCGAAGCCGAGGTTGTCCAGGCCCAGTCGTTCGATACGGGTCAGGGCGGCCTCGTCCAGCGCGGCGCCCATACCGCCGCCTCCGGCCCACAGGCCCCAGGCGAGGGAGGTGACGACCTGTCCGGCGGCGGCGCGGCGGGCGGCGAGGGCGTCGAGGAAGAGGTTGGCGGCGGCGTAGTTGCCCTGGCCGGCGCCGTCCAGGACGGTCGAGGCGGAGGAGAAGAGGACGAAGGCCCTGAGGTCGAGGTCCTGGGTGAGCTGGTGGAGGAGCCAGCCGGCGTCGACCTTCGGCAGCATCACGGTGTCGACCCGCTCGGGGGTGAGGGAGCCGACGAGGCCGTCGTCGATGACGCCGGCGGCGTGCACGACGGCGGTGAGCGGGTGGGCGGCGGGGACGGCGGCCAGCAGGCGGGTGAGGGCGGCGCGGTCGGCGACGTCGACGGCGGCGATACGAACCGTCGCGCCGGCCTCCTTCAGCTCCGTCTTCAGCTGCCGGGCGCCGGGGGCCTTGAGGCCGCGGCGGCTGGTGAGCACGAGGTGGCGCACGCCGTGCCGGGTGACCAGGCGGCGGGCGAGGTCGGCGCCGACGCCGCCGGTGCCGCCGGTGATCAGCACGGTGCCGGTGGCGTCCCAGGGCAGGTCGCGGGGCTCATCCGGCTCGGGGAGGGCGGCCAGGCGCGGGAGGTGCAGGCGGCCGTCGCGGAGGGCGAACTCCGGTTCGCCGGTGGCCAGGGCGGCGGCGAGGGCGGCCTCGGAGGCGTCGGTGCCGTCGACGTCGGCGAGGACGAAGCGGCCGGGATTCTCCGCCTCGGCCGAGCGCACCAGACCCCAGACGGGGGCCTGCGCGAGGTCGACGTCCGTGCCGGGGACGCAGGCGCCGCGGCGGGTGACGACGACCAGGCGGGAGCCGGCGCAATGGTCGTCGGCCAGCCACCGCTGGACCGCTTGGAGGGCGTCGCCGGCCACGGCCCGTACGGCGGCGGGGACTCCCGTGGCCGTGAGGGTCGTGGTGCGGTGGACGACGAGGTCCGGTACGGCGATGTCGGCGGCGCCCGCGAGGCCGGCCATCGTGCTCAGGTCGGCGAGCTCGGCGAGGTCGAGCAGCTCGGGCGCGTCGGTGCCGGACGGGAGCGCGGCCGGCTGCCACTGGACGGCGAGCAGCGGGTCGGCGCCGGCGGACAGCTGCTCGCCGGAGACGGCGCGCAGGAGCAGGGAGCCGACGGTGGCGACGGGCGCCCCGGAGGCGTCGGCGACGGCGACGGTGAGCGCGTCGCGGCCGGCGGCGGCGATCCGTACGCGTACCGAGGAGGCGCCGGTGCCGTGCAGGGCGACGCCGCCCCAGGAGAACGGGATCCAGGTGCCGCTGCGGCCGTCCAGCGCGTGGTCGGCGGGGTGCAGGGCGGCGTCCAGCAGGGCGGGGTGGAGGCCGAAGCGGGCGGCGTCGGCGCGGGCCTGCTCGGGGAGGGCGACCTCGGCGAACACCTCGGCGCCGCGCCGCCAGACGGCCTTGACGCCCTGGAAGGCGGGGCCGTAGCCGTAGCCCTCGGCGGCCATCCGCTCGTACTGGCCGGTGACGTCGACGGGTTCGGCGCCGGGCGGCGGCCACTGGCCGGCCAGCTCGGCGTGTGCCTCGCCGGGGGCGGGGGCGTCGGGGGCGAGGACGCCGGTGGCGTGTCGGGTCCAGGGTTCCTGGTCGTCGGCGTCGGCGGGGCGGGAGTGGCACTGGACGCCGCGCCTGCCGGAGTCGTCGGGGGCGGAGACCATGATCTGCAGGGCGACTCCGCCGGTCGCGGGGAGCACCAGCGGGGCCTCGAGGGTCAGCTCCTCGAGCTGTGCGCAGCCGGCCTCCTCGCCGCCGCGGACGGCGAGTTCGACGAGGGCGGTGCCGGGCAGCAGGACGGTGCCGCCGATGGCGTGGTCGGCGAGCCAGGGGTGGGTGCGGACGGACACGCGTCCGGTGAGGACGGCGGTGTCGGCGCCGGCCACGGCGAGGGCGGAGCCGAGGAGGGGGTGGGCGGCGGTGCGCTGGCCGAGGTCGGCGGGGTCGCCGCCGGCGGCGGGCTCCAGCCAGTAGCGGCGGGTGCGGAAGGCGTAGGTGGGCAGCGGGATACGGCGGGGGCGGGCGTCTGCGTAGAGGGCGTCCCAGTCGAGGTCGGCGCCGCGGGCGTGGGCGAGGGCGGCGGCCTGCAGGGCCTCGGTGTCCTCGGGGCGGTCGGCGCGGATGACGGAGGCAAACTCCGAGGCCGCGGCGGCGGATTCAGGCACGCAGTCCTGCGCGAGGGCGGTGAGGACGGCGTCGGGCCCGAGCTCGAGGTAGGTGCGGACACCGCCGTTACGGGCCAGCCACGCGGCGCCGTCGGCGAACCGTACGGCCTCGCGGACATGGCTCACCCAGTGCTCGGGGTCGGCGAGTTCGGCGGCCGTGGCGAGGCGGCCGGTGAGGGTGGAGACCAGGGGGATGCGCGGAGCCTCGTACCGCATGATCGAGGCGATGCGGCGGAACTCGTCCGTCATGGGCTCCATGAGCGGCGAGTGGAAGGCATGGCTCACCCGCAGCCGCTTGGTCTTGCGTCCGCGCGCGGCGAACGCCTCGGCCAGCACCAGGGCGGGCGCCTCGGCGCCGGAGACCACCACGGAGCGGGGGCCGTTGACGGCGGCGAGGCCGAGGTCAGGGCCGAGGAGTTCGCGTACCTCGTCCTCGGTGGCCTGGACGGCGATCATCGCGCCGCCCCGCGGCAGCTCCTGCATCAGCCGGCCACGGGCGGTGACGAGGGTGGCGGCGTCCTCGAGGCCGAGTACGCCGGCGGCGTGGGCGGCGGCGATCTCGCCGATGGAGTGGCCGGCGACGAAGTCGGGGGTCAGGCCCCAGGATTCGAGCAGCCGGAAGAGGGCGACCTCGATCGCGAAGAGGGCGGGCTGGGCGTACCGGGTCTCGTCGAGCAGCGCGGCGCGCGGAGAGCCCTCGGGGGCATACAGCACGTCCCACAGCGATACGTCGAGCTGGAGGTCGGCGTACGCGATGGCGTCGGCCAGGGCGTTCGCGAAGGCGGGGTAACGGTCGTACAGCGTGCGGCCCATGGCCAGTCGCTGGCTGCCCTGGCCGGTGAAGAGGTACGCGAGCCGGCCGGCGGGCGCGACGCCCGTACGGACCAGGGGCGACGGGGTGCCGTCGGCGACGGCGCGCAGGGCGGCGCGGACGTCGTCGTGGTCGCGGGCGAGGAACACGGCGCGGTGTTCGAGGGCGGCGCGGGCGGTGCCGAGGGAGTGGCCGAGGTCGGCGAGCCGCGTGCTGTCCGTGAGGAAGCCGGCGAGGGAGGCGGCCTGTGCCTTCAGGCCCGCCGGGGAGCGGCCGGAGATCCGCAGGAGGCTCACCGGGAGCTCGGCGGGGGCGTCCTCGTCGTCGGCCTCCGGCACCTCCGCCTCGGCCGGCGGCTCCTCGATGATCACGTGGGCGTTGGTGCCGCTGATGCCGAAGCCGGAGAGGCCCGCGCGGCGCGGCCGGTCCTCCTCGCGCTCCCACGGCACGGACTCGGTGAGCAGCCGGACCGTGCCGGACGACCAGTCGACGTTCGGCGTCGGCTCGTCCACGTACAGGGTCACGGGCAGTTCGCCGTGCCGCAGCGCCATCACGAGCTTCATCACCCCGGCCACACCCGCGGCGGCCTGGGTGTGCCCGATGTTGGACTTGACCGAGCCCAGCCACAGCGGCCGCCCCTCCGGGCGCTCGCGGCCGTACGTGGCGATGAGGGCGTTCGCCTCGATGGGGTCGCCCAGCGTGGTGCCCGTGCCGTGCGCCTCGACGGCGTCGACGTCGCCGGGCGCCAGGCCCGCGTCGGCGAGGGCGGCGCGGATCACGCGCTGCTGGGCAGTGCCGCTGGGGGCGGTGAGGCCGTTGGAGGCGCCGTCCTGGTTGATCGCCGAGCCGCGGACAATCGCCAGGACGGGGTGCCCGTTGGCGCGCGCGTCGGCGAGCCGTTCCACGACGATGAACCCGGCGCCCTCGGAGAAGCTCGTACCGTCGGCGCCCGCGGCGAACGACTTGATCAGCCCGTCCGGCGCCAGCCCCCGCTGCCGGCTGAACTCCGTGAACAGCCCCGGCGACGACAGCACCGTCACGCCGCCGGCCAGCGCCAGCGAGCACTCGCCGCGGCGCAGCGCCTGGACGGCCAGATGCAGCGCGACCAGCGACGACGAGCAGGCGGTGTCGACGGTGAGCGCCGGTCCCTCGAGCCCCAGCGCGTAGGCGACGCGCCCGGAGGCGACGCTCAGCGCCCCGCCGGTGACGAGGTATCCGGTCAGCTGCTCGGGGGCCTGCTGGACGCGCGGCCCGTACTCGGTGGGGCCGGCGCCGACGAACACGCCCGTGCTGGAGCCGCGCAGGGACAGCGGGTCGATGCCGCCGCGCTCCAGGGTCTCCCAGGCGGTCTCCAGCAGCAGCCGCTGCTGCGGGTCCATGGCCAGGGCCTCGCGGGGGCCGATGCCGAAGAACTCGGCGTCGAAGTCGGGCGCCTCCTGGAGGAATCCGCCGGCCCGGGCGTAGGTGGTGCCCGGGGTCTCGGGGTCGTCGGAGAAGAGGGTGTCCAGGTCCCAGCCCCGGTTCTCGGGGAACGGCCCGATGGCGGAGCGCTCCTCGGTGACCAGCCGCCACAGCTCCTCCGGCCCGCGCAGCCCGCCCGGGAACCGGCCGCCGACGGACACGATGGCCACCGGCTCGTCGTCGGCGGTACGCCGCACGGCCGGCCCCTGGGTCTGCTCGGCCCCGCCCAGCAGCTCGTCCAGGGCGTGGGCGGCGAGGAGTTCGGGCGTGGGGTAGTCGAAGGCGGCGGTGACCGGCAGCCGAAGCCCGGTGGCCGCGTTGATCCGGGTGTGCAGCTCCACCAGGCCGATGGAGTCGACGCCCAACTCCTTGAACGTCAGGACGGTCTCGGTGACGGCCTCGGCCTCCGGCGCGGTGGTGGCGCGCAGCACCGCCAGGGTCTCGGCGCACACCAGGTCGGTGAGGACCCGGCGCCGCTCCGCGCCGGGCAGTCCGGCGAGCCGGTCGGCGAGGGACGCCCCGGGCTGCTCCGGCGTACCGGGCCGGTGGTCGCTGTCAGGAACGAAGCCCGCGGACATGTGCACACTCCAAGCTCGGTATTCGCGGCGCGGCGGGCGCGTACGGGCGGCCGGGGCGCCCTCGATCGGGCACGAGGTGATCGCACGCTAAGACGGCCGGAAGACAGATCGGCACCCCTACCCACCCGGGTGTTGCGCCCCCCGCGCACCCGCACGGCGTGCGCTCCGCGGGGCCGCGCCGCCGGGAGGACCTGCGGATTCCCAGCGTGCCGCGGCGGACCCCCCGCGTCCGGCGGGGTCAGGGGGGTGGCCGGGTTATCCGGGGGCACCGGCCGGGCCTTTCATGGCTGTCACCGCCTGCGCCGGCCGGCGCCGCTGCGGACGGCGTCGAAAGGGGTGGTGCATGGCATCCGCCGGACTGAACGACCGGGTGAGCGAGCTGCGTACGGTGAAGGAGGAGGCCGTGCTCGGCCCGTCCGCGCGCGCCTCCGAGGCCCAGCACGCACGCGGCAAACTCACCGTGCGCGAACGTCTCGACCTGCTCTTCGACCCGGGCAGCTTCCACGAGATCGAGCAGCTCCGCCGGCACCGCGCCACCGGCTTCGGCCTGGAGCACCGCCGCCCGTACACCGACGGCGTGATCGCCGGCTGGGGCAAGGTCGAGGGCCACCGCGTCTTCGTGTACGCGCACGACTTCCGGATCTTCGGCGGCTCGCTGGGCGAGGCGCACGCGGAGAAGATCCACAAGGTGATGGACCTCGCGCTGTCCGCCGGCGCCCCGCTGGTGGCGCTGAGCGACGGGGCGGGCGCCCGGATCCAGGAGGGCGTCACCGCGCTCGCCGGCTACGGCGGCATCTTCCGCCGCAACGTCGCCGCGTCCGGGGTCATCCCGCAGATCAGCGTGATGCTCGGCCCGTGCGCGGGCGGCGCGACGTACTCGCCGGCGCTGACGGACTTCGTGTTCATGGTCCGCGACATCTCGCAGATGTACATCACGGGCCCCGACGTGGTGCAGGCCGTCACCGGCGAGCAGATCACGCACAACGAGCTGGGCGGCGCCGTCGTCCACTCCTCGGTGTCCGGCGCGAGCGGCTTCCTCTACGACGACGAGGAGCACTGCCTCGCCGAGGTACGGCATCTGCTGACGATGCTCCCCGCCAACAACCGGGAGATGCCGCCGTTCCACATCCCGCACGACAAGCCCGACCGCCGCAACGAGCGGCTGACGGAGCTGGTCCCGGCCGACCCGAACCGCTCGTACGACATGCACGAGGTGATCGAGGAGATCATCGACGACGGCGACCTGTTCGAGGTGCACGCCAACTGGGCCACCAACATCATCTGCGGCTTCGCCCGGCTCGACGGCCATGTGGTCGGCATCATCGCCAACCAGCCGGCCAAGCAGGCCGGCGTGCTGGACATCAACGCCTCCGAGAAGGCCGCCAAGTTCGTCCAGATCTGCGACTCGTTCAGCGTCCCGCTGGTCACCCTGGTCGACGTCCCCGGCTTCCTGCCCGGCGGCGAGCAGGAGCACAACGGCATCATCCGGCACGGGGCGAAGCTGCTGTACGCGTACTGCGCGGCGACCGTGCCGCGGGTGCAGATGATCCTGCGCAAGGCGTACGGCGGCGCGTACATCGTGATGGACTCGCGGTCCATCGGCTGCGACCTGTCGTTCGCCTGGCCCACCAACGAGATCGCCGTGATGGGCGCCGAGGGCGCCGCGAACGTCGTCTTCCGGCGGGAGATCGCCGCCGCCCACGATCCGGAGGCGGCGCGCAGCCAGCGCGTCAGCCAGTACCGGCAGGAGCTCATGCACCCGTACTACGCCGCCGAACGCGGGCTGGTGGACGACGTGATCGACCCCGCGACGAGCCGTTCGGTGCTGATCGAGGCACTGGCCGTGCTGCGCGCCAAGCACGCGCCGCTGCCCGCCCGCAAGCACGGCAACCCGCCCGTGTGAGCCCGGCCGCGAGGAGGACCACGGTCATGGACGAACCCGAGCCGCTGGTGCGTTTCGTCCGCGGCGAACCCGATCCGCTGGAGATCGCCGCGGTCACCCTGGTGCTGCTCACGGCGCTGCACGGGCGCCACGACACGGGCACGGAGGCGACCTTGCGCCGGCTCACGACGTGGAACCCGGGGCAGCACTGGCGCAACCCCGGGAGCTGGAGCCTGCTCTAGGCAGGCCGTCACATTCGAGAGGACACCGCCCGACGATGACAACGGCAAGAACGGCCGCCGGCGCCTGGATCCGCCGCTTCCATCCCGCCGACGACGCCCCCGCCCGCCTGGTGTGCTTCCCGCACGCCGGCGGCTCGGCCAGCTACTACTTCCCCGTGTCGCGGGCCCTGGCCCCCGCGCTGGACGTGGCCACCGTGCAGTACCCGGGCCGGCAGGACCGGCGGCACGAGCCGTGTCTGGACGACGCGCGGCTGATCGCCGACCGTACGGTCGCGGAGCTCCGCCCGTACTGCGACCGGCCGCTCGCCCTCTTCGGGCACAGCCTCGGCGCGACCGTCGCGTTCGAGGTGGCGCTGCGGCTCGAGGCGGAGGGGGTACGGCCGCTGGTGCTGTTCGCCTCCGGGCGGCGGGCGCCGTCGCGGCACCGGGAGAACGAGCGGGTGCATCTGGCGGACGACGGGCAACTGATCACGACGATCAAGCGGATGAGCGGGACGGACGCGGTGGTGCTCGGCGACGACGAGCTGCTGCGCTCGGTGCTGCCGGCGATCCGCGCGGACTACCGGGCGGCGGAGACGTACCGCTACCGGCCGGGTCCGCCGCTGGGGTGCCCGCTGGTGGTGCTCAACGGCGACGAGGACCCGGAGGTGACGGCGGGCGAGGCGCGGGGGTGGACGGATCACACGGCGGCGGAGTGCGTGTTCCATTGGTTCTCGGGCGGTCACTTCTATCTGAACGATCACGCGCCCGAGGTGATCGCGCTGATCCGGGAGCGGGTGCTCGCGGAGGTGTGAAGGACGGAGGCCGCCCGCACCCGAGCGGGGTACGGGCGGCCTCCTTCCGACGGCTTCAGTTGACGCCCCGGCCCCGGCCCTCCCAATAAGGCTGACGGAGCTTGAACTTCTGACTGCATCTATTCGGGGGATAACCCCCGAGCCCCCAGCCGGGCCCCAGGGCAGCCACCCGCTTCAGTTGACGCCCCGGCCCCGGCCCTCCCAATAAGGCTGACGGAGCTTGAACTTCTGGATCTTGCCCGTCGCCGTGCGGGGGATGCTCTCGCGGAACTCCACCGACGTCGGGGCCTTGTAGCCCGCCATGTGCTGCTTGCAGTGGGCGATGATGTCCGCCTCGGCCGCCTCCGCGCCCTCGGCGAGGACGACCAGGGCCTTGATCGTCTCGCCCCACTTCTCGTGCGGGACACCGATCACGGCGACCTCCGCGACCGCGGGGTGGCTGAAGATCGTGTCCTCGACCTCGATCGAGGAGACGTTCTCCCCGCCCGTGATGATGACGTCCTTCTTGCGGTCCGAGATCGTCAGATGCCCGTCCGCGGGGTCGATCGTGCCGCCGTCACCGGTGTGGAACCAGCCGTCCTCCAGCGCCGCCCCGGTCTCCTCCGGCTTCTCCCAGTAGCCCTCGAGCACCACGTTCGACCGCGCCAGCACCTCACCCGACTCGGCGATCTTCAGCCGTACGCCCAGCGCCGGCATACCCGCGCGGGACAGCTTGCGGGCCCGCTCGGCGGCCGGGAGGGCGTCGTCCTGCGGCAGGGTGCGGTTGAACGTGAGCAGCGGGGACGTCTCCGTCAGACCGTAGATCTGCAGGAACTCCCAGCCCAGCTCCTCGCTCACCCGCTGGATCGTCCGACTCGGCGGCGGCGCCCCGGCGCACACGATGCGCACCTTGTCCCGCCCGGGGATCTCGCCCTTCCAGCCGGCGGCGGCGTCCAGCACCATGTTCCACACGGCCGGCGCGCCGGCCATCAGCGTCACGCCGTGCTCCTCGACCCGGCGCAGGATCTCGGCGCCGTCGACCTTGCGCAGCGCGACCTGCTTCACGCCGAGGCCGGCCATCAGGTACGGCAGGCCCCACCCGTTGCAGTGGAACATGGGGAGCGTATGCATGTACACGTCACGTTCCCAGGCCCGGGTGTGCAGGCCGAAGGTCAGCGCGTCGACCCAGATGTTGCGGTGGGTGAGCTGCACGCCCTTGGGGCGGGCCGTGGTGCCGGACGTGTAGTTGATGGTCGCGGTGGCGTCCTCGTCGGGGTTCGACCAGGGGCGGGGCTCGACGCCGAAGCGCATCAGCCGGGTGTCCGTCTCCTCGCCGAGGACGAAACGGTGCTTGGCCGTGACGCCCGCGAGCGCCGCGTCCACCTCCGGGTCCACCAGCAGCACCGAGGCGCCGCTCTGCGCGACGATGTACTCGACCTCCTCCGGCTTGAGCCGGAAGTTCACGGGCACGCAGACGCGCCCGCTCATCGGCACCGCGAAGAGCAGCTCCAGCAGCCGCGCCGAGTTGTGGCTGACCACGGCCACGCGCTCGCCCTCGCCGACGCCGAGCGCGTCCAGTCCCGCCTGCCAGGCCCGTACCCGCTCCGCGAAAGTGCCGTAGGTGGACACCGGCACCAGTGGCGCCGGCTGCGTCGGCTCGTCCACCACGCCGGTACTGGAGGCGAACCCCAGCTCGGCACGGTCCAGGAAATCGGCCACAGTCATCGGAACCCGCACAACACGCTCCCCTCACTATCGGACACCGCAGGTATAACGAAGATCAGGAATAAACGGAACACCCCGCCCCGCGACGCGACGCGTATCACGGGACGGGGTGTGCCGTCGGCTCTCCCAGCGGTCAGTCCAGCAGGGACTCGCCGAACGCCGTGTTCGGCTTGAGGTTGAAGTCGGCGTGCGTGAAGATCTTGCCGGTCTCGGTCCTGACCCCGTCCACACCGCCCGCGAACTGCCAGAACGCACCGCTGGCGTTGTTCTCGAAGGAGGCGGTGACGATCAGGTCCAGCCGTCCGTTGAGGTTGTAGTCGGCGAGGCGCACCTTGGCGCCGAACCGGTCGTTCGTCTCGACCGCGCCCGGCACGCCGGCGGAGTCCTGCGTGATGCGGACAATGCCCGTCATGGACAGGCCGGAGGCCGAGCCCTTGAAGACCGTCACGTCGCCGGCGTCGGCGACCGTGCCGACGGCCTCGTGCTCGGCGCCGACGACCAGATCCGCCTTGCCGTCGCCGGTGATGTCACCGATCGCGAGGGAGGAGCCCCACTCGTCGCCGGGCTCGTTGGCTCCGGGAACCCCGGTGGTGTCCTGGTGGATGACCGTGGGGGCGCCGAAGCCCGTGGCGCTCGCGTAGCGGACGGTGATGAAGCCGGCGCCGTTGCTGGGATCGTCCTCCAGGGCCGTGTCGGTGCCGGACTGGGACGTCACGAGGTCGTCGTAGCCGTCGCCGTTGATGTCGCCGAGCACGGTCTCGGTGTCGCCGCCGTCGGCCATGTGCTGCAGCCGGGTCGGTCCGTTCGTACTGCCGAGCCAGACCTCGGACGCGGCGTCGACCGTGACGAGCGGGCCGCCGGAGAAGGCGATGTCGTCCTTGCCGTCGTTGTTGATGTCCGCGACCGCGGACTCGGTGAAGACGAAGTGGGGATCTGGCTCCAGCGTCGCGATGGGGGCCGGGCTGCCGGTGCGCAGCTGGGCGCCCGGGTAGATGATCACCTCGCCGGGCGTCAGCACGGCCAGTTCCTGACCGTTGTCACCCATGAAGTCGCCGACGGCGAGGTCCCGGCCGTAGCCGATGTACTGGGTGAGGTCCGGGACGCTGGTCGTGGTGCCGGTGGTGAACGGTGTCCTGCCGCCCCACATGATCGTCACCATGCCGTGCTCCACGCTGCCGATGTCCTCGCCCCCGGCGCCGATGACCAGGTCCGCGTAGCCGTCGCCGTCGAGGTCGCCGCTCGCGAGGACATCGCCGAACCAGTCGTAGTCCTCCGCGCTGCCCGGCACGGAGGCCAGGTTCTGGTGGAGGCTGACGTGGTTCGTGGTCAGCCCGGCCGACGAGCCGAGGGAGACGGTGACGTGGCCGGCCGACGACTTGTCGCCGATGTTCGTGAGCGGGCTGCCGACGGCCAGGTCCCGGTAGCCGTCGCCGTTGAAGTCGTCGGCGTACTTGGCCGGCGCCGCGGCGGCCGGGGTGACCGTCGCCAGGGTGAGGAAGCCGCCGGTGACAGCCAGGGTTGTCGCGACCGCGAGGGTGGTGCGGATGCTCGTGCGCATGAATGCCCCCCATATCGATATCGAATGAGTGCTCGACATGTGAGACAGGCCGTGTGAAGGGAGGGTTGTACGAGACACATGTGATCTACGAGACACCACCGGGTGCACACCACATGAAGTCCACGCGATCAGAGGGTGTACGCGACCGGATGCAGCGGCTCGTACAGACCGATCTCACCCCCGCCCGGCAGGCGGAAGGACGTCACCTTGCCCCAGTTGTGCTCGGTGACCTCGCGGGTGAACTCGACGCCCTTCGCCTCGAGTTCGGCCACGGTCGCCCGGACGTTGTTGCACATCAGATACAGCTCGTGCCGCGGTTCGCCGTCCGTCGGATGCACGGCCGCCTCGGCCGGCGGCAGCCGGAAGATCAGCCAGCCGGCTCCGGCGTCGACGTGCGGATAGCCGAGGGTGTCCCGCAGGAACGCCCGGTCGGCGTCCGCGTCGGTGCTGTGCAGAATCACATGCGCGCCATTGATCATAAACCATGACAATAGCGCCCATACACCCAATTTCCATGTCTCGCATGCCGGACCCGCATTTCTCATCCGTACGGCCCGGGCGTACCGTCGGATGGTCGGACATCGCCCATAACCGAAGGATCGTGACCCCCATGGCGCAGCAGCTGCTGTTCGTCCCCGTCACCAGCGCCTCGGGTGGATGCACGCTGCGAATGTTCCGTACGCCGCTGGGGACGCGCACGGCGGTGGCCTTCACCAGTGAGTCCGCGCTGCGCCGGGCCCTGGGTCCCGCCCAGCCATGGATCCGGCTGGCCGAGCAGGCCGTCCGGTCGCTGGCCGCCCCGCTGGGCGCCGCCCGGCTCACCGTGGACCCGCTGCTCACGGCCGGCGCACCGCACACGGTGGCGGACGGCCCCCTCGCGGCGTCCTGCTGACCCCCCGTCACACGTCGCTGAACCGCAGGTCGTGCCGTACGCCGGGCGCGGCCAGCCGCAGCACGCCCGCCGCCTCCTCCTCGACGGCGGCCCGCTCGGCGCCCGTCAGGGGCGTGAACGTCTCGGCGGCGAGGGTGGCCGTCCCGCCGTCCTCCGCGATCCGCCACAGGCCGCGCAGGAAGCCGTCGACGGTGAACGTGCCGTAGGAGTAGCGCCGCGCCGACACCTCGCGCCACAGCTCACGGTCCATCACCCGGGAGCGGTCGGCGTGCGAGAGCAGCACGTTGTCGTACTCGCCGAGGAAGCGCGGCGGCGCGGGCGTGTCGGCGTCGGGGCGCGGGGCACCGGGCAGGTCGAAGAGCTCGGTGCCGTTCTCGTCGCGGAACACCAGCAGTTCGGGGCGGAGCTGTTCCACGTACGGGCGCAGCCGGGTGACACCGCACCAGGCCTGGAGGTCCTGGACGGACGCGGGGCCGAAGGCGGCGAGATAGCGCCGCGCGAGCCGCACGGCGTCCGGCGCGGGGTCGAGGGGCAGTCCGGTGTACGAGTCGAGGGTCGCGACGGTGACCTGACCGCCCCGGCCCCAGATTCCGCGCGGGGGCACCTGGGCGAGCGGCAGCCGGGCCCGTGCGGCGATCTTCAGCGCGAGGGGGTCGGCGTCCGGCCAGCGCTCCAGCAGGCGTTCGGCGATCTCCTTGATCGTGGCGGTCCGGCCGCCGGTGGTCAGCTCGCCGGCGAGTGCGGCGAGCTCGTCCAGGTCGACGCCGGTCAAACCCTTGCGGAACATCTTCAGCTCCCGCTCCAGCGCCGGGCCGCTGAACGGCCGCAGGACGACGGCGTCGGCGGCGGTCATCAGATGCACGGTGGAGCGCATCGCGGGGATACGGACGACGCGGCGGCTCTCGATCAACTCGCTGAGCTCGTCCCGGGAGAAGCCGTCCAGCCGGGCGGCGAGGGCGAGGTAGGGCGGTTTGGTGTTCTGCGCCTGCAGGCCGAGGAGGTGCTCGACGGCGTCGGGCACGGGCATCCGGACGCGGCGCAGCAGCAGCTGGCGGTCGAGGGTCGCCCGGTTGAGCTCGCGGCGGGTGAGGACCCTGGTCGGGCCGGATGTCTTCGTCATGTGCCCACCGTAGGAGGCATTGCGGACAGTTTCCGTCCGCGATGGCCGGTGCCGCGGAAGCCGATTGTCAGACCCTCCCGCTAACTTCTCGGGTACGGGCCGGTGTTCGCGCGGCCCGCCGGGAGATCGGGAGGGGCTGTGGCATATCTGGTCACGCTCGGTCAGGAGGAGATCGAGCGGCTCGCGGTGCAGGCGGGGACGGTGCGGCTGGAGCCGTACTGGCAGTTCTACGAGGAGGTGCGGATCGGGTACCGGGGGCTGCCCCGGGAGGAGATACTCCCGCTGCTGCGGCAGGCGGCGGAGTGGTGCGGGCTCGACTTCACCGAGGCCGACCTGCGGGAGCAGGCGGACGCCGTCAGCGAGCAACGGCACTATCTGTTCCGGGTGCTGGTGGCCTGACGCGGCCGGTGGAGCGGGCCCGGGGGCCGCCCGGCCGCGACCGAATATCATTTTGTTGCGCCCATGGAGTAACGGAAAACCCTTACCGTCCGCGTTCGTTGCTAGGTTGACTGTCCGTGACGACAGCACTCCCGCCGTCCGCGGTCTCGCCCGAGATCCCGTACGGCCACGACACGTATCAGCCCCTGCTCTTCGACGCGTCCCATCCGCTGGACGACGCGACGTTATGCGCGCTGACCGCCTCGCCCGAGGTCCGCGAGGTGCACGACACGATCGACCAGCAGCTCGATGAGCTGGTCCGATGTCGCCATCCCGGCGTCCGGTTCGACCGGCGCACCCTCGCCGAGGCCACCGCGCGGGCCCGCGGCGGGCTCCCTCTCCGGGCCTACGGGACCTGGGCGTTCTACCCCTGGTCGGGCCGGCTGGTGCACGTCCTGCCGCGGGACGAGTTCCGGCTGGTGCGCACGGACCGTAACCGGGGCAAGATCAACCGGGCCGAGCAGGAGTCGCTGCTGGCCCGCCGGATCGGCGTGGTCGGGCTGTCCGTCGGCAGCAGCGCCGCACTGACGTGCGCCATGGAGGGCACCGCAGGATCGTTTCGGCTGGCGGACTTCGACCGGCTCGGCCTGTCGAACCTCAACCGGCTGCGCGCCGGTGTCCACGATCTGGGCACGGAGAAGACGGTCCTGTGCGCCCGGGCGATGTACGAGATCGACCCGTACCTCGACATCGAGATCCACCGCGCCGGACTGACGGAGTCGACCGTGGACGACTTCTTCGGCCGGGGCGCCGGCCTCGACCTCGTGGTCGAGGAGTGCGACCAGCCCTGGGCCAAGATCGCCGTCCGCGAGCACGCGCGCCGGCGCCGGATCCCCGTCCTGATGGACACCAACGACCGCGGGCTGCTCGACGTCGAGCGCTTCGACCTGGAGCCCGACCGGCCCCTGTGCCACGGCCGGATCGGCGCCATCACCGCCGACGAGGTACGGGAGTTGGACGACGCCGCCCTGGTCTCCCTGCTGCTCGACATCGTGGACACCTCCCGCCTCAGCCCCGCCATGACGTCCGCCCTCGGCCGGATCGGCCGCACCCTGTCGAGCTGGCCCCAGCTCGCCAGCGGCGTCATGCTCGGGGGCGCCCTGGTCACGGACACCGCCCGGCGCATCCTGCTGGGCCACCCCGTCCCCTCCGGGCGCTACTACACGGACCTCGACGAGCTCATCCCCGCCGTCGCCCCCGTGCTCCCCCGCCCGCTGCCGGCCGCCGGAGCCGTCCGGTGACCGCCGTGCCCGATCTGTACGGCGACCATCTGCGGCTGCGGGAACTCCACCCCGCCGACTACCCCGTCTACGAACGGATCGTCACCCACCGCGTCCTGACCCGCTACCTCGGCACGGACCGGATGGACACCCGCCAGGCCGCCGCCGCGTTCAGCCACTGCCTGGCCCAGCGGCACACCGAGCCGCGCCGGAAGTACACCCTCGCCGTCTGCACCCCCGACGACGACACCATGCTCGGCACCTGCGGCCTGCTCGTCGAGGACTACGGCAGCAACGCCCTGCTCACCGGGCTCGCGGTGCTCCCCGGCAGCCCCGTCCGCGGCCACACCCACGAGGCGCCGCGACTGCTGGCCGCGTACGCCTTCGGCCCGCTCGGCCTGCACCGGGTCTGGGCCGGCCACCGCACCGACCACCGCGCGATGCACCGGATCATGGACGCCGTCGGCCTGCACCGCGAGGCCACCGTCCGCTCGCTCTTTTGCACCCAGGGGATCTGGCACGACGTCATCACGTACGCCGCCCTGGGCCCGGACTGGAAGCGCGGGGCCACCCCCGCCGAGGCCGCCGTCCTGGCCGGTCAGGCCACGTCCTCGATTCGCCCGGCCACCGCCGCCGGATCGTGATGGATCGGCGTGTGCGCCCCCGTGAGCGGCACCCCCGTGCCGCCGCGGCGGGCCGCCACGATCTCCCCGGCGATCGACACCGCGACCTCCTCCGGGGTGCGCGCGCCCAGGTCGAGGCCGATCGGCGAGCGCAGCCGGGCCAGTTCGAGCTCCGTCACGCCCTCCTCGCGCAGCCGCCGGTTGCGGTCCAGATGCGTACGGCGTGAGCCCATCGCGCCCACGTAGGCCACCGGCAGCCGCAACGCCCGCTTCAGCAGCGGTACGTCGAACTTGGCGTCGTGCGTCAGCACGCACAGCACCGTCCGCCCGTCCACCGTCGCGGACTCCAGATACTCGTGCGGCCACGCCACGACCACCTCGTCGGCCTCCGGGAAGCGCGCCGGCGTGGCGAACACCGGCCGCGCGTCGCACACCGTGACCCGGTAGCCGAGGAACCGCCCCACGCCGACCAGCGCCCGGGCGAAGTCGATCGCCCCGAACACGATCATCCGCGGCGGCGGCACGCTCGACTCCACCAGCACCAGCACCGGCTCCCCGCAGCGGCTCCCCTCGGCCCCGATCTCCACGACCCCGGTCCGCCCGCCGTCGAGCATCGCCCGCGCCTCGCCCGCGACCGTACGGTCCAGCTCCGGATGCCCGCCGAGCGTCCCCTCGGCCGTCCCGTCGGCCCGCACGAGCACCGCCCGCCCCAGCAGCTCCGCCGGCCCCTTCACCAGCCGCGCCACCGCCGTCGCCTCCCCGGCCGTCGCCGCGGCGAGGGCCGCCGCGACCACCGGGCGCGCGGGGTCGGCGGCCCGTACCGGGGTGACGAGGATGTCGATGACCCCGCCGCAGGTCAGACCCACGGCGAAGGCGTCCTCGTCGGAGTACCCGAACCGCTCCAGCACGGTCTCCCCGGTCTCCAGCGCCGACTGGCACAGTTCGTACACCGCGCCCTCCACGCACCCGCCGGACACGCTGCCGACGGCGGTGCCGCCGGCGTCGACGGCCAGCGCCGCCCCCGGCTGGCGGGGCGCGGACCCGCCGACCGCGACGACCGTGGCGAGCGCGAAGTCGCGGCCGTCGGCGATCCACTCGGTCAGCTCGGCGGCGATGTCCAGCATCCGGTCCCACTCCTCACCGTGAACGCTTTCCCGCAATGTAGGCGATGCCGCGCGCGACGGCCCCGCCCCTGCGGCGATCAGTCCCCCCGCGTCCCCGTCAGCGCCTCCGGACGGACCGGGACCCGCGTCAGGTCGAGCCCCGTGGCCGCCCGGATCGCGGCGACCACCGCCGGGGTGGACGACAGCGTCGGTGCCTCGCCCGCGCCGCGCAGGCCGTACGGGGCGTGCGGGTCGGCGAGTTCGAGCACGTCGACGGGGATGGGCGGGGTGTCGAGGATGGTCGGGATCAGGTAGTCGGTGAAGGAGGGGTTGCGTACCTTCGCCGTCGCCGGGTCGACCAGGATCTCCTCCATCACCGCCACGCCCAGCCCCTGCGTCGAGCCGCCCTGGATCTGGCCGACGACGGAGAGCGGGTTGATCGCCTTGCCGACGTCCTGGGCGCAGGCCAGCTCGACGACCTTCACCAGCCCGAGCTCGGTGTCCACCTCGACGACCGCACGGTGCGCGGCGAACGCGTACTGGACGTGCCCGTTCCCCTGCCCCGTCCGCACGTCGAACGCCTCGGTGGGCCGGTGGCGGAACTCCAGCTCGATGTCGACCGGTTCCCCGTCCGCCAGCAGCTCCGCCAGATCGGCCAGCACCTCGCCGCCGTCGGTGACGACCTTGCCGCCCTCCAGCAGCAGCTCGGCCGTCGCCCACGCCGGGTGGTACGTGCCCTGCGTACGGCGCCCGAGCTCCAGCACCCGCTCCCGGACGGCCTCGCAGGTGTGCTTCACGGCGCCGCCCGTGACGTACGTCTGCCGGGACGCGGACGTGGAGCCGGCGGAGCCGACGCGGGTGTCGGCGGGGATCAGCGTGACCTGCTGGACGCCGAGTTCGGTGCGGGCGATCTGGGCCAGTACGGTGACGCCGCCCTGGCCGACCTCCGCCATCGCGGTGTGCACGGTGGCGACGGCCTCGCCGTTCAGCACCTCCAGCCGGACGCGGGCGGTGGAGTAGTCGTCGAAGCCCTCGGAGAAGCCGACGTTCTTTATCCCCACCGCGTAGCCGACGCCCCGTACGACGCCCTCGCCGTGCGTGGTGTTCGACAGCCCGCCGGGCAGCGCCCGCACGTCCGCCGCGCCGCCCGCGCTCTCCCACTGGCGCTCCGGCGGCATCGGCATCGCCTTGACCCGGCGCAGGAGTTCGGCGACCGGCGCCGGGGAGTCGACGCGCTGCCCGGTCGGCATCACCGCCCCCTGCGACATGGCGTTGAGGCGGCGGAACTCCACCGGGTCCATGCCGACCGCCGCCGCCAGCTTGTCCATCTGCGCCTCGTACGCGAAGCACGCCTGGACGGCGCCGAAGCCGCGCATCGCGCCGCAGGGCGGGTTGTTGGTGTACAGGCCGACGGCCTCGAGCTCCACGTCGTCCACGACGTACGGGCCGGCGGAGAGGGAGGCGGCGTTGCCGACAACGGCCGGGGTGGAGGAGGCGTAGGCGCCGCCGTCCAGGACGATGCGGCACTTGATGTGCGTGAGGCGGCCGTCCTTGGTGGCGCCGTGCTCGTAGTGCAGGCGCGCGGGGTGGCGGTGGACGTGGCCGAAGAAGGACTCGTAGCGGTCGTAGACCATCTTGACCGGGCGGCCGGTGCGCAGGGCGAGGAGGCAGGCGTGGATCTGCATCGACAGGTCCTCGCGGCCGCCGAACGCGCCGCCGACGCCGGAGAGCGTCATCCGGACCTTGTCCTCGGGCAGGCCCAGCACGGGGGCGATCTGGCGCAGGTCGGAGTGCAGCCACTGGGTGGCGACGTACAGGTCGACGCCGCCGTCCTCGGCGGGGACCGCCAGGCCCGACTCGGGGCCGAGGAAGGCCTGGTCCTGCATGCCGAACTCGTAGTCGCCGGTGACGACGACGTCGGCGCGCGCGGCGGCGCTCGCGACGTCGCCGCGGACGATCGGCTGGCGGTGCAGGATGTTCGGGTGCGGGACGTGGGCGGCGTGTCCGTCCTCGCGGTGCGGGTGCAGGACGGGGGCGTCGGGGGCGGTGGCGGTGGCCTCGTCGGTGACGAGGGGGAGCTCGCGGTACTCGACCCTGATCTTGTGGGCGGCGCGCCGGGCGGTCTCCGGGTGGTCGGCGGCGACCAGCGCGACGGGCTCGCCGTGGTAGCGGACGACGCCGTCGGCCAGCGCGGGGGTGTCCCGGCACTCGAGGCCGTAGTGCTTCACGTCGGACGGCAGGTCGTCGTACGTGAGGACGGCGTGGACGCCGGCCTGCGCGAGGGCCTCGGAAATGTCGAGGGACACGATCTCGGCGTGGGCGTGGGGGCTGCGCAGGGTGTGGCCCCACAGCATGTCCTCGTGCCACAGGTCCGAGGAGTACGCGAACTCGCCGGTGACCTTCAGCACGCCGTCGGGGCGCAGGGTGGAGGCGCCGACACCGGCGTGGCCGGTGGCGCCCTGGACCAGGTCGGTGGGGATCCGGGTGACCTCGGACATGTCAGACCGCCTCCTGCCGGCGCGCGGCCGCCAGCCGTACCGCGTCCATGATCTTCTCGTACCCGGTGCAGCGGCACAGGTTGCCCGACAGGGCCTCGCGGATGTCCCCGTCCGACGGGGACGGCGTACGCTCCAGCAGCTCGTCGGCGGCCACCACCAGGCCCGGGGTGCAGAACCCGCACTGCACGGCGCCGGCGTCCACGAACGCCTGCTGGACGGGCGACAGCCGCTCGCCCTGGGCCAGCCCCTCGACGGTGACGACCTCGCGGCCCTCGGCCTGCCCGGCGGCCACCAGGCACGCGCAGACCGGCACGCCGTCCAGCCGGACCGTGCAGGAGCCGCATTCGCCCTGCTCGCAGGCGTTCTTCGAACCGGGCAGCCCCAGCCGCTCGCGCAGCACGTACAGCAGGCTCTCGCCCTCCCAGACGTCGTCGGCCGTCTGCTGCTGGCCGTTGACGGTGATGGTGACGCGCATCAGGCCGCTCCTCGTTCGGTGCGGCCGGTGCCGCGGTACGACTCCCAGGCCCAGCCCAGGGTGCGGCGGGCCATGACTCCGACGGCGTGCCGGCGGTAGTCCGCGCTGCCCCGTACGTCGTCGATCGGGTTGCAGGCGCCGGCGCACAGCTCGGCGAACTCGCGGGCCACCGACGGCGTGAGGGTCCGGGGGTCGTCCCAGAAACCGCCGTCGGCCAGCGCCGCGTTCAGGAAGCCCTCCGCCGCCATCGCCCGGACGGGGGTGGGGGCCGCCGAGCCGATGCCGGTGCGGACGGTGCGGGTGTCGGGGTGCAGGGCGAGGCCGAAGGCGCAGACCGCGATGACCATGGCGTTGCGGGTGCCGACCTTGGAGAACTGCTGGGGGCCCGCCGCGCGCCTGATGTGCACCGCGCGGATCAGCTCGTCGTCGGCGAGGGCGTTGCGCTTGACGCCGGTGAAGAACTCGTCGATCGGGATGCGGCGGCTGCCGCGCACCGACTCCGCCTCGACCTCCGCCCCGGCCGCCAGCAGCGCCGGGTGGGCGTCGCCGGCCGGGGAGGCGGTGCCGAGGTTGCCGCCGACGCCGCCGCGGTTGCGGATCTGGGGGGAGGCCACAGTGTGGGCGGCGAGCGCGAGGCCGGGGAGGTCGTCGCGCAGCTCGGTCATGATCCGCGCGTACGGGACGGAGGCGCCGAGGGCGATCGTGTCGCCGGCCGCCTCCCACTCGTACAGCTCACCGATCCGGGTCAGGTCCAGCAGGTGCTCGGGGCGGCGGTGATCGAAGTTGATCTCGACCATGACGTCCGTGCCGCCGGCGATGGGCAGGGCCGCCGGGTGGGCGGCCTTCGCGGCGAGCGCCTCCTGCCAGGTGGCAGGGCGCAGGAATTCCATGTGGCTCTCTTCTCGAGTCTCGTAGATCCGTACGAGGGCCCGCGGACGGGGCCGTTCCTGTTCCTGTACACGCTTCGGGGGCCCAGTACACCGGGGACTCACCCATCCGGTGCAGTCACCGAAAACATGAAGCGATTGGCTGGGGGCACCACGACCCTTGTAGATTCGAACGAAAGAGGCGACACGGCGCCTCGTCTCTGGTAGATCGCCGGAGCGTCGGGCAACCCCCCACGCCCCTCAGGCAAGGACGGCAGGCACGATCATGAGGCTCCGCACGCTGCTGGAGACAGGTTCCCTCGGCCTGCGCCTGCTGGGCGGCGAGGACGAGCTGGACCGCCCGGTGCGCGGGGTGATGACCACCGATCTGCGTGACCCCGGCCGGTATCTGAACGGCGGGGAGCTGGTGCTCACGGGACTCGCCTGGCGGCACGGGCCGGAGGACTCCGAGTCGTTCGTACGGATCCTCGACGCGGCCGGGGTGGCCGGGCTGGCGGCCGGTGAGGCGGAGCTGCCCGGGGTGCCGGACGACCTCGTCGCGGCGTGCGCCCGGCACCGGCTGCCGCTCTTCGCGGTGAGCGAGGACGTGGCGTTCGCCACGATCACCGAGCACGTGGTGCGCCAGGTGTCCGGGGAGCGGGCCGGTGATCTGGCGGCGGTGGTGGACCGGCACCGGCGGCTGATGTCGTCGGGGCTGGCGGGCGGCGGGCCGCAGGCGGTGCTCGATCTGCTGGGCTCCGACCTGGACCTGCGGGCGTGGGTGCTGTCCCCCACCGGGCGGCAGATCGCCGGTACGGCGGAGGGCGGCCGGCCGCTGCCGCCGGAGGTGCGCGCCGCCCTGGCGGGGGAGCATCTGACGGCCGTCCGGCGGGGGCGGCGCGGGCCGTACCGGACGCGGCTGGGCGCCACCGTGTACTCGCTCTTCCCCGTCCGGGACGGCGCCCGGGACCCGCGGGAGACGGCGCTGTCCGACTGGCTGCTGGCCGTCGAGGCGGACGCCGGGGACTGGCCGAAGGAGCGGCTCGACCTGCTGCACGGGGTGACGCAGCTGATCGCCGTGGAGCGCGAGCGCCGGGACGCCGCCCGGACGGTACGGCGCCGGCTGGCGCAGGAGGTCGTGGAGCTGGTGCTGACGGGGGCCCCGCCGGCGGAGATCGCCGCCCGGCTGCGGGTCGCCGTACCGGTGCTGCTGCCGGGGCTCGGGGCGGCGCCGCAGTGGCAGGTGGTCGTGGCCCGCCTCGAGTGGGACGGCGGACAGACCCGGGGCGGGCCGCCGGCGCAGGCGCTGCTGGAGGAGATCCTGCTCGACCCGGCGGCGTACGGCCCCGAGCCCGCGGACCGGATCGCCGTCGCCCAGACGGGAGACGAGGCGGTGGCCCTGGTGCCGCTGCCGTCCCTCTCCCCCACGGCCGCCCTGGCCGCCGCGTCCGCCTCCGACTCCGGCTCCGGCGACGAGGGCGGCACCGCGCTGCGGGCGGACGCCCTGCTCGCCGCCGTGGGCCAGCCGCTCGGCCGCGGCCTGGCGGACGACGGCCGCCTCACGATCGGGGTCAGCGCCCCCGTGCACTCCTCGGAGGGCCTGCGCGGCGCACTGGAGGAGGCCCGCCACGCCCGCCGGGTCGCGGCGGCCCGCACCGGCCGCGTCTGCGCGGCGGGCCACGAGGAACTGGCCTCCCACGTCCTCCTCCTCCCCTTCGTCCCCGACGACGTCCGCCGCGCCTTCACCGCCCGCCTCCTGGACCCCCTGCGCGACTACGACCGCCGCCACCGCGCCGACCTGGTCGAAACCCTGGAGGCGTTCCTCGACTGCGACGGCTCCTGGACCCGCTGCGCCACCCGCCTCCACCTGCACGTCAACACCCTGCGCTACCGCGTCGGCCGCATCGAACAGCTGACGGGCCGCGACCTCTCCCACCTGGAGGACAAACTGGACTTCTTCCTGGCGCTGCGCATGAGTTGACAACCCGTCCGCAGACTTCCGCCGTTTCCCGGACGCCGGGCGTCCGGTCACGTCAACATGGCCCCCCACACATCGAATCGGGGGGATTCCTTGATGGACGGCGGGCGGGCCGGAGAGATCTCGAGACGCATGGCGGAGGCCCGGCGCAGTCACCGGCTGGACCTCAGCGATCTCGGACTGACCGAGGTGCCCGAGGAGGTCGGCGAACTCGCGAGCGTCAGCACCACCCGGACGGGTCTCACCGGCATCGTGCTGGCCCGCAACCGGCTCACCGAGCTGCCCGACTGGATCGCCAGATTCACCGGGCTGAAGACCCTCGACCTGACGTGGAACGAGCTCCCCGACCTGCCCATCTGGCTGGAGCGGTTACGCCGGCTCACCCAGCTGAAGCTCGCGCACAACCGAATCCGCGATCTTCCGCCGCAGCTGCGCGGACCGGATTCGCTCGAGGTGCTCGCGCTGCACCACAACGAGCTGGAGCACCTTCCCGGCTGGCTCGGCGAGCTGAGCGGTCTGCGTCAGCTGACGCTGAACGACAACCGCCTGACCCGGCTGCCCGAGAACATCGGCGACCTCCGCCGGCTCCGCCTCCTGGACCTCGGCGGCAATCAGCTGGCCGAGCTGCCCGCGTCGTTCGGCCGGCTGACCAGCCTCTCCTATCTGGATCTGGCCGGCAACCAGCTCCACGAGCTGCCGCCCTCGTTCGGCGCGCTCACGGCCCTGGGCACCCTCCACCTCACGGGCAACCCGCTGTCCCTCCTCCCGCCCGAGGTCGTGGCCGCCGGCACCAGCGCCCTCGTCACCTTCCTCCGCGAACGCACCGGCGCCCCGGCCGAGCAGTGGTCCTCGAAAATCGTGGTGGTGGGCGAGGGAAGATCCGGCAAGACCTCCCTCCTCAAGGCCGTACGCGGCGAGCCGTTCGACGCCCACGAGGACAGCACGCACGGCCTGCGGGTCGACGGCGTGGACCTGCGGCACCCGGACCGCCCCGACATCACGATGCGGTTGACGGCCTGGGACTTCGGCGGGCAGGAGATCTATCACGCCACGCACCAGTTCTTCCTCACCGACCGCGCCCTGTTCGTCCTCGTCTGGGACGCGCAGATCGGCTGGGAGGCCAGCAAGCTGTACTACTGGCTGGACATGATCAAGGCACGGGCGCCCCGCTCCCCGGTCGTCCTCGTGGCCACCCACATCGGCCCGCGGCCCGCGGACCTTCCGCTGGCCGATCTGCGGGCCCAGTACCCGGGCATGATCGTCGAGAGCCTCAGCGCCGACTGCGCCACCGGCGAGGGCATCGAGTACGTCCGCCAGTCCCTGACCCTGCACTGCTCCCGGCTGCCCCTCATGGGCGTGGCCTGGCCCAGCAGCTGGCTGCGCGCGTCCGAGGCGGTACGGGCGGTGCCGCGGACCCACGTCCATCCGGACGAGCTGATCGCCGTGATGAGCGAGAACGGCGTCTCCGACCCGGGCCACCAGCTCAGCCTGATGTCCGCGCTGCACAGCCTCGGCGACATCCTGGCCTACCCCGGCGACGCGGAACTGGGCGACATGGTCGTACTGCGCCCGCAATGGGTGACCGACTACATCAGCCGGGTCCTGGACTCCCACGCGGTCCGCACCGCCGGCGCCCTGTTCACCAAGGCACACCAGACACAGCTGTGGAGCGAGCTGACCCCGGACCTGCGCCGTCACTTCGTGGCGATGATGGAGCGCTTCGACCTCTCGTACCGCACCGCCGAGGGCACGACGAGCCTGGTCGTCGAGCTGCTGCCCTGGGACCCGCCCGCCTACCGCGCGCTGTGGGAGGCGGCGGACGGGACGGGCCGCGAACTGCGGCTGCGCTACCGGCTGCACACCGTGCCGCCCGGCATCCCGACCTGGTTCATCGCGCGCGAGCACCGCTTCACCTCCGGACTCCACTGGCGCAGCGGCGCCCTCCTCCGGCACCCGGACGGTGCCCATGTCGCCCTCATCACGGTGGACCGGCAGGCCAGAAGCGTCGAACTGTCGGTACGCGGCCCGTATCCGCAGGAGTTCTTCGCCGTGCTGAAGGACGGCTTCGAACAGACCCTGAGCCGCTATCCGGGTCTGGAGATCCAGCGCCTGGTGCCGTGTCCGACCACGCTGCCCGACGGCAGGGAATGCCCCCACGAGTTCCCGCACGAACGGCTCAAGGCACGTCTGACGCGCGACTCGCCGCTGCTCAAGGTCGAGTGCCCGGAGGACTTCGCCATCCACGACGTGCCCCTGCTGCTGCAAGGCATCGAGACCGCGCCCGCGACGCAGTCCGAGGAGCTGGCCGAGCAGACCCACTCGTCCGTACGGGCCCTGCAGCGCCTGCTGGAGGCCCAGACCGGCGAGGAGGGCGCCCGCCACTCCGAGCTTCTCGAGCAGCTGCGGCACGTCCGGACCCAGCAGGCGTCCGTCGCCGCCGAACAGCAGCGCACCGCGCTGGCCGCCTGGCGGGCACGGCGGTCGGCGCTCGAGGTCGTCTGCCCCAACGTCGTCTCCATCACCCGGGAGGACCGTCGCCGGCGGCTGGGCGTGGGACGCGAGTCCTTCCTCTCCCTGCGCCTGTACTGCGAGCAGCCCGGCGCCTGGCATCCCGCGCCCGAGCACGAGCCGTACACCGTCAGGCACACGGCGGAACTCACCCGGGCGGTCATGCCGTACGCCCGGACGGTGCTCCAGGTCCTGAAGTACGCGCTCCCCGTCGCCGGAGCGGGGCTCGGGATGATCTCCGAGGATCTCGACAAGCTGCTCAAGAAGGACATCGATCTGATGAAGGCACTCGTCGACTCGGTGCCGCCGCAGGGGGACACGCCCGAGCTCCAGGAGCGGGGAGCCGGCCGGATCCAGTGGGAGGCGGAGTTCCGGGTCATGCGGTCGCTGCTCGTCCAGCTGGACCCCTATCAGCGGTGGGGCGGGCTGAACAAGGTGCTCACACCCGAGGGTTACGTGCTGTGGCTGTGCCGGGAGCACGCCCGGCCGTTCCGCTCGGCCCGGTCGGAGCCCCTGCCGCAGTCACGCTGACCCGCCCCGGGCAGCCTCGGTCCCCCTCTAAGGCATCTCCAAGGTTCGCCGACAGTCGCGCACAAGTGGCGCTGGTCTCCTTGCGGTTGGGCGGGCCGGTCGGTCCGCAACGGAGGACAACCCGAGGGGTAAGTCATGCAACGTACGAGGATGCTCGCCGCGCTGACCGCGGCGCTCATCACGGCCGGCACCGTCTCCGGTGTGGCCGTCGCCGGGGAGCACGGCAGCGGGGGGCACGGGAAGGGGCCCGTCGTCAGCGTGGAGTGCAAGGACGGGCCCGGGAAGGGACACGGGGAGAAGAGGGACGACTTCGCGAAGATCGCGAAGCGTTACGGGCTCAGCCCGCAGCGGCTCGAGCAGGGGCTGATGAACGTCAAGCGGGCCATCGGCGAGGAGGGCGGGAAGCCCACCAGGGACCGGCTCGTCGCGCTCGTCGCCCATGAGTTCGGCTTCTCCCTCGACAAGGCCGCCCGGCTGGCCAAGGACGTGTTCGCCGACCAGCGCGGCGGGGACGCCAAGGGCGGCAAGGACGGCAAGGGCAAGCCCGGCAAGGTCCTGGGAGGCAAGGACAAGAAGGGCGGCGAGCAGGCCGACCAGAAGGCCTTCGCCAAGGCGCTGGCCGCCGAGCTCCACATCTCGCAGAACCTGGCCCTGCAGATCTTCACCGCGCTGGACAAGCTGAGCGAGCACGGCGGTGTCGACCCGCACAGCGCCGAGTTCGCCGCCCTGGCCCGCAAGGCGGGCGTCAGCCCGCAGCGGTTCGAGAAGGCGCTCATCAAGGTCAAGATGAGCATGCCGGGCAACCCGGGGAAGCCCGGCGACACGTGCCCGAAGCCGGGAGACGGCGGCTCGAAGCCCGGGGACGGCGGGTCCAAGCCCGGCGACAACGGTACGAAGCCCGGCGGGGACGGTACGAAGACCGCGTCCATCTCCCAGAACTGAGGCAGGCTGTCCGGCATGAGGGTACTGGTGGTCGACGACGACGAGGCGGTGCGCCGCTCGCTGGCGCACGCGCTGACCCGTGACGGGTACGAGGTGTCGCTCGCCCCGGACGGCATCACGGCGCTGGACACGCTGGGCCGTGCCCGGCACGACGCCGTGGTGCTGGACATCCTCATGCCGGAACCCAACGGCCTCGAGGTCTGCCGCCGGCTCCGCGAGTCCGGCGACAGCACCCCGATCCTCATGCTCACCGCCCGCGACCTGGTCTCCGACCGGGTCGCGGGCCTGGACGCGGGCGCCGACGACTATCTGGCCAAGCCCTTCGCCCTGGACGAACTCCGCGCCCGGCTGCGCGCCCTGCTGCGGCGCAGCGGCGCGGCGCGCGAGGTCCTGTCGTACGCGGACCTCGAGCTGGACACCTCCGCCTGCCGCGCGACCCGGGCCGGCCGCCGGCTGGAGCTGACCCGTACCGAGTACGCGCTGCTGGAGCTCTTCCTGCGCAACCCGGAACGGGTGCTGAGCCGCACGCTGATCTTCGACTCGGTGTGGGGCTACGACTTCGGGACCTCGTCCAACGCGCTGTGGGTGTACGTGAGTTATCTGCGCGGCAAGCTCGAGGCGGACGGCGGCGCCCGGCTGATCCAGACCGTACGGGGCCTGGGCTACGTCCTGCGGGAGGAGCCGTGAGCCTGCGCAACCGGGTCACCCTGGCCGGCGGCGTGGTGGTGCTGGCCGTGCTGATACTGGCCTCGGTGGTGGTGTACACGGTGCTGAGCGCGGGGCTGAAGGACGAGAGCAGGAACAAGCTCAAAGCGGCCGTGACCGACTCGGAGAACATGGCGCGTAAGTGGAAACAGGCCAACGAGCAACTGTTTGGGGACAAGGCGAATGATCCGGCGGAAAAGACGTCGGCTCGGTTCCCGTCCGGTCCCGCCCCCGTCGCCGGCATGCTGATGCAGTTCATTCCCGGCCCCGTACCCCCCGGAACGACCTCGGAGTTCATCACCACCACCGAACGGGACCGGGCGGTCTCCGAAGGACGGGAGGCCGGGTACTTCCAGACCGCCGACTACCAGGGCGTCCGATACCGGGTCTACACCGCACAGGTGCCCCAGGACCCCAACGGCACGCTGGTCCGGGTCGGCGTGCCCCTGTCGGAGGTGGGCGACGCCCTGGACCGGCTGCGGGTCCTGCTGATCACCGTCACCATCGGCAGCGGACTGCTGGCCGCCGTCGCCGCGAGGCTGGCCGCCGACCGGGTCCTGCACCCCGTCCACCGCCTCACCCGGACCGTCGAGCACATCACCGCCACCCAGGACCTGACCGCCCGGATCGACGCCAAGGGCGACGACGAGATCGCCCGCCTGGCCCGCGCCTTCGCCACCATGACCGCCGCCGTCGACGCCTCCGTCACCACCCAGCGCCGCCTGGTCGCCGACGCCTCGCACGAGCTGCGCACCCCGCTGACCAGCCTCACCACCAACCTCGAGCTCCTGAACGAGGGCCCCGGCACCGACGACCCCCAGGCCCCCGAGCTGGTCCGGGCGGCCCGCGCGCAGACCCACGAGCTGACGGTCCTGGTGAACGATCTGATCGACCTCGCCCGCTACGGCCGCGAGCAGACCCACACCGAGGACACCCGCCTCGACCTGGTCGCCCGCCGGGTCGCGGACCGCGCCGCCGCCCGGGCGACGGGACCGGAGATACGTACCGGCCTCGAGGAATGCCTCGTCCACGGCGACCCCGACGCCCTGGAGCGGGCGACCGCCAATCTGGTCGACAACGCCCTCAAATGGAGCCCCCCGGGCGGCGTGGTCGAAATCCGCGTCGAGGCGCGGGGCACGCTCCGGGTGTCCGACGAGGGACCCGGGATACCGCCCGAGGACCTCCCGTACGTCTTCGACCGCTTCTACCGCTCCCCGGTCGCCCGCTCCCTCCCCGGAAGCGGTCTCGGACTGGCGATCGTCCGCCAGATCGCCGAGACCCACGGCGGCCGGGTCACGGCCGGTCCCTCGGCGGCCGGCGGCGCCGAACTGTGCCTCACGCTGCCCGTCGTGGACCCCCCGGCACCGGCCGATCCGGCCGTCCCGAAGCGGTAGCGCCGCGTCCGCGTCCCTCAACAGGGATTTCCAGCCAAGGTCAAGATCTTGTGAAAAATTTCACCCAGATACTTGGCCACAGGGCGGACATCGTGCTGAGATTCGTCTAGTTCCATTGCTCCATCTGCAACTCTCACGCTCAACGGTGCGCCTCGGGAGGCAAGGTGGCGGATACCGCCATGGCTGGGCTCGGTTCCACGGATTCCACGATGTCCGACGACCCCTTGGACCGCGCCGTCTGGCGGCTGCGTTCCCGCGCGTGCTGGGACGACGCGGCGGCGCTGCTGGAGCCCAAGGCGGCCACGGATCCGGGGGCCGCGCTGCGCCGCGCCTCCCTGCTCGTGGAGCGCTGCATGTACACCTCCGCCGGCTGGCAGGACGCCGAGGACGCCCTGCGCGCGGCGGAGTCGCTGGCCTCGGACGACGAGGAGCGCGGCGGGGCCGCCTGCGAGCGGGGGTATCTGGCGTACGTCTCCACGCTGTTCCACGACCGGGACCGCTCCGACGAGGCCCGCTCGGCGCTCGGCCGGGCGGCGGCCCTGCTGCGCCCGGGATCGCCCCGGCGCCCGCTGCTGGACTACCGGCGCGGGCTGATCGCGCAGCACGTGACGAAGCACGCCGACGCCGCGGAGGCCGCGTTCCGGCGCGCGCTGACGGGGGCGGTGGCGCAGGGCGACCTGCTGCTGTGCTCGTCCATCAACCGCCA
The DNA here is from genome assembly GCF_009604385.1 of Streptomyces smaragdinus. Taxonomy (GTDB): domain Bacteria; phylum Actinomycetota; class Actinomycetes; order Streptomycetales; family Streptomycetaceae; genus Streptomyces; species Streptomyces smaragdinus. Next base: position 51,540 of record NZ_WEGJ01000034.1, read on the forward strand.
TCTGGCCGCGCTGGCCGTGGAGTCCGGTGAGCTGGCGGAGGCGCGCGAGCTGTTCGCCGAGTCGCTGCGGATCCGGGAGGAGCTGGGCTATCTGGTGGGTACGGCGCCGGCGCTGATGGCGCTGGCCGACGTCCATCCGGAGCCGCAGGCGGGCCGGCTGCGGGCGGAGGCGGCCCGGCTGGTGCGGCTGCTCGGCGGGGTGCCGTCGTGGCTGGCGAAGCAGCTGGGGGTCACGGTCACCCGGGCGTGACGCGGGACACCCAGCCCCGTTCGTACGCCTGCCACCCGAGCTGCAGCCGGGTGGCGACGCCCACCAGCTCCATCAGCCGCTTCACCCGCCGCTGCACGGTCCGCAGACCGACGTCGAGCTGCTTGGCGACGCTCGCGTCGGTCAGGCCGGCCAGCAGCAGCGAGAGGATCTGCAGATCGACGTCGTCCGGCCCGTCCGCGGCGCCCTCCACCAAGGCCGCCCCGGACCCGTCGGCCGGCGTCAGCCTGAGCGGCAGGGACTGCTGCCAGACGCTCTCGAAGAGCCCCGTCAGCGACTCCAGCAGCCCGCTGGCGTGCACGATCAGCGCGGCCGGCTCCGCGTCGCGGCCGGTCAGCGGGACCATCGCGACCGTACCGTCGGCGACGACGAGCTTGGTGGGCACCCGTTCGGCGAGGCGGACCTCCTCGCCGCGGCCCAGGGCCTCGGCGAGGCCGCTCACACTGCCCGGGCCGTTCAGCACCTCGCGTTCGATCACCACGCGGTAGTGCACGCCCCGGGTGCTGGCCTGCTCCTCGGCGCTGTTCTCCGTGCTGGGCACGGCCATCGGCTTGCCGGTGACCAGTCCGCAGACCTCGCGGGTGGCGCCGAGCTGGAGCTGGCGGAAGCGGTGGGCGACGGCGGCGGCGCCGGTGACGACCTCGATCAGATCGTGTACGGGCGGCTCGGAGGCCTCCGCCCGGTACTCCTTCGCCAGCAGGGCGGCGGCGAGTTCGGCCTGCTCCAGCTCGTGCCGCTGCTGGGTGAGCAGCGCCCCGAGGGCCACGGCGGGCGGGGCGGCGACCCAGCGGCCGGGGCGGGCGGAGGACTGCGCCGCGAGCCCCTGGCGCTCCAGCCGGCGCAGCGTCCGCGCGGCCTCCTCCTCGGGGAGGGTCAGCCGGTGCGCGAGCTCGGGCACCTCGGCGGCGCCGAGACCGACCAGGGCCCGGTACGCGGACTCCTGTACCTCGTCCAGACCTATCGCGTTCAGCACGTGCGTTCTGTCCTCCCCGCCCCACCGCACCGGAGTTCACCACGGCGTCGACCGGCCGCACAACCCGCCGGGACATCATCGCCCCAAGACCTCCCCCCTTGCCAAGACCTGTCGGCAGGTCATCGCGGTACGGGGCCGCCGCCGAAGTGGATCTCGGGCGGCGGATATCGCCGAGGCGGTTTCCGGGGGCGGCGGACTGTGGACAATAAGGGCATGGCACAGCAGGGGGAAGCGCACGAGGACAACACCGGCCGGGACCAGGGCTGGTGGGACGAGCTGTACGAGCCGGGGGCCGCGGACACGGGGCCGCCCGCGTCCGGCGGGGACACGATCGACGACCGCTTCGACTCCGCGGTACGGACGGTGGCGGAGGAGGAGGACGGCGCCCAGGAGGCGCCACCGCTCCCCCCGCCCGACCACTCCCCGCAGAGCACCCTGCGCCTGCGCCGCGACGCCTCGGACCCGACCGCGGGCGCCCTGGCCCCGGACGACCCGGCGCCGGCGCCCGTAACCCCCCGGTTCGAGGCCACCCCCAGACCCGCCCCCGTACACCTCGACGACCGCCCGCCGTCCCACGCCCCCGGCCCCGCCGCCCTCCCCCCGGTCACCGCCGCCGGGCTGGCGGACCTGACGCCGGACACCGAGCTCGACGGTGCCACCCACGGCACGATGACCCTCCGCTGCGCCTCCGCCCGGGGCGACGGCGCCCGCCAGCGCGGGGAGCCCCGCGGCGACGCCCTGCTGACGGCGCGATTCGGCACCGGGGACAGCTCCCTGCTCCTCGTCGCCGTCGCCACCGGCGCCCGGGACGGCACGCCCGGGAGGCTCGCCGCCCGGGACGCCTGCCTCTGGCTCGGCGGCTCCGTGGGCCGCAGCCACGCGCGGCTGGACCAGGACATCCGGGAGGGCCGGCGGGGTTCGCTCAAGTCCGGGCTGCACCGGCTGACGGGGCGGATGTACGGGCTGATGCGGGCGAAGGCCGCCGAACTGGGCCACTCCCCGGACGAGTACACCGCCGGGATCCGCTGTCTGCTGCTCCCCGCCGATCCCGCGTGCCGTATCCGGGTGTTCTTCGGCACCGGACCCGGCGGGCTGTTCCGGCTGCGGGACGGCGACTGGCAGGACATCGAGCCGGAGCCCGGCGGTCTGGAGGGCGGCGGCCCGGTCGTCGGCTTCGGCTCACGGCCCGAGGAGCCCGCCGGGCGCCCCCAGGTGCCCGATCCGCGCGCCGAGCCGCCGGCGAGCCCGCCGACGCTGCTGGACGCGGCGGGTCAGCCCGTACAGCCGTTCTCCTTCCGCGCCTCGGTCGCCCGCCCCGGCGACACGCTGCTGCTCGCCGGCGCCGGCCTGGCCGCCCCGCTGCGCGGCGAACCGGCCCTGGCGGCCACCCTGGCCGAACGCTGGCGCGAGACCCCGCCGGATCTGGCGGCGTTCCTCGCCGACCTGCAACTGCGGGTCGAGGGGCATACGGACGACCGCAGCGCCGCCGCCGTCTGGGAACGCTGAGGAGTCGTAGGACACTTACGCGCCCGGCGCCGCCCTGATCGGCGCCGGGCGCGTAAGCCCTCCGACAAGTCACCCGAACTGCTGCTCGAGCGCCTTGAGTTTCTGCTCCAGCGTGTCCAGCCGCGGCGCCGCCTCGTCGTCGGCGACACCGGACGGGTCCGCCGGCGGTTCCACGGCCGGACGCGGGCGCCCGGCGGGCAGCTGCGCGGCTTCGGCTGTGGCCGGCTGCTGCCCGCCGGGCGCCGCCCAGGCGCTCTGCGCCCCGCCCCGTTCCAGGGCCTTGACCTGGGCCCTCTCGAGCCGGGACAGATGCCGCTGCTCCGCCCGGTCACGCTCCTTGTCCCGGCGCTCCTGCCGGACCTCCTCGACGGCCTCGTCGAGCGTACGGACGTTCTCCAGCAGCATCAGCGACCAGGCCCGGAAGGTCTCGCGCGGCGCCCGCAGCCACCGCACCACCCGGATCTGCGGCAGCGGCCGCGGTACGAGCCCCTGTTCGCGCAGCGCCGCCTTGCGCGTCTGCTTCAGCGCCCGGTCGAAGAGGATCGCCGCGGAGAGCGACATCCCGGAGAAGAACTGCGGCGCGCCCGCGTGGTCCATGCCCCGGGGCGCGTGCACCCAGTTGAACCAGGCGGCGGCCCCGGCGAAGAGCCACACCAGCATCCGGCTGCCGAGCGCCGCGTCACCGTTGCTGGCCTCCCGGACGGCGATGACCGAGCAGAACATCGCGGCGCCGTCCAGCCCGAACGGGACCAGGTACTCCCAGCCGCCGGTCAGATTGAGGTTCTGCCGGCCGAAGCCGACCAGCCCGTGGAAGGAGAGCGCCGCCGCGACCGCCGCGCAGCAGAAGAGCAGCAGATAGGCGAGGCTGCCGTAGAGGGTCTCCTTGCGCCGGCGGCGCTGCTCGCTGCGTTCCCACGAGTCGGCCTCCGCCGTGTCCGGCTTCCTGCCGCGCAGGAGCAGCAGCACACCGGCTCCGATGCCGCACAGCAGGACGACGCCGGGCAGCAGCAGATCAAGACCCTTGAATTCCATCGAACGCGCCCCTCGATGCTCCTCGTGCCCCGTGATGCCCCGGAGGCATCCTGGCCCGAACCCAGCCGACATCCTGGCGGAATCGGTTCGTACACCCGGCGATTCGGGATGCATCCACCCGATGGGGTGGTGTTGGCGCGGTTCGCCTGCGGAGCGCTTGATCCAGGCGATAACGGGCGCAGGCGAACGGCTATCGCGTGAGCCGGGCGACGCGGTCCGCGTCGCAGGTGCGGGGGCAGGTGACGCAGGTGTCCTCGGGGCGCAGGGTGTAGTAGAGGCAGCAGCTCGCGCGGTCGCGGGTGACCAGGTCCTCGCCCGCGGGGCCGGTCAGCGTACGGAAGCTCGCGCCGCCGGCGTACGGGGCCGCACCGGCGCCCGGCAGCAGCAGACCCGCCTCCGCCTTCGCCCGCTCCTCCTCGCCGAGCAGGCTGCCGATGTACCACAGGCCCTCGACGATCTCGTCGGTCGCCATGCCCCACAGGGCGCGTCCCCGGCGCCGGGTGCGCGGGCCGAAGGCGGCCAGGACCGGAGTCAGGTGCTCGGCGACGGCGGCGCGCAGTTCGGCGCGCAGCGCCTCCTCGCCGGGGACGGTGTACGCGCCCGGCTCGCCCGCCGCCGGGTCGCCGGGGAGGCAGGCGAAGCGGCCGGGGCGGACGGCGAGGCCGCCCGCGTCGCGGTTGACGTGGACGGCCGGCGCGGGCAGGCGCGGCACGCGGCGGTGGAGGAACCACGGGATCGTCATCAGCAGGCACACCGGCCAGGCGTACCGGTGGAGGCCGAAGGTGGCGACGACGTCGGGCCGGCCGGGCTGCCCGTAGTCGCGCAGGATCTGCTCGTCGTCGCGGGCCAGGAAGGCGTCCAGGGCGGCCCCGCCGGCGGCGAGCTCGGTGGCCGGGGTCCAGCCGGCCGCGGTGTCCGGATCGCGGTCGGCGGCGGTGAGTTCGGTCACGGTCAGATGGCCGTAGACCTCCGCCAGCCGGGCGTACGCCGGGGTGAGCGGCGAGCGGTGGGCCCGGGCGGGGGCGGGCCGCGGGAGGGGCGGGGTCATACGGACGGCACCACCGGAGATCGCGACGGACAAGGTAAGGCTTACCTTACCTGCATGATTCCCGGGTGCCGCAAGAGGCACGGTGCCCTAGGGTTCCTGGCGATGAGCATCGGAGAAGCGGGGACCGGCCCGCGCGGCGACAGCACGGTGCGGGACCCCGCCCGGGTGCCCGTGCAGCGGGGCGGGGCCGAGCGGGCCCCCGTCCGGCTGGACCGCGCCTCCGTACGGGCGAAGACCCTGGCCGCGCTGCGGGCCGCGCTGGCGGACGGCCGGCTGCGCCCCGGCGAGGTCTACTCCGCCCCGGTGCTCGCCGCCCCCCTCGGCGTCTCCGCCACCCCCGTCCGCGAGGCGATGCAGATACTGGCGGCGGAGGGCGCGGTGGAGGTCCTCCCCAACCGCGGCTTCCGGATCGTCCCGCCGCCCGTCGCGGCGCACGTGGCGGCGGTCCGGGCGCTGCTCGTCCTCCCCGTCGTCGCGGCGCATCCCCCGGACCCGGTGTATCTGCGCCCCCTCGCCGAGGAGGCCGGCGCCGCCGCGGACCGCGCCTTCCACGCCGCGCTCCTGGCGCCCGCCGGCAACCCGGAGCTGGACCGCGTCGCCGCCGACCTCTACGACCGCGCCGCCCTCCCGCCGTCGCCCCCGCACGCCCGCCTCGCCCTGCTCCGGGCGCTGACGGACGGCGACGCCGACCTGGTGCGTGACCTGCTCGAAACGCTGCTCGGAGCGTGAAGGGACGCCCCCGGCGGGGGTGTTCGGACCCCCGGTCCTGGCCGATGTCGGTCCGGCGGGCTATGCTCACCGGCGATGACCACTCAATCTTTTATTCGATTGGGGGAACCGTCCGCGCAAGGTGAGTGCTGATGCCCACCGAGACCGCGAACGGGATCTCCCCGCTTTCCTTCTGGCCGCGCGTGCGTGCGTACGCCGTGCCGCCCTCCATGATCGAGAAGGCCACCGCCCGGCGTCGTGCCGGGGACTGGGCCGGCGCCTGCGTCGCCGCGGGCGTGGACGTCGATCTCAATCTCCGTGCCGCGGCGGACGCGTACGGCCGTGAGCTGGCCACCGCCGTCCGCGCCGATCTGCGGCATCTCGCCCCCGACCTGCTGCGCTGGCATCTGCCGCGGATCGCCCCGGACGGTCTGCTGCGCCCCGGTCTGACCCTCCCCCTGGCCCGCTACGACCCGGGCGGCGTGCGGCTCGTCGTCCGGACGCCGCCGGCGTGGGCGGAGGGCGGTCAGCGCGTCAGCCTGACGCTGTGGGATCCGCGCCGTCCGGCGGACGGGGCCTTCGGGCATCCGCACGCCCGGCCGGGGCGGCGCTTCCGGTTCGACCTGCACCGGCATTTGTGGGACACCCGCCGCAGCGGCGAGCTGCGCGAGCGCGCCGGGGCGGGTGACGGGTCCTGGCGGGCCGTCGACCGCTGGGGCGCCGAGGCCGCGCTGGTCCTGCGCGACCAGGGGCGGGCGGCCGGCTCCGTGCTGGTGCGGCTCGCCGCCCGGGAGCGGGTGCTGGTGGATGTGGGCGCGGACGGCGCGCACACGGTACGCGGGGCGCCGGACGGTCCGGTGCCCGCGCTGCCGGTGCTGCCCGACGCGGCGACGTGGACGCTGCCGGACCTGGCGCTGCTGCGGGCCGGCGCGATCGCCGCCGGTGAGCTGCATCCCCTGGTCGCCGCCGCCCTCGCACCGGACGATCCGGTCGACGTCGGTGGCACGCGGGACGCCGCGGGGCAGCCGCGTGTCGTGGAGTGCCGGGGGGCTCGCCACCGCATCGGGCTGGTCGACGGGGTGCTCACGGCGCTGGACCACGATCCGGCCGAGGTCCGCCGGGAGGAGCTGCTGATGGCGCTGACCGGCACACCGCTGCCGTGTCTGCGGGCCATCGACCGGGCGCACCGCCGCCCGCAGTCGCTCACGGACGTCCGCGAGCGACTGGACCACGGCGACTTCACCGGCGCGCTGTCCGTCGTCGAGGGGCTGCTCGGCCCCGCGGCGGTGCTGCGCGACGGCCCGCTGCGCGACGAGCTGGAGGCCGCCGCCGAACGGCGTATCGCGTACGGGCTGTTCCGGGCCGGACTGGCCGAACCCGGGCGCAAGCACTCCGTGCGCCAACTCGCGGACAGAGACCGCCGTCCGCACCGCCGGAAGTCCGCCACGCGCTGATCGCGACCTCATTCCCCAGGCCGTTCCCTCTGCCCGGAACGGCCCCTGCCCGCTACCCCGAAAGGTGATCCCACGTGACCGTTCCCCAGCTCGACATCGCCGCCGACCTCCTCGCCCTCCTCGGCGACTCCCGTACCGAATCCCGCCCCGACATCCAGCTCGAGGCCCTCACCCTCGCCGTGGCCGCCGACCTGCCCGTACTGCTGTGGGGCGAGCCCGGCATCGGCAAGACGGCCGCCCTCACCCGGCTCGCACAGGAGCTGGAGCTGCCGCTGACCACGGTGATCGCCTCCGTGCACGAGCCGTCCGACTTCTCCGGGCTGCCCGTCGTCGGCGACGACCCCGCCGAGCAGGGCGTGCCGATGGCGCCGCCGGACTGGGCGGTGCGGCTCGTCCGGGCCGGGAAGGGGCTGCTGTTCCTGGACGAGCTGTCCACCGCGCCGCCCGCCGTGCAGGCCGCGCTGCTGCGGCTGGTGCTCGAACGCCGGGTCGGCGCGCTGCGGTTGCCGCCGGGGGTACGGATCGTGGCCGCCGCGAACCCGCGGTCGTCGGCGGCCGACGGCTGGGAGCTGAGCGCGCCGCTCGCGAACCGGTTCGTGCACCTGCACTGGACCCACGACCACGAGGTCGTCGTCCGGGGCCTGGGCGGCACCTGGCCGCGGGCCACGCTGCCGCGGCTCGACCCGAGGCGGCTGCCGGAGGCGGTGGAGTTCGCCCGGCGCGCGGTGTGCGGGCTGCTCGGCGCCCGCCCGCCGCTGGTGCACCGGCTGCCGGACAGCGAGTCGCGGCGGGGCGGGGCGTGGCCGTCGCCGCGGAGCTGGGACATGACGCTGCGGCTGATCGCGTTCGCCACGGCCGCCGGGTCGTCCCGGGACGTGCTGTCCCTGCTGGTACGGGGCACGGTGGGCGACGGTCCGGGGCTGGAACTTCTGGCGAGCATGGACCGGATGGACCTGCCGGACCCGGAGGACCTCCTGGCCGACCCGGCGGGTGCAGTGCTCCCCGAGCGGGGTGATCTGCGTCAGGCCGTGCTCGACGGGGTGGTCGCCGCCGTGCGCGCCCGGCCCGAGCGGGGGCGCTGGGACGCGGCGTGGGCGCTGCTCGTACGGGCGCTGGAGACGGGGGCGCCGGACCTGGTCGTCGTACCGGCGACGACGCTGGCGACGCTGCGGCGGGAGGACTGGGACGTGCCGGCGGAGATCGAACGGCTGGCCGGGGCGGTGTCGCTGGCGCAGCGGGCGGACCGGGTCGCGGCGGTGCGCGGATGACCGTACTGGACCGGGACAAGCTGTACACCGCGCGGCTGCACGCCGCACGGGTGCGGCCGTATCTGGCGACGGCGCTGTTCGCCCTGCACGTCGTGGAGTCGCGGACCGTGCCGACGATGGCCGTCGACAGCCACTGGCGGTGCTACGTCTCGCCGGCGTTCGTGGACCGTACGCCGGTGGACGAACTGGCCTCGGTGTGGGTGCACGAGGTGTCGCATCTGCTGCGCGACCATCACGGGCGCGGCGAGCGGCTGGCCCTGCGGGAGGGCATGAACGGGCCCGGGGACCGGCTGCGGATGAACATCGCCGCCGACTGCGAGATCAACGACGACAGCTTCGGCGAGGGGCTGCCCCAGCCCGAGGACGCCGTCTACCCGGCGAAGCTGAGGCTGCGGGCGGGCGAGCTGATGGAGGAGTACGCGCGGCAGATCCGGCTGGGTCCGTGGACCGATCATCTGGTCTGGCTGGACTGCGGCAGCGGCGCCGACGGCCTCGTCCGGGGCTGGGACCTCGGCGGCGACGGGGCGCACGGGCTGACCGCGCAGGAGCGCGACGCCGTGCGGTTCCGGGTGGCGGAGGGCATCCGGGGCCGGCCGGGGGATGTGCCGGCGGGCTGGCAGCGGTGGGCGGAGGAGGTGTTCCATCCGCCGCAGCCGTGGCGGGAGTTGCTGGGCGCGGCGGTCCGCTCGGCGGTGTCGGGCGGCGGTGCGGCGGAGGACTACAGCTACGGGCGTCCGTCGCGGCGGGCGGCGGGGCTGCCGAGGGTGATCCTGCCGAGCATGCGGCGCCGGCCGCCGCGGGTGGCGGTGGTCGTCGACACGTCGGGGTCGGTGAGCGACGAGGAGCTGGGCAGCGCGCTGCTGGAGGTCGCCGCGATCGCCCGGGCGGTGGGCGGGCGGCGGGATCAGGTGACGGTCGTGTCGTGCGACGCGGCGGCCCGGATCGCGCATCCGCTCGCCGAGGGCGAGGGCTTCGCGCTGGTCGGCGGGGGCGGTACGGATCTGCGGACGGGATTCGCGGCGGCGCTGCGGACCCGGCCGGACGTGGTGGTGGCGCTCACCGACGGGCAGACGCCGTGGCCGGAGTCCCGGCCGCCGTGCCGGACGGTGGTGGGGGTGTTCGCCCGGCCGCGAAGGCCGTCGTGGAAGGACCAGAGCTACCGGGCCCCACGGCCGCCGGAGTGGGCGCGGACGGTGGAGATCGGGCCGGCCCGCTGAGGGCCGGCCCCGCTCCCCTACAGCCGTCCCCCGAGCCACCGCAGCTGGGCGCCGCGGTTGTACGACGCGCCGCCCTCGTGCCCGTTCCAGGGGTAGACGGTGATGTCCTTCTCCGACCCCGCCCAGTGGTTGTACGACGCGTACACCGTGGACGGCGGGCAGATCTGGTCCATCAGCGCCACCGAGTACAGCGCCCTGCCCCGCGCGCGGGCGGCGAAGTTCGTGCCGTCGAAGTACGACAGCGTGCGGAAGACGTCCTCCTCCTTGCCGTGCTGGGTGGCCAGGAAGTTGACGATCTCCTGGTACGGGTCCTCGTCCGTGACGGTGACCGCGCGGCGGAAGTGGGAGAGGAACGGCACGTCGATCAGGGCCGTCTGCACCCCGGCGTGCAGCCCCGCGACGGCGGTGGCGATGCCGCCGCCCTGGCTGGCGCCGGCGACGGCTATCCGCTCGCCGTCGATCGCGGGGTGCGCGGCGGCGACGTCCACCGCGCGGACGGCGTCGGTGAAGACGCGGCGGTAGTAGTACGCCTCGGGGTCGAGGATGCCGCGGGTCATGAAGCCGGGGGCCTGCGGGTTGCCGCCGCCGTGCGGGTCGGGGGTGTGGCCGATGCGGTCGTGGGAGACGGCGCCCTGGCCGCGGACGTCGACGACGAACACGGCGCGCCCGGTGGCCGGCCACATCAGATGGTCGTGCGGCATGCCGCGGCCGCCGCCGTACCCGATGTACTGCACGACGCACGGCAGCGGGCCCTCGGCCCCCTTGGGCACGACGAGCCAGGCGGCGATCCGGTGCCCGCCCCAGCCGGAGAAGGAGGTGTCGTACACATCGACGGTCGACAGGGCGGCGTCGTACGGCGTGAACGCGGCGGCCTCCGCCTGGCCCGCGGCCTCCTCGAGGGTGCGCTTCCAGAACGCGTCGAAGTCGGCCGGTTCGTCCCGGTCGGGGCGGTAGTCCCGGAGTTCGTCGAGGGACAGGTCGAACAGCGCCATGGCGGCTCCCGTCTGCAGGTACGTGGGTGCGGCGGGGTCCGCCCCGCGCAGATCATCGTCCCCCGGACACCTCCGTCCCGACAAGCGCCCCCCTCTCCGGCGGGATGCTGAAGTTGCGGTCGAAGACCTGGTCGGGGTCCCATTCGGCCTTGAGCCGGCGCAGCCGGCCGAGCACCGGCTCGGGGAAGGCGTCGAGCAGCCGGGCCGGATCGGTGTCCGTCTCGAAGCTCAGGTACATGCCGTTCAGCAGCGGATAGAGCTTCCCCCAGCGGCTGTCGAGCCGGTCGCCGAGCCCCGTGGCGGTCCCGGCGACGACCGAGAACTGCTGGGTGCGGTGCGACCACGCCATCCGGTCCGCGGGGATGTCGTGCACGGCGCCGCCCATCGAGCGGAACTGGAACACGAAGACGTCCCCGGACTTGATGATCTCCTCGATGGCCTCCGCCGCCTCCGGCGTGACGTGCTCGAGCATGCCGCTGCGGGTCTCCATCCGCGACTGCCCGCGGTGCCTGTTGTGGGCGGGAGCGATGAGCTCGTGGTACGGCAGCAGCTCCGCCCGCTGGCCCAGGACCGGGCCGGCCCCGAGGAACGGCGACAGCGCCCGCTGGGCCGCATCGGTGTCGTCACCGGCGTAGACGAGGGTGATCTGGGCCGTGACCGGGCCGCCGCGGCGGGCGGGGAGGAGGTTCAGGAAGCTCGACACCTCCCGGGGCGCCTCCTCGACGAGCCGGCCGTACTCCACCAGGAAGTCCGCCGTGTCGGTGGCGTCGACGAGCACGGTCGCGTGCGCGACGTCCCCGACCCGGTACGCCTCGAGCTCGAACGCGGTCACGACGCCGAAGTTCCCGCCCGCGCCGCGCACGGCCCAGAAGAGGTCGGGGTGGTGCTCGGCGTCGGCCCGTATCTTCCGTCCGTCGGCGACGACGAGCTCGACGGCCGTGATGTGGTCGATGGTCAGGCCGAACTTCCGCGCCAGATACCCGATGCCGCCCGCCGTGGCGAGCCCGCCCACACCGACGTCGCCGTAGTCCCCCGAGCTCATGGCGAGCCCGTACGGCGCCAGCTCCCGCGCCACCTCGCCCCACCGGGCGCCGGGGCCGATCCGGATCCGTCCGGTGCCGGCGTCGAGCACCTCGACGGAGTTCATCCGGCTCAGGTCGATCAGGACCCCGCCGTCGAGCGTGGACCGGCCGCTGAGTCCGTGGCCGCCGCTGCGTACCGCGACGGGAGCGTGCTGGCGGCGTGCGTAGTCGAGCGCCAGCACCACGTCGTCGGCGGTCTCCGCCCGGACGACCAGGGCGGGTGAGCCGGTGTAGAAGTAGGTGTGCCGGACGTCGTCGTACGACCGGTCGCCGGGCTCCACGGCCTTCGCCGCCAGGGCCTCGGGCAGGGCGTCGTAGTCGAGTCCGGACTGCCGTTTGCCGAGGACGGCCGCCGGGCGGACCAGGGCCTCGCGTACACCGGCGGAGTCGCGTTCGGCGGCGACGGCCTCGCGGAGGGCGGGGGCGACCTCCTCGCCGAAGACGCGGATGATCCGCGGGTCGTCCGTGGCGACGATGAAGGCGGAGAAGCCGTGCTCGAGGACGAGCGGGAGCAGTTCGTCCACCCACTGCTCCGGCGGGCCCCGGAAGGGGCCGCGGTTGTTGTCGTGGAAGCCGACTCCGGCCAGGTTGCCGAGCCGCCGGATCTCGCGCGGATCACGTCCGGCCGCGAGGGCGGCCTCGTCGATGATCTCGTTCGCCTCGGCCATGCCCGGCTTCTCGAGGAACGGGATCGTCGGCAGCCAGCCGTCGGCCCTGCGTCCGGTGAGCCGCAGCATCCGCGGCTTGTACGCGCCCAGCCAGAGCCCGATGTCGTGGGCGGGGCGGGGGCCGCGTTTGACGGAGGGCAGCGAGTAGTGCGTGCCCTCGTGGTGCAGCGGGCCGGGTTCGGTGGTGTCCCAGATGCCGCGGATGATGCCGATGGCCTCCTCCAGGGCCTCGACTCCCTGGCCGGGTGTCAGCTCCGGGCCGCCCATGGCGCGGATAGGCCTGGGGTAGCCGCCGGCGCCGAGGGCCAGTTCGAAGCGGCCGCCGGAGAGAAGGTCCAGGCTCGCGGCGGCGCGAGCGAGGACGGCGGGCGGGCGCAGCGGGAGGTTGCTGACGTTCGCCGACACCCGCAGGCGCTCGGTCTTCGCGGCCACCCAGGTCAACAGGGTGTTCGTGTCGAGGTGGTCCGGGTTGTAGGGGTGGTCCTGGAAGGTGGCGAGGTCGAGGTTCGCCGCCTCCGTCAGCTGCGCCAGCCGCACGACTCCGGCGGGGTCGTGGGCGGTGGGGGTGATGAAGGTGCCGAGCAGGAGCTCGTGGCCGTAGTCGGGCATGACCAGATCCTCCGAATTCAGATAATCTGCAATGCCAACATAACTCGCCGGCAACTCATCTCCAAACAGATCGTCTGTTGAACTGCTCACTTGGAGGGTCACGCCGGGACACGGCCAAGGTCCGCCGCCGCTCAACGGGGCGTCCGGGACCGGTCAGTTCCGGGGCGCCGCCGTGCTGTCCCGTACGACCAGCGTCGTCGCCAGCTCGACCTGTTCGGGCTGCGCGCCGCCCGAGGAGCGGAGCATGCGGAAGGCCGTCGCCGTCATCGCCTCGAGGGGCTGGTGGACGGTGGTCAGCGGCGGGGTGGACCAGGTGGCCACGGAGACGTCGTCGAAGCCGGTGACGCTGATGTCGTGCGGCGCCCGCAGCCCCCGTTCCGCCAGGGCCCGCAGTACGCCGAACGCCTGACCGTCGCTGCCGGCGACGATCGCGGTGGGCGGCTCGCCGGCGTCCAGCAGCCGCAGCGTCTCCTCGCGGCCGCCCGGCGGGCTGAAGGGGGCGCTTCGGATCAGGGCGTCGTCGACCGGGAGGCCGGCCTGGAGCAGCGCCGCCCGGTAGCCGTCGAGGCGGGCCCGGGCGCACCAGACGTCCGGCGGGCCGGTCACGGCGGCGATACGGCGGTGGCCGAGGCCGATCAGATGGCGGGTGGCGGCCAGCCCGCCCTGCCAGTTGGTGGCCCCGACGGACCGGATGCCGGCGCCCGGCTCGACGGGCGGGTCGATGACGACGAACGGTGTCCCCCGCCCCTCCAGCCGTGCCCGCGACGCCTCGCCGGGCAGCCGGTGCACGGTCAGCAGGCCGTCGGTGCCGCGCTCCTGGATACGGGAGAGGAGGGCGTCGAAGTCCTCGTGCGGCGACACGCTGTTGATGACGATCCGGCAGTCGCCCTCCGCCGCCGCCTGCACCGCGCCGCTGACCAGGGCGTCCGCCCAGGGGCTGTTGAGGCCGCCGACGATCAGGTCGACGAGGCCGCTGGGGCGCGCGGTGCGGTATCCCGCCTCGGTGAGCATCCGCGTGATGCGCTCGCGGGTGGCCGGGGAGACATCGGTGCGGCCGTTGAGGACCTTGGACACGGTGGACACGGAGACGCCCGCCTGGTCGGCGAGCCGGCTGAGGGTGATCTGACCGGCCACGGCGCCACCTCCGTTTTCGAAAACCACGGCCACCCTATCCCCGTAAATCCCGCTTCGGTCAAGGATGTTGACCGGCCCGCTTACCATCCGTAATTTCGGATCAGGAGCGAAAAGTTCTCGAAACGACGCGCGACTGGCTGGAGGCCCGCCGATGAGCTTCGGCATCGCCCTGATCGGCTGCGGATACATCAGCGACCAATATCTGACGAACCTCACCGCCTTCCCCGACCTCGACGTCCTGTTCTGCGCCGACCTCGACGAGGACCGGGCCCGGTCCCAGGCGGCGGCCTACGGCGTTCCGGGCGCCGGCGGCGTCGCGCAGGCGCTGGCCCACCCGGACGTCCGGCTGATCGTCAACCTCACCGTCCCCGCCGCCCACTACGACGTCGCGTCGGCGGCGATCGGCGCCGGCAAGCACGTCTGGAACGAGAAGCCCCTCACCCTCGACCCCGCCTCGGGCCGCAAGCTGCTGACGGAGGCCCGCCAGGCGGGAGTACGCCTCGGCTGCGCCCCGGACACGTTCCTCGGCGCCGGCCTGCAGACCGCCCGCCGCCTCATCGACGCGGGCGCGATCGGCGAACCGCAGTCCGCGCTGGCGCTGATGCAGACGCCGGGGCCGGAGTCCTGGCATCCGAGCCCGGAGTTCTACTTCCTGCGCGGCGGCGGCCCGCTGTACGACATGGGCCCGTACTATCTCACCGCGCTGGCCTCCCTGTTCGGCCCGGCGTCCCGGGTCGCGGCGACGTCCCGCCGCGCCCGTCCCACCCGTACCATCGGCTCCGGCCCGAAGGCGGGCACGGACATCCCGGTCGAGGTCCCGACCCATGTGGCCGCCCTGATCGACTACGCCTCCGGCCCGGCGGCCGCGCTGACCCTGAGCTTCGACTCCCCCCTCCCCCGCCAGGGCTTCGTCGAGGTCACGGGCACGGAGGCCACCCTCGCCCTCCCCGACCCCAACCGCTTCGACGGCTCCCTGCGGCTGCGCCCGCTGGGCTCGTCCGACTGGACGGTGATCGAGTCGGAAGGCGCGACGGCGGGGCGCGGGATAGGGGCGCTGGACATGGCGCGGTGCATCGCGGCGGGGGTGCCGCACCGGGCGTCGGGGGAGCTGGCGCAGCACGTACTGGAGACGATGGCGGCGGTCGAGGCCTCGGCGGCGGAGGGGGAGTTCCGCGCGGTGGGCGGCTCGTTCCCGCTGCCGCCGGCGCTCGCGCCGGGGTGGGATCCCTACGGGCGGGGCTGACCGTACCGCCGGGCCACCGCGCCGAAGGCCGCCTTGGGTTCCCAGGGCATGTCCGGGTACGTCCGCCCGGGCCGTCCCTCGACGTATTTGACGATGCCCAGGCCGGCCCGGTCCAGGTCGTCCCTGGGGTCGCCGTCCGGACGGTGCGGGAAGCCGGCCAGGGCGAACAGGTAGACGAACGCACTGTCCACGCCCTCGGTCTCGAAGATCTCGAGCAGCTCGCCCAGATACTCGGCCTGACCGGCCTCGTCCCGCTCGTACACGCCGTTCAGCCGCACCGGGACCCTGGTCGCCGGGTCGTACTCGACCACGTCCAGCACCCGCCCGCCGCGGTCGCCCGCGCCGCGGTAGGCCGCGGTGCCGAACCCGGTGACGGCCAGGGGCTTCGGGCCCCGGGCCAGGGTGCGCACCGCGTCGCGGAACCGGCCGGCGATCTCGGCGGAGCGGATCAGCTCGTACGTCACGATGTCGAAGGGGGTCCAGTCGACCTGCTCGAGCTGGACGGCCGCGTAGGTGAGCCGGCCCCCGAAGCGCTCGCGGACGGCCGCCGCGGCGTCGCGGAGGAACGCGTTGACGCGCACGCCGAGTTCGCGGATCGCCCCGGGCCGGCCCATCAGCTCCCCGACCCGGTCCTCGGGGCTCTCCCCGGGGATGAACCCGCGGTTCATCAGGCTCAGCTCGACCCCGGCGACGAACACGACCGCCGCCCCCTGCCGCCGGAGCCGTTCCGCCCGGTCGGCGCAGTCACGGAAGAGTGCGAGGATCCGCTCCGGGTCCAGCTCCAGCGGATACGGCGAGAACCAGACCTCCAGCCCGAGTCCGGCGGCGGCAGCGGCGGCGGACTCCAGCCGCTCCGGGTCGCCGCCGACGATCTGGACCGCGTCGCAGTGCAGGTCGTCGCGGATGACGGCGAGCTCGCGCCGGACCAGCGCGGGGTCGAAGTCCTCGCGGGAGATCCGGCCGTGCAGGACGAATCCGGTGTCGTAGGTCATGCCTCGTGCCCGCACGATGACGTCTCCTCTATCGAGGTCGAAAAACTGCGTGCACGCAATCTTACGCACACGCAATTTTTCGCGCACGCAGTCCCGTGTGGAAAGCTGACGTCGTGACGACACCACCGCCGGGACTCCGGGAGCGGAAGAAGCAGGCCACGCGCGAGGCGCTGCGCGAGGCGGCCCTGCGGCTGGCCGTGGAGCACGGGCCCGACCGGGTACGGGTCGAGGACATCGCGGAGGCGGCCGGGGTCTCCCCGCGCACGTACAACAACTACTTCGCCAGCCGCGAGCAGGCGATCGTCTCCGCGGTCGCCGCGGACCGGGAGGCACGTATCGCGGCGTCGGTGGCGGCCCGTCCCGCCGGGACGCGCCTGGCCGACGCCGTCACCGATGCGGTGGTCGAGCAGTACACGAACCTCGGCGAGCAGGAACAACGAACGCTGCTGCTGCTCACCACCCGAACCACACTGCGCGGCGCGTTCCTCGAAACCACCGCCGGCATCGAGCCCCCGCTCACGGCGGTCCTCGCCGAACGCCTCGGCGACCCCCGTACGGCCCGCGTCCTGGCGGCATGCGTGGCCGCGGCGGTCCGCATCGCGCTGGAGGACTGGCTCCGGCCCCCGACCACCGCCGGGGGCCTGCTCATCCCCACCGGCTCCTTGCCCGACCGGCTCCGCTCGGCACTGGCCCCCCTCGCACCGGCTTTCGACGCCGCCGGGCAACACCCCCGGCCGTAAGCCCTACGACCCGGGCCTCAGGTACCGCCCCCGGATCCGGGTCCTGCGACAGGGCCGTCCCCGTCGCCCCCGGTATCCCCCGACCGCCCCGCCACCCGGCGCCGGTACTCGAACGCCGCCTCGTCGCCCGCCTCCGGCTCCCAGTCCAGCTCGCGGCCCGCCTCCCACTCCTCCTCCGAGGTGTCCCCGTCCAGGCCCCGCTCCCGCTCCAGGCGTTCGGCCGCCGCCGCCGCGACGATGCGGGCCGCCGCGCGCTCGCGGGCGCGGGCCGTCTCCGCGCGGCCCGTCTCCGTGGCGACCGAGGGCCAGACGCGGTCGAAGGCCGCGTTGACCGCCGCGCCGACCAGGACCGCGAAGGCCGAGACGCCGATCCACAGCAGGACGGCGACGGGGGCCGCGACCGAGCCGTAGATCGTGGCGCGGCCCTCGATGGTGTTCGTCAGGTAGACGCGCAGGGCGAGGCTGCACAGCAGCCACATGCCCAGGGCGATCAGGGCGCCGGGGAGGTCCTCGCGCCACGGGGAGCGGACGGGGACGGCGGCGTGGTAGAGGGTGGTGAGGAAGGCGATGGACAGGACGCACACCGCCGGCCAGTACAGGGTGTTCACCACGTCGCCGCTCCACGGCAGCAGGTCCACCACCGCGTCGGGGCCCACCACCATCAGGGGCAGCGCGACCACTCCCACGATCAGGGCCACGATGTACAGGGCGAAGGCCAGCAGCCGGGTGCGGACGATGCCGCGGTGGCCGTCGAGCCCGTACATCACGGTGATGGTGTCGATGAAGACGTTCACCGCCCGCGAGCCGGACCACAGGGCGAAGGCGAAGCCCAGTGAGATGACGTCGGGCCGGCCGCCCCTGATGACGTCGTCGAGGAGCGGTCGTACGAGCTGGTCGACCCCCTCCTCGGTGAGCACCCGTTCGGACGCCTCCAGGATGTTCGCCTGGATCCGTTCCATGTCGATGAACTCGACGTACCCGAGGAGGCCGAGCAGGGCCAGCAGCAGCGGCGGGAGGGACAGCAGGGTGAAGAACGCGGCCTCGGCCGCCAGGCCGATGATGCGGTACTTCATGCACGACTGGACGGTGTCCTTGAGCAGCAGCCACACGACCGTGCGCTTGGGGAGGTTGCGGTACAGCGCCTTCGCCCTGTGGAGCCGTCCGCCGTACTCCGCCCGATCATCCGTGCCTGGTCTCACCCGCCTACCGTAGCCGCCGGGCAGACGGGCACCCACTTCGCGGCGGACGGGGCCGCGGGAACGTACCCAGCGAAGAGCGCGGCGACGGCAGCCGCTCACGAAGGGGTCCAGAGCGGCTGCCGTCACCGCGCGTACCGCCGCGATGCCGCGCCGACTCGGCACCGCGGCGGGGTACGCGAAACACCCTCGCGTCCGGACGGAGGTCCCCGCAACCGTTGCAGGGAGTTGCACCAAATTGGACGAGTACACCGCGTGAACCTGTTCGGAACGGCACGATGGAGGGAGCAGAACAACCGTTTCGCCCGCGGGGGACCACGGTGCCACGACCAGTACCCGAGACCCGATCCATCGCCGGTGCCCTCGAGCAGACCCTCTCCGGGTCACCGGCCGAGCCCAGTCGTACCCGCACGCTGATCAGCGAGTCCTGGCGGCGTGCCCTGTCCCGGGGGGTGAATCCGGACCACGCGCGGCCCGCCGCCGGACGGCTGGCGGAGATCGAGCGGCGCCGCGAGGGGTCGGGGCTGCTCGACGTGATGCCGGTGCTGCGCGAGACGCTGCTCCCGTCGTACGACCCGCAGGCGCACATCATGCTGGTGTGCGATCCCGACGGGGTGGTGCTGTGGCGGGAGGGCAGCCGGCCGGTGATCCGCAAGGCGGACTCCACGGATCTGGTGCAGGGCATGCAGTGGCGGGAGCACGAGGTCGGCACCAACGGGCTGGGGCTCAGCCTGGTGGCGCGCAAGCCGGTGCTGGTGCACCACTCCGAGCACTTCGCCCGCAGCCTGCACTGGTGGTCGTGCGCGGCGGCCCCCGTCCAGGACCCGCGCTCCGGCCGGCTGCTGGGCGTGGTCGATCTGAGCGGTCCCCATCAGACCATGGGGCCCACGGCGCTGGCGCTGGTCGCCGCGGCGGCGAAGGTGGCCGAGGGCGAGCTGCGGCAGCGGCACTGGGCGACGGTGAACCGGCTGCGGGCGACGGCCTCGCCGCTGCTGGCCCGGCTGCCGGGACAGGCCCTCGCGGTCGATCCGCACGGGTGGGTGGCCGCGGCGGTGGGCCTGGCGCCGCCGGAGCGCGTCGCGCTGCCCAAGGACGCGGCGGCGGGGACGGTGTGGCTGCCGGCGCTGGGGATGTGCGCGCTGGAGCCGCTGCCGGGGGGCTGGCTCGTACAGCCGCAGGCGCGGGAGGGGCCGCCGGCGCCGGGGCGGGTCGTGCTGGACCTGCGCAGGGCCGCCGCGCCGGCGGTGACGGTGTACGGGGCGTCGGGCGACTGGTCGCGCGAGCTCAGCCCGCGGCACGCCGAGCTGCTGTACGTGCTGGCGGTCCGGCCGGAGGGCCTGACGGCGGCGCAGCTGGCGGCGCAGCTCTTCGCGGATCCGACGCGGACGGTGACGGTGCGCGCGGAGCTGTCGCGGTTACGGCGGACGTTCGGCACGGTGGTGGACACCCGGCCGTATCGTTTCTCCGACGGTGTACAGGTGGAGCTCGTCCTGCCGGAGCGGCCGGACGACCTGCTCCCCCACTCGGTGGCGCCGGTGGTGCTGGCGGCTCGGCGGGGGTGACGGGCCCAGCCGGAGATCCGGCCGGCCGGGCCCGTGCTCGAGGGGCGGCCTCAGCCGCTCTGGCAGGCGGCGCCGTTGAGCTTGAAGTCCGACGGCGCCCCGGCGTCACCCGTGTGGGTGGCCTGGAAGCCGATCGACGTGCCGGCGCCCGGGAGGAGTGTCCCGTTGTAGTTCACGTTCCTGGCCGTCACCGCGCCGCTGGTGGGCGAGTACGTCGCGCTCCAGCCCGAGGTGATGGTCTGGCCGGGACGCAGGGTGAAGGTCAGCGTCCAGCCGTTGATCGCCGATGAACCCGTGTTGGTGATCGTGAGGTTGTCGGTCAGCCCGTTGTTCCACGCGTTCAGGCTGTTCGTCACCCGGCAGGCGCCGCTCGGCGGCGGATCGGTGGGCGGCGGGTCCGTGGGCGGCGGATCGGTGGGCGGGGTGTTCTGGTCCAGGCCGAAGAACGCGATGGCCCGGGCCGCCATACCGGAGGTGGGCAGGCTGTGGCCGACGCCCGCGATGCTGATGGCCTCGACCGGCGCCTGGGTGCTGTTGGCACCGTAGCGGGTGCGGGTCCAGCCGGACTGCGGGCTGTCGGTGAGCACCGGGGTCTGGCTCACGCCCAGCACGTTCGTCCACTGCTTGATCTCTTCGGCGAAGTTCTTGTAGTTGAGCGTGGTGTCCGTGGTGCCGTGCCAGAGCTGCATCCGCGGGCGCGCCCCGGTGTAGCCGGGGTACGCGGCGCGCACCAGATCACCCCAGGCCTGGGCCGTCTTGGTGAGCTGGCCGTTGGCGCAGGCGCTGTTCCACCCGGAGCCGTCGGTGGTGGCGAAGCAGCCGAACGGTACGCCCATGAACGCCGCCCCCGCCTTGAAGACGTCCGGGTAGTCGCCGAGGAGCACGTTGGTCGTCATCGCGCCGGACGAGGCGCCGGTGACGTAGACGCGGCTCGCGTCGGCGCCGTGGCGCTGGACCACGGAACTCACCATGGAGGCGATGCTCGTCGGGTCGCTGCCGCCGTTGTGCCGGAGGGCCTGCGCGGAGGACACGTCGAAGCACTGGCCGCTGACGTTGGCGTCCGGGTAGACGACGATGAAGCCGTACCGGTCGGCCAGCGACGCGAACTCGGTGCCCGAGTAGAACTGCTGCGCGGTGCCGGTGCAGTAGTGGACCGCGACCAGGACCGGGGCGTTCGATCCGGCGGTCGCGGGGACGTACTCGTACATCTTCAGATTGCCGGGGTTGTTCCCGAAGCTGGTCACCTGGGTGAGGGTGGCCGCCTGCGCGGTCGGCATCGCGAGGAGGAAGCCCGCGAGCAGGGGAACCACTCCGCCGAACAGCGACAGCAGGAGTGGGCGTATCCGTAATCTTCGCCTGAGCATCTCGTGCGTGTCCTTTCCACAGGGGACGGTGGAGTCGACGCGGCCGATGCGAGGGGGACGGGAGCGGGAACCCTTCGAAAAGTTTCGGCATCGTTGCTGAATCTATGCGGCTAAGTTACGGGCGGGTCTGCGGCGAGTCAACAGCCCGCACGCTCATCCGAGTTGGCCTCATCGCCCACCACCGGCCATTCCGTCGAGTCCGGGACGGTCAGGAGTTTCGACCGACACTCCGAAAGGTTTCGAAGACGGGTTGGGGTGTCGATGCGGGGTCCCTTGCCTGCACCGCCCCCATGCGATTAACAATGCAGTGCCTGTCATGATCTTCCGGGCTGCGGATCCTGCGCGGGCGTACTGGCGGTCGATCCAGGGAGTGTGCCGATGGTCGCAGGAGATCGCAGGAACGACAGTCGGCTTCCGGCCCTGTCCGCGCCGGAGTTCGTCGGCCGCGGCCACGAACTGAACGCCCTCGCCGAGGCACTCGACCACGCCCCCGCGGTCGTCCTGATCGAGGGCGAGGCGGGCATCGGCAAGACGCGGCTGCTGCGCGAGTTCCTGGCCTCCCAGGAGAAGCGGGGACGGCGCGCCCTGACCGGCGCCTGCCTCGAGTTGCGCGTGCCGTACACCCTCGGGGCCGTCGTGGACGCGGTGCGTGAAGGGGTCGACGACAACGTTGCCGGGCTGCGTCTCAGCGGGCTGGCGGGAGCGCTGCGGCCGCTGTTCCCCGAGTGGGCCGGCGAACTGCCGCCCGCCCCCGAGCCGCTGGAGGACGCCACCGCCGCGCGGCACCGGCTGTTCCGCGCGTTCACCGAGGTCCTCGACCGGCTCGACGTCGCCGTCCTCGCGCTGGAGGACGTGCACTGGGCGGACGAGGCGACCCTGGAGTTCCTGCTGTTCCTGGTGTCCCGCCGGCCCCAGCCGGTCAGCCTCGTGCTGACGTTCCGGCGCGACGAGGTGCCGTCGGCCTCCCTGCTGCTGCGGCTGTCCTCCCGGCTGCCCCCGGACGCCCATCTGGTCCGGCTGGCCCCGGGACCGCTGGACGCCGGCCAGACGGCCTCGTTCGTGTCGTCGATGCTGACCGGCGGCTATGTGTCGGAAGAGTTCGCGGACTTCCTGCACGCCCGCACCGAGGGCGTGCCCCTGGCCGTGGAGGAGTCGGTGCGGCTGATGCACGACCGCGCCGACCTGATCCGCCGGGAGGACGGCTGGGCCCGGCGCCGGCTGGACCGCATCGAGGTGCCGCCGACGATCCGCGACGCCGTGCTGGAGCGCGTCCAGCGGCTCGACGCCGACACCCGGACCGTCCTGTACGCGGCGGCGGTGCTCTCCGGCCCCGCCGACCAGGCGACGCTGCTCGCGCTCACCGGGCTGCCGGAGGAGCGGTTCGCGGCGCGGTCGGCCGAGGCGCTCGGCAGCGGGCTGCTGCGCGAGGTCCGGGCCGGGCAGTGGTCGTTCCGCCATCCGCTGGCCTGTTACGCGGTGTACGACGCCATCCCGGCCGCCGACCGCCGCGCCCTGCATCTGCGGGCGGCCCGGGCGCTGGAGCGGTGGCCGGTGCCCCCGGCGGCGCAGCTGGCCCGGCACTTCACGCTGGCGGGCGACGCCGGGGCCGCGCAGCGGTACACCGAGGAGGCGGCCGACCTGTGTCTGCAGTCCGGGGACGTGGCCACCTCGGCGCTGCTGATCCACAGCCTCGTCACCACGGTCCCGCTGCCCGCCACGGTGCTGATACGCCTGATGACGAAGATCCAGTTCCAGGCCCTGTCCGGTTCCGACCCGTACGTGGCGCTCGTCGAGGCGCTGCGCTCGGCGCTGTCCGGCCAGGTTCTCACGCCGGTGGAGCAGGCGTTCCTGCGCTTCCAGACCGGCCGGGTCCTGATGGCCGCCGGCCAGATCGAGGACGGCCGCCGGGAGGTCCTGCTCGCGGTGGGCGGACTGCCGCCGGGTTCCACGGAGATGGGGCGTGCCCGCATCCTGCTGGCGCTGCCCATGGGGACCGCCCGGCCCGTACCGGAGTCACTGCGCTGGCTGCGGGAGGCGCCGCCGCCGGCGCCGTCCATCGCCGCGCCCGACCGGCTGAGCCTGTCGACGGACCACGCGGTCGCGCTGCTCTCGCTGGGCGAGGAGGCGGGCTGGGCCGCCGTCCGGGAGGTCCCGGACGACGTCACGGATCCGCGGGCGGTGTCCATCATCACCATCGCCCATCAGAACATCGCGGAGGAGGCGGTGAAGTGGGGGCGGTACGAGGTGGCGGCCGCGCACTTCGAGAAGGCCCGGGTGCTCGCCGAACGCCATCTGCTGCTGGAGTACCTCGACACCATCGCGATCTCCCGGGCTCCCCTGGACTGGTTCACCGGCAACTGGAAGGGGCTCGCCGAGCGGACGGCGTGCCTGATCGCCGAAGACAGCGGGATGCGGCTCAAGGACCGGTGCGAGGCGGCACTCGTGGCGGGCCGGCTCCAGGCCGCCGCCGGAGACCGTGCGGTGGCGAGGGAGCGGCTGCGGTTCGCCGGACGCGACGACCAGCAGCGAGTCGCGGCGCAGGCGGCGCTGGCCCGGCTGTGTCTGGACGAGGGTGACGTCGACGAGGCGCTGCGGCTGACCGGCCGGCTGGACGGGATCGTCACCGGGGGGCTGTGGACCCGCTCCGCCGAGTTCGTGCCCGTGCGTGCCGCGGCCCTGGTCGCCGCCGGCCGGTTCGGGGCCGCGTCGGAGCTGGTGAACGCGCTCGGGATCGCGCTGGGGGAAGTGGACGCGCCGGCGCCGCAGGCGTCCCTGGCGGTGTGCCGTGCCGTCCTCGCGGAGGCCGGCGGGCGTCTCGGGGAGGCGGCGGGGCTGTTCGCGCGTGCGGCCGGCGCGTGGGAGGCGCTGCCGCGTCCGTACGACGCGCTGCTCGCGCGGGAGCGGGCGGCCCGGTGCCTGCTGGCGGACGGGCGGGACGAGGCGGCGCGGGCGGCGCTGGGGGAGGTGGCGCGGGGGCTGGCGGAGCTGGGTGCGCGGAACGACGCCGAGCGGATCGGGCGGTTCCTCGACGGGCGGGGGGCCGGGGAGGCGGGGGCGTACGAGTTCGGACTCTTACCTCCCGCGCGGAGTATTGACCGGCCGACAAACCCGCCAGTAACTTCGATGAGACGTCGCAGCAACCTTCT
>NZ_WEGJ01000035.1 GCF_009604385.1 Streptomyces smaragdinus
CCGCGTCCTTCTCCTGCTGCTGCATCAACTCGGCTCCCGTGCGTACGATGTCCGAACTGTTGTGGGAGCCACGTGCCTTGCCCATGATGATCCTTCCCGGCACCAGTCACTCTGATGCCAACCGGTCATACCGGGCATACACAAACCACGCGACAGGCCCGGGTGTGGTCGCGTCCGACGGCCACCACACCCGGAACTGGGCGCGCAGCATCTCCACATCACTGCCGCTCGCGTCATGATGGTCAGGGTCCTTGATCACCGCGCTCAACGTGGGGATCCGGTCGGTGTAGTGCGCCCCGGCGTTCCCGTACTCGCACGCGCCGCCCGGGTTCATCACCAGGTCCGACATCAGCGGCTGGTTCGGAGGCCGGTTGTAGGTGACCTCGAGATGCGCGTTGCCGCAGAAACGCTTCCAGTACTCGTAGCTCTCCGACGAAGCCATCAGGCGGAACGTCGTGTAGTCCCAGCCGCTACTCGCGGCCTTCTGCACCACGCTCTCCGCGTTGAAACGGACGTTCTGGTTCGTAGCCGTGCACGATCCCGCCGGGTTCGTGGGCTCCTCCGTTCCGACCGTCCCCTTGTATCCGGGCTGGTTGTTCCAGTTCGTCCCGGAGTTGATCGCGCTGGCGGATCCGCTGTTGACCCAGTCCAGCTTCACGCCCCGCGGCGTGCTGTTGTAGACGTACGTCATCGTGATCGCGAACTCGGCCGAGATGATCGTCTTCCCCTTGAAGGAAGCCGTCGGGATCGAATAGAACTGCCGCTTCACGTCACTCGTGCTCGCGCACTTGGTCGACACGTCCGCGGGACACTTGCCGACGCCCTCGTCACCGGAGAACTTCCAGTACTCGTTGGTGGGCCAGTGCGACGACACCATAGCCCAGCCCGTCCGGTTCGCCGTCTTGGCCACCGGGTCGATGTACAGCGGGTAGGTGGTGTCATCGCCCGTGAGGAGTTCCTGGTCCGGGGTCAGAGTCATCACCCCGTCACCGACCTCCAGCCCGACCTCGGCAACCTTCGCCCCCTCGGTGGGACCGTCCAGCGGGTCATCCCCGGTGTCGGAATCCTCGTCGCCGCCGTCCGCACCGTCAGAAGCGGTGCGTGCGGAGGGCTCCTCGGGAGCTGTGCCGCTGGAGTCCCACATCTTGGGTGCGGGAGCCTCGAACACCGGCCCGCCGGCACCCTCGTCCTCCGCGACCATGCCCCCGCTCTCGGTGGCCTCGAGTCGCAGGCCGTCCGTTGACACCGGAAGTTCCAGTGCGGCCAGATCCGGATCGGCGGCGGCCTCGGCCGACTTCACCACGAGCAGGTGGGAGAAGCCGTCGACGTCCGCCTTTACGACGAGATCCACGTCCGGCATCACCGGGTAGGTGGCCGTGTCGCCCTCGACGGTGGGCGTGGGCAGCTCGCTGGGCCAGCCCACGGACATGGTCCTTCCGGACTTCCTCATCGTCGCCAGGACCTGGTCGCCGCCGCCCGAGAACTCCATCGCCGTTGTCGACGCCCGGGGCGCGAAGCCTCCCCCGGCCGTCTCGACGAGCGTCGTGTCGAGAGCCGCCCAACGGCCGTTCTTGTACGTCCGCACCGGCTGCACATACTGGCGCTCGGTGAACGTGCCGTCCGGGTTGGCGACGGTGTCGCTGGTCTCACTGCGCAGCGACGTGACCTCCACGGGCGCGTCGCTCTGGATCGCGGCCCGCATCGCGGCGTCCTCCGTCGGCGCGGTCTTCGCCTTCGCCGAAGCCGGTTTCACGTCCGCGGCCGGGGTGGCTGTCGCGTTCTGCGCCGGCATGGCCAGACCGGACGCCAGGATCGCGATCACCGCACCCAGGACTGTCTTGCCCCGGCTGATGCGGGGACGCGGCCGTCTGCTGGTACCCATGCGCGTTCCACTCTGCTCAGTCCGCTTGTACGTGGTCACCGGATCACCGTGCCGAAGGTGTCACCGTCGTCCGGGATGCCGCCGGCCCCGGGCCGCAGCGTGGTGGCCGTGCCGGCCCCGCCGTCGACGAGCGTCCACGGAAGGACGTACACGCCTCCCCTGGACTCACCGGCCGTCTTGCCGAACGGCACACCGACGTAGAGATTCGCCGACGTGGCCATCAGGGAAATCCCGGTGTAGTCCCGCCGTCCCGGATCACCGGGGATCACGCCGCCGCCCCGTACGAGAATCCGGTCGCCGGCGCCTGGGTCGCCGAGTGCGGGAAACACCTGCACCGCCCCCGCCTCCGCGCCAGACTCCGTATCGTGGCCCGGGACACCGACCGCGAGGCGGACGGTCGCCGCCGTCCCCACCGTTCCCGGCGCCGTGTTCGCCAGCGCGACCCGCTGCCCGAAGTAGTCCCCCGCAGCCACGTCCCCCTCGACGTCCGCCACACTTCGGTCCACGGACTTCAACTGCGTGACTGCCCCGGACGCCGGCACCTGCAGGACATGGACCATGCCGGCGTCGGCAGCGTCATCAGGGTCAGCAGGGTCCGGGTCGATATCCTCCCCAGGAACACCGACCGCGAGCAGGGCATCCGTCTCCGAAGCCGCGCCGGACGGCCGGTAGGCCACCATGGACAGCGACGTGCCCAGCTGGTCACCTGTCTCCGCCGTGCCCGAAACGCCGTCAACGCTTTGATCGACACCGGCAATCGCCGTGGGCACACCACTCGTAATCGTGTGACTGAACACGATCGCCAGCCCGGCGAACGCCTCCTCGCCGATCGCCTCACCCGGCGCCCCCACCGCGAGATAACGGGGCGACGCAGCGAGGGAATACCCGAAGCGGTCGTTCAGCTCGGCCGTCCCCGGCACCCCCGGGTCGTCCTGGCTCGCTGTCGTTCTTGTCGCGCCCTGCACGTAGTGGATCAGGCCGGCGTCGACCGCCGACCCGACGTTCTCACCGGGAACCCCGACCGCCAGGAACTGCTGTCCGGCCGACGTCTTACCGGCCGCGAGAGACCATCCGAACCAGTCGTTGGCCTCCACGGACGTGGCCGGAGCAAGATCTGACTGCCGCCACGTAACCACCGTCGACCCCGGGCCGATACCGGTGGGCGTCCCGTGGATCACGTGGATCATGCCCGCGTCCGGCATGTCGACGCCGCTGACCGACACGTCCTCCATCGGGACACCCACGACCAGGTCCGAACAGCCGTCACCGTTCTCGTCGTAGGATGCGAGCGACTTCCCGAACTGGTCGTTTGCCTCCGGGCTGACTCCCATCTCGGGCAGACCCTGGGAGATCTCGAACGACTGGCCGCTGCCACCGAGGACAACCCGCACCAGCCCGGCGCGGGTCAGTCCCGACACCGTCGCCAGCGGGTCAGCGACAGCAGTGTCCCGGACACCGTCTCCGTTGAAGTCGGATTCCGTTCCGGCGACGCAGGCAGCATCAGCCGCAGCCGGTGTCACCGACGCCGTAGACGATGGGGCCTCGCCCGGAATCAACGTGGCAGCGAGAATCAGCATGCCCATGAGGCACACTCGTAGGTATCCAGGCCCCCCCCGAAGGGCCCAGGCACGATGGCCTGGCTGGGCGGCAGCAAGCGGCATGCGGCAAACCTCTTCGACGGCTCAAGCGTGCCGACCAGCTGCAAACCGCCTGCGGGCAGCACAAATGCGGATACGACTGCGATCGAACCTGACGCGCGCCGAAGCACTCCTCTGTTCGAGCAGATGGATCAAAGCGCGGCACCGCAACTACGTCAAGGAGTCGATCAACTACTGTCCGCATAGTCACCAAAGTCGCTTGAGACCGGCAACTCCACTTAACAATCGGAGATTCCTGCTTCACCCCGCAACATCGGATCTATCAGCTAAAGTCAACGATCGTGCACATGCCAGCGCATGCCCGGACTCCGCCAGAACAGGCATTCCACGACATGGACGTAGCCTGGTCCAAGACAAGTACGCCAGCGACGAATGAACGCACGAAGCCCCTCAAGCGAACCAAGCCGGCGTACTCCACAGCGGCTGCCTGAGGGGCGGTCATCCAACCTGTTGCGCGGGTCAGCCCCCCGTCGTCGAACGCAAGCTCGTCACGAAAGCCGTCCAACTGTCGTCGGTGAACACCAACTCCGAACCGCGGCCCTCGGCCTTCGAGTCACGCACACGAACACGGTCAGCCCCGTCGAAGGCCACCTCGACGCACTCGCCGCCCTCGCCACCGCTGTAGCTGCTCTTGAACCACGTCAGCTGGTCGTGACTCATGACTTCCTCACAGGCCGGCCACAAAGGCCTGCCAGCTCTCAGCCGTGAACACCAGCTCCGGACCGCAGCCTTCGGCCTTCGAATCACGGACATGAACACGGTCGGCCCTCTCGAAGGCCACCTCGACGCACTCCCCACCATTGCCACCGCTGTAGCTGCTCTTGAACCATGTCAGCTGGTCGTGACTCATAGTTCTCCTCGCAAACGGTCGATCAGGGCATGTGACTCAGCGGGTGCAAGGGCCTGCGCCCGGATGCTGCCGTAGCGCGCAGCAAGCACGCGGACCTCGTCCGGATCAGTGACAAGCTGGCTGAAATCCTGGAACTCGCCGTACCCAACGGGTGGCTGCCCCTTTGGGTAGATCAGGATGAACGGCCCTTCCATACCCGCATGTCCATCGTAATCCAAGGGCAGCACCTGCAACTGGACATTACGCAACGCCCCGATCCGCAACAGGCACTCAAGCTGCTCCCGCTGAACCTCCGGCCCTCCGATCCGACGGAGCAACACAGCCTCATCGAGCACAACCGTCACCATGGGCAACGGCCACCGCTCCAGCACCTGCTGACGCGCCAGCCGGGCCGCGACCCGCTCCTCGATCGTCTCGGCATCGAGCAGTGGCTGCCGCGCCAGCAGAATCGTCCGCGCGTAGTTCTCCGTCTGAAGCAGCCCAGGCACCGTCAGCGTGCTGTAGAACCCGATTTCGGTCGCCTCACGCTCCAGCCGCGCATAGTCCCGGAACCACACCGGATGCCGCGCCCGCCCCCGCGCCCGGTCCCGCGCCGCCGTCACATCCCCGCAGATCGCCTTGAGCAGCCCACCGCACCCCAGCGCATCATCCACGGCGGCGAGGAACTCCGGCTGCGGCACCCGCCGCCCGCGTTCGACCGACGAGATCAGCTCCTCGCTGTAACCGATCAGCTCCGACAGCTCCCGCTGTGTGAGCCCCGCCCGCTCCCGCGCAGCCTTGATCTGGCGGCCCACGAGCC
The DNA here is from genome assembly GCF_009604385.1 of Streptomyces smaragdinus. Taxonomy (GTDB): domain Bacteria; phylum Actinomycetota; class Actinomycetes; order Streptomycetales; family Streptomycetaceae; genus Streptomyces; species Streptomyces smaragdinus. The sequence goes on from NZ_WEGJ01000035.1 coordinate 5,190, forward strand.
GATACAGCTCACCGGCCAGAACCTCACCCTCAGGCTCAGCCATCAGCCCTCCAACCACTCACCCCGAACCACGACTTACCGGCCAACGACCATCCGCCCGCCACGTCACGCCCGGACACCGGTACACGCCACGCCACGCACCCGGACAGTTACCCTCCGTACCGTGCGCCCCTCTCCCCTCCACGGCATGCCGCGAGCCACGCTCTCCCCATGACCAGCACCGCCCACCGCACGCGGACGACCTTCCGCTTCCCCCTCACGCCCCTCGGCGCCCGCACCGCCCGCCGCGCGCTCGCCGAGACCGCCCCGCCCGACGACGTCCTCCTCGTCGCCGGCGAATTGCTCGCGAACGCCGTCCAGCACGCCCGCCGGGCAGGCAGGCTCGGCCTCCTGACCGTCACCGCCTCCGACGACCGCACGACCTACACGGTGGAAGTCACCGACCCCCGGCCGGACACACACCCGCCGACGGCGGCAGTCCCCGACCTCACTGCCGAATCCGGCCGTGGGCTGCTCCTCGTGGATGCTCTCGCCGTGAGCCGCGAGATCGTTCCGCACCCTCCCGTCGGCAAAACCGTGCGGGTGACGCTCGCCACATGAATCAGCCGGATTCCGGACACGTAGGCTGCAACGATGAGCGAGAAGCTGTGGGACATCGAGCCGTCCGGGCCGCTGAGCGGCGACGTCATGGTGCGGGGCGCCAAGAACGCCGTCAGCAAGCACATGGTCGCCGCCATGCTCGGGAGCGGGCCGAGTGTCATACGCAACGCTCCCGACGTCGGCGAGGTCGGCATCACCGCCAAGATGCTCGAGCACGTCGGCATGACCGTCGAGCAGACGGACGGGGAGATCACTGTCGTCCCCGGGACGGTGACCGACCCGGGCGTCGACAAGGCGTTCACCGGGCTCAACCGGATCCCCATCCTGATGCTCGGCCCCCTGCTGCATCTCGCCGGTGAGGCGTTCGTACCGCTCGTCGGCGGTGATCCGATCGGGCGGCGGCCGGTGGACTTCCATCTGGACGCCCTGCGCGCCTTCGGCGCCGAGGTGGAGCTGACGGACGACGGCGTACGGGCGCGGGCCGCGCGGCTGCGCGGGACGCGGATCGACCTGCCGTACCCGAGCGTCGGCGCCACCGAGACGGTGCTGCTGACGGCCGTACGGGCCGAGGGCCGCACCGTCATCCGCAACGCCGCCACCGAGCCGGAGATCATCGAGCTGGCGCTGTTCCTGCAGCGGATGGGGGCGCGGATCTCGTTCAGCCCGGAGCGCCGGATCGTCGTCGAGGGCGTGCCGTCGCTGACGGGGGCGCGGACGACGCTGGGCGGGGACCGGATCGAGGCGTTCTCGTATCTGGTCGCGGGGCTGGTCACCGGGGGCGAGGTGCGGGTGCACGGGTGTGCGCAGGACCGTCTCGTCACGCCGATCACCGCGCTGGCGCGGATGGGCGCGCGGTTCGAGATCACCGACGAGTGGATCATGGCGTCGGCGGACGGCCGGCTGCGGGCCGACGCGGTGCAGACGGATACGCACCCGGGGTTCGCGACGGACTGGCAGACGCCGCTGATGGTGCTGTTCACGCAGGCGGAGGGCATGTCCGTACTGCACGAGACGGTGTACGAGAACCGGCTCGCCTACGTCCCCGCGCTGCAGCGGATGGGCGCGGAGATCGAGGTGTACGACACCTGCCTGGGCGGGCCCGCCTGCCGCTACCACGACACCGGGGCGGTGCACTCCGCCGTCGTACGCGGCGTCAGCAAGCTGCGCGGCGGCGAGGTCAGCATGCCGGACATCCGGGCGGGCTTCTCGGCGGTGCTGGCGGCGTCCGTGGCGGAGGGCCGTTCGACGCTGCGCGGGGTGCATCACATCGAGCGCGGGTACCACCGGCCGGCGGAGCAGTTCCGGGCGCTGGGGCTGAACCTCAGGAGCCGGGAGGCGTAGCCCTCCCCGCCGTCGCGGAGAACAGCCGCACGGGATTTCGGCCGGAACCGGGTACGGAATCACCGCCGTAGGGCGTTGAACCCTGCGACGAGGGGAGTGCACACGATGACCGATCCGAACTGGGTGCCCACGTCCTGCACCCTGCCCACCGCGGAGCAGCCGCTCCGGGTGGCCGAGTGGGACGCGTTGTTCGCCGAGCGGCTGGAGACGGTGGAACGGCCGGCGCCGCTGTCGGTGCGGCTGCGGCTGACGGCCGCCGAGGGGGTGGCCGAGCAGGTCCGGGAGCTGGCCGGGCGGGAGGGCGACTGCTGCTCGTTCTTCCGCTTCGGCACCGGGAGCGATGCGGCCGGGGTGTATCTGGACATCACGGTGGACCGGACGCACACGGCGGTGCTGGACGCCCTCGCCGAGCGGGCGGCGCTTCGGCGACGGATCCGCTGAACCGCCGCCCCCGACCCGGTCAGGGACGGATCGCCGTCCCCAGGATGTGCGCCACGGCGGGTGCCGGGACCTTCGTCTCGGGGAAGTCGAACTCCTCGAGTTCCTCCAGCCGGAATCCGGCCGCCTCGATCGCGGCCTCCGTGTCCCGGCCGGTGTGGCAGCCGCCCATCAGCGGTGGCCAGATCGTGGCGTCCAGTACGCGCTGCACCCGGCGCATGCCCGGGGTCCCCGCCCGTACGTGCTCAAAGAAGCACAGCCGGCCGCCCGGGCGCAGCACGCGGTACAGCTCGCCGAGGGCGGCGGCCTGGTCGGTGACCGAGCAGAGCGTCAGACAGGCGACGGCCGCGTCGAACCGGCCGTCCTCGGCGGGGATGCGCTCCGCCAGTCCGCCGACGACATCGACCGGGACCGGGGCGTCGAGGGCGGCCTGTCCGGCGGCGGCGCGCAGCCGGGGCTCGGGCTCGACCGCCAGCACGCGGGACACCTCCGGCGGATAGTGGGGGAAGTTCAGGCCGTTGCCGGCGCCGATCTCGATCACCTCGCCGGACAGTCCCTCCACGAGACGGCGGCGGTATCGCGTCACGCCCGCCTTGGTCAGCGCGGGGGCGGCGACCGAGGCGAAGAAGCGGGCGAAGATCGGATGGCTCATGGACCGCTGCGGCACCGTCGCCACCGCCTTCCTGTCGCTGTTCGGCCAGTGCTCCCTGAGGACAATAGAGGAGATTCCGCACGGAGATCCCGTAGGCGAGCCCCGAAATCGCTGGACACCGGCCGACGTCCACGCCTAGGGTGTGGCTCACGCCCTTGATCATCAGGAAGGAGGCGACCGCGATGTACTCCACGACTCACACCACACGCTCCCGCCCCTTCTTCGGGCGTTCCTCCAGGGGTTGAGGCCGGTCACGGCCACCGGGAGCGTGCGACTTCCGGAAGGAAACCCCGTGACCGAACTGGTCATCCGCCACCTCGCCGCCGGCGAGGAGCACCTCTTCACCCAGCTCCCCGATCACCCCGCCCTCGGCAAGTCCGCCTTCGGCCGCCCGTGGGCCAGCGTCGCGCAGGGCGGCGAATACCGTCTCGACTGGTGCTGGGTCGCCCTGCGGGACGACCGCGTCGTGGCCCGCGCCGCCTGGTGGGCCGGCCCGGACGACGAAAAGCCCCTCGCCCTGGACTGGTTCGACTTCACCGACGCCGAAGCGGCGGCGGAGATACTCCGTACGGCGCCGCTGCACGCCGAGTACGCCCTGCTGCTGCCCCCGCGCTGGCGCGAGGACCCCGTCGTACGGGCCGACGCGCAGGCCAGGATCGACGCGGCGGCCGCCGCCGGGATGGAACTGCTCGTCGAGCGCTTCCAGTACGAGTGGACCCCCGGCTGCGGCGTCCCGGAGCGGCCGGGGCGGCTGGAGTTCCGCGCCGAGCCCGACGACGGGAAGATCCTCGACGTGCTGCGCCTGGTCGAGGAAGGCAGCCTCGACGCCCACGCCCGCAAGGCGATCCGTGAGGGCGGCATCGAGCAGGCGGCCCAGGAGGAACTGGACTACTTCCGCTGGGCGCCGTCGCCGCGCGAGTGGTGGCAGGTCGCGTACACGCCCGACGGGGAGCTGGTGGGGCTGCACATCCCCGCCCGCAACTACACCAACGCCATGGTCGGCTTCATCGGCGTCGTACCGGCGCAGCGGGGCCACGGGTACGCGTACGACCTGCTGGTCGAGACGACACACGTGCTCGCCGCGCAGGGCGTCGAGAAGATCGTCGCCTCGACGGACTTCGGCAATCGGCCGATGGCGCGGAACTTCGAGAAGGCCGGGTATCCGGTCATCCAGGAGCGGTACTTCATGATCTAGGCCGACGGGCCCGGACCTCAGCCCGAGGTCCGGGTCCCGTTCGGGCACATTGAACTACCCACCCGTACAATGATCTTCATGGAGCGCATACCCCGCACCGCCGCCCGCCTCGCCGTCCTCGACCCCGAGGGGGCGGTGTTCCTCTTCCGCTATCCCGCCGGCGAGATCCCCGTCTACTGGGCGATGCCCGGCGGCGGGCTCGAGGACGGGGAGTCGTACGTCGACGGGGCGATGCGCGAGGTCGTCGAGGAGACGGGGTGGACGGATCTGACGCCCGGACCCCTGCTGTGCACCTGGGAGCACGACTTCACCCGTCAGGGCGTCCCCGTACGGCAGTTCGAGCACATCTATCTCTCCGCGGGTCCGCGCCGCGAGCCCACCCCGGAGGCGATCGCCCGGCACGGCGAGGACAACATCATCGGCTGGCGCTGGTGGACCCCCGCCGAACTCGCCGCCGCGACGGAGGACCTGTGGCCGCCGAGCCTGCCGCAGCTCCTCGCCGCGCTCCCGGCACAGCCCGTGCACCTCTGACGGCCGGGGCCGGCCCGTAGACATTCGGGGCCGGCACCCGCAGCCTGTCCCTGTGGACTCTCCGCTCACGACCTATCTGCTGCCCGTCGTCCTCGCCGTCATCATGTTCGGCCTCGGCCTCGGACTGTCCGTCGCCGACTTCCGGCGGATCACCGCGTACCCGCGCGCCGTGGCGGTCGCCCTCGGCTGCCAGCTGCTGCTGCTTCCGGCGGCCTGTCTGGGGCTGGTGCTGGCCTTCGGCCTGCCCGGGGAGCTCGCCGTCGGGATGATGCTGCTGGCGGCGTCCCCCGGGGGCACGATGGCGAACATCTTCAGCCATCTCTTCGGCGGGGACGTCGCGCTGAACATCACGCTGACGGCGATCAATTCGGTGGTCGCCGTCTTCACGCTGCCGCTCGTCGTGAACCTCTCCCTCGCCCACTTCATGGCGGGCACCGACCAGGCGCTGGGGCTGCGGTTCGACAAGACGGTGCAGGTGTTCCTGGTGGTGCTGGTGCCCGTTGCCCTCGGCATGCTGGTGCGTGAGCGGCGGCCGGGGTTCGCGGAGCGTACCGAGCGGCTGGTGAAGGTCGTCGCGGTGGCCGCGCTCGTCGTGGTCGTCATCGGGGCGGTAGCCGCCGAGCGGAACAACGTCACCGGCTATCTGCGGGACGCCGGTCTCGTGGTGTTCCTGTTCGGCGCGGTGTCGCTGGCGACCGGTTACGGGGCGACGCGCCTGGCGCGGGCGGGGCACCGGCAGTCGGTGGCGTGCTGCTTCGAGGTGGGCATGCACAACACCACCCTGTCGCTGGCCATCGCGCTCAGCCCGTCGCTCCTGGACAGCACCCGGATCGCCATCCCGTCGGCGGTGTACGCGGTGCTCATGTTCGGGATGGCGCTGGGCACCGGTTTCCTGCTGCGGCGGCTCGGCGGCCCGGTCACCGCGGGGTCAGATCTCCCGGACGCAGCTCCGCGGGCGTCCGATGGCCTGACAGTCCCAGAGTGAGGTCCAGGTCGGCGAGGAGGCTCCGCAGGACGTGCCGTACGCCGTCCTCCCCGCCGAGCGCCAGCCCGTACGCGAAGGGGCGGCCGTAGAGCACCGCCTTCGCACCGAGGGCGAGGGCCTTCAGGACGTCCGCCCCGGTGCGTACGCCCGAGTCGAAGAGGACGTCGATCCGGTCGCCGACGGCCGCCACGATCTCCGGCAGCGCGTCGAGGGAGGCGATCGCGCCGTCCACCTGACGGCCGCCGTGGTTCGACACGACGATGCCGTCCATCCCGGCGTCGGCGGCGCGGCGGGCGTCGTCGGGGTGCTGGATGCCCTTCAGCACGATGGGGCCGTCCCAGTGCTCGCGCAGGAACGGCAGCCGGTCCCACGTCTTGTCGGTGCCGGTGTACAGCGGCACCCATGTGAGCACCGCCGCCATCAGGTCCTCCTCCGGCGACTTCTCGAGCCCGGCGCGGAAGACGGGGTCGGAGAACGTGACGGCGCAGCCGACGCCGCGGATGAACGGGAGGTACGACAGGTCGAGGTCGTGCGGGCGCCAGGCGAGGGTCCAGGTGTCGAGGGTGACGACGAGGGCGGTGTAGCCGTTCTTCTTCGCGCGGTCGAGGAGGCTGACGGTGAGGTCGTCGTCGTTGGGCCAGTAGAGCTGGTACCAGCGGGGGCCCGTGCCGCTCGCCGCCGCGACGTCCTCGATGCTGTGGGAGGAGGCCGTGGACAGGATCATCGGGACCCCGACGCTCGCGGCGGCACGGGCGGTGGCCAGTTCGCCGTCGTCGTGGAGGATGCTCTGGACGCCGATGGGGGCGAGCAGGACGGGGGCGGCCAGTTCTTGGCCGAGGACGGTCGTCCGCAGGCTGCGTTCGGTGGCGCCGGTGAGCATGCGGGGGATCAGGCGGCGGCGGTCGAACGCCTCGCGGTTGGCCCGGTCCGTGGCCCCGGAGCCGGCCGACCCGGCGACGTACCAGTACGGGCCGTCGTCGAGGACCTCGCGGGCCGCCGCGTCCAGCGCGGTGGGGTCGGTGGTGAAGGGCGGGGTCTGCTCGGCGAGCCCGTTGAGGTAGATCTCGGGCTGGTAGTCGGCGAACGGCTGGGTCATGGGTGGCTCCTCCCTGGTCGCAGGGAGATTCTGGGTCACGGTGGGGGCTTTGGCTACCCGGCGGTACGGGTGTCAGTCGCCGAGGTCCGCGATGAGCCGGGCCTCCCCCATGACCGCCGCTCCCCCGGCGGTGTCGCCGTGATCCGCCAGCCACAGCGCCGTCTCGACCCGCCGGGCGACGGCCCACGCCCGCAGCCGGGCGGCGTCCTCGCCGAGCTCACCGGCCAGCAGGGCGAAGCGCCGGGCGACGACCTGGGCCGGGGCGGGGTGCGCGTACGGATCGTCGATCTGCTCCAGCAGGGGGTACACGTCGTACGCCGGGTCCCCCGCCATCGGCTTGGCGTCGATCGCCAGCCACGGGCGGCGTTCGGCGGCCAGTACGTTGCCGGGGTTGAAGTCGCCGTGCACGACGGCCGTACGGGCGGCCGTGGCGGGCAGTTCCCGCAGCAGCGCGGCGCCGTGGGCGACGAGGCCGGGGTCGTAGCCGGGGCGCAGCCGGTCCCGGCGTTCCTCCACCAGGTCCGCCCAGCCGGCGGTGACCTCGGCGAGGAGCGGCAGGCGGTGGCCGTCCGGGACGGGGACGCCCCACAGGTCGCGCAGCACCTCGGCGCCGTATCGCAGCCGGTCCTCCGCCGGGAGGTGGCCGGCCTCGGCCAGCTCGTCGCCGGGGACACAGCGCTCGAGCAGCAGGGCGTAGTCGGCGGGCTCCTCACGCAGCACGCGGATGGCTCCGTGGCCGTCCCAGATCCGCAGGCCCTCGGCCTCCGCGGCGGCCTCGGGGTGCGGCCAGGACAGCTTGAACACGGCGTGGGTGCCGTCGGCCGTCTCCGCGGGCGCCACCCAGGAGACGCTGCCGCCGCGGAAGGGGCGGCCGAGCCTCAGCGACCAGGCGTCCCGGTACTTCCCGACGAGCGCGGGCAGTGCGTCGAGCCACTGCCGGGCGCGGGGCTCGCGCCGGCCGAGCCCGGTGAACACGGGAAGGTCGGGCGGGAAAAGATCGGTCACCCGGGTCAGAGTACGGGCGCGCCCGGTCCGTCGGGCCGTTCCCGCCGTCCCTCGACCACGCCGCGCGCGATCCCGGCGACCTCCTCCTCCGGCAGCCGCCGGAAGCCGTCGGCGGTGACGGCCGCCAGCGACGGGTAGAGGCGGCGGGTCAGGTCGGGGCCGCCCGTCGCGGAGTCGTCGTCGGCGGCGTCGTACAGCGCCTGGACGGCCAGCGTGGCGGCCTGTGTCTCCGCCAGGCCGGGGCGGTAGAGCTTCTTGACCGCGCCGAGGGCGAAGACCGAACCGGAGCCGGTGGCCGCGAAGTCGTGCTCCTCGCAGCGCATGCCGTCGACGAAGTACGAGTAGATCCGGCCGCGTCCGGCACGCTCGTCGTACCCGGCGAGCAGGGGGACGACGGCGAGACCCTGCATGGCAGCCCCGATGTTGCCGCGGATGAGGGTGGCGAGGCGGTTCGCCTTGCCCTCGAGGGACAGGGCGACGCCCTCGATCTTCTCGTAGTGCGCGAGCTCCATCCGCAGCAGCCCGTACATCTCCTCCGCCACACCGGTCGATCCGGCGACGCCCACGGCGGTGAACTCGTCCGCCTGGAAGACCTTCTCGTACCGCCGGTTGGCGATCATGTTGCCCATGGTGACCCGCCGGTCCCCCGCGATCAGCGCCCCGTCCGCGTACCGCAGCGCGACGATCGTCGTCCCGTGCGGCACCTCGAACGACCCGGCGGGCCGCGGCCGGTTCCACGGCAGCAGCCCCGGCGCGCGGGCGCCCAGGAACTCCGTGAACGACGATCCGGCCCCGAAGAACTCCGGCGGCAGCGTGCTGTCCCCCTCCATGGCGCTCCTTCGCGTCGCGGTGTCAGACCCTTCGCACCCTACGTCAGCCCTCCCGGCCGCCCTCGGCCTGCTCCGCGAGGCGTTCGAGGACGTCCTGGAAGTCGGCGCCGACCGTCACCGTGAGGGTGCCCTCGTCGAGTTCGCTGAGCTGGACGAGCTCGCCCGCACGCCACCAGAACAGATGCGGGCTGACCGGTCCGACGGCGTCCTCGTGGCCCGCCGCGGCGTAGCGGGCGATGCCGCCGAGGCTGGCGATCACGCTGATGTCCTCGATGGGATGGAACACCAGCTGGTGCCGGAACGGCATCGCGACCAGCGCCCCGTCGGGGCCGAGCGGCCGGCCGGTGACCTGCTGGACCAGCTCGTCGAGTACGAGCACCCGGCTGGCGGTGAAGAACGAGTCGCCCATCACCACGTGGAACCGCTGTCCGTCGTCCTGCTCGACCGCCTCGTGGCCCTCGACGGGCAGCGACCGCAGATTGCGGACCGCCTGTGCGCGCAGCGCGTGCACCCCGCCGAGGGGCTCCAGCGATTCGTCGTTGAGCAGCATCACGCTGTCCGGCAGGTCGAGGGCGAGCACCTCGCACAGGCCGGGCGTGAGCGGACGGGCGTAGCCGAAGTGGCCGCGGTCGAGGAGGTCGGAGTCGACGATCCGCGGATAGACGCGGCGCAGCAGTTGCTCCGCCGGCATCGTGTCGAGTGCGGAGGGGCCGTCCAGGGTGCGCAGCAGGACGGAGATGTGCCGCCGGATCAGCTGCGGCCACAGCCGCCGGCCCCGGTCGTCGTGGTGGCAGGTCGCCGCGAGGTTGCCGAGGCCGAACTGGCGGCCCGTGTTGTCCGCCGCGTGCTGGGCGTAGAGCGTCACCTCCAGCCCGTGCTCGGCGAACGCCTCGCGGACGGTGCGCCGGAAGAGCGCGCCCTCGTGCACGGAGAAGAACTCGAAGGCGTCGTCACGCGGCACCTCACGACCGTCCCGTTGCCGTCCCCTGTTACGGCGGAATATCCCCACGGCGCTCCCCCTTCCACGCGCGATCTTCCGGCTCCGATCCTACCCGCGAGGGGGGTCGGCTACCCGTTCAGCGGACCGTGTCCGCCGCCCGCAGGAAGGTCTCCAGCCCCGCCAGATCGTCGGAGTTGAGATGGTCGACGTCGGCGGCCAGCAGCTCCCGCCACACCGCGTCGCGCTCCGGTCCCGGCAGGTCGGGGGTGGCCCAGAACCGTACCCGCTGCCCCTTGGAGTGGGCGAGCGCGACGACCGAGCGCAGGGCCTCCCGTTCGGCGGCGGGCATGGGGCCGGCGCCCTGCCAGGTGAAGGCGCTGGACCAGCTGGCGCTGAGCAGGGGGATGAAGGACGCGGGGACGTCGGTGGGGAGGTCCTCGTAGCGGCCGTCGTAGAAGGCGTAGCGCACGTGCTCGGCCTCCATCGGGATCCGGGCGGCCCGGTCGCCGGAGATCACGGCGGTGACGGCGCGCGGCTGGACGCGGCCGTCGACGGCGTGGCTGAACAGGCCCCGGTAGCGGCGCAGTACGCGGGAGAGCTCGAGGTACGTGGGCTCGCCCAGGTCCTTGATGTCGACGAGCAGCTGCAGCGGGCGGTGGTAACCGGCGTACACGCTGCCGCGGTTGCGGGCGATCCGGCGGGCGAGCGGGTCGAGGTAGAGGCTCTGCAGGGTGCGGGTGGGGTCGAGGGCGGCCTCCTCGTGCGCGACGAGGAGCTGTCCGTCGCGGAGGAAGACGTCCGCCTCGACGGAGGTGAAGTTGTGGGCGAGGGCGTCGAGTAACGGCCGCTCGTGGAGGTAGTCGTTGTGCGCGTGGGCCCGGCGCAGCGGGGCGGGGCCGGCGGCGCGGGCGGTGCCGGGCAGCAGGACGGCGCCTGCGGCGGCGGCGGAGAAGGCGGCGACGGCCTGGCGGCGGGTGGGTCGGTACACGGGTGTTTCCTCCCCTGGTTCGCGGTGGCTCGTACGGAACAGCTGTCCCTCAGGATGACGTCCCTCGCGCTCACTTGAGGGATACGCGCAGGAAATTCCTGAGGCTGTCACCCGTCGTTTCCGTCGGGGGACGCTGATAGAACGGCGGGATGAAGATCCGTACCGGAGGACCCGCCGACTCGGCGGTGATGATCGAGCTCTTCGACGGCGCGGTGCGCTGGCTGGCCGGACTCGGCCGGACGGGGCAGTGGGGGACGAGCCTCGCGTCGGAGAGCCCCGCCCGTCGGGAGCATTTCGAGGAGTACGCCCGGGACATGACCGTCCGCGTGGCGGAGACGGACGACGGGCGGGCCGTCGGGGTGTGCGTGCTCGTCGAGGAGCCGCCGGAGTCGGTGTCCCCGGCGGCGGAGCGGGAGCTGTACATACGGCTGCTGCTCACCGACCGGGCGCTCAAGGGCGGCGGGATAGGCGCGGCGCTGGTCGCGGACGCCCGGGAGGAGGCGGTGCGGCGGGGGATCTCGCTGCTGCGGGTGGACTGTTACGCGGGCGACGATCAGGCGCTGGTCCGGCGGTACGAGGCGCTGGGGTTCCGGCGGGCGGAGTCGTTCACGGTGGAGCGCGAGGGGCTGGCGCCGTGGCCGGGGCAGGTGCTCGGGACGCGGGTGTGAGGCGGGCCCGGGGCCGCGGCAGGGTCAGCGGCTCCGGGCCCGCGTCACACGCGGCGCCGGTCGGGATCAGCCGGCGTCGGGGGCGGTGCTGCCGACGAGTTCGGGCTTCGCCTCGGGGGTCTCGTCGGCGACGACCTCCACGGTGGGGGCGTCGGAGGTGTGGCAGGTGCCGTTCGGGGAGCAGCAGTCGCCGGCCATGGGCGTCTCCTTTTCTTTTCGGGGATACCCTCAGGGGGTATGTGCAGCACTATATACCCCCGGGGTGTATCCGACGCAAGAGGCTGCTAGCGTGCGCCGCATGACCGGTCTCGAACTCCTGCGCGCCGACCCGGCGCTGGCCGCGCTCGCCGCGTTCCCCTTCGACTTCGATCTGGAGCGAGCCGAACACGGCGAGGAGGTCCGCCTGGCATCCGGCGCGGCGCTCACGCCGATCGCGGGGGACGACACGGGCGGGACGTTCTTCGTGTGCGCCGGCGGGCCGGTGCTCTACGCCTCGTCGGAGGGACAGGCGGGACTGATCGCGGGGAGCGTGGACGAGGCGCTGGAGCTGGTGGTCGGGCTGCCGGGGTGGCGGGATCTGCTGGGGTTCACGGCCGGGGATCCGCCTGACGAACTCTGCGCCGAGGTGGCCGAGCTGGAGGGCGAGATGCGGGCCTCGTACGCGCCGGACCTCGACGAACAGCGCTCCGGGCTGCTCGCCGCACTGGGGCTGGCCGCACTCGGTCCCGCCGAGCTGGTCGCCCGGCTGCACACGGCGCAGTTGCGGACGGAGCCGGACTTCCTGCTTCTGAACGCCGAGGAACTGCTGGCGTACGAACCACTGCACGACCACCCGCAGCGCCCCCTGTACGACGTGGTCCTCGAGTCCGGCCGGGCGGATCTCGCGCTGCTGCGTGCCTCGCCGGAATCCTGGACTCGTACAGCCGCCGACGGAATCCGACGCCCCGTCGCGCTCCGCGCCGCGCAGTACGACCGCGACCCCGGCGACCTGGGCTTCCTGCGGACGCTGGCGGAGGCGGAGGCCAACTACGGCATGACGGACGAACTCCGCCTCGCGATGCTGCTGATCGCCCGCCACGGAGGCGCGGCGGAGCTGCCGCTGCTGCTCCGGCTGCGCGAGACCTCGTACGACACCCACTGCGGGCTCTCGGAACTGCCCGAGAAGGGCGAGGAGGAGCTACGGGCCTGGGCCCGCGAGCTGGACGACGCCCTCTTCGGCGAGGATCCGGAGGAGGAGCCGGAGCTGCTGTGGATCGAGTTCGCCCGCCGCCAGGGCCGGACCGAGCACGCCCGCGCCGCGCTGATCCGGCTGCTCGACGCCACGGGTCCGGCGGAGGCGCCCCGGCTCGGCACCCTGGCCCACGAGCTGGCCGAGCTCGGCGACTTCGCCCAGGCCGCCCGCGCCCAGAAGATCCACACCGCCCTGCAGGACCGCGCCTGGGACCGCGGCTCCGCCCTCACCCGGCTGGCGTCTCTCCAGCGGCAGGCCGGCGACCCGCAGGCCGCGTGGGCGTCCCTGGAGCGGGCGCTACGGGTCCTCGATCCGCCCGAGGCGCCGGCCGTCCCCGCCCCCGCCCCGCCCGCCGACACCTCGGCCGACGGCTGGCGCGGGTACGGCCTCGGACACCGCGTCGTCCAGGAGCACTTCGAGCTCGCGGCGGCAGCCGGCGACCGCCGCGCGTACGACCGCGGCCGCGAGCTGCTGGCGTCCCTCCCGCACCCGCCGGCGGCGGCCGTGCGCGAGGCCGCCGACCGGGCGGCACGGGCGGTGTCGTAGGCGCCGCCTATGGCCGCCCGAACTCCAGCAGCGCCGCCGCGCACTCCCCCGCCGCCTCCTCCGCGTGCGCCGGGATCGCCGTCCCCGCCCGCAGACGCCGCTGCACCAGGGCGTACGGGACATCCACCAGCGCCATCACCGCCCGCTCCACCTCCGCCGGCGTCCGCGCCGCGCGCCACGTCCCGTACCGCCGCCATGACCCGGCCGTTGGCCGCCGCTGCGCCGGGTGGCCCGCGCCCGGCGCGGCTGAGGCCCCCGTCAGTCGGTGGCGAGCAGCTGTCTTCGCAGGCGGGCGAGGATCGCGGAGAGCAGCCGCGACACGTGCATCTGCGAGATGCCGAGCTCCGCCCCGATCTCGCTCTGCGTCAGCTCCTGGCCGAACCGCATGGACAGGATGCGCCGTTCGCGTTCGGGCAGCGCGGCGACGAGGGGCTTGAGGGCGTGGATGTTCTCGACCTTTTCCAGCCGGCGGTCCTCGTAGCCGAGCCGGTCGGACAGGGGGCCCTCCCCGTCGTCGCCGTCCGTCTGGTAGTCGACGGAGGAGGCGGTGTAGCCGTTGGCGGCGAGCAGGCCCTCGAGGACGTCCTCGGCGTCCAGTCCGGTGTGCGCGGCGAGTTCGGCGACCGTCGCGCTGCGGCCCAGACGCTGTTCGACCTCCGTCTGCGCCTTGGCGAGGGTGAGGCGCAGCTCCTGCAGGCGGCGCGGGACTCGGACGGCCCAGGAGGTGTCGCGGAAGAACCGTTTGATCTCGCCGATGATGGTCGGCAGCGCGAACGAGGGGAACTCCACGCCGAGTTCCGGATCGAACCGGTTGATCGCCTTGATCAGGCCGATGGTGCCCACCTGGACGATGTCTTCCTGCGACTCGGTGCGGGTGCGGAAGCGGGCGGCGGCGTAGCGCACCAGGGTCAGATTGAGCTCCACGAGGGTGTTGCGTACGTACGAGTACTCGCCGGTGCCTTCCTCCAGGGTGCGCAGCCGCACCAGGAGGACCCGGGACATCTCGCGCAGTGACGCGGTGTCCGTGTCGGACGGTCGGGGAACGGGCGGCAGTTCGGCCTGCTGCCGCGCCGGTCTGGGGTGGGGCGCCGGGCCGGGCCCCGGGGTATGTCGGTGCGAGCGGGCGTAGTTCTCGGTCAGCCAGGGGGCGGCCATGTCCCGGTCCTCTCCGTCGGGTTGCCGAGGTCGTGCGCCTCGGGTCGGGTCCGTCTCGCCTGGTACCCGGTTTCCGCGACGGTATGCGGAATCGTTATCTTCCGTGATCGGGTCGGCCCTCGGCGTCCAGCAGGGCCAGGTCCTCCTCCCGTACGACGTCGAAACGCAGCGCGAGGGAGGCCACGGCCTCCTTCTTGCCGTTCTGCCGCGCGCCCTCGGCGGCGAGGTCGGCGGCGGCGCCGAGGCGGAGTTTGACGGCGAGGTAGTCGAGGTTCCACTGCACGGTCGTACGGCTGGCGGCGGGCCAGCGGGGGCGCAGCCGCTCGACGATGCGGTCGGTGGTGGGGAGGGGGGCGTGCGGTTCGCCCCTGAGGCGGGGCTCGCAGAGGGCGGCGAGGACGAGGAAGTACCGCTTGTCGCGGTCGAGGGAGAAGGCCATGAGGGTCGGCGCGCCCTGTCCTTGCGCCGGGGCTCTGACCAGGTACTCGTGGCGGGGGGCCCAGACGTCGAAGGTGAGGAGTTCGCCTGCGGCGGGGAGGACGACGCGGGAGAACTCGAAGGGGATGGGGGCGTCGAGCCTTCCGGGGGCGATTTTGATGTGTTCGCCGGCGCCTTCGGGGTTTTCTACGACGTAGGTCTGGGTGCTGAAGTTGGAGAGCTCCCAGTGCCCTTTCCCGGCGGTGATCTGCCCGGCGTTACGGGAGACGCCGGGGTGGGGGATCTCCATCCAGCGGACGTCGCCGCCGGGGTGGCCGTCGCGGCCGAAGTCGAGGGTGTCGCCGGGTTCGAGGAGCACCTGGCCGCCGCCGGCGGGGTGGGGCGCGGAGGGGATGACGATGATGGAGTCCACGGGGCTCCTTTCGCGGTCAAGCGGCAGTGGGGGGTTGCGGGTCGGGGGCGTTGACGTCGAGGGAGAAGAGGATGCCACCGCCGCAGGGGACGTACAGGGCGGAGCCCAGGATGCCGGGGGTGAATCCTCCGACGCCCAGGGGCAGTCGGGCTCCGGGTGCCGGCCCGGAAGTCCACCGGACCTCGCCCGTCGCGCGGTCCAGGGCCGCCACACGGCCGGTCGGACTGGAGACGAGGACGAGCCGGTCTCCTACCGCAGGGGCACCGGGGCTGTCGAATTCGAGGGTGCGCCGCCACAGTCGGCGGCCGGTTCGCAGATCAACGGCGCTCACGGTGCTGTCGTCCGCCGACTCGTAGTACACGTCGGCAGCGAGCACGCCCGGCGGATCGGGATCCATCAGAGGATCCGGCTGCTCCGCCAATACCCCCAACCGGCCCGTATCCGGGTCGAGGATGCCGAGGCGTCTGCGGTCGGATGTGCTGACCCCCACCACGATCTTCTCCGCATCGGCTGCAAGCGGCTTCAGGAGATACGGGTGGGTCCTGGACCACAGTCGCTCACCGTCGCGCGTCCGAAAGGCCGCGACCACCGTGGTCATCGAGTTCTCGTCGGACGTCGCACAGCTCGTCACCACCACGTCGTCGAGCATCCGCAGGCCACACGCCTCGGTGTACGGCAAGGTCCTGGACCACAGCCGACGGCCTGAACGCCCCTCGTATCCGATCACCGCGCCTTCATTCACGAGGGCTACCACTCCCCGGGATATCCCCGACACCGGCGCGACGGCCACATACTTCGAATCTTTCACCTGGTGCCACAGCGTCGTACCAGTGGCTGCGTCCACCACGTGCACAGCCAGCTCCGTACCGTCGCCCTCGGTCTGCACCAGGACCAGGTCCGACGAGGCGGCCAGCAAATGAGGCACGGGGTACTCCTCACCCGTGTACTTCTTCCGCCACTCGGCACGTCCGGTCGCCGGGTCGAACCGGGTCAGTGGCCCACTCCCCTGCGCACAGAACAGCGCCCCCTGCGTCGGCGGCGCGCACGTCGGCCCCTCATGCACGTTCGGGAGGAGCCGGGTTGCCCACGGCCGCCACCCCTCCGGCGTCCCCGCGACCACCCCCCGGACGGCGTCCTCCGACCGCCCGTCGGCGCCGACCACCGCAAGCAGCCCGACGGCCAGCCCCACCGCCACCCCCCGCCGCACAGCCCTCCCCACCCGCAACCGCAGCCGCACCCGCCGCCCCGGCCCCGACACCGCCGCCAGCACCTCCGCCGGCGTGGGCCGCTCCCCCGGGTCCTTCGCGAGGCACCGCCGTACCAGCGGCCGCAGCCACTCCGGCGTGCCCCCCAGGTCCGCCGGGGCCGCGACCACCCGGTGGGCGATGAGGTACGGCGAGTCGTCGTCGAACGGCCCCGCCCCCGTCGCCGCGTACACCAGCAGCGCCCCCAGGGCGAAGACGTCCGCCGCCGGTCCCACGTCCCGGGGCCGGGCCAGCTGCTCGGGGGCCATGAACGGCGGCGACCCGATCACCCGTCCCGTGACCGTCAGCGTGTGGTGGTCCGCCGCCCGCGACACCCCGAAGTCGATGACCCGCGGCCCGTCCGCCGCGAGGAGCACGTTGCCGGGTTTGAGGTCCCGGTGCACCACGCCCGCCCGGTGGATGTCCCGCAACGCCGCCGCCAGCCCCGCGGCCAGCCGCCGCAGCTCCGCCTCCCCCAGCGGACCGTGCGCCTCCACCTGCGCCTGGAGCGCCGGCGCGGCGACGAACTCCGTCGCCATCCACGGCACGTCGTCCGCGACCCCCGCGTCCAGCACCCGCACGGTGCTCGCCCCGGTGACGCGCCGCGCCGCACTCACCTCGCGCGCGAACCGCTCCCGGAACTCCGCGTCGTCCGCCAGATGCCGGTGCACGACCTTCACCGCGACCGGCCGCCCCGCCCGGTCCCTGGCCAGATACACGGTGCCCATCCCGCCGGACCCGAGCCGTGCCTCGAGCACATAGTCCCCGACGGCCCCCGGATCCCCCGTCCGCAAGCCCACAACCGCCCCCACCCGGTAAGCGCGTTCCGCCAACCGGCCGACGGTATCAACGGGTTCGGACCGGCCGCCACAGGTCCGGCCGGGGGCCCGGGGGTTGTCCCCCGGAAAACGCGGCAACGGGTTCGGACCGGCCGCCACACGCCCGGCCCGCCCAACACCCCGGTCCGGGCACACGCCCTGAGTTCTCTCAGTACCGCCCGGCCGCGGATCTTTGCCAGGTTGTCCCCATGCTCCGAATCGACTTCAGTGCGGGGGACTTGAGCCGACTAAGGGTGTCGAAAGAACCCGATCCGATGTGGGAGGTGGTACTCAGCCTGCAACTGCTGCAGAGCCGCCAGGCGAAACTGGCGTTCGACCCATGGCGCCGCGAAGTACAGACCGCGCTGCGCCGCACCGGCCTCACGACGACCGCCGCCGGGCTGGCCCGGCTGTGTCCGACGGCCGCGTACTTCCCGGACTTCCTGACCCCGGGCGGCACCGGCCCCGAGCTGGAGGGGGCGCTGGACCGGGTGCTGTCCACACCCCGCCGGCGGCTCGCGGAGGAGCTCCGGCTGCTGGCCCGTACGACACCGCTGCCGCCGTCCGCCGCCCGGCTGGCCTCGGGCGACACGGCCACGCTGCGGCGGCTGGGCGAGGCGGTGCGCCGGTACTACGCCGTCGCGGTGGCCCCGTACCGGGAGGCGATCCGTTCCGCCGTGGCGGCGGACCGCCAGCCACGGGCGGCGGCGGCGCTCTCGCACGGGGCGGGCGGTCTGCTGTCCACGTTCCAGCCGGAGCTCGTGCAGGAGGGGGACACCCTGCGGTGCGCGTATCCCGTCGTACGTGAGCTGCCGCTGCGGGGCCGGCCGCTGACGCTGGTGCCGTCGTTCTTCTGCGTACACCGCCCGGTGGCGCTCGTGGACCCGGGGCTGCCGCCGGTGCTGGTCTACCCGCTGTCCCCGGCCCCCGGCTGGCTCCCGGCCCGTGGCAGCGCCCCGCGCACCGCGCCGGCCCGGGCACTCGGCCGGCTGATCGGGTCCACGCGGGCGCTGGTCCTGGACCTGCTGGACGAGCCGCGCACGACCAGCAGGATCGCCGCGGAACTGGGCGTGGCCCTGGCCTCGGCGAGCCGCCACGCCTCGGTCCTGCGCGAGGCGGGCCTGATCACGTCCCACCGCGACGGCCACCACGTCCTCCACCAGCGCACGCCTCAGGGGGAGGCGCTGCTGAACGGCTGACCCCGGACGGGTCCGCCCCCTGTGACCAGGAGGCGGACCCGTCCGGGAGGGCTCATGCCCGGGCCCAGGTGCTCTCCGTGATCCAGTCCGAGTAGCCGTCGTCGTCGTAGACCTTGACCTCGACCTGGGCGTCCTCGGGAATGTCCTGCCCGTTCCAGATCTTCTTGTCGACGACCGCGTCGGTGCCGTTCGGCGAGATACGGGCGAGCCGGTGGTACACGGTGCCGGCGTAGTAGCCGAGCTCGACGTAGATGGTGTCGCCGTCGTTCCTGGTGTCGTACACCCACAGCTCCTCGCCGAGCGGGTGGAACTCCACCTTCCCCACGAACCAGTCGCCCTTGTACAGCTCCGTCTTGTACGCCATGGAGTTCCCGGCGTCGTACGCGAAGTACGTCCCGTCGAACGGGTCGGCGAGATCCCCACCGCTGCAGGGGCAGTACGTGGTGGCCGGGTGATAGTCGGCCACCGTCGGGTCCGGGTCGTACGCCTGTGCGGGCGCGGCAGCGCCCAGGACCGTGCCCCCGGCCAGCACGGCCCCCGCGGCGATACCCGCCGCCAGCTCTCGAAGTCGCATGTCGGTCCCCCGTTTCCGGGCGTCGCCGCCCGCTCGGATCACATCCGTGAACCGCACCATCGTGACCCGGGAGCGCGGTGGCGCCGCGGAGTTTCGACGAGGACTCAACCCGGCGTCACGCCCACGGGTGCGGTCAGGGCTACCACCGGACCGGCAGCCGGTGCGGGCCGCGGATGAGCATGCCGTGGCGCCAGGTGAGGGCGGCCGGGTGGGCGTCGAGGGCGAGGCCGGGGCAGCGCTCCAGCAGGGCCCGGACCGCGATCCGGGCCTCCAGGCGGGCGAGCGGCGCGCCGAGGCAGTAGTGGATTCCGTGGCCGAAGGCGACATGCCCGCCGGCGGGCCGCCGGACGTCGAAGCGGCCGGGGTCGGGGAAGCGCGCGGGATCGCGATCCGCGTCCGCCAGAGCCACCAGGACCATCTCGCCGCCGCCGGGCACGACCGTGTCGCCGATCTCGACCGGCGCGGTGGTGAACCGGAACGTCGGCGTCTCCACCGGCCCGTCGTAGCGCAGCATCTCCTCGACCGCGTTGTCGATGAGCGTCATGTCCTCGCGCAGCACGGCGAGTTGATCGGGGTGGGTCAGCAGGGCCAGCACACCGTTGGAGATCAGATTGACCGTGGTCTCGTGTCCGGCGACCAGCAGCAGCCAGGCGGTCCCGAGCAGTTCGTCCGCGGACAGCCGGTCACCGTCCTCGTCGGTGGTCCGGATCAGGGCGCTCATCAGGTCCGGCCCCGGGGTGAGGCGCTTGTCCTCCAGTAACCGGGTCAGATACGCGGTCACTTCACCGGTCGCGGCCAGCCGCGCCTTCGGGTCGGGGTCGGTGAGGACCGTGGCGGTCCACGCGCGGAACGCGTCCTGGTCCAGCATCGGGACGCCGAGCAGCTCGCAGATCACCGATATGGGCAGCGGGAACGAGAGCGCCTCGACCAGATCGGTCCGCCCCTCCTCGATCCCCGTCATCGCGTCGAGCAGTCTGTCGGTGATCTCCCGCACCCGGGGGGCGAGTTGCTCGACCCGCCGCGGTGTGAACTCACGGACGACCAGCTTGCGCAGCCGCTCGTGATCCGGCGGGTCCGAGTTGAGCATGTGCGGCCCCGCGGAGGGGCTGGAGATCGGGAAGGAGGGCGAGGCGTTCTTCCACTGCTTGGACAGCCGCGGATCGGCGAGCACGGCCCGCCCGGCCTCGTACCCGACGACGAGCCAGGCCTCAGCCCCCTCCGGAATCCGCACCCGGTGCACGGGCCCGCGCTCACGCAGCGCCGCGTACACCGGATAGGGATCACGGACGAAGTCCTCCCCCATCGCCACCAGATCGACCACGCCGCCTACCGCCATCGCCCGCCTCCCCGTCATCGGCTTCCCCTCGACGCTAGCAGCGGCCGGCACCCGGGCGAAGGACCGATCAAGCCCCGCCGGCCCCTTCCGGACCGGCGGCGCACAGCGACCCCGCGGGCGTCAGTCCTCGGCCGGCGCCAGCCGCAGGGAGATCGAGTTGATGCAGTACCGCTGGTCCGTCGGCGTCGGATAGCCCTCGCCCTCGAAGACGTGGCCGAGGTGGGAGCCGCAGCGGGCGCAGCGGACCTCTGTGCGGACCATGCCCGCCGAGCGGTCCTCGATGAGCTCGACGGCGGCGGAGTCCGACGGGTCGTAGAAGCTCGGCCAGCCGCAGTGGCTCTCGAACTTCTCCGTGGAGCGGAAGAGCTCCGCTCCGCAGGCGCGGCAGTTGTAGACGCCCGTCGTCTTGGTGTCGGTGTACTCGCCGGTGAACGCGCGCTCCGTGCCCGCCTCGCGCAGCACCCGGTACTCGGCGGGGGTCAGCTCCGCGCGCCACTGCTCTTCCGGCTTGTCGATGTCGTACGGCATGGGTTTCAGGCCTCCAGGACGGAGAGGATCTTCGGGCCGAGGTCGGTGACGTCGCCCGCCCCCATGGTGAGAACAAGGTCACCCGGCTTCGCCATTCCTGCCAGCAGCCCGGGGGCGCCCTCCTTGGCGGGCGCCGCCGTCACGTCCGCGCCGGCGGCCCGGGCGGCGTCGACGATCAGGGTGGACGTGACGCCGGGGATCGGGTCCTCGCGCGCCGGGTAGATGTCCAGGACGACCGAGGCGTCCGCGAGGGCCAGCGCCTCGCCCATCTCCTTGCCCAGCTCCTGGGTGCGGGAGAACAGGTGCGGCTGGAAGAGGACCAGGAGCCGGCGCCCCTCGCCCGCGGCGGCGCGCATCGCCTCGAGGTCGGCGGTCATCTCCGTCGGGTGATGGGCGTACGAGTCGATCACCTGCACCCCGGCCGCGGCGCCCTTCAGCTGCAGCCGGCGCTTCACACCGGTGTACGAGGCCAGCGCCGGCGCCAGTGCGGCCGGGGGGACGCCCAGGGCGGCGCCGGCGGCCAGGGCGGCGACGGCGTTGTGCGCGTAGTGGCGGCCGGGGACCGAGACGGTGAACGTCAGCTCCTCGCCCGCCAGGCGGACGGTGACCTCGCTGGTCAGGCCGTCGGGGACCACGGACAGCACGCGGACGTCGGCGTCGGGGGCGTCGCCGTACGTCGTCACCTTCAGGCCCTCGGGGAGGTGCCTCCGCAGCTCGCGGGCGCCCTCGTGGTCGGCGGAGAGGATCAGCGTGCCGCCGGGGGTGATGCGGCGGGTGAAGGTGGCGAAGGACTCGTAGATCTCGTCCATCGAGGCGTAGTTCGCGTGGTGGTCCAGCTCCACGTTGAGGATGATCGCGACCTCGGGGGCGTACTTGTGGAAGCTCCGGTCCGACTCGTCCGCCTCCGCGACGAAGATGTCGCCGCCGCCGTCGTGGGCGTTGGAGCCGGGCTCGTCGAGGTCGCCGCCGATGGCGTACGACGGGTCGAGCCCGAGGGTGCGCAGGCTCACGGCGAGCATGGACGTGGTCGTGGTCTTGCCGTGGGTGCCGGCCACGGCGATGGGACGGAGTCCGTCCATCAGGGCGGCGAGGGCGTCGGAGCGGTGCACGACGGGGATGCCGGCGGCCCGGGCGGCGGCGAGCTCCGGGTTGTCGTCGCGGATGGCGGAGGAGACGACCACGGCGGTGGCGGCCGGGTCGAGGTGGGCGGCGGCGTGGCCGATGTGTACGGTCACGCCGTGTGCGCGCAGGGCCTCGGCGGTCGGGGAGTCCTTGGCGTCACTGCCGGCGACCGCGGCGCCACGCTGGGCGAGGATCTTGGCGATGCCGGACATTCCGGCTCCGCCGATTCCCACGAAGTGGGGGCGGCCCATCAGGGGTGGAATCGCCGTCGGCATGCGGTTCTCCTTGCCAGGGGGGTGCAGTGTGCGGGGTGATTCTCGCATCCGGGGTGAGGTCCGGGGGACGCCGCGGCCTCCGGCAGGGGGGTCGTCCTTCAGTTGCGTTGGCTGACGCGCATCCGGCCTTCGGCCGGAGTCCTCAAACGCCGGACGGGCTGTAAGGGACCCGTCAGCCCTTGATGGGTGAAGGCGCGCCCCCATATCAGCCCGTCCGGCGTTTGAGGACTCCGGGCGAAGCCCGGATGCGCGTCAGCCGACGCAACCGCACCCGCACCCGCCGTCACTCGTTGTGCGCGAACAGCTTCAGCACCGGGACCCCCACCTTGTGTCTCGCCCGGGAGGCCCAGTCGCGGTGGAAGAACTCCTCCACCAGATGCGGCGCCGTCAGGACGATCACCTCGTCCGCCTTGCGGTCCGCGACGACCGCCCGCAGCTCCTCCAGCGGGTCCTCCCCGACGATCCGGCCCGCGGCCGACGCTCCCGCGCCGCGCAGCGACTTCAGCGAGAACTCCAGCGCGGCCTCCGCCGGCGTCAGCGCCTCGGAGCCCTCCGGCTCGTCGCCCTCCCGTACCGCGTCCTCGAACTCCCCGAGCGCGACGTCGTCGAGCGCCCGCAGCAGCCGGTCCTGATTGCCCCGGGGCTGGAGCAGTACGACAAAATCCACCGGCTCGGCGCCGTGGAGCGTCGTCACCATCTCCACATCGACGGGGACCAGCGGCTTCTCGATCATCAGCACTGTGGTGAACACGACGTGCGCCCTCCATCCGTACGGCCCCTCCTCGCATGGGGGTCCGCTCCAGAAACGATCCTGCCGCTCTAGTCTGCCCAGTCAGCCGTAAACGGAACGGCACATTCCGCAGATTGTCAGATCCGACGGTAACGGCTGAACAGAAACCCGGCCTCCTCCAGCAGCGACACCAGAGTGAACTCCCGCGGCACGGCGTACGCCGCCGCCCCCGTCATCACCCGCGGCGCGTCCCCGAGCGTCACCCGGGGCGCGAGCGTCAGGCACAGCTCGTCCAGCACCCCGCCCGCGGTGAGCGAGGCCAGCACCGTCGGTCCGCCCTCCGTGAGCACCCGCGTCAGCCCCCGTTCGCGCAGCGCCGCCACCACTCCCGCGGCCTCCGCTCCGCCGTCCGGCCCCGCGACGACCACGTCCGCCCCCGCCGCACGCGCCGCGGCGACCCGGTCGGCCGGGGCGTCCTCGCCCGTCAGGACGATGGTCGGGGTCAGGGGCTCCGTGAACAGGGGCAGCGTGAAGTCGAGGTTCAGCCCCGCGCTCAGCACCGCGATCGCCGGCGCCGGGGTCTGGCCCAGCTCCCGGCGCCGCGCGGCGAAGGCGTCCCGGGTCCGGGCGGGGCGGTACCCCTCCTGGCGAACCGTTTCAGCACCGACGAGCACCACGTCCGCCAGCCCCCGCAGCACGCCGAAGATCCGCATGTCCCCCGCCCCGGACAGCGGCTGCGAGCGGCCGTCGTGGTGGGCGGCGCCGTCCAGGGAGGACACCATGTTGGCGCGCAGCCAGAAGCCGGCGTCCGCGGGATAGGCGTACGCGTCGGCGAGTTCGCCGAGCTCCCACTCCCGGTCCGGCGTGACACGGTCGTCGGACTGGGGACCGGCGTACGGGGGGAACAGGCGTCGCATACGGGGCAGTGTGGCATGCCCCACGTCGTACGGAGGCGCCAGGCACACCCCCGTACCATGTGTACGTGCCATCCTCCTCCGCCCCCGCGCCGATATCCGCCGACACGACCTCCCCCGGGGCCCTCTCCGAGCGGACGCCGCGGGTTCCCGCGGAGCGGCTGGTGGCCGAAATGGTGCCGCCGCCGCGCTTTGACTCCGTGCGCTTCTCCACGTACGTCCCGGACCCGGACCGGCCGAGCCAGGCGGAGGCCGTCACGGTGCTGGCGGACTTCGCGGCGGGCCTGGGCGGCGGGGCCACGGCGGTGGGCGGCGGGGCCCGGCGCTGGTTCCGTAAGGCGCCGGCCGCGCCGAAGGGGCCGCGCGGGGTGTATCTGGACGGCGGCTACGGCGTCGGCAAGACGCATCTGCTCGCCTCCCTGTGGCACGCGACGCCGGCCGAGCCGCGGCTGAAGGCGTTCGGCACGTTCGTGGAGCTGACGAACCTGGTCGGCGCGCTGGGCTTCCAGCAGACGGTGGCCACGCTGAGCGGGCACCGGCTGCTGTGCATCGACGAGTTCGAGCTGGACGACCCGGGCGACACGGTGCTGGTGTCGACGCTGCTGGGCAAGCTGGTGGACGCGGGCGTGGCGCTCGCCGCGACGTCGAACACGCTGCCGGGCAAGCTGGGCGAGGGCCGCTTCGCGGCGGCGGACTTCCTGCGCGAGATACAGGGCCTGGCGGCGCACTTCCGCCCGCTGCGCATCGACGGCGAGGACTACCGCCACCGCGGTCTGCCCGAGGCGCCGGCCCCGTTCACCGACGAGACCGTCACCCGGGTGGCGTACGCGACGCCGGGCACGACGCTGGACGACTTCCCCACGCTGCTGGAGCACCTCGCCTCCGTGCACCCGAGCCGGTACGGGGCGATGACGGACGACGTGCGCGCCGTGTGCCTGACGGGCGTGAAGGAGATCTCCGACCAGTCGACGGCGCTGCGGCTCGTGGTGCTCGCGGACCGGCTGTACGACCGGGAGGTCCCGGTGCTGGCGTCCGGGGTGCCGTTCGACCGGATCTTCGGCCCCGAGATGCTGGCCGGCGGCTACCGTAAGAAGTACTTCCGGGCGATATCCCGGCTCACGGCCCTGGCCCGCGACGCGAAGCCGCTCGCCGCGGAGGGCTGAGCCGGCCGTACAACCGAACAATTCTGCGACTCTCCCGTCCCGGTGGACACACCCGGCGCGAACACGCCGGGCATGCGCACACCGTTCACATGCCGTTCACCAGGTGATAGGAACGAGGCCGCACATCTCCTGTCCGCCAACAGGAAGTTGATCCGTCTGATGACGTCACGACGCGAGATGCTGGCCCGTACGGGTGCCGCGGGCGCGGGTATCGCCTTCGCCGGGGCCTTCTCCG
The DNA here is from genome assembly GCF_009604385.1 of Streptomyces smaragdinus. Taxonomy (GTDB): domain Bacteria; phylum Actinomycetota; class Actinomycetes; order Streptomycetales; family Streptomycetaceae; genus Streptomyces; species Streptomyces smaragdinus. The sequence goes on from NZ_WEGJ01000035.1 coordinate 30,379, forward strand.
AACTCTTTGCCTCGAGCGCGGCCGCCACCCAGTCGATGGGCCGCGGCGCCGGCTACGGCCCGCTCGTCCCCGATCCCGATCATGTGCTGGACCTGCCGGAAGGTTTCAGCTACCGCGTACTGTCCCGCACCGGGGAGCCCCTGCGCTCCGGCGAGGGACTCGTCCCGCAGGCCTGCGACGGGATGGCCGCGTTCGCCGGCCCCCGCGGCGGCGTGATCCTCGTACGCAACCACGAGAACCGCACCACCGCCGAGCACAAGGTCCCCACGGTCGAGGGCATCACCTACGACCCCGCGGGCGGCGGCGGATGCACCGCCATCCACCTCGACCGGCGCGGGAACGTCGTCGGTGAGCACGTCGCTGTCGCCGGTACGGCCATCAACTGCGCCGGCGGACCGTCCCCCTGGGACACCTGGCTGACCTGCGAGGAGACCGAGGACAAGGCCGGGATGAACGGCCACACCAAGGACCACGGCTTCATCTTCGAGGTGAGCGGCGCCGACCCGCGCAGCACCGGGGCCGTCCCCCTGACGGCGATGGGCCGCTTCGCGCACGAGGCCGTCGCCTTCGATCCGCACAACGGGGTGGTGTACGAGACGGAGGACGCGTTCGTATACCCCTTCGGCCTCTTCTACCGCTTCCTGCCCGAGAAGCCCCTCGGCGGCGTCGGCTCCCTGCGGGCCGGCGGCACGCTGCAGGCCATGCGGGTGCCGGGGGTGCCCGACCTGTCGGCCGTGACGGAGACCGGCGCGGTCTTCCGGAACATCGAGTGGATCGACGTCCCGGACCCCCTCGCCACCACGACGTCCATCCGCGACCAGGACTTCGGCCCGGGCGGCATCACCCACGGGCAGAAGCTGGAGGGCTGCTACTGGGGCGGGCACAACGTGTACTTCGTGTCCAGCTTCGCCCGTACGCAGGACGGCTCCACCGCCACCCACCACGGCCAGGTCTGGCGCTACGACCCGGACGCCCGCACCCTCACCCTGGTGATCGTCTTCGGCCCGGACACGAACCCGCAGAACCCCGGCGACGAGCCGGACAACATCACCCTCGCCCCCGGCGGCGGGCTGATGCTCTGCGAGGACAGCGGCGGCGAGCAGCACGTCTTCGGCCTCACCCGGCGCGGCGAGGTGTACCCGATGGCCCGTAACCGGCAGAACATCGGCACGCCCGAGGCACCGGAGTACGGCGAGTTCGCGGGCGTCACGTTCGCCCCGGACGGCGGCACGATGTACGTGAACGCCTACACGCCTGGCACAACCTTCGCGGTCACCGGACCATGGAAGAAGTGATCCGGACGTGAACACCGTCCCGGACCGGCCGCCCCGTGCCGCCGGTCCGGGACGCGCCAGACCGTCGGAGGTGCCCGGTGGCGAAGAGCGAGGCGACGGACCTGCGCGAGCTGCTGCGCGTCCCGCCCGGCGGCCCGCTGGACCTGGGCACCTATGATCCGCGCGCCACGCCCGCGGGCCCGCGGAACAAGGCCGCGGGCCGGGCGGCGGTGACGGCGCTGGGGCCGGAGCTGGCCGGACTCCAGGAGCGGCTCTTCGCGGCGGCCACGGCCGGTGACCGGCGGCGGCTGCTGCTCGTCCTGCAGGGCATGGACACCTCCGGCAAGGGCGGCACGGTCAAGCACGTCGTCAAACTCTTCGACCCGTCCGGCTGCCGGATCCGCTCGTTCAAGTCGCCCACCGACGAGGAGCGCCGCCACCACTTCCTGTGGCGGATCGGCAAGCAGCTGCCGCAGTCCGGCGAGATCGGCGTCTTCGACCGGTCGCACTACGAGGACGTGCTGGTCGTCCGGGTGCGCGGGCTGGTGCCGCGGGAGGTGTGGTCGCGGCGGTACGACGAGATCAACCGGTTCGAGGAGTCGCTGGCCGCCGACGGGGTGACCCTCGTCAAGTGCTTCCTGCACATCAGCCGCGAGGAACAGCGCCGGCGGCTGCTGGCCCGGCTCGACAACCCGGCCAAACGGTGGAAGTTCGACCCGGTCGACATCGACGAGCGGCGGTACTGGGCCGCGTACCGGGAGGCGTACGCGGAGGCGCTCGCGCTGTGCAACCCGGACCACGCGCCGTGGTACATCGTGCCCGGCGACCGCAAGTGGTACCGCGACTGGGCGGTGAGCCGGCTGCTGCTGGAGCATCTGACGGAGCTGGATCCGCGGTATCCGCCGCCCTCGTACGACGTGGACGGCTGCCGGGCCCGGCTGCTCGGCGAACGGGTGAAGGGCCGCCGCCGGGCGGGCTAACCCGATCCCCCGTACGACGCTTTCCGCACGATAATCGCACGGATCATCTTTACGCTCCGGAGCATGATCACCTCCCGGGGCGCGTGTGCCCTCGTCCTGCTGGCCGCCGTCCTGCTGCCGACCGGCTGCGCCGCCCCGCGGGCGGCCGAGTCCGCGAGAACCGCCGCCAAGTCCGCCGGTGAACCCGAATCGGCCGCGAAGCCGCGCACCCCCGCCCTGGCGCCTGTCCTGAAGCACGGCGGGCGGGGTGCCAAGCGGGTCGCGCTGACGTTCGACGCCGACATGATGTCCGACCAGGTCGACCGGGCCGCCGGCGGCGAACGGTTCGACAATCCGGAGCTCATCGCCACCCTGCGCCGGCTCCAGGTGCCGTCGACGGTGTTCATGACCGGTGCCTGGGCGGACCAGTACCCGGACCAGGCGCGGGCGATCGGCCGGGACCCGATGTTCGAGGTCGCCAACCACTCGTACAGCCATCACGCGTACACCACCCCCTGCTACGGCCTCCCCGCGGTGGACCCCGGCACGATGCGCGCGGACGTCGACCGGGCGTTCGCCGCCATCCGGCGGGCGGGGGTGGCGCGTCCGGTGCCGTACTTCCGTTTCCCGGGCGGGTGTTACGACGCGGCGGCGCTGAAGGCCGTCGCGCCGACGGGGGTGACGGCGGTGCAGTGGGACGTGGAGAGCGGGGACGCGTTCGCCACGGACGCGGGCGCGGTGGCCGAGCAGGTGCTGGCGGGGGTGCGGCCGGGGTCGGTGGTCGTCATGCACTGCACGTCCAGCGCGGCGCCGGTGACGGAAGAGGCGGTGCGCACGATCGTGCCGGAGCTGCGTGAGCGCGGGTACCGGTTCGTGAAGGTGTCGGAGCTGGCGGCGGGGTAGCGTCCGTCAGCCGGAGCAGGCCGTGCGCTGGGCCTCGAGCCACTCGCAGGCCGGGCAGAGGACGACGCCGGGAACGCTCTCGGCGTACTCCGTGGCCTCGCCGCACTGGACGCAGTCCGCGCGCGGCTCGTCCGGGGAAGTTCCGGTGCCGGCCGGGGCACTTGGGGCGCCGCTGGTGTCGCAGTACGTCATGTCTCCACCGTAACTCCTCAGCCGCGGCGCCCGCTCACCGCGCACGCGGCAGCCGCCGCCGCGGCGGTGACGGCGGCGGCAAGGGCGAGCGGACCCAGCGGGAGGTCGACGGTGCCGTGGCGGGAGCCCGTGACGAGGCCGGTGACGGCGGCGTTGGCGGGCGACACCCCGGCGACGAGGACGGCGAGGGCGCCGATCAGCGTCGCCGGGACGGAGCGGGCGGGACCGCGCAGGACGGGGCGGTTGGCGAGCGCCCCCACCGCGACGCCGAGCAGCGCGCAGGAGACGGCGGCGGTGAGGCCGGCGGCGGCGGTCGGCAGGACGTCGAGCCGCACCTCGTGGTCGGAGCTGCGCGGGTCGCTGACGGCGAGGACGGCGCCGGTCCCCGCGAGGGCGAGCGTCAGGGCGCCGGCCAGGGCCGCGAGGAGCGCCGCGAGGTGGGTCCGGGCGGCGCCGCGGGCGGCGACCGTGCAGGCGCGGGCGGCGTCGGGCTCCGCGCCGACGCAGATCCGTACCAGCCAGGCGGCGCTCGGGGTGAGCGCGGCGGCGGCGAAGCCCAGGGAGTCCAGGGCCGGCTCGCCCCCGCGGATGCCGATCGCGAGGATCGCGGCGTACAGCACGGCGGGCGCCAGCCAGCGGTGGCCGCGGACGAGCAGGGCGCACTGATAGCGGACCAGGGCGGTCACCGGCTCACCCCCCGCACACTCCACGGCGGCTCGCACGTCAGCAGCTCCCGCAGCACCTCGTCCGCCCGCTCGTCGGGGACCGTCAGGCTGACCCGGTCGCCGGTGCGCACCGCCACGACGTCCGGCGGCAGCGGCGCGTCCTCGGGGCCGCTCACCGTGATCACGGCGTACGGGGCGGTACGAGCCGGGGTGACCGCACCGGCGGCGACCTGCCAGCGGTCGGCGCCGGGGAGCCGGCTCGGGTCGTGGTCGACGAACACCACGGTCGAGCCCCGCGCCGCCAGCTCACCGACGGCCACGTCGAGGGCGCCCCGGGCCGCGGCGTCCAGTCCGGTCCACGCCTCGTCGAGGACCAGGAGCCCGGGGTCCGCGAGCAGTCCCTGGGCGACGGCGACCTTCTGGCAGGTGCCCTTCGACAGCTCGTCGAGCGGCGCCCCGGCGAACTCCGCCGCCCCGAACCGCTCCAGCCACTCCCCCGCCCGCGCCCGCGCCTCGCCGCTCCCCAGCCCGTGCACCCGGCCCAGGTGAACGAGCCAGCCGCGCGCGGTGAACGGCAGCCCCGTCGCGGGGAACCGCTCCGGCACGTACGCGGTGCGCGAAGGCCGCCCGCTGATCCGCCCGGCGCTGGGCCGGTCGATCCCGGCGAGCAGCCGCAGCAGCGTGGACTTCCCGGACCCGTTGGCCCCCTCGACGCGCACCACGCCCCCGCCGGGCGGCAGCCCGAGCTCCACCCCCCGCAGCACCCACGGCCCCCGCACCCCGTAACGCCGCCCGACACCCTCCAGCCTCATGTGACCGGACGCTAGCGCAGCCCCCCGTAAGAACCGCGTGATCTCAGTGCCCCGCCGGCGCCGGCCGGGCCTCGCTCGGCCGTACGATGACGAACCCCTCGCCGTCCAGCCGCAGCTGCACCGCCTCGCCGGAGCCGCCCCGGAGCATCGAGCCGAACGACTGCGACCGGTGCAGCGACGTCTGCAGCTGCGCGCTCCAGCCCACGACCGCGTCCGTGTCCACGAACACCGGGTACTGCGGCGACACCGGGATCACCACCGGCGTCCCCTCGCAGATCACGCCCAGCCGTCCCTGCCCGGAGAAGACGCTGTTGAACAGGCCGCCGCCGACCATCCCGGCGCCCTTCACCATCTTGATCTCGTACGACAGCGTCGAGTCGAAGCACAGCACGTTGCGGCCGTTCACCGTGAGCGCGTCGCCGGGGGCGAAGTCCACGATGAAGCAGTTCGCCGCCTCGTGCGCGAACCACACCTCGCCCTGCCCCCGCACGGCCATCAGCGCCAGCCCCTCGCCGGTCACCGCCCGCTTGAGGAACTGGCCGGCGCCCTGCCCCTTCTTCTCGAACTGGAGATTGCCGCGGTACGCGATCATCGCGCCCTGGCGGGCGAGGCACTCACCGTTCACGGCGTACTTGACGCACTTGGCGTTCTGCAGGGTCATCCCGGGGGCCGTCGCCGGTTCGGCCATGTGTTCCTTGGCGAAGATATCGCTATGCATGGGTGGATCGTCCGCCGGAACCACCGCGTCCGCCAAGTCCGGCGCCACGCGGCGTGACCAACTGCCCGTCGTCTTGGTGCCGTTCACAAAATGACCGGTCAGTAAACAGTGACGCCGCCCTCTATCCGCGTAGAACAATCATGCCGCATCATGGTCGGGCTCCACCCCCCTCGCACCGCCCACCACCATGTGGCGGTGTCTGGCATGTCCCCGACACCAGGGGACATTCACCCCCTGTTGGAGGACGTCTTGTTCCCGCAGCAGTTCCGTACCGCGCTGGTGGGCCTCACCCTCACCGGTCTCGCGCTCACTGCCGCACCCGGCCTCGCCTCGGCGTCGGACGCCAAGTCGGCGCCGGTCCGCGGCAAGTCGCAGGTCTCCTCGATCGAGGACTCCACCGCCCGGTCCCTTGCCCTGTCCCTCGCCGACGGCACCTTCCGGTCCCAGGTCGCCCGGGCGACCGCCGGTGGCGCGGAGGTCTCGCTGGCCCCGCTGGCCGGCCAGGCCGGGTCCGCGTTCCGCTCCGAGGTCGCCGCCGCCGACCGCAAGGTGGCCGCCGCCAAGGGGCTGGACGCGGACACCGGTTCGCTCCTCACCGTCCAGCTGGCCGGCGCCGACACCACCGCCGCCGCGCTGAGCGCCACCGCGCCGCTCGTCGCCACCGCGCCGAACGACGACGAGGCGACCTCCGTCACCGCGTACGACTCCCTGGGCCGCGCCCACCGGCTGGACGCGAAGGTCGCGCCGGAGCAGCCCGTCCTCGTGGTCGGTCTGGACGGCGACAAGGCCGTCTCGGAAGGCATGCAGGTGCTGAACCGCGAGCTGGCCGCCGCCGGCGTCGCGACCCCGGCCAGCACCGCCGCCACCACCACGTCGACGCAGGCCGCCGCCGCGGACGGCTACTGGACCTCGCGCGTCACCGCGGTCCGGCTCTCCGACGACCAGGAGACCTGGATCAAGGGCAACGCCGAGATCTTCACCGTGACCAGCGGCTTCGGGCTGGACGGCAAGGTCCGCGTGGACACGGTCACCATGCCGTACCTGGACGACGCCGACCACACGTACTACCCGAACCAGATCCTGGTGAACTGGTCGCTGTACAAGTACAACCTGGCCGACACCGTGATGTTTGAGGACGACGGCGACACGAACTACTCGGCGCTCGCCAAGGCCCTCGCCAGCGCGCTGCTGACGATCCTGGACCTCGGCGCGTACATCCCGCTGGTGAACCCGGTCATCGACGCGATGCCCGACTCGTTCTGGGTGGACGACCCGGACTTCGTGGACGCCTGGTACACCCTGTCCCGTGAGATGACCGGCACCCGCAACGGCGCCGGCGGTCACGGCTGGATGACCTTCGACCGGTACTTCGTCTCCGCCCTGTGAGGTGACACCGCGCCCCGCCCGGCACTCCCCTGCCGGGCGGGGTTCGCACCTGAGCGGGCCGCCCGGATCCGGCACACGGGCGGCCTGGCAGACTTGACGGTGATGACCAGCACCGAAACCCTCTTCCGCGACCCCGACGGCGGGCGCGACGCGCGGCCCCAGTACGTCCTGCCCCTCGTGGTGCGGATCGAGAAGGCCGCGCCGCCCGCCCGTACCGACGCCCTCGAGACCGCCGCCCGCGCCGTGCTGACGCTGCTCTCCGACGAGCGGACCACCGCCCCCGACGGCGAGTGGGCCGAGGCGGTGCGCGACTGGGAGGACGCCCGGATCCGCAAGGTCGTACGACGCGCGCGCGGCGCGGAGTGGCGCCGCGCGGGGACGCTGCCCGGCATCACGGTCACCGGCACCGACGCCGAGGTGCGGGTGTTCCCGCCGATCCCCCTCGACGGCTGGCCCAAGGACCTCGCCAAGCTCCAGGTCTCCGGTACGGAGCTGGCCGACCCCGAGCCCCCGCCGGCCCCCGCCGCGGGCACCCCGGTGCTGTGGCTGCCGCCGGGGCTCGCGATGTCCGCCGGGAAGACCATGGCGCAGGCCGGCCACGGAGCGCAGCTCGCCTGGTGGGAGCTGTCCGACGCCGAGCGGGACGCCTGGCGCGCGAACGGCTTCCCGCTGGCGGTACGCACTGCCGCGCCCGCCGCGTGGGACGGGCTGCTGCACAGCGGGCTGCCGGTGGTCCGGGACGCGGGCTTCACGGAGATCGCCCCGGGCAGCGTCACGGTGGTCTCCGAACACCCGGCGCTGAAACGCGGTTGATCGGCCCGTCCGCCCGTGCTCTGATCGCCCGATGAGCGACGTGACAGAGGTACGCCCGGCGGAGCTGTCCGACACCGCGGCCGTCCGCGCCGTCGGACTGGCCGCGTGGCCGCCCACGTACACGCCTCTCACGGGCCCCGGGTACGTCGAACGCTGTCTGGCCGTCTGGTGGTCGACCGAGGCCACCGCCCGCGGGATCGCCGCCGGGAACGTGCTGGTGGCGGAGACCGGCGGGCGGATCACCGGGATGGCGGGGCTCGGGGAGAAGGACGGCGTACCGGTGCTGTGGAAGCTGTACGTGCTGCCGGAGTGCCACGGCACCGGCGTCGGCTCGGCGCTGCTGGCCGCCGTCGTGGCGCGGCTTCGGGCAGCGGGGGCGACACGGCTGCGGCTGGAGTACCTGGACGGCAACGAGCGGGCGGCGGCGTTCTACCGGGCGAAGGGCTTCCGGGAGATCGGGCGGGCGCCGGACCCGGAGCATCCGGAGCTGCCGGCCGACGTGTGGATGGAGGCGGACCTCACCGCCGCGCGGTGAGGGTGCCGCCCCCTCCCCGGCCCCGGTCTACGGCACCAGCACCAGCCGCCCCCGCACCCCGCCGCGCGCCAGCCGCTCGTGGGCCTCGGCGGCACGCTCCAGCGGCAGGGTGTCCGCCACCCGGGGCGTCAGCACCCCCTTGTCCGCCAGCGCCGTGAGCTCCGCCAGCCGGGCGCCGTCCGCGTAGACCTGCGTGAGGTGGACGGTGGTCCCGCGCAGCGGCAGCGGGGTGTTGGACGGCAGCACGGCGGCGAACCTGCCGCGCGGGCGCAGCGCCGCCAGCGCCCCGGCCCCCACCGACGCGGCGTCCAGCACGCCGTGCACCCCGCCGGGCGCGACGGCCCGTACCGCCGCGGCGAGGACGGCGTCCCGGGGGACGAACTCCGCCGCGCCCAGGCCCCGTACCAGCGCCTCGTCCCCCGGCCCGGCCTGGGCCACGACCCGCAGCCCGCGGTCCTTCGCCGCCAGCTCCACCCCGTACCCGCCGACCGCCCCCGCGGCCCCGGTGACCAGCAGCGTCTGCCCCGGCTCCAGCGCCAGCGCGGCCAGCGACTGGTCGGCGGTGAGGGCGTTCAGGGGCAGCGTCGCCGCGTGTGCGGCGTCGGTGCCGCGCGGCGCCGGGGCGACCGCGTAGGCGTCCACCACCAGCTGCTCGGCGTACGCCCCGAGCTCCAGGTCCAGCAGATCCAGCAGCGCCACCACCGAGTCGCCCACCGCGACCCCCGTCACGCCCGCACCGACCGCGTCGACCACGCCCGCCGCGTCCCAGCCGACCCCGTACCGCGCCCGCTCCGCCACCACCCCCACCTGCACGAACACACCCGCGCGCACCGCCGTGTCCACCGGGTTCACCCCGGCCGCCCCGACCCTGATCCGTACCTGCCCCGGCCCCGGCTCGGGCACCGCCGTCTCGACCACCCTCAGCGCCTCGGGTCCGCCCGGCTCCGTCACAATCACAGCTCGCATCGTTCCCCGCTCCTTCGTACCGATCGCTTACGGCACGAACCTAGGGGGCGTTACTCTCCATCGGTAAGCAGGCACCTGAAAGTGCGTACCGGACCCGGGGGAGAGCCACGGATGCCCACCATGACCGCCGCCGAACGCCGCGACGAGGCCCGCGAGGCGTACGACGCCTTCCTCGCCGCCTGCCCCTCCCACCAACTGCTCGGGCGCATCAGCGACAAGTGGACGGCGCTGATCGTCACGTCCCTCGCCGACGGCCCCCGGCGCTACGGGGAGGTCGCGCGGACCGTCGCGAGCATCAGCCAGAAGATGCTCACGCAGACATTGCGCTCGCTGGAGCGCGACGGCATCATCACCCGCACGGTGACGCCCGAGGTCCCGGTCCGGGTCGACTACGAACTGACGGAAACCGGCCGCGAACTGCTGCCCGTCCTGCGCGCGATCAAGGACTGGGCGGAGACGCACATCGAGGGCATCATGGCGTCCCGCGAGGCGTACGACCGGCGGAGCTGACCGGTCCCGGCCATCGGGCGGCAACCTCAAATTTGGCTCTGAACAATCCCCACAAGGGTTCGACGTCGCCCCCGCAGGCCATCATCTGTCCACGCGAACGAGCACGACAGGGGGAGGGGGCGGCGGATGCATCAGCCGCTGGGAACGGGGATCGGCTGGCGGCCGGAAATCGCCGGTGAGATCGAACAGCTGACGGACATCGACTGGGTCGAGGTCGTGGCGGAGAATATCTGCCCCGGCCACCTCCCCGACGCCCTCACGGCGCTGCGCGCCCGGGGCGTGACCGTCGTCCCGCACGGGGTGGGGCTGGGCCTGGGCGGCGCGGAGCGGCCCGACCCCGGGCGGCTGGTGGCGCTGGCGGAGCGGGCCGGGGCGCTGGGGGCGCCGCTGGTGACGGAGCACATCGCGTTCGTGCGGGCCGGGGGGCCGCTGACCGCGTCGCCGCGCCTGGAGGCCGGGCATCTGCTGCCCGTACCGCGCACCCGGGACGCGCTCACGGTGCTCTGCGAGAACGTCCGGATGGCGCAGGACGCGCTGCCGGTGCCGCTGGCACTGGAGAACATCGCGGCGCTGTTCTCGTGGCCGGACGACGAGTTCACCGAGGGCGAGTTCCTGGCGGAGCTCGTGGAGCGGACGGGCGTACGGCTGCTGATCGACGTCGCCAATCTGCACACCAACCACGTCAACCGCGGCGAGGACCCGGCCCGCGCGCTGGACGAGCTGCCGCTGGAGGCCCTGGCGTACGTGCATGTCGCCGGCGGCTATCTGCGCGACGGCGTCTGGCACGACAGCCACGCGCATCCCGTACCGCCGGAGGTGCTCGGGGTCCTCGGCGAGCTGTGCGCGCGCACGACACCGCCGGGAGTGCTGCTGGAGCGCGACGCGAACTTCCCGCCGCCCGGCGAACTGGCGGCGGAGCTGGCGGCGATCGGTTCGGTCACCAGGGGGGTGGCGCATGTCTGAGACGGGGACGACGCACACGGAGGCCGCCCGCCAGCGGCTCGCGCTGCGGCAGACGGCACTGCTGTCGGCGCTGGTCGCGGGGACGCCGGTGCCGGAGGGTTTCGACGGGGCGAGGCTGCGGGTGCAGTCGCGGGCGCTGGCGGCGAAGCGGGCGGACGTCGTCGCCAAGGTGGCGCCGGAGCTGCCGGAGATCCTGGGGGCGGACTACCGCCGCCGGTTCCTCGAGTACGCCGCCCGCCGGCCGATGACCGGGGGCTACCGGCACGACGCGCTGGCCTTCGCCCGCCATCTGCTGGACGCCGGCCGGCCCGCCGACCCGGGTGCGCGCCGGGAGCTGGCGCAGTGGTGGCGCGAGCGGCGCAGCCCCGCGCCGCACCGGACGCGTGAACTGCTGCGCCGGGCGCGCGGCGTGCTGGGAAGGGGGGCGCGCTGATGGGGTTCGTCGTCGTCCTGGCGCTGCTGGCCGGGGCTTTCGTATGGCTGCGTGCCGAGGCGGTACGGGCCAGGGGCACCGCGAGCGGCGGGGAGCACTGGACGCCGTCCGACGTGCTGGAGGGCGCCTTCCTCGCGGGCGGGCCGGGGCGCGTGGTGGACACCGTGCTGGCCACGATGCACGAGGACGGGCGGATCCGGATCACCGACGGCGGGGTGCGGGTGCTGCGGGCGGTCGCGGGCGAGCCCGTCGAGCGGGCGGTGCTGACGGCGGTCGGCAGCGACTGGACGGCGCCGCTGGCCACCGTGCGGGCGACGGTCATGCGCGATCCGGCGGTGCAGGAGATCGGGGATGCCCTCGCCGCGGCTGGGCTGCTGATGCGGGCGGACGTGCTGCGCCGGTGGCGGCGGACGTTCCGGCTGTACGTCGCGTTCGTGGCGGTGACCATGCTGGCGTGTCCGTTCCTCGCGGTCGCCCTGGAGCGGTGGGAGATCTTCCCGGGCTTCTTCGCGGGGATCCTCGCGCTGATCGTCGGTGCCACCGTGTACTCCCCGGGGAAGGGCCGGATGACGCAGGCCGGGCGGAACGCCCTGGTCACGCTGCGGGGACGGAATCCGTGGGAGGCGCCCGGCGCCGGGGTCCCGGCGGTCGCCGCGCTGGTGGCGCTGGGCGGGGCGGCGGTGCTGACGGACGCCGTGCTGCGGGATCAGTTCCTGGCGGTGCAGCGGCAGGCGCTGGTGACCGCGGGGTCGCCGGCCGCCCCGAACACGCCGTCGTACACCGACACGTCGTACACGCCGAACTGGTGCGGGTCGTCCAGCGGCGGGAGCGGGAGCGGGGGCTGCGGCGGGTCGTCGTCCTGTGGCGGGGGGTCGTCCTGCGGGGGCGGGTCGTCGTGCGGCGGGGGGTCCTCCTGCGGCGGCGGATCGTCCTGTGGCGGGGGGTCCTCGTGCGGGGGCGGGTCGTCGTGCGGTTCGTCGTCCTGAGCGGACCCTCGTACGGAAAACCCTGACCGGATCCCGGAAACATCTGGCGCGAAGGCGTCCCGGTGACATACAACTCGGCCATGTGGGTGATGTTCGGCCTCCTGGCCTGGATCGCGGCCCTGACCTCGTGCGCCCGGCTGTCCCGGGCCGCCTTCGCCGCGGGGCGGTGGCCCGATCCGTACCCGGACGCCGGGCCGCCCGGTGAACTCACCCTCCCCCAGACCGCCTTCCTGGCCGGCGGCCCGCGCCGGGTCACGGACCTGGTGCTGGTGCGGATGGCCCGCGCCCGCCGGCTGCTGCTGGCCCACACCGGCTGGGTGACCGTCGTCGACCCCGAGCCCCACGACGCCCTGGAGCGCGGGGTGCTCGCCGCGATCGGCTCGTACGGGCAGGCCAGGATCGCCGACGTACACGCCGCGGCCGCCGGGTCGGAGCCGATGACGGCGCTCGGCGAGGACCTGGCCCGCACGGGGCTGGCGGTGCCGCCCGAGGTACGGGCCGCGGTCACGGCGGGCGTGCGGTCCGTGCGCAAGGCGGGGGCCGCCGTGCTCAGTCTGTGGCTGGCCGCCACCGCGCTCGCCCCGCCGCACGTGCCGGCGCCCGCGGTCGGCGGCTGGTTCGTACTGCCGCTGCTGCTAGTCGCGGGCAGTCTGCTGATCTCGCGGCTGGAGATCCGCCACCACACCGACTGGGCGTCGTACGCGGGACAGCAGGCGCTCGCCCGCCTCGCCGTGCCCCGGCAGCGGACCGCCGGGGCGGTGACCGACGAGCACGCCCTGCTGACCGCGCTCGCGGTGCGCGGACCGGCCGCCCTGCCCGAGCCCGCGCTGCGGCAGGCGCTGCTGGGCGCCGGGCGCCGGGAGCGCGCGCCGCAGGCCCGGCTGGGCGAATAGGAGGACTTTTCCGGGGCGCGCGCCGACACCCCGGCGGCGTCCTTTACTTCACCAAGTGCTCAACGAATCATCCCTTTTGTCATCGACGCATCGTCGACACCACCCCCGAAGGGATCAGCCGTTGAGGGCTGCAGTGCTGTACGGAATCCTCGGTTCACTCGCTCTCACCGGTCTGGCGACCGCCCCCGCCGACTCCCACCCCCAGCAGGCGGCGCGGCACGGCGTGGAGGTGGCCGCCGAACACGCCGAGCGCGCGGGCATCACCTTCGGCGACTGTCCCGAGTCCGAGGACCTCCCGAAGGCGGTCCGCTGCGGCACCGTGAACGTCCCCCTGGACTACGCCGATCCCGACGGCGAGCAGCTGGAGCTCCTGGTCAGCCACACCCCGGCGACGGGCCCCAAGCGGGCACGCCTGGGCGCGCTGGTGTTCAACCCCGGCGGCCCCGGCGGCTCCGGCACGTACTTCCCGCTGCTCAGCCGGCTCCCGGAGTGGCAGAAGCTGGCCCGCGCGTACGACTTCACCGGCTACGCCCCGCGCGGCGTCACCCCCAACGCGCCGCTGTCCTGCCAGCACCCGGACGAGTTCGGGAAGGCCCCTTCGAACAGCCCGCAGCAGCCGACCGCGCACGACAAGGCGGCCGGCGTCGAGGACGCCAAGGCGTACGCGGCGGGCTGCGCCGCCAACCGCGGCATCGAGCACTACACGTCCCTGAACAACGCCCGCGACCTCGAGGTCCTGCGCGCCGCCCTGCGCCAGCCGAAACTCAACTACCTGGGCGCCTCGTACGGCACGTACTTCGGCGCCCTGTACGCCACCCTCTTCCCCGAGCGCGTCGGACGGTTCGTCTTCGACAGCGCGGTCGACCCGACCCCGCGGAAGATCTGGTACGAGAACAACCTGATCCAGTCCCTGGCCTTTGAGAACCGCTGGTCGGACTTCCGCCGCTGGGTGGCGAAGCACGACAACGTGTACGGGCTGGGCCGCACCGAGGACGCGGTGGCGCGCTCGTACGACCGGGTGCGGACGGCGGTGGAGAAGGAGCCGGCCGGGGGCAAGGTCGGCAGCACGCAGCTGCAGGCGGCGTTCCTGCGGACCGGGTACGCGGACGACTTCTGGCCGACCGCGGCCACCGCGCTGGCGGAGTACGCGGCGGGCCGGCCGGCGGCGCTGGTGGACTTCGCGGCGCCCGCCCCCGAGGAGCGGGCCGCCGAGGAGAACGGCAACGCCGTCTACACGGCGGTGGAGTGCAACGACGCGGCGTGGCCGACGGACTTCGCGGTGTGGGACCGCGACAACACCCGCCTCGCCGTCCGCGCGCCGTTCGAGACCTGGGACAACGTGTGGATGAACCTGCCGTGCGCGTACTGGAAGGCCCCGCGGCAGCGCCCGGCGGACGTCCGCACCGCGCCCGGCGAGCTGCCGCCGGTGCTCGTCCTCGCCGCCGAGCGGGACGCGGCGACCCCGTACGAGGGCTCGAAGGAGCTGCACCGGCGGCTGGCGGGCTCCACGCTGATCACGGAGCGCGGCTCGGGCTCCCACGGCATCGCCGGCGGCCCGAACCCGTGCGTCAACGGCCATGTGGACGCGTACTTCCTGCACGGCACCGTCCCGGACTCCGACGCGTCCTGCGGCCCCCACCCGGAGCCGAAGGCGAAGCTGGAGACCCCGGAGGCCTGATCCCGCTGTCGGCCCCTGCCACTAGCGTGGTCCCATGCCCCTCGACGACGCACTGGCCCGACGGATGCGCGAGGCCGACTTCTGGCCCGCGTACCTCTTCGACGACGACGCCCCCGACCTCTGGGACGAGGACGCGGAGGAACAGGAGTCGCAGGTCGCGCGGTTCGAGCTCGGAGGGGGCTTCGAGCTGGTCCTCGACGTGACGCTCGGGCTGGAGTACGTGGATCTCGCGCTCCGGGCGCCCGGGCGGTCCGAGCCCGTCACGGTGGGCTGGGACGACCAGGCGCACTTCCATCCGCACGTGATGTCGTGGCCGGAGCTGGACCTGCTGTGCCGCGCGGTCGCCCTGCACGACCCGGAGCTGCGGCATCCGGGGCCGATGCTGGCGCTGCTGTGCCGGTTCGCGTTCCGGGGGGAGGACGAGGACCTGGACGCGGTGACGCCGCCGACGGACGCGGCGTTCGGGGTCGTACGCCCGGGCCCGGACGTCGCGGTGCGGCCGGAGACGCGGGACTGGCACGAGCTGCGTACGCTGCCCGGCGTGCGGTGGGTGACGACGCCCGGGGGTCATCCGGTGGCCGAGCAGCCGGACGAGGAGGGCGAGCCGCTGTATTCGCTGCGGGTGCCGGACTCGGCGGAGTTCCCCTTCGCCGCCTGGGCCGGTCTGCTGGCGCGCGCCCGGGAGGCCGTGGCGGCGGTGCGGGCCGACCCCGCTCTGGCGGACCCGGCGGTACGGGACGCGCTGGCGCGCTGCGCCGGGGCGGACGGCCACGGGCGGCTCGGGGCCCTCGCGGAGGCACTGGCGGCGGCGGGGTTCGCGGTGCCGGTGGTGCTCCGGGCGATAGCGGAGCCGGTGCACCGGACGGAGGCGTGCTGGGCCGTGGAGGTCCTGGCGGACCTTCCTCAGGGGGAGCTGACGGCCCGCTGGTTCGGGCCGAGCCCGCTGCCCCGGTCCTGAGGCCGGTGCAGGGCCGGGGTGGCGGGGAGCAGCGTCAGGCCAGTTCGGCGACGAGCTGCGGGAGTTCCTTGCGGCGGCCCGTGTAGAACGGGACCTCCTCGCGGACGTGGAGGCGGGCCTCCGAGCCGCGCAGATGGCGCATGAGGTCCACGATGCGGTGCAGCTCGTCCGCCTCGAAGGCCAGGATCCACTCGTAGTCGCCCAGCGCGAAGGACGCGACGGTGTTGGCCCGGACGTCCGGGTAGCCGCGCGCCATCTTGCCGTGGTCCGCGAGCATGCGGCGGCGGTCCTCGTCCGGGATCACGTACCAGTCGTACGAGCGGACGAAGGGGTACACGGAGACATACGCGCGGGCGTTCTCGTCGGCCAGGAACGCCGGGATGTGCGAGCGGTTGAACTCCGCCGGCCGGTGCAGCGCCATGTTCGACCAGACCGGCTCCATGGCGCGGCCCAGCCTGGTGCGGCGGAAGAGGTTGTACGCCTCCTGCAGGGCGTCGGCCGTCTCCGCGTGCCACCAGATCATCACGTCCGCGTCGGCCCGCAGACCGGACACGTCATACGTACCGCGTACGACGACATCCTTGGCCGCGAGCTGGTCGAACAGCTCCTGCACCTCGTCGGCGTACCCGGCACGGTCCTCGGGGAGGGCGTCACGGAGCCGGAACACCGACCAGAGGGTGTAGCGGATGACCTCGTTGAGGTCCTTTGCTTTCTTGCCCGCATTGGGGATGCGGTCTGATGCGGCAGTCATGCGTCCATTGTCCCAGGCGCACCCAGCGTTTCCGCGGCGGCCCTGTCCGCGCTCGCGATGACCGCCGGGATGCCCACCCCGTCGTACAGCGCCCCGCACACCACGACCCCGGCGGGCAGCGCGGCGCGGATCCGCCCGACGCGGTCGACGTGTCCGACGGCGTACTGCGGCAGCCCGTCGTTCCACCGGGTGACCAGCGACGCGACGGGCTTCGCGGCCAGCCCCACGGCCGTGTGCAGGTCCTTCAGGGAGAGGTCGACGAGCTCGCCGTCCTCCCGCTCGAGGTCCGCGGTGTCCCCGTAGCGGCCGACGGACGTACGCAGCAGGAACAGCTCGTCGTCGCCCGCCCAGTCCCACTTGCGGGAGGAGAACGTGGACGCCTTGATGGTCCGCCCGTCCACCGACGGCACCAGGAACCCGGTGCCCGCCGGCAGTACGTCCTCGACCTCCTGGCGCCGGAAGGCCATGCTGACCAGGGCCATCGACGCGTACTCGACCTCGTCCAGCTCGCGCGCCGCGTCCGGCGCCGCGACCCGCAGCAGCCGCGCGGCGGGCCCGGCCGGCAGGGCCAGGACGACGGCGTCGGCCTCGTACTTGGCGTCCTCGGTGAGCGCCCGCCAGCCGCCGTCGACCGGCCGCAGCGCGGTGACGGTGACACCGGTGCGGACCGTGCCCCCGGCCGCCCGTACGTCGTCGGCGACGGCGAGCGGGAGCCGGCCGATGCCGCCGTCGATGCCCAGGAACACCGGACCGCTGCCGGCGGGCGTGGCGCCCTGCACGGCGTGGACGGCCTCGGTCAGCGTCGGGTGCTCGCGGACGGCGTCGAACAGGGCGGGCATCGCGGCGCGCAGGGAGATCCGGTACGCGTCGCCCGCGTACACCCCGCCGAGCAGCGGTTCGACGAGCCGGTCGACGACCTCGCGCCCGAACCGCCGGGCCACGTACTCCCCCACGCCGACGTCCTCGCCGACCTCCTCCGCCGGCAGCGACGCCTCACGCCGGACGGCCTCCACGCCCTCCTCCGACACGACCCCGGCCACCGCCTCGGGCGACCCGGGGATGCCCATCACGTGCCCCCGCGGCATCGGCCGCAGCTCCCCGCGCGTCCACACCGCGGCGCCTCCCATGGCCACCGGCTGGAGCGCGTCGCCGAGCCCCACGTCACGGGCGAGCCCCACGGCCTCGGGCCGCCGGGCGAGCAGCGACTCGGCGCCCAGGTCGAGGGGCAGCCCCTCGAGCTCCCCCGCGTACAACTTGCCGCCGACGCGGTCGGCCGCCTCCAGCACCGTGACCTCGGCGCCACCGCGCACGAGCCTCCGCGCCGCGGCCAGCCCCGCGATCCCGCCTCCGATGACCAAGACCTTCATACCGCCACTCTCTCAGACGCCGATACGAGTCCCGACCGTGACCTCCCCGGAACCGTGAGCGGCAACCGGCGCCCCCCGCGCCACGTCAGAGGGGCACACGAAACCGACCTCGGGGGGTAATCAACGATGCGCAGAGGCATCCCGGCGCTCGCCACGCTGCTGCTGGCGGCGGCGCTCACACTGACGGGCTGCAGCAGCGGCGCGGACGAGGACTCGGCCTCCTCCTCGTCCGGCGACAAGAGCATGAGCCAGGACATGGGGGCACCGGAGGCGGACCAGAAGGGCGCCTCGGGCGCCGACCAGGCGTCCCCCGCCCCGGCAAAGCTGTCCCCGGCGGCACTCATCCGCACGGCACGGGTGACCGTACGGGCGAAGGACGTGACCGCCGCGGCGGCCGGTGCCCGCACGGCGGCCGAGGCGGCGGGGGGCTACGTCTCCAACGAGTCGACGCGGAACGAGGAGCAGGCGACGCTCACGCTCAAGGTCCCGTCCGGGACGTACGACGAGACGCTGGACGAGGTCGTACGGCTCGGCGACAAGCTGCTGACGCGCGAGGTCAAGGTGCAGGACGTCACCGACCAGGTCGTCGACGTCGAGAGCCGGGTGCGGTCCGCCCGCGCGAGCGTGGACCGGATCCGGCGGCTGATGTCGTCGGCGACGAAGCTCACGGACGTGGTCTCGCTGGAGTCGGAGCTCTCCACGCGCCAGGCGAACCTGGAGTCCCTCCTGGCCCAGCAGAAGTCCCTCGCGGACCGCACCTCGCTGGGCACGATCACCCTGACGATCTCCAGGCCCCCCAAGTCCCCGCCCCCGCCGCCCGCGGACGAGGACCCGACGGTCCTCTCGGCCCTGTCGTCCGGCTGGCACGCGTTCGTCACGACGCTGCGCTGGATAGCGGTGGTCCTGGCGGCAACCCTCCCGTTCGCCACCCTCGCCGCGCTCCTCTTCCTGGCGTACCGCCGCTTCCTCCACCACACGCCCACCCCGCCCCCGCCGCCGTCGGCGTGGAAGCCGGCCCCGGCACGGGAAACGGAGACGGACTAGCAGACGCACCGCCCGAAACCGAACCACCGGCCCGCCGTACGGCGCCCCTGCGGGGCGATATCCCTGCGGGGGCGCTGAGGCGCCGAAACGCCGGGGCGTAAGGCGTTAGCTGGCGGGCTGGCGGGCTGGCGGGCTGGCGGGCTGGCGGGCTGGCGGGCTGGCGGGCTGGCGGGCTGGCGGGCTGGCGGGCTGGCGGGCTGGCGGGCTGGCGGGCTGGCGGGCTGGCGGGCAACGCCAAGTAGCCCTCCCCGTCACCCGACCGGACCCGACAGCGCAAGTCAGCCACCTTCCAGCCCTCCCGTCGCCTAGTCGCGTCGTCTGGTCCGGTTACGCTTCCTCCGCCTTCGCTCCGGGGCGACGCGGCGTTTGAGGCCGAGGCGCGAAGCGCCGAACGGGGTCTGGGGCGGAGCCCCAGCAGCGCAACCGCACCGACCCGGGGGCCAGGGGGCGGAGCCCCCGAACCGCCGACGCACCGTTAGCGTGGACCCCACACCGGTGACGAAAGGACCGCACATCGTGGGGGCGAACGAGCGACTCGTAATCATCGGCGCCGACGCAACAGGAATGTCCGCCGCGTCCCAGGCCCGAAGACTCAAACCGGACCACGACCTGGAGATCACCGCCTTCGAACGCGGCCACTTCACGTCCTACTCCGCCTGCGGCATCCCCTACTGGGTAGGAGGCGAGGTAACGGACCGCGACGCCCTCATCGCCAGAACCCCCGCAGAGCACCGCGCCCGAGGCATCGACCTCCGCACCCGCACCGAGGTCACGGAGATCGACCTCGACCGCCAGTGCGTCCGCACCCGCGACCTCGACGACCCCACCGCCGACGAACGCTGGCACGGCTTCGACCACCTGGTGATCGCCACCGGCGCCCGCCCCGTCCGTCCGAAACTCCCCGGCATCGACGCCGAAGGCGTCCACGGCATCCAGTCCCTGGACGACGGCCAGGCCCTGCTGGACGCCCTGCACAAGGACCACGTCCGCCGCGCCGTGGTGGTCGGCGCCGGCTACATCGGCGTCGAGATGGCCGAGGCGTTCCGCCACCGCGACATCGACGTGACCGTCCTGGAGGCCTCCGACCAGCCGATGAGCACCCTCGACCCGGACATGGGCCGCCTGGTGCACACGGCGATGAACGGCATGGGCATCCACACGGTGACGGGCGCGGCGGCCACCGCCGTCCTCACGGACGCCGACGGCAGGGCCCGTGCGGTGACCACGGAGAACAGCGAGTACCCGGCGGACGTGGTGGTCCTCGGCCTCGGCGTACGCCCGGAGACGACCCTCGCCCGGGACGCGGGCCTGCCGACCGGCCCGCACGGCGGCCTGCTGACGGACCTGGCGATGCGGGTCCGCGGCCAGGAGAACATCTGGGCGGGCGGCGACTGCGTCGAGGTCCTGGACCTGGTGTCCGGCCACACCCGCCACATCGCGCTGGGCACGCACGCGAACAAGCACGGCCAAGTCATCGGCACGAACGTGGGCGGCGGCTACGCCACCTTCCCCGGCGTCGTCGGCACGGCGGTGTCCAAGGTCTGCGACCTGGAGATCGCCCGTACGGGCCTGCTGGAGGCGCAGGCCCGCGAGGTGGGCCTGCGGTACGTGACGGTGACGATCGAGTCGACGAGCCGCGCCGGCTACTACCCGCGCGCCGCCCCCATGACGGTGAAGATGCTCGCCGAACACCGCACGGGAAGGCTGCTGGGCGTCCAGATCGTCGGCCGCGAGGGCGCCGGCAAACGCGTCGACGTGGCCGCGGTGGCCCTGACGGCGGGCATGACGGTCGAGCAGATGATCTCCCTGGACCTCGGCTACGCCCCACCGTTCTCCCCGGCCTGGGACCCGATCCTGATCGCGGCCCGCAAGGCCGCGGCGGCAGTGACCAAGGAAATGCGAGGATAATTCGAATACCCGTCTGACAGACTGCCCCGCATGGCCGAACCAGTCGATCAGGTGGACGAACACGACCGCGTCATCGGCGTGGTGGACCGCGCCGAGGCCCAACGCGCGAACCTCCTCCACCGCATCGCGGTGACCGTCTGCCGGGACCCCGACGACCGCGTCCTGGTCCACCGCCGCCCGGACGACGACAGCCGCCACCCCGGCCACTACGACTCGGTGGCCGGCGGCGCCGCGAACGTGGGCGAGGGATACGGCGAGGCCGCCGCCCGCGAGCTGCGCGAGGAGTTCGGCATCCGGCTGCCCGCACCTCCGCCGCTGGTGTTCAAGCGGATCATCCACGGCCGGTACGGCCGGTACTGGCTCGGTGTACACGAAGCCCGGCTGGACGCCGCCACCATCGCCGCGATCACCGCGAACCCGCGGGAGATCGCCTGGTGGGGCTGGATGACCGTACCGGAGCTGCGCGAGGCCGCCGCACGCCTGCCGTTCGTCGGCGGCGAGGACAGCGCCCTGTGGACCTACCTCGCCCTGACCGCCTGAATCAGCGCGCCGTGCGCTCGTGCACGTACTCCACCAGCCGCGTCAGCACCGTCGGATCGGTGTCCGGCATCACCCCGTGCCCGAGGTTGAACACATGCCCCTCGAGCCCGCGCGCGGCCTCGAGCACCTCGTCGGTCTGCGCCCGTACGGCCGCCTCCGGCGCGAAGAGCACCGCCGGATCCAGGTTGCCCTGAATGGCCTTACCGGGCCCCACCCGCCGCGCCGCCTCGTCCAGCGGCACCCGCCAGTCGGCGCCGACCACGTCGGCCCCCGCCTCGCCCAGCAGGCCCAGCAGCTCGCCCGTACCGACGCCGAAGTGGATGCGCGGCACCCCGTACCCGGCGACGGCGTCGAAGACCTTCGCGGAGTGCGGCATGACGAACCGCCGGTAGTCCGCCGGCTTCAGCGCGCCCACCCAGGAGTCGAAGAGCTGCACGGCGGAGGCGCCGGCCTCGATCTGGACCTTCAGGAACGCGGAGGTGATGACGGCAAGCCGGTCCAGGAGCTCGGCCCACAGCTCCGGGTCCCCGTACATCAGGGCCTTGGTGTGCTCGTGGTTCTTTGACGGCCCACCCTCGACCAGATAGCTGGCCAGCGTGAACGGCGCCCCGGCGAAGCCGATGAGCGGCGTCGCGCCGAGCTCGGCGACGAGCATCCGCACGGCCTCGGTGACGTACGGGACGTCCTCGGGCCCGAGGGCGCGCAGCTGCGCGAGGTCCGCGCGGGAGCGGATCGGCCGGGCGACGACGGGGCCGATGCCGGGCTTGATGTCGAGGTCGACGCCGATGGCCTTGAGGGGGACCACGATGTCGCTGAAGTAGATGGCGGCGTCCACGCCGTGCCGGCGCACCGGCTGCAGGGTGATCTCGGTGACGAGCTCCGGCATCATGCAGGAGTCGAGCATCGCGATGCCCTCGCGCACCTTGCGGTACTCGGGGAGCGACCGGCCCGCCTGTCGCATGAACCACACGGGGGTGTGCGGGACGGGCTCGCGCCGGCAGGCCTTCAGGAAGGCGGAATCCCTCGCCGCGGACGGCGCGCTGTGCTCGGATGCAGGAGAACTCACCCCCGCATCTTCGCACGCGTGAGACCGGGCTCCGGACCTGCCCCGGACACGCCCGTCCGCACGACTCCACAAGCCCTCAAGTCACCGGATATCGGCCCCTGCCCGCGTGGTTGGTGACCTGATCCACCGTCCAGGCCCTACTCTTCCGGCATGGCAGCGGCTCCTGGACACCTGGCTGATGATCATCATCGAGATACCCCCGAGGAGGACGGGGCCCCGCTTTCGTTCCGCCAAGCGGTGGAGGCACTGCGGACGGCGTCGGTGCCGTCCGGGGTGCGGCTGGAGCCCATCAGGGCGCCGCGCCGGCTGGCCCCGTACGCCTATGCGACGGAGGCCGCGGTCCTGCAGGACGACGAGGAGCTGGCGGACGGCCGGCTGGTGCTGCTGCATGACCCGGACGGGCACGAGGCGTGGGCCGGGACGTTCCGGCTGGTGACGCTGGTACGGGCGGACCTGGAGCCCGAGATGGCCGCCGACCCGCTGCTCCCGGAGGTGTGCTGGTCCTGGCTGACGGGCGCGCTGGGCGCCCGGGGGGTCACGTACCGGGAGGCGAGCGGCACCGTGACGCGGGCGGCGTCGCACTACTTCGGCGGGATGGCGAACCGTGCCCCCACCACCCGGATCGAGATCCGCGCGTCGTGGACGCCGCAGGAGGTGCCGACGGCGCTGGGCGGTCATCTGACGGCGTGGTGCGAGCTGCTGCGCCAGTGCGCCGGCCTGCCCCCGACGGCGGTGCCCTTCCCGTCCGCCGCGGGAGGCGGCGGGGCGGTGGTGCCGCTGCCGCAGCGGCGGGGGCCGCGCTCGACGCGGTAGTCCGTGGACAGCTGACGGGCGCCGCTTCCGCCTCCGGAAAGGCGGCGCCTCGAGGTCGCGCGGCCCGTCGTACTCAGCCCCTCGGCCTCCTCGCCTCCGGATGGCGCAGGCACCAGCCGTCCCAGGCCGAACGCACCATGGCCGCGGCGTCGTACTTCGCGGACCAGCCCAGTTCCTTCATGATCCGCTCCGCGGAGGCGACCACTCGCGCGGGGTCACCGGCGCGGCGCGGTGCGATCTCGGGGGTCGCCTCGCCGTAGCCGGTCACCGAGCGGATCAGATCGACCATCTCCCGCACGGAAACGCCCTCCCCCCTGCCGATGTTGCAGGTCAGGTCCGTCGGCTCGGACAGGCTCGCAAGCTTGCCGGCCGCGGCGGCATGGGCGTCGGCAAGGTCTTCGACGTGAATGAAATCGCGGACACAGGTGCCGTCGGCAGTCGCGTAGTCGTCACCGAAGATCACCGGCGCGGCGCCCGCCGTGATCTTCTCGAAGACCATGGGAACAAGGTTGTACACCCCGGTGTCGGCAAGTTCGGGGGTGCCCGCCCCGGCGACGTTGAAGTAGCGCAGACAAGCGGTGGCGAAACCGTGCGCCCGCCCGGCCGCACGCACCATCCACTCGCCGGCCAGCTTGGTCTCGCCGTACGGGCTCATCGGTGAGCAGGGCGTGTCCTCCGTGACCAGGCCGGCGTCCGGCATGCCGTAGACGGCCGCCGAGGAGGAGAAGACGAAACTCCGGACAGCACCGGCCGCGACGGCTTCGAGCAGCGTCCGCAGCCCCTGCACGTTCTCGCGGTAGTAGTACAGCGGCCTCTCGACGGACTCGCCGACCTGCTTCTTGGCGGCCAGATGCACCACACCGGTGATGCCGTGTTCCGAGAGGGTCCGGCCCAGGAGTCCGCCGTCGAGGGTCGAACCGACGACCAGCGGCACCTCGTCGGGGACGCGGCCGGAGTCACCGGTGGAGAGGTCGTCGTAGACCACCACCTCTTCGCCGGCAGCCCTCATCGCGCGTACGACATGGGCGCCGATGTAACCGGCGCCGCCCGTAATCAGGTAGGTCACCGCGGCATCGTATGCGTACGTCCCCGGGTCCCCCGCACGGCGTCGGCAGCCAGGTGCGACGTCGTGAGGCAAGGAGACTCCCGAAGGTCGCACAGGGTTGTACGTGATCCCGTGTGAGATAGGCAATGCCCGACGCAACCTTGATCGAACCCAGGTATACATACAATCGTTCGGTCAAAGACACCGGAGAGATATTCCGGCGCAGCATTTCCGCGGATTCCGGTCAGAACACAGGGCTGCGGACAGGGCGACCCTCTGTGATCTCACGCGGACGAGGAGTTATGACCGGACTGTCACTTCGGGCTGTCCAGAAGCTGACCTGCAAGAAGCGGGACGCCTGGTGGACGGTGCTGCTGGTGGACCCCGTCGCGACCCGGATGCTGTGCGTGATGGCACGCTTCCGGTTCATCACTCCCAACGGAGTCACCTGGGCGGCACTCTTCCTGGGACTCGGGGCAGCCGGGTTCTTCGCCCGCGGCGACCAGACTTCGCTGCTGATCGGCGCCGGCCTGTACCACCTCAGCTTCATCTTCGACTGCATCGACGGGAAGCTCGCCCGGCTGAAGGGCAACGGCACCGTCTTCGGCGGCTGGCTCGACTACGTCTTCGACCGCATTCGCGTGCTGTTCTGCGCGCTGGCGCTCATGGGCGGCCAGTACCTGCGCACCGACAACGATCTCTTCCTGCTCGCGGCCCTCGGTGTCGTCTTCCTGGACATGCTGCGCTACGTCGACGCCCTGCAGATCTACAAGATGCGCATGGGGATGCGCACCAAGATCGAAAAATTGACGGCCCAGCTCGCGGAGGAACGGCAGGTCGCGGTCGCGGGCGCGCCCCGCGTCGTCTTCATGGAGGACCTGCTGCGGGACAACCCCGGCATCGAGACCGAGATCATCGCCGGACGGACGGAGGGGGTCGTGGATCTGCACGCCCAGTTCCGGCACCGCTTCCCCTGGTACGCGCGGTTCCGTCAGGCCCTGCTGAGCAGCCGCATCCGGCCTCACCTGATCAGCGGCATCGAGTTCCAGATGTTCATCTTCATCGTCGGCCCGCTGGCCGGAGCGTCGCACCTCCTCGCGGTCACCGCGGTCTCCGCGGCGCTGCTGATGCTCTTCGAGCTCGTGATCATGTACAAGTTCTGGCTGTCCACCCGGGACTACAACCGGGAGCTGAGCCGGCTGGAGACCGCGCCGCGTATGGTCGGCATCCCCGATTCCGTACGCCGGGGCCGGCATCGCCGGCCGCTGGATCCGGACGCCTTCGCGGAAGACCTCTACCACGACAACCGCTACCAGCAGGATCTGGACGGGCAGGACGTGAACGAACAGACGCTGCGGATGGCGCAGTTCCAGCGCCCGCCGGTGCGCGAGTGACGCCTCGTCGCCCGGTCCGCGAAGGGAACCGGGCGACGAGGCGCGGACGTGTGCGGGACGGCCGCGTCCTACTCGGCCGCCTTCTCCGTGGCTTCCGCCGGGAGCGGCCGGTCGTTGCGGACGGCGTCCCACACCTTGCCCGCGAGGGGCTCCTTGGCGACGACCCGGTTCGGGTCCTGCTTGTCGTACATCACCGGCATCATGATCATGTCCATGTTCCCGGTGTCCAGCCCCTGCAGACTCCTGCCGAAGGATGCCAGCTTCCTGACCGAGTTCAGCCCCTCGTCCGTCGTGAGCGTCTGTGTCGCCGTATCGGCGATCGTGTAGAGCTTGGTGGGGCTGGTGGTCAGGTCCTGGTTCTTCACCTCGTCCAGCAGCGCCAGGATGAACTGCTGCTGCAGACCTATCCGGCCCAGGTCGCTGCCGTCCTTGTAGCCGTAGCGCGTACGGACGAAGGCGAGCGACTGGGCGCCGTCCAGCTTGTGGCTGCCGGCGTCGAGGACGAGACCGGTCTTGGGGCTGTCGATCGGCTCCTCCAGGTCGAGGGTCACCCCGCCGAGCGCGTCCACGAGCTCCTTGAAGCCCGCGAAGTCGACCTCCATGTAGTGGTCCATCCGCACCTTGGTCATCGACTCGACGGTCTTGACCACGCAGGCGGGCCCGCCCAGCGCGTACACGGAATTGAACATCACACGCTCGGCCTTCGGCAGCGTGCTCCCGTCAGCCTTTTGGCAATGGGGCCGGGTGACGAGGGTGTCGCGGGGGATGCTCACGACGGTCGCTCGCCGCCGCCCCTCGGGAATGTGCACGACCATGGTGGTGTCGGAGCGTCCTCCGCTGACGTTCACACCCCCGCCGAGCTGCTTGTTCTCGGCTCCGGCCCGGGAGTCCGACCCGACGACGAGGATGTCCCGCGCCCCGGTCTCGATCTTCTCGGGCCGGTCGTTCCCGAGAGCCTTCTCGAGGTCGACGCTGTCGATGTTGTTGTCCAGGCGGGCGTACGCCCAGTAGAGCAAACCGCAGCTGAGCAGGAGAAAGGCGGCGAGGCAAAGCGCGATGATCTTTCCCTTGCCGCGCTTTCCAGGGGCGCGCCGCCTCCGGGGCGGGGACTGTACGGCGTGACTCATCACAGGACTCTCTGAACTCTGGCCGGGGCCGCCCCGATGGCGGCGCCGAGGACTCGGACTGGCCCTGCACCTGAGAGATGTGGGGGATTCCAGGACGTCGGCCAGGGGACACCGTTCGGTATCGAACTGCAGTATGCACTGTCAGTCCGATCACCCGTTCGTCGGGCATGGTTCAATTTCAGGTCGTATCGAGTAACACACGTGTTTGCCTGACGGCAATCACGTGCTTGTCAGGACTTAGTGGAGGCCATCCGCAATGGGGCGTGCACAGGTGCGTGAGGCGATGCGGCGCCCGGGCACGTCGGCGTCGGCACCTCCGGCGGCAACGATGCTCGTCGCGGCCTGTCCGGAGGACGTCCGGCTGCTGATGTCGCCCGAGCTCAGAAGCGCACCGCTGGTCGTGGTCTGTCTGACGGCAGGTGACGACCGCTCCCGGGAAGCCCTGCGGCAAGGGCTCGCCCAGTGGTCGGGCGGGGGGCGCTGGCGGGAGGAGCGGGCGGCGCGGAGAGCGGGTCTCGCACTGCCCGGTATCTGGCTGGGGCTCGACGGACCGGCGCGCTGCGAAGCGTGGCTGCTGGACGCGGCGCGGGGAGACGAGAAGGCTGCCGTCGCCGCGCTTGCCGCCGTCTGCCGTGAGACAGGTCCCGTCCTGGTGCGCACCCACGACCCCGACCCCGCCCACACGGCCGCGGACGAGCCGGAGGAGCGCGGGAAGGCCGCACGGCTGGCCCTCGAGGCCGCCAGAACCTACCAGCGGAACTCGGGGAACCCGACGTTGGTGGAGTGCGTCTGGGCGGGTCACCGGGAAGCCGCCGGCTCGTCCGCCGGACAACGCTATCCCCTCCCCAACAACTGGCTGGCCCGGGGAGGCGACGGACGGTTGTCCGCCTACCTTCCCACCGCCGCCGGGATCGTCCGGTGGCACGAGAGCCGCCCCGGCTCGCAGGAGTGGGTGGGCCCCAGCCTGCTGTCGGGACCGAGGCTGATGCCGGCGCTCACACTCGTCCACGGCCCCGGGGGCTACGTCCACCTCATCGGCCTCCGTCGCACCAAGCGCAAGGACGGCGGGGCCGACGTGGCCATCGTGCACGCCACGCAATACCAGACGGGGCGTGCCCTCGCGGCCTGGCACAGCATGGGCGGCCCGAACGCGGGCGACTGGCGCAAGGCCCGGCAGATGGGCGTGCCCAGCGGTGCCCTCGACGCACAGGGCGCCCTCCACGTCTTCGTCCGCAACGTGGGCCACAGCATCAGCACCCTCCGGCAGCAGGCCAACGGCGCCCTGTCCGCGTGGGAGCACCTCCGGGGGCTGCGGGTCTCCGACGAGATCAAGGCGGCGACGGCGCCGGACGGCACGATCGAGGTGTACGCCCGCACCCGGGACGCGGCGGCGGTGGTGCACTGGCGACAGGCCGGCGACTCCTGGCAGGAGGACGCGCAGCTCCCCCTGAGCCCGATCGCCGGCACGCTGTCGGTGGACGCCGCCGGCGGCTGGTCCGGCTCGGCCGTGGCGCGATTCGACAACAGCCCCGGCCACGAATACTGCGTCTGGCAGTCCGCCGACCATGCCCGTTCCGTGGGTCCGGGAGGGGTGAGCCTGGGGGTGTCGGCGGGACGCGGCGGCACCAGCTCCGTGGCAGGGGTCTTCATCGGCGGGTGGAACAGCACGGTGCTGGCCCGAGCGGGAGCCGACGGCACTCCACTGGTGGGCGCGTATCCCGACGGACGACCGGACTCGGGGATCTGGTGGCAGCCCCTCGGCGCGAGATCCCTGGTGCCCCCGGCGACAGCCACGGACGCCTCCGGCAGGGCGGTCGTCGCGGGGATGGGGACCGACGGGCGTCTGATGATCGCCCGGCAGAAGCCTGACGCCGACGGACTGCAGTTCACGCCCTTCGAAGCAGTGCGGGACGCGGACCGTTCGGAGCGGTGAACGGAGCAGCCGCCTTCGGCCCACCAGGACGTACTGGCGTGATCGAAGGTTGTACGGGTTCGGTATGAGATTCCCGACGTTTTCGGCGGCAGTTCTTTATCACGCTCGTATGTACCATTTTTCAGGCCTGATGATCACCAGGTGACGTCCGCGTCACCTGCGGATGGCCGAGCGAGCGGACCGATATGAACAGAGGGGTCATGCGGCGGGTGTCGTCAAAGCCTTCCCTGCCTACGGAACCAAGACCGGGCAGTTCACTCCCCGTCGCGGCAGGCGTGCCGGCCACGGATGTCCGGCCCCACACCGAAGGTCGCCTGCGATGAGCCCGACGCCCCACCATCCCGGCCGGGACCAGGTGGCGGTCTGGGTGACCGTCGTCATCCCCGCGTACAACGCGGCCGGCACCGTCGGACGGGCCCTGCAGTCCGCGCTCAACCAGACGTACCCGTACGTCGAGGTTCTCGTCGTCGACGACGCGTCCACCGACGACACCGTCGAGGTGGTCGGGGGCGTGTCGAACAACGACCCGCGGGTCCGGCTGCTGCGCCGGCCGCAGAACAGCGGCGGCGTGGGTGCCCCGCGGAACAACGGCATAGCAGGGGCCGCCGGGGCGTACGTGATGTTCCTGGACGCGGACGACGAGCTGCCGCACCGCGCGTGCGAGATCCTCGTCAACGATGCCCTCGAGTCCGGCTGCGACATCACCGCGGGCCAGGCGCTGCGCGTCAACAAGGAGAACGGCACCTCCGAGATCTGGGCCCCCGAGGTGTACGCCATGCGCCGCCGGGTGCAGAACCTCGCCGAGTTCCCGACGATGGTCACCGACCCGATCGCCGCGGCGAAGCTCTACCGGGTCGACTTCCTGCGCCGCAACAACGTCTGGTTCCCGGAGGGCGTCTTCTACGAGGACACCTACTTCTCCACGGTCGCCAACTGCCTGGCCGAGGGGATCTCCGTCGTCACGGAACCGGTCTACCGCTGGATGTGGGAGGCCGAGAGCGGCTCCATCACCTCCCGTACCGGGGAGCTGCGAAGCGTCTCGGACCGGATCACCGTCCACCGGATGACCGACCAGTTCCTCCTGGAGCGGGGACTGTGGTCGCTGAAGGTCCGCAAGGACTCCAAGTTCCTGTCGCACGACCTGCGGCTGTACATGCGCGCTCTCGCCGAGGGCGACGCCGCGTTCCAGCAGGGCTTCGCCGAGATGGTGAGCGGCTATCTCGGCTCCCTCAGCCCGGAGGCGTTCGAGCTCTGCGAACCGGTGGAGCGGGTCCGTGCCTTCTTCCTGATGTACCAGGAGATCGAGGCCGCACTCACCACGGTGGACTACTTCCGCAGCAAGGGCGTGCTGTCCTCGTATCTGGTCAGCGAGGGCGACCGGGTGTACTGGTCGGGCGACCACATGCACCTGCCGGACGCCCGGCGCATGCTCGACGTGACCGAGCTCGGGATCGAGGCCGCCCCGCTGTCGCGGATACCGCTGTTCGCCCAGCTGGACGCCTGGGACATCGACGGTTCCGTCCTGACCTTTGAAGGCAGCCTGGTCAACCGCTTCGGTCTGGTGGGCGACGACGACACGCTGAAGCTCACCTTCGCCCTGCGCAACCGCAGGACGAAGACCGATGCCACCCTCGTCCTGAAGGACGTGGAGGTCACCGAGCGGCACATCCACTTCTCCGGCAGGGCAGACCTGGCGGGGATGCGGGGAAGCGAAGTCACGGAGAGCACCGTCTGGAACGTCGCCGTGATCGTGGACCTCAACGGCAAGCGCTCCCGATCCGCCCTGAACGTCCGCAACCTGCCGATCGACGGTCTCTCGTTCCGATCGGACGGAACGGAGATCGAGGCGTACCAGACGATCAGCACCAACCTGGCCCTGCGGACGGCCGCCGCCCACCGCAAGACGTTCGACGCGGCGCAGAACGACCCGAACGCACCGTGGATGTGGTGGCGCAGGAAGGTCCACCCTCCGCTGCACGCGGCGCCCGGCCAGTACCGTCTCGCGGTGGTCGTGCCCTGCTACAACGTCGCGAAGTACCTCGACGACTGCCTGGGCTCCATCGCCGCCCAGAAGGGATTCGCCGAGACACAGGTGATCCTCGTCGACGACGGCGCGACCGACGAGACACCGCGAATCCTCGACGACTTCGCCCGGTACTACGCCAACGTCACGGTCGTCCACCAGCCCAACGGCGGCCTGGGCAACGCGCGCAACAACGGCCTCGCCCAGGTACGCGCCCCCTACGTCACCTTCCTGGACTCCGACGACATCCTCGGCGAGGACGCGCTCGCCGAGATGCTGCGGGCGGCCCATCGGGACCGTTCGGACATCGTGATCGGCGACCTGGTCAACTTCCCCGACCGTCCGTACGGGCCGTGGAAGGCGTACTTCGGCAAGGGCGACCGGGTCGTCTCCGATCTCTCCGAAGTCGAGAACCTGGTCTTCAGCGGCTCCGCGTGCAACAAGCTCTTCAGCACCGCACTGCTCCGGGGGCTCGGCGTCCGGTTCGGCGAAGGTGTCCACTTCGAGGATGCCTGGGTGACTCTGCCCGCGATGCTGCGGGCCCACAGGATCAGCCTGCTCGACCGCCCCGTCTACTACTACCGCGGCCGGCCGGACGGCACGTCCATCATGGACTCGCTCTGGAGCCGCCCCAAGAACTACTGGGATCACCTCCGCCTCAACCACTTCCTGCTCGCCGTCTCCGCGGACCAGCCACCGGCGATCAGGCGCATCTTCGACCGCTACGTGGTGCGCACCTACAAGGGCTTCCTCTGCAACGCCCGCAACGTCATGGGCAGGCACCAGCTGGCCGAGATCTTCCCGGAGATGGTCCAGCACTACGCGCGCATACCCGACGACGTGATCCTCGAATACGCCACCACCCCGGCCCAGCAGGTCGACCACTACGCCGCGAAGACGGCGAACCTGGACCTCTTCCTGGACCCGGACACCCACCTCGAACGGGCCCCCCTGCGGGTCTCCATCGACGACACCGGCTTCTTCCGGCCGCTGGGCGGCGGCAGCGAGAGCAGTCACGTCGCCCGGGTGGCCGATCCCCATGTGGTCGTCGAGTCGGTACGCGCACGAGGCGACGTCCTGGTGGTCGAGGGTTGCCTGATGTTCCCCGGCATGGACCTCTCCGGACCGCTGGAGAACCGGCTCGAGTTCGTCTTCCAGACCCACGACGCCAAGATCACCGCCCCCTTGCGGCAGGTGTACCGCCGCGATCTGTACAACTCCCGTAAGGAGAAGGACCTCTACGGGGGCTTCTACGCGGAGATCCCGGCGGCCGCCCTCGCCGAGGGCGGCTTCCGCCCGGGTGACTTCCGGCTGCGGGTACACGGTGTCGACGGCCGCCGGCAGCGCAACGTCATCATGAAGGCGCGGCTTCCCCTGCACCGGCTGAAGGGGTACGCGAAGATCGGCTCGTACCGGTACATGCTCACCATCGGCGGGTCGGACTCACTGCACTTCCGCATGATCGGCAGGACGGTCGCGGCGCGGGTCCGCCAGACGCTCTGGCGCACGGCCCGTGAACTGCGCATCATCAAGCGACGCAGTCCCGGCTGGCGCTTCCGCGTGTTCTACTGGCTGACCTGGCCCTGGCTGGCGGGCAAGGACATCTGGCTCATCGGTGAGCGGTCGGACACCGCGCAGGACAACTCGTACCACTTCTTCCGCTGGATGCGGCAGCACAAGAAGCGACGCAACGCCTACTACGTCATCGACGGCGGTTCGGCCGACTACGCCAAGGTCGCGCGGTACGGCAATGTCATCCGGATGAACTCGTTCAAGCACCGCATGTACCTGCTGCACGCGACCAAGCTGATCGGTTCGTACGACTCGGAGTCGTATCTGGTGCCCACGGGGTACCGCAAGGTTCTCTTCCTGCACCGGTTCGGTGAGCTGCTCAAGTACCAGCGGATCTTCCTCCAGCACGGCGTCATCTACAACGACGTCACGGCCGGCGTGCACCAGGCGGTCACGAGCTACGACATGATCGTCACGAGCAGCCCCTCCGAGCGGGACTATCTCGCCCGGGAAGCCGGATACGGGCAGCGGGCGGTCCTTGCCGGACTGCCGCGATTCGACGCCCTGCGCAGAGAGCAGCCGCCTCGGCCGAGGATCCTGCTGATGCCGACCTGGCGTCAGTGGATCGTCGCGGCCTCCTACAAGAAGCAGGCCGGCCCGGCGAAGACCCCGTTCACGCAGTCCGAGTACCTGCGCTTCTACCGGTCTCTGCTCACTCACCCGAAGCTGCTCGGCGCGCTGGAGCACTTCGGGGTGGATCTCGAGTTCTTCCCCCACTACGAGATCCGGCCGCACCTGCATCTGTTCGACACGAACGCGCCCCAGGTCATCGTCGCGGACCCGACGTCCCGCAACGTGCAGCAGGCCATGAAGGAGTGTTCGGCGATGGTCACCGACTACTCCTCGGTGTTCTTCGACGTCGCCTACATGGGCATCCCCGTCGTCTACGTGCCCTTCGACGAAGAGGACTTCTACGGACGTCACTACAAGCGCGGCTACTTCGACCTGGAGCGCCACGGCTTCGGCCCGGTCTGCCGGACCGTCGACGACGCCGTGGCGGAGATCATCGCCCTGATGGCGCGGAAGTTCGCCCCGGATCCGCGGTACTCGGCGCGGGCGGAGAGTTTCTTCGCCTTCCGGGACCAGGACAACTGCGCCCGCGTGTACGAGGCCATCGACGCACTCGGTTCGGCCCCGGCCAGCGCCGTCGCACCGGGCGGACCGGTCGGTGCGGTGGAGCCGGGGGCACCTGTCCACCGAGAGGAGTGGGACAGTGCGGCATGACGGATTCGACCTGTCCGCCCCGGGGCCCAGGATCTTCCTGGCCGGCGGATCCAGTGTGGTGACACGGGAGCGGAAGATGGCTCCCATGGTCGGGTGGGGCCAGGTCCTCCATCTGTACCTGCGCCCCGAGGTGCAGGTCGTCAACTGCGCCCGGGCCGGAGCCAGCGCCCGCACCTTCTCGGAGCGCGGACGGCTGGACTGGATCCTCCAGCACATCCGGCCCGGCGACTATCTCCTGGCCTCGTTCGGGACGAACGACGCCAAGCCCGAGAAATGGCTGCGGACGGAAGCGTTCGGGGACTTCAACGACTATCTGCTGCGCTTCGTCGACGGCGCCCGCGAACGCAACGCGCATCCCGTTCTGGTGAGCACGCACGAACGGGACACGTACGACATCCACGGCAACCTGCCGCGGAGCATCACCGAGTACGTGATGTCGATGCGCGAGCTGGCCCGGCAGACCAGCACCCCCTTCATCAACCTTGCCGACCAGAGCCACGCCTGGTGGGCCGAGATGGGACCGCACGAGATCAGGAGGCTGTTCGTCCACCTGGCTCCCGGTGAGCACCCGAACTACCTCGAGGGGTTCGACGACCCGGGCCATCTGGTCCCGGCCGGTGCGATGCTGTGCGCCCGCTACATCGCCTACGCCCTCGCGGCCAAGCAGATCGTCCCCCAGGACTGGGTCGTCAATCTCGACGCCGCCGGCTTCCCGGAGGAGGCGGTCGAGTGGCTGGACGACGAACACCACGCCGCACTCACCCGGGCGCGGACGCTCGGCGCGGAGGAGAAGTCATGACCACGGGCCCGTTCCTCGTCGCCCGGATGCGCAGCGTGCAGAAGGACAACCCCGCCATCATCTGCAATCTGGAGCTGACGGCCGACACCGACCCCCGTTTCCCGGTGCGGCCGGGGGCGTCCATCGGATGCGAGCTGACACTCACGCCGGAGGGCGCGGCCACCCGCTACTACGGCTATCTGATGGTGGAGTCCTTCGAGACGGTGGCCTCCCTGGAGAAACCGGCGGGCATCACACTGCTCCCGAAGGGAGGCCGGTACGCGACCTCCACCGGACCGGGTGAGGTGCGCACCGCGAAGTTCGTACTGAAGATCCACGAGAATGCGGCCCGGGGTGCCTTCCTGGTACCGAAGCTCCGGGCCGCCGTCATCGCGGACGGCGGGAAGAGCCTGACCTCGACCACGTTCTCCCTCAAGGACAAGGGCTTTCGCATCGCCCCCCTGCCGCCGCTCGGCCGGAGCCTCGTGGTCACTCCCGGCTACCGCGCAGCGCTGAAGAGCCTGACGGAAGGGCTTCCGGAAGGGACCCGGCTGGTCGGAGTGGGCCCCGGCAGGTACGGCGCGACCAGCGCGGCCCCCGACGGCTCGGTCACGTACAGCCCTTTTCAAGGGGCGGCGGGATACGACTGGTTCGACTACGTCCTCGACAACGGCCGGGGCCTGCTCAGCCGCGGCCGGGTCACGGTGTACATCGGGGATCTCGGAACGGTGCCGGGTGTGATCACGCGCTGATCCCGGCGCGGCCACCACACGGGGAGGGCACCCGGTACGGATGCCCTCCCCGGTCGCGCTATGGGGCGGTCGAGGCCCGCCCCGAGGGGCCTACGCCGGAACGCTGGCCACCCCCGGCGTCAGGAACCGCGCCCCGCGGACCCGCTCGCTGACGCCCGCGCGGTCCAGGTACGGCGTGATGCCGCCCAGGTGGAAGGGCCAGCCCGCGCCCGTGATCAGGCACAGGTCGATGTCCTGGGCCTCGGCCACCACGCCCTCGTCGAGCATCAGGCCGATCTCCTCGGCGATCGCGTTCAGCGCGCGGTCGCGGACCTGCTCCTCGGTGAGGACCGTGTCGCCGGTCTGGAACAGGGCGGCCACCTCCGGGTCCAGCTCCGGCTTGCCGGAGTCGTAGACGTACAGGTTGCGCTTGCCCGCCGCCACCACGCGGCCCAGGTTCTCCGAGACGCGGAACCGGTCCGGGAACGCGGCCGACAGGGTGCCCGCGACATGGTGCGCGACCGCCGGGCCGACCAGGTCCAGCAGCACGATCGGCGACATCGGCAGGCCCAGGGGGGCCAGCGCGCGGTCGGCGACCTCCACCGGGGTGCCCTCGTCGACGGCGCCCAGGACCTCGCCCATGAAGCGGGTGAGGATGCGGTTGACCACGAATGCCGGGGCGTCCTTGACCAGCACCGACGTCTTCTTCAGCTTCTTGGCGACGGTGAACGCCGTGGCCAGCGACGCGTCGTCGGTCTTCCCGGCGCGCACGATCTCCAGCAGCGGCATGATCGCCACCGGGTTGAAGAAGTGGAAGCCGACGACCCGCTCGGGGTGCTCCAGCTTCGACGCCATCTCCGTGATGGAGAGCGACGAGGTGTTGGTCGCCAGGATGGTGTGGTCCGGGACGACGGCCTCGAGCTCGGCGAAGACCTGCTGCTTGACGCCCATCTCCTCGAACACGGCCTCGATGACGAAGTCCGCGTCGCCGAACGCCTCGGCCTTGTCGAGGGAGCCGGTCACCAGGCCCTTGAGGCGGTTGGCCTTGTCCTGGTTGATCCGGCCCTTGAGGAGCAGCATGTCGATCTGGTCGTGGACGTACTTCACGCCCTTGTCGATCCGCTCCTGGTCGATGTCCGTGAGCGCCACCGGGACCTCGAGGCGGCGGACGAACAGCAGCGCCATCTGCGAGGCCATCAGGCCCGCGCCGACCACGCCGACCTTGGTGACCGGACGCGCCAGGCTCTTGTCGGGCGCGCCGACCGGGCGCTTGGCACGCTTCTGGACCAGGTTGAAGGCGTAGATGCCGGAGCGCAGCTCGCCGCCCATGATCAGGTCGGCCAGCGCGGTGTCCTCGGCGTCGAAGCCCGCCCGCAGGTCACCGTTCTTGGCGGCGGCGATGATGTCCAGCGCCCGGTACGCGGCCGGGGCGGCGCCGTGCACCTTGGAGTCGGCGATGCCGCGGCCCCGCTCGACGGCGGCGTCCCAGGCCTCGCCGCGGTCCACGTCGGACCGTACGACCTCGGTCTCGCCCGTCAGGACGGAGGCCGCCCAGAGCAGCGACCGCTCCAGGAAGTCGGCGCCCTCGAAGATCGCGTCGGCGATGCCCAGGTCGAAGACCTGCTTGCCCTTGAGCTGGCGGTTCTGGTTGAGGCTGTTCTCGATGATCACCGTGACGGCGCGGTCGGCGCCGATCAGGTTCGGCAGCAGGGTGCAGCCGCCCCAGCCGGGGACCAGGCCGAGGAAGACCTCGGGCAGCGAGAACGCCGGCAGCGCGGCGGAGACCGTGCGGTACGTGCAGTGCAGGCCGATCTCGACGCCGCCGCCCATCGCCGCGCCGTTGTAGAACGCGAACGTCGGGA
Source organism: Streptomyces smaragdinus (assembly GCF_009604385.1). Taxonomy (GTDB): domain Bacteria; phylum Actinomycetota; class Actinomycetes; order Streptomycetales; family Streptomycetaceae; genus Streptomyces; species Streptomyces smaragdinus. Next base: position 67,201 of record NZ_WEGJ01000035.1, read on the forward strand.
CGGGGAGCGCGGAGAGCCGCTTGAAGACGTCGTGGCCGCCCTTGCCGATCGCGAGGGCGTCCTCGTGGCGCTTCAGCAGTTCGACGCCCTTGAGGTCGGCGCCGACGGCGAAGATGAACGGCTTGCCGGTGACCCCGACGCCGACGATCTGCCCGGCCTCCGCCTCGGCGGTGACCTGGTCGATCGCCTTGTCCAGGTTGGCGAGGGACTGCGGGCCGATCGTGGTGGGCTTGGTGTGGTCCAGGCCGTTGTCCAGCGTGATCAGCGCGAAGCGGCCGGCGCCGGGCAGGTCCAGGTGGCGGACGTGGGCCTCGGTGACGACCTCGTCCGGGAAGAGCGCCGCGGCGCCCTTCAGAAGTTCAGCCGTGGTGGTCACTTGCCCTCCCAGTGGGGGTTCTCCCAGATGACGGTCGCGCCCATGCCGAAGCCGACGCACATGGTCGTGATGCCGTAACGGACCTCCGGCTGCTCCTCGAACTGCCGCGCGAGCTGCGTCATGAGGCGGACGCCGGAGGACGCCAGCGGGTGGCCGAAGGCGATGGCGCCGCCGTACTGGTTGACGCGCGGGTCGTCGTCCGCGATGCCGTAGTGGTCCAGGAGGGCGAGCACCTGGACGGCGAAGGCCTCGTTGATCTCGAAGAGGCCGATGTCGTCGATGGTCAGCCCGGCCTTGGCCAGGGCCTTCTCGGTGGCCGGGATGGGGCCGTAGCCCATGACCTCGGGCTCGACGCCGACGAAGGCGTACGAGACCAGGCGCATCCGGACGGGCAGCCCGTTCTCCCGGGCGAAGTCCTCGGAGGCGATGATCGACGCCGTGGCGCCGTCGTTGAGGCCGGCCGCGTTACCGGCGGTGACCCGGCCGTGCGGGCGGAACGGGGTCTTCAGGCCGGCCAGGTTCTCCAGCGTGGTGCCCGGGCGCATCGGCTCGTCGGCGGTGGCCAGACCCCAGCCGGTCTCGCCGCCCTCCGGGCTGGTGCGGCGGATCGAGATCGGGACCAGGTCCTGCTGGATCTTTCCGTCGGCGTACGCCTTGGCGGCCTTCTCCTGCGAGCGCACGGCGTACTCGTCGGCGCGCTCCTTGGTGATGTGCGGGAAGCGGTCGTGCAGGTTCTCCGCGGTCATGCCCATGAACAGGGCGGACTCGTCGACCAGCTTCTCGCTCACGAAGCGCGGGTTGGGGTCCACGCCCTCGCCCATGGGGTGGCGGCCCATGTGCTCGACACCGCCGGCGACGACCACGTCGTACGCGCCGAAGGCGATGGAGCCGGCGGTCGTGGTGACCGCGGTCAGGGCGCCGGCGCACATCCGGTCGATGGAGTAGCCGGGGACCGAGGTCGGCAGGCCCGCGAGGATGCCCGCGGTACGGCCGAGGGTCAGGCCCTGGTCGCCGATCTGCGTGGTGGCCGCGACGGCCACCTCGTCGATCTTCGCCGGGTCCAGGGCGGGATTGCGGCGCAGCAGCTCACGGATGCACTTGACGACGAGGTCGTCGGCCCGGGTCTCGTGGTAGATGCCCTTGGGGCCCGCCTTGCCGAACGGGGTCCGGACGCCGTCGACGAAAACGACGTCCCTAGCGGTACGAGGCACGGCTCTCCTCCGGGGATGGGGTTACGTACCCGCCATGCTACTCGCGGGTAACTGATGTGCCCAGAGAAGGGGGTCCAAGCGGCGGAGATCACACTCCGCCGCCTCGGCCCTCACGACCGCAGCGCGCCCACCAGAAGCGGCGTCACCAGCTCCACCTGCCACGGGCGGGCCCCGCAGCCGGTCAGGAACTCCGCGACCGAGTCCTCCGTCAGCCGCGCCGGGGGCTCCCAGCACAGCCGGCGCACGGTGTCCGGGGTGATCAGGTTCTCCTGCGGCAGATGCAGCCCCTCCGCGCGGGCCGTCACCGCGGCACGCGCCGCGGACAGCCGGGCGGCGGCGGCCGGGTCCTTGTCCGCCCACGACCGCGGCGGCGGGGGCCCGGTCAGCGGCGCGCCCTGCTGCGGCAGCTCGGACTCCGCGAGCCCGCGCGCCCGGTCCACGGCCGCCTGCCACTGCTCCAGCTGACGGCGCCCCATCCGCTGCCCGAAGCCGGGCAGCGCCGCGAGGGCGCGCGAGCTCGCCGGCAGGTTCAGCGCGGCCTCGACGATCGCCGCGTCGCTCAGCACCTTGCCGGGAGAAACGTCACGCCTGCGCGCGATCCGGTCCCGGGCGTCCCACAGCTCACGCACCACGGCGAGCTGCCGGCGCCGGCGCACCTTGTGCATGCCCGACGTACGGCGCCACGGGTCCTTGCGCGGGGCGGCCGGCGGGGCGGCGGCCAGCGCGGCGAACTCCTGGCGCGCCCAGTCCAGCTTCCCCTGCTCCCCCAGCTCCGTCTCCAGGGCGTCACGCAGATCCACCAGCAGCTCGACGTCCAGCGCCGCGTACCGCAGCCAGGGGTCGGGCAGCGGACGGGTGGACCAGTCGACGGCGGAGTGGCCCTTCTCCAGGGCGAACCCCAGGACGTTCTCCACCATGGCGCCCAGACCCACCCGGGCGAAGCCGGCGAGCCGCCCGGCCAGCTCGGTGTCGAAGAGCTGCTTGGGGTCCATGCCTATCTCGTGCAGACACGGCAGATCCTGGGTGGCGGCGTGCAGCACCCATTCCGCCTCGGCCGTGACGGAGCCGAGCTCGCTGAGGTCGGGGCAGGCCACCGGGTCGATCAGCGCCGTACCGGCGCCCTCGCGGCGGAGCTGGACGAGATAAGCGCGCTGCCCGTACCGGTACCCGGAGGCGCGCTCGGCGTCCACGGCCACCGGGCCGCGCCCGGCGGCGAAGGCCGCGATCACCTCGGCCAGCGCGGCGGGGGAGGCGACGACGGGCGGAATGCCCTCGCGGGGCTCCAGCAGCGGGATCGCCGCCCTGGCCGCCGTACCGCCCGGGTCGGCGGCCTCGGCGGCGGGGGCGGGGTCCGAACCGGTCGGAGCCTGGTTCGAGCCGTTCGTGTGCTGCACAGCATCATCTGCTGCGGTCTCTTGGGCCTCGGTCACGTGTCAAGGGTATCTGTGTGTGATGAGCGTACGGGCCCGTCGACGGAACGTTCCGTCGGCGGGCCCGTACCCGATGCGCGGATTCAGTGGATGATGCCGGTACGCAACGCCACCGCCACCATGCCGGCGCGGTCCCCCGTGCCGAGCTTGCGGGCGATTCTGGCCAGGTGCGACTTCACGGTGAGCGCCGACAGGCCCATCGAGACGCCGATCGCCTTGTTGGACTGGCCCTCCGCCACCAGCCGCAGCACCTCGACCTCGCGCCCGGACAGCTCCCGGTACCCGCCCGGGTGCCCGGGCACCCCGTCGCCGCGGCCCGGGGCGCCGTTCTGTCCCGGCGCTCCGGGGGCGCCGGGGCGGCGGTGCAGCCGGCCGGCCGCGGCGCCGATGTGGGCGGCGCCGGGGCGGGTGCCCAGGCCCACGTTGGTGCGGGTGCCGGTGACGACGTAGCCCTTCACCCCGCCCGCCAGGGCGTTGCGGACGGCGCCGATGTCGTCGGCGGCGGAGAGGGCGAGGCCGTTGGGCCAGCCGGCCGCGCGGGTCTCGCTGAGGAGGGTGAGGCCGGAGCCGTCGGGGAGGTGGACGTCGGCGACGCAGATGTCGCGGGGGTTGGAGATTCGGGGGCGGGCCTCGGCGATGGACGAGGCCTCGATCACGTCGCGCACCCCGAGGGCCCACAGATGCCGGGTCACGCTGGAACGGACCCGGGGGTCGGCCACGACGACCATGGCGGTCGGCTTGTTGGGGCGGTAGGCGACCAGGCTTGTGGGTTGCTCGAGCAGAACGGACACCAGGCCTCCTGATGGTGCGGGGGACGTTCCCCGTGGGGCGGGGAGCGGGGGGAGCCTTCGGGTCGGAAGGGTCATTTAGGTCTTCGGCAGGAGACAGGCGCGGCTTTAGGCAAGATCGCCAATTGATTCTGGCGAATTTCGGGCAATTCGGATGCGTTATCGACTGTCTCTGATCATGTCGGCCCCTGCGTAGGGTGGGAGGGTCCGCCGTCCGACACCCCGAGGAGCCCCGTATGACGCAGCCGCTGGTCGTCGTGGACGCGGCGAACGTGGTGGGCTCCGTGCCCGACGGCTGGTGGCGCGACCGGCGCGGCGCGGCCGAGCGGCTGCGCGACAGCCTGGTGCCGTACGCGACGGAGGGCGTCGCCGGGCTGCCCGGGCCGGTGGAGCTGGTGCTGGTCGTGGAGGGCGCCGCGCGCGGCGTCGGGCCGGTGGCGGGTGTACGGGTGGAGTCCGCGCCCGGCAGCGGCGACGACCACATCGTGGCGCTGGTGGCCGCCGCGGACCCGGGGCGCGAGCGGCTGGTGGTGACGGCCGACCGGGGCCTGCGCGAGCGCGTCACGGCGCTGGGCGCGCGGTGCGCGGGGCCCCGGACGGTACGGCCCTAGACGCCCGGCGGGCGGTCGCCGCCCAGCTCGTCGGGAATGACGTCGGCGCGGCCGTGGAGGCGGCTGTGGCGCTGCCCGTACACGAAATAGATCACGGCGCCCAGGACCATCCACACCCCGAACCGGATCCAGGTCTCCGCCGGCAGGTTCAGCATCAGCCACAGCGACGCCAGCACCGACAGGACCGGGACGAGCGGCACCAGCGGGGTACGGAACGCGCGCGGCAGGTCGGGGCGGGTGCGGCGCAGGATGACCACGCCGATGGCCACGACGACGAACGCGAAGAGGGTGCCGATGTTCACCAGCTCCGCCAGCGCGTCGATCGAGGTGAACCCGGCGATGACCGCCACCACGACGCCGAGCAGGATCGTCGACCGGTACGGGGTGCCGAACCGGGGGTGCACGGTGGAGAAAACCCGCGGCAGCAGCCCGTCGCGGCTCATCGCGAAGAACACCCGGCTCTGCCCCAGCAGCAGGATCATGCTCACGGTGGTCAGCCCGATCGCCGCGCCGAAGCTGATCAGCCCCGCGAAGAACGGCGCCCCCACCGCCTTGAACGCGTCCGCCAGCGGGGCGTCCACCGTCAGCTTCGAGTAGTGCTGCATACCGACGACGACCAGCGACACCAGCACGTACAGCAGGGTGCACAGCGCCAGCGAGCCGAGGATGCCGCGGGGCACGTCCTTCTGCGGGTGGATCGTCTCCTCCGCGGCCGTGGCGACGATGTCGAAGCCGATGAACGCGAAGAAGACGACCGCCGCCGCCGTGAAGATGCCCATCACGCCGAAGGACGTCGGGGTAAAGCCGGTCATCAGCTGGATCAGCGGCGCCTGGACCCCGGAGACCTCGCCGGTGGAGACGGCGGGCGGGACGAACGGGGTGTAGTTCTCCGCCTTGACGAAGAAGGCGCCGGCGATGATCACCAGCAGCACCACGGTGACCTTGATCGCCACGACGACCGAGGTGACCCGGGACGACAGCTTCATGCCCGCCACCAGGATCCCGGTGAGGACCAGCACCAGCACACAGGCCAGCAGATCGAACCCGAAGTCCCCGTCGTGGGTGCCGGACAGCGCGTCCGGCATCGGGATCCCGGCGGTGTCCATCAGCGACCGTACGTAGCCGGACCAGCCGACGGCCACCACCGCGCAGCCCAGCGCCAGCTCCAGGATCAGGTCCCAGCCGATGATCCACGCGGGCAGCTCGCCCAGGGACGCGTAGGAGAAGGTGTACGCCGATCCGGCCACCGGCACCGTGGAGGCGAACTCCGCGTAGCAGAGCGCGGCGAGCCCGCACACCACGCCGGCCGCGACGAACGCGAGGGCGGTCGACGGTCCCGCGACGTCACGGGCGATCTTGCCGGTCAGGACGAAGATCCCGGTGCCGATGATGACGCCCACGCCGAAGACCGTGAGGTCCATGGCGGTGAGGGTCTTCTTGAGCCCGTGCTCCGGCTCCTCGGTGTCCCGGATCGATTCCTCGACGGTCTTCGTACGGAAGACGGTGCTGCGCATCAGGTGTACCTCCAGGCGATCACGCCATGGGTACCCGGTGCGCCGCCCCGGATAGCGGGAAGCCGGGCCGCACCGCCCGGATGGGGGAGCGACCCGGCCGTGTGTCCGGGGTTCCGTGAGCCGCCGTCAGTCGCGGGCGATCTCCCGCTCGCCGTCGGGGGCGTCCTCGCCGGCGCGGCGGTCCATCCGGGAGACGAGCCCGGTGATCTGCCGGGCGATGTCCGGCGCGGTGAGCCCGATCTCGGCCATGACCTCCTTGCGGGAGGCGTGGTCGAGGAACCGCTCCGGGATGCCGAAGTCACGCAGCGGCATGTCCACGCCCGCGTCGCGCAGGGCCTGGGCGACGGCGGAGCCGACACCGCCGCTGCGGCTGTTGTCCTCGACGGTGACCACGACCCGGTGCCCCTCGGCCAGCGCCGGGAGCTGCTCGTCCACCGGCTTGACCCAGCGGGGGTCGACGACGGTGGTCGTGATGCCCTGCTTCTCCAGCAGCCCGGCGGCCTCCAGGCACATGGGGGCCAGCGCACCGACGGACACCAGCAGCACGTCGGGGTGCTCGGAGCCCGGCTCGCGCAGGACGTCCATGCCGCCGATCCGGCGCAGCGCCGGGACGGCGGGGCCGACGGTGCCCTTGGAGTAGCGCACGACGGTCGGTGCGTCGGCCACCTCCACGGCCTCGCGCAGCTGGCTGCGCAGCTGCTCGGCGTCGCGCGGGGCGGCGATGCGCAGCCCGGGGACGACCTGGAGGATCGACATGTCCCACATACCGTTGTGGGACGCGCCGTCGGTGCCGGTGATGCCGGCCCGGTCCAGTACGAACGTGACGCCGCACTTGTGCAGGGCCACGTCCATCAGGACCTGGTCGAAGGCACGGTTCAGGAACGTCGCGTACACCGCGACGACCGGGTGCAGACCGCCGGTCGCCAGGCCCGCCGCGGACACCGCGGCGTGCTGCTCGGCGATGCCGACGTCGTACGTGCGCTCCGGGAACGCCTCGCTGAACGGGTGCAGGCCCGTCGGGCGCATCATGGCCGCCGTGATCGCCACGATGTCCTCGCGCTCCCGGCCGAGCCTGACCATCTCGTCGGCGAACACGGACGTCCAGTCGGCGCCGGCGGTCGCGACGGGCAGGCCGGTGTCCGGGTGGATCACGGGGACGGCGTGGAACTGGTCCGCCTCGTCCTCGCGGGCCGGCCGGTAGCCGCGGCCCTTCTCGGTGAGGCAGTGCACGATCACGGGGCCGCCGAAGCGCTTGGCGCGCTGCAGGGCGGACTCCATCGCGGTGATGTCGTGGCCGTCGATGGGGCCGACGTACTTCAGGCCCAGGTCCTCGAACATGCCCTGGGGGGCGATGAAGTCCTTCAGGCCCTTCTTGGCGCCGTGCAGGGTCTCGTAGAGGGGCTTGCCGACGACGGGGGTGCGGCCGAGGACGTCCTTGGTACGGGCCAGGAAGCGCTCGTAGCCGTCCGTGGTACGCAGGGTCGCCAGGTGGTTCGCGAGGCCGCCGATGGTGGGGGCGTAGCTGCGCTCGTTGTCGTTGACGACGATGACGAGGGGGCGGTCCTTGGCGGCGGCGATGTTGTTCAGCGCCTCCCAGGCCATGCCGCCGGTCAGCGCGCCGTCGCCGATGACGGCGACGACGTGGTCGTCACCGCCCTTGACCTCGTTGGCCTTGGCCAGGCCGTCGGCCCAGCCGAGGACGGTGGAGGCGTGGCTGTTCTCGATGACGTCGTGCTCGGACTCCTGGCGGGAGGGGTAGCCGGAGAGGCCGCCCTTCGCGCGCAGCCTGCCGAAGTCCTGGCGGCCGGTGAGCAGTTTGTGGACGTAGCTCTGGTGGCCGGTGTCGAAGAGGACCTTGTCCTTCGGGGAGTCGAAGACCCGGTGCAGGGCGATGGTCAGCTCGACCACGCCGAGGTTGGGGCCCAGGTGTCCGCCGGTCTTGGCCACGGACTCGACGAGGAAGGTGCGGAGCTCCGCCGCCAGCTCCTCCAGCTGTTCGGGGCTGAGGCCGTCCAGGTCGCGGGGGCCGGTGATGCGGGTCAGCAGGGGCACCCGTTCCTCCTTGGTCTTGCGTCTCGCGGTTCTGTTTTGTTGCGGGGTGGTGCGCGATTCGTCGAGTGTAATCACCCGTGTTCCTCCGTCGCGCGGCGGCGTGCGTCCGGCCGGTGGCCGTGGGGGGTGGTCTTCGGCTGCCGGTTGCGTCGGCTGACGCGCATCCGGCCTTCGGCCGGAGGCCTCAAGCGCTGGCCGGGCTTTGTCGGCGCTTGCGCGCCTCGCCCTCAAACGCCGGGCGGGCTGGAAGGGGGTTTCTTCGCGTCGTCAGCTCGCCGCTGGGCTGTGGGTGCGCCGCAGTCCCGGTGTGGGTCGGGGCCGCCCGACACACCTACGCGCGTACTGCAGCGTCGTGCTCGCGTTGGGAGCGTTTCCCGTACGCGCGCAGGCGTGTCGAACGTCCCCTTGCTTTCGTCGGCGGCTACCGGATTCTCCCTGGTCACCGCCCCCTCCAGCCCGCCAACCGTGGAGAACTCCCCCGGAACACAGGCCCTCGAACGGCTGCCCCCGCAGTCGCCCGCCCGGCGGCGCGAAG
>NZ_WEGJ01000036.1 GCF_009604385.1 Streptomyces smaragdinus
TCGGTCGTCGCACCGCCACAGGGCGTAGTCCGAGCCCGAGCCGTTGGCCTGGGCGAAGGGGATGAAGCGGGTCAGGAAGTCCGGGTGGTCCGACCAGGTGTCGAGGCCTGAGTCCGCGTTGTACTCGTCCCCCACACCCACGGACCGGGGCATCGACTGGTGGCCGTTCGACGAGTAACCGCGGCTACTGTGCGCGAATGGACCGCTTCCACCGCGCAGCCACAGCCCTGGCCCTGGACGACCAGCCGACAGAAGCCCTCCCGATGCTCGCCGCCCAGGCCCTGGCGGACGGCATCGACACCCCCGCCCTCGCCGAACTGGCGGCCTGCTCCCGCCACGACGTCCCGGCGGACCTCCGCGACCTGTTCCTCCAGGCGCTGCACGAACTGTCCGTCCCCGTACCGGACAGGGAAACGGCCGGACTCCGCCGCATGAACGGGACGGCAGAAGCTCTGCTGAACGGAACCCGCCCACCGTACGAAGCCACCTACGACCTCTACTGGTCGGCCTGCGCCCTGCCCCCATCACCCGCAAGAACCAAGCTGATCACCGATCTGGTGTGGCTGTGGAGCAGCTGGGAGGACCGACCGGCCGACCGCCCGTCCATAGAGCAGGACATGCGCCGGGCGGCCGAGGAGTGGCTGGCAACGGACTCCGGGAGGATGTGCCCATGAACCTCTCGGTCACCCCCCGGACGATGATCGACGCCTACGGCCTGGAGAACCTGGTCTTCTTCCCCCGGTACGCAGAGTCCGAGCCCCACGCCGCGGCCTTGCTGAGCCTGGTCGGCCTGCCGAACTCGACCGTCTTCCTGTCGCGCACCGACCCGGCGGACCCCTACGACCCCGGGTTCGATCCGGTGGCCGTCGGCAGCAACTTCGACTTCTACGGCTGGGGCACGTGCCCGGAGGAGAGCCGCTCGTGGTGGATGCTGGGCACGCTCTTCGAGACGGTGATCGCCCTCGACCCGGCCACCGGACGGGTCTACGAATTCCCGGACGGCGAATCGGACTACCGACTCCTGCACCGGGACCTGGAGTCCTTCCTCTTCACGCTGATCGAGTTCCGCAGGCTCGAGACGGACCACGACGCCGAGACGCTCGACCCGGAAGCACTCGTGGAGCGCTTCACGCGCGTGGTCGGGGCCTTCGACCCGACGCCGTTCGCGGAGGAGGAGTCGCAGTGGAACACGACGATGCGGGAACTCATCGACGAGATCTGGTGACGCGGCCCCTCATGGACGGGAGACCACACCCGGGACGAGGGGGCGAAGGGCTCCGCCTCACCCTTCCGGGAGAGTCCGGCGGACTGCCACACTCTCGGGACGCCGTACGACGGGGGGCAGGACGATGCGCGGATGGTGGCGTCGGACCAGGCGGACGGGGCGGGGGAAGCCGCGGGGCGTGAGCCGTGGGGCGCCTGCGACGCCGGTGACTCCGAAGCCCTGGGCCCGGCCCGAGCCGACCGGTGAGTGTCCGGTGCCGGACGGGCGGCGGGAGTGGATCGAGCGGTCACTGCGCTGGTGCGTCGAGGAGTTCGGGCCGGAGCCGTTGCGCGGCGAGGTCGCGCTTCCCGGGGCCGGGCTCATACCGCCCGGGTTCGACGCCTCCCAGGAGCAGGCCGAGCGGCTCGTCCGGCGTGTCTGCGCCGTCATGGGGGCGGACCCCGACGGCATCACGGTCTCCCTCTTCGAAGGTGAGGGCGGGGACGACGCGTCCTCCTGGTCCGGCCACAACCGCCGGCGGACCGTCGGCCGCTATCTGGAGGCCGACGGCGGCTCGCGGATCGAGCTGGACGTCCGGAAGGCCCAGGAGCCACCCGCCTTCGCGGCGGTGATCGCCCACGAACTCGCGCATGTCCGCCTGCTCGGCGAGAACAGATCCGGCAAGGGCCTGGACGACGAGCGGCTGACCGACCTGCTCACGGTCTACCTCGGCATGGGCGTCCTCACCGCCAACGCCGCCTATCGCTTCACCAAGTCGGACCAGGGCTTCTCGGTCCTCCCGCTGGGAGACCTCACTGAGTACGAGCTCACGGGCGCGGACGACATGACGTACCGCCTCGGCTACCTCTCCAACCGCGAGTTCGGCTACGCCCTGGCGTACTACACCACCCTCAGAGGCGACCCCAGCCCCACCTGGGCCATCCACCTCAACCCGGGCGTCCAGGTGGTCCTCCGCCAGGGCCTGAGCCACCTCGCGTCGCGCCCCCGCGCGCCACGTACCCCCGGGGAGCCGTGAGCCGGTCAGCGCTCCGTACGGCGTTCGCGGGCGGCGTGCACCCCCGGGAGGTGGACCTCCGCCCAGCGGCAGACCTCGGCCAGGACGGGGGAGAGGGACGCGCCGAGGGGCGTGAGGGAGTACTCGACGTGGGGCGGGACGACAGGGAGCGCGACGCGGTGGACGATGCCGTCGGCCTCCAGGGTGCGCAGGGTCTGGGTGAGCATCTTCTGGCTGATCCCGCCGACGGTCCGGCGCAGCTCGGCGTGGCGGAGGGTGCGGTCCTGGAGCGCGTACAGGATCAGGGCGCTCCACTTGTCGGCGATCAGGCCGAGCACCTCGCGCGAGCCGCAGTTCGGGTCGAATACGTCTGGCTCCATCACGCCCCCCGGGACAGGCACCGAAAAGTGCTTACTTCCGCACGGAACCGTACCCACCTACGGTCGTGCACGGCGCCACCGCACAGTGTCTCCGTACGAAAGAGAGCAGACGATGAAGACCGCCGTACTGGGCACGGGCGAGGTAGGCCGACGGCTCGCCACCAAGCTCGTCTCCCTGGGCCACGAGGTCACGATGGGCTCCCGGACCCCCGACAACGCCACGGCCGCTCAGTGGGCCGCAGAGAACGCCGCCGCCCACGGTACGTTCGCGGATGCCGCCGCTGCTGCGGAACTGGTGATCAACGCGACCAGCGGCCTGGTCTCCCTGTCGGTGCTGGAAGCCGCGGGCGCGGCCAATCTGCGGGGCAAGGTCCTGATCGACGTATCCAACGCCCTGGACTTTTCCGGAGGCTTCCCGCCCAAGGTGGTCACCCCCGACGGCGGCAGCCTCGCGGAGCAACTCCAGAAGGCTTTTCCCGACACCAGGGTCGTCAAGACGCTCAACACGATGAACAACACGCTGATGGTCGACCCCACCCGAGTCCCGGGCCACCACACGGTCTTCGTCTGCGGCAACGACGAGGCGGCCAAGACGGAGACGACCGCACTCCTGCGCTCCTTCGGCTGGCTCCCTGCCCAGATCACCGACCTGGGCGACCTCTCGGGCGCCCGCGCGACGGAACTCCTGATGCCCCTGTGGCTACGCCTCTACGGCACCCTCGGCCCGACGGACTTCAACCTCGCGGTCGTTACCGCATAGCTTCCACCGGAACGTCACTTCTCGGACATGGACAGCGCAACGGCCAGGAAGAAACGGAAATTGGGAATCCGGTCAACCGGAAACTTCGCCCACGCGAACATCTTCCCCCGCTTCTCGATCCGCAGAACGCCCTGGTCGAGGCCGATGCTCCCGACCCCGCTCCACTCGAGGACCTCCCCGCCCCGGTGGATGCCCTCCGTGCTGAGGGCCAGCGGGCCGAAGGCGACGGGTGCCCCGAGGCCGAGGAGGAGGCCGTACCGGTCCAGCATGATCTTCGCGCATTTGGCGTGGACGCGCTCGACGAGATCGCTGTCGTCGTGCATGTAACGCTCGTTGATGTCGATACGTGTCCTGCCGTCCGCGCCGACCAGCCGCAGATCGTGACTGGTCCCCTGATAGACACCGTTGGTGTAGTGATCGACGGCGGAGGCCCAGATCTCCTGGAAATGCTCGTCCGGCAGGACCGTCGTCGACGCTCCCGAGGCGTGCACGAAGCCGTGCTCGAAGACGTGGAAGGCCCGCCCGGACACGACGACGGGCGGGATGATGCCCCAGAGGAGAAGCACGAGGCCGCCGATCCCCAGCGTCGCCGTGACAGGCGCCATGTCCTCACCGGCGATCACCGCGGCGAACACGAGGAAGCCCACCCCGCCGATCACCCGCGCCCAGTCCGCGCCGACGGACCCCGCCCCGTACCAGGCCTCACGCTCCCCCAGCCCGTGCCGCTGGGCCACCGCCGCCACTTCCGCCGGCATGTTCCCGCTCACCGCATCCGCCTCCCCCGCCGTACACCGCTGTCGCACGGACAGTGACCATCGTCCGGTGCGGGGGGACGGTTGGGGAGGGTTTACGTGTCCGCACAGTGTCCGCAACGGGAGGGCGGAGGGAGCGGGCGGCCCTGGAACGACGGAAGCCCCAGGCCGGCGATCACGTCGCTGACCTGGGGCTCAGTCGTATACGAGCGGGCGACGGGAATCGAACCCGCGTAGCCAGTTTGGAAGACTGGGGCTCTACCATTGAGCTACGCCCGCGTGGCCGGTGAGGCCCTGGTGGGGCGATCGCGGCACGGTGGGCATCGTAGCGGGTCGGAGGGGGTGCTCGCACGCCGTGGTGGGGGGCCCGTAATACGGCGCGGGTGAGGGGTGCGGGGATGTAATCTACTGCCGCACCTGCGGGGTGTGGCGCAGCTTGGTAGCGCGTCCGCTTTGGGAGCGGAAGGCCGTCGGTTCGAATCCGGCCACCCCGACCGTGGGAGCAGCGGAGACGTTCGTCACGAGGCACGCAATTCGGCGCCCCCACCCGCTGCCGGTACTATGCAAGCTGCGCTCCTGTGTGTCCGCCCGTACCGCGGATGTGGACGGGGTGCGCCTCTCCGGACGAGCCGGCCGCGTCGTATGGCGTGCGGGCCGTAAACGAGAGCCCAAGCCAAGCCCACAGCAGTCAGCCCCCAAGGAGACCGAACCGTGAAGAGCGCCGTGGAGACCCTGAACCCGACCCGGGTTCGGCTCACTGTCGAGGTGCCCTTCGAGGAGCTCAAGCCCAGCCTCGACGCGGCGTACAAGAAGATCAACCAGCAGGTCAGCGTGCCGGGCTTCCGCAAGGGCAAGATCCCGGCGCGCGTCATCGACCAGCGGTTCGGCCGGGGCGCGGTTCTCGAAGAGGCCATCAACGAAGCGCTGCCGAAGTTCTACAACGAGGCCGTCGCCGAGGGTGAGCTGAACCCGCTGGGTCAGCCCGAGGTCGACATCAAGGAGCTGAAGGACAACGAGTCGCTGTCCTTCACCGCCGAGGTCGACGTCCGCCCGGTCCTGGAGCTCCCGGAGGACTTCTCCGGCATCGAGGTCGAGGTCGACGCCGTCGAGGTCAGCGCCGAGGACATCGACGAGTCCGTGCAGCAGCTGCGCGAGCGCTTCGCCTCCACCACGCCCGTCGAGCGCGCCGCGGCCGAGGGTGACGTCGTCACCATCGACCTCGAGGCGAAGATCGACGGCGAGATCCTGGAGGACGGCGTCGCCTCCGGCGTCTCGTACACCATCGGCTCCGGCGAGCTCCTCGAGGGCATCGACGCCGCCGTCACCGGTCTGGAGGCCGGCGGTGAGGCCACCTTCGCCTCCGAGCTCAAGGGCGGCTCCGCGGCCGGCAAGGAGGCGGAGATCACCGTCAAGGTGACCGCCGTCGCCGAGCGCACGCTGCCCGAGCTGGACGACGACTTCGCTCAGCTGGCGTCCGAGTTCGACACGCTGGACGAGCTCAAGGCCGACTCCGAGAAGCGGCTCGGCCAGATGAAGAAGTACGACCAGGCCACGCAGGCCCAGGAGAGGGTCCTCGACGCCCTCATCGGCATGATCGAGGTGCCGGTCCCCGAGAAGCTGCTCGAGGACGAGATCAACACCCGTAAGCACAACCTGGAGCACCACCAGCTCGGCCAGATGGGGCTGGACCTCGAGGGCTACCTCAAGGCGCAGGACAAGACCGCCGAGGAGTTCGAGGACGAGCTGCGGGAGCAGGCCGTCAAGGGGATCAAGACGCAGTTCATCCTCGACGAGCTCGTCGCCAAGGAGAAGGTCAACGTCGGGCAGGAGGAGCTCACCGAGCACCTCATGCGGCGGGCCGCCTCCTCCGGGATGTCTCCGGACCAGTTCGCGCAGGCTGTCGTCGAGGGTGGTCAGGTGCCGGTGCTCGTGGGCGAGGTCGCCCGGGGGAAGGCGCTGGCCGTGGTCGTCGAGGCGGCTGTGGTCAAGGACACGAACGGTGAGGCCGTCGAGCTCGACGATGAGGACGAGGAGGCGGAGACCGTTTCCGCCGAGTCGTCTTCCGACGAGAGCTGAGTTTTTCGCTTTCGGACGGGGTCCTGCTGCGCGGCTTGTGCGTGGTAGGGCCCCGTTCCGCTTCGGGGGCTCCGCCCCCGGGCCCCCGTTTTCGGCGCTGGCGCGCCTCGTCCTCAAACGCCGGACGGGCTGGAAGGGGGTGCTTTTGCGCTCTCAGGCTGCGGTAGGTGGGCTGTACGGGTGCTTTTCGCTCTCGCCTGCGGCAGGCGGGCTGGATGCTCCCCTCCCCGCCCCCTACGCCGTCCTCACGCGGGATGCGGAACCCCACGTCCCCGGCCCCCCACGGGGCCGCCTGCGCTCACAGCGAACAGTTCGGGAACCGGGATGGCCCTCGCGAGGCAGCGCGTTAGGGTCCATAGCAAGTGAGAGTAGACGTGAGACGGCCCATGGCGGCCGTCGGACTAGCGAGCAGGTGGAACGTGACGAACCCGATGCTTTCCGGTGCGGGCGAGCCGGCCTTCGGCGGCCTCGGCGACCAGGTCTACAACCGGCTGCTCAACGAGCGGATCATCTTCCTCGGGCAGCAGGTCGACGACGACATCGCCAACAAGATCACGGCGCAGCTGCTCCTCCTCGCGGCCGATCCGGACAAGGACATCAACCTCTACATCAACTCCCCGGGCGGCTCCATCACCGCGGGTATGGCGATCTACGACACGATGCAGTTCATCAAGAACGACGTCGTCACCATCGCGATGGGCATGGCCGCCTCGATGGGCCAGTTCCTGCTGAGCGCCGGCACCCCGGGCAAGCGCTTCGCGCTGCCGAACGCCGAGATCCTGATCCACCAGCCGTCCGCGGGCCTGGCCGGTTCGGCGACGGACATCAAGATCCACGCCGAGCAGCTGCTGCGTACGAAGAAGAAGATGGCGGAGCTGACCGCCTTCCACACCGGCCAGACCGTCGAGCAGGTCACTCACGACTCCGACCGCGACCGCTGGTTCTCCGCGCAGGAGGCCAAGGAGTACGGCCTGATCGACGAGGTCATCTCCTCCGCCTCGTCCGTCCCGGGCGGCGGCGGCACCGGCGCCTGAGCAGCAGCCGGCTCCCGCATCAGACACAGCTGAAACGGACGGAACACCACGATGCAGAACTTCCCCCGCGGCATCTACGACCGCTACCAGGCCGAGGGCCGGGGCGGCCTGGCCGCCGAGGCCCGCTACATGATCCCGCGCTTCGTCGAGCGCACCTCGCAGGGCATCCGCGAGTACGACCCGTACGCGAAGCTCTTCGAGGAGCGCGTCATCTTCCTGGGCGCGCCCATCGACGACACCTCCGCCAACGACGTCATGGCGCAGCTGCTGTGCCTGGAGTCGATGGACCCCGACCGGGACATCTCGGTCTACATCAACAGCCCCGGCGGTGACTTCACCGCGCTGACGGCGATCTACGACACCATGCAGTTCGTCAAGCCCGACATCCAGACCGTGTGCATGGGCCAGGCGGCGTCCGCCGCCGCGGTGCTGCTCGCGGCCGGGACGACCGGCAAGCGCATGGCCCTGCCGAACGCCCGGGTCCTGATCCACCAGCCGCAGGGCCAGACCGGCCGCGGTCAGGTCTCCGACCTGGAGATCGCCGCGAACGAGATCCTGCGGATGCGTGCCCTGCTGGAGGAGATGCTGGCCAAGCACTCCACCCAGCCGATCGAGAAGATCCGCGACGACATCGAGCGCGACAAGATCCTCACGGCCGAGGAGGCCCTGGAGTACGGGCTGATCGATCAGATCGTCTCGACCCGTAAGACGTCCGTCCCGATGGGTGGCTGACCAGCCGCTCCCGCGCCGCATCACGGCCCCCCGTGTGACCCGCACGACCAAGTGAGTTAGGTCCAAGGGGGGCCGTTCCGGGCGCTCGGCAAGGTACCGTCGATACGCAACCAGGTTCCGTCGAACGGATCCGACGGAACGCATGGCGAAGGGGAAAGACCTCGTGGCACGCATCGGTGACGGCGGCGACCTGCTGAAATGCTCGTTCTGCGGAAAGAGCCAGAAGCAGGTGAAGAAGCTCATCGCGGGACCCGGCGTGTACATCTGCGACGAGTGCATCGACCTCTGCAACGAGATCATCGAGGAGGAGCTCGCCGAGACCTCCGAGGTCCGCTGGGAGGAGCTCCCCAAGCCGCGGGAGATCTACGAGTTCCTCGAGGGCTACGTGGTGGGGCAGGAGGCCGCGAAGAAGGCCCTGTCCGTCGCGGTCTACAACCACTACAAGCGGGTCCAGGCCGGGGAGAACGGCGGCGCGGCCGGCCGTGAGGACGGCATCGAGCTCGCCAAGTCCAACATCCTGCTCCTCGGGCCCACCGGCTCCGGCAAGACCCTCCTCGCCCAGACCCTGGCCCGGATGCTGAACGTCCCCTTCGCGATCGCCGACGCCACGGCGCTCACCGAGGCCGGCTATGTCGGCGAGGACGTCGAGAACATCCTGCTCAAGCTGATCCAGGCCGCCGACTACGACGTCAAGAAGGCCGAGACCGGCATCATCTACATCGACGAGATCGACAAGGTCGCGCGCAAGAGCGAGAACCCGTCGATCACGCGTGATGTCTCCGGTGAAGGTGTGCAGCAGGCGCTGCTGAAGATCCTCGAGGGGACCACCGCGAGCGTGCCGCCGCAGGGCGGGCGCAAGCACCCCCACCAGGAGTTCATCCAGATCGACACGACGAACGTGCTGTTCATCGTGGGCGGTGCCTTCGCCGGTCTGGAGAAGATCATCGAGGCGCGGGCGGGCGCGAAGGGCATCGGCTTCGGTGCGACGATCCGCTCCAAGCGCGAGATGGACTCCTCCGACCACTTCCGCGAGGTCATGCCGGAGGACCTGGTGAAGTTCGGGATGATCCCGGAGTTCATCGGCCGGCTCCCCGTCATCACGAGCGTGCACAACCTCGACCGGGACGCCCTGCTGCAGATCCTGATCGAGCCGCGCAACGCCCTGGTCAAGCAGTACCAGCGGCTCTTCGAGCTCGACGGCGTCGAGCTCGACTTCGACCGCCCGGCGCTCGAGGCCATCGCCGACCAGGCGATCCTGCGGGGGACCGGCGCGCGCGGACTGCGCGCGATCATGGAAGAGGTCCTGATGTCGGTGATGTACGAGGTCCCGTCCCGCAAGGACGTGGCCCGCGTCGTCATCACCGCGGACGTCGTCCACTCCAACGTGAACCCGACCCTGGTCCCGCGCTCCCGCGTGGGCGAGCAGCAGGGACCGCGGCACGAGAAGAGCGCGTAACGGCAGACGAGAAGGCCCCGCCCGGTGAATCCGGGCGGGGCCTTCTTCGTGCGACGCGCTGCGGATCAGAGCGCCACGCGGGTGTCCTTGCGGACCTTGGCGGTGATCTCCGCGCACTGGCTGGGCTCCATGCCCTTGCCGGTGAGCACCGACGCGGGGTCGCTGATCGCGACGTAGCCGACGGTGCTGGAGTCGGCCCAGACGCAGGTGGGGAAGTCGAAGCTGAGGTCCTTGCCGCCGGAGGAGGTGGTGAACCTGACGCTCAGGCACTTCATCACGGCGCCCTCCTCCAGCCCGTCGGGCGTGAACGCCTCGGGCTCGCCGACCGGTTCGGCCTTCTCGGTGGAGGTGTTGCTGCTCTTGGAGTCCTCGATGAGCTTGTCGAAGGCGCCGTCGACCGCCGCCTCCGGGTCCGAGACCGTGCCGTAGACACCGGCGAACTGCAGGATCTTGGCCGTGCTCTCCGCGCTGTCCTTGTACGAGCCGCTGACGTTGTCGTCGGCGGACACCCCGAGGTCCTCGAGGTTGGAGAGCTCGTCGGAATCGAGGGCGCTGTCCTCGGACTTGGTCGTGTCCTTGTTCCAGACCTCCGCGACCGTGTCCGGCGACGTCAGCTTGTACTTCTTGGTGTCGACCGGGTCCTTGCCCTTGCCGCCACCGTTGGCCGTGGTCTGCTTGTCGTCGCCCTTGCCGCCGCCCTCGTCGTCCGAGCCGGCGAAGAAGAACACACCGCCCGCGATCAGCGCGACCGCGGCGACCGCCGCGGCGACGATGATGCCGGTCTTGTTGCCGCCACCGCCGCCGGGGGTGGCGGGGCCGGGCATCTGCGGCGGCATGCCCGGGGGCTGCTGCCCGTACTGCGGCTGGCCGTAGGGCTGCTGAGGCTGGCCGTACGGCTGCTGCGGGGGCTGGGGCGGCTGCTGCTGGCCGTACGGCGACGGCGGCGGGCCGGGGGGCGCGACCGGCGGCTGGGCGGCCGGGGCGATCTGGGTCGGCTGGTACGCCGAGTCCTGCGGCCCGCCCTGCGGGGGCTGTGCCGGGTAGCCGTAGCCGGGCTGCTGCGGCTGCGGTGTGCCGTAACCCCCCTGCTGGGGCTGGCCGCCGTAGGGACCGGGCTGCTGTCCGTACGGCCCTGGCGGCGGCTGGTTGTAGCTCATGTCGGTCCCCTCGTATGACTGATTACCACAGACATACTGTCTGATCCGTGTGTCCGGTGTTCAGCCGGGAGTGCGGGTTTGTGGCGGGACTGCGCCGGGTTCGGCATGAACCCGTTGCAGTCAACGCCCCTACTTCGCCTCTTCGCGGACCTCTTGGCGCAGCTTCGCGCCGAAGTCCGCGGCCTCGTCCAGGGTGTACGACTTGGCGCCCTGACCGGGGCCGACGGCGCCCAGGGTGTCGTAGTCCGCCCAGGCGCACAGCGGGGACTGGGCCGGCTGGCCCTCCTCGGGCTTCTTGTTCTTGATCATCTGGCACTGCATGATCGCGCCGTCCAGACCGTCCGGCGTGAACGTCTCGGGGCTGCCGACCAGTTCGCTGGTCTTGTCGTCGGCCGACTCGCGCTTCATCTTCGCCCAGAAGGCGTCCAGGGACTTCTCCGGGTCGGCGAGCGTGCCGTAGGCGCCGAAGTAGAGCAGGGTCTTGGCCTTATCGAAGGCGTCCAGATTGTCCGTGTCCGTCAGATCGATGGTCGAGTAGACCGCACTCACGGACTTGGACTTCTCGATGCCGAGTTCCTTGGCCTCCGCGGGCTTGAGGCTGTCGTCCGACTGGGAGCCGTCGCCCATGGACTTGTACTCGCCGAGCACGGTCTTGGGCACGGTCAGCTTGTACGCCTTCCCGTCGTCGGACAGCCCGCTGCCGGAGTCCTTGCCCAGGAACCACCAGGCGCCGCCGCCGATGAGGGCCACGGCGACGACGGCCGCGACGATCGTGACGGTCTTCTTGCTGCCGCCCCCTCCGCCGCCCGCCGGGGCCGGCGGCATGCCGGGCGGCTGCTGGCCGTACTGGGGCTGGCCGTAGGGGCCGCCGGCGGGCTGCTGCGGCTGGGCCGGGTAGCCGTAGCCGGGCTGCTGCTGGGGCTGCTGCGGCGCGCCGTAGCCGGGCTGTTGCGGCTGGCCGCCGTAGGGGCCGGGCTGCTGGCCGTACGGGTTCGGCGGCGGCTGGTTGTGGCTCATGACGGTCCCCTCCAACGAATGTTTATCCCGCACATACTGTCGGATCGGCCCGTCCTATGGGACGGGTGGGGCGGAGTTCCCTTCCGGGCGTCCGGGATCAGTCCTTCTTTCCCCGGACGGCGTCGTGGAACGTGTCGGTCAGATCGGCCAGATCGCCGGCCGTCGTGGCGCCGGAGGAGAAGACGATCACCGCCGAGGAGCCGTCGGCCCAGGCGCACGCCGGGGATTCGAAGCCCAGCTCCGGGTCGCCGAAGGAGGCGCAGAGCATGACGTCGGGGTAGGAGCCCTCGGGGCGGTGCGGCTCCTCGGAGAGTGCCGTCTCGGTCTGGGCCTCCGCCTCGGCGAACAGCGCCCGCGCCGCACGCTCGGGATCGGTCACGTCCCCGTGGACACCCTGCAGGAACACCTGCTCGAAGTCCTCCCCGAGCTCCGAGGGCGGCGCCCCACGCCGGTAGAGCGCCCGGAACTCGACGGCCCCGTCCACCCCGGCCAGGGAATCCATCGTCCCGTTCCCCAGCGCCGGCGGCATCAGCTCGTACCCGGCGACCCGCTCCGGCGCCGTCGGCACATACCGCTCCGCCCCCTCCGGATCACCCCCGATCCACACGGTCACCGCCGCCACCAGGGCCAGCCCCAGCACGAGCACCGACCGCCGCATCCACCGCCGCCGCAGCTCCGGCGACACCGGGTCGTCCCGCTCCGGCCCCCCGGAGTCGAGCCGCTCCGCCCCCTCCGGCGAGCCGTCCTCCCCGGGCGTGTCCCACTCGATGCTGATCCCCACCGCGCAAAACCCCCTCCCCCCGCGGCGAAAGCCGCAAGATCGCCGCATCATATGACGCCCCGAACCCCCGTCCCCAGGGGGTTCGGCCGGTTCGTGGCGAGGGGGCCGCGGCCCGTACACTGTGCCGCGTGAGTGACCACACGCAGCCACCAGCCAAGACCGCCGCAGAGCTCCCCACGCAGTACACGCCCGCCGAGGTAGAGGGCCCCCTGTACGAGCGCTGGGTGGAGCGTGGTTACTTCAAGGCCGACGCGGACAGCTCCAAGGAGCCGTACACGATCGTCATCCCCCCGCCGAACGTCACCGGCAGCCTGCACCTCGGCCACGCCTTCGAGCACACGCTGATCGACGCCCTCACCCGCCGCAAGCGGATGCAGGGGTACGAGGCGCTGTGGCAGCCCGGCATGGACCACGCCGGCATCGCCACGCAGAACGTGGTGGAGCGCGAGCTCGCCAAGGAGGGCAAGTCCCGGCACGACCTCGGCCGCGAGGCCTTCGTCGAGCGGGTCTGGAAGTGGAAGGCCGAGTCCGGCGGGCAGATCTCCGGCCAGATGCGCCGCCTCGGCGACGGCGTCGACTGGGACCGCGAGCGCTTCACCATGGACGAGGGCCTCTCCCAGGCCGTCCAGACGATCTTCAAGCGGCTCTACGACGACGAGCTGATCTACCGCGCCGAGCGCATCATCAACTGGTGCCCGCGCTGCCTCACCGCGATCTCCGACATCGAGGTGGAGTACCAGGACGACGAGGGCGAGCTCGTCTCCATCCGCTACGGCGAGGGCGACGCCTCGATCGTCGTGGCCACGACCCGCGCCGAGACGATGCTCGGCGACACCGCCGTGGCCGTCCACCCGGACGACGAGCGTTACGCGCACCTGGTCGGCACGGAGATCGTGCTGCCGCTCACCGGCCGCCGCATCCCCGTCGTCGCCGACGCGCACGTCGACCCCTCGTTCGGCACGGGTGCCGTCAAGGTCACCCCGGCGCACGACCCGAACGACTTCGAGATCGGCCGCCGCCACGACCTCCCCATGCTCGCCGTGATGGACGAGCACGCGGTGATCACCGCCCACGGCCCGTTCCAGGGCCTGGACCGGCTCGAGGCCCGCTCGGCGATCGTCGCCGCGCTGCGCGCCGAGGGCCGCATCGTCGCCGAGAAGCGCCCGTACACCCACTCCGTGGGCCACTGCTCGCGCTGCAAGACGACCATCGAGCCGCGGCTGTCGATGCAGTGGTGGGTCAAGGTCGGCCCGCTCGCGAAGGCCGCCGGTGACGCCGTCCGTGACGGCCGGGTGACGATCCATCCGCAGGAGATGGAGAAGCGCTACTTCGACTGGGTCGACAACCTGCACGACTGGTGCATCTCCCGCCAGCTCTGGTGGGGCCACCGCATCCCGGTCTGGTACGGGCCGAACGGCGAGGTCGTGTGCGTGGGCCCCGACGAGGAGCCGCCGTCCGGCGAGGGCTGGACGCAGGACACGGACGTGCTGGACACCTGGTTCTCGTCCGGTCTGTGGCCGTTCTCCACGCTCGGCTGGCCCGAGCAGACCGACAGCCTGCGGAAGTTCTATCCGAACTCCGTGCTGGTCACGGGCTACGACATCCTCTTCTTCTGGGTCGCCCGGATGATGATGTTCGGCCTGTACGCGATGGACGGCCAGGTCCCGTTCAAGACCATCGCCCTGCACGGCATGGTCCGCGACCAGTTCGGCAAGAAGATGTCGAAGTCCTTCGGCAACGCCGTCAACCCGCTGGACTGGATGGACCAGTACGGGTCCGACGCCCTGCGCTTCACCCTGGCCTCCGGCGCCAACCCCGGCGTGGACGTGCCGATCGGCGAGGACTGGGTCAAGGCGTCCCGTAACTTCGCCAACAAGGTGTGGAACGCGACCCGGTTCGCCCTCATCAGCGAGGCGACGGTGGAGGGCCCGCTGCCGGAGGCCGGTGAGCTGGCTGCCGCCGACCGGTGGATTCTGTCGCGGCTGAACTCGGTGGTCGCCGAGGTGGACGCGTACTACGAGGACTACCAGTTCGCGAAGCTCTCCGACGCGCTGTACCACTTCGCGTGGGACGAGGTCTTCGACTGGTATCTGGAGCTGTCGAAGACGTCGCTGGCCGGCGAGGGCGCCCCCGCCACCCGCCGGGTGCTGGGCGAGGTCCTGGACGTCACGCTGCGGCTGATGCACCCCGTGATGCCGTTCGTCACCGAGCAGTTGTGGACGACGCTGACCGGGCGTGAGTCGATCGTGATCACGGACTGGCCCCTCGACTCGGGCTTCCGGGACGCCGCCGCCGAAGCGGAGATCTCCCGGCTGCAGCAGGTCACCACCGAGGTCCGCCGCTTCCGCGCCGACCAGGGCCTGCAGCCCGGCCAGCGGGTGCCGGCGCGGCTGGAGCTGGCCGGGACCGGCCTGGAGCCGCACGAGGCCGCGATCCGTCAGCTGCTGCGGCTCCAGCCGGAGGGCGAGGACTTCTCGGCCACGGCCTCGCTGCCGGTGGCGGGCGCGAAGGTGTCCCTGGACCTGTCGGGGGCGATCGACTTCGCGGCCGAGCGCAAGCGGCTGGCCAAGGATCTGGCCGCCGCGGAGAAGGAGAAGGCGCAGGCTCAGGGCAAGCTCGGCAACGAGGCGTTCCTCGCCAAGGCCCCCGAGCCCGTCGTCGCCAAGATCCGCACGCGGCTCGAGACGGCGGAGGCCGACATCGCCCGCATCCAGGCGCAGCTGGACTCCCTTCCCGCCGCCTGACCCCGAACGGCCTCGAGAGCCCCGGTCCCACGACCGGGGCTCTTGGGCGTCCGTTCACCTCACGGCAGGGGTCGCGTTACCCGCGTACGGCATCGTGCGGCGTCCCCCACCGTCTGGAGCGCCACCATGGCCCGCACCGTGACCGCAGCCGCCGCTCCCGTCCGGGAGACCCGCGGACGGGAGCGGCGGTACGACATCGATCTGCTGCGCGTGCTGTGCACCGCGGCCGTCGTCCTGGTGCACGCCTCCGCCGAGTTCCTCGACGCCGGGCGGCGGACGGCGGGGATCCTCGGGGACTCCGCCGGGCGGTTCGCCGTGCCCGCGTTCTTCGCCATGGCCGGCTGGGCGGCGCTCTGCGGCTCGCCCGTGCGCGGTGAGGCGCAGCTGCTGGCCAGGCTGGGGCGGATCCTGCGGCCGATGGCCGTGTGGACGGCGCTCTATCTGCTCTGGCAGTACGTGGCGGGGCCGCCGCTGAACGGCGGGCTCAAGGAGGCGGTGCGGGCGCTGTTCGGGTCGGTGGAGGCCGCGTTCCACCTCTGGTACCTGTACACCTATGTGCCCCTCGTGGTGCTCCTCGGCGTCGTCGTGCTGGTGCTGAAGGAGCGCGTCACGCCCCGCTGGTCGCTGCTGCTGCTCGCCGGGTTCGCCGTGGCGCCGGCCGGGTGGGGGGATCTGCGGCGGCTCACGGGACTGGATCTGCCGGACTGGGCGTGGGGGATGCAGCTGTCCACCGCCGGATACGCCGTCGCGGGCGCCGCGGTGCTGGCCGCGCGGCGGCGTGGGCCGCGGGCGCTGTGGGTCGCGGGGGCGGGGGTGGGGCTGGTGGGGCTGACCGCGTATCAGTTCCTGGTGCGGCAGCCTGCCGCGTACGGGAGCGTGGTGGTCGCCGTGCTGACGTTCGGGGTGCTGGGGTCGGTGGCGGGGGTGCGGGTGCCGGAGCGGGTGCGGGGGGTGGTGGGGCGGCTGTCGGATGCGTCGTTCGGGACGTATCTGGTGCATCTCGTGTTCGTGATGGTGCTGGTCAGGCCGGTCGCGCGGGCGGTGCCGGGCGGGATCGCGGCGGTGGTGGCCCTCGCGGTGACGGCCGCCGTCGCCGCCGCGCTGGCGTTCGCGGCGAGCGTGCTGTGGGGGCGGCTGGGGCTGCGGGCGTGGCTGGGCTGACGCGTACGACCGGGCCTGACCCGAGGTGTCGTACCGGCTCCGTAGACTGGACCCCGTGAGCGAACGCCCAGATTCAGCAGGTTCCGACCAGGACGACGTCTTCGAGGACCTTGTCGCGGCGGAGACCGGCCGCGACCCCGATTTGGCGGTGATCGAGGCGGGCAGCCGTACCCTGCGCACCCAGGGCGCCCGCCCGCAGACGGACGCCGTCCCCGCCCGGCCCACCGACCCCGCGGTGGTCGAGGCCCTCAAGGAGATCGAGGCCGAGCTGGCCGCCCGCTGGCCGGAGACGAAGCTCGACCCCTCGCTGGTGCGCGTCGAGACGCTGATGGACGTCCTCGGCCAGCCCCAGCGCGCGTACCCGACGATCCACATCACCGGGACCAACGGCAAGACCTCGACGGCCCGCATGATCGAGGCCCTGCTCACGGCGTTCGAGCTGCGCACCGGTCGGTACACCAGCCCGCACGTGCAGTCGTACACCGAGCGGATCAGCCTGGACGGGGCGCCGATCTCGTACGAGCGCTTCATCGACACGTATCACGACGTCAAGCCGTACGTGGACATGGTGGACGCGCAGCAGGAGCACCGGCTGTCGTTCTTCGAGTTCCTGACCGGCATGGCGTACGCCGCGTTCGCCGACGCGCCCGTGGACGTCGCCGTGGTCGAGGTCGGGATGGGCGGCAGCTGGGACGCGACGAACGTCATCGACGCCACCGTCGCCGTCGTCACGCCCATCTCCCTGGACCACACCGAGCGCCTCGGCGCCACGCCCGGCGAGATCGCGGTGGAGAAGGCCGGGATCATCAAGCGCGACGCCACGGTCGTCCTCGCCCAGCAGCCCGTGGACGCGGCGCAGGTGCTGCTCAAGCGTGCCGTGGAGGTGGACGCGACGGTCGCCCGCGAGGGCATGGAGTTCGGCGTCGTGGCCCGCGAGGTCGCCGTCGGCGGACAGCTGCTCACCCTGCGCGGGCTGGCGGGGGAGTATCCGGAGGTGTTCCTGCCGCTGCACGGCGCGCACATGGCGCACAACGCGGCCGTGGCGCTCGCCGCCGTCGAGGCGTTCTTCGGCGTCGGCTCGCAGCACTCCGGCGGCCTGGACCCGGACACCGTGCGGGAGGCGTTCGCCTCCGTCGTCTCGCCGGGGCGGATGGAGGTCGTACGGCGCAGTCCCACCGTCGTGCTGGACGCCGCGCACAATCCGGCGGGCGGGGAGGCCGCGGCGGCGGCCGTGCGGGAGGCGTTCGGGTTCAGCCGGCTCGTCGGCGTCGTGGGCGTCAGCGACGGCAAGGACGTACGGGGGCTGCTGGAGGCGCTGGAGCCGGTGCTCGCGGAGATCGTCGTCACGCGCAACTCCTCGCACCGGGGCATGGACGTGGACGCGCTCGCCGCGCTGGCCGTCGAGGTGTACGGCGACGACCGGGTGCAGGTCGAGCCGCGGCTGGACGACGCGCTCGAGGCAGCGATTACCCTGGCGGAGGAAGAAGGTGAGTACTCCGGGGCCGGTGTGCTGGTCACGGGGTCCGTCATCACGGTGGGAGAGGCCCGGCTGCTGCTGGGCAAGGAGTGAGTGAGGCATGCGCACCCTCTGTGCCAGCACGCTGATCGGCGAGTTCTTCGTCATCGGGTTCGCCGGTCTGGTGGCGATGCAGACCACCGACGTGTCCACGGGGCTGCTGTGGGCGGTGTGCGGCGGCGCCATGGTGCTGGCCGTGCTGCTGTGCGGCATGCTCACGCGGCCCGGGGGAGTGGCGGTGGGCTGGGTGCTGCAGGGCGCGCTGATCGCGTCCGGGTTCCTGGTGCCGCTGATGTTCTTCCTCGGCGCCTGCTTCGCCGGGCTGTGGTGGGCGTCCGTGCACTTCGGGCGCAAGGTGGACGAGGCGAAGGCGGCGCGCGCGGCGATGGTGTGACACCGCTGCGAGCGCGGCGGGGGCGGGCGGGTAACCTGCCGGTACCGTCCCACCACACCTCAGGAGCCGTCACCGTGAGCCAGCGCAGCCTCGTCCTCCTCAAGCCCGACTCCGTCCGGCGGGGCCTGACCGGCGAGATCATCGGCCGGATCGAGCGGAAGGCCGGCTGGAAGCTCGTCGCGCTGGAGCTGCGTACGCTGGAGCGCTCCGTGCTGGAGCAGCACTACGGCGAGCACGTGGGCAAGCCGTTCTACGAGCCGCTGGTGGAGTTCATGGCCTCCGGCCCGGTCGTGGCCATGGTCGTCGAGGGCGAGCGCGTCATCGAGGGCCTGCGTACCCTCGCCGGCCCCACCGACCCGATCGCCGCCGCGCCCGGCAGCATCCGCGGCGACTACGGCTCCATCGTGCGGGAGAACCTGATCCACGCGTCGGACTCCGAGGACTCCGCCGAGCGGGAGATCAAGCTCTTCTTCCCCGGCCTCGCCTGACGCCGGAGACAGCCGGACCCGCCGCATCCGGATGACCACCCCCTGAACGGCCCCTTGCCCGAGGTGAATATCCCGCCGTCCTGAGCGCGGCGGGCGAGCCTCGGGCAAGCGGAACGCCCGTGTCTGCCGGGCGTCCTGGCAGGGAGCCGGAGACGGCCGTCTGACCTGGGCTTATTATCTGACGCATCTTCACCGCGGCGGCGGACGTCCCCGGCGATCTCGTGCATGGCGGGGCCGTTCGGGGGAAGGCGCCACTCCGACACGTACGGAATTTGGCGGAGACACCCTCGCTGCCGACTGCGCTCGGCAAGACTACGATGGCCCGTACCGGCGAATCCGAACGAAGACGAGCGCTGCTCCGTACTCCCGGAGTCCGCCCGTCCAGTCCCCCCAAACCCCCCTGCTCGGAAGGCTAGACGTATCCCATGAGCAACATGTCGTTCATCGGCCGTGACATGGCAGTCGACCTCGGGACGGCCAACACGCTGGTGTACGTCAGAGGGCGGGGGATCGTGCTCAACGAGCCTTCCGTGGTGGCGATCAACACCAACACCGGCGGCATCCTCGCGGTCGGCGCCGAGGCGAAGAAGATGATCGGCCGCACCCCCGGCAACATCGTCGCGGTGCGCCCGCTGAAGGACGGCGTCATCGCCGACTTCGAGATCACCGAGCGGATGCTGCGGTACTTCATCCTGAAGATCCACAAGCGCCGCTATCTCGCCCGCCCCCGCGTCGTCGTCTGCGTCCCCTCCGGCATCACCGGCGTCGAGCGCCGCGCCGTCATCGAGGCGTCCACGCAGGCCGGCGCCCGTCAGGTCCACATCATCGAGGAGCCCATGGCGGCGGCCATCGGCTCCGGGCTCCCGGTGCACGAGGCGACGGGCAACATGGTCGTCGACATCGGCGGCGGCACCACCGAGGTCGCGGTGATCTCGCTGGGAGGAATCGTCACGGCACAGTCCATCCGGGTGGCCGGCGACGAGCTCGACAACGCGATCATCCAGCACATCAAGAAGGAGTACAGCCTCCTGCTCGGCGAGCGCACCGCCGAGAACATCAAGATCACGATCGGTTCGGCGTACGAGACGGACAAGGAGGAGCACACGGAGATCCGTGGCCGCGACCTCGTCAGCGGACTGCCGAAGACCGTCGTGATCTCCTCCGCCGAGGTCCGCAAGGCCATGGAGGAGCCGGTCAACGCCATCGTCGACGCGGTCAAGACGACCCTCGACAAGTGCCCGCCCGAGCTCTCCGGCGACATCATGGACCGCGGCATCGTGCTCACCGGCGGCGGCGCCATGCTGAAGGGCCTGGACGAGCGGCTGCGGCACGAGACGGGCATGCCCATCCACATCGCCGAGGATCCCCTGGACTCGGTGGCGCTCGGTTCCGGCAAGTGCGTCGAGGAGTTCGAGGCGCTGCAGCAGGTGCTGGACGCCTCGCCGCGCCGCTGACGCGGGCACGGGGGCGCGCAAGGGTCCGGGGACACCCGGGTCGGGGACATCCGAGGGACGTACTGAGGACGGTTCGTGAGGGACACACGCGAGAGCCGGCTGCTGCTCGTACTGCTGGTCACCATCGCGCTCGCGCTGATCACGGTGGACATCAGGGGTGGGGAACAGTCGCCGCTCGACGGGGCGAGGCGTGGTGCGGCCACCGCCTTCGGGCCCATCGAGGACGGGGTCGCGACAGTCGTCGACCCGGTGGGCAACGCCATAGAGGCGGTACGGGACTCCGGCGACCGGCACAGCCGGCTCAGCGAGCTGGAGCGGGAGAACGCGGAGCTCCGCCAGCGCCTCGGCAGCGACGACCGCAACCGGGCCCGGGCGGCGGAGCTCGACAAACTGCTGAAGACCGCTGGCGCCGGGCAGTACGGCATCAAGGGCGCGCAGGTCATCGCCATAGGAGCCGCGCAAGGGCTGAACTGGACGGTGACCATCGACGCGGGGTCGCGCGACGGCCTCAAGCGGGACATGACGGTGCTCAACGGGGACGGGCTCGTCGGCCGGGTCACCACCGTCGGGCCGACGACGGCGACGGTGCTCCTCGCCAACGACCCCGACTTCACGGTGGGCACCCGGCTGGAGAAGACGAACGAGCTCGGCTTCGCCACCGGCCAGGGGGAGCGGCCCCTCGAGGTGCAGCTGCTCAACGGCAAGGCGAAGGTCAGGGCCGGGGACCGGATGGTGACGTTCGGGTCCGCGGCGGGGCGGCCGTTCGTGGCCGGGGTCCCGATCGGCAAGGTCGTCCGGGTCGAGGCCAACCGCGGTGATCTGACCCGTACGGTGTACGTCCAGCCGTTCGCCAGCTTCACCAGGCTCGACATCGTCGGCGTCGTCGTCCAGTCGCCGCGCACCGATCCGCGCGACATGGTGCTGCCGCCCAAGCCGGAGCCCACCCCGACGCCGACGGTGACCGTCACGGTCACGCCGCCGGCTCCGGGGCAGGAGGGCGCGGACGGTCAGCAGGCCGACCCGGGCGCCGATCCGGGCCTGGATCCGAACGCGGACCCCAACGCGGACCCCAACGCCGCGGCGGCAGCGGAAGACGACGGGAACTGACATGCGCGTGAACCGAGTCCTCCTGTCGGCCGCCCTGGTCGTCGTCGCCCTGATCATCCAGGTGAGCGTGCTGGCCCGGCTCCATCTGCCGGGCGCCGTCCCCGACCTGATGCTCCTCGTCGTCCTCGGCCTCGCCCTGGTGTACGGCCATGTGGGCGGCAGCCTCGTCGGCTTCGGCGCCGGGCTGCTCGCCGACATCGCGCCGCCCGCCGACCACGCCGTCGGCCGGTACGCGCTGGTCCTCGCCGTGATCGGCTACTTCGCCGGCCTCATCAAGCCGGAGAAGGGCCAGGTCAAATCCGCCCTCGGCCCGCTGTTCGTGGTCGCCGGCGCCGCCGTCGGCTCCACCGTCCTGTACGCGGGCGTGGGCGCCCTGGTCTCCGACGGCGCCACGCGCGGGGTGGGCCTCGGCTCGCTGATCGCCACGGCGACGCTGTACGACCTGCTCCTCGCCCCGTTCACCATCCCGCTGGTGATGGCCCTGGCCCGCCGCGGGGAGCGCGAGGTCACCGGCGAGAGCGCCGAGTCCGGCTCCTCCGCCGGCGAGGCGGCGTACCGCTGGCTCGCCTCCGGCTCGTCCTCCCGCGGCGGCTCGCTGCTGCGCGGGCGCCGGGGCGGCCAGCTGATCGGGCGCCAGCGCACGGGCCTGCTGGGCGGCAGGCGCACATCGAACGTGAAGGTCAGCCGGATCAAGGGAGTCAAGCGCCTGTGACCGCCGACGTACCAAGGGGAGGGACCACCCGGTGACCAACATCCCCGCCACCGGCAGGCTGCTGTCTTCTGGGGGCCGAGCCCCCAGACCCCCGCGTGAGCGGCGGCGCGGATCCGGCCGGATTCACTCCGTGGCCCTCAATTCGATCCAGCTCCTGAGCGGTGTCGCGCTGTGACCAACATCCCCGCCACCGGCAGGAATCAGCGCGTCACCATCCGCCTGGTCGCGATCCAGATCCTCGTTCTGTCGCTGCTGCTGACCCTCGGCGGACGCCTCTGGTACCTGCAGATCCGCAACGGTGAGGAGTACGAGAGCCAGGCCACCGGCAACCATGTGCAGCAGGTCATCGAGCCCGCCGTACGCGGTTCGATCCTCGACGCCCGCGGGGTGCCCCTGGCCGACAACGAGACCCGGCTCGTCGTCTCCGCCTCCCGCACCGCCCTCATGAAGATGGACGACAACGGCGAAGCCGTCCTCACCCGGCTCGCCGGTATCCTGGGCATGGACGCGAAAGAGGTCATGAACCGGGTCCGGCTCTGCGACTCCGAGACGCCCAAGCCCTGCTGGAACGGCTCCCCGTACCAGCCCATCCCGATCACCGACGAGGCCACCGCCCGCCAGGCGCTGCAGATCCGCGAGCGCCAGGAGGACTTCCCCGGCATCTCCGCCGAGCCCGCCGCCGTCCGCCGCTACGCCGCCCCCGGCGGCGCCACCACCTCCCAGGTCCTCGGCTACCTCTCGCCCGTCACCGACGAGGAGATCAAGGACGCCGAGGACGGCAAGAACCCCCTGCTGCGCACCGACCAGATCGGCCGCTCCGGCATCGAGCGCACGTACGACAGCGAGCTGCGCGGCCAGGCCGGCGTACGCCGCTACCAGGTCGACAAGCTCGGGCGGGTGATAGGAGAGGCGAAGGGCCAGCCCGGCGTCGCCGGCTCCACCCTCGTCACCAGCATCGACTCCCGGGTGCAGGCCGTCGCCGAGCGCGAGCTCATCAAGGCGATGAAGGTGGCCCGCACCCAGTGGGACCGCAACACCGAGCGGACCTACGAGGCCGACGCCGGCGCCGTCGTCGTACTGGAGAACAAGACGGGCCGCGTGGTGGCCATGGCCTCCAACCCCGAGTACGACCCGAACGTCTGGGTCGGCGGCATCGACGAGAAGGCGTACGCCAGGCTCACCGGCAAGAAGGCCAACTTTCCCCTCCTCAACCGGGCCATCCAGGGCCAGGCGGCGCCCGGCTCCATCTTCAAGGTGATCTCCACGACCGCCGCGGTGAACGCCGGCTACGACTTCGACGGCCCGTTCAACTGCTCCAGCGCGTACAACATCGGCGGCCAGGTCTTCAAGAACTTCGAGTCCGCGAGCTACGGCGGCATCTCGCTCGGCCAGGCCCTCGAGGTCTCCTGCGACACCGTCTTCTACCGGCTCGCCCACGAGCAGTGGATCAAGGACGGCGGCAACAAGCCGAAGAAGAACGCCAAGGACTGGTTCTACAAGACCGCCAAGCAGTTCGGCCTCGGCAAGGAGACCGGCATCGACCTGCCGAACGAGGTCAGCGGCCGGATCCCCGACCGCCGGTGGAAGCGGGACTTCTGGCAGGCCAACAAGGACTACTGGTGCAAGGTCGGCAAGAAGAACGGCGACTACGTCCAGCGCCTGTCGTACGAGAACTGCCTCGAGGGCATGAAGATGCGCGCCGGTGACTCCGTCAACTTCTCCATCGGCCAGGGAGACACCCTCGTCACCCCCCTCCAGATGGCGTCGATCTACGCGGCCATCGGCAACGGCGGCACCCTGTACGAACCGCGCATCGGCAAGGCCGTCATCAGCCCCGACGGCAAGAAGGTCACCGAGATCAAGCCGAAGCCGCGCGGCAAGCTGCCCTTCGACCGCCAGACGTACAAGGCCATAGACCAGGCCCTCGCGGGAGTCGCGACCCGCGGTACCGCCGCCTGGAGGTTCGGCGGCTGGCCGCAGGACAAGATCCCGATGCACGCCAAGACGGGTACGGCCGAGGTCTACGGCAAGCAGACGACGTCCTGGTTCGCCACGTACACCAAGGACTACTCGATCGTGATGACGATCTCCCAGGGCGGTACGGGCTCCGGCGCCTCGGGCCCCGCGGTACGCGCGATCTACAACGCGATGTACGGCGTCTCCGAGGACGGCGCGATCAACAACAAGAAGGCGCTGCTGCCCAAGCCGCAGTCGGCGCTGCCGAAGATCTCCGCCGACGGGACGGTGCAGGGCCCGTGACCGTCTCCTCGTCCTCCGACAGCTTCTACGTCCGCCGCTACCGGCCCGACCAGACCGGCTGGAGCAAGCTCACCGCGCCCGGCTCGCTGATCCGCCGCCTCGACTGGCCGCTGCTGCTCGCCGCGCTCGCCCTGTCCGGGATCGGCTCGGCCCTGGTGTGGTCCGCCACCCGGGGCCGGGAGGAGCTGGTCGGCGACGATCCGTACGCCTTCGTCACCAAGCACGTCATCAGCACGCTGATCGGCATCGCCCTGATGGCCGGCACCATCTGGCTCGGCCACCGCACCCTGCGCGGGGCCGTGCCCGTGCTCTACGGCGTGTCGCTGGTGCTGGTCGTCCTCGTCCTCACCCCGATGGGCGCGACCATCAACGGCTCCCGGGCGTGGCTGGACCTGGGCGGCGGATTCACCATGCAGCCCTCGGAGTTCACGAAGATCACCATCATCCTGGGGATGGCGATGATCCTCTCCGCCCGGGTGGACGCCGGCGACCGCGAGCATCCCGACCACCGGACGGTGATGCAGGCCCTCGGCATGGCGGCGGTGCCGATCCTCGTCGTGATACTGATGCCCGACCTGGGGTCGGTGATGGTGATGACCGTCATCATCCTGGGCGTGCTGATGGCCTCGGGCGCCTCCAACCGCTGGGTGATCGGGCTGGTCGCCGCGGGCGTGGCCGGCGCGGTGCTCGTCGTGTCGCTGGGGATGCTGGACGAGTACCAGGTCAACCGGTTCGCGGCGTTCGCCAACCCGGCGCTGGACCCGGCCGGCGTCGGCTACAACACCAACCAGGCGCGGATCGCCATCGGCGGCGGCGGGCTGCTGGGCACCGGGCTCGGCAAGGGCAGCCAGACCACGGGGCAGTTCGTACCGGAGCAGCAGACGGACTTCATCTTCACCGTCGCCGGTGAGGAGCTGGGTTTCGTCGGCGCCGGGCTGATCCTGCTGCTGCTGGGCACCGTGCTGTGGCGGGCCTGCGCCATCGCCCGCAACGCGAGCGAGCTGTACGGGACGGTCGTGGCGGCGGGGATCGTGTCGTGGTTCGCGTTCCAGGCGTTCGAGAACATCGGGATGACGCTGGGCATCATGCCGGTCGCCGGACTCCCGCTGCCGTTCGTGTCGTACGGCGGGACATCCATGTTCGCCGTGTGGATCGCGGTGGGGCTGCTGCAGTCGATCGCGGTGCAACGGCCCATGTCGGCCTGAGGGTCCGGGGGCCGGTGGGCCCCCGGACCGCCTGCTCAGCCGAACGCCCGCCAGCACAGCACGCCGGCTCCGGCGAGTACGCCGACCACGATGCCGGCCAGGCCGAACGCGAGGGTGTCGCGCTTCAGCCCCGGTATCAGGCTGTCGACGGACAGCCGTCCCGCGCCCGCCAGGGCCACCGCCAGCGCTCCGGCGCCCAGCACGACCTCCGGCTCGACGCCGTCGGCGCCGTTCTCGAACCACGGACCGCGCCACTCGAAGCCCCACTTCAGGGCCACGGCGTTGATCAGCACGCCGATCACGGCCGCCGCCGCGAGGGGCGTCAGCGCACCGAGCAGCAGCCCGATCCCGCCGACGGTCTCGGCGCAGGACAGCACCCAGGTCAGCACCCCCGGCTGCGGATATCCAGCCTGCGTGAGGAGCTGCTCCGTACCGTCCCGTCCGGGGCCGTCCCACCAGCCGAGGAGCTTCTGCGCCCCGTGCAGGGCGAGGGCCGCTCCCACCGCCACCCGGACGACCAGTACGGCGGTGTCGCCGCGCCGCAGACCGCCCGGTGCCTTGTCTCCGGTCTCCTTCTCGCCGGTTTCCCTGTCGTCGTCCGCTGCCGTCGGGACTATCGGCAGCGTCTCGGTGTCGGTTGACATCTGTTCACTCCAAAGTTGGCGTGCCGGAGACAGTAACGGGGCGGAAGCGGCCGGTCCAACCTCTCCGCCCCCCTGCCACTGGAGCGCTCGCCCGGATAGATTCGGTTCATGGCGGACACAGTGCGGGAGATCGAGCGCAAATACGAGGCCGCCGACGGCCAGAAACTCCCCGACCTCACAAAAGTCTCCGGCGTACGGACCGTGGTGGCCGAGGACCCCGTCGTCCTGGACGCCACGTACTACGACACCGACGACCGCCGCCTCGCCGCGGCCGGCATCACCCTGCGCCGCCGCACCGGCGGCTCCGACGCCGGCTGGCACCTCAAACTCCCCGTCGCCCCCGGCGTACGCGACGAGATCCAAGTCCCCCTCGCCGACGAACTCCCGCGCCGCCTCACCGCCCTCGTCCGCTCCCGCACCCGCGACCTCCCCCTCGTCCCGCAGGTGAGGATCGTCTCCGACCGGGCCGTCCGCCGCCTCCTCGCCGCCGACGGCACCCCGCTCGCCGAGGTCTCCGTCGACCACGTCACCGCCCACCGCCTCACCGCCGGCGCGCCCACCGCGACCTGGACGGAGGTGGAGGCCGAACTGGCCCCCGACCAGGACGAGACCGTCCTCGCGGCCGTCGGCAAGAAGCTCCGCAAGGCGGGCCTCAAGCCCGCCCGCTCCGCCTCCAAACTCGCCCGCGCCCTGACGGAGACCGGCGCCGCACCCCCCGCCGAACTCCCCCGCGCCACCGGCGAGGACGGCACCGCCGCCGCCGTGGTCCTCGCCTACCTGACGGCCCAGGCCGACGCCCTCGTCCGCCTCGACGCCGCCGTCCGCCGCGATCTGCCCGACTCCGTCCACCAGATGCGCGTCGCCACCCGCCGCACCCGCAGCGCCTTCACGTCGTACCGCAAGGTCCTCGACCGCACCGTCACCGACCCGATCGGCGCCGAGCTCAAATGGCTCGCCGCCGAACTCGGCGTCGACCGCGACCGCGAGGTCCTCACCGAACGCATCCGCGCCGGCGTCGAGGACCTCCCCCGCCACCTGGTCACCGGCCCCGTCCGCGGCCGTATCCGCACCTGGTCCACCGCCCGCCGCCAGGGCTCGCGCCGCCACATCACCGCCGTCCTGGACAGCCGCCGCTACCTCGACCTGCTGGCCGCCCTCGACGCCCTCCTCGCCGCCCCGCCCCTGCGCAAGGCCGCCGCACAGCCCGCCGCGGACGTCCTCACCGCCGCCATCGGCAAGGACTTCGCCCGCGTCGCCGCCCTCATCGACACCGCGCTCGCCGAGCCCGCCGGCGGCGAACGCAGCGAGGCCATGCACGAGGCGCGCAAACGCGCCAAGCGCGCCCGCTACGCCGCCGAGCTGGCCCGGCCGGTGCTGGGCAAGGACGCCAAGTCCTTCGTGAAGGACATGACCGGCCTCCAGGAGCTGCTCGGCGACCACCAGGACAGCGTCGTCGCCCGCGACGCCCTGCGCGACATCGCGGCCCAGGCCGCCGCCGCCGGCGAGAGCGCCTTCACCTACGGCGTCCTCTACGGCCGCGAGGAGGCCCGCGCCGCCGACCGTGAACGGGAGCTCCCGGCGCTCTGGGCGGAAGTATCGTCACCCGCCGTAATCGACTGAGAATCCGGGGCCCCGTCCGGGGTAGGCTGGATGGTCACCTTCACGTATCCCGCGAGGAATCCCCCATGCCTGTGACAAGCGTCTTCCCGCAGCTGGAGGCTCTGCTCCCGCATGTGCAGAAGCCCATCCAGTACGTCGGCGGCGAGCTCAACTCGACCGTCAAGCCATGGGACGAGTGCGACGTGCGCTGGGCGCTCATGTACCCCGACGCGTACGAGGTCGGCCTGCCCAACCAGGGCGTCATGATCCTCTACGAGGTGCTCAACGAGCGCGAGGGCGTCCTGGCCGAGCGCACCTACAGCGTCTGGCCCGACCTCGAGGACCTGATGCGCAAGCACGACGTGCCGCAGTTCACCGTGGACGGCCACCGTCCGGTGAAGGCGTTCGACGTGTTCGGCCTCAGCTTCTCCACCGAGCTCGGCTACACCAACATGCTCACCGCGCTCGACCTCGCCGGCATCTCGCTGAACGCCGCCGACCGCGGCCCGGACGAGCCGGTCGTGCTGGCCGGCGGACACGCCGCGTTCAACCCGGAGCCCATCGCCGACTTCATCGACTGCGCCGTCATCGGCGACGGCGAGCAGGCGGTGCTGGAGATCACGGACATCGTCCGCGCCTGGAAGGCCGCCGGGCGCCCGGGGGGCCGCGACGAGCTGCTGCTGCGGCTGGCGAAGACCGGCAGCGTGTACGTGCCGCGCTTCTACGACGTCGAGTACCTCCCCGACGGCCGCATCGGCCGCGTCGTGCCCAACCGCTCCGGCGTGCCGTGGCGCGTGTCCAAGCACACCGTGATGGACCTCGACGAGTGGCCGTACCCCAAGCAGCCCCTCGTCCCCCTCGCCGAGACCGTGCACGAGCGGATGTCCGTGGAGATTTTCCGCGGCTGCACCCGCGGCTGCCGCTTCTGCCAGGCCGGCATGATCACCCGCCCGGTCCGCGAGCGCAGCATCACCGGCATCGGCGAGATGGTCGACAAGGGCCTGAAGGCGACCGGCTTCGAGGAGGTCGGCCTCCTCTCGCTCTCCTCCGCCGACCACAGCGAGATCGGCGACATCGCCAAGGGTCTCGCCGACCGGTACGAGGAGGACAAGATCGGCCTGTCCCTCCCCTCCACCCGCGTCGACGCCTTCAACATCGACCTCGCCAACGAGCTCACCCGCAACGGCCGCCGCTCGGGCCTGACCTTCGCCCCCGAGGGCGGCTCGGAGCGGATCCGCAAGGTCATCAACAAGATGGTCTCCGAGGACGACCTGATCCGCACCGTCGCCACCGCCTACGGCAACGGCTGGCGCCAGGTGAAGCTGTACTTCATGTGCGGCCTGCCCACCGAGACCGACGACGACGTCCTGCAGATCGCCGACATGGCCGTCAAGGTCATCGCCAAGGGCCGCGAGGTCTCCGGCTCCAACGACATCCGCTGCACCGTCTCCATCGGCGGCTTCGTCCCCAAGCCCCACACCCCCTTCCAGTGGGCCCCGCAGCTCTCCGCCGAGGAGACCGACGCCCGGCTGCTGAAGCTCCGCGAGAAGATCCGCGGCGACAAGAAGTACGGCCGCTCCATCGGCTTCCGCTACCACGACGGCAAGCCCGGCATCGTCGAGGGCCTCCTCTCCCGCGGCGACCGCCGCGTCGGCGCCGTCATCCGCGCGGTGTACGAGGACGGCGGCCGCTTCGACGGCTGGCGCGAGTTCTTCTCGTACGACCGCTGGATGCGCTGCGCCGAGGCGACGCTGCCCGCGCAGGGCGTGGACGTCGACTGGTACACGACGCGCGAGCGCACGTACGAGGAGGTCCTGCCCTGGGACCACCTGGACTCGGGCCTCGACAAGGACTGGCTCTGGGAGGACTGGCAGGACGCCCTCGACGAGTCGGAGGTCGAGGACTGCCGGTGGACGCCGTGCTTCGATTGCGGGGTGTGCCCTGCCATGGACACGTCCATTCAGATCGGTCCGACGGGCAAGAAGCTGCTGCCGCTGATGGTCAAGCAGGCCTAGCCCGGCAGTACTTCACGGCCGTACGGCCAGCTCCCCAGTCCGCTCGCGGAGTTGAGGTGGCCGTACGCGCCGGGTTCGTGGTGGCGGGCGCCCCAGCGGGCGGCGAAGCCGGCGGACCGGTCCGGTGTGCAGTACGGGTCGTCGGTGCTGGAGACGAGGACCGCCGGGCACGGCAGTTGCTCCGCCGTCAGCGCGCGGAACGTCGTCGCGCGGTCGGGGAACGCCGGTCCCCGCGGGTCCGGCGGCGCCACCAGGAGGGCGCCGGCCGCCGGGGTGCCCAGTGCCAGACAGGCGGACGCCGCCCAGCAGCCCAGGCTGTGGGCGACCAGCACCACCCGGGGGTCGCGGCGGGCGGCGGTGGCGTACGCCTTGCGGACGGCGTCGATCCAGTCGGGGAGCCCGGGCTGGGACCAGGAGCGGGGGGCGATCCGCACCGCGCGGTCGCCCCACTCGCGTTCCCACAGCGTCTGCCAGTGCCGCTCGTCGGAGCCGTCGATGCCGGGGATGATGACGTACGCGACCACGGGCGTTCCTTCCTTCGCTGCCGGGGGTGACCCATCCGATCGTGCGTGACGCCGGCGGGGAGGCGGAAGCGCCGCAAGTGATCTCTAAGCACATGGCAGGGGGAACGATGGAATCACTCGACCGCATCGACCGGGACATCCTCACCCTGCTCCAGACCGAGGGCCGCCTCACGGGCGCCGAGGTGGGCCGCCGCGTCGGCCTCTCGCAGCCGGCGGCGAGCGCCCGTATCCAGCGCCTGGAGAAATCCGGCGTCATCACGGGCTACCGCGCGACCGTCGACCCGGCCGCCCTGGGCCTGACGATCCACGCGATCATCCGCCTCCGCACCTCGCACGCCCAGCTCCCCCGAGCCCTGGACCTGGCCTCCCGCACCCCGGAGGTCACGTCGGTGCTGCGGGTCACGGGGGAGGACTGCCTGATCCTCGACGTCCATGTGCCGCGGGCGGGCCGGCTGGAGGAGATCGTCGACGCGTTCGCCCGGCACGGGCCGGTGACGACGTCGCTGGTGCTGAACGCGTATCCGCCGAAGCCGCTGAGGGATCCCGCGGTCCGAGAGTGATTCCAGCGGCCTCCGCATTCCCGTGCCGGGCAGGGCACTTGGTGGATACAGTCGGTTCCGGTATCGCAGGTTGGGGGGCCAACCGCAACAGGATCGGCGGTACCGGTGTGTGGGGAGGGCTGCGGAACATGAGTCGTCGTTCGTCGGTGTCGGTAGGTTACTGGGCGGAGGCGCAGCGTCAGCAGTTGCGCCAGATGGAGATCGACGCCCGCCAGCAGCGACTGCGGGACCGGCAGGAGCGCGCGAACCGGCAGCGGGCGGAGCAGAGCCACCGTGAGTACCGGCAGGCCGAGGCGAGGCGCCGGACGCAGGAGCTGGCGGACCGGGTCGAGTCCCTGCAGGGTTTCCTGTCGGCCGGCTGCCGGGCGCCCGCCTTTCGCGCGGCGTCCCTGCTGCGGGCCGAGGAGATACCGCCGTTCGCCCCCGGCCCCATGGCACAGCCCGTGCCCATGCCCGACCCGAACCGGTACCAGGCGCAGGGCGGCTGGACCGCCGGCCGGCGCGCGCAGGCACAGGCCGACGCCCGGGCGCGCTACGAACAGGACCTCCGCGCCGCGCAGGCGGCCGAGGCCCAGCGGCAGCAGCATCTGGCCTCCTACCGGCGTGAGTACGACCGCTGGGTCGCCCGGCACCGGGACGAGGTGCGGCAGCACAACGCCGGGGTCGCGGAGGCGATCGAGGGGGTCGGAAGGCAGGACCCGGAGCTGGTCGTCCAGTACTTCTCCGCGGCGCTCTACGCCTCCGCCGCATGGCCCGAGGACTTCCCGCGACAACTCGTCGCGGCCTACGACCGGGAGGCGCAGCAGCTCGTACTGGACTGGGAGCTGCCGGCGCTGGACGTGGTCCCCGAGACGAAGACCGTGCGCTACATGCCGTCGACGGACCAGGACAAGGAGACCGCCCGGCCGGCCGGGCAGCGCCGGGCGCTCTACCGGGAGGTCCTCGCGCAGTGCATGCTTCTGGTGCTGCACGAGCTGTTTACGGCGGACGAGTACGAGGCTCTGGAGTCCGTCGTCCTCAACGGCTTCGTGGACGGGACCGATCCGGCGACGGGGCAGCAGGCGCGGGTTCCGCTCGCCACGGTCATGGTGACGCGCGCCGGTTTCGACGTGCTGAGGCTGGAGGCCGTCGAGTCGATCAGCTGCCTCACCGACGGCCTGCGCGGCCAGCTCGCGACCCGGCCGGACCAGCTCGCGGCCGTTCGCCCCGGTCGGCGCCCGGAGGAGGTCGGCAACCAGGTCGTGTCCCACGGCGGGGACGAGGACCCCGATCTGTACGCGATGGACCCCCTGGAGTTCGAGTCCCTGGTCGCCGAGCTCTTCCGCGCGATGGGGATGCAGGCGGTCACCACGGAACGGTCCGGTGACGGGGGCGTGGACGTGGACGCGCTGGACCCGGCGCCGATACGCGGCGGGTCGATTGTCGTGCA
The DNA here is from genome assembly GCF_009604385.1 of Streptomyces smaragdinus. GTDB lineage: Bacteria > Actinomycetota > Actinomycetes > Streptomycetales > Streptomycetaceae > Streptomyces > Streptomyces smaragdinus. Next base: position 32,176 of record NZ_WEGJ01000036.1, read on the forward strand.
GGTCAAACGCTATCGGAACACGGTGCCGCCCACCGCTGTACGCGATCTGTTCGGGACGGTCCAGGACCGGGGCGCCAACAAGGGCGTTCTGGTGACCACGTCCCGCTTCGGTCCCGGTTCGCACACCTTCGCCAACGGCAAACCCCTGGAGCTTGTCTCCGGCGGTGAACTCGTCGACCTCCTGCACCGCCACGGTCTGCGCGGGCGGCTCGGCGACGGCGTCCGGCCCGCCGAACCCCCGCAGCAGCAGCCGCCCGCGGACTACAACGTCCTCGGTATGTCCTGGTCCGGCGGTGCCGCGCTGGACGTCTGCGCGCTCGTCTGCACGGGCAACCGCGTACTGGGCGACGAGTACTTCGTGTTCTTCAACAACGAGCAGACACCCGACGGAGCCGTGTGTACGGTTCCGGCGCGGCAGCCCGACAAGGCGGCCCTCCGGGTCTCCTTCGACACCCTGCCCGCCGCCGCGGACCGGCTGGTGCTGGTGGCGGCGATCGACCCGGAGGTGAATCCGGACGCCGACCTCTCCGGATTCACGGACGCGGGCATACGTCTGCTCGACCCGGACCTGTCCGAGATCGGACGGCTGGAGGTGTCCGACGGGCGCCCCGGTGAGACCGCGCTGGTCCTCGGTTCGTTCCGGCGGCGGGCGAACGGTGACTGGGACTTCGTGCTCGGCGGCAAGGGCTACCGCGGCGGGCTGGAGGAGCTGGTCGCGGACTTCGGGATCGAGGTGGAGTAGCGGCGGCCGTCGCTTCCGTGTCACGGAGTGGTCTCACGCGCAACGGAGTCCACACCTCGGCGCGTCTATCGTGGCAGGTCACAGTCACACAGGGGCGCGGGGTGGGGGCATGACGGTGAGCGAGACGGGGGCGGCGTCCGGCGGCGGGTGTGTCACCGCTGTGGTGCGGGTGCCGGTACGGGTGGTCGTGCTGGTGCTGGTGCTGCCCGCACGGATGGTGTGGGACGCGCTGTGCGCGGCGGGGAAGGCCCTGCAGCGGTCCGTGCTGCGGCCGGTGGGGCGGGCGCTCGGATGGCTGGGGCGGACGTTTGTGCTGACGCCGTTGGAGTGGCTGGGGCGGGCGGCGGGGTGGTGCTGGCGGACGTTGGTGGTGGCGCCGGTCGCGTGGCTGTGGCGGTATCTGGTCGTGGTGCCGGCGGGGTTCGTGTGGCGGTACGGGATTGTGGTGCCGGCTGTGTTCGTGTGGCGGTATCTGGTGGTCGCGCCCGCCGTTTTCGTGTGGCGGTATCTGGTCGTCGCGCCCGCCGTGTTCGTGTGGCGATGCCTCGTCGTCGCGCCCGCCCGGTGGGTGTACGGGACGCTGCTGACGCCGCTCGGGCACGGTGTGAGGTGGGTGCTGCGGGGGATCGGGGCAGGGCTCGCCGCGGTCGGGGCCGGGTTGGCGTGGCTGTGGCGGGCGGTGGTCGTGGTGCCGGTCGGGTGGCTGTGGCGGGCGGTGGCGGTGCCTGTGGGGCGGGGGGCGCTGGTCGTGCTGCGGTTCCTGGGGGCCTGTGTGGTGTGGCCCTTCGTGGCCCTGTGGCGGTGGGTGCTGCGGCCTCTCGGGCGGGGGATCGTCGTCGTCGCGCGGGAGGTCGGTGAGGCCTTCGGGGTCGCCTGGCGGGTGGCCGGGTATGTGTCGCGGGCCGTCGGGCGGGGGATCGCGGCGCCGTTCCGGTGGGCGTGGGTGCACGTGGTGCGGCCGGCCGCCCACGGGGTGGGGGCCGCGGTGCGGTGGGTCACGGCGCCGGTGCGCAGCGCCCTGCGGGAGAGCCGGCGGGCCGTACGGGAGGCCCTGGCCGGGGTGCGGCGCAGTGTCCGGGAGACCCGGCGGGATCTTCGCGTCGCGCTCTTCGGAGCCCCCCGCCCCGAGCCCGTACCGGCGGTGGAGAAGGGCCCACGCGAGGCGTCCGGGGAACCCGGGCGTCACCGGTGAGCGTCCACCCGACGTAACCTGGAACGGAGTATCACGTCAGCCGAGAACTGAAGGACTGAGCAACCTGGGCAAGCGACAGCCCGAAGGCCCCCCGCCCGCACCGACGGTGCAGCGCATCCGCCTGCGCTACACCAAGCGCGGCCGCCTCCGGTTCACCAGCCACCGTGACTTCCAGCGCGCCTTCGAGCGCGCCCTGCGCCGGGCCGAGGTGCCCATGGCGTACTCCGCGGGCTTCACCCCGCACCCCAAGGTCTCGTACGCCAACGCGGCCCCCACGGGTACGGGCAGCGAGGCCGAGTTCCTGGAGATCGCGCTCGCCGAGTCACGGGAGCCCGGCAAGCTCCGGGCGCTGCTCGACGAGTCCCTCCCCGAGGGCCTCGACGTCACCGACGCCGTGGAGGCGCACACCTCCGCCTTCGCCGACCGGCTGGAGGCCTCCGTGTGGGAGCTCCGGCTCGAGGGCGTCGAACAGGAGACGGCCGAGGAGGCCGTCGCCGCGTTCCTCGCGGCGGAGTCCGTCGAGGTCGAACGGCAGACAAAGAAGGGCCTGCGGGCGTTCGACGCACGTGGCGCCGTGGTCTCGCTGGAGGCCGTCCGTCCACAGGCCGATAGGCCCGCGACGGCTGCCTGTGCGATACTGCGGCTGGTAGTGCGGCACGTGACACCTGCCGTACGACCCGACGACGTCCTGTCCGGCCTCCGCGCCGTGGCCGACCTGGCGCCGCCGGTCCCCGCAGCGGTGACCAGGCTGGCGCAGGGGCCGCTCGATGAGGAGACCGGCGCGGTGACCGACCCGCTCGCGCCCGACCGCGAAGCAGCTCAGGCCTGACCCATGGCCCCGGGCGGCTGTCGCGAAGGCGCCGGACCGGCCCCGCGTGGGCAAGACGCCGTCGACGCACCGCCGTGCACCAGGAGCCACCCGGGACCGGCGGGAGCGACGGACCAGCAGACTTTCGCCGGTCCGCGGCCGTCAGCTACGGACGGCCGCGGGCCCGGCGAGTGAGACAACAGCTCCCGTGTGGCGCACATGCCGCGGGCGGCGGGCCGTGATTCATCACCACGGCCCCGCCGGCCTCATCGCGGCATGGCGCCCGGGAGCGTGACGGGAGTACCACCCGCATGCTCGAACCGATCGAGCCCACGGACAGCGTTTCCGGGGCATCCGGCATCGAAGACGACAACAACACCCCGGGCGACCGCCTGCCGCCCCGCCGGCGCCGTGCGGCGTCGCGCCCGGCCGGCCCCCCGGTGACGGCCCAGGCCGCGCCGGAGACGGCCGCGGCCATACCGCCCGCCACGGACGCCGACCCGGCACCCGCCCAGCAGGCCCAGGACACCCCAGCGCCGGCCGCCGAGGACGCCGCCCCGCCCAGGGCCCGGCGCCGCGCCACCCGCAGGGCCAGCGCCCCCGCGGGCGCCCCGGCGGAGGCGACCGCAGAGCAGGCGGCCCCCGCCGTGGAGCCCGAGCCCCGGCCGGTGACCGCGCAGGCGGACGCCGAGGAGGCGCCCGCGCCCAAGCGCACCCGCCGCCGCCGGGCCACCGCGCCCGCCGGCACACCGCAGCACGACCAGCCCGTGACCGCCGACTCCGGGGAGGGCGAGGTCCGCGTGACCGAGGCCGCCGAGCAGACCGACGTCACCCGTACGGCCCCCGACGCCGAGGCGCAGCCCGCGACCCCCGAGCCCGCCGAGGAGGGCGCCCCCAAGCGCACCCGCCGCCGGGCGACCCGCCGCGCCACCGCCCCGGCGGGAGCCCCGCAGGCGGACGAGACGGAGGCCGCCGCGGAGCCCCCGCAGGCCGAGCAGCCCGTGACCGAGCAGCCCGCCGCCGAGGAGCCGGCCGAGGACGCCGCCCCCAAGCGCTCCCGCCGCCGCGCGACCCGTAAGACGGCCGCCCCCGAGCAGTCGCCCGAGCAGACGACCGCCGAGGCCCAGCCCCAGGCGGCCCCCGCGGAGCAGCCGGAGCCCCCGCAGGCCGAGCAGCCCGCCGCCGGGGAGCCGGCCGAGGATGCCGCGCCCAAGCGCTCCCGCCGCCGCGCGACCCGTAAGACGGCCGCCCCCGAGCAGACGACCGCGGCAACCCGCCCGGCGGAGCCCGAGGCGCCCGCGGCAGAGAAGCCGGAGCCCGAGGCCCCCCGCCGCAAGGCCCCGATGATGACCCTCTTCCAGGCCCCCGTCTTCACCGAGCCCATGTTCCAGACCGCCCAGCGCGCCGCCGTCGAGGCCCTCGCGGCCGAGGAGGCCGAGGAAGCGGAAGAGGCGGAGGAGGCCGAAGAGCCCGCGGCGCAGGACGAGGCGGAGCTCGAGACCGCCGAGGCCGAGGCGGAGGAGACCGACGGGACCGAGGCCCCCGAGGCCGAGGCCCAGGACGAGGACCGCCCCTCGCGCCGCCGCCGCCGTGGTGGCCGCCGGCGCCGTCGCGGTGACGCCGCCGACGCACAGGACGAGGCGGACGACGAGGACAAGACCGACCAGGACGCCGCCGCGGCCGAGCAGGCCGAGGGCGACCAGGAGGACGAGGACGACGACGAGCGGGGCTCCGGCTCCAGCAGCTCCAGCCGCCGCCGCCGTCGCCGGCGCCGCCGGGCGGAGACCGCGGACGGCGAGTCCGGCGCGGCGGACGACCCGGAGCGTACGGTCGTCAAGATCCGCGAGCCGCGCTCCGCCAAGGAGGTCGCGGACGAGGTGCAGTCCATCAAGGGCTCCACCCGCCTCGAGGCCAAGAAGCAGCGCCGCCGCGAGGGCCGCGAGCAGGGCCGCCGCCGGGTGCCGATCATCACCGAGGCGGAGTTCCTGGCGCGCCGCGAGGCCGTCGAGCGGGTCATGGTGGTCCGGGAGAACGGCGAGCGCACCCAGATCGGCGTGCTCGAGGACAACGTCCTCGTCGAGCACTACGTGAACAAGGAGCAGGCCACCAGCTACGTCGGCAACGTCTACCTGGGCAAGGTGCAGAACGTCCTGCCGTCCATGGAGGCCGCCTTCGTCGACATCGGCAAGGGCCGCAACGCCGTGCTCTACGCCGGTGAGGTCAACTTCGAGGCCCTGGGCCTCGGCGGCGGCCCGCGCAGGATCGAGTCCGCGCTGAAGTCCGGCCAGTCGGTCCTGGTGCAGGTCACCAAGGACCCGATCGGCCACAAGGGCGCCCGCCTGACCAGCCAGGTCTCGCTCCCCGGCCGCTATCTGGTGTACGTGCCCGAGGGCTCGATGACCGGCATCAGCCGCAAGCTCCCGGACACCGAGCGGGCCCGGCTGAAGCAGATCCTCAAGAAGATCGTCCCCGAGGACGCGGGCGTCATCGTGCGCACCGCCGCCGAGGGCGCGAGCGAGGACGAGCTGACGCGTGACGTCCACCGGCTGCAGTCGCAGTGGGAGGAGATCCAGAAGAAGGCGAAGGGCGGCAACGCCCCGACGCTGCTGTACGGCGAGCCGGACATGACCGTCCGGGTGGTCCGCGACATCTTCAACGAGGACTTCAAGAAGGTCATCGTCAGCGGCGACAAGGCCTGGGAGACCGTCCACGGCTACGTGTCGCACGTCGCGCCCGACCTCACCCAGCGGCTGGAGAAGTGGACGTCGGACGTCGACGTGTTCGCGACGTACCGGATCGACGAGCAGCTGATGAAGGCGCTGGACCGCAAGGTCTGGCTGCCGTCCGGCGGCTCGCTGGTGATCGACAAGACCGAGGCGATGGTCGTCGTCGACGTCAACACCGGCAAGTTCACCGGCCAGGGCGGCAACCTCGAGGAGACCGTCACCCGCAACAACCTGGAGGCGGCCGAGGAGATCGTCCGCCAGCTGCGGCTGCGGGACCTCGGCGGCATCGTCGTGATCGACTTCATCGACATGGTGCTGGAGTCCAACCGGGACCTGGTGCTGCGCCGGCTGATCGAGTGCCTGGGCCGCGACCGTACGAAGCACCAGGTGGCCGAGGTCACCTCGCTGGGCCTGGTGCAGATGACGCGCAAGCGGGTCGGGCAGGGGCTGCTGGAGTCCTTCTCCGAGCCGTGTGTCCACTGCAACGGGCGCGGGGTCATCGTCCACATGGACCAGCCGTCCGTGTCCGGCGGCGGTGGCACCGGCGGCGGCAAGAAGAAAGGCAAGGGCGGCAAGGACAAGAAGGACCGCTCCGGCCCGCAGCAGGTGCACGACGCCGCGCAGGAGACCGACCACCAGCACGAGACGGCGGCCGAGATCCTCGCGGAGACGGCCCGCCCCGAGCCGCTGGCCGAGCCGGCGTTCGCGCCGGACGAGGAGCTGTTCAGCAGCGTCGCGGAGGCCGAGGCCGCCGCGTCCGGCCGCCGCGGCCGGCGCCGGGCCACGCGCAAGGCGTCCGCGCCCGCGGGCGCCCCGCGCCGGGCGGAGGAGCCGGTGGTGTCCGAGGCGCCGGCGGAATCCGTACCGGAGCCGGAGCCCCAGCCGGAGCCGCAGCCCCAGCCCGAACCGCAGCCCGAGCCGGTGAAGGCGGCCGAGCCCGAGCCGGAGAAGCCGGTCCGCACCCGTCGCCGGGTGACCCGCAAGGCGACGTCCCCCGCGGGCCCGCCGAAGTCGGCCGCCGAGCCCGCGGAGATCGTCGTCCCCGCCGAGGCGGCGCCCGTGACCGTGGCGGACGTCGTGACCGAGGTCGTGCCGGACGAGGCGGAGAAGCCGAAGAAGCGGACCCGTAAGGCCGCGGCCAAGGCCCCGGCGGAGAAGAAGACCCCGGCGAAGAAGACGGCGGCCAAGAAGACGGCCGCCAAGCGCACGGCGAAGAAGACCGCCAAGAAGACGGCGGCCGCCGAGCAGGACACGGTTCCGACGGTCACCGCCTCCACGGAGGACTGACCCGCGGGGAACACGCGAAGCGGCCCGGACACCGACGAGGTGTCCGGGCCGCTTCGCGCAGCGGGGAGTCAGTCCTCCCGGGCCTTCTCCAGCATCCGGTCCACGACCCGCTCCGCCGCGTGTCCGTCGTCCAGATCGCAGAAGTTGTGGTGGAAGCGCTCGAACCGCTCCCGGAACTCCCCGGACACCGCGTCGATGTTCCGTACCGCGTCGACGACCTCCTCCGACGTCCGCAGCAGCGGCCCGGGGGAGTCCTTCTCGAAGTCGAAGTAGAACCCGCGCAGGGTGTCCCGGTAGTGCTCCAGGTCGTACGTGAAGAACAGCATCGGCCGCCGCAGATGCGCGTAGTCGAACATCACCGAGGAATAGTCCGTGATCATGATGTCGGAGATCATGTACAGATCGGCGATGTCCGGGTAGCTCTTCATGTCCCAGACGAACCCGTCGCCCGCGCCCGGCACCGCGTCCACCACGTTGGAGTGCGGCCGGATCAGCAGCACATGGTCCTCGCCCAGCTTCTCCCGCGCCTCGCGCAGGTCCAGCCGCAGGTCGAAGCGGTACTGGCCGGCCTTGTGCGACTGGTCGTCGCGCCAGGTCGGCGCGTACAGCACGACCTTCTTGCCCTCCGGCAGCCCGATCCGCTCCTTGATCGCCGCGACGCGCTCGGCCAGGTCACCGGCGTACAGATAGTCGTTGCGCGGGTAGCCGGCCTCCAGGATCTCCCCGTCGAAGGAGAAGGCCCGTTTGAGGATGGGCGTCGAGAAGCGGTTCGACGACACCAGCAGTGACCAGTTGTTCGCCTCGAGGGCGAGGCGGTACTGGTATTGCTTGTCGAAGTGCAGCGTCTCGATGTCGTGGCCGATCTTCTTCAGCATCGTGCCGTGCCAGGTCTGCACGATGACCTGGCCGGGGCGCCGCTCGACCCATTCGGGCAGATGGGCGTTGGTGACGATGTAGCGGGACGTGGCCAGCGCCTCGTACCACTCCGTGCCCCACATCCGGATCGGCTCGGCGGTGTCCGGCAGGACGACCTGGTCGTCGCGTACGGCCCACAGATGCTTCAGCGGGCTGCCGCGGCGCAGCAGCTCCTCGTGCATGGCACGGGGGCTGTCGGAGTACTGCTTGCCGTTGTAGCTGAGGTAGAAGACCTGGTCGCGCAGCGGCTGCTCGCGGCCCGGCAGGTACACCTCACGGCGCAGCTGCTCGGTGCGGTACGGGCCGCGCTCCAGGTCCGACAGGCCGGAGCGGCAGTTGAGCTGGGGGAGGCTCGCCCAGCGCTGCTCCAGCCAGTAGCGCCGGCCGCGCAGCTCCGTCTTGAGGGGGAAGTCGCCGAGCGCGAGGCGGTCGATCACGAACTCGACGTCCTCGTCGGTGCCCGCGGCGTTCTTGCTGCGCAGGAAGAAGTTCCAGCGCCCGGCCTTCAGCGGTACGGAGCCGTCCTCGGCGCCCATCACGGACGGGTCGAAGGCGGCCTCGAAGGTGCCGTCCTCGTGCCAGACGGCCTCTACGGGGCGCTCCTCGAAGTGCACCTTGGACTTCAGCAGCAGCTGGGCCCCGGCGAGCTTGGCGGGGGCGGTGCCGGTGAGGGTGATCCGGCCGTCGGTGAGGGCGGCGCGGGTGACGGTGGCGCGCAGGGAGCGGCCGGAGAGCTGCAGGTAGCCGTCGTTGCGGCCGGACAGGGCGAGCTCGTTGCGCTCGCCGCCCTCGACGGACTGCGGCAGCGGGTAGCGGCCGTCGGCGAGGCCGTCGCGCATCACGGCGGGGTACTCGCGGGTGCCCACGGCCAGGTACACCCGCCAGTCGCGGCGCCGCCGCCGGGCCACCTCGTCGTCGTCCTCGGCGTGGACCAGAGCCACGTCGGCGAAGGGCACCCGGGCGGTGAACGGGATGACGCCGCCGGTGCCGGCGCGGCGGGTCACCGGGTAGGCGAGGACCTCGCCGCTGGCCCGGTTGACGACCTTCAGCGTGAGATCCGTACCGGCGGACACGGCCTCGCGCAGCTCGCCGTCGATCTCCACGTGGTCGCCGGCCGCCCGGTGGGCGCCGACGAACACCCGTACCTTCTCGACCCGCAGCTTCAGCGCCGCGTTCTCGGCGACGGGGATCAGCCGCCAGTCGTCGCCGAGCCAGTGGTACGGGCCGTAGTTGCAGCCCGCGCCGCCGACCGTGCCGACGCCGTGGGCGCGCATCAGCCCGCCGGCGAAGACCCGCATGCCGACGTGCCACAGGCCCTCCTGCCAGCGCCCGCCCTTCTGCAGCTTTCGCGGGTCGAGGGTGATCTCCCAGCCGCCCCAGTCGTAACTGGCCGCCTTCTGCCAGGTGTCGGCGGTGGCGGAGGGCCGGTAGGTGTTCTTCGCCGGCAGCAGGGTCCGCTTGCGCGACCCGTTCTTCTTCAGCTGCAGCACCTTCAGGGAGCTGTGCCTGCTCGTCAGGCTGATCTGCTCGATGTACGCGTCCCCGGTCAGCCGCAGCTTCCCGTCCGCCCACTCGATCTCCCGCAGCGGGGCGCGCGCCTCGAGGTCCTGGTCGATGCGCAGGGCCTTGCGGGACAGCCGGACGCCGCTGCCTTGCAGTGCCCCGTAGTGCGCGTACTTGCGCAGCGTCCCGGTCAGCCGGGCCGGCTCCTTCCGCCGCTGCTCGGCGATGAGCGCGATGACCTCGGCCATCCGCCGCTTGTGGACGAGGATCCACTGCACGCGCAGATTGACGGGCAGCTTCATCACGATGGCGGGGTCGACCTGGTCCAGATAGCGGTTGACCGACTCCAGGAACGCCGCGTGGTACTCCTCGTCGGCGTCCGGCAGCACGTTGAGGTAGAGGCGCAGGTCGTCGCGGAGGACCCGCTCGTCGTAGTCCTTCTTGTACTGGGCGAAGCGCGGTTTGGTCGCGGCCTGCTCGCCGAGGAAGAGACTCACCCGCTCGACGGCCTTCACCCGGTCCTCGATGGCCCGGACCTCGGTGCGCCGCTGGGTGATGGACTTGGCGGCCTCGCCCTCGCGCAGCCGCCAGTAGTAGCAGGGCTCGCCGATGGTGTCGACGGCGTCCGCGAGGAAGTGCGCGGGCATGACGACGGGGATGTCCTCGTTCAGCATGCCCTCGGGGAAGCGCAGCTTGTTCTCGTCCCAGAAGGTGCGGCGGAACACCTTGTTGCAGGCGATCCGGTCGGCGATGAGCCGGGGCTCCTTGGAGATGTGCGTACGGCGCCTGGCGTTTCCGGCGAGCACCTTGAAGAGCGGGACCTGCCAGGTGCGTTCGCCGCGCAGATGGAAGACGTTGCCGGTGACGAAGTCGGAGCCCGACTCGTCCAGGCTCGCCAGCATCATGCGGTACGCGTCCGGCGGGATGATGTCGTCGCTGTCGACGAACGTCAGGAACTCGGACTCGGGCGAGGCGTTGTCGATGCCGGTGTTACGGGCCGCGCCGAGCCCGGCGTTCTCCTTGCGGACGAGTCGGAAGCGGGAGTCGCCGGCGGCGTACTCGGCCGCGATCGCCGCCGAGTCGTCCGGTGAGCCGTCGTCCACCATCACGATCTCGATGTCACGCAGGGTCTGCTGCTGGAGCGAGTCCAGACACGCGCGCAGATAGTCCTCCACGTCGTACATCGGGACGATGACGCTGAGCCGGGGTGCCATGCGTTCGGCGTTCCTTTCGATCAGACCCGCCCGACGGTCTCGGGCGTCCGGCGGGGGACGGGGGGCGACGTCGGCCGGAGGCCGGGAATCGCAATCCGAAATCCGGGCGCGAGGCCCGTCCCCACGCATTTCCGCGGCGGATCCCCCGCCGCCGCAGCGAACCACAGTAGACGATCCGTACCCCCGGTGTTCGCCCCCCGTTGGGCCATACCCCACCAGCCCGCCGCCGTTACCCGATGACGCCAGCGTACGCGCGGCCAGTATTTCCACCAAGCTCTCGACATTCGCCAAAATGCGCGAAATAAAGGTCACCGAGCGCTGTCGTATCATCCCCCGCATGATCTGGATGGTGACGGGCGGTGCCGGATATATCGGCGCCCACGTGGTGCACGCGATGACGGCCGCCGGCGAGCGCGTGGTGGTGCTGGACGATCTGTCGACGGGCTCGGCGGACCGCCTGCCGAAGGGCGTGGAACTGCTGGTCGGAAGCGTGCTCGACCGTGAGCTGGTGGACCGCGCCCTGCGTGAGCACGGGGTCACCGGGGTGGTGCACATCGCCGGGAAGAAGCAGGTCGCCGAGTCGGTGGAGCGCCCGCTGCACTACTACCGGGAGAACGTCACCGGACTGGGGACCCTGCTGGAGGCCACCACCGCCGCCGGCGTGGACCGCTTCGTCTTCTCCTCCTCCGCGGCCGTGTACGGGGCGCCCGACGTGGATCTGGTGACCGAGGAGACCCCGTGCGCCCCGGTCAATCCGTACGGGGAGACCAAGCTCGCCGGGGAGTGGCTGATCCGCGCGGCGGCCCGGGCGTACGGGCTGCGCGCGGTGTCCCTGCGCTACTTCAACGTGGCCGGCGCCGCCACCCCGGAGCTCGGGGACGCCGGCGTGTTCAACCTCGTCCCGATGACCTTCGAGCGGCTGACGGAGGGCGCCGCCCCCCGTATCTTCGGCGCCGACTACCCCACCCCCGACGGCACCACCGTCCGCGACTTCATCCACGTCCAGGACATCGCCGCCGCCCATCTGGCCGCCGCCCGCCGGCTGGCCGACGTGCCCGCGGGTACGGAACTCACGCTGAACATCGGCCGGGGCGAGGGAGTGTCCGTCATGGACATGGTCGAGCGAATCCGTAGAATCACCGGCCTGCGGGACACGGCCCCCGTCGTGGAACCCCGCCGTCCCGGCGACGCCGTCCGGGTCGTGGCGGCCGCGGACCGCATCCACCGGGAACTCGGCTGGGGTGCGCGATACGGTGTGGATGAGATGATCGAAAGTGCCTGGCGCGGATGGCTGCATCGCCACTGATGAGCCGGCCATAAGGGCCGCGCGCGGGCCGCGGTGACCGTGACCGAAAGGGGCGCGAGGGAGACATCCGCACTCCCGCCGATTACCGGGCACGGGGGCCTTCCTGCATACTGCGACACAGCGAATCCGATCTAGGAGATGCCACGGCATGCCGGCAGCAGCTACTCCCCGTTTCAGCGTGATCATTCCCGTCTACGGGGTCGAGGGATACGTTCGCGAATGCCTTGAATCAATGATTTCGCAAAATTATCGCGACGTGGAGATCATTGCGGTCGACGACTGCTCACCCGACGGCAGCGGCGCCATCATCGACGAGTTCGCCGCCCGCGATCCGCGGGTCAAGGCCGTCCACCGAGCCGAGAACGGCGGCATCGGCGCCGCGCGCAACACCGGCCTGGACCACGCGACCGGCGACTACCTGCTGTTTGTCGACGGCGACGACTCCATCCGCCCCGACTCCCTCGCCGCGGTGGCCGCCCGGCTCGAGGAGGCGGGCGATCCCGACATCCTGCTGCTGGACCATGTCCGCACCCACTGGGACGGCGTCGTCGAGCAGAGCAACTCCGCCAAGTACCTGGCCGGTATCCGCGGCCGGGCCGTGGCTCCCCTGGACCATCTCGAACTGCTGCGCATGTTCGCCGTGGTGTGGAACCGCGCCTACCGCCGCGACTTCTTCACCGCGAACGGCTTCCGCTTCGCCGACGGCCTCTACGAGGACGCGCTGATGGTCTACACGACCATGGCCGCCGCCGGCACCGTCGCTGGCCTCGAGCACGTCGTCGTCGAGTACCGCCAGCGCCGCCACGGCAGTTCGATGCGCAGCAGCTCCCCGCGCAAACACTTCGTGATCTTCGAGCAGTACGAGAAGGTCTTCGCGTTCCTCGACGGCCGCTCCGGCCTGGAGGAGTACCGCAAGGTCGTCTTCGAGCGGATGGTCAGCCACTTCCTGCACACCTTCGCCCGGGGCTTCCGGATACCGAAGGGCCACCGGCGCGCCTATCTGCGCCGGGCCTCACGCGTCTACCGCGCCCTCGAACCGGCCGGCTTCACCCCGCCGCCGGGCATCCTGGGCCTGAAGTTCAAGGTGCTGAAGGCCGGTTCGTACCCGGCCTTCCAGCTCCTCAAGCTGGCCAACGGCACCCGCGAGGCCGCCGTGCGCGCGCTGGCGCGGGTCAAACGCCGCGCCGGACGCCGGGTGTTGCGCGCGTACTACGCGTTCCAGCGCCGGCTGCCCGTCGACCAGAACCTCGCGGTCTTCTCCGCGTACTGGGGCCGCACCCCCGCCTGCAACCCCCTGGCGATCCACGAGACCGCCCGGCGGCTCGCGCCCGGCGTGCGCGCCGTGTGGGCGGTCAACAAGGAGTACGCGGCCGGCCTGCCGCCGGGCATCGACCGCATCGCCCCCGCGACCTTCGGCTACTGGCGCGCGATGGCCCGCGCCAAGTACCTGGTCAACAACGTCAACTTCAGCGACGCCGTGGTCAAACGCCCCGGCCAGATCCACCTCCAGACCCACCACGGCACCCCGCTCAAGCGCATGGGCCTGGACCAGCAGCACTACCCGGCCGTCGCCCGCAGCATGGACTTCGCCAGACTCCTCGCGCGGGTCGACCGCTGGGACTGGTCGGTCTCCTCGAACCTGCACTCCACCGAACAGTGGGAGCGCGTCTACCCGGCGGCCTTCACCTCCCTGGACACCGGCTATCCGCGCAACGACGTCTACTACCGCGCCACCGCCGCCGACGTCCGCCGGATCCGCGGCGAGCTCGGCATCGAGCACGGCCGCCGGGCGATCCTGTACGCGCCCACGGTCCGCGACCTGCAGCGCGACGCCTTCGTCCCCCGCCTCGACCTGGCCCGCCTCGCCCGCGAGCTCGGCCCGGAGTACGTGCTGCTGGTCCGTACCCACTACTTCTACGGCGACGACCCCGAGCTGCGGGCCCTGGCCGGCAGCGGCGCGCTGATCGACGTATCGCGGCACCCGTCGGTGGAGGAGCTCTGTCTGGCCGCCGACGCGCTGGTCACCGACTACTCCTCGGTCATGTTCGACTACGCCAACCTGGACCGCCCCATCGTGATCTACGCCGACGACTGGGACGTCTACCGCACCACCCGCGGCGTGACCTTCGACCTCCTCTCCGGCGACCCCGGGGACACCCCGGGCGTGATCACGACGACCGAGGACGAGCTGATCGAGTCATTCCGCGGCGGTGCCTGGGAGGGCGAGCGGGCGGCGGCGCTGCGTGGTGCCTTCCGGGAGCGGTTCTGTACGTGGGACGACGGTTTCGCGGCCGAGCGGGTGGTCCGCCGCGTGTTCCTCGGCGAGGAGGAGGACAGACCCCCCGTGGTCCCGCTGGACAAGCGCACCCCGGCCCCCACACCGCGTGTCGCCGAGGGCATCCGGCTGCCGTCACAGGCCCGGCGCGAGGAGCAGCAGCGCCTGGCCCCGGCCCGGTTTGACCAGTAGCTCCGCGCCCCCGTACCCTGGACCGTCGGCATGCCTGACAGGTCTGCCGCAACGCCAGAGCCACCTCCCTCCCGGTGCCCCATGCCGGGAGAGGCCGCCCACGGACCGTCACCGGGACCCGTGGGGGCTAGCATCCGGCGTTCCACTTCGAGCGAGAGAGAGATCCGCGTGTACGCCATCGTGCGCACCGGCGGCCGCCAGCAGAAGGTTTCTGTGGGCGACGTCATTGAGGTCGACCGTATTTCCACCAGCAACGTCGGCGACACCGTCGAGCTCTCGACGCTGCTCGTCGTGGACGGCGAGACCGTCACGTCCGACCCGTGGGTCCTGGACGGCGTGAAGGTCACGGCCGAGGTCGTCGACCACCACAAGGGCGACAAGATCCGCATCCAGAAGTACAAGAACAAGACCGGCTACAAGAAGCGCATCGGCCACCGCCAGCTGCACACCGCGCTGAAGATCACCGGCATTCCCGCGCCGGCCGCGAAGTAAGGACTGAGGAGACATGGCACACAAGAAGGGCGCATCGTCCACTCGGAACGGTCGCGACTCCAAGCCCCAGTACCTCGGCGTGAAGCGCTTCGGCGGTCAGGTCGTGAGCGCCGGTGAGATCATCGTCCGCCAGCGCGGCACCCACTTCCACCCGGGTGCGGGCGTCGGCCGCGGCAGCGACGACACGCTGTTCGCGCTGGTCGAGGGCGCGGTCGAGTTCGGCCGCGCGCGTGGCCGCAAGGTCGTCAAGGTCGTCCCGGCCACCGCGGCCTGAGACACGGACCTTTCCGAGGGCGGACACCGCTCGCCGTGACGCTGTCACGGTGGGCGGGTCCGCCCTCGGCGTGTTACTGCTTGAAACAAACCCTGTAGTAGGAGGCACCCCCGTTATGACCACCTTCGTGGACCGCGTCGAACTGCATGTCGCCGCGGGCAACGGCGGACACGGCTGTGCCTCCGTGCACCGGGAGAAGTTCAAGCCGCTCGGCGGCCCCGACGGCGGCAACGGCGGCCGGGGCGGCGACGTGATCCTGGTCGTCGACCAGTCCGTCACCACCCTGATCGACTACCACCACCATCCCCACCGCAAGGCCACCAACGGCAAGCCGGGCGAGGGCGGCCACCGGGCCGGCAAGGAGGGCCAGGACCTGGTCCTCCCCGTCCCCGACGGCACCGTCGTGCTGTCGAAGTCCGGCGAGGTCCTCGCCGACCTCGTCGGCCACGGGACCAGCTTCGTCGCCGCCCAGGGCGGCCGCGGGGGCCTGGGCAATGCCGCGCTGGCCTCCGCCCGCCGCAAGGCCCCCGGCTTCGCGCTGCTGGGCGTGCCCGGCGACGCGGGGGACGTGGTGCTGGAGCTGAAGACCGTCGCCGACGTGGCCCTGGTCGGCTACCCGAGCGCCGGGAAGTCGTCGCTGATCTCCGTGCTCTCCGCCGCCAAGCCCAAGATCGCCGACTACCCCTTCACCACCCTGGTGCCGAACCTCGGCGTGGTCACCGCCGGCTCGGTGACGTACACCGTCGCCGACGTTCCCGGCCTCATCCCCGGCGCCAGCCAGGGCAAGGGCCTGGGGCTGGAGTTCCTGCGGCACGTCGAGCGCTGCGAGGTGCTCGTACACGTGCTGGACACCGCGACGCTGGAGTCCGACCGCGACCCCGTCACCGACCTCGACATCATCGAGGAGGAGCTGCGGCAGTACGGCGGGCTGGAGGGCCGGCCGCGGGTCGTCGTCCTGAACAAGACCGACGTCCCCGACGGCAAGGACCTCGCGGACCTCGTCCGCCCGGACCTGGAGGCCCGCGGCTACCGGGTGTTCGAGGTCTCGGCCGTGTCCCGGTCGGGGCTGCGGGAGCTGTCCTTCGCCCTCGCGAAGATCGTCGACGCCGCCCGGGCCGCCAAGCCCAAGCAGGAGGCCACCCGGATCGTCATCCGCCCCAAGGCGGTCGACGACGCGGGGTTCCGGATCGTCACCGAGGAGACGGCGGACGGTCCGGTCTTCCGGGTGCTCGGCGAGAAGCCGGAGCGCTGGGTGCGTCAGACGGACTTCAACAACGACGAGGCCGTCGGCTATCTCTCCGACCGGCTCGCCCGGCTCGGCGTCGAGGACCGGCTGAAGAAGTCCGGCGCCCACCCCGGCGACACCGTCGCCATCGGCCCCGGCGAGGACGCGGTCGTCTTCGACTGGGAGCCCGCCATGGCCAGCGGCGCCGAGATGCTGGGCCGGCGCGGCGAGGACCACCGCTTCGACGCCCCGCGTGCCGCCGTACAGCGGCGCAAGGAGCGTGAGGCGGAGCGGGCCGACCAGGAGTACAACGACTTC
The DNA here is from genome assembly GCF_009604385.1 of Streptomyces smaragdinus. Taxonomy (GTDB): domain Bacteria; phylum Actinomycetota; class Actinomycetes; order Streptomycetales; family Streptomycetaceae; genus Streptomyces; species Streptomyces smaragdinus. Next base: position 48,645 of record NZ_WEGJ01000036.1, read on the forward strand.
GACCCGTTCAGCGGGGCCGGCCCGGTGTGACCCCGGTGCGGGACCGTGTGACTCGTGTCACGCGGTCCCGCGTCAGCGCTGGTCGTCAACCCAGGACGGAATCTTTCCCTCCAACGGGGCAGTGTGAGTTCTCCGGCCCTGGGCACGCGCCCTGACGTGAGTCGAATGCCGTCGCCCCTGCTTGCCCGTAAATCCGCCGATTCCGCCGTTTCGGTGGAGGAGAGAAAGGCGCCGCCGGCACGCGACGCCTACTTCGACAACGCGAAGTTCATGGCGACCGTGCTGGTCGTCGTCGCGCACGCCTGGGCGCCGCTACGGGACAGCCGCACCGTCGACGCGGTGCATCTGCTCATCTATGCGTTTCATATGCCCGCCTTCATTATCATCTCGGGCTATTTCTCCAAGAATTTCGACGCCACCCCGCACCGGGTCTTCCGGCTCATCACCAGCCTGCTGGTGCCGTACCTGATCTTCGAGATCGCCTACACCCTGCTGCGGCGCACGGTCGCCGCCGACAGCGACGCCCCGTTCACTGTCTTTGACCCCTGGTATCTGACCTGGTTCCTGGCGGTGCTCTTCATCTGGCGGCTGACCGCCCCGCTGTGGAAGGCGCTGCGCTTCCCGCTGACCACCGCCCTCGCGATCGCCGTCCTGGCGTCCATGACGCCCGGGGTCGGCTCCGCGCTCGATCTGCAGCGGGTGCTGCAGTTCCTGCCGTTCTTCGTGCTGGGCATGAAGCTGCGGTCGGCGGACTTCTCCGTGCTGCGTTCCTGGCGGGTGCGGATCGCGGCGCTGCCGGTGTTCGCGGGCGCCGCCGTCTTCTCGTACTGGGCCGTCACCCGGATGAACGCCGAGTGGATGTTCCGGCGCTACGCGGCGCAGGACCTGGGCACGTCCGGCTGGACGGGGCCCGTGATGACGCTCGCCCTGTTCGGCTGCTCGCTGCTGCTCACCGCCTGCTTCCTGTCCTGGGTGCCGGGGCGCCGGCTGTTCTTCACGGGGCTGGGCGCCGCGACGCTGTACGGCTATCTGCTGCACGGGTTCGTGCTGAAGAGCGCCCAGTGGGAGGACTGGTACAGCTACGCCTGGCTGCACACCCCGCTGGGCGAGGTGGCCGTCACCGTGGGCGCCGCCGTGATGACGGCGCTGCTGTGCACGGCGCCGGTGCGCAGGGTGTTCCGGTACGTCGTCGAGCCGAAGCTGACCTGGGCGTACGGCGGCCCGTCCCGCGAGCGTCCGGCCGCCGTGCCGGCGGCGGGTGTGACGGCGCCGCGCCGGGAGCCGGCCGAGGTGGGCTAGCCCCGTCCACGCGGCAGTCCGCGACCCGGACGGACCGGCGGCCGGTGGGGTCCGGCGCGTAGATTGGACCTTCCGGACCCCAGGAGGCGGCGGTCCGCGCGCGGACGACCAGAGGACGGCATGACACAGGGCAGGCGGCAGAACGTGGCCGAGGCGCGCCGGATCGTGGTGAAGGTGGGCTCGTCCTCCCTGACCACCGCGACCGGCGGACTGGACGCCGACCGGGTGGACGCCCTGGTGGACGTACTGGCGAAGGCGGCGGAGGGCCGCGAGGTGGTCCTCGTGTCCTCCGGCGCCATCGCGGCCGGACTCGCCCCCCTCGGACTGCGCCGCCGCCCGCGCGACCTCGCCCGCCAGCAGGCCGCCGCCTCCGTCGGCCAGGGCCTGCTCGTCGCCCGCTACACGGCGTCGTTCGCCCGCTACGGCCGCCGGGTGGGCCAGGTGCTGCTCACCACCGACGACATGAGCCGCCGCGCCCACTACCGCAACGCCTACCGCACGCTCGAGCAGCTGCTGGCCATGGGCGCGCTGCCGGTCGTCAACGAGAACGACACCGTCGCCACCGACGAGATCCGCTTCGGCGACAACGACCGCCTCGCCGCCCTCGTCGCCCATCTCGTCCGCGCCGACCTGCTGGTGCTCCTCTCCGACGTCGAGGGCCTCTACGACGGCCACCCCAGCGCCCCCGGCAGCTCCCCCATCACCGAGGTCCGCGACCACGCCGAGCTGGCCGGCGTCGACACCGCCCGCCCCGGCTCGGCGGGCGTCGGCACCGGCGGGATGGCGACCAAGGTCGAGGCGGCCCGGATCGCCGCCGCGGCCGGCGTCCCCGTCGTCCTCACCTCCACCGTCCGCGTCGCCGACGCCCTCGCCGGCCGCCCCACCGGTACGTACTTCCACCCCGCCGCCCGCCGCGCCCGCGGCCGGCTGCTGTGGCTGGCGCACGCCTCCACCCCGCAGGGCGTGCTCGTCCTGGACGACGGCGCCGTGCAGGCGGTGGTGGCCCGCCACAGCTCGCTGCTGCCGGCCGGGATCGAGTCCGTGGCCGGCAGCTTCACCGCCGGCGACCCCGTGGAGCTGCACGACACCGCGGGCCGGACGATCGCCCGCGGCCTGGTCAGCTTCGACTCCGCCGAGCTTCCCCGGCTGCTGGGCCGCTCCACCCGGGAGCTCGCCCGGGAGCTCGGCCCCGCGTACGAGCGGGAGGTCGTGCACCGGGACGATCTCGTGGTCCTGAGTCACTGATGAATAACTGATCGATCACGGATCTCGCACTTCCGCACCCCTCTGTGCAGACTTCACCGGACACATCAAAAGTTCCGGGGGTTCACGGCGCATGAACGCAACACCCGCACCACGGTTCAGCATTGTCATACCGTCATACGGGGTGCAAGCATTCATCAGGGAATGCCTGGAATCGGTACTCGCGCAGGATTTCACCGACTTCGAGGTCATCGCGGTCGACGACTGCTCGACCGACGGCACCGGCGTCATCATCGACGAGTTCGCCGCCCGCGACCCCCGGGTGATCGCCGTGCACCGCGAGGAGAACGGCGGCCTCGGGCAGACCCGCAACACCGGCGTGGACCGGGCCCGCGGCGACTATCTGCTGTTCCTGGACGGCGACGACACCTACCGCCCCGGCTCCCTGCGCGCCCTGGCCGACCGGCTGGCGGAGACCGGCGACCCCGATCTGCTGATGTTCGACCACGTCCGCAGCCACTGGGACGGCCGGCTCGAGTCCAGCAGCACCCCCCGCATCCTCGGACCGATCGGCCGCGAGGTCGTGAATCCGGCCGAACACCCCGAGTTCTTCCACCACTTCGCCATCGTCTGCAACCGCGCCTTCCGCCGCGACTTCTACCTGAAGCACGACTTCCGCTTCACGGACGGCTACTACGAGGACGCCCTGATGGTCTACAAGGTGCTCCTGTGCGCCGGGACCGCCGCGTACTGCGACCACGTCGTCCTCGACTACCGCCAGCGCCGGCTGGGGAACATGATGCAGACCGGCGACCGCCGCCAGTTCGCCATCTTCGACCAGTACCAGCTGCTCTTCGACTTCCTCGACGAGCGCCCCGAGCAGGAGGCGCTGCGCCCGCTGCTGTTCCAGCGCATGATCAGCCACTTCCTGCACTCCCTCGCCCGCCGCGCCCGGATACCGCTGCGGCTGCGGCGCGCCTATCTGCGCCGGGCCTCCCAGCAGTACCGCAAGCTCCGGCCCGCCGGCTTCACCCCGCCGCCCGGCGTGCTGGGGCTGAAGTTCCGCGCCGTGGGCTGGGGTTCGTACCCCCTCTTCGAGCTGCTGAAGTTCGCCAACGGCACCCGCGAGAAGGCCCAGCGCCTCGTGCGTACGGGCCTTCCCCGGCTCAAACGGGCCGCGGGCAAGGCCGTCTACCGCGCCTACTACGCCCTCCAGCGGCTGCGCCCCCTGGACCCGGACCTCGCCGTCTACTCCGCGTACTGGGGCCGCACGCCCGCCTGCAATCCGCTCGCCGTGTACGAGACGGCCCGCCGCCTCGCCCCGCGCCAGCGCGCGGTGTGGGTGGTGAAACGGGAGCACGTCAAGTCCGTACCGAAGGGCATGGCCCACGTCGTCCTCAACTCGCGGCCCTACTGGGACCTCGTCGCCCGGGCCACGTACTTCGTCAACAACGTCAACTTCCTGGACACCGTCGTCAAACGGCGCGGCCAGATCCACCTGATGACCCACCACGGCACCCCGCTCAAGCGCATGGGCCTGGACCAGCGCGACTATCCCGTCGCCGCCGGCACCACGGACTTCGAGGCCCTGATGGCCCGCTGCGACCGCTGGACGTACAGCCTCTCCGCCAACCCGCACTCCAGCGAGAACTGGGCCCGCGTCTACCCCAACCGCTGGACGACCGCGCGCACCGACGGCCCGGACACCTGGACCTCGCTGGAGACCGGCTACCCCCGCAACGACGTCTTCTACCGGGCGACGGCCGCCGAGGTGCTGCAGGCCCGCGCCGCGCTCGGCATCGCGCCGGGGACCCGGGCCGTGCTGTACGCGCCGACCCACCGCGACTACCAGCGGGACTACGAGCCGCGCCTGGACTTCGAGCGCGTGGCGCGCGAGCTGGGGCCGGACACGGTGCTGCTGGTGCGGGCGCACTACTCGTACGACGTGGACCTGCCCGAGGGGACGCCCGTGCGGGACGTCTCCGGACACCCCTCCGTCGAGCAGCTGTGTCTGGCGGCCGACGTGCTGGTCACCGACTACTCGTCGATCATGTTCGACTACGCCAACCTCGACCGCCCCATCGTGATCTACGCCGACGACTGGGACGTCTACTCCGCCGTCCGCGGCGTCACCTTCGACCTGCTCGCCGAGCCCCCGGGAGCCGTCGCCACCAGCGAGGACGAGCTGATCGCGGTGCTGGGCGGCGACGCCTGGGACGACGCGGACGCGACCGCGCTGCGGGCCGCCTTCCGCCGCCGGTTCTGCACGTACGACGACGGCTTCGCCGCCGAGCGCGCCGTCCGCCGCGTCCTCCTCGGCCAGGAGGCCACGCCCCCCGTCGTACCCCTGGAGCAGCGCACCCCGGCCCCCGCGCCGCGCGCGGCCGGGATCATCGCCCCGGCGGTGTCCGCCGAAGCGTCCACAGTCCCGCAGAACGGCTGAAAACACCTCCCCGCATCGGACCGGCTTGGCCAAAACGCCCCCACGCGGGGCCGGGGACTGGTCAACTTTGTTGTATGGGATCGTCACCGCAGGGCGGTCCGATGCAGACTCGTATTCAGGAGGCCGCCCGTGAGGCAAGGGCGTCCGGGGGCGCTGCCCCGAGGCCGGGCCGAGCGCAAGCTGACCAGCGTGGGGAATCCCGACGCCGACGCGGCGCGGGAGCCCGAGACGTCCGGCCCCGTCCGGTCGCGGCCCGCGTCCGCGAGCGGGCTGGAGCACACCACACCGGCGGCGCGGCTCTGGCACGTCACGCTGAGCGTCTCGGGCCCCGAGGCGCCGCTGAAGGAGGTCAGACGCGGCCTCGAGCAGCTGGCGCACGACCACCCCTTCCTGCTCACCAGCCGGTACGCCAACGACCACGCCGAGATCCGCTACTGGGAGGAGGCCCGCGACCTGCATGACGCCGCCGCCGTGGCCCTGCGCCTGTGGGGCGAGCACCGCACCAGCGCGGGCCTGCCGCCGTGGCAGATCGTCGGCCTGGAGGTCATCGACCGGGAGACGTACCACCAGCGCGTCGCCGACGGCTACGGCCCGCCGCCCGCCGCCCCCGTGGGGGTGCACCCCTTCTGACCCGGCCGTCTCACCCTCCGGAATCCCGGCGGTCCACCCCGGCGCGCTCGCTACCCTGGCAGGCATGACCAGCGTGACGACCACACCCTTCGACGACCTCTCCCCGGTGCTCCAGGCCGCCTACCGGGCCCGCGCCGCCGCCGCCGAGCTCGCCCCGCTGCCGCGCGCCGCGAAGGACGACGCGCTGCTGGCGATCGCGGACGCCCTGGAGGTCCGCACCCGGGAGATCATCGAGGCCAACGCCGCGGACATCGCCCGGGCCCGCGAGGCCGGCACCTCCGACACCGTCATCGACCGGCTCACGCTCACCCCGGAGCGGATCCGCGTCATCGCCTCCGACGTGCGGGACATCGTCGCCCTGCCCGACCCGGTCGGCGAGGTCGTCCGCGGCTCCACCCTGCCCAACGGCCTGGAGCTGCGTCAGCTGCGGGTGCCGCTCGGGGTCGTCGGCATTATCTACGAGGGCCGGCCGAACGTCACCGTGGACGCCGCCGCCCTGTGCCTGAAGTCCGGCAACGCCGTGCTGCTGCGCGGCTCCTCCTCCGCGTACACGTCGAACACCGCGCTGGTCCGGGTGCTGCGCGACGCCGTGCACGGCGCGGGGCTGCCGGCCGACGCGATCCAGCTGGTGCCGGGGGAGAGCCGGGAGTCGGTCACGGAGCTGATGCGGGCGCGCGGCATGGTCGACGTGCTGATCCCGCGCGGCGGCGCCGGGCTGATCAAGACGGTCGTCGAGCAGTCCACGGTCCCGGTGATCGAGACGGGCACGGGCAACTGCCATGTGTACGTCGACGAGCGCGCCGACCTCGATCTCGCGGTCGACATCCTCGTCAACGCCAAGGCCCAGCGCCCCAGCGTGTGCAACGCCGCCGAGACGGTGCTGGTCCACCGCGAGGTCGCCGACGAGTTCCTGCCCAAGGCCCTGGCCGCGCTGCGTGACGCCGGGGTGACGGTGCACGGCGACGAGGCGTGGCTGAAGGCCGGCGCGGCGGCGGGCGTCGAGGTGGTCCCGGCGACGCCGGAGGACTGGGAGACGGAGTATCTGTCGTACGACATCGCCGCGGCCGTCGTGGACTCGCTGGACGCCGCCGTGGGGCACATCCGGCTGTGGTCCTCGGGCCACACGGAGGCGATCCTGACGACGGACACCCGGGCCGCCAGGCGGTTCGTGGCGATGGTCGACGCGGCGGCCGTGATGGTCAACGCCTCGACGCGGTTCACCGACGGCTCGGAGTTCGGCTTCGGCGCCGAGATCGGCATCTCCACCCAGAAGCTGCACGCGCGCGGCCCGATGGGGCTGCCGGAGCTGACGTCGACGAAGTACGTGGTGACGGGGGACGGTCACATCCGCTGATCTCTCCCGGGGCAGCGCCGTCCTTTCCGGACGGCGCTGCTTTTTCGTGGTTGTGGGAGCGCTCCCATACGGGCACCATGGCGCCGTGACCACATCTCGCGCCCGCATCCGCCCGTACCGCCCCACCGACCGCGCCGCGCTGTCCGACATCTGCGTGCGGACCGCCGACAACGGCGGTGACGCCCGGCATCTGTACGAGGACCAGGAACTGCTGCCGACCCTCTTCGCCACCCCGTACGCGACGCTGGAGCCGGAGCTGGCGTTCGTCGTGGACGACGGGGAGCGGGCCGTGGGGTACATCGTGGGCACCGCCGACACCCCGGCGTTCGTCCGGCGCTTCCGGGACACCTGGCTGCCGCAGGTGGCCGCCCGCTTCCCCGCGCCGCCGCCGGAGCCGGCCACGCCCACGGAGGAGATGCGGTACCTCCTCCACAACCCGGAGCGGATGATCGTCCCGGCGCTGGCCGGGTATCCGGCGCATCTGCACATCGACCTGCTCCCGAGCCATCAGCGGGCGGGCCACGGGCGCGAGCTGATGGCGGCGTTCCTGGGCGCCCTGGCGGCCCGCGGCGTCCCCCGCGTCCATCTGGGCATGGTCACGGCCAACACCGCGGCCCGGGCCTTCTACGACCGCCTGGGCTTCTCGGTCCTCCCGGTCCCGGACCCGGGGCCGCTGACGTATCTGGGGCGGTCGACGAAGGAGCCGCTGACGTGACGGTGCCGGAACCGTTCGCGGTGGACCCGGGGCGAAACGATTTTTGTTTCTGCCGGGTCTGCCGCTAAGCTTTAGCTCGTTCGCACGGGGCAGCGCCCACGGTGCGGCAGTGCGGGGCTATAGCTCAGTTGGTAGAGCGATTGCATGGCATGCAATAGGTCAGGAGTTCGATTCTCCTTAGCTCCACAGCGAACGTAACGAAGATCCCGTCCAATCGGACGGGATCTTCGCGTTTTACGAGGCGGAACCCCGGACGGACTCAGGTGTCGTCGCCCAGGACCGGCTCCGGGAGGGTGCCGGCGTTGTGCTCCGTGAGGCGCCAGCCCCGGGCGCTCTCGCCGAGGATGGACCAGCAGCAGTTGGACAGGCCGCCCAGCGACTCCCAGTGATGCGGCTCCAGGCCCAGCAGCCGCCCGATCGTGGTACGGATCGCGCCGCCGTGGCTGACGACGACCAGCGTGCCGCCGTCGGGCAGCTTGTCGGCGTGCGCGAGGACGACGGGAGCCGCCCGCTCGGCGACCTCCGTCTCCAGCTCGCCCCCGCCGCGCCGGACGGGCTCACCGCGCTTCCACGCGGCGTACTGCTCCCCGTACCGCTCGATGATCTCGTCGTGCGTCAGCCCCTGCCAGACCCCGGCGTACGTCTCCCGCAGCCCCGTGTCGTGCACGACCTCCAGCCCCGTCACGGCCGCCAGCTCGGCGGCCGTGGCACGGGTGCGGCCCAGATCGGAGGCGATGATCGCGTCCGGGCGCAGGGACGCGAGGAGGCGGGCGGCGCGGCGGGCCTGGGCCAGGCCCGCCGGCGTCAGCTCGATGTCCGTCGTGCCCTGGAAGCGGCGCTCCAGATTCCACGCGGTCTGGCCGTGCCGCCACAGGACGATCCGGCGGTCACGCATCCCAGGACGGCTCCTCGCGGTGGGCCGCCGCGTACTCGGCGGCCTTGCCCCGGGTGGCCTTCGCGTCCGGCGGCAGCTCGATCACCGGGCAGTCCTTCCACAGCCGCTCCAGGGCGTAGAAGACGCGCTCCTCGGAGTGCTGGACGTGCACGACGATGTCGGAGTAGTCCAGCAGGACCCAGCGGCCGTCCCGCTCGCCCTCGCGGCGCAGGGGCTTGACGCCGTGCTCCTTCTGCAGCGTCTCCTCGACGGCGTCGACGATCGCCTTGACCTGCCGGTCGTTGGGCGCCGAGGCGAGCAGGAACGCGTCGGTGATGGCCAGCACGTCGCTGACGTCGTACGCGATGATGTCGTGCGCGAGCTTGTCGGCCGCCGCCTGGGCGGCGGCCCTGATCAGCTCGGTGGAGCGGTCTGTCGCGGTCACAGGCAGGCTTTCCGGATCGGGTGCGGATACGTCTCCAGGGTCTCACGACCCACCGACGCAGTTCCTCACCCTTTCCGTCACCCCGCTGCGGTCACCCTCCGTAGTCCTTGCCAAGGACCACGGTGATGTCCGCGCCCGCCGATCCGGCGCCCTTCTTGACCGACTTCGCGCTCAGCCCCAGCGTCTTGGCCACCTCCGCCGCCTGATCGGCCCGGGAGGCGTCCGCGTACAGCACCTGGGAGGCGTCGACGGCCTTGGCCGCGTTGGTCGCGCCGGTGAAGTTGTAGCCCCCGTTGACCAGGGCGACCTGGGCGTTCTGCGCCTTGGCCTGGTCCCCGCTGGCGTTCTTCACGGCGACCTTCGCGGTGGCGCTCGGGTCGGCGTTCTTCACGGTGCCGCCGAGGACGTCCTTCACGATCTTCGAGGAGGCCTGCTCGTCCAGGGTGCCGTCCTGCCGCACGGGCAGCGTCTGCGTCGTGTAGTCGCCGTCCTTCGCCCGGGTGGACAGGGCGGCCAGCGAGGCGGCCAGCTCGCCCTCGCTGAGCGAGGGGTCGGGGATGGCGCCCATCGACTTCACGATCTGCGTCACGGTCTCCTTGTCGGAGGGCAGCTTGCCGAGCAGCGCCTGCAGCACCGTGCCGAACCGCTCCAGGGAGGCGTTCGGGTCCTCGCCCTTGGCCCGGAAGGTCGCGTACGCGGCGGCCGCGGCGCCGTTCATGTCGACGTTCGCGCCCTTGGTCACCAGGGGCTTGTCGTTCTTCTTCTTGCCCGGGACGGTGGCCGTGGCCTCCTTCACGGTGATGCCGCCGACGCCCTCGACCAGGAGCTCGAGGAACGGGGCGTCGAGCCGCCAGGTGCCCTTGATCTCGGAGCCGAGCACCGAGTCGATCGCGTCCCGGGTGGATCCGGCCGCCGCGTCCTCGACGGACTTGGCCAGCGTCGTGGCGCCGCCGTCGTCGGTGGTGACGGCCATGTTGCCGGGCAGCAGGACCGTGCTGCCCTGGCCGGTGGTCTCGTTGTCGACCAGCAGCGCCGTGGCGCTGTCGGTGCTGCGCAGCGGCTTGAGGTGGACGACGATCACGTCGCGCTTGTCGCCGGCGGAAGGGCCGGAGTCACCGGCGGGACCCGAGAGGAAGGGCAGCTTGTCCGCGTACCAGAGGTAGCCGGTGCTGCCGAGGAGGGCGACGCAGATCAGGATGATCAGCAGCGAGCGGCGGTTCTTGCCGCGCCGCTTGGCCTCCTCGCGCCGCTCGGTGCGGCTCTCGGTGAACTTCAGCCAGTCGATCGCGTCCTCGGCCTGCTCCGTCTCCTCCTCGACGAACGAGAACTGCTCGGTGTGGTACTCGCGCTCCGGCGGGGCGGCCTGCTGCGGGACGGTCCACTCGCCGGTGGAGGTGGTCGTCGACGGGCCGTACGGGTCGTAGCCGGGCTGGGGCTGGGGCTGGTCGTACCCGGGGGCCGGTGGCTGGGCGTACCCCTGCTGCTGCGGATAGGGCTCCTGGTACGCGGGCTGCTGGCCCGTCCCGTACGGGTCGTAGCCGTAGCCCTGGTCCTGCTGGGGCGGGGCGCCGCCGTACGTCTGGTGGGAGTAGGGGTCGTACGCGGGCTGCCGGCCCGTTCCGTACGGGTCGTAGCCCTGTTGTCCCTGCTGTTGCGGGACCTGCTGCTGGTATGGGTCCTGGCCGCCGTAGGGGTCCCGTCCGTAGGGATCGCGCCCTTCCGGTCCCTGCGCCTCGTAGCGCCGCCCGGAATATGCGTCGTTCACCGGTGCCCCTTCCGTGGTGGGCCTGAAGTCCTGGGAGGCCCATCTGTCCCCGCTTGTATCCCCCGACTCCCCCCGCTACCCGCATCCTGCTCTTTAAACGGGGGTCCGGTAAAGGTTTCGCTTATTGATGTACTGCACGACGCCGTCCGGGACCAAATACCAGACGGGTGCGTCGTGGCCGACGCGATTCCGGCAATCCGTGGACGAAATGGCCAGCGCGGGCACCTCGACCAGGGACACGCCGCCCTGGGGAAGTCCCTGGTCGGACAGGGTGTGACCGGGCCTGGTGACACCCACGAAGTGCGCCAGGGCGAACAGCTCCTCCGCGTCCCGCCAGGTCAGGATCTGGGCCAGGGCGTCGGCTCCGGTGATGAAGAAGAGGTCCGCCTCCGGGTTCAGCTCGCGCAGCTCACGCAGGGTGTCGATGGTGTACGTGACACCGCCCCGGTCGATGTCGATCCGGCTGACGGAGAACATCGGGTTGGAGGCGGTGGCGATCACCGTCATCAGATAGCGGTCCTCGGCGGGCGTCACCGCGCGGTGGGACTTCTGCCACGGCTGGCCCGTGGGTACGAAGATCACCTCGTCGAGGTGGAAACGGTGGGCGACCTCACTGGCCGCCACCAGGTGACCGTGATGGACGGGATCGAACGTCCCGCCCATCACTCCCAGGCGTCTTCTGTCCGCCCGGTCAGTCACGGTTGAAGCGCGTGGTGATCCACAGCAGCAGAAGCAGTGCCGCCAGCGCGCCGCCGCCGACGGCGAACGGCTGCAGGCTGTCGTGGCCGCCGGACTCGCCGCCGGAGCCTTCGGCGGCCGACGCGAGGGTGACGGCGAGGTGGTGGGCGGAGGAGAGAGCACTCATCGTCAGCGGGACCTATCCGGGTAGTCGGGGCCGGGCATACCTGTGAGCGTCATCGTATGCGGCCCGCTCCGGGGGGCCGACCCGGGCCTCCGCCATCCGGGGTGCGGGAACCGGCCGGAGGCCCGCACGCGTTGTTCCGTTGTGCGCATACGCTGGGTGCGGCAGTGCACTCGGGGGCGGCAACGGAGGGGAAAGCACCGATGAGCGAGACGCACGAGACCGCACCGGCCCGTGACCGCAGGAGATTCCCCGGGATCTCCTCCCGGGCGTACGAACATCCCGCCGACCGGTCCGCGCTGGTCACCCTGCGCAAGCTGACCGGTTTCGACACCGTCTTCAAGACCCTGAGCGGACTGATCCCGGAGCGTTCGCTGCGCCTGCTGTTCCTCTCGGACTCCGTCCGGGTGGGCGACGACCAGTTCCCGCACCTCAACGTCATGCTGCGCGACGCGTGTTACATCCTGGACCTGGAGAAGGTCCCGCCGATGTACGTCACGCAGGACCCGCACCCGAACGCCATGTGCATCGGCCTCGACGCCCCGATCATCGTCGTCACGACGGCGCTGGTCGAGCTGCTCGACGAGGAGGAGATGCGCGCCGTCATCGGCCACGAGGTGGGGCACGCCCTGTCCGGGCACGCGGTCTACCGGACGATCCTGCTGTTCCTCACCAAGCTGGCGCTGGCGGTGGCCTGGATCCCGCTGGGGGCCCTCGCCATCCGCGCGATCGTGGCGGCGCTGATGGAGTGGTTCCGCAAGTCGGAGCTCTCCGCCGACCGGGCCGGGCTGCTGGTCGGGCAGGATCTGCGGGCCTCGATGCGCGGGCTGATGAAGCTGGCGGGGGGCAATCATCTGCACGAGATGAACGTGGACTCGTTCCTCAAGCAGGCCGAGGAGTACGAGGAGGGCGGCGATCTGCGCGACTCCGTGCTGAAGATCCTCACGGTCTGGCAGCGCACCCACCCGTTCACCACGGTGCGGGCGGCCCAGCTGAAGCGGTGGTCGGAGAGCCGGGACTACCAGCGGATCATGGACGGCCACTACCCGCGCCGGGACGAGGACGCCGAGGCGAAGGTGTCGGACGCGTACGCCGACGCGGCGACGCACTACTCGACGTCGGCGAAGGAGAGCAAGGACCCGCTGATGGGCCTGGTCCGCGACATAGCGGGCGGCGCCGGGGATCTGGGCGGGCGGCTGCGGAACACGTTCCGGGGCAACGGGGGATCGAACGGGGGGTCCAACGGAGGTTCGGACGGCGGGGACGCCACTCCGGGGCCGCGGGAGCCGCAGGACTGAGGTCTCACGGGTTTTACGGCCGTTACGGCTCCACGGCTCTACGGCCGAGGCAGGTACGGCAGGGCGCCGGGCGCGAGGGTGCCGCACACCGCGGCGCTCTTCTGCCCGCCCCTGGCGTACGGGTCCGTCCCCGTGGCGCCGTCGCCCCGCTCGCCGGCCAGTAAGGGCTGCAGATGGTCCGCCTGGTCGGCCGAGCACGCCAGCGGGCCGGCGGTCAGCAGGGTCTCCGTGAGCTGCAGCTGGTTGGCGTCCAGATCGGCGCGGTCGAACCGCATCCGCACCACCCGGTGCACGGTGAACAGCGACGCCCGCTCGTCGGCCGGGACGCCCCGGGAGGCCGCCGGGCCGGCCCGGCGCAGCGCGTACACCACGGTGTGGTCGGCCGTGACCTCCAGATGGGCGGCGTCGGACTCGCCGTAGCTGATCGTCCCCTCGACGCGTACGCCCTGGCCGGCGAGCTCCACCCGGCGCGGGTCGAAGCGCACCATCCACGCCGTCGCCGCGTGCCGGCCGTCGTCCACCGGGCGGTGGACGCTGCTGTCGAACTGGCCCAGCAGATCGGGGTCGAGCTGCAGCCGCACGCTGCGCACGTCGCTGCCGGTGAGCACGCTGGGCACCACGGTCGAGGCCCGCAGATACTCCTGGGCCACGGTGAGGGCGTCCATCACCTGACCCTCGTCGAAGTGCCCGGTGGCCTTGGCCCGCGGCAGGATGTAGCCCGCGCCGCCGATGCCGAAGTCCGCGGCGGCGGTCGCCGCGAAGAGGTCCGCCGCCCGGCCGCCGGGGACCGGCTCGGTGACGGTGAGCGGGATGATCCGGCTGCGCAGCGCGTCGGCGGGCGGCTGGCTCGTCTCCTGGTACGGATGGCGGACGCCCAGATAGACCGCCGTACCGAAGGCCACGGCGATCAGCAGCACCAGGAGCAGGGCCTGGCGGGGCGCGGAGCCGACGGCGGTCCGGCGGCGGCGGACGGCCGGCGCGTGGTCGCCGAGCCGCTCCTGGGCGGAGAACTCCTCGAGGCGTGCGGCAGCGACGAACGACTCGTCGAACACGACGGATCGGAATTCGTCGTCACCGCCCCCCGGGACGCCCTCGGGTGTCCCCTCAGGAGGGTTTCCACGCCCGGTCATATAAGGAGGGTAGGCCCGGCGGCCGACTTGTAAACGCTGGCGTCAGCGACAACTTCGGCCGTTTGCGCACGCCGCGCGGACGCCGCGTCAGCGGGGCGGAACGGACCCGTCGGGCGCCACGGACTCGGCGGACCGGGAGCTGGCGGGGCCGCCGGGGGCCGGGGCCTCGTCCCGGGCGGCGGAGCCGGTGCGGTAGACGGCGGTGAACGCCAGGGCGACGATCCCGACGCCCATCACGACGGCGAGCAGCAGGGCCACCGGCCGCTGCCAGTGCGTCCCGCGGTACGGGCCGAGCCGGCCGCCGTAGGGTCCGTACGGGCCGTACTCCTCGTCCGGGTCGTCGTGGTCGGGGTCGTCCCCGTACCGGCCCTCCTCGAGGGTCCGCTCGGCCTCGGCGCGGGCCTCGGCCGCCGCCACCATGCGCTCCACGGCCGTCGGCTCGTGCACCACCGCCGCGCGGACGAAGTCCTCGTCGAGGACCACGGAGGCGAAGTCGTCGTCCGCGCCCCCGCGGTGATACCCGTCGGGCTCGTCGCCGTCCGGGAAGAACGGCCTGCCCCCCACGTCATCCGGCACAGGAAAAGGGTAAACCGCATCCGCTGGTTTGGGCAGGGTGCGCCGGGAAGCGACGATTTGTCAGGAGCGGGACTGCGTCGCCCGCTCGAGCGATACGGGGCGGGCGTGCGTCGTACAGCCGACCAGGGGGTCGTCCAGGGTGCGCAGTGCGTCCAGCCGGGTGTGCGACTCGGCGTCCGCCGGTACGTACACCACGATCCGCGACTCCGGGCTGCCGGCCACCGTCAGGGACTGCGAGGTGCAGTGCAGGTTCCCCACGGAGGCGTGCTGGATGACCTTGACCCGCTCGCCCGGTGGAGCGACGTCGCCGCTCGCCCACAGCTCCGCGAACCACTCGCTGGCCGCGCACAGCCGGCGTATGAAGCCCTCCCAGCGCGGCTCGCCCACATGCCGGCCGTACGCCCCGCGGAACGTGGCCACCAGCATCGGCAGCTCCGTATCGCGGTTGACCATGCAGCAGCAGCAGGGGCGGGCGGTGAACAGGGCCCACAGCACATTGCGCTCGGCGGGTGGGGCGGCGTCCACCGCCGGGAAGAGCCTGCGGTACATCGCGTTCGTCGCCAGCACGTCGTAGCCCGAGTTGTAGACCGCTGCCGGAAGGGTCCGCAGATCGTCGATGACCCGCTGGATCTCGGGTGTCACCGAGTCCGCGTGCCCCTCGGGCCCGGGGGCGAACGCCACCCCCGCCAGGTCGTAGAGATGCTCCCGCTCCGCCGGGTCCAGCCGCAGCGTCCGCGCCACTGCGTCCAGCACCTGCGGGCTGGCGTTGATGTCACGCCCCTGCTCCAGCCACGTATACCAGGTCACCCCCACCCCGGAGAGCTGGGCGACCTCCTCGCGCCGCAGTC
The DNA here is from genome assembly GCF_009604385.1 of Streptomyces smaragdinus. Classification (GTDB taxonomy): domain Bacteria; phylum Actinomycetota; class Actinomycetes; order Streptomycetales; family Streptomycetaceae; genus Streptomyces; species Streptomyces smaragdinus. Next base: position 64,087 of record NZ_WEGJ01000036.1, read on the forward strand.
CCGGCGTACGTCTGCGCAGCCCGGGCGGCATGCCGACGTCCGCCGGCGTGACCCGCGCCCGCCGGCTGCGCAGGAACGCCGCCAGCTCGGGCCGGCGCCGCGTCCCCGATCTCCCTGCCGTCGTGATGCTCACCCCCTTAGCGTCGCTCCCCGGGTCCGTCCTTGCCAGGTGCTGCCAGTACCAGCATCGACGGGCTCTCGTTACCGGTACCGCCCCGCGCCCAGGCTGGCGGACATGGCGGAAACAACTCCCGTACTCACTCAAGCACACCGCACTGACACGACCACCGGACCACGCCCCGGGCGACCGCGCCTCGGCTGGCTGCTGGCGATCGTGCTCACCGGGCAGTTCATGGCCCTGCTCGACGTCTTCATCGTCAACGTCGCCGCACCCACCCTGGCCGCCGACCTCGACGCCTCCGGCTCCGGGCTCCAGATGATCATCGCCGGCTACACCATCACCTACGCCGTGCTGCTGATCACGGGCGCCCGGCTCGGCGGGCTGCTGGGGCACCGCCGGATGTTCCTCGCCGGGCTCACCGTCTTCACCCTCGCCTCGCTGGCCTGCGGGCTGGGGCAGAGCACCGGGCAGCTGATCGCGTTCCGGCTGGTCCAGGGCGCCGGCGCGGCGGTGGCCATCCCGCAGGTGCTCAGCCTGATCCAGCGGAACTTCACCGGCGCCGCGCGGGTGCGGGCACTGGGCGCGTACTCCGCCGTGCTGGCCACCGGGGCGGCGGCCGGGCAGATCGCCGGCGGGCTGCTGGTCAGCGCCGATCTGTTCGGTACGGGGTGGCGGCCGGTCTTCCTGGTCAACGTGCCCATCGGGCTCGCCCTGCTCGTGCTGGGCGCCCGGCTCCTGCCGCGCGACGAATCGCACGCCGGTGCGCGCGCCGGGAACGTCCTCGACCGCGGCGGGCTGGTGCTGCTCGCGGCGGCGGTCGCGCTGGTCACCGTGCCGCTGGTGCTGGGGGAGGAGCTCGGCTGGCCGCTGTGGGGCTGGGCGTCGCTCGTCGGCGGGCTGGCGCTGGCGGGGGTCTTCGCCGGGTACGAGGCCCGGCTGGGGCGGCGGGGCGGGGCGCCGCTCTTCCCGGCCCATGTGCTGGCGTCCGGGCGGATGCCGGTCGCGCTGGTCCGTACCGTGCTGTCCATGGCGGTCAACGCCGGCTTCCTCTTCGTCCTCACCCTGCATCTGCAGTCCGACCTCGGCTACAGCGCCCAGCGCACCGGGCTCACCTTCGTCCCCACCGCGTTCGCCTTCGGCGTCGTGGGCCTGACCTGGCAGCGGCTGCCGCGGCACTGGTGGCCCCGGCTGATCCCGGTGGGCTTCGCGCTGTCCGCCGTGTCGTTCGCCGCCGTCGGGCTGGCGCTGCGTGACGGCGGCGGGACGGGGGCGCTGTTCTTCGCCGGGTGCGTGGGGGTTGGTGCGGGGCTGGGCTTCGCGTTCAACACCAACCTCACCCTGGCGCTCGCCACCGTCGAGCCGGCCGACGCCCCGCACGCCAGCGGGCTGCTGGTGACGGCGGCCCAGCTGGGGCTGCTCCTCGGGGTGGCCACCGTCGGCACGCTCTACCTCCACCGGCTGGACTCCGTCGCCTCGTCCTCGGCGCAGTGGGCCTCGGCCCTCGCCCTCGCCGGAACGGCCGCGGCGGGCGTGTTCGCGGGGGCGGCGCGGCGGCGCGGCTGAGCGTCCGGGACGGCGGCGCGGGACGGCAGCGCGCCGTCCCGCGCCGCTGACCGCGGGCCCCGGGCGTGGCAGAATCACTGTTCGGCGGGTAGGGAACGAGCACCCGGAGGGAGGGGTCTGCCAGATGCGGCAGGGCGACGCCCAGGAGCGGCTCGTACGATCCCCCGCCTCCGTCCGGGCGGCGGGCACGGCGCCGCGGTGCCCGGAGTGCGGTTCCACGAACGTCGCCCAGGTGCTCGGTGACAACGGCGGAGTGACGTATGTGTGCACGGCCTGCGGCCATAGCTGGAACTGACTGATGGGCGCCCACAGCAGGAAGTGCGACTGGTGCGGCAACGGCACCCCGATCGTGCGCGACATGGAGCCCCTGAACCCCGACTACCAGTACTGGTGCGAGGAGTGCGCCCGGGCGCTGATCATCAAGGGCGACCCGATCGAGACGTACCGCGAACTGGAGGGCGAGCCGATCTACGGCCGGCTGCTGGACGAGCACTGCACGCTCAAGCGGTTCTACTCCTTCGCCACCGCCTGACCAGGGCGGCCCCGGCTCCGGGGTGGTCGGCCGGGCCCCCGGGGGTCGTGTAAAGTAGGCGAAGCCGACGCGGGGAACCGCGACGGAATCCCGGGGCTATAGCTCAGTTGGTAGAGCGATTGCATGGCATGCAATAGGTCAGGAGTTCGATTCTCCTTAGCTCCACCCGGTGAGAGGGAGAGCGGTTCGCGCGATGCGCGGCGGCTCTCCTTTTTCGTTTCCCGTACGTCCGGTACGCGCCCGACCCCCGTGCGCCGCCCGTTGCCCCTGCGGTACCCTGACCTCCATGCGTGCCGTACGCCTTCTGCTTAGCGGGCCGCGCTGAACAGGATCCACCTCAGCGCGGCGTCCCCTCCTGTGCGAGGGGTTTTTTCATTCCCCGACGCGGATCCGCCGGTCGGAGGAGCACATGACGCGAAGCAGACGACGACCCCCGATGGAGCTTGAGGACGATGAGCGAGAGCACCCCCGCTGCTGAGGCGGCAGACGCCACCCCGCACCGCTACACCGCCGCGCTGGCGGCGGACATCGAGGCACGCTGGCAGGACTTCTGGGACGAGCAGGGCACGTACGCCGCCGAGGCCGAACCCGAATCGGACCGGGCCGCCCGGTTCATCATGGACATGTTCCCGTACCCCTCGGGCGCGGGACTGCACGTGGGCCACCCGCTGGGCTACATCGCCACCGACGTCTTCGCCCGTCACCAGCGCATGACCGGCAAGAACGTGCTGCACACCCTGGGCTTCGACGCCTTCGGCCTGCCCGCCGAGCAGCACGCCGTCGCCACCGGCGAGCACCCCCGGATCACCACCGAGGCGGCCATCGCCAACATGAAGTCCCAGCTGCGCCGGCTGGGCCTGGGCCACGACAAGCGCCGCTCGTTCGCGACGATCGAGCCGGAGTACTACCGGTGGACCCAGTGGATCTTCCTGCAGATCTTCAACTCCTGGTACGACGAGGAGCAGGACAGGGCCCGCCCGATCGACACGCTGATCGAGAAGTTCGCCGGCGGCGCCAAGGCCACCCCCGACGGCCGCCCCTGGGCCGACCTGTCGGAGGCCGAGCGCGCCGACGTACTGAGCGGATACCGGCTGGCGTACGCCTCCGACTCGCCGGTGAACTGGTGCCCCGGGCTGGGCACCGTCCTGGCCAACGAGGAGGTCACCGCCGACGGCCGCTCCGAGCGCGGCAACTTCCCCGTCTTCAAGTCCAATCTGCGCCAGTGGATGATGCGTATCACCGCCTACGCGGACCGGCTGCTGGACGATCTGGACGCGCTGGACTGGCCCGAGGCCATCAAGCTGCAGCAGCGCAACTGGATCGGCCGCTCCGAGGGGGCGCGCGTCGACTTCCCCATCGACGGGGAGAAGATCACCGTCTTCACCACCCGCCAGGACACCCTGTGGGGCGCCACCTACATGGTGCTGGCCCCCGAGCACCCGCTGGTGGAGAAGTTCGTCCCCGCCGCGTGGCCCGAGGGCACGCACGAGGTGTGGACCGGCGGACACGCCACCCCGGCCGAGGCCGTCGCCGCGTACCGCGCGCAGGCCGCCGCCAAGTCGGACGTGGAGCGCCAGGCGGAGGCCAAGGACAAGACCGGCGTCTTCACCGGCGAGTTCGCGGTCAACCCCGTCAACGGCGAGCGGATCCCCGTCTTCATCGCCGACTACGTGCTGATGGGCTACGGCACCGGCGCCATCATGGCGGTGCCCGCGCACGACAGCCGCGACTTCGCGTTCGCGCGCGCCTTCGAGCTGCCGATGCGCTGCGTCGTCGAGCCGTCGGACGGCCGCGGCACCGACCCGTCGGCGTGGGACGACTCGTTCAACTCGTACGACGCGAAGATCGTCAACTCCGCCTCGGACAGCATCTCGCTGGACGGCCTGACCGTCCCCGAGGCCAAGGTCAAGATCACCGAGTGGCTGACCGAGCAGGGCATCGGCGCCGGCACGGTCAACTTCCGGCTGCGTGACTGGCTGTTCTCCCGCCAGCGCTACTGGGGCGAGCCGTTCCCGATCGTGTACGACGAGCAGGGCGTCGCCCACGCGCTGCCCGAGTCGATGCTGCCGCTGGAGCTGCCGGAGGTCGAGGACTACAGCCCCCGCACCTTCGACCCGGACGACGCCGACACCGTCCCCGAGACGCCGCTGTCGCGCAACCAGGACTGGGTGAACGTCACCCTGGACCTGGGCGACGGCCCCAAGCCGTACCGCCGCGAGACCAACACCATGCCCAACTGGGCCGGCTCCTGCTGGTACGAGCTGCGCTATCTGGACCCGCACAACAGCGAGCGGCTGGTCGCGCCCGAGCTGGAGCGCTACTGGATGGGGCCGACGGAGGCGAAGCCGCACGGCGGCGTCGACCTGTACGTCGGCGGTGCCGAGCACGCCGTGCTGCATCTGCTGTACGCGCGGTTCTGGTCGAAGGTGCTGTTCGACCTGGGGTACGTCTCGTCCGTGGAGCCGTTCCACAAGCTGTTCAACCAGGGCATGATCCAGGCGTTCGTCTACCGCGACAGCCGCGGCTTCCCGGTCCCGGCGGCCGAGGCCGTCGAGGAGGCCGACGGCACCTTCACGTACGAGGGACAGCCGGTCAGGCGCGAGCTGGGCAAGATGGGCAAGTCCCTGAAGAACGCCGTCACGCCCGAGGCCATGTGCGCCGAGTACGGGGCGGACACACTGCGGCTGTACGAGATGGCCATGGGCCCGCTGGACGTCTCCCGCCCGTGGGACACGCGTGCGGTCGTCGGCCAGTACCGGCTGCTGCAGCGGCTGTGGCGCAACGTCGTCGACGAGGCGACCGGCGCCGTGGTCGTCGTCGACGAGGAGCCGGACGAGGCCACCCTGCGCGTCATGCACAAGGCGATCGACGGGGTCTCCGGCGATATGGCAGGGCTGCGGTTCAACACCGCCATCGCCAAGGTGACGGAGCTGAACAACCACGTGGTCAAGCTGGACCGCGTACCGCGCGTCGTCGCCGAGACGCTGGTCAGGCTGATCGCCCCGCTGGCCCCGCACGTCGCCGAGGAGCTGTGGCACAGGCTGGGGCACACCACGACGGTCGTGTACGAGGCGTTCCCGGTCGCCGACCCGGCGTACGTGGTGGACGAGTCGGTCACCTGCGTCGTGCAGATCAAGGGCAAGGTCCGGGCCCGGCTGGAGGTGTCCCCGGCGATCGGCGCGGACGAGCTGGAGAAGGCCGCGCTGGCCGATCCCGCGATCGTCGCCGCGCTGGGCGACGCGGAGATCCGCAAGGTGATCGTGCGGGCGCCGAAGCTGGTGAACATCGTCGTGTGACGGATTCGGGGGACTTCCCTAGGGGAAGGACGGGGGTCGCTCGGGCACCCCCGGCCTTCCCCTTCCGTTTACGCTGGAGGAGACGCCCGCCGCCGGAAGGGGACCCTCGTGGATGTCGCGATCGCGTTGCTCGCGCTGATGTTCGTGGTGTTCGTCGTCCTCGGAGCGCTCGCCGTCGTGAAGACGACGCGGGCGGTCAAGCGGGGCGTCGAGCGGACCGTCGCCGACACCCGGCGCTCGGTCACGGAGGCCTCGCTGAAGGTACGCAGCGCCGCTCAGCCGGGGGCGCTCGGTGAGATCGCGTCCCTCCGGCTCGGTCTGCGGACGTCGATCGACTCCGCCCGTACGGCGCTGACCGGGGCCGCGCCCGGGGATCCGGCCGTACAGGAGTCGCTGCGGCTGCTCGATCAGCTGCACGCGTACGGGCGGGCGCTGGACTCCGAGCTGCGGCAGCTGGAGCGCGAGCCCGACAAGGCGCGGGTCGCCGAGCGGATGACGGATGCCCGGCAGCGGACGGAACGGATCCGGCATTCGGCGGATTCGCTGCGGTGGGCGGTGCAGGACCGGACGCGGCACGCGCAGGCCGATGGGCTCGACGAGCTGCAGGCGCAGATCGATCTGGAGGCGGGGGCGCTGCGGCACTGGAACTCGCAGACGGCGGGGGAGGCGGAGGCATCGGGCGCTTCCACCCCGTCCTCCTCGGCTCCCCGGGAGATCAATGGGGCGCAGAAGCTGACGCAGGACGCGTTTCAGACGCTGCTGTCGAAGATCGAGAAGGTGCGGCGGGATCCGGCCTAGGGTTCCTCGTCGGATTGCCGGTGACCTTTTTCGCGGCCCAAGTGCCGCGTTCTCCGGGGGATGCCTCCCGAACCCCCGGCTGACGGGGAGCCCAGCGCAGACACCCCGCCTCAGGGCTTAGTAATCTCTGGGGCATGTCCCGCAAGGTCGCTGTCGTCGCCGATTCCACGGCCTATCTGCCGCAACAGGCGATGCGGCGGTACGGCATCATCTCCGTCCCGCTCACCGTGGTCCTCGGGGACCGGGCGCTGGAGGAGGGCACGGAGATCTCGGCGGTGTCGGTCGCGGAGGCGCTGCGCAAGCGGCGGCCGGTGACCACGTCGCGGCCCGCGCCGGCGCTGTTCGCGCGGACCTACGCCGAGGCCGCGGCGGCGGGGGCGGAGGGCATCGTGTCGCTGCATCTGTCGTCCGAGTTCTCCGGCACGTACGACGCCGCGCTGCTCGCCGCGAAGGAAGCCCCGGTGCCCGTGCGGGTCGTGGACACCCAGATGGTGGCGATGGCGCTCGGCTTCTGCGCGCTGGCGGCGGCGGAGACGGCCATGGCCGGCGGCTCGCTGGACGACGCCGTGACGGCGGCGGAGCGGCGGGCGGCGGGCACGTCGGCGTTCTTCTACGTCGACACCCTGGACTATCTGCGCCGCGGCGGCCGGATCGGGGCGGCGCAGGCGCTGCTCGGGTCGGCGCTGGCGGTGAAGCCGCTGCTGTCGCTGGCCGACGGGAGGATCGAGCTGCTGGAGAAGGTCCGGACGGCGTCCAAGGCCATCGCCCGGCTCGAGGAGATCGTGGCCGCGCGGGCGGGGGACGACCCGGTGGACGTGGCGGTGCATCATCTGGCGGCGGCCGAGCGGGCGAGCGCGCTGGCGGAGCGGGTGCGGGAGCGGATTCCGGGGCTGCGGGAGTTGTATGTGTCGGAGGTCGGGGCCGTTATCGGGGCGCATACGGGGCCTGGGTTGTTGGGGGTTGTGGTTTCTCGGGCTTGAGTGTGGGTGTTGGGGGGCGGGGTTTCGCGGGCTTGGGTGTGGGCCTGGGTTGTTGGGGGTCGTGGCTTTGCGGGCTTGGGTGTGGGCCTGGCGATGTGGGTCGGGGATCGTGGTCTCGCGGGCTTGATTTTCGCCCTTTCGGGGGGCGGGGTTTTCCACAACCGGTGGGTTATCCCCGGGAATGTGCGCTGATCAGCGGCGGGTGGTGGGGTCCGGATAGCTTCGCGGCATGAGTACAGGACGTGCGGCGACGGGGCCCGGCAGGGCTCGCACCCTCGGGGCCCGGAGGCATCGGACCCGGGATCGGGCGCGGGTGGTGCGGGCGCGGGCGGATGTGTTGTTCGCGCCGGGGATGCGGCGTGCTTGGCCGCCGGGGGCTTGGCCACCGGGGGTTTCGCGGGGGGCTCGGGCGGGGGTTTCGGGGGCT
>NZ_WEGJ01000037.1 GCF_009604385.1 Streptomyces smaragdinus
AGTCACCCAGGACCTCGGCGACCATACGCACCGCACGTCGGCGCAGCTCAGGCGGGTAGGAGGAAGATCGTGCCATGACTCGAATCCTTACACGTGTTCGAGTCTCCACCAAACCCGGAACGGTTCACAACGCCCTCACAGACGTCACCACCCCCGACGGCACCCACTGGCGCTACGCCTACGACCCCCTGGGCCGCCGCACAAGCAAACAACGTCTGTCCCCCGACAACTCAATCGCAGAGGAAACCACCTTCACCTGGGACGGCACGCTTCTCTGCGAACAAACCACCACAGGCCCCACCCCCCACCCAGTAACCCTCACCTGGGACCACCAGGGCCTGACCCCCCTGTCCCAAACAGAACGCCTCCTGAACGAAGCAACCCAACAGGAAATAGACGCCCGCTTCTTCGCGATAGCCACAGACCTGATCGGCACTCCCACCGAACTGATCGACGACACAGGCACAATCACCTGGCACACCCGCACAACCCTCTGGGGCACAACAACCTGGAACCGCACAGCAACGGCGTACACCCCCCTACGCTTCCCAGGCCAGTACTACGACCCCGAAACGGGCCTCCACTACAACCACCACCGCTACTACGACCCCACCACAGCCCGCTACACGACCCCGGACCCCCTGGGTCTCGCACCTGCGCCCAATCCCACTACCTACGTCCACAGCCCCCACACGCGAACCGACTCTCAAGGTCTTGCACCTGATTACCCCACCCGCGTAAAGGAGAAAGTTCTAGACACGTACGACAGTTTCGAACAGGCGCGCAACAAAGCGCTTGACTTGCTCGGAGAGATCGATCCTCACACCCGTGTTCCATTGGTGGGCCGGCTTGAAGCAGCGGAATCCACCTACGGAAGAACTGTCGGATTCACCACTCGAGTCGACGGGGTGTACAAGCAATTCAGACTTGACTTTGACCCCGAAAAAGGTACACACATCAACGTCATGGTCGGCAAGGGTGCATCCGCGCAGAAATGGGCCGTCCCATGGCGGGGCACAGAAGAAGATCTCATCAAAATGCTCAAAGGAAACACCTGAAATGCACACGAGCCCGTACGGAAGCAGACCCGACCTGCTCCCCGACTTCATTCGCGCCGGCAACCCGGCAATCCATCCTCTTAGCCTGGAAGAGAGCCGGGCAATGGAAAGCGTCAGCATCAACAGGTTCCAGGCTACGATCGGCGGACGTATCAGCTTCGAGGCAGCAGAGGTTGTCAGTCGGGAAACTTTCCGAGACGAAGGTGACGGAGCCAGCACAATCGCCCGACTATTGCGGGATTTCTTCGGCTCTACATCGGAGGTCGTCACCTTCTGGGACAACCTGATCATGCCCACCGTTCGTCTCCCTGTCGCGATGGCCGTGGAGAACTCAAGAGAATTATTGGAATCCGATGTCGACTTCTGGTTTTATTCACCCGGAAACCCCATCCTGATCGAATGCAGGCAGGATGGCAATGTCACAGTGGCCCATATCTCAGCTATTGAGCCCTAGCCTCGATGCACCATCACGAAAAATCGAGCAGCGGATGCCTACGAGGAGCTGGGCAGTGACAACCATTGAACTGCCGCTACCTCGTTGGCATCCGCCAGGTGCGGTACGTCAGGTCAGGTGATCGAACTCGCCCGCTTTGACACCGAGCAGGAACGCACGGAGCTTAGCCTTGTCCGTGGTCACGATGGTTTCCGGGTCGTCGCTCTCTCGTATGAGAATACCGTCCGACGTGGCGGATATTTCGATACACTCTCCGGACGCCTGAGAGAACGAAGACTTCTTCCACACTGCTGCCTGATCTGCCATGAGAATATCACTTCTCCTTTGCGATGCGATGAATCATTTTCCTTGACTCGTCAGCACTCAACGAGAGCTCTTCAATCGCCGAGAAGAGGCTTCGGTATTTTTTGAGCTGCACCTCCGCGTTCACGAAGTGCATGCCATGGGCGCCCTCGATCACAACAGTGTCCAGCTGAGGGACCGGCCCACCGGCGTAGAACAGCTGGGGAGTAAACCCGATGGACACCTCGACCGAGAAAGGGATTACCCGGACGGAGATATTCGGCAGCTCGGCGACCTCAAGGATGTGCTCCAACTGCCTGCGCGAGATGTCCCGGCTGCCGTAGTTGATCTGCAGGGCGGCCTCATGAAGGATCGCCTCGTACGGAGTCGGGCTCTCCCTCTCGAAGATGTCCCGGCGGCGCAGACGATGCTCGACCTGCGCGTTCGTCTCGTCCTCCGAGGGACCTGGAATCGCTGCCCGGTAGACAGCCCGCGCGTAGTCCTCGGTCTGGAAGATCCCCGGCATGATGAGCGCTTGGGCGGTGCGCAGATATTTGGCGTGATGCTCAAGCTCCGCCAGATCCAAGAGAGCCGGCGGAAGCACCCCGTGATACTTCCCCCACCACCCCTCACCCCGCTCGCGGGCCATCGCGATGAGCGCCTGGACGAGCTCCTGATCACCGACCTCGTAGTACGAGGCAAGGAACTGGACCCGCTCCGGCTTGATCCCCCACCGGCCGGCCTCGACATGGCTCATGAGCGAACGCTCGCCCCCGAGGTGCGCCGCCGCGTCGGCACCAGACACCCCCGCGGCCTCGCGCAACTTGCGTAGTTCGGCGCCCAGTCGGGCCTGGCGTGCGGTCGGCTTCTTTGCTGGTTTCATCACGCCCCCTTCTGTACGCCTTCGTTGGAGACGAAATCACTGTCTCACAGGAGGAACCACTCGATCGAGTCAAAGCGGCCTCTCACCATTGAGGGACCGAGGAAGTGTTCCCTACAGTCCCTGACGTGGCACGCGTCACAACCGGTAAGCAACCAAGTGCAGCCGGACACCATCCCGTTGGAGGCTGCCATGCCATCGCTGATCGAAACCGGAGGCGAGTACCGCCTCAGATTCCTGGTCGAGCCACAGGAGCTCGCACCCCTGAGACGGCGAGTAAGAGACCAACTCCGCCTCTGGCAGCAGGACGACCTCCTCGACCCCACACTGCTCTGCCTGACGGAACTCGTCACCAACGTCCACCGCCACACCGACGGCCGCTGCTCCCTCCGCGTCGCGACCGCCCGCGGCGGCCTGCTCCTCGTAGTCAGCGACCTGTCCCGCCAGCTCCCGACCCTCCGCGAACCCGACTGGGAAGCCGGCTCCGGCCGGGGAATCTTCCTGGTCGACCACCACGCCAGATCCTGGAACGCCACCCGCACAGCGACCGGCAAAGACGTGTGGTGCTTCCTCGCCCCGCCCCGCTCCGAAGAAGAGTCCTGACCCCAACCTCGGAAGGTGACACGTACACGCAGGGATTCCAGTAGCGTGCGGTCCTTCGTCTTCGGGAGGGGAGAACTTCTCATGACCGTACCGCCGTTGCCGCCGGGAGCCGGCTTGTTCGACCTCACACGGGGCGATACTTCACACCAGACACCGCAGGACGTGGATCTCGCCGACCTGCTGGACGGGGAACCCTGGGGTCCGCTCGCCGACAGCGACGGGTGTGCCTACTGCGGTGCGACGCCGGCGGTGGCAGCACCGGTGCGGTGGTGCAGGGGCGCGTACATCCTCCACGTGTCGCTCCACGTGAAGGAGCCTTTCTGCCGCACCTGCGGGACGGCCGTCGTCCGGGGGATGTCGGCCACGACTCTGGCGTGGGCCTGGTGGGGCATTGGTTCCTTCGTGCAGGGGCCCCTGTTCCTGGTGGCCAATCTGGTGGCCAGGGCGCGATTCTCAAGGCTGGGTGAGCCCGTCGGAGCCGTCCGGCCGCCGTTCAACCGGGGCAAGCCGCTGCTGCGGCGGGCGGCGGCCTTCGGGCTGCTCGTTCCGATCACCGTGATCGGGCTGGTGGTGGCGCAGTTCGTGCCAAGCGCCCCGTAGGCGTCCCCCGCGCCGACCGACTGTGTGGGGCATGACCGGACGAACGGGTTCTACGCTGCGCCATGCGGTTCGGACTTGGCGGAGTACAGCGTGGACGACAGATTCGGCGGCGTGTATTCCGGGGCCGAGGCGGAGGAAATGTGCGCGCTGGTGGCACCGGAATCCGAGACCTTCCGTACCAACGGGCGGTACTCCGTCCTGCGTCTGACTCCACTCTGATCAGCGGAGTGGGACCGCGCCGCGAACCGGCGACGGCAACGCGCCGCGCTTCCTCCTGCGTGATGCGCTCGCGCGGAAGGCGGCCTTCGCGGCGCCCCTCCACCGGGACCCAGGCCCCGAAGTCGAAGGTCAGGCACTCGGGACAGCGCCTCGCCAACCATCCGCCACAGATAGTATCGCCAGCGATACTATCTGTGGCGATACCATTCTGACTGGTTGGGCCAACCAACAGCCGGTGGCCGAGGAAATTGCTCTTCCTCCGCTCGATCAAGTGGCTGGAGAATTCGCCGTTCGACCGCCACGACCTAACCGCCGGCGGAATCTTCCTGGCCGAGCACCACGCCGTGGAACGCCACAGCGTTGAGAGAGCGCTGTCCGAGCCCCAACGCCGCGAGCCGGAGAACATGCCTGGTCAGCGGCACAACCCGCAGCTCGCGCCCGAGTCTCCCCATCGACACGCCCGGCGATTAATATAGCCGCAACTATAATAGCTGGAGCTATAATTACCGGATGCCCCTCCCCGCCCTCCCCAAGCCCACCCGCCTCTTCGACCGCGACACCGAATGGCGCGAGCTAACCGACTTCGCGTCCTCCGGGCAAACCGGCGCCACCCTCGGCCTGGTCTACGGCCGCCGCAGGCAGGGCAAGACCCTCATGCTCGAGCTCCTGGCCAGGGAGTCCGGGGGCTTCCTCTTCTCCGCCACCCAGCAGACCGAGACCCAGAACCTCGCCGACCTCGGAGCCGCTTACGGCGCGTACCTGGGCATGCGGCGCCCCGTGCGATTCGCCGACTGGCGCGAGGCCCTCGACGAGCTGCTGCGCCTGGGCGAGGAGCGGCAGATCCCCGTGGTCATCGACGAGTTCCCGTACCTGGTCACCTCCACCCCCGCCCTGCCCTCCCTGCTCCAGCAGGCACTGAGCCCCCTCAGCCACGCCAAGGAGCACACCCGCACCCGGCTGATCCTCTGCGGCAGCGCCCTCACCACGATGGCGCAGCTGCTCGGCGGCGGAGCCCCGCTACGGGGCCGGGCCAGCATGGAGCTGGTGGTCCGCCCCTTCCGGTACCGCGAGGCGGCGGAGTTCTGGGGCGTCGCGGACGATCCCCAGCTGGCCTTCCGACTCCACGCGCTGGTGGGCGGGACCCCCGCGTACAAGGAGATGTGCGGCGGCAGCGCCCCGGACAGCGGCGGCGGGCTGGACGCCTGGGTGCAGCGGCGGCTGCTCAACCCCGCGTCCGCGATGTTCCGTGAGGGGGGTCTGCTGCTGCGTGAGGAGCCCTCGATCACCGACCCGACCTCGTACGCCGCCGCCCTCACCGCCGTCAGCGCCGGCAGCCATCGGCGGTCGGAGATCGCGGCGACCCTGGGGCGCCCGGCGAGCGCCATCGCCCATCTGCTCGCCGGTCTGCAGGACATCGGTCTGCTGGAGCAGGTCCAGGACGCCCTGCGGGACAAGCGGGCCCAGTTCAGGATCGCGGAGCCGATGGTACGGGTGCATCAGCTGCTCATTCAGCGGCACGAGCCGGAGCTGGTCGTGGGACGGGCCGACCGGGTCTGGGCCGAGGCGCAGGACAGCGTCGCCGGCAAGATCTACGGACCGCACTTCGAGGATCTGGCCCGGCAGTGGTGCTTCGAGCACGCCGACGACGAGACCCTCGGCGGCCGGGCGCGTTCCGTGCTGCCGACCGAGATGCCGTGTCGTGACCACAAGCGGGGACACGAGCTGGACGTGGTAGTCGTCGAGTCCGTGGCTCACGGAGCCGACCGCATCACGGCGATCGGTGAGGCCAAGGCGACCGCGAAGCAGATGGATGTCGGGCAGCTCGAACGGCTGGAGCACCTCCGGGGGCTGCTGCCGAGCGCCAAGGTCGGGGCGCTGCCCAAGCTCCTGCTCTTCTCCGCGGCGGGTTTCACCCCGGACCTGCAGCGCACCGCCGCCACGCGCCCGGACGTGGAGCTGGTTGACCTGCCCCGACTGTACGCGGGCTCGTAACCCGAAGCCCCGCGTCATTGACGCGACCACATCACCCCACCATCATGGGAGCGCTCCCACGACAGGGTCCACCGACGCCCGGACACCAACCACCCCAGGCATCGGGCGGCCGCGCGCACAAGACCCCCGAGGAGAACACCCCCATGCCCCTCCCCCACCGCCGCTCGACCCCCGCGAACCCCCACCGCAGACGCGCCTCCCCCCTCGCCTGCGCCCTGGCGGTAGTAGCCGCCCTCGCCGCGACTCCCGCCAGTCCCGCGAGCCCCCAAGAGGACCCCGCCGCCTCCGTCCGGATCGACGTCAACGCCGCCGAAGGCCTCGGCACCGTCGCCCCCGAGGCCTTCGGCGTGAACCACGCCATCTGGGACTCCCACATGAACGACCCCGAGGTGAGCGGCCTCCTCGAGGACGCCGGCGTCGACGTGATGCGCTACCCCGGCGGTTCCTACGGCGACATCTACCACTGGCGCGACCACACCGCCCCCGGCGGCTACGTCGCCCCCGGCACCGGCTTCGACGAGTTCATGGGCGGCGTCCGCGCCGCCGGCGCCCAGCCGATGATCATCGCCAACTACGGCACCGGCTCCCCGCAGGAGGCCGCCGACTGGGTCCATTACGCCAATGTCGAGCACGACTACGACGCGAAGCTCTGGGAGATCGGCAACGAGATCTACGGCAACGGGCACTACGCCGAGGGCTCCGGCTGGGAAGCGGACGACCACCCGGACAAGAGCCCGAACCAGTACGCCCGTGAGGTCCTCGCGTACTCCGAGGCGATGAAGGCCGTCGACCCGACCATCAAGATCGGCGCCGTCCTCACCACCCCCGGCGACTGGCCGGACGGCATCCCCGGCCCGGGCGACCCCGGGGACTGGAACCACACCGTGCTGGACGCCGTCGCCGACGCGATCGACTTCGTCGTCGTGCACTCCTACCCGGGCGGTACGAACGCCGACGAGGCGCTGGACCGTACCGTCCGGCTGCCGGGGCAGCTGCGCGAGGTGCGGCGGCAGATCGACCGGTACGCCGGGGAGCGCTCCCCCGAGATCGGCATCGCCCTGACCGAGGTCAACTCCAACGTCCAGATGAACAGCCGCCCCACCGGCCTGTTCGCCGCCGACACCTATATGACGGCCCTGGAGAACGGCGTCTTCAACGTCGACTGGTGGAACACCCACAACGGCCCCGGCCAGATCAGCACGGTGGACGGCGAGACCGACTTCAACGACTTCGGCCTCCTCTCCAGCGCCGGCTGCACCGGCGACGTCTGCCAGCCGGCGCTCAACACCCCGTTCCACCCGTACTTCGGCCTGAAGTCCCTGACCACCCTGGCCCGCCCCGGCGACACGATGATCGCCTCGCGGTCCAGCAGCGACCAGGTCTCCGTCCACGCCGTGCACCGCGCCGACGGCAGGCTCAGCGTGATGCTGATCAACAAGGACCCGGACACCACCCACACCGCGGCCATCGACTACACCGGCTACTCCCCCACCGCCGCCGCCCCGACGGTCCACCGCTACGGCCGCGGCGACACCGACGTCACCCAGGTCCCGGCGACCACCGGCGGTCCGCAGGAACTGCCCCCGTACTCGATCACCACCGTGACCGTGTCCCCGCGCAACGCCCCCGCGACCGTGACCGCCCCCAACGCCCCGCGCCTGACGGCGGCGGACAGCGGCACAGCCACGCTGAGCTGGTCGGCGCCGGAGCACGGAACGGCCGTACGGTACGAGGTGTACGAGCAGCTCGGCACCAACGCCCAGCTGCTGGCGACCTCGACCTCGACCTCGCTGACCGTGCGCAACCTCCCCCCGGGCTCCGAGCACACGGTGAACGTCCTCGCGCGGGACGCGGACGGACGGCTGTCGCGGCCGTCGGAGCCGGTGACGTTCACGACGACGTCGCCGCGCGAAAGCACCTGCCTGGTCACGTACCACATCGACGCCGGCTGGGGCGCGGGCTTCGTCGCGACCGTCACCGTGTCGAACCTCGGGGACACGGGGATCGACGGCTGGACGCTGGACTTCGACTGGCCGACGACGGGCCAGCGCGTCGACAGCTACTGGAACGCGAACGTCGGCGGCTCCGGCACCCGGGTGCACGTGACATCCGACTCGAGGCTGGCACCGAACGGCGGCAACACGGCGACGTTCGGTTTCGTCGGCGCCAACGACGGCGCGAACCCGGTCCCGCGCACGTACACCCTGAACGGCACGGTCTGCCGTACGGCCTGACCCCTCCCCCGTCCGCCGGTGTGGCGGACGGGGGTCCTCCGTACGGGCCGTCCCGCGCGTGTCTGGGCGGGATCCGGGGCGGGCGGGGATTTGCTCAAGTCATGAACAAGAGATTCTCCGCATATCGATCGGCCGCCGGGGTCGCCCTCATGACCGCGGTCACCCTCTTATCGGGAAGCCTCCCGCAGGCCCAGGCTGCCACCGACCCCACCGACGGCACCGCGGTGATCCGGGTGCACGTGGGTGGTGATCGCACCGGCGGCGGTGTGGATCCGCTGGCCGGGGCCGTGCTCGGGCTGAGTACCGAGGCGGGCGGTGAGGTGGGGCGTACCTGTACGTCGGACGCCGAGGGGCTGTGCGAGTTCATCCTGCCCACGGCGGAGACCGGCCGGAGCTATGTCGTACGCCAGGTCAGCGCGCCGGACGGCTGGGTCATGAACCCGGAGCTCCGCACCGGCCCGTCGGGCGCCGGCGGACAGGCGCGCGCGTACGAGTTCCCGACGCCGGTGGTCTGGCCGGGAAACCTGTACGAGTCGGGGTCGAACGACGCCAATGGCTTCATGCGCTTCGCCGAGCGGCTGAACGGCCCGCACACGGATTCGACCGGCGTGTGGCAGAACTCGCGGGCCAATCCGCCGCTGCCGGAGCTGTGCGGACTCCGGGTCGCGCTGATCATGGACTGGTCGACGTCGGTCGGCGGCGACGCCCCCCAGCTCCGCAGCGCCGCGGACGCGCTGGTGGACGGCCTGCGGGGCACCCCGTCCAGCATGTCCGTCTTCCACTTCTCGACCACCTCGCCCCGGCCGGGCATCCCCAACCGCCCGCAGCTGACGCCGGTCTCCTCCGCGAACGGCGCGCAGGAGATCAAGGACTCGTACCGGACCATCACCCCGGGCGGGTCGACGAACTGGGACGCCGCCTTCCGGGCCGCGGTCGCGGCGAACGGGGACTACGACCTCGCCGTCATGATCACCGACGGCAACCCGACCTCCCGGGGACCGACGGGGCAGGCCACCGGCAGGACCAACCGGTTCGCGGAGGTCGAGGACGGCATCTTCTCCGCGAACGCGCTGAAGGAGCAGGGCACCCGCGTCGTCGCGATGGGCGTGGGCAGCGGCGTCGAGGAGGCGTCCTCGGCGCTGAACCTGGCGGCGATCTCCGGACCCGTCCGCTTCACCGACGACGTCGGGACCGCGGACTACTTCCAGGACCACGACTACGGGGAGGCCGCTCAGCACCTCAGGGCGCTGGCTCTCCAGCACTGTCCGGGCACGATGCACATCGTCAAGCAGATCGTGCCGCCGGGCGGAACGCTCACCGACGCCGTACCGGCCGGTCCCGGCTGGACCTTCACCGTGGACGGTACGGGTCTGCCGGACGCGCTCGAGCGGACCACGTCCACCGACCGGACCGGCGCGGTCCAGTACGACCTGACCGGGTCCACGGCCGAGAATCTGGACCTCGACGTCACCGGCGACCAGCACGAGGGCTACGAACGGCTCGACGTGGACGGCCGGCCCGCGCGCTGTACGGCCACCCCAATCACGGAGGAGGAGGTCGGCGAGGAGATCCCGCTGGACGTCTCCCCCGGGACGACCGGCGAGGCGTTCCACGTCGCCGGGGTGCCTGCCGCGGGAACGACCACGTGCACGGTGTACAACCAGGCGCCGGAGGGCGTCACCGAGCTGACGGTCGACAAGCGGTGGAGCATCAACGGCACGACGTTCCCGCACGGCGGCCAGCCGGTGGGCCTGGACGCCGAGTTGCAGCTCACCGATCCGGCCGGTGACCTCATGCCGGAGGCCGAGTGGGGCGAGACGTACGGCGAGTACACGGCCGGTGACCAGGTCGCCGTCGGCGAGGACACCGAAGTCGACCTGCCGCGCTGCCGCCCCGAGCGGGGCGCGACGATCACCGGCGTCGACGGCGAGGCGGTACCGCTGCAGCCGGGCCACAAGGTGACGCTCTCCGCGGTCCACGCCAACAACAGGTTCACCATCACCAACTATCTGACCTGCGACGCCGGCCTGACCCTGCGCAAGGAGGTGCACGGCGGCCCCGCCGACCCGGCGGACTGGCTGCTGACGGCCACCGCGCGCGAGGAGGGACCGCTGCCGGGACCGTCCGGCAACGGCACCGCGACCGCGGACGTCACCCCCGAGGTCTCGTACGTACTCGGCGAGAGCGGCGGCGATCCGCGGTACGCCCCGGCCGACAGCCGCACCATGGAGGGCGGCGAGCCGCTCGAGCCCGGCACGACCGCCTCGTGGACCTGCGAACTCGACGGCGACGCGAGCACGGGCGGCTGGACCGACGGCGTCGAGGGCGTCGTGTCCGTACCCCTGGGGCATGACGCCACCTGCACGCTCGACAACACGGTGGCGACCGTACGGGTGGCCAAACGGGTCACCGGCGGGGACGCCGTACCGAGTGACTTCACGCTCATCTTCACTCCCGTCGGCGACAACCTTCCCGAGGGCCTCGAGCCGGTCGTCGTGCCCGGCAGCGCCGAGCCGGTCCCGATGCTCCTGCGTCCGGGAATCCCGTACCGGGTCAGCGAACTGGGCGTACCCAACTACCGGCCCTCGCTGCTGACCTGCGAGCCGTCCCACGTACAGACCGCGGGTCTGGAGCTCACCGCGACCCCGGCCGACATCGAGGCCGTGAACGTGACCTGCACCCTGGACAACGGGATCTCCGAGGACCCCGTCTCCGACGGGGTGATCGAGCTGCGGAAGCGGGACTCCGCCGACGGCAGCCCGCTCGCGGGTGCGGTGTTCCGCCTGTGGCTGGAGACCAACGGTGTCGAGGGCCTGCAGACCGACGGCGACAACCCGGACACCCCCCACGACACCGGCTGCTCGACGGACACCACCGGCGTCTGCCGCTGGGAGAACCTGCCGGTCGGCTTCTTCTATCTGCAGGAGACCGCCGTACCCGAGGGGTACGTGCTGCCGGAGGGCCGGGTCCTCGGCCCGTTCCGGATCCAGACGGGGTCCGCGCCGATCGAGGTGGGGGCGGACAACGAGCGCGACACCTGCGAGAAGGGGGACAAGCGCCCCGAGTGCAAGACCCGCTGAACGAACCGGCGCCGCCTCCTCCGGGACCGGAGGGGGCGGCGCTGGGGTCAGTCGGCCCGGTGGATCACAGGGCGCAGAGGTACTTCGGGTTGTACAGGGCGTTCCAGGTGCTCGGGCCGACGACGTAGTCCACGCCGCCCGCCGTGCCGTTGCAGCTCTGGACGTAGGCGACGGCGAGCTTGGTCTTCGGTCCGTAGCTGCCGTCCTCGGTCAGCCAGACCGGGTAGGCGCTGAACGAGTTGATGAGGCACTGCATCTGCTTGACCGCATTCCCGGTGGCGCCCGGGCGCAGCGTCGGACGGTACGAATCCGAGACGTACGTGCACCGGCCCTTGGCCTGTGCGGTCGGAGCGATCGCGACGGCCCCGCCGGCCAGCAGCGCCGCAGAAACTGTCGTGACGGCGACCCGCTTCAGGACATTCTTCATTCGCCGATTCCCCCTTCGATCAATCTGACGGATGATACTGGTGGGACGGGAGTAATTCCCGCGCCGCCAGCAACATCGCAAATCATGCCGGGGCCTCGCAGGCGGTGTCTTGAATGAAACGACTGGCCATTCGAGGCATTCGCTAGGATCGTTCTCATGCCATCTGGGGGAGAAGTGTTTTGGCAGGTCGAACGGGGTGACCGCCGTCTTCGATTCGCCAAGAACTCAAAGCTTGCGATCTTTGTCGACAGCCGTGAATCGTTGATTCCGAAACGACGTCGCGAACCTGCATGGAAACTGGTCATCGGCCTGGAAAACTCGGAAGCAGTGATGACGGAAGCACGGAATGTGACGGTCCGCGCGGCCGGCTTCCTGGTCCCGCCGGAGTTTCCCGGCCTCAGTTCCATGACCGGCGGCTATCTATGCGCGTATCTGGACGCCTGGAAGGTTTCCCTCCGAATGGAGCGAAGAATTCGACCGCTCGACAGAAGCACCTGTGACAGCCTTGTGACGAAATTGGGAATAGCCCGGGGTAAGCTGGATCTGAAATCCGGCAGGAAAGCGCTTAATTCACTGGTCGGCCCCGAAGACCCCGCGATGGACCCCCGCCTGCGCCACGTCCTGGACAACATCCTGTCCACCGGACGCCTCCAGGACCTGGCCACGGAGGCGGGCCTCTCCCCCCAGCGGATCCGCGCCCTGATCTCCACCACCCTCGGCGTCCCCCCGGTCCGCCTGCGCCACTGGGCCCGCCTCACCCGGGCGATCGAGGTCCTCGACCAGGGCCTCACGGCAGCAGCCCTCCACGGCGGCTTCGCCGACCAGCCCCACTTCACCCGCATCGCCCGCCGCCTGCTGGGGTCCCCGCCGGGAGCCGTGTTCTGAAGCGGGCACGCACGCGCCCGGACGACGCGTTCCCGCCGTCCGGGCGCCGTCGGCGGCCGGGCGAGCCAGTTCGGCGAGGGCCTCGGCGCGGTCGCTTGCGAGCACTCGTCGGCCCACCCGGTCACGCTCGACGGTCCGGCGCAGCCGTTCCGCCATGGCTGGCGAGCGCAGGAGGTAGTCGGTCTCCTCCAGTGCCTGGTACTCGGCAAGCGGGATGATCACCATGGGCTCGTCACCGGCTCTGGTGATCACCAGCTCCTCGGCGTCGTTCTCAACGGCGTCGAGGGCGTCGGCGATACCAGCGCGCAGTTCGGCGATACTCATCGCTCTCATGGCGCACCGGGATGACGTACATCGCCGAACTCACCTGACGCAGCGGCAGCGACGAACATTCGCAAGGACTCACGGGGGAACAGCAGGGCAGGCCCAGAAGGGTTCTTGCTGTCTCGTACCGCCCCCCGGTCCGCATCGACAACCGCCAGCTCGACGCACTGGGCGCCGGTGTCCGAGTAGCTGCTCTTCACCCACGTGACCATCAGAGTGGACGCGTTCTCAACGCTCATGAACTCTCCCTTATCCCTGTGATCAGCTTTGCCGACGCCTCGGTATCGAGCGCGCAGGTAGTGAGTCGCTGCCATGCGTCCCGATGAGCGGAGACCTGCTCACGGTCCTCGATGTACAGGGCAGACGTCAGCCCCTCGGTGTGTACGACATCAAGGTCGGCGTGCGCTCCGAAACCCAGCACGGTAAAGCTGCCCAACTGGCCCACGTGCACGGCGGCGTTGGAAGGCAGTACCTGAACGTCGACGTTCGGACGCTTCCCCATGGCGAGCAGGCGCGCCAGCTGATCGCGCATCAACCCCTCGACCGTCGACGACGACCTAAGAGCACCCTCGGCGATGATCGCCCTCAGCTTCAGCGGGTTGTCGCGGGTGAGAACTGCCTGACGGGCGAGGCGCACTTCGACGAGAGCGTCCACGCGGGCCTCGAGGGCCTCGGACAGCGCTGTCGCGTGGATGATCTCCCGTGCGTACTCGGCCGTGTGCAGCAGGCCGGGAATCGCCCCGACGTTCCAAGCCGAGACGGATTCTGCCTCAGCCTCCAGGCTGATCAGGTCCTCGTGGACGGGAGTGAGGACGCCGCGGTACGAATGCCACCATCCGCGCTGCGCACCCTCGCGGGTGAGAGTCAGTAACGCCGCGCGCAGCTCATCAGGGACTTCGCGGCCGGCCTCGACGTACAGGTCGAGGAGGGTATCGACATCCGCCGCCTTGGCGGCGCTCCGCGCTGTCTCGATGCGAGAGAGCTTCGAGGCCACGAACTCGCCGCCGCTCTTCTCCGCCACGTCGTCGAGCGTGAGATCACCCCGTAGCGCACGCAGCTTGGCGCCGAGGCGTCGCCTCCGCACGGTGGGTGCGCTCACGTCCGATCCCTTCCGACACTCGGCTGCCCCTCAGTCTGCCGTGATCGTCCGTTGTCTGTCACCCACGTTGCCGATGTGGCTGTGCACCCTCTCAAGTCGGCGTGCAATTTTCTACGTATCCTTGAAGTCGCTTGCACAGCGTGGTGATTGAGCGACACTCTGTAAAGGCAAGAACAGCGCGCATACCGGCTGCTGCTACGCAGGTCGGTAAGCGTGTCGACGGTTGCCCAAGAGGGGGCACGCATGACCGAAGTGAGACCAGAGCCATCCACCGAACACCCATCGGCGCCGCCGCCCGTACTGCTACTCCCGAGCGAGCCTCGGTCCGTGCGAACCGCCCGTCGGTACGTGCGTGAGGTCATGGACTACCGCATACCGACCGCGGCGCCCGCACGAGTCGATGACGTACTGCTGATCACCTCAGAGCTGGTCACCAATGCCGTCCGGTACGGCGGCGAACCCGGCGACAGTCTTACGGTTGCCTTGGTCCCGCTGACGGGAACGGTGCGCGTCGAGGTTCACGACACCGTGCGGCGCCGCCCTCGCCTCCGACCGGAATCCGCAGAACGCCAACGTGGGCGGGGTCTGTGGATCGTCGAGACACTGGCAAACCAGTGGGGCATGGACGACCGCCCACTGGGCAAGCTCGTGTGGGCGGTGGTCACTGTGTGATGGAGCTGCGAGTAGGACCCTCCCGATCACCAGGCCTGGGAGAAACCGCAACTCAGGGCCACACCAAGCAGTACAACTGATGCCCCGCCTCATGCAGCTTCTGCGCGAAGCCCTGCCACTCGTCGCAGGGCGCCGACCTGGGGACACGTGACAATCCGGCCGGTGACCAGCTCCAACTACCTCCAGTAGTTGGAGCTGGTCACCGGCGCTTTCGGGCCTCGTGTCCATGGATGCGTCTTGAAGGAGCCCACCCGCAACTCTCTCGCAAACCTGGAGTGACCCCCTGGGTTCCGACACATGGACGCCGGATGACTCGTCATCCGGAGGAAGTGATCCATGGTGGGAAACATGGCAAAGCGGAAGAATTATCCCGAAGAGTTCAAGCGGGATGCTCTGGACCTGGCCGTGGAGGACGGGTTGGTGGCCCGCAATCCGTGCCGGTCGAGCAGTGTCAGGCTGCCCCGGGAGGCCAAGAAGCCGGTCACCCCGTGGACCGTAGAGCGGGTCGAGGCCGTGATCGAGGCGCTGCCCCGACGGTTCCGGGCCGGTGGCTCGCTCGGCTTCGGGTGCGGGCTCCGGCAGGGGGAAATATTCGGCGTCGCCGTCGAGGACATCGATTTCCAGCGGAACACCGTCCACGTCCGGCGGCAGGTACGGCTGGTCCGTAGCAAGCAGGTTTTCGCTCTCCCCAAGGGCGAGAAACTCCGGACCGTGCCGCTGCCGGATGCGATAGCCGAGGTTCTGACCCGGCACATGAAAAATTTCCCGCCGGTCAGCGTGACTCTGCCGTGGGGCAAGCCAGGCGAGGAGCCGCGCACGTTCCGGCTTCTCTTCACGACCGTCAAGGACGGCGCGTACAACCGCAGCGTCTTCAACATGGGCGACTGGAAGCGCGCCCTGGTCGCGGCCGGTGTGATCCCGCCGCGCGAGCGCGGTGCGAGATATCTGGCCGCCGCCCCGGCCGACGGCATGCACGCCCTGCGGCACGCCTACGCGTCCGTGCTCCTCGACGCCGGCGAGAGCGTGAAGGCGCTCTCCGAGTACCTGGGACACAGCGACCCCGGGTTCACGCTGCGGACGTACACCCACCTGATGCCGCAGAGCGAGTCGCGCACGCGGACAGCCATCGACGCCGTGATGCGCGGCGGCCGGGGCACGGAACAGGGCACACACGGTGAAGATCACTTACGCATGTGCCCTCAATGTGCCCTGGCGGCCTGAAAGCCGCTCCGGAATGACCACCGATCACGCTCTGATCGGATCACTCAGACAACAAGAAACAGCAGGTCACGGCCACACCAGGCAATAAAGCTGATGCCCCGCCTCATGCAGCCGCTCCGCGAAGTCCTGCCACTCGTGCAGCATCCGGTACACCTCGAACGCGTCGCGCGGGCCGCCGCGGTCCGGGACCGTGGACCAGATGAAGGCCGCCGCGCCGACCGTTTCCTCGCCGATGCCGCGCAGGGGGTCGACGACCGTCATGGGGAGCTTGACCACCGCGTAGTCGGGGTGGAGGACGACCAGCTCCAGCGGGGGGACCTTGTGCAGGGGTATGCCCTCGATGCCCGTGAGGACCATCGCGGCCATCGTCTCCGGCTTGACCTTCGCGAAGAGGCCGCCCTGGCCGAGTTCGTCGCCGCCGAGCTCGTCGGGGCGCATCGAGATCGGCACGCGGGCCGCCGTCGCGCCGTCGGGGGCGCCGAAGTAGCGGTACGTGACGCCCATGCGTCCGGGTCTGCTCACGCTCGGTGTGTCCGCGTCCCGCCGATGGCGGCCAGGCTTGGAGCGCCGGGGACCCCGGTCATTCGTGCCCTCACCGACTTCGCCACCGCGATGCATATCTCCACCCGACCGCTCATTTCAGGCAACGCTACCCCCGTCGCGCAACCCGATCATCGTCTCAGAGACATCCCCAGTGCAGCGACCCTGAAACGCCCGGGTTCCGGAAGACCCCGCGGGGGATTCGTCCGCGCCTCTGAGAAACTGGGCCACGTGACATATTCGTACCAGGCCCCAGTCTCGCAGACCCTCTTCGACCGCGCGGTCCTCGTGACGCCCGGCGGCGTCAACTCTCCCGTCCGTGCCTTCCGCGCCGTGGGGGGAACGCCCCGGTTCATGGTGTCCGGTACGGGTCCGTATCTCACGGACGCCGACGGCCGGGAGTACGTCGACCTCGTGTGCTCCTGGGGTCCCATGATCCTCGGCCACGCCCATCCCGAGGTGATCGCCGCCGTGCAGGCGGCCGTCGCCAAGGGCACCTCCTTCGGCACCCCGGGTGAGGGCGAGGTGGCTCTCGCGGAGGAGATCGTCGCCCGTATCGCGCCGGTTGACCAGGTACGTCTGGTCTCCAGCGGGACGGAGGCGACGATGTCCGCGATCCGGCTCGCGCGGGGGTTCACCGGGCGGGCCAAGGTGGTGAAGTTCGCCGGGTGCTACCACGGGCACGTCGACGCGCTGCTCGCCGCCGCCGGCTCCGGCGTGGCGACCTTCGGGCTGCCGGACACCCCCGGTGTCACGGGGGCGCAGGCCGGGGAGACGGTCGTCCTGCCGTATAACAATTTGGCAGCCGTGCGCGCCGCCTTCGCCGCCCACCCCGGCGAGATCGCCTGCGTGATCACCGAGGCGTCCCCGGGGAACATGGGCGTGGTCCCGCCGGCGCCCGGGTTCAACCAGGGGCTGAAGGACCTGTGCGCCCAGAACGGGGCCCTGTACATCTCCGACGAGGTGATGACGGGCTTCCGTACGTCGAAGGCCGGCTGGTACGGCGTGGACGGTGTCGCCCCCGACCTGATGACGTTCGGCAAGGTCATGGGCGGCGGCTTCCCGGCCGCCGCGTTCGGCGGGCGCGCAGACGTCATGGGGCACCTCGCCCCCGCGGGGCCGGTGTACCAGGCGGGGACGCTGTCCGGTAACCCCGTCGCCACGGCCGCCGGGCTGGCGCAGCTGCGGCTGCTGGACGACGCGGCGTACGAGAAGGTCAACATCGCGTCGCTGGAGATCCAGGCGCTGGTGACCGGGGCGCTGAGCAAGGAGGGCGTGGCGCACCAGGTGCAGACGGCGAGCAACATGTTCTCCGTCTTCTTCACGGACCAGCCGGTGACCG
Organism: Streptomyces smaragdinus; assembly: GCF_009604385.1. GTDB lineage: Bacteria > Actinomycetota > Actinomycetes > Streptomycetales > Streptomycetaceae > Streptomyces > Streptomyces smaragdinus. Next base: position 17,913 of record NZ_WEGJ01000037.1, read on the forward strand.
ACTTCGCGGACGCCAAGGCCCAGGAGGCGTTCCGCTTCACCGCCTTCTTCCACTCGATGCTCGCGGACGGCGTCTATCTGCCGCCGTCGGCGTTCGAGTCCTGGTTCGTCTCGACCACCCACGACGACGCCGCGATCGAGCGGATCGCCGCCGCCCTGCCGGCCGCCGCCCGCGCGGCCGCCGAAGCCACCGCCGACTGACGGGACCCACGACATCCATGAACGCTGACATCACGGTGGTGCACCTCATGCGCCACGGCGAGGTGCACAACCCGGACGGCGTGCTGTACGGGCGCGCCCCGGGCTATCACCTCTCCGACCTGGGCCGGCGGATGGCCGACCGGGTCGCCGAGCACCTGGCGGACCGCGACATCACGTACGTCGTGTCGTCCCCGCTGGAGCGCGCCCAGGAGACCGCCGCGCCGACCGCGAAGAGCCACGGGCTGGACGTGGCGTCCGACGAGCGGCTGATCGAGGCGGGGAACGTCTTCGAGGGCAAGAAGTTCGGCGTCGGCGACGGGGCGCTGCGCAAGCCGGGCAACTGGCGGTACTTCACCAACCCGTTCAAGCCGTCGTGGGGCGAGCCGTACATCGACATCGTCGTACGGATGACTGCGGCGCTGGACGCGGCGAAGGACGCGGCGCGGGGGCACGAGGCGCTGTGCGTGTCGCACCAGCTGCCGATCTGGACGGTGCGCTCGTTCGTGGAGCGCCGCCGGCTGTGGCACGACCCGCGCTCGCGGCAGTGCACGCTGGCGTCGCTGACGTCCTTCACGTACGAGGGCGACAAGATCGTCTCCGTCGGCTACACGGAGCCGGCCCGCGACCTGGTCCCGGCCCATCTCCTGGCGGGCGCCCAGCGCCGCATCGGCCGCGGCGCGATCCGGGGCGCGGCGGCGAACCAGCCGCCGGAGGACTGAGAGGCAGCCAAGCGCGTTCGATTACGAAACGTGTTCAACTTATCTCGGATTGTCATCTTCATTGGGCGCACGATACCCTGCGTCCAATGAAGATTTCCCCGCCTCTGCTCCCCATCCTTCGCTCACGCCTCCAGGGCGAACTGCTGGCCCGCATCCTGCTCCATCCTGAGCACGAGTACAGCCTCACCGACCTCGCTTCCGAGCTCGGCGCCTCTCATACGGCTGTCCTTCGCGAGGTGACCCGGCTCGTGGACGGGGGCATCCTCTCGGACCGCCGGGTCGGGCGGGCACGGCTCGTCAGCGCCCGGCAGGACACCCCCCTGACCGGGCCTCTCACTGACCTGATGATGGTCACCTTCGGCCCCGTGCCGGTGCTGACCGCCGCACTGAGTGATGTGCCTGGGGTCAGGCACGCCTTTGTGTACGGCTCCTGGGCCGCCCGATACGAGGGGGAGCCCGGTGCGCTGCCCAGAGATGTGGATGTGCTGGTCGTCGGCGACCCGGATGCGGATGAGATCTTCGACGCCGGCGAGGAAGCGTCGCGCCGTCTGAAGCGCGAGGTGAACATTCACCGCGTGACCGAGGCGGCCTGGGCCGGCAACACGGACGACCCCTTCCTGACGAGCGTACGAGAGCGCCCCCTCGTTGAACTGAACCTGCGCCAGGAGAACGTGTGAACCGGTGGGACCAAGGCCGTACAACGATCGACTCCCTCCTCGCGGAAGGGAGAATGGAGCGGGTTCCGGCATCACAGGAGGCTGCCGAACTCGAGTTGGCACGGGCCCGTACACACCTCGAATCCGCCCGGCAGTTGCAGTCCCTGGACCCTGAGGGTGCCTACACCCTCGCGTACGACGCCGCCCGCAGGGCGCTGGCCGCCGTGCTGCAGAATCAGGGACTGCGCGCCACCAGCAGGGGCGGCCACACGGCTGTCTACGAGTCCGTACGAGCCCAACTGGACCCGCCTCTCGGCAATCTCCTGCGCCCGTTCAACCGAATGCGGGCACGGCGGAACGAAGTCGAGTACCGGTCTGCGGAGGCACCGTCAGTGACAGCCGAGGAGGTGTCGGCGGACATCCCCAAGGTTCGAGCCCTCATCGAACTCGCCGAGAAGGCAATCCCGAACATGCCGCGGTACTGACGCCTGCGTCTCCCGCGCCCGGCCCCGTAATTCCCTGGCCACCATGGGAGGCCCCTGCCTATCCTCGCCCTCACTCAGGTGAAGGGAAGACACCGTGCACGAAGTCCGGGCCGCCGGGCCCGCGGACGCCGGGGCCATCGGGGCGCTGCACGCCGACAGTTGGCGGCGGCACTATCGCGGGGCCTTCGCCGATCACTTCCTCGACGGGGACGTCGTCACCGACCGGCGGGAGCTGTGGGCGGCACGGCTGGCGGAGCCGGGGCGCAGTGAGACGTTCCTCCTGGAGGACGCGGAGGGCGTCGCCGGGTTCGTCCACGTGATCTTCGACCGCGATCCGCGGTGGGGCAGCTTCGTCGACAATCTGCATGTACGGAACGACCTGCGCCGCGGCGGCCTCGGCTCCGTCCTCCTCACCCACGCCGGCCGGGCGGTACGCGAGCACGCCGCGAGCCCCGCCACGTATCTCTGGGTGCTCGCCCAGAACGAGCCCGCGCGGCGGTTCTACGAGCGCCTCGGCGGCGTCCCCGTCGAACACGGCACCGCCTCGGACCCCGGCGGCGTCCCCGGCCGGCTCAACGGGGCGCCCCCGACCCTGCGGATGGCGTGGCCCGAAGGCGTCGGCTGACCGGGAGCACACCGACCCCACCGCCGTCCCGCGAACCGGCCCCCAACCCCCGTAAAGAGGGAGGCCGTCAGCACCGGGTACCGGAGGATCCGGCATCCACGCTGGCCAAACGGGGCGACGTGTTCCGGCCACTTAAATCCCACCCGTCCCTGTGCCATACTCGGCGCCGCTCGTAGCACAATCCGACCGGGGGGCCCGATGGACGCCATTTCCCTGGAAGCCCCCTATCTGGACAGCGACGCGGACCAGCTCTGCTTCTCGCTCGACCTGTCCGAGCGGCCCGCGCTGGCCGAACGCGCGCTGACCGCGGGCGGCTTCGACGTCACGATGCGGCTGCTCGGCGCCTCGCACCAGGTGTTCGCCGGGCCCGTACGGGAGACCGTGGCCTGTCTGCCGGGCACCGTGGCGGGGCTGCCGGCCACGTTCACCCGGTCGTCGGCGGGCTGGACGTACGACTTCGGCGCGCACACCCGGCGGCTGCCACCCGAGACGTTCGGCGTGCGGGTGGCCGAAGTCCTCAAGCGGGCGGCCGACACCGAGGAGAGCCTGTGCGGCGTCTTCCCCGGCTCCCCCGAGGCCGTCACGGCGGTCGTCCTCGAGGCGGGCGGCGGCGGGCGGCTCGTCTGGCGCACCTGGCACACGTATCCGCAGTCCCGCCAGATCGTATCGACGTACACCCGGCTGGAGGCCCGATGATCAGCGCCCGACTCCTGCGCGGGGCGGTGGCGGCCGCGACCGCCGCGGTCCTGCTCACCGCCTGCTCGTCCGACAACGGGGCCGCGGTGCCGCGGGACTGGATCGGTGACACCTACGACGCGGGCGGCCTCGGCTGGATCGACCGCGACAGCTCGCCGGCCCAGGTCGCCGCGGCGATCGACGACAAGAGCTCCGCGCTGGACCGCACCACCGGCGGCGGGATGGAACTCATGCGGTACAGCGACGACATGGTGACCGTCAGCCCGTACCAGGGCGGCGGCAGCCAAATAGAGATCGACGACTACCGCAACGGCTACCACCGCCACCAGTCGTACGTCGGCGGCATCTGGCCCGACCCGGACAGCGAGAGCTTCCGCGGCGGCGGCCCCGGCGAAGGCAAATAACCCCCGACCCACAGAAAGGCACAGCAGTGACCGACATATTCGAGTCGGCCGGTCAGGCCCTCCTCTACGGACTCGTGGGTCTCGCCGTGATGGCGGTCGGCTTCATCGCCCTCGACCTCGTCACGCCCGGCAAGCTCTTCCACGTGGTGTGGACCGAGCGCAACCGCGGCGCGGCCGTGCTGCTGGGCAGCCAGTCCGTCGCCGTCGGCCTGGTCATCGACGAGGCGATCCGGGCCAGCGAGTCCGAACAGGGCCTCGGGTACGGGCTGTTCAGCACGCTGCTGTACGGGCTGGCCGGCGTCGTCGTGATGACGGTCGTCGGCATCGTCATCGGCCTGATCACCCCGGGCCAGATGGGCGCCACGGTGTTCGAGGACAACGACGGACGCCCGCATCCGGCCGCCTGGGTGCAGGCTGCCATGTACCTGGGGACTGCCTTCATGATCGGTGCCGCGTTGTCGTAGCGTCACCCCATGGCCAGCACCGCCTTGCGCGAACCCCCCGTAGCCGCGGCCCCCGCCGACCGCCCCCCGGAGTACTCCCGGGGGGCGCGTTTCCTGCTGCTGCTGTCCGTCTTCCTGTGCGCCGCCTGCGGTCTGGTGTACGAGCTGGCGCTGACGGCGCTGGGGAGTTACCTCATCGGCAACTCCGTGACGCAGACGTCCGTCGTCATCTCGGTGATGGTCTTCGCGATGGGCGTCGGCTCACTGGCCGCCAAGCCGCTGCGGCGCCGGGCGGTGGGCGCGTTCGCGGTACTGGAGGGCGTGCTGGCGCTGGCCGGCGGGCTGTCGGTGCTGGGGCTGTACGTGGCGTTCGCGTGGCTGCAGCTGTACACGCCGGCGATGGTCGTGATCGCGCTGGTGGTGGGGCTGCTCATCGGGGCGGAGATACCGCTGCTGATGACGATGCTGCAGCGGATCCGGCGCCAGGAGGCGGGCAGCGCGGTCGCCGACCTGTTCGCCGTGGACTACATCGGGGCGCTGGTCGGCGGGCTGTGCTTCCCGTTCGTGCTGCTGCCGGCGTTCGGCCAGCTGAAGGGCGCGCTGGTGGTGGGCGCGGTGAACGCGGTGGCCGGGGTCATCGTGGTCGTGTTCATCTTCCGGCGGCAGCTGCGGCGGAAGGTGTGGGCGGGGCTGCTCGCCGGGGTGACGGTGGTGCTCGGGGTGCTGGGCACGGCGTACGCGGGGGCGGACGAGCTGGAGGTCACCGCGCGCCAGCAGATGTACCGGGATCCGATCATCCACGCCGAGACCACCCCGTACCAGGAGATCGTCGTCACCAGGGCGACGGCGTTCACGGGGGAGCCGGACATGCGGCTCTTCCTCAACGGGGACCTGCAGTTCAGCTCCGTCGACGAGTACCGTTACCACGAGTCGCTGGTGCATCCGGCGCTGTCGCGGGCCCGCTCCGAGGTGCTGATCATGGGCGGCGGGGACGGGCTGGCGCTGCGGGAGGTGCTGCGGTACGACGACGTACGGCATGTCACGCTCGTCGATCTGGACCCGGCGATGACCCGGCTGGGGCGGGAGTTCGCGCCGCTGCGGGAGCTCAACGACGACTCGCTGCACGACCCCCGGGTCCGGGTGGTCAACGCGGACGCCTTCACCTGGCTGCGGAACGCGCGGAGCACGTACGACGCAGTGATCATCGACTTCCCGGACCCGGACTCGGCGGCGCTGGCGAAGCTGTACTCGGTGGAGTTCTACCACCTGCTCGGGCAGGTGCTGACGCCGCGCAGCCAGGTCATGGTGCAGAGCGGGTCGCCGTTCTTCGCACCCAGGACGTACTGGTCGATCGCCCGGACCATCGGGGCGGCGGGGTACGCCACGACCGAGTTCCAGGTGGACGTGCCGAGCTTCGGGAACTGGGGGTTCGTGCTGGCCGCGCCCGGCGGCGGGAAGCCTCCGGCGCTGCGGCTGCCGGCCGCGGCGCCGAAGCTGCGGTATCTGGACGACGCGGTGCTGAAGGCGGCGACGGTGTTCCCGGTGGACCGGCGGCGGACCGACGTACGGCCGAGCACGCTGATGGATCCGGCGGTGCTGGAGTATGTGCTCGACGAGTGGAAGAACTACTAGGCGGCTTCCACGAGGGACAACTTCACCGCGAAGCCCAGGAACGCCGCGCCCGCGCCGGCCGTGACGCCCGCCTTCAGGCGGTGGCGGGAGCGGAAGACGGCGGCCAGGCGGGTGCCGCCGAAGATCAGCAGGGTGAGGTAGGCGAGGCTGAAGAGCTGCGCCCACACGCCCAGGAACAGGAACGCCAGGGCCGGCTGCCCGTACGACGGATCCACGAACTGCACGAAGAAGGACACGAAGAACAGGATCGCCTTCGGGTTCAGCAGGGACACCACGAACGCCCGCCGGAACGGGTTCTCCGCCTTCGGCCCCACGCCACCGCCCGCCGCCTTCGACAGCCGCGCCCCGTGCGAGCGCCACAGCCGCCACGCGCCGCGCAGCATCCCGAACGCCAGCCACGACAGATACCCGGCGCCCGCCCACTTCACCACGGCGAACGCGGCGGGGCTGGCCTGCAGCAGCGACGCCACACCGCCCGCGGACAGGGCCATCAGGACCGTGTCACCGCACATCACGCCGCCGACCGCCGTATAGCCGGCGCGGACCCCGCGGCGGGCGGCGGTGGACAGGACGTACAGCGAGTTCGGACCCGGGAGCAGGACGATCAGGGCCAGGCCCACGAGGTACGTCGGAAGATCGGTGACACCAAACATCGGGCCAGATTGCCACCCGTGAGGCGATTTATCGAACCCTGTTTCGCTATACGGACGGATCATCGGCGAGCCGCCGCCGCACGTCTGCCCCGAGTTTGTCCAACAGGGCCACCAGCGCGGCCCTTTCCCCCTCGGTGAGCCCCGCGACCAGCGACGCCTCCCGCCCCAGCACCCGGTCGACGGAGCGCTCGATCAGCCGGTGCCCCTCGTCGGTGAGCGTGACGACGACCGTCCGGCGGCCCGTCGTGCCCGGCGAGCGGCGGACCAGGCCCTCGCGCTCGGCGCGGGCCACGCGCTGGGAGATCGCCCCCGCGGTGACCAGGGTGCGGTCGGCGAGCTCGCGGGTCGTCAGGGCGTACGGGGGGCCGGAGCGGCGGATCACGGAGAGCAGGTCGAGGGTGGCGGCGTCGATGCCGGCGGCGCGCAGGACGCGGGCGCGGTCGTCGGTGAAGAGCTTCGCCAGGCGCCACAGGGGGGTGACGATCTCGATGGAGTCCGTGGGCGTGCCGGGGCGCTCGCGCTGCCAGGCGGCGGCGATCTCGGCGGCGGGGTAGGGGGGTCGGGGTTCCATTCGGCTCCTCGAGGGCTTACGTTTAGATCTAAACGTATCAGTCGGGGAGGGTGTTGTGGAGCGTTCAGTGCTGGTCACCGGAGGGTCGGGCGGGCTGGGCCGGGCCATCGCGGGGCGGTTCGCCGCCGACGGGGCGTCCGTGGTGATCACCGGGCGGCGGGCGGAGCCCCTGGCGCTGGCGGCCAAGGAGCTGGGGGTCCGGGGGGAGGTGTGCGACGCGACGGATCCGGCGCGGGTCGCGGCACTGGCCGGGAGGCTGGGGTCGCTGGACGTGCTGGTCAACGCGGCCGGCGGGCTGCCGGAGGCCGACGGCTCGGGGGCGCCGCTGGAGACGCTGCTGGCGCAGTGGCACTCCAGCCTGGCGCGAAATCTCCTGGGCGCGGTGCTGACGACGGCGGCCGTACGGGACCTGCTGGCGGCCGGGGACGGCGGGGCGGTGATCAGCATCGGGTCGATCGGGGCCGAGCGGCGGGGCGGTTCGTACGGCGCGGCGAAGGCGGCGCTGGCGGCGTGGAACGCGTCGTATTCGGCGGAGGTGGGTCCGCTGGGGATCACCGCCAACGTGATCGCGGCGGGATATGTGGCCGGCACGGACTTCTTCCGCGGCGGGATGACGCCCGAGCGGCACGCGGCGCTGCTGGCGGAGGCGCACGACGGGCGGGCGGGGACGCCGGCGGACATCGCGGAGACGGCCTTCTTCCTGGCGTCGAAGGGGGCGCGGCATCTGACGGGGCAGACGGTGCATGTGAACGGCGGGGCGTTCACTACGCGGTGAGGGGGCGCTTCGGCGGGGGGCGGGCGGGCCGGCGCCGGGCGTCCCGGGTCCGGCGGTTCGCCGCCGGCGGGGCGACCCCGGCCCGGCGGCCGAAATCCCGTGTCCGTCCCCCGGCCGGGGGTGATAAGCAGACCCCGTGGAAGAAGATCTCGTCGTACGTCTCCGTGCCGCCGGCTGTGTGTTCGCCGAGGAGGAGGCGCGGCTGCTGCTCGAGGCCGCCGGGGGTGACGCCCTCGAGGCGCTGGTGCGCCGCCGGGTCGGCGGGGAGCCGCTGGAGTACGTGGTGGGGTGGGCCCAGTTCGCCGGGCTGCAGGTCGTGGTGGCGGAGGGGGTGTTCGTGCCGCGCCGGCGCAGTGAGTTCCTCGCCCGGTGTGCGGCGGACCTCGCGCGCCCCGGGGATGTGGTGGTGGACCTCTGCTGCGGTGCGGGCGCGGTGGGGGCCGCCGTCGCGGCGTGGGTGCCGGGGGTCTCGCTGCACGCGGCGGACGTCGACCCCGCCGCCGTGGCCGTGGCCCGGCGCAACGTCCCCGGGGCGGTGTACGAGGGCGACCTCTACGCCGCCCTCCCCGGGGAGCTGCGGGGGCGGGTGGACGTGCTGGTGGCCAACGCCCCGTACATCCCCACCGGCGAGATCCCGCTGCTCCCCGCGGAGGCCCGGCTGTACGAGCCGCCCGTGGCCCTCGACGGGGGCGACGACGGGCTCGACGTCCAGCGGCGGATCGCGGCGGGTGCCGCGGGGTGGCTGGCGCCGGGCGGCACGCTGCTGATCGAGACGAGCGAGCGCCAGGCCCCGCTGACCGTGGCGGCGTTCGAGGCCGGGAGGCTTGAGGCGCGCGTGGAGACGTGCGAGGACCTGGCGGCGACGGTGGTGCTCGGGAGTCACGCCGCCTGAGGGAAGCCCGTCCAGCGCAGCTCCGACGGCAGGTGGCTCATGTCGTTCAGGAGCAGCAGCGACGCCGGGCGGCCCGGCGCGTAACGGATCACCGTCAGCGCGGCGTTGCAGGTGTTCAGGCCCAGCCAGCGCCAGGGGCGGGCGCCCATCGCGGCCCGTACCAGCCAGCCGATCAGGAAGTTGTGCGTGACGACGAGCTCGTGGCGGTCCGCGTCGCCCTCCACCGGCCCGGTGAACCGCTGCAGCGCGTCGCGGGCGAGGACGGGGCCGTGGGCGCGTTCGTCGTCGGTGGCGTCGCCGAGGAGGCGGAGGTACTTGTCGGCGGAGTCCGCGGGGAGTTCGTCGCGGGTGGGGAAGTACGGGACGTAGTCGCCGGCCGCCTCGTCGGACCGTACCGGCACGGCGTCCAGCTCCGAGGCCGCGAGCCGCGCCGTCTGTTCCGCGCGTTCCAGGGGGCCGTGGTGGACGGCCGTCAGCGGGATGTCACGCAGCCGCTGCCCCAGGAGCTGCGCCTGCCACCGGCCGCGGTCGGACAGCCCGCCGTTCTCGGAGACGGCTTCGGCGTGGCGGACGAGGTACAGGTGGCGGGTGGCGGAGTGGTCTGTGTGGTCTGCGTTGTTCATGTGCACGTGCTCCCCGAGTGTCCCGATCATGCGATCTGTACGGACGCCCGGGGAGCACGGGTGGTTCCCCATCAGGGGGCAAACGTGATCAACACTGCATCTTCTCGGGGGATAACCCCCCGGGCCCCCAGCCGGGGCCCGGGAACCGGGTTCAGCAGCTCAGGTTGCTGCCCGCCGTCGTCCCCAGGATCCCGACGAAGCTCTGGTAACTGTTGATCCGGCTCTGCACCTGCGCCGGGTTGCCCCCGTTGCACTCGAGCGTGCCGTTGATCGAGCGGATCGTCTCGCCGAAGCCCGCGCCGTTGACCATCGCGGTGTGGCCGGACATCGTGCCCGGGCCGCTCTGCGTCATCCAGTACCACAGGCCCGTCTGCCAGGCGACGGCCGGCTCGCGCTCCACCCGGTAGGGGTTGGTGAGCAGGTCGAGGCCGAGGGCGTCGCCGGCGGCCTTGTAGTTGAAGTTCCAGCTCAGCTGGATCGGACCGCGGCCGTAGTACGCGGCCTGGCCGGCGGGGCAGCCGTACGACTGGCTCGTGTCGCAGTAGTGCGGGTAGTTGGCCGTGTTCTGCTCCACGACGTAGACCAGTCCGCCGGTCTCGTGCGCGACGTTGGCGAGGAACGCGGCGGCCTCACGGCGCTTGGTCGTGTCGTCGCCGGTGTTCGCGAAGGCGGGGTAGGACTTGGTGGCCTGGACCAGGCCGGCGTAGGTGTAGAAGCTGTTCCGGCTCGGGAACATCTGGTTGAACTGGGCCTCGGTAACGATGAATCCTCCCGGTGCGGGCGTCGTGGGACCCGGGCCCGGGTCCGTGCCGCCGCCGCAGGTGCCCTGGTCGGACCAGACGCCCCACTGACCGGTCGTACCGGGCTCCTCGCCCGTCGTCCACCACTTGGCCTGCCAGTTGTGGCCGTTGTGGGAGACGGCCTGGCCACCGGTGTAGACCTGGGTACGGGCCCAGGCCGCGGCGCAGGTGGCGGCGCTGGCGGTGGCCGCGTTGAGCACGGGCACCAGCACCGCGAGCAGCGCGGCCGCGGCGAGGGACGACAGCAGGGTCTTGAGCCTTCTGGAACGCCTGCGGGGCATGGCGGTCACTTCCTGTCTCTGTGGGGGATTGCCGTCCCCATGGGCCCGTCACGTCCCACGGGGGTTGGCATGAGAGACAAGCGTAATGGTCTGGACCTGTCAAGGTCTGGACCAATTCCCGTCAGATCCGGCACTCCTCCCGTACGAACTCCACCGCCTCCCCCACCGGCATCGGATCGAGCCGCCGCCCGTCCCGCAGCCGCAGCGCGACCTGCCCCGACGCCGCCTCCCGCGGCCCGATCACCGCCTGGAACGGCACCAGCCGCGCCTCCCGGACCCGCGCCCCCAGGGTCCCCCGGTCCGCGGCGTGGAGCGCGGGCCGCAACCCGGCGTCCAGACACCGCTGTACGAAGTCACCGGCCGCCGCCTCCCCCAGCGGCAGCACCGCCACCTGCACCGGCGCCAGCCACCCCGGGAAACGCCCCTGATGGGCCTCGATCAGATACGCCACCGCCCGCTCGATGGACCCGACGATCGCCCGGTGCACCATCACCGGCCGGTGCGCCTTGCCGTCCGGGCCGGTGTACTCCAGCCCGAAGCGCTCCGGCTGGTGGAAGTCGACCTGCACGGTGGAGAGGGTGAACTCCCGCCCGCCCGCGTCCTCGACCTGTACGTCGATCTTCGGCCCGTAGAACGCCGCCTCTCCCTCGGCCTCCTCGTAGGCCGGCCCGGACGCGTCCAGCACCCCGCGCAGGGCGGCGACGGCCCGGCGCCACATCGGCGGGTTGTCGACGTACTTGCCGCCCTCCCCCGGCAGCGACAGCCGGTAGCGGGCGGGCTTGACGCCCATGTCGGCGTACGCCCGCTCGATCAGGCGCAGCGCGGCCAGGGCCTCGCCCTCGATCTGGTCGGGGGCGCAGAAGACGTGGGCGTCGTTGAGCTGCATGGCGCGGACGCGGGAGAGGCCGCCGAGGACGCCGGAGAGCTCGGAGCGGTGCTGGCCGCCGATCTCGGCGATACGGAGGGGGAGTTCGCGGTAGCTGTGTTCGCGGGAGCGGTAGATGAGGGCGTGGTGGGGGCAGAGGCTGGGGCGGAGGACGAATTGCTCGCCCCCTACCTCCATCGGCGGGAACATGTCGTCGGCGTAGTGCTCCCAGTGGCCGGAGATCTCGTACAGCTCGCGTTTGGCGAGGACGGGTGAGTACACGCGGTGGTAGCCCGCGCGGTGTTCGACTCCGGCGATGTACGACTCCAGCGCCTGGCGCAGGGCGGCGCCGGCGGGGAGCCAGTACGGGAGTCCGGCGCCGATGAGCGGGTCGGTGCCGAAGAGGTCGAGCTCGCGGCCGAGACGGCGGTGGTCCTTGGGCATGGTGGTCGCTCCTCGCGGGGGTGGAGGGGCGGGAGCGCCACCGGCGCGGACGAAAGCCCCGGGGCGTCTCGCCCCGGGGCTTCGTCAGGTCGCTGCGTGCAGCGTCAGCGCTTCGCCGGGACGGTGTCCGGCGTCGTCGTCCGTGCCGCGTATCGCTTCATGCGTACGAGGCTAGGCTCCCGCCGCCTCACTGTCACCCGGGTTTCGCGGCCACAGCGCGGCGATCGACGCCCGGCGGACGTACGCGACGGCGGCGAACAGCACCCCGAGGATGACCGGGGTGTACCAGTACGTCGTGTCGAGGTACGCCCAGGTGAAGATCTCGGCGCCGATCATCAGCCCCGTGAGCGCCGCCGCGGCCAGGCCCGCCAGACGCGGAATGACCAGCGCTATCCCGCCGGCGACCTCGCAGACGCCGGCGAAGTACATGAACCAGTCGCCGTACCCGATGAGGTCGAAGCTCTCCGTGGCGGCCGCGACACCAAAGAGCTTCGGGACGCCGCTGGCGACGACCATGAAGACGCCGAGCACGATCTGCGCGGTCCAGGCCGCGATGTTGGCCTTGCGGGAGAGGGTCAGCGGGGCGGCGGCGGTGAGGGTGTTCGTCATGAGGGGTCCTGTCCGGTGAGCGGTCCGTTGCTGTCAACGGGATAGACCGGCGGGCCCCCGGAAACTCATCGCGGTCGCCACACGGTGTTCCTGCGGGCTGATCCCCCGGACCCGTTTGAACGCGGCGCTCAGCGCGAAGCCGGTGCCGTAGCCGACCTTGCGGGCCACCGAGCCGACCGTGGCGTCCGGTTCGCGCAGCAGGTCGGCGGCCAGATCGAGGCGCCAGCCGGTGAGGTACGCCATCGGGGGCTCGCCCACCAGGTCCGTGAAGCGGCGGGCCAGGGCGGCGCGGGAGACGCCGAGGGCCGCGGCGAGGGAGGCGACCGTCCAGGGGTGGGCGGGGTTGTTGTGCAGCAGGCGCAGGGCGCGGCCGATCACCGGGTCGGACTGCGCCTCGTACCAGCCGGGGGCGCCGGCGTCGGGGCGGGCGAACCAGGTGCGCAGGGCGGAGATCAGGACGAGGTCGAGCAGCCGGTCGAGGACCGCGGACTGGCCGGGCTCCTCGCGGGTGATCTCCGCCATGAGCAGCGGGACGAGGGGGCTGTCCCAGTCGCCGGCGCGCAGCACGATCAGCGGGGGCAGGGCGCCCAGCAGCCGGCGGCCGAGCTCGCTGGGGCTCTCGTACGCGCCGATCAGCAGCGTCGTACCGCCGTCGGCCGCATTGCCCCAGGACCGTACGCCCAGGCTCATCGTCTCCCGCAGCGGCTCCCCGGAGAGCGTGAAGCACTCCTGACCGGGGAGGATGCGCACCTGCACGGGCGTCGTCGGATCGTCGGCGACGGTGTACGGGTCGGGGCCGCGCATGATCGCGAGGTCACCGGCGCGCAGGAGTTCGGGGGCGGGCCCCGGGGCGTCGTACAGGACCCAGCAGTCGCCCGCGACGACCGAGACGACGGCGAGCGGGGCGTGGTCCTCGACGCGGATGCCCCACGGCGGGCGCAGGGTCGCGCGCATCACGAAGGCGTCGCGGGCGCGGGGGCCCTCCAGCATTCCGGCGAGGGTGTCCATGGAGGCAGCGTAACCCGCAACGTAGACGCTCGCGTATGGAGTTGAGCTTCTGAGCCATGGATGCTCCAGCTTCCCGGGGCTTCACTGGAGGCATGACGGACAACGAGAGCAAGAACATCACCCTGGTCACCGGCGGTACCGGCAAGACCGGCCGCCGCGTCGTCGAGCGCCTCACCGCCCGCGGTGTCGCCACCCGCGTCGGCTCGCGCACCGCGGACATCCCGTTCGACTGGCACGAGCCCGCCACCTGGGAGCCGGCCCTGGAGGGTGTGGACGCCGCGTACCTCGTCTACTACCCCGACCTCGCCGCCCCCGAGGCGGCGCCCGCGATCCGCGACTTCGCCGAGGTCGCGGCGGAGAGCGGCGTGCGGCGGCTGGTGCTGCTGTCGGGGCGCGGGGAAGAACAGACGGAGCCGGCCGAGCGGGCCGTCATGTCGGCCGGGATCGACTGGACGATCCTCAAGTGCTCGTGGTTCATGCAGAACTTCAGCGAGGACTTCCTGCTGGAGCCGGTCCGGGCGGGCGAGCTGGTGCTGCCGGCCGCGGACGTTCCGGAGCCGTTCGTCGACGCGGAGGACATCGCCGACGCAGCGGTGGCGGCGCTGACGGAGGACGGGCACTCCGGTCAGGTGTACGAGCTGACGGGGCCGCGGGCGCTGACGTTCGGGGAGATCGCCGCGGAGCTGTCCGCGGTGACGGGGCGGCCGGTGCGGTATTCGCCGGTGTCGTCCGGGGAGTACGGGGAGTATCTGGGGCGGTTCCTGCCGCCGGAGTACGTGCCGCTGTTTGTCGACCTGTTCGCGCGGGTGCTCGACGGGCGCAACGTCGAGCCGCGGGACGGGGTGCGACGGGCGCTCGGGCGGGAGCCGCGGGACTTCGGCTCGTACGTGCGCGGGGCCGGGGCGGCGTGGAAATGAGACTCAAGGACGTCGCGCTGAGCTCCGCCACCGTACTGACGGGGCTCAGCGCGGGCCTGTACGCCGCGTTCTCCTACGCGGTGATGCCGGCCCTGGGCCGGTCCGACGACCGGACGTTCGTGGTGACGATGCGGGAGATCAACCGGGCGATCCTCAACGGGTGGTTCGTGCTGATCTTCCTCGGCTCCCTGGCGGCGCTGATCGCCGCCGCCGTCTCGCACCGCCGTACCCGTGTGCTGCCGTGGATCCTGGGGGCGCTGGGGCTGTACGCGGTGGTGCTGGTGGTGACGATGGGGCTGAACGTGCCCCTGAACGACACGCTGGACGCCGCCGGGGTGCCGTCCTCCGCGGCCGGACTGGCCCGGGTGCGGGCGGACTTCGAGGATCCGTGGGTGCGGTGGAACAACGTCCGTACGGTGGTGAATCTGGTCGCCTTCGGCCTGATCGCGTGGGCTCAGCGCGGGTCGCGGCCCGAGAGGGCCAGCGCGCGGACGAACGCGGGGGCGTCCGCCGGGGCTTCGACCGGGTCGGCGAAGCCGTCGTACTGACGGTAGAGCTCGGCGTTCTCCTCGACGACCCGCAGCAGCGCGGCACCGGCCCCGGCGGACACGGCGGGGCCGGGCTGGCCCGTGGCGGCGGCGACGTCCCAGCCGTGGACGGCCATCTCCTTGACGATCAGCGCGGCCATCTGGGCGGCGGGGGCCACGCCGAAGCCCGAGTCGATGTCGCCCTCCCATACCGCCGGGTCCGACCAGGCGGCGACCGCCTTCTCCAGCTGCGCGGCGTACGCCGTCGCCCAGTCGGGGTCGGCGGTGAAGTCGTGCTTCGTCAGCTCGTCGGGGATGGGGCGGCGCAGGGCGCGGCACTCCAGGCCGTGGGAGCTGTAGAGGACCCAGTGGTTGACGAGGGTCCGGACGTCCCAGTCGGTGCAGCGGGATGGCTCGGACAGCTGCTCGGGGCGGACTCCACGGGCGATCCTGGTGGCCTCCGCCGCGCATTCCTTCATGTACTGGTGCATCTCGTTCATGCACGTCACAGTAGGTGCGGCGGGGTCCGGCGGTCTTGAACAAACGCGACGTAGGGTGGATCGCGTGGCGGGTGGTGAGCGGGCCCGGGGTGTGCTGCATCCGCGGGAGCAGGAGCGGGTGGCGGTGCTGCGGACGTATCCGCCGGGGGCCGCGGTGGACGCGTACGTCGAGTACTACTGGCACGTCGCGTGGGATGTGCCCGGCGGGGATGTGTTCGAGGCTCAGGTGCTGCCTCACCCTCATGTGCATCTGGTCTTCGAGCGGCCTGCCCCTCTGGTGTACGGGGTGGACCGGGGCCTGTTCACGCGGCGGCTCCGGGGGCGGGGCCAGGTGCTGGGCGTGCGGTTCCACGCGGGGGCGTTCCGGGCCTTCGCGGGCGGGCCGGTGGGGGCGCTGACGGACCGGCGGATCCCCGCCGCGTCGGTCTTCGGGGACGCGGTGGACCGGCGCGCGGAGGAGATCCTGGCGCTGGCGGACGGCCCCGCGATGGCGCGGGCGGCGGAGGCCTTCCTGACGCCGCTGCTGCCCCCCGGCGGGCCGGATCCGGCGGCGGTGCGGGCGGCTCGGGCGGTGGGGCTGGCGGTGGGGGATCCGTCGCTGGTGCGCGTGTCGGGGCTGGCGGAGGCGACGGGGCTGTCGGTGCGGGCGCTGCAGCGGCTGTTCGCCGAGTACGTGGGCGTGAGCCCGAAGTGGACGCTGCGCCGGGCCCGGCTGCACGAGGCGGCGGCGCGGGCGGACTCCGGCGAGGACCTCGACTGGGCGGCGCTGGCGGCGGACCTGGGCTACGCCGACCAGGCCCATCTCACACGGGACTTCGCGGCGACGTTGGGGGCGCCGCCTTCGCGGTACGTACGGTGAACCGGGGCGTCGTTCGAAGGTGAACGGGAAGCCTGCTTTACGCTGCTCGGAGACGCTTCGCCCCCGACCTTCCGTAAGGAACGACTCGTGCGAGATATCGCCGTGTTCTCCGGCAGCGCCCATCCCGAACTCGCCGCCGAGGTCTGCGCCCACCTCGACGTGCCCCTCCTCCCCGTCCAAGTCGACCGGTTCGCCAACGACTGTCTCGGTGTCCAGCTGCAGGCCAACTGCCGCGGCCGGGACGTGTTCCTGATCCAGCCGCTGGTCCGGCCCGTACAGGAGCACCTGGTCGAGCTGCTGCTGATGCTGGACGCCGCGCGCGGCGCCTCGGCGTCCAGGATCACCGTCGTCCTCCCCCACTACTCCTACGCCCGCTCCGACAAGAAGGACGCCCCGCGGATCTCCATCGGCGGGCGCCTCGTCGCCGATCTGCTGGCGACCGCCGGCGCCAACCGGGTGCTGGCGATGACGCTGCACTCGCCGCAGGTGCACGGCTTCTTCTCCGTACCCGTCGACCATCTCCACGCGCTGCGGGAGCTGGCCGCCCACTTCCGCCACTACGACCTGTCCAACGCGGTGGCCGTCTCCCCCGACCTGGGCAACGCCAAGGAGGCCGCGCACTTCGCCCGGCTGCTGGGCATTCCCGTGGCGGCGGGGGCCAAGCAGCGCTTCGCCGACGACCGGGTGCGGATCAGCGCGGTCATCGGGGAGGTCGCCGGTAAGGACGTGATCGTCCTGGACGACGAGATCGCCAAGGGCTCCACCGTGGTGGAGCTGCTGCGGCTGCTGCGCGAGCAGGGCGCCGCGTCGGTACGGGTGGCGTGCACGCACGGGCTGTTCGCCGCGGGCGCGCTGAAGCGGATCGGGGACGCGCCGGAGGTGCTGGAGATCGTGTGCACCAACACCGTCCCCGTACCGGACGAGGAGCGCACCGAGAAGCTCCGCATCCTGTCCATCGGCCCGGCGCTGGCGGAGGCCATCCGCCGGATCCACAACGGGGAGTCGGTGAGCGCCCTCTTCGACGCGCCCCAGCCGTAGGGCCCCTGGGGAGGCGGCCCTACGAACGCCTCCCCAGGAACCCCAGCAGCCGCTCGCTCACCCCCGCGTCCTCCGGCACGGGCAGCGGCGGCGCGAAGCGTCCCGGGCGGTCCGCCGGGTGGACGAACAGCGGGGCCAGCTCCAGCAGTTCCTCCGCCAGCACCGGCGGCAGCGGCCGGCCCGCGCCGCACGCCCGGGCGATGTCCCAGCCGTGCACCGCGAGCTCGATCGCCCCCGTCCCCGTCACGATCGCCGCCGACAGCCGCAGCCCGCCCACGTCGATCACCTCGTGGCCCCCGCCGGCCCGGCTCCACGCCGCGACCAGCCGCCGGCACGACTCCCGCACCGCCCCCGCCGCCCGCTCCGCGCCCGCGTCCGGGGCGGCGAAGGAACCGGGATCCGGCGCGACCGTCACCTGTCCGTCGTCCACGGCCTCGTTCAGCGCGTCCAGCGAATCCTGTACGTGCGCCAGCAGCAGCCGCAGATCCCAGTCCCGGCACGGGGTGTCCGCGTCCAGCTCCTCGTCGGTGACCAGCGGCAGCACCCCGAGGAGATAGCCGACCGCCCGCTCCAGCAGACTCACCCCGGCGCGGACCTCGGTGGACACGGCGTCGGCGCGGCTCATCGCTGTGCGGGGAGAACGGCGGGCAGGCCGAACGTCTCGAACAGGCTGGTCTCGAAGAACGCCACGCAGTGCCGCACCCTGCCGCCGACGATGTCCAGCACCTGAAGCTGGAACGCCTTGTGGTCCCCCGTCTCCGGGTCGATCATGTACAGCCCGAACGCGGGCTGGCCGTTGGCCGTGGTCGGGACGAGCCGCTGGTCGCCGGGCCCCTTCGCCGGGCAACTGGTGTCTATGAGCTGCCCGATGGTCTCCGGCCCCTGATACCAGCCTATGAACGGCGGCATCTCCCAGACGGCGTCCTCGGTGAACAGCCGCACGATGGCCCGCATGTCCTTCGCCTCGAACGCCGCCATCCACGAGTCGAGCAGCCGCCGCTGCTCCGCGTCGTCCGGCTCCTGCACGGACTCCTCCGTCAGCCCCGCCTTGCCCATGGCGGCGTGCGCCCGCTGCAGCGCGCTGTTCACCGCGGCCGTCGTCAGCTCCAGCTGCTCGGCGACCTCGGCGGCCTTCCACTTCAGCACGTCCCGCAGGATCAGCACCGCGCGCTGCTTGGGCGGCAGATGCTGCAGCGCGGCGATGAACGCCAGCCGTACGGACTCCCGGGAGCCGACGACCGAGGCCGGGTCCGCCGTGCCCCCGCCGTCGATCATCGTGTCCGGGATGGGCTCCAGCCACGGCACCTCGTCCTGCGTGATGAGCTCGTCGCTCGCGGAGGACGACGGGGCGCCGAGCCCTGTGGGCAGCGGGCGCTTGCCCCGGCTCTCCAGCGCCGTCAGGCAGGCGCGGGTCGCGATCGTGTGCAGCCAGGTGCGCAGGCTGGAGCGGCCCTCGAACTTGTCGTACGCCCGCCAGGCCCGCAGATACGTCTCCTGCACCAGGTCCTCGGCGTCGTGCACCGAGCCCAGCATGCGATAGCAGTGCGCCAGCAGCTCCCGCCGGTACGGGTCGGCGAGCTGCGGGAAGTCCGCCTGTGCCTCGGTCTGCGCCATCGGTGTGCCTCTCGTCTCCCCGGCGGTCGTCACCGCCTCACCCGTACAGACCGGCCGAGTTCCGCGAACTCATCGGCCCGGTACGGGAAAGTTTTCGCGCCGCGTACGAACGCGCGCGCCGGCCATCGCACCAGACTGCCATCCGGGTCCGACAGAAGGCGGGAGACTCCCGTAAGGATCAGAGCGACTCCGCCGTCAGATAGCGCTGCAGCGTGGGCCCGAGCCAGCCCACGACCTCCGCGCGCGACATCTCCACCGCCGGCGGGAACCGCAGCACGTACCGGGCCATCGCCATGCCCAGGACCTGCGACGCCGCGAGCGCGGCCCGCCGGGGGACCTCGCGCGGGTCGGGGCAGACCGCGGCGGCGACCGGGCCCAGCTGGTCGCGGAAGATGCCCCGCATCCGCTCGGCCGCCGCCGCGTTGGTGACGCCGGCGCGCAGCAGCGCGGTGAGGACGTCGTCCGCCTCCCAGCGGTCGAGGAAGTGCCCGACGAGGATCCGGCCGACGTCGTCGCGGGGCAGCCGCGCCAGGTCGGGGAGGGCGAGGTCGAACTCCGACGCGGCGGCGAACAGGCCCTCCTTGCTGCCGTAGTAGCGCATCACCATCGACGGGTCGATGGCCGCGTCCCGGGCGATGGCGCGGATGGTCGCCCGCTCGTAGCCGTCGGCGGCGAACCGCTCGCGGGCGGCGGCGAGGATCTTGGCGCGGGTGGCGTCGGAGCGGCGCGGGGGCGGTGCGGTCGTCATGCCAACAAGTGTAGGCCAACACCTGTTGACTTCCACCCGGGGGCGGCGGTACGTTCGTTTTGCCAACAAGCGTTGACCTGAAGTCGGTAGCCCAGGAGGCGGCCATGAACGCCCAGCCCCGCACCACCCGCAGCAACGCCCTCGTCGTCGGCTCCGGCCCCACCGGACTGCTCCTCGCCGGTGACCTCGCCGCCGCCGGGATCGAGGTCACGGTCCTGGAGCGCCGCGCCCACAAGATCAGCAACCTCTCCCGCGCCTTCGGCGTCCACGCCCGCACCCTGGAGCAGCTCGACGCCCGCGGCCTCGCCGACGCCCTGACCGCCACCGGCGGCACCATCACGGGCCTGCAGCTCTTCGGCCGCCTCAGCCTCGACCTGGCGACGATCCCCAGCCGCTACAACTACCTCCTGATCACCCCGCAGTACGAGGTGGAGAAGGTCCTCGAGGCCCGCGCCCGCGAGCTGGGCGTCGAGTTCGTGTACGAGGCGGAGGTCACCGGCCTCACCCAGGACGCGGACGGCGTGGACGTCGAGATCAACGGGGACGAGACCCGCCGCGCCGCGTACGTCGTCGGCACCGACGGCCACCACAGCGCCGTCCGCGCCGCCCTCGGCCTGCCCTTCCCCGGCGTCTCCGTCATCAAGTCCCTCTTCCTCGCCGACGTCCGCCTGGACGAGAAGCCCGAGGACGTCCTCACGGTCAACGGCGCCGACGACGCGTTCGCGATGATCGCCTCCTTCGGCGACGGCTGGTACCGGGTGATGGGCTGGAACCGCCGCCACGAGGTCCCCGACGACGCCCCCATCGACCTCGACGAGATCAAGGAGGTCACCCGCCGCGCCCTGGGCACCGACTACGGCATGCGCGACGCCCGCTGGATCTCCCGGTTCCACAGCGACGAGCGCCAGGCCCCCGCGTACCGCGACGGCCGCGTCTTCCTCGCCGGCGACGCCGCGCACATCCACTCCCCCGCCGGCGGCCAGGGCATGAACACCGGGCTGCAGGACGCCGCGAACCTCGGCTGGAAGCTGGCGGGGGTGCTGAACGGCTGGGCGCCGGAGTCCCTCCTCGACACGTACCAGGCCGAGCGGCACCCCGTCGGGAAGGCCGTGCTGCGCAGCAGCGGCGCCATCGTCCGGATGGCCCGCGCGCAGAGCCGGATGCTGCGTACGGTCCGTACCGTCGCCGCGACCGTCGTCTCCCACTCCCGCCCGGCCCAGCACCGGGCGCTGGGCCAGATCACGGGCCTCGGCTACCACTACCCGGCGCCCCACGGCGCCCACAAGCTGGCCGGCCACCGGGCGCCCGACCTGGTCCTCGCCGACGGGCGGCGGCTCTACGAGGCGCTGCGGGAGGGGAAGTTCGTGCTGGTCAGCGCCGACGGCGCGGGGGCGGCCGAGGGCCGCGAGGACCGGGTCGTACGGATCGGCCGGCGCGACGAGAACCCGCAGGCGCTGCTCGTCCGCCCCGACGGCTACATCGCCTGGGCCTCCGACGCCCCCGCCACCGCCGACCTGGAGCGGGCGGTGATGGAGTGGGCCGGGGAGCGGCGGCGGTAGTCCCGCATACCCTGGCGGTCATGTCCGTCGCCCGGTCCATCGCCCTGTTCGTCGCCGCCGCTCTCTTCGAGATCGGCGGCGCCTGGCTGGTCTGGCAGGGCGTACGCGAACACCGCGGCTGGGTGTGGATCGGCGCCGGACTGCTCGCCCTCGGGGTGTACGGGTTCGTCGCGACCCTCCAGCCCGACGCCCAGTTCGGGCGGATCCTCGCCGCGTACGGCGGGGTGTTCGTGGCCGGCTCCCTGGCCTGGGGGATGGTCGCCGACGGCTACCGGCCGGACCGCTTCGACGTGCTCGGGGCGGTGATCTGCCTGGCGGGGGTGGGCGTGATCATGTACGCGCCGCGGGGGTGACGGGTCACGGCCACTCCGTCATGACGGGCTCCGCGTCCGCCCCGCGCACCAGGTCCAGGAACGCCGGGGCCGACACCGCCGCCCGCAGCTGCGCCACCGTGACCGGGGCCGGTGCCTTCGCCGCGACGTCCGGGTTCAGCGCGAGGCGCACCTCGCTACGGCCGTAGCGGAACTCGACGGCCCGTACCGTCAGCCCGTCGGGGTCGGGGCCGCCGAAGAACTTCGCCCCGATGCCGCCCGGCAGCGTCAGCCGCTCACAGGTGAGCCCCGTCTCCGGGGAGTCCCGGCACGGCGGCCCGGTCCCCTCCTCGCGCGGGCGCACGTAGAACACCACCGGGAAGGCCCGGTCACCGGCCCGCCCGGTGTACGTGGCCGCCGTCCGCCCGTCCGCCGTCAGCCGCCCGATCCCGGCGGGCAGCTCCGCGTCCAGGATCCGCGCCGCCTGCGCCTTGAACACCGCCAGCCGCTGCCGCTCGGCGTCCGTCATCGCCAGATACTCGGCGTCCGGCTCCACGGAGGATTCCGGGACCGCCGACGGGGAAGCCGACGGGAACGCCGAGGAATCCACCGCCACCGTCCCCCGCCCCGGCAGCACCACCGGCGCCGCGAACCACCCCAGCGCCACCAGCCCCACCGCCCCCGCCGCCATCCCGGCCCGCCCCCGCGCCCGGCGCCGCCGCCCGCGCGCCACGGCTCCCGGCACCAGGTCGTACGACCCCGGCAGCTCCCGTACCGCCCGCGCCAGCTCGCCCCGTACGAACGCGGCGTCCCGCTCACCCATCCCTCAGCCCTCCGCCCTGCCACCGCACCGATTCCGGGGCTGCCCCGCGGCCCCCCGGCCGGACCACGAATCCCCCTCCCCCAACTGCTCCCGCAGCCGGCCGAGCGCCCGCGAACACTGGCTCTTCACCGTCGACGCACTGCACCCCAGCAGCCCCGCCACGGTCTCCACGCTCAGGTCGTCCCAGTACCGCAGCACGACCATCGCCCGCGCCCGCGGCGGCAGCCCCGCCAGCGCCGCGAGCAGCGTCACCCGCAGCTCCGGCCGCTCCGGGGCGGGCGCCGGGTCGATGCGCCGGTGCGCGAGCAGCGTCCGCAGCCCGCGCCGCCGCTCCGTGAGGTACAGCCGGGTGAGCACCGTGCACGCGTACGCGTCGACGTTGTCCGCCCTGCTCGCCCGGTGCCAGTACTGGAACAGCCGCGCCAGGGTGCTCTGCGTCAGGTCGCGCGCGTTCTCCGGGTCGCCGCACAGCAGATACGCCGTCCGGTACAACCGGCGCTGCGCCCCCCGCGCGTACTCCTCGAAGTCCAGCCCCATCGGCCCTCCCGCCCTCGTCCCACACCCCTGTACGAGCGCGCCGGGGCCGGAAAGGTTGAGCGGAACCCCCGAACTATTCTGAGGTCAGAGCCATCGAACAGAGGAGCCCGTATGACCGCCGCCCGCACCGCCGTGATCACCGGAGCCAGCAGCGGCATCGGCGCGGCCACCGCCCGGCAGCTCGCGGGGGCGGGCTACCGGGTCGTCCTCACCGCCCGCCGCAAGGACCGCGTCGAGACCCTGGCCGCCGAGCTCACCGCGGCCGGCCATCAGGCGGAGGCCCACGCCCTGGACGTCACGGACCGCGCCGCCGTCGATGCCTTCGCGGCCTCCCTCGACCGCTGCGACGCCCTGGTCAACAACGCCGGCGGCGCCCTGGGCACGGAGCCGGTCGCGGACGGCGACCCCGCCGACTGGCGCGCGATGTACGAGGTGAACGTCCTCGGCGTGCTGCACATGACGCAGGCCCTGCTCCCGGCCCTGCGCGCCTCCGGCGACGGCACGGTGCTGATCCTCACGTCGACGGCCGGCCACGGCACGTACGAGGGCGGCGGCGGCTACGTCGCGGCGAAGCACGCCGCCCACACCATCGCCACCACCCTCCGCCTGGAGCTGTGCGGCGAGCCGATCCGCGTGATCGAGATCGCCCCCGGCATGGTGAAGACGGAGGGCTTCGCCCTCACCCGCATGCGCGGCGACGAGACGAAGGCGGACGCGGTCTACGCGGGCGTGAAGTCCCCCCTGACGGCGGACGACATCGCGGACACGATCACCTGGACCCTGACCCGCCCCTCGCACGTCAACATCGACCTGCTGATCGTCCGCCCCCGCGCCCAGGCGGCGAACCACAAGGTCCACCGGGAGGGCTGACCAGCTCAGCCCTTCACGCAGACGACCTGCTTGAGCTTGGCGACCACCTCGACGAGATCCCGCTGCTGCTCGATGACCTGCTCGATCGGCTTGTACGCGGCCGGGATCTCGTCGACCACGCCCGAGTCCTTGCGGCACTCGACGCCCTGCGTCTGCACCTCCAGGTCCTTCGCCGAGAAGCGCTTCTTCGCCTCGTTGCGGCTCATCCGGCGACCTGCGCCGTGCGAGGCGGAGTTGAAGGCCGCGGTGTTGCCGAGGCCCTTCACGATGTACGAACCGGTGCCCATGGAGCCCGGGATGATCCCGTACTCGCCGGAGCCGGCCCGGATCGCGCCCTTGCGGGTGACCAGCAGGTCCATACCGTCGTAGCGCTCCTCCGCCACATAGTTGTGGTGGCAGGAGATGACCTGCTCGAACGTGGGCTTCGCCTTCTTGAACTCCTTGCGCACCACGTCCTGCAGCAGCGCCATCATTACCGCGCGGTTGCGCTTGGCGTAGTCCTGCGCCCAGAACAGGTCGCGGCGGTACGCGGCCATCTCGGGGGTGTCCGAGACGAACACCGCGAGGTCGCGGTCGACGAGGTCCTGGTTGTGCGGGAGGGCCCGGGCGACACCGATGTGGTGGTCCGCGAGCTCCTTGCCGATGTTGCGCGAACCGGAGTGCAGCATCAGCCACACCGAACCGGTCGTATCGGTGCATACCTCTACGAAGTGGTTCCCCGAGCCCAGCGTCCCCATCTGCTGTCCCGCCCGCTCACGCCGCGCGTGTACGTCCTCCGCGAGCGCGTCGAAGCCGCCCCAGAAGCCGTCCCACCCGGCCGCCGGCATCCCGTACAGATCCGACGGGTCGACCGGCTCGCGGTGCATCCCCCGCCCCACCGGAATCGCCTGCTCGATCCGCGACCGCAGCTTCGACAGATCCCCCGGCAGATCGTTCGCCGTCAGCGACGTCCGGACCGCGGACATCCCGCAGCCGATGTCGACGCCGACCGCCGCCGGGCAGACCGCGCCGTGCATGGCGATCACGGAGCCGACCGTGGCGCCCTTGCCGTAGTGGACGTCGGGCATCACGGCGAGGCCCTTGATCCACGGCAGGGTCGCGGTGTTCTGCAGCTGGCGCAGGGCGCCCTCGTCCACGGTGGCCGGGTCGGTCCACATCCGGATCGGCACCTTCGCGCCGGGGACTTCGGTGTACGACATGTCTCCCCCAGTAGGCCCGAATGGTCGTCGGGCCGATAAAATCGGTGATTCAGAAGAAAACGGAAATACGCCGCCAGATCGCCCGAGTTCGGATACCCGAAGGGCGCGAGCGGCAACACGTGCGATAAACATTGTGGGCATCGGCCGCCTCTCGGCGGCAACATGATTTCCCGGCGTCCGGGTCGCTCCCGGACACCGACCGCGATGGAAGGAGCGCCCGTGCGGCGAGGGGTGTACGTGCCGGGGGTGGCGGCGGTGGCCGTCCTGGCTGTCGCGCTGACCGGCTGCACCGGGTCGGACGGCGAGGATCTCGGGCTGGACGCCAAGACGAGCGGCGCGTCCTCGTCCTCGACCGTGCCGTCCGGGAAGTACCGCTCGCTGCCCGAGCCCTGCGTGGCCGTCGAACGGAACCGGCTGCTGTCGCTGCTGCCGAAGCCGGCGGCGGACGACGGGTCGGACACCAAGAACTCCGCGTCGAGCAAGGCCCGCGAGGAGGCCCTCCTCGGCGGCGAGCCCGCGCTGACCTTCGACACCGACCGCCGGGTGGGCTGCACCTGGCAGCGGGCGTCGGTGGACGGCAGCCGCCGGCTGCGTATCGACTTCGAACGGGTCGTCAGCTACGACCCCGAGGTCAGCGACGACGTACGCGCCACCCAGGTCTTCCAGCGCAAGGCGCAGGAGCACGGCGTCCTGGCCCGCGACCTCCCGGACGAGGGCGGCACGTCCCCGCAGACGGAGGAGTCCTCCCCGGCCGCGACGCCGCCGGGCGGCGGGACCGGCAGCCCGGCCGCGGACGCGGAGCTGCTGGCGCCGCGGGTGCTGGAGGAGCCGGGCGACGAGGCGTTCCTGGACGAGCGCGTGGGCTCGGCCGACGCGGGGGTCCGCAGGGACGTGACCGTGATTTTCCGCACGGCGAACGTGGTCGTGACGGTGGAGTACGGGCAGTCGACGAACGACCCGACGCTGCTCCCGGACGCCGCTGAGCTGCAGGGAAAGGCCCAGGAGCTGGCCCGCTCGCTGGCCGGGCGGTTCAGCGGCTGAAGCGGCCCGCCGCCGCGGCGGGGGCGGTACGCTCGCTGATCGCACGCTCTCCCACAAGGTAAGCGAAGGATCATGCTCCGTTCTGCTCCCATACGTGGTCTGGCCGCCGGCCTGGCCCTGCCCCTCGTCCTGCTCGCCTCGGGCTGCTCCAGCCTGCTCGGCGAGAAGGACGACAGCAGCAAGGACTCCTCGCCCTCCGCCGAGGCGGAGGCGAAGCCGACGGTGAAGCCGGCGAAGTTCGCCGAGCTGCCGAGCGCCTGCAAGACGGTTCCGGCGGCGACGGTCAAGGACCTGGTGAAGAAGGTCAAGAAGACCGCCGGTACGTCGGTGAAGTCGGCGGACACCTCGCTGCGCGGCGGCTGTGTCTGGAGCGGGCTGGACGGCTACTCGTTCAAGTACCTCGACGTGACGCTGCAGCGGCTGGAGTCCGAGGTGTCGCTGGGCACGGGCGAGAAGCGGGCGGAGAAGGCGTTCGAGCGGGCGCTGAAGGCCGAGGAGTCCCTGGAGGGCGCCACCGGCATGGTTACGGACAAGCTCGCGGATCTGGGCGACCAGGCGACGGCGATGAGCTTCACCCAGACCAAGAGCAAGCAGAAGTACATCCATCAGACGGTGCTGGTCCGGGTCGCGAACGTGGTGGTGACGGTGCATTACCAGGGCGCCGGGTTCGCCGGGACGAAGCCGCCGAAGGCCGCGGACATCGCCAAGGGCGCGCGGACGGCGGCGACGGCGGTCGTGAAGGCGGTCGAGTCGGCGGGCTGATCGTCCGCGACCCTCGAATATTTCGGGCAACCGCCCCACACCCGTGCGATTGTTTCGCTAGGCTGTTCGATTCGCCTCCGTGATCTCGTCCTCGTGTGCGAGGCTGTCCCCCGCAACTCGCAGACTCAGGCGAACCGGAAGGGATCATCGGGTGGCCGGCATCCAGCTCAACCGGACGCATCGCGCGCTCATCGGCATCGTGGTGCTCGGCGCCGTGGTGATCGCGGCGATCGGTTTCGCCGGTTCGTACGCGGCGGTGCGCGAGCTGGCCGAGGAAAAGGGCTTCGGCAAGTTCGCGCTGTTCTTCCCGATCGGCATCGACGCCGGCATCCTCGTCCTGCTCGCGCTGGACCTGCTGCTGACGTGGATCCGTATCCCGTTCCCGCTGCTGCGCCAGTCGGCGTGGCTGCTCACCGCGGCGACCATCGCCTTCAACGGCGCCACCGCCTGGCCGGACCCCCTCGGGGTCGGGATGCACGCGATCATCCCGATCCTGTTCGTGGTGTCGATCGAGGCGGCGCGGCACGCGATCGGCCGGATCGCGGACATCACGGCCGACAAGTACATGGAGGGCGTGCGCATCTCGCGCTGGCTGCTCGCCTTCCCGTCGACGTTCAAGCTGTGGCGCCGGATGAAGCTGTGGGAGCTGCGGTCGTACGACGAGGTGATCCGCCTCGAGCAGGACCGCCTGGTCTACAAGGCGCGGCTGCGGGCCCGTTACGGGCGCGCCTGGCGGCGCAAGGCGCCGATCGAGGCCGTGATGCCGCTGAAGCTGGCGCGCTACGGCGTCCCCCTCGCCCAGACGGCGCCGCAGGGGCTGGCGGCGGCGGGCATCAAGACCCCGGCCCCGCAGCTGGAGGTCACCCGTGAGGCCCGTGTCCCGGAGCCCCGGCGGACGCAGGAGCACCAGCGGGTCGCCGAGCCGGTGGCGTACGCGGAGCCGGTGGCCTTCGCGGAATACCCCGAGCCCGTGGCATACCAGGAGCCCGTGGCGTACGCCGAGGACCCCGAGGCCTACGACCCCGTCCCCGTCGACGCCGTGGCCGCCGCGGGCCGCCGCGCGCTGAGCAACGGCGGCCGGGTCAACGGCAACCGCCCCACCGTCCCCCAGTTCATGGCACCCCCGCCGCTGCCCGAGCCCGAGCCGGAGCCGCGGTACGAGCCCCGGTACGAGCCGCCGTCGTACGAGGAGCTGTCCGACGAGGACGGCGGCGACATCCGGGGGTCGCTCCCGGAGGACGTCCCGATAGAGGACGCGTACTACGGCGCCTTCCTCAACTGCCTCGGCGAGAAGGGTGACTTCCCCACCGCCCGCCAGTTCGCGCTCTACCTCCAGGACCACTACGGCGTCTCGAACGCCGCCGGCGGCCCCCTCAGCGAGACGATGCTCCGCGACCACGTCCGCGAGTTCCGCCAGCGTTACCGCCTGGAGACGCAGTGAGCACGCGGTAACCACCCCGTACGCTGCCCCCGTGACCGACTACGACGTACTGCGCGTCTTCTGCGCCCCCGGCGGCGCACACGGCAACGAACTCGGTGTCGTACGCGAGGGCTCCCTCCTCCCCTCCCGGGAGGAGCGCCAGGAGTTCGCCGCGAAACTCGGCTTCAGCGAGACCGTGTTCGTCGACGACCCCGAGCGCGGCGTCATCGACATCTACACGCCCACCCTCCGCCTCCCCTTCGCCGGCCACCCCTGCGTCGGCACCGGCTGGCTGCTCGACGTCCCCGAACTCGTCACCCCCGCCGGCCCGGTGGGCGTACGCGACGACGGCGAGTTCACGTGGATCGAGGCCCACGCCGACTGGGCACCCCCGCGGACGCTGCGCCAGTACGCCTCGGCGGCCGAGGTGGACGCCCTGGACGTCCCCCCGCCCGGCGAGTGGGTGTACGCCTGGGCGTGGGCGGACGAGGCCGCGGGCCGGATCAGGGCACGGGCCTTCCCCGGCCGTGACGACGGCATCCGCGAGGACGAGGCGACGGGTGCGGCGGCGCTGCTGCTGACGGCGCGGCTGGGCCGGGCGCTGAACATCACGCAGGGCCGCGGGTCGCAGCTGCTGACGGCCCCGCAGCCGTACGGCCTGGTGGAGGTCGGCGGCCGCGTACGGCTCATGCGGGGCTGACCCTCAGAGCAGCCGCCCCGCACACCAGTCGACGAGCACCAGGTCGAACTCCCGCATCACGGACCCCAGCCCGTCCACGGTCCCCCGCAGACACAGCTCGACGACCTCGTCGCCGTCGGCCCGCCCGTACACCCCGAAGGCCCCGAAGTCGGCGGCGAACGACCCGGCCACCGGCTCCGGCGCCTCCCGGAAGCAGACCCCCGCGTACGTGGCGCTCGGCTCCGGCAGCACGTCGAGCAGCCGCCGCAGCGACAGCCCGCCGGGGTGCGGCACGGCGGGCCCGCGCCGCAGATGCATCCGGTCGAAGACCGTCACCCCGTCGCCGACCGTCCGCGCATGGTCCCGCAGCACGGCCCGGACGGGCCCCAGATCCTCCTCGACCTCGGCGAGGACCTGCCGCGACACCAGCTCGACCTGCCGCCAGTCGTCCTCGTGCAGCACGAGACACCCCTGGACACCCGCCCCCGCGGCCGGCGGCGGCAGCGGGTCGTAGAGCGTCGGCAGGCTGTACGCCACGTCCTCCGGGTCCGTCTCCCGCACCCGGCCGAGGGTCAGCACGAGCTGCCCGCGCGCGGTGAACTCGGCGGCGGTCGGCGGCTCGGCCCGTACGACGTCCCACGGCGTCCCGCCGAGATCGAGCCGGGTCGCCGCCTCGAAGGTCCCCGGCAGCTGCGCGGCGGCGAGCTCGGTGCGCCCCATCACCTGTCCGGACTCGGCGTCGACGAAGGTGACTTGAACCACTGGATGACCTGCCATCCGCACACCTTAGAACAACTGCTGCCTCAGCAGCCGCCGTTCCTCCGCCACCGTGACGGCGGCCGGGACCAGCCCGGACAGCCGAGGACCCCCGTACCGCTGAGGCACGGGGGTCCTCGGCCTACAAGACCTACGCGTCGATCAGCTTCCGCACCCGGTCAGCGCCCACCGCCAGCAGCAGCGTGGGCAGCCGCGGCCCGGTGTCCTTGCCGACCAGCAGCCGGTACAGCAGGGCGAAGAACCCGCGCTGCGCCGTCTTCAGCTCCGGCGTCGACGCCTTGGCCTGCGGGTCCAGCCCGGCCTGCATCTTCGGCACCGCGTACACCAGCGACGTCAGCCCGTCGAGCGACCAGTGGTCGTCGAGCCCGGCGGCCAGCAGCCGCAGCGACTCGCGCTGGGTGTCGTCCAGCGTCGCCAGCAGCTCGGCGTCGGGCGTCTCCCGCACCTGGGTGCGGGCGTCCGCGTCGACCTGCGTCTGGATCCACCGCTCGGCCTTGTCCAGCCGGGGCCGCGCCTCGTCCAGGGACTTCAGCGGGTCGGCGGGGTCGATCTCGCTGAGGATCCGCAGCGTCTGGTCGTCGTGCCCGGCGGTCACGTCGGTCACCGACGCCAGCATCCGGTACGGCAGCGGACGCGGCGTCGCCGGCAGCGGGCCGGCGGCCGTGGAGGAGGCGCGGGTGTACGCGGCCACGTCGCCGGGGAGCGCCGAGCCGTCGGCGACCTTGGCGGCGAGCTTGTCCCACTCGTCGTACGTCCGCTGGATCTCCTGGTCGAACGCGATCTTGAACGACTGGTTCGGCCGCCGCCGCGCGTACAGCCAGCGCAGCAGCGCCGGCTCCATGATCTCCAGCGCGTCGGACGGCGTCGGCACCCCGCCGCGGGACGACGACATCTTGGCCATACCGCTGATGCCGACGAACGCGTACATCGGCCCGATCGGCTGCTGCCCGCCGAAGATCCCGACGAGCTGCCCGCCGACCTGGAACGACGACCCGGGCGAGGAGTGGTCCACCCCCGACGGCTCGAAGACGACGCCCTCGCGCGCCCACCGCATCGGCCAGTCGACCTTCCAGACCAGCTTCCCGCGGTCGAACTCGCTCAGCAGCACCGTCTCCTCGTGCCCGCAGGCACCGCAGGTGTAGTGCAGCTCCGTCGTCTCGTCGTCGTACGAGGTGACGGTGGTGAAGTCCTTGTCGCAGGCCGTGCAGTACGGCTTGTACGGGTAGTACGCGCCGCCGCCCGTCGAGCCGTCGTCCTCGTCCGCCGCGCCGGAGCCCTCGGCGGCGGCGACCTCGGCCTCGTCGAGGGGCTTCTGGGACTGCTTCTTGGGCTTGGCCTTCGTCCGGTACTGGGCGAGGACGGCGTCGATCTCGCCGCGGTGCCTCATCGCGAACAGCACCTGCTCGCGGTAGGCGCCCGAGGTGTACATCTCCGTCTGGCTGATGCCGCGGAACTCGATGCCCATCTCGCCGAGCGCGGCGATGAGCGGCTCCTTGAAGTGCTCGGCCCAGCTGGCGTGCGTACCGTCGCCGCAGGGGTCGGGCACGGACGTGAGCGGCTTGCCGATGTGCTCGCTCCACGACGGGTCGACGCCGGGGACACCGGCCGGGACCTTGCGGAACCGGTCGTAGTCGTCCCACGACACGATGTGCTCGCAGGCCACACCGCGCCGCTTGATCTCGTCGGCGACGAGGTGCGGGGTCATGATCTCGCGGAGGTTGCCCAGGTGGACGGGGCCGGAGGGGCTGATGCCCGACGCGCAGACCACAGGTTTCCCGGGCTTTCGCCGCTCCGCCTCGGTGATGACGTCGTCGGCGAAACGTGAGACCCAGTCGGCGGTCTCGGCGGGAGCACCCACAGTCCTGCATCCTCTCTGCTCGGGTCGCGGCGCCCGTCAGCATCCCGTGGGGACGGACGTCTCGGCACCGCGGGGCCCATTCTCCCAAAGAAAAGTCATTGCTGTCGCATGGGATACTCGAGACGCATATCGTGACCACCTCCCATGGAAGGGCGACCAGCCCATGGCATCCGTCCCGTCCCTGTCCGCCCAGGTCCAGCAGCGCCTCTCGGCCGCCCTGTCCTCCGCTCTGCCGGAGGCCGCCGGTGCCGACCCGCTGCTGCGCCGAAGTGACAGGGCGGACTTCCAGGCCAACGGGATGCTGGCGCTCGCCAAGAAGCTGAAGGGCAACCCGCGGGAGCTCGCCGCGCAGGTCACCGGCGCGGTGGAGCAGGCGGGTCTGATCTCGGACATCGAGGTCTCCGGCCCCGGCTTCCTCAACATCACGCTGTCCGACGAGGCGGTCCTCACCACCCTCGCGGCCCGGTACGCGGACGCGCGCCTCGGCGTGCCCACGGCCGACGAGCCCGGGACCACGGTGATCGACTACGCGCAGCCGAACGTGGCCAAGGAGATGCACGTCGGCCATCTGCGGTCGGCGGTGATCGGCGACGCGCTGGTGCAGCTGCTGGAGTTCATGGGCGAGACGGTGATCCGGCGCCATCACATCGGCGACTGGGGCACCCAGTTCGGCATGCTCATCCAGTATCTGGTGGAGCACCCGCACGAGCTGGACCACTCCGGCGCCGAGGCCTCCTCCGGCGAGGAGGCCATGTCGAACCTGAACCGGCTGTACAAGTCGGCGCGGACGCTGTTCGACTCCGACGAGGAGTTCAAGACGCGGGCCCGGCGGAAGGTCGTGGACCTGCAGGCCGGGGATCCGGAGACGCTGGCTTCGTGGCAGAAGTTCGTGGACGAGTCGAAGATCTATTTCTTCTCCGTCTTCGAGAAGCTGGACATGGAGATCCGGGATCCCGACATCGTCGGTGAGTCCGGGTACAACGACATGCTCCAGGACACCTGCCGGATGATCGAGGAGTCGGGCGTCGGCGTGCGCTCGGAGGGCGCCCTGTGCGTGTTCTTCGACGAGTACAAGGGCCCCGACGGCAAGCCCACCCCGCTCATCGTGCAGAAGTCGGACGGCGGCTTCGGGTACGCGGCGACCGACCTGTCGGCGATCCGGGACCGGGTGCAGCATCTGAAGGCGAACACCCTGCTGTACGTGGTGGACGCGCGGCAGGCGCTGCACTTCAAGATGGTCTTCGAGACGGCCCGCCGGATGGGCTGGCTCAACGAGGACGTACGGGCGGTCCAGCTGGCGTTCGGCACGGTGCTCGGGGAGGACGGGAAGCCGTTCAAGACCCGGGCCGGGAAGTCCGTACGGCTGGAGGACCTGCTCGACGAGGCCGTGGAGCGGGCGACGGAGGTCGTGCGGTCGAAGGCCGAAAAGGTCGGGCTGACCGAGGCGGAGATCGAGGAGAACGGGCGGCACGTCGGGATCGGCGCGGTGAAGTACGCCGACCTGTCGACGTCGGCCACGCGGGACTACAAGTTCGACCTGGACCAGATGGTGTCGCTGAACGGCGACACGTCGGTGTACCTCCAGTACGCGTACGCGCGGATCCGGTCGATCCTGCGGCAGTCGGGCGAGCGCAGCCCGCTCCCGCACCCGGAACTCGAGCTGGCTCCCGCCGAGCGGGCGCTGGGGCTCCACCTCGACCAGTTCGGGGAGGTGCTGGCCGAGGTGGCCGCCTCGTACGAGCCGCACAAGCTGGCCGCGTACCTGTACGGCCTCGCCTCGCATCTGACGACGTTCTACGAGCAGTGCCCGGTCGTCCGCCCGCTGCCGCCGCTCGAGGTCGGGGAGAACCGCCTCTTCCTGATCGACCTCACGGCCCGCACCCTCCACCAGGGCATGGCCCTGCTGGGAATCCGGACGCCCGAGAAGCTCTGACGCCGCCGCGCCTGTCCGGGGGGCAACCTCCGGGCAGGCGGCGGGGGTTGCCGTGTCATACCCCCTCGGCCGATCACGGGTACCGGCGTTATCTTGATCGTCATGACCACCCCGAACCCGTACGCCCAGCCCTATCCGCCCGTCATACCTGCCGTGCCGCCGCCCGCCCCACGGCGGACCACGAGGCTGTTCCTCGGGCTCGCCGTCGGGCTGGTGATCGGCGGCGGGGGCGTGGGGGCCGTCTGGGCGTTCGGTGGGGGTGACGAGGGGGTCGGTGCGGCGTCCGACGCGCGGGGGGCGTGCCGGGCGCTGGACACCTTCGAGCCGCCGGACCTGGAGCACATGAAGAAGGGCGACAAGGGCCCCGGCATCCAGCTGAACCGCCTCGGCGCGGCCACCGCCCTGGCCCAGGCGGCGAGCGA
Source organism: Streptomyces smaragdinus (assembly GCF_009604385.1). GTDB lineage: Bacteria > Actinomycetota > Actinomycetes > Streptomycetales > Streptomycetaceae > Streptomyces > Streptomyces smaragdinus. Next base: position 51,688 of record NZ_WEGJ01000037.1, read on the forward strand.
CGGGGACGCCGGCTACCGGCCCCTGTACAAGTCGCTGCAGCGGACCATGGGCCTGTACTCCCAGTTCGGGAGGCTCGACAAGGAGGCCGGCGCGGAGCTCGAGAAGTCCCGGAAACTCTGCGCGGACATCTGAGCCCCGATCACGCCGCCCGGTACCGCCAGAACGAAGGCGCCGCCAGCACCAGCGCGGCCGTGGCCACGACCACCAGCCCGCCGCCCCACGCCGTCGCCGCCCCGGGGCCGATGGCCTCGCCGGCGGTGCCGTGGAGCAGGTCCGCGAGCCGCGGCCCGCCCGCGACGACCACGATGAACACCCCCTGCATCCGCCCCCGCATCTCGTCGGACGCCGCCATCTGCAGGATCGCCCCCCGGAAGACCGCCGAGACCATGTCGGCGACCCCCGCCAGCACGAGGAACCCCGCAGCCACCCACAGGTTCCCGCTGAGCCCGAAGCCCACGACCGCCAGCCCCCACCCGACGACCGACCAGATGACCATCACCCCGTGCCGCTTGGCCCGGGAGAACGTCCCGGACAGCAGCCCGCCCACCACCGCCCCGATGGGGATCGCCGCGAACAGCAGCCCGAGCGCGAACCCCTCGCCCCAGCCCGGATACCCGGTATCGGCGAGCTGCGGGAACAGCGCACGCGGCATCCCGAAGACCATCGCCGCGATGTCGACGAGGAACGACATCAGCAGCACGGTGCTGGCCGCCGCGTACCGGAAGCCCGCCACCACCTCCCGCAGCCCCGCCCTCCGCGGCGCCGCGTCCCCCAGCGGCGGCAGCGGCGGCAGCTTCCACACCGCCCACAGGGCAAGGGTGAGGGCGACCCCGTCGATCAGATACAGCCACCCCAGCCCGATCACGGGTATCAGCACACCGGCGAGCAGCGGCCCCACGATCATCCCGGTCTGCATCACGGTGGAGCTGAGAGCGTGCGCGGCGGGCAGCTCGGACAGCGGGATGAGCCGGGCGATGGAGGCGGACCTGGCGGGTGAGTTCACGGCGAAGAACGCCTGCTGGAGGGCGAGGAGCGCCATGAGCACCCACACGGACTCCAGCCCGACGGCGACCTGCACCCAGAACAGCACGGACGTGACGGCGACACCGGTGTTGGTGACGAGCATCAGCGTCCGCCGGTCCATGGAGTCCGCGACCGCCCCGCCCCACAGCCCGAAGACGACCAGGGGTATCAGCCCGGCGAGGCTGGAGTAGCCGATCCACGCGGACGACCCGGTGATGTCGTAGATCTGCTTCGGCACCGCGACGGCGGTCAGCTGCGACCCGACGGACGTCACGGCCGAGGTGGACCAGAGCCGCCGGTACGCGATGTGCCGCAGCGGCCGGGTGTCCATCAGGGCCCGTCGCCACCGCCCCCCGGCTATGCCCGCCGAACCGCCCCCGGTGTCCTTGACGCTGCCCACGGCACACACTTGCTTTCGTTAAACAACTAACTGAACCCGCCCGAGCCTACCCCGACGTGCACACAGCCCCCGGACAGCCGACGCTGGACAAGCGACCCGCGAACAAGAAAGGCCGAGGGATGCTGCTCGACGAGGGCCTGCTGATCCGCCGCACCATCGCCCTGGGCTTCCGCAGCGTCGCGGAGGGCGGCCGCCCCTTCGCCACCCTCGTCGCCCGCGACGGCGGCGTCCTGGCCGAGAGCAACGCGCAGACCGACCCCCTCCTGCACAGCGAGGCCGAGGCGATCGGCCGCGCCCGCACCCGTCTGGGCGTCTGGGAGCTCAGGGGCTGCGAGATCTACACCCTCTGCCAGCCCTGCGCGGCCTGCCTCGGCCTGTGCCGCGACGCGAAGGCGGACCGCGTGGTGTTCCTGGCGCTGCGGGAGGAGTGCGAGCCGTACTACCCGGAGGACGAGGAACCGGAGGAGTTCACCGGCTGGCTCCCGATGCTGTACGTCCAGGAACCGGACGCGGTGGACGTCTGCCGCCTGTGGGCGGCAGACCACCTGAAGCCTCAATAGTCCCTGCGCAGCCACCCCGCCGCCTCGACGGCCCAGTACGTCAACACCATGTCCGCCCCGGCCCGCGTGAAGCTCGTCAGCGTCTCCAGGATCGCCCGCTCCCGGTCGATCCAGCCCTTCTCCGCGGCGGCCTCGAGCATCGAGTACTCCCCGGAGATCTGGTACGCGGCCAGCGGCACCGTGACCTCCGCGGCGAAGGCCGCCAGCACGTCCAGATACGGCAGGCCGGGCTTGACCATCACCATGTCCGCGCCCTCGGCGAGGTCGAGCTCCAGCTCGCGCAGCGACTCGCGGAAGTTCGCCGGGTCCTGCTGGTACGTCTTGCGGTCGCCCTTCAGCGACGACCCGACGGCCTCGCGGAACGGCCCGTAGAACGCGGACGCGTACTTCGCGGTGTACGCCAGGACGGCCACGTCCTCGCGCCCGATCTGGTCGAGCGCCTCGCGGATGACCGCGATCTGCCCGTCCATCATCCCGCTGGGCCCCAGCACATGGGCGCCCGCGTCCGCCTGCACCTGGGCCATCTCGGCGTACCGCTCCAGCGTGGCGTCGTTGTCGACGCGCCCGGAGGCGTCCAGCACACCGCAGTGGCCGTGGTCGGTGGTCTCGTCGAGGCACACGTCCGACATGACGACCAGGTCGTCGCCGACCTCGGCCCGTACGTCCCGCAGCGCGACCTGCAGGATCCCGTCCGGGTCGGTCCCGGGCGTGCCGACGGCGTCCTTCTTGGACTCCTCCGGCACCCCGAACAGCATGATCCCGCCGATCCCGGCGGCGACGGCCTCGGCGGCGGCCTTCTTCAGACTGTCGCGGGTGTGCTGCACGACCCCCGGCATCGCCGCGATCGGCACCGGGTCGGCGATGCCCTCGCGCACGAACGCGGGGAGGATCAGCCCCGCGGGGTCCGGGCGGTGCTCGGCGACCATGCGCCGCATCGCCGGGGTGGTCCGCAGCCGCCTGGGCCGGATCACGGGGCCTTCAGTCAGACCGCTCACGACAGGGTTCCCTTCTCACGAAACACTGCCTCCCACCGTAACGCCGCCCGCGGGGTCCCATGACCACAAAGCGGGAGGCCGCCACCGGACCTCCGGTGACGGCCTCCCGCTTCGCGGAACCTCAGACGGTGCGGGCCTTGCGCCGCGGCCGGCGCTCGCTGGGACGGGTGACCGTCTGCCCCGCCTCCACGGCCGCCGCGCGACGCTGGGCGCCGAACTCCGCGAGGGCCTCCGCCAGCGCGTGCACGGACGGCTCGGGGGACATCACGTCCACGCGCAGCCCGTGCTCCTCCGCCGTCTTCGCCGTCGCCGGGCCGATGCAGGCGATGACGGTGACGTTGTGCGGCTTGCCGGCGATGCCGACGAGGTTGCGTACGGTCGAGGACGACGTGAAGAGCACCGCGTCGAAGCCGCCGCCCTTGATCGCCTCACGCGTCTCCGCCGGCGGCGGCGACGCGCGCACGGTCCGGTAGGCGGTGACGTCGTCGACCTCCCAGCCCAGCTCCTTCAGCCCGGCGACCAGGGTCTCCGTGGCGATGTCGGCGCGCGGCAGGAACACCCGGTCGATCGGGTCGAAGACCGGGTCGTACGGCGGCCAGTCCTCCAGCAGCCCGTGCGAGGACTGCTCGCCGGACGGCATGAGGTCGGGCTTGACGCCGAACTCGACGAGCGAGCGCGCCGTCTGCTCGCCCACCGCCGCGACCTTGATCCCGGCGAAGGCCCGCGCGTCCAGCCCGTACTCCTCGAACTTCTCGCGCACCGCCTTCACGGCGTTGACGGAGGTGAAGGCGATCCACTCGTAGCGTCCGGTGACCAGGCCCTTGACGGCCCGCTCCATCTGCTGCGGGGTGCGCGGCGGCTCCACGGCGATGGTCGGCACCTCGGAGGGGACCGCCCCGTACGACCGCAGCTGCTCGCTGAGCGACGCCGCCTGCTCCTTCGTCCGCGGTACGAGGACCTGCCAGCCGAAGAGCGGCTTCGACTCGAACCACGACAGCTGCTCCCGGCGGGCGGGGGCGCTCTGCTCGCCGACCACGGCTATCACCGGCTGGCCGCCGTCGGGCGACGGCAGCACCTTTGCGGCCTTCAGCACCTGCTGGACCGTGCCCAGGGTGGCCCCGTACGTGCGCTGGCGGGTCGTCGTACCGGCGACCGTCACCGACATCGGGGTGTCGGGCTTGCGGCCGGCGGACACCAGCTCCTTCGCGGCGGCGCAGACCCCGTCGAGGGTGGTGGAGACCACGGCGGTGCCGTCGCTGGCGCCGACCTCGCCCCACAGCTGCCCGGTCGCGGTACGGGCGTCGACGAACCGCACGTCGCCGCCCTGCGGGTCGCGCAGCGGCACCCCGGCGTACGCGGGCACGCCGACGGCGGAGGCGATCCCGGGCACGACCTCGAAGAGAATGCCCTCACCTGCGCAGTCGCGCATCAGCTGGGCGGCGCCGCCGTCCAGCCCCGGATCCCCGGCCACGGCGAGGACGACCCGCTTGCCGCCCCGCGCGGCCTCCATGACAAGATTGGCCGTACGTACAGGCGTTGGGCCCGTGGCGGGTTCACTTCCCTCGGCGTGCAGCTGCGGTGTGGCCGCCCCCGGCCGGGCGTGGGTCGTCACCACGGCCAGCACGTGCGGGTCCGCGACGAGGACGTCCGCCGAGGCCAGCGCCTCCACGGCGCGCAGCGTCAGCAGTCCCGGGTCCCCGGGGCCGGCGCCGAGGAAGGTGACGTGCCCGAGCGCGGCCCGGTCGGCCGCTCCGCCCGGCGCCGTGTTGTCGGGTGGTGTCTTGGACGGCATGGGGCTCAAAGTTCTCGCTCCCCCATCAGACCGGCCGCACCCTTGGCGAGCAGCTCGCGCGCGAGTTCGCGCCCGAGAGCCACGGCGTCGTCGTGCGACGCCGGTACGGGACCGGTGGTGGACAGCTGCACCAGGGTGGCGCCGTCGGTCGTGCCGACGACACCGCGCAGGCGCAGCTCGGTGACAGTGGCCGGATCATCCGCGTCGGCGTGCAGGTCGGCGAGCGCGCCCACGGGTGCGCTGCAGCCGGCCTCCAGCTCGGCGAGGAGGGTCCGCTCGGCGGTCACGGCGGCCCGGGTGTGCGGGTCGTCGAGCTCGGCGAGGGCGGCGACGAGGTCGGCGCGGGACGCCGGGCACTCGACCGCCAGTGCCCCCTGGCCGGGGGCGGGCAGAACCGCGTCGGTGGCGAGGAGATCCGTGATCTCGGCGCCGCGGCCGAGGCGGTTGAGCCCGGCGGCGGCCAGGACCACCGCGTCGAGCTCTCCGTCGCGTACGAAGCCGATGCGGGTGTCGACATTACCCCGGATGGGGACCGTCTCGATCCGCTTGCCCAGGGAGCGGGCCCACGCGTTGAGCTGGGAGGCCCGCCGCGGCGAACCGGTGCCCACGCGGGCGCCGTCGGGCAGCTGCTCGAACGTCAGCCCGTCGCGGGCGATCAGCGCGTCGCGCGGGTCCTCGCGTACGGGCACGGCGGCCAGCGCGAGGTCCGCGGGCTGCTGCGTCGGCAGGTCCTTCAGCGAGTGCACGGCGAAGTCCACCTCGCCGGCGAGCATCGCGTCGCGCAGCTCGGTGACGAAGACGCCCGTACCGCCGATGCTCGCGAGGTGCTCACGGGAGACGTCGCCGTGCGTGGTCAGCGCGACGAGCTCGACCGGGCGTCCGGTGATCCGCTCGACGGCCCGGGCGACCAGCCCGGACTGGGCCATCGCCAGCTTGCTGCGCCTGGTTCCGAGGCGCAGGGGCACGGTGGACTGGTCGGTCACTCGTGTCCCCCCTTCCCAGTGGATGCGTCGGCCCGGCTGACGGCCGCGACCGCCTCCTGGTCGAGGTCGAAAAGCTTGCGGAGGGCGTCCGCGTAGTCGGCACCGCCCGGGGTGCCGGCAAGCTGCTTGACCCGGACCGTCGGCGCGTGCAGCAGCTTGTCCACCACACGGCGTACGGTCTGGGTGATTTCCGCGCGGGCCCGGTCGTCCAGGTCCGGCAGCCGCCCGTTGAGGCGGGCCATCTCGGCCTCGACCACATCGGCGGCCATCGTCCGCAGGGCCACCACGGTCGGCGTGATCCGCGCCGCCTTCTGGGCCTCGCCGAAGGCTGTGACCTCCGCGGACACGATTCCGCGCACCAGGTCCACGTCGGCGGCCATGGGCGCGTCCGCGGAGGCCTCGGCGAGGGACTCGATGTCGGTGAAGTCGACGCCGGCGAGCTGGTGGACGGCCGCGTCCACGTCGCGGGGCATCGCCAGGTCCAGCACGGACAGCGTGCGCCCGGGGCGGTCGGTGAGCGCGCGGTGCACGGCCTCGGCGGTGAGGACCAGGCCGGTGGCCCCCGTACAGGAGACAGCGATGTCGGCCAGCTCCAGCTCGCCGGTGGCGGCGGTCATCGGGACGGCGCGGACGGTCAGGCCCTCGGTCGACGCGGCGAGGGAGTCGGCGAGGCGGCGGGCGCGGTCCATGGTCCGGTTGGCGATGACCAGCTCGGCCACGCCGGCCCGGGCCAGGGTGGCGGCGGCCAGGGAGGACATGGAGCCGGCGCCGATGACCAGCGCGCGCTTGCCCGCGGCCCAGCCGGGGACGTCGCGGCCGGCGGAGAGCTGCTCGAGGCCGAAGGTCACCAGGGACTGCCCGGCCCGGTCGATGCCGGTCTCGGAGTGCGCCCGCTTGCCGACCCGCAGCGCCTGCTGGAACAGCTCGTTCAGTGTCCGCCCGGCGGAGTGCAGCTCCTGCGCGAGACCGAGGGCGTCCTTGATCTGGCCGAGGATCTGGCCCTCGCCCACGACCATGGAGTCCAGCCCGCAGCCGACGCTGAACATGTGGTGCACGGCGCGGTCGTCGTAGTGCACGTACAGATAAGGGGTCAGCTCCTCCAGCCCCACCCCGGTGTGCTGGGCGAGGAGGGTGGACAGCTCGGCGACGCCCGCGTGGAACTTCTCCACGGAGGCGTACAGCTCGACCCGGTTGCAGGTCGCCAGCAGCGCGGCCTCCGCGACCGGCTCGGCGTCCAGCGCGTCCGCGATCAGCTTGGCCTGCGCGTCGCGGTTCAGCGAGACGCGCTCGAGCACGCTCACGGGCGCGCTGCGGTGGCTCAGCCCGACGACGAGGACACTCATGCCGGCATCACGGCGGGGATGTCCCCGTCAGGCCCGGTCTCGGTGGTCGGCTTCCCGGAGCCGCCGCGGGTCACGGGCCCGGCGCCCGCGTCCTCGCCGGCCTTGCGCTGCTCGTGGAACGCCAGGATCTGCAGCTCTATCGACAGGTCCACCTTGCGTACGTCCACGCCCTCCGGCACGGAGAGCACGGTCGGCGCGAAGTTCAGGATGGAGGTGACACCGGCCTCGACGAGCCGGTCGCACACGGGCTGCGCGGCGCCCGCGGGGGTGGCGATCACGCCGATGGACACGCCGTTGGGCGGGGTGTCCCGGATGATCTCCTCGAGCTCGTCGCTGTGCCGTACGGGCAGTCCGGCGACCTGCTTGCCGGTCATCGCGGGGTCGGCGTCGATGAGGGCGGCGATCCGGAAGCCGCGGGACGCGAAGCCGCCGTAGTTGGCGAGGGCGGCGCCCAGGTTTCCGATGCCGACGATGACGACGGGCCAGTCCTGGGTGAGACCCAGCTCACGGGAGATCTGGTAGACGAGGTACTCGACGTCGTAGCCCACGCCGCGGGTCCCGTACGAGCCGAGGTAGGAGAAGTCCTTGCGCAGCTTCGCCGAGTTGACCCCGGCGGCGGCCGCCAGTTCCTCGGACGAGACAGTGGGGACCGAGCGCTCGGAGAGCGCGGTCAGGGCCCGCAGATACAGCGGGAGCCGGGCGACGGTCGCCTCGGGGATGCCTCGGCCCCGGCTCGCCGCCGGTCGGTGGTTTCGGCCAGTTGCCACAGTGCTCCTGCCGGTCGCGCGCGAACGCGTCGAGTCCGGGTCGCCCCCGTGTCCGGGGCGGCCATGTGTGTCGCCCCTCCGTGCGGGGCGGCCGTGTTGACAGCAGGCTATGCCTTTGTGAACACGTGCACAAAGATGGTGTCCGTTTTGCCCGGCCAGAGTGACCGGGGTCACGCAGCCCGCCATCAGTCCCTCGCCTCCGGGCACCGTCCACACCGACATGCCCCCCGTTCGAACACAAAACGACCACGATGCTAGCCCAGGCCAGAGCCTGTCCGGGACCACACGTCAGGCGCTGAGCGCCCTGCGCAACCGCTCCGGATCGACCCTCCAGAACGTGTGCTGAGCCCCGTCCACGAGCACGACAGGGATCTGTTCCCAGTACTGGCGGTGCAGTTCCGCGTCGTGGTCGATGTCCTTCTCCTCCCAGGACGCGCCCAGCTCCCCGCATACCTGACCGACCACGGTGCGTGCTTCGTCACACAGATGGCAGCCGGACCGGCCGATCAGGGTGACAGTCCGGTCTTCGGGCTTCTTGCGGGGACGGCGGCTCAGCAGGCTCATGACCCCATTGTCACGCCTGCCGCCCGGCTTCCCCCCGACCCCGATCAGACCTTTGTTCGCCCACCCGGGACCCCTGGGTAACACCACCGACACCGGCGGGTTCCGCTCACCCCGTTATGCTCGCGGCATGGCCGCCTTTGACTGGCTCACCTCCCTCACCGGCCGCAGACGATCCGCCACCGCCCGCAGCGTGCTCGCGGGCGAGGCCGCGGCGGAGGCAGCCCGCAAGACCTCGCAGGAGCTCGGGGAGGGCGCGCGCGATACGGGAGAGGCGCGCGAGGCGGAGTTCCCCGTCCCGGGCGACACCCGCGCCGCCGCGTTCTTCGACCTCGACAACACCGTGATGCAGGGCGCCGCGATCTTCCACTTCGGACGCGGGCTGTACAAACGGAAGTTCTTCCGCACCCGCGACCTCGCCCGGTTCGCCTGGCAGCAGGCGTACTTCCGGCTGGCCGGCTCGGAGAACCCCGAGCACATGCAGGACGTCCAGGCCAGCGCGCTGTCGATCATCCAGGGCCACCGGGTCGAGGATCTGCGGGAGATGGGCGAGGAGATCTACGACGAGTTCATGGCCGACCGCATCTGGCCCGGCACCCGCGCCCTGGCCCAGGCGCATCTGGACGCCGGACAGAAGGTGTGGCTGGTCACCGCCGCCCCCGTGGAGACGGCGACGATCATCGCCGGCCGCCTCGGCCTCACCGGCGCCCTCGGCACCGTCGCCGAATCGGTGGGCGGCGTCTACACCGGCCGCCTCGTCGGCGAGCCGCTGCACGGCCCGGCGAAGGCGGAGGCCGTCCGCGCGCTGGCCGCCGCGGAGGGGCTGGACCTCGACCGCTGCGCCGCGTACAGCGACTCGGCGAACGACATCCCGATGCTGTCCCTGGTCGGCCACCCGTACGCCATCAACCCCGACGGACGGCTGCGCAAGCACGCCCGCAGGAACGGCTGGCGACTGCGCGACTACCGTACGGGCCGCAAGGCCGTGAAGGTCGGCGTCCCGGCGGCGGCGGGCATCGGCGCGGTGGCGGGCGGCGCGGCAGCGGCGGCGGCCCTGCAACGGCGGCGGCGGTAACGGGCCTTACCCCGATTCCCGGCCCCGCATTCCCCATACCACGAGATCGCCACAACACGCCATGGAACCAGGCGGTTCATGCAACATACCGATCAGATCAAGGACCCGGCTGGATACTTGATGGGTCGTCAATCGGTAAGGATTCGAACGGAACCGGTGATTTAAGCAACTAGGTGTAGCGCCTCCTGTACGAAGCGTTATTCTCCTCAGACGCACACCCGGTACCCACACGTCCCAACGACGGGTGAACGGTCCCGTACCGAACGTGATGAAAGCTCTGCCTCTGGGAGTCCCGTGTACCGATACGTCGGGGTTGACGCCTCAGGCCTGGCTGCGCTGCGAGCGCAGGTGCTTGACCAGCTCGAACAACTCTTCGCCCCGCGGTTCGCCGAGCCCGCGCTCGCCATGGCCGGCACCGCCCCCGTCTACGCCCTGACCGACGGCGGCGGGACGCCGGCGGCGGTCGGCTCCCGGCGCACCGCCGCGGCGGGCGGCGGCGGCCGGGGCCCGGGCGGCGGCACCACCGCCGTGGCCGGCGGCCGCGCCCGGCCCGAGCGTCCCGAGGGCGACGCCGGCCGGATGATGGACCTCGTCGAGCGCGCCCAGTCCGGCGAGGCCGAGGCCTTCGGCCGGCTCTACGACCAGTACTCGGACACGGTCTACCGCTACATCTACTACCGCGTCGGCGGCCGGGCCACGGCCGAGGACCTCACCTCCGAGACCTTCCTGCGCGCCCTGCGCCGGATCGGCACCTTCACCTGGCAGGGCCGCGACTTCGGCGCCTGGCTGGTGACGATCGCCCGCAATCTGGTGGCCGACCACTTCAAGTCCAGCCGCTTCAGACTCGAGGTGACCACCGGCGAGATGCTCGACGCCAACGAGGTGGCGCGCAGCCCCGAGGAGTCCGTCCTGGAGTCGCTCTCCAACACCGCCCTGCTGGAGACCGTCCGCAAGCTCAACCCGCAGCAGCAGGAATGCGTCACGCTCCGCTTCCTCCAGGGCCTGTCGGTCGCCGAGACCGCCCGGGTGATGGGGAAGAACGAGGGCGCGATCAAAACCCTCCAGTACCGGGCCGTACGCACCCTGGCCCGGCTGCTCCCCGACGACGCCCGCTGACGGGCGCCCGCCCCCAGCCGTACTCTTCCGAGGACAGACGTGGACCCCGCGACAACCGAGCCACCGGCCCCCCGGTCGGATAATCCGCGCCGCGTAACCCGACTGCCCCAGCTCTCGTTATGCGGACTGCAGGGCTCCCACGACCGCGCTGCGAAGGACGACAGTCACTCGTTCGGGTGTAAGACCGTCCGACGCACAACCCCCGGGCCGGGCGCGGGAGTCCAACGCCTGAGAACGAGAATCGAGAGGAGGTGCCGCCCGTGATGCGACCCTCGGCACAGGCGACCGCCTTCGCCCAGGCCCTGGAGGAGCCCCTCCCCCCGGAGGACCTCGAGGCGAACCCGGAGCAGGCCCAGCTGCTCGCCCTGGCGGGCGGGCTCGCGGCGCTGCCCGCCCCGGAGCTTTCGCCCGAGGTGAAGGCCGAGCAGCGGGCGATGCTCGTCGCGGCGATGGAGCGGATGTTCGCGTCCGGCGAGGGTGCGGAGACCCCCGTCGTGCCCGAGCAGCGCCGGCGCGGCAGCCATCGCGCGTCCCGCCCCCTCTCCCGCCTCAAGCCGCGCTCGCGCTGGACCCGCGGCGTGGCCATCGGCGGCCTCGGGGTCGGCGTGGCGGCGGGCGCCCTCAGCGGCGCGGCGGCGGCCAGCACGGACGCGCTGCCGGGCGACACGCTGTACGGGCTGAAGCGGGGCATGGAGGACTTCCGGCGCTCGCTGGCCGACGACGACGCCGAGCGCGGCCGGATCTACCTCGACCAGGCCTCGACCAGGCTCAACGAGGCGCGGCGGCTCATGGAGCGCGGCCGGTCCGGCGAGCTGGACGACGAGTCCCTGGGCGAGGTCCGCCGGGCCCTCGACGGCGTACGGCACGACGCGGGCGAGGGCCACCGGCTGCTGCAGCAGGCGTACGAGGCGGACGGCAAGCTGGACCCGATGCGGGCGCTGTCCGAGTTCTCGGAGAAGCACCGCGGCGGCTGGAGCGAGCTGCGTTCCCGGCTGCCGCAGCAGCTGAGCGACGTCAGCGCGGACGTGACGCAGATCTTTGACGACATAGACCACGACGTGGCGCCGCTGCAGGCGATCCTGCCGGAGGACCCGGAGACCACCGACGACACGTCCGGCGCCGACGGCACGACGGCCGAGGACCCCGGCGGCTCCGCCCTGCCGTCCGCGTCCGCCTCCCCGTCCCCGTCGGACACCCCCGGCGCCACCACGACGCCGACCCCGTCGACGTCCGCGGACCGCGACGGCCTCCTGGACAGCGGCCTCCTGGGCGGCAGCACGGGCCAGGACCCGAGCTCGACCCCATCCACCTCGGAGTCCCCGGCGCCGAACATCACGCTCCCCCCGCTGATCCCGGGTCTCCTCCCGGGACTGGGGATAAGCGGCGAGGAAGAGGAGTAGAGCGACCGAGGGCCGCCGGCACCTGCCGGCGGCCTCTCGCTTCTCTCGCCAGAAGCATTGATCCCCCCGCACGGGCGGGCGGGTGGGCACCCCCTGCGCCGAAGGCGCAAACCCACGACGCAACGCTAGAAAAAGACGGACCGCCGCTGCACCAGCAACTTGTACAACGTGTGCTGAATGGTCTCCCGCACCTGATCCGTCAGATTGAACATCAGCATCGGGTCCTCCGCCGCATCCGCCGGATAGCCGTCCGTACGAATGGGCTCCCCGAACTGAATCACCCACTTGGTGGGCAGCGGAACCGCCCCCAGCGGCCCCAGCCACGGAAACGTGGGAGTCACCGGGAAATACGGGAACCCCAGCAGCCGGGCCACCGTCTTCGCGTTACCGATCATGGGGTAGATCTCCTCCGCCCCCACGACCGAACACGGCACGATCGGCACGCCCGCCCGCATCGCGGTGGACACGAACCCGCCCCGCCCGAACCGCTGCAGCTTGTACCGCTCGGAGAAGGGCTTCCCCAGCCCCTTGAAGCCCTCCGGCATCACCCCGACGACCTCGCCCTGCTCCAGCAGCCGCTGCGCGTCCTCCGCGCACGCCAGGGTGTGCCCGGCCTTGCGCGCCAGCTCGTTGACCACCGGCAGCGCGAAGACCAGATCCGCCGCCAGCAGCCGCAGCGTCCGCCCCGCCGGATGCTTGTCGTGCACGGCGACCTGCAGCATCAGCCCGTCCCACGGCAGGGTCCCGGAGTGGTTGGAGACGACCAGCGCGCCGCCTTCGGCGGGAATGTTCTCCACGCCGCGCACCTCGACGCGGAAGTACTTCTCGTACAGCGGCCGGAGCATCGGCGTCAGCACCTGGTCGGTGAGCTCACGGTCGTAGCCGAACTCGTCGACCTCGTACTCCCCCGCGAGCCGCCGCCGCAGAAAACTCAGCCCCCCGGCGATCCGCCGGTCCCAGTCCCCGCCGAGCACCCGCTCCACCAGCCCGGGCTCGACGGCGGGCGTCTCCCCGGCCACGGGCTCCTCGGGCACCCCCGCGGCGTCCGCCTCCGGCACCGCGGCCGGCTCCGGCTCCGAGCCCTGCGCCGGTACCACAGACACCTCAGGCGCCTGCGGCGCCACCGCCCGCTTGCGTCCCGCGGCGGCCCCCCGCCGGCGCGGCTTGCGGGCACGATCGTCGTCGAAGGGTATGACCTTCGCTTCAGCCATGGTGGACGCGCTCCTTCACGGCGCCGACATCAGTAACCCCCGTCACCCCGAGCCGCGCTGCCGCGGCGTCGATGACCCGTCCCACCGACTCCGGCGGCAGCAGCCCCGGCCCGCGGCTGACCGCGAAGTCGGCGAAAGTCTCCGCGGTCGTGTACCCGGGTGTGAACCCCAGTACCTCCCGCATCCGGGTCGTTTCCACGACCCGCCCGTGCGTCAGCAGCCGGATCTGCTCCGGCGAGAAGTCCGTCATCCCCACCGACCGCAGCGCCGACCCCACCCACCGCACCGCGGGCAGCAGCACCGGCACCGTCGGCCGCCCCAGCCGCCGCGCGGCCTGCGACAGCAGCAGCACCCCGTCCCCGGCGATGTTGAACGTGCCGTCCCCGCAGCCCTCCGCGGCGGCGAGCAGCAGCACGCCGAGCACGTCGTCCTCGTGCACGAACTGCAGCCGCGGGTCGTAGCCGAGGACCGTCGGCAGCACCGGCAGCGAGAAGTACTCGGCGAGCGGGGTGTCCGCCCGGGGCCCGAGGATGTTCGCGAAGCGCAGCACGGTGACCGCGACGTCGGGCCGGCGCCGGGCGAAGCCGCGGACGTAGTTCTCGACCTCGACGGTGTCCTTGGCGAAGCCCCCGCGGGCCAGGGCCTTGGCCTGGGTGGTCTCCGTGAACACGGCCGGATCGCGGGACGCGGAGCCGTAGACGTTGGTGCTGGACTTCACCACCAGCCGCCGCACCGAGGGCGCCTTCTGGCAGGCGCCGAGCAGCTGCATGGTGCCGATGACGTTGGTCTCCTTCACCCCGGCGCGGCTGCCGCGCGGGGAGAGCGGGGTGCCCGTCACATCGAGGTGGACGACGGTGTCGACGTCGTTCTCCACCAGGACGCGTCCGATGGTGGGGTGACGGATGTCCGCCCGTACGAAATCCGCGCCGCCCAGCTCGTGCTCCGGCTCGGCGGCGTCCACGCCGACGACCCGGGCCACGCCCGGTTCCCGCTGGATCCGGCGCACCAGCCGGCCGCCCAGCTGCCGGGCGACCCCGGTGACGAGCACGGTCTTGCCCACGTCTGGCCCCCGCCCTTCCGTCGTCTCGGGACCACCGTATCCACTGGGTGTTGCGCCGTGATGTCCGCGGGCGTGCGACTCACGACACACCCCCGACGGGACACCCGGGAAAGGCCGGAAACGCAAACCGCCGCCCCAATCCACCATCGCGGTGTGGGGGCGGCGGTTCGACGGACAGCGCTACCGCTTACTTCTTGTTGCGACGCTGCACACGCGTCCGCTTCAGCAGCTTGCGGTGCTTCTTCTTCGCCATCCGCTTGCGGCGCTTCTTGATAACAGAGCCCACGTCTACCCTCGCTCTTTCGTTTCACTCGGTGCGGGGCATGGGCCCACACGACCTATGACGGCCTAGCCTACCCCTCGGGGCGGCGCACCCAGTAATCGAGGGCGGACGCGGGACCCCCCTAGGCGGATTCCACCCCCACATACGACTCGCGGAGGTACTCGTGCACCGCCTGCTCGGGTACCCGGAAGGACCTTCCCACCCGGATCGCCGGCAGATGACCGCTGTGCACCAAGCGGTACACGGTCATCTTCGACACTCGCATCAGGGCGGCGACTTCCGCCACCGTCCGGAAACGGACCTCGTTCAAAGGCCCACTCTCGCTTGCAGCCATGACACACCTGAACCTTCCGCACATGACGGGCACCGGCTTCCCCTCCGGTGACTCCTGCTCGCATGCGCGCTCTTCCCCAGAGTAGGGGCGGGTGATGCAAGTGGGGAAGAGGAGTAGCGATCGGATGGCTACTGTGACAGACACGCTCGATTGAGTACATAGCGAGTAAGCGGTCGGTAGTAATCGGACCGCACAGCGTCATCAAGCGGTACGACGACGGACAGCCGCCCCTCACGCTGCCCGACGAACAGCGCCGGGTCGTCGGCGTCCGCCGCCCCCATTGTCTCGAACCCCAGCTGACCTGCGCCACAGGCCCATCCGTGGTCCCCGACGACGAGATCGGGCAGCGGCCCGGGGCCCGCCGCGGCGGCCGCGAGAGCGGCACGCACGGGGAGCGGCGAATGCGTGTGCACACCGGCACCGGACGCGGAATCCCCCGCGCCCGGCTCGCGCAGCACGGCGACCCCGTCGACGTAGGAGAGGCGAAACGTACGTACCCCGAACCGGGTCGTTATGTCGACATCTCTACCCTCACCGGGGGTGAGGACATGGCATCCCGCCGCCGACACGGCAGTGGCCAAAGGGGCGTAGAACTCCTGGAGTCCGCCGGGGTGCCCGGTGCCGACGAGGACCGCCTCGCGGCGCCGTACGGCCGCGGCGAGGCGGCCGGCGAAGGCGTCGAGGGCGTCGATCGTCCGGTCGGGGTCGATGGTCTCGCTGCCCGAAATCCGCCCAGGATCGGGCGATACCCCGCAGCGTTCGGCCATCAGCCGCAGCAAGTCGGCCACGGACCAGTCCCGTTCGGGCTCGAGCCCGAGCAGCGCCCGTGGGTCGCGCGCCGCGAACAGAGCGTACCGGCGCAGGCTCTGATCCCGTGTGGTGGCGACACAACCCGCGATCCCGGTCCGCAGCAGATGCGCCTTGAGCGCGGTGCGCTCGTCGACGTCGGTGAGCATGAGGGCCATGCTCGCGTGATGCCCGCACGCGCCCCGGGAAATCCGCCGTTTTTCGCCCGTACGACGGGACTTGCGCTATGCGCCCGTCACGGCAGCAGCCCGCGTGAGGGGAACACCGCCCGGCGGGTGGCGCGGACCGCCTGGTCGAGGGCCGAGGCGGGGTCGTAGCCCGCGTCCCAGTGGGCGTACGAGGGGGAGATCCCGTCGGTCATCCGGCGGGGAGCGTTCACGTCGCCGGTGAGATGGTGGACCTGGAGCCGCCAGTCCTCCGGGATCTCCGTCGCCGGGTCGACGGGGGTGCCGGCGGCGATCGCGGCCAGATGCGTCCAGGAGCGGGGGACGACGTCGATGACCGCGTACCCGCCGCCGCCCAGCGCCAGCCAGCGGCCGTCGGCGTGCTCGTGCGCCAGGTCGTGCAGCGCCGCCATCACCATGCGCTGCGCGTCGAGGCTGACGGCGAGATGCGCGAGGGGGTCCTCCATGTGCGTGTCGGCGCCGTGCTGGGTGACCAGCACCTGCGGCCGGTGGTCGGCGACCAGCTCCGGTACGACGGCGTGGAACGCCCGCAGCCAGCCCGAGTCACCGGTGCCGGGCGGCAGCGCCACGTTGACCGCGCTGCCCTCCGCCCCGGGCCCGCCGGTCTCCTCGGGCCAGCCGGTGCCGGGGAAGAGGGTGCGGGGGTGCTCGTGCAGGGAGATCGTCAGCACCCGGGGGTCCTCCCAGAACGCCGCCTGCACGCCGTCGCCGTGGTGGACGTCCACGTCGACGTACACGATCCGCTCGGCGCCGAGCTCCAGCAGCCGGGCGATCGCGAGGGAGGCGTCGTTGTACACGCAGAAGCCCGACGCCCCGCCCGGCATCGCGTGATGCAGCCCCCCGGCGAAGTTCACCGCGTGCTCCACGCTCCCCCGCCACACCGCCTCGGCGCCGGCCACGGACTGCCCGGCGATGAGCGCGGACGCCTCGTGCATCCCGGCGAACGCCGGATCGTCCATGGTCCCGATCCCGTACGACCCGGTGGCCCGGTCGGGGTCGGCGGAGACGACCCGTACGGCGTCGATGTAGTCCTGGCGGTGCACCAGCCGAAGCGTCGAGTCACCGGCGGCCGGGGCGGTCACGACGCCTCCCGACGCCGCCTTGTCGACCCCGAGGGCCTCGATCAGCCGCATGGTCAACGCCAGACGGACCGGGTCCATCGGGTGCCCGGGACCGAAGTCGTAACCGGTGACCGCCTCATCCCACATCAGCTGCGCGCGCCCGCTCATGCCCGTCACCGTAGCGTCCGCCCGCGCGCCCGTAGGAACCGGCGTACACCAGGGTGGCGCAAACCAGGGCCATCGGGATGAGCATGGCGCCGCGATAGCTCCACGCCTCACCGACGGCGCCGACCAGCGGTGCGCCGACCAGGAAGCCGACGTAGTTGAAGATGTTGAGCCGCGCGACGGCGGCGTCGGACGCCTCCGGCCCCCCGTGCTCGGCGGCGAGCCGCCCCGCGGCGGCGAAGGTCTGCGGCACGATCACGCACAGCCCGAACCCGAGCAGCGTGAACCCGGCTATCCCGATCCCGGCCCCCGGGGCCACGGCCACGACCGCGAACCCGGCGGCGGCGACCACGGTCCCGGCCCGGAGCACGACCGGCGGTCCGTAACGCTGCACGGCGCGGTCGCCGAGGACGCGGCCGAGGAGGGTGGTGACCATGTAGATGTTGTACGGGACGGTCGCGACCTCCTCGGAGCTGCGCAGCACGTCGTCCAGATACTTGGCGCTCCAGTTGGAGACGGTGGCGTCCCCGATGTACGCGAACGCCATCACCAGACACAACGGCAGCAGCAACCGGAACCGCAACCCACCGGCCCCTTCCGCCTCCGGCACCGCCCCGCTCCCCGCCCGGTCCACGTACCAGCGGCTGCCGACGAGCGCGAGCGGAATGAACACGGCGACGGCCGGCCCGTAATTCACGGCCAGCGACAGATCCCAGTGCGCCCCGACCCACGCCAGCGAGGCCCCGACGATCCCGCCGAGGCTGTACGCCCCGTGGAAGCCGAGCATGATGCTGCGCCCGTAACTGCGCTGCAGACTGACGCCGAGCATGTTCATGGACGCGTCCAGGGCCCCCACGACCAGCCCGAACGCCCCCAGCGCCACAGCCGCCTGCCACATCTGGTCCCCGGCCCCGGCCCCCACGAGCGCCAGCCCCACGACGGGCTGCGTCCACCGCAACAGCACACTGGGCCTGACCCGCCGCACGGCATGCTCGGCGACGACACTGCCGACGCCGGCGAGAATCGGCACGGCGGCCAGAAAGGCAGGCAATACGGCATCATCGATCCCGTACTGGTCCTGCAACGCGGGGATCCGCGTCACCAGCAACGCGAACACGGCCCCCTGCACGGCAAACGCCACGGCAAGCGATATCCGCCCCCGGCGCAGCTCCCCATCGATCATGCGGGGAGCGTAGGCCCTGGAGTTACGGATGAGTAGCCCCTGAACGCAAAAATGCCTCAACCCCCGACCTACGGCCGGGGGTTGAGGCTAAAAATTGTTCGGCGGCGACCTACTCTCCCACAGGGTCCCCCCTGCAGTACCATCGGCGCGGAAAGGCTTAGCTTCCGGGTTCGGAATGTAACCGGGCGTTTCCCAATCGCTATAACCACCGAAACACTATGAAACTATCAAACCGGATCAACCCCACACCCGCCTATACGGGCACGAAGGATCGACGGTTCGTTGTCTCAGAACCTGCACAGTGGACGCGAAGCAACTATGGACAAGCCCTCGGCCTATTAGTACCAGTCAACTCCACCCGTTACCAGGCTTCCATATCTGGCCTATCAACCCAGTCGTCTACTGGGAGCCTTACCCCATC
>NZ_WEGJ01000038.1 GCF_009604385.1 Streptomyces smaragdinus
GCGATTGGGAAACGCCCGGTTACATTCCGAACCCGGAAGCTAAGCCTTTCCGCGCCGATGGTACTGCAGGGGGGACCCTGTGGGAGAGTAGGTCGCCGCCGAACAATTTTTAGCCTCAACCCCCGGCATTCTGTGCCAGGGGTTGAGGCTTTTTTGCGTTGCGGGTTGACTGGGCTGTATGGCTGAAGACTTGGTTGCGCTCCGCTGGGAGGAACCCGCGGAGCCAGGAGACGGACCTGTGCTGGTCCTGTTGGATCAGACCCGATTGCCGGCGGAGGAGGTCGAGCTTCTCTGTACGGATGTGCCGTGCCTTGTCCAAGCCATTCAGACGCTTGCCGTGCGTGGTGCCCCCTTGCTGGGGCTGGCCGGCGCCTACGGGATCGCTCTGGCGGCCGCGCGGGGTTTCGACGTACACGAGGCCGCGCGGGATCTGGCCGGTGCCCGGCCCACCGCCGTGAACCTGGCGTGGGGCGTACAGCGGGCCCTGGAGGCGTTCCGGGACGCCGGGCCGGGGCAGGGGGCCCGGGCCGCCCTGGATGAGGCGCGGAGGCTGCACCAGGAGGATGCGCGGGGGTCCCGGGAGATGGGGCGGCTCGGGGTGGAGCTGCTCGGGAAGCTGGTGCCCGGGGGTGGGTACCGGGTGCTGACGCACTGCAATACCGGGGCGCTCGTGTCCGGGGGCGAGGGGACGGCGTTCGCCGTCGTACGGGCCGCGCACCGGGACGGGGAGCTGCGGCGGCTGTGGGTGGACGAGACGCGGCCGCTGCTCCAGGGGGCGCGGCTGACGGCCTACGAGGCGGCGCGGAGCGGGATGCCGTACACGCTGCTGGCCGACAACGCCGCCGGGTCGCTGTTCGCGGCCGGTGAGGTCGACGCCGTACTCGTCGGGGCGGACCGGATAGCCGCGGACGGGTCGGTGGCGAACAAGGTGGGGTCGTATCCCCTCGCCGTGCTCGCGCGGCATCACGGGGTGCCGTTCGTCGTGGTGGCGCCCGTGTCCACCGTGGACCTGGACACCCCGGACGGGGCGTCCATCGAGATCGAGCAGCGGGCCGGGGACGAGGTCACCGGATCGGCGCCGCCGGGGACGCAGGCGTACAACCCGGCGTTCGACGTCACGCCGCCCGGGCTGGTCACCGCGATCGTCACGGAGCGGGGTGTCGTCTCACCTGTGCGTGGGGACGGACTCGCGCGGATGGCGGGTGGGGATTTTCTGCGTGAAACGGATCACTCCGGCGTGGCCTCCGAGTTTCGCGGGGCGATGGGATGATGTCCGTATGAAGGGACGCGTCCTGGTCGTCGATGACGACACCGCGCTGGCGGAGATGCTGGGCATCGTGCTGCGTGGAGAAGGTTTTGAGCCGTCGTTCGTCGCTGACGGCGACAAGGCGCTGGCCGCATTTCGCGAGGCCAAGCCTGACCTGGTGCTGCTGGATCTGATGCTGCCCGGCAGGGACGGCATCGAGGTGTGCCGGCTGATCCGCGCCGAGTCCGGTGTGCCGATCGTCATGCTCACCGCCAAGAGCGACACCGTCGATGTCGTCGTGGGCCTCGAATCGGGTGCCGACGACTACATCGTCAAGCCGTTCAAGCCCAAGGAGCTCGTCGCCCGGATCCGGGCGCGGCTGCGGCGCTCCGAGGAGCCCGTGCCGGAGCAGCTGGCCATCGGCGATCTGGTGATCGACGTGGCGGGGCACTCCGTGAAGCGGGAGGGGCAGCAGATCGCGCTGACTCCGCTGGAGTTCGATCTGCTGGTGGCGCTGGCCCGCAAGCCGTGGCAGGTGTTCACCCGCGAGGTGCTGCTCGAGCAGGTCTGGGGCTATCGGCACGCCGCCGACACCCGGCTGGTGAACGTGCATGTGCAGCGGCTGCGCTCCAAGGTCGAGAAGGACCCGGAGCGGCCGGAGATCGTCGTCACCGTGCGTGGTGTCGGGTACAAGGCAGGGCCCAGCTAGCGTGTCGCGGCTGCTCCAGCCCGGCGCCGCCGGCGGACCGATGCAGCCCATCCTGCGGATGGTGCTGCGCTGGGTCCGCCGGCCGCTGCAGCCTGCCGTGCTGCTGTGGCGGCGCAACATCCAGCTGCGGGTCGTCGCGACGACCCTGCTGATGTCCATGGGTGTCGTGCTGCTGCTCGGGATCGTCGTGATCGGGCAGGTCCGCAACGGGCTGCTCGAGGGCAAGCTGTCCGTGGCGACGAGCCAGGCGCAGGGCGGTTTCGCCAACGCCGAGGACCGGGCCGAGTCCGAGGGGCGGGCCCAGGCGTCCGGGCGGCAGGCCGCGCCCGAGGACTGGCACCGGCTGCTGGTGGAGTCGCTGAACAGCGGCAGCGGCAGCGGTCAGGGCGTCTTCCAGGTCATCGCGCTGCCGTCGGACGAGGGGCCGGGCGGGCTGGGCGGTGAGCCCGACAACGACGCGACGCCGGTGACGGCGCCCATCGGGATCGGCGTCGGGTCGATCGGGTCGGTCGAGCCGGATACCGTGTCGCCCGAGCTGCAGGCGCGGGTCGACGACGGCGACGGGATGTTCCAGGAGTACACCCGGATCCGGTACAAGGGCGGCGAGTCCGTGCCCGGGATCGTCATCGGGCAGCGGCTGCAGGACGTCAACGGGAATCCGTACCAGCTGTACTACCTCTTCCCGTTCACCGAGGAGGAGAAGACCCTCAGCCTGGTCAAGGGCACGCTCGCCACCGCCGGGGTGTTCGTCGTCGTCCTGCTCGGGGCGATCGCCTGGCTGGTGGTACGGCAGGTCGTGACGCCCGTGCGGATGGCCGCCGGGATCGCGGAGCGGCTGGCCGCGGGCCGGCTGCAGGAGCGGATGAAGGTCACCGGCGAGGACGACATCGCGCGGCTCGGCGAGTCGTTCAACAAGATGGCGCAGAATCTGCAGGGCAAGATCCAGCAGCTGGAGGAGCTGTCGCGGATGCAGCGGCGGTTCGTCTCCGACGTGTCGCACGAGCTGCGGACGCCGCTGACGACCGTACGGATGGCAGCGGACGTCATCCACGAGAGCCGTGCGGACTTCGACCCGGTGACGGGGCGGTCGGCGGAGCTGCTGCTGGGGCAGCTGGACCGGTTCGAGTCGCTGCTGTCGGATCTGCTGGAGATCAGCCGCTTCGACGCGGGCGCGGCGGCGCTGGAGGCCGAGCCGATCGACGTGCGCGAGGTCGTACGGCGGGTCGTGGACGGCGCCGAGCCGCTTGCCGAGCGCAAGGGCAGCCGGATCGTGGTGCGCGGGGCCGAGCAGCCGGTGATCGTCGAGGCCGACTCGCGGCGCGTGGAGCGGGTGCTGCGCAATCTGGTCGTGAACGCCGTGGAGCACGGTGAGGGACGGGACGTCGTGGTGCGGCTGGGTGTCGCGCACGGGGCCGTCGCGGTCGCCGTGCGGGACTACGGCGTGGGGCTGAAGCCCGGGGAGGCGACGCGCGTGTTCAACCGCTTCTGGCGGGCGGACCCGGCGCGGGCGCGGACCACGGGCGGTACGGGGCTGGGGCTGTCGATCGCCGTGGAGGACGCGCGGCTGCACGGCGGCTGGCTGCAGGCCTGGGGCGAGCCGGGCGGCGGGTCGCAGTTCCGGCTGACGCTGCCGCGGACGTCCGGGGAGCCGCTGCGCGGTTCTCCGATACCCCTGGAGCCCGAGGACTCGCGGGCGCAGCAGGCGCTGCGGCGGGAGGCCGCGGCCGCCGACACGGGGCTGCTGGCGTCCGTGCCCGCGCAGGGGCGGGGGCCGGTGACCGTACCGTCGGCGGGGGCCGCCCATCCGACGGCCGATCCGACCGCGCTGCCCGGGACGGGGCGGCGGGTCACGGAGTGGGAGAAGCAGTAGTGAACGGCCGTGGGGTACGCCTGGTCCAGGGGATCGTGCTGGCGAGTGTCGGCGTGGTGCTGGCCGGGTGCGTGGGGATGCCCGACAGCGGGGGCGTGAGCGCCGTCGACAAGGCCGACAAGCCCGGCGACCGGTGGGCGCGCACCGTGCCCGTACCGCCGAAGAAGGGCGACGGGGCGTCGCAGATCGTCGCGGGGTATCTGGAGACCCTGCGCAGCGACGACCTGAACTACACCACGACCCGGCAGTATCTGACGGCCGAGGCCCGCGAGGCGTTCGAACCGCCGACGGAGACCACCGTGCTCACGTCGGCGCCGGATACCCGTGAGGCCGACGACGTGCCGCGCGGGGACCATGCGCCGGAGCCCAAGGACAGCGGGGTGATGAAGTTCCGGCTGTCCGGGCACCAGATCGCCACGCTCGACGCCGAGACCGGCGCGTACCGGCCCGGGGTGCAGGAGTACGAGAGCTTCGTCGAGGTCGTGAAGGAGAAGAGCGGCGAGTGGCGGATCTCCCGGGTGCCGGGCGGCGGGCTGGTGCTGAGCACCAAGGAGTTCAAGCGGACCTATCAGGAGCCGGTCAACACGTACTACTTCACCAAACGGGAGCCCGAGGCGCTGGTCGCCTCGCCCGTGTATGTGCGTGACCAGCAGGTCAATCCGGCGGCCGCCACTACCATGGCCGTCGCCGCGCTGGTGCGCGGTCAGGGCGGAATGATGGCCGAGATCGCTCGGTCGGCGTTCCCCGCGAACACGACTCTGGCCGGGCGCGGGGCGGTCGTGCTGGAGGATCAGAAGCTGACCGTACGGCTCAGGCTGAAGACCCCGCCCGACCGGCTGACGTGCCGGAAGATGGCCGCACAGCTCTGGTACACGGTGCAGAACGGCTTCGCGGCGCGGCTCAGCGAGGTGGCCGTGCGGGCCGGCGGGTCGCAGCTGTGCGTGCTGACGGAGGACGCGGCCGGGCAGTACGCGACGGAGAGGCTGACCAGGGCGGACGAGCACCCGCGCTACTACTACATCGACGACGAGCAGCGGCTGATGCGCGTACCGGCGGGGGACGGTGAGGCGGCGGTGGTGTCCGGGCCGTTCCAGGACGGCAAGGCCAAGATCCAGTCGGTCGCCGTGTCGCGGGACGAGGAGCAGGTCGCGGCGGTGGCGGCGGGCGGGGGCGTGCTGTACTCGACGGGGCTGGGCAGCTCGGCGGTGCTGGGCAAGCCGCTGCTGCGGAGCCAGGCCGCGCCGGGCGGGGATCCGGCGGTCAGCGGGCTGACGGCGCCGAGCTGGGACGGGCACGGGGATCTGTGGGTGGCGGACCGGACGGCGGCGGGGTCGGTGCTGTACTGGTCGGACGGCGGGACGGCGGTGCCGCGGGTCGTCGAGGTGCCGGGGCTGGGCGGCGACAGGATCCAGGCGCTGCGGGTCGCGGCGGAGGGGGCGCGGATCGCGCTGGTCGTCGCCGACGCGGACGGCGGGCGGCGGCTGATGCTGGGCGGGATCACGCGCAGCGGGGACAGGCTGCGGGTGCAACCGCTGACGGAGATCGCGCCGCAGCTGGAGGACGTGCAGGCCGTGTCGTGGGCCGGTGACAGCCGGCTCGCGGTCGTGGGGCGCGTCGGGGACGGCGTGGACCAGGTCATGTTCGTGGAGACGGACGGGCGGCTGCCGGAGGACCGGGCGCGGGAGCTGACGGTGACGGGGGTGTCGGCCGTGGCGGCCTCGGAGGACGTGAGCATGCCGCTGGTCGCGATCTCGGAGCAGGCCGGTGTGGTGCGGCTGCCGGTGGGGTCGGACTGGGAGAAGGTCGCCTCGGGCGGGGTGGCGCCGGTCTATCCGGGGTAGTCCGCCCGTTTGCCCCGGTCCCGTCAGCGGATCTCGAGGATCTTCTCGCGCATCGCGTAGACGACGGCCTCCATCCGGGAGTGCAGCTGGAGCTTCTCCAGGATGTTGCGCACGTGGTTCTTCACGGTGTTCTCGCTGATGAACAACTCCTTGGCGATGTCACGGTTGTTCATGCCCGTCGCCACCAGCTTCAGCACCTCCAGCTCGCGGTCCGTCAGCCGGGGGGCCGGGACCAGGCGGCGCTCGTCGGTGCGCTGGATCATCGACTTGAACTCCGTGAGCAGCTTGGACGCCATCGAGGGGCTGATCTGCGACTGGCCGTCGGCCACCGCCCGGATCGCCGCCGACACCTCGTCCGTGGAGATCTCCTTGAGGAGATAGCCCGTCGCCCCGGCCTTGATCGCGTCGTAGAGGTCGGCCTCCTCGTCGCTGATCGTCAGCATGATGATCTTCGCGCTGGGCACCACCTCCTTGATCGAGGTGCAGGCCTCGATGCCGCCGCGGCGCGGCATCCGTACGTCCATCAGCACGATGTCCGGCAGCAGGTCGGCCGCCTTGTCGACGGCCTCGGCCCCGTCGCCCGCCTCGCCGACGACCTGGATGTCCTCCTCCTGGGCCAGGACGATCTCCAGGCCGCGGCGGAAGAGTTCGTGGTCGTCCACGACGAGGACGCGGATCGGTTCCTTGCGGGAGCCGAGCTCCACCTCGGCCGTGGGCTCCAAGCTGTTCGCCATCTCTCCCCCTGGGCCGCCCGTGAGGCGGCGGCTGCCGACTGGCCGTGCAGCGCCATGATTTCATGCCCGGGCGGCGGGGGATGCGCCCCGCCGCCCAGGATGGCGGAATTTCAGCTTCCAGCGAGCGGATACGGGTCCAGGTGGATCACGCCGTAGTCGTAGGCGTGACGGCGGTAGACCACGCTGGGCTGCTTGGTCTCGGAGTCGACGAACAGATAGAAGTCGTGGCCGACCAACTCCATCTCGTAGAGCGCCTGGTCGAGCGCCATGGGCGCGGCGGCGTGGGTCTTCTCCCGGACCACCAGGGGGCCTTCGCCGTCCACCTCCAGCGGACCGGCCTTGTGCGGCGGCGGGTACTCGGCGGGGGACTCCTCCGACTGGCCTGCGGCGATGGGGAGTTCGCCGGTGTCGGTCAGCTGGGCGGCGTTCGCCACCACGTCGCCGACCTCGGCAGCGGAGACGCGTCCCTTGCCGGGGCGGCGGGAGCTGCGCTTGTCGTGCTGCTTGCGCAGCCGTGCCTCGAGCTTGCTCGTGGCCAGGTCGAGTGCCGCGTAGGGGTCCGCGGCCGAAGCCTCGGCACGGACTACGGGACCCCGGGAGTGGACGGTGATCTCCACGCGGTCGGAGCGGTCCGCCAGCCGCGGATTGTGCTCCTTGGACACCTCTACATCGAGGCTGATCACCTTGCCGTCGTACTTCTGGATCTTGTCCAGCTTCAGTTTCTCGGCCACGTGCCGCCGGAATCGCTCCGGCACCTCGGTCTTGTGGCCCTTGACGACGATGTCCACGCAGAACTCCGTTCCGGGTCGCCTCGCGCTGTGGCGGGGCGTCGCCCTCTGTGCGCTGGGCTCCGGTGTACGTCCGGAGCCTCGGGGTTCTTTCAGCCGTCCGCGCTCGACGGGGTGCGGCCGGCTCTCACCTCCTCCTCCCCAGACATCAAGATCGACATCCCCCCTGTTCCGGGGGACACCTCTCTATGAATCGAACATAGCTCTCTTGCGGAGCTACGGCACCCTCTGTCCTCTACTGACCGTTCTACCAGCCGAAACGTTCGTTACGGCGGAGTTTCTTCCCTTCCCGGAAGGCTCTTTCGGACGTCGCCACGACCGCCGCGTCCAGGGGGCACGCCGTGTGCTCCCGCAGCGCCCGGGCGGCCTCCGCGAGGGTGGCCCCCGTCGTCATCACGTCATCAATGATGACCACGCGGGGGCCCGGCGGGCAGGGCCGGGCGGGCGCTCTCGCGGGGGCCGTGCGGCGCGTGGGACGCGGTGGAACGGGGGCCGGACGGGCGGGCAGAAGGAGCCGGGCGGCGGGCGTGGCCTCCAGGGCGTGCGCCAGATTCGCGCGGCGCCCGGCGGCCGTGAGGCCCGCCTGGTCGGCCACCTCCCGCCGGTGCCGCAGCAGGGGCGCCGCGCGGGCCCGGACGCCGCACCGGCGCAGGGCGCCCGCCGTGGCGCGGGCGAGCCGCCGGGTGTGGTCCTGCCCCCGGGCGGCGCGCCCGGCGGCGGAGGAGGGGACGGGGACGAGAATCACCCCGGCGTCGTCCGCGGGAGCCGGAGCCGGAGCCGGAGCCGGAGCCGGAGCCGGAGCCGGGACCGGTGACGCCAGGACGGCGGCGGCGAGCGCGGCGCCCAGCGGCGCCGCGAGGGGGCGGGCGCCGCGCTCCTTGTGGGCCAGGAGCAGCGCACGGACCGCACCGGCGTAAGCCGTCGCCGCGTGCACCGGCGGCAGGCCCCACGGCACCGGCGTCGGCCGCACCCGGCGCGGCGCGAGCCCGGACAGCCCCGCCGCGCAGCCGGCGCACAGGAGGGCAGCTCCCGACGCCCCCGCCCCCGCGCCCCCGCAGCCCGCGCAGACCACCGGGATCAGCAGCCCCACCAGCTCACCCCACAGCGCCCGGCCCGCCCCGGACCGTGGACCGCCCGGTCCCGTCATTTCGTACAACACGCGCATCGCCCCCCTCACACACCACGATGCCCGCCCCCCAACCCATCCGCGACCCCCTGTGGATAACCTCAGCCCGCGACCGCCGCCTCCATCGCCGGCCGCAGCTCGGCCGGGGTCACCCGCTCCACCCGCACCTCCGACGCCCCCACCCACCCGGCCGCCTCCCGCAGCGCCGCCGCCGTCGGCGCGACCGCCCGCGCCGGCGTCACACCCCCCGGCAGATCCGTGCCCAGCGACACCTGCCGCGCCACCAGCGTCCCGCCCTCGCGCGCCGGGTCCACGCGCGCGACCAGCAGCCCCCCGGCCAGCACCGGCATCGCGAAGTAGCCGTGGATCCGCTTGGGCTTGGGGACGTACGCCTCCAGCCGGTGCGTCATCCCGAAGATCCGCTCTGTCCGCGCCCGGTCCCACACCAGCGAGTCGAACGGCGACAGCAGCGTCGTCCGGTGCCGCCCCCGGGGCGCCTCCGCCAGGGCCTCCGGATCCGCCCACGCCGGCTTCCCCCAGCCCGCGACCTCCACCGGCACCAGCGGGGTGTCCGCCAGCACGGCGTCCACCTGGGCGGCGCGCAGCCGGTGGTAGTCGGCGAGGTCGGCGCGCGTCGCCACGCCCAGTGCCCGGCCGGCCTGGGTGACCAGGCGCCGTATGCACTCCGTGTCGTCCAGGTCGTCGTGGAACAGGTCGCCGGGGACGGCCCGTTCGGCCAGGTCGTACACCCGCTTCCAGCCACGCCGCTCCGTACACACCACCACGCCGGTGTCGAGCCCCCACTCCACGGCGATCTTCGTGTCCGACCAGTCCCACCAGGGGCCGCCGTTCTTCGCCCCGCCGAGGTCGGTGGACGTCTGCGGGCCCTCCGTCTTCAGCCGGTCGAGGACGGCCGCCAGGGAGGCGTCGCGGTCCTTCAGCCGGTGCCAGCGGTGGCCGCGGGACCGGAAAGCGCGGCGGCGGAAGGCGAAGAGGGGCCACTCCTCGATGGGCAGGATGCAGGCGGCGTGGGACCAGTACTCAAAGGAGTTCGCGTGCTTCCAGTACGCGTCCTCCACGGACGTCCGGCCGACGGCGCCGAGGCGGGCGTAGGGCACGAGCTCGTGGGACCGGGCGAGGACGGAGATCGTGTCCAGCTGGACGGCGCCCAGGCTCCGCAGGACGCCCCGGACGCCGGCGCGGCGGTCGGGGGCGCCCAGGAACCCCTGGGCGCGAAGGGCGATACGGCGGGCCTCGGCGGCGGTCAGCTGATCCATGCGTGGAGGGTAGTGCGCCCGGCCGACAACCCGGCGGCGGTTTTCAGCGCCCGTACGGAACGTACTGCCGCCCCGCCACCATCCCCCGGTCCGACGGCAGCAGCGACCCGATCCACGCGTCGCGGCGGGTGTCCCCGCGCGGGATCTGGGCGCGCAGGGTCCCCTCCAGGGTGAATCCGATGCGCAGGGCCACCGCGCGCGACGCCTCGTTGCCGGCCTCCGCCAGCCACTCCAGCCGTTCGACGCCCAGCGTCCGCAGTGCCCACGTGCTCAGCGCGTCGCCGGCCTCCGCCGTGTAGCCGTGGCCGCGCTGCTCCTTCGCCGTCCAGTAGCCGAGCTCCGCCGTCCGTACGGGCTCCGCCAGGCTGAGCCGGACCAGGCCCACGGCACCGACCAGCGCACCGTCGTCACGCCGGGTGACCGCGAGGTTGTACGACGTGTCGGCGCGCCAGCCCGCCGCGCAGATCTCCGTCACGAATATCTGTGCGTGCTCCCGGGTGTACGGCTGGGGAACGGTCGTCCAGCGCGGGATCTCCGGATCCTGGCACGCGACGTACACGGCTTCCGTATCGGCGGCGGTGAAAGGCCGCAGCAGCAGCCGGTCCGTGGTCAGCGTGATGGGCTCCATGCGCGGATTGTCCGTCGCCGCCGTCCGGATCCGGGAGCGTTCGGATGCGTGATGTGCGGCACTTTCCACCGGGTCGCGTCGTTGACACGGCGAGGGGCGCGACCGCGAATGTGCGGCTCGGCCGTGCCCGTACGTGGTCAGCCCTCCCGGTGCGGGCGCTCCCTCGCATACGATGGCCGGTGCGGCCGGGGCGGACGAGTATGTCCGCCTCCCAGAACAGACCGCGCCAGCGCATTCGACCGTGCCAGGCCCGACCGGCAAGGAGCCAGCCCAAGTGTCCGTCTTCGGAAAGATCCTGCGTGCAGGTGAAGGCAAGATCCTGCGCAAACTGCACCGCATCGCGGACCAGGTCAATTCCATCGAAGAGGACTTCGAGAACCTCTCCGATGCCGAGCTCCGCGCGCTGACGGAGGAATACAAGGAGCGTTACGCCGACGGCGAGAGCCTCGACGACCTCCTGCCGGAGGCCTTCGCCACGGTCCGCGAGGCCGCCCGGCGCGTCCTCGGGCAGCGGCACTACGACGTGCAGCTGATGGGCGGCGCCGCGCTGCACCTCGGCTATGTCGCCGAGATGAAGACCGGCGAGGGCAAGACCCTGGTCGGCACCCTCCCCGCGTACCTCAACGCGATCTCCGGCAAGGGCGTCCACCTGATCACGGTGAACGACTACCTGGCCCAGCGCGACTCCGAGTGGATGGGCCGGGTGCATAAGTTCCTCGGTCTGTCCGTGGGCTGCATCCTCGCCAACATGCCGCCGGCCCAGCGCCGCGAAATGTACGGCTGCGACATCACGTACGGGACGAACAACGAGTTCGGCTTCGACTACCTGCGCGACAACATGGCCTGGTCGAAGGACGAGCTCGTCCAGCGCGGCCACAACTTCGCCGTGGTCGACGAGGTCGACTCCATCCTCGTCGACGAGGCCCGTACGCCGCTGATCATCTCGGGCCCGGCCGACCAGGCCACCAAGTGGTACGCGGACTTCGCCAAGCTCGTCCTGCGGCTGAAGAAGGGCGAGCCCGGCGACCCGCGCCTGGGCAAGGCCGAGACCGGCGACTACGCGGTCGACGAGAAGAAGCGCACGGTCGGTATCCACGAGGCGGGCGTCGCCAAGGTGGAGAACTACCTGGGCATCGACAACCTCTACGAGTCGGTGAACACCCCGCTCGTCGGTTATCTGAACAACGCCATCAAGGCCAAGGAGCTGTTCAAGAAGGACAAGGACTACGTCGTCATGGAGGGCGAGGTCCTGATCGTCGACGAGCACACCGGCCGTATCCTCGCCGGCCGCCGCTACAACGAGGGCATGCACCAGGCGATCGAGGCGAAGGAAGGGGTGGACATCAAGGACGAGAACCAGACGCTCGCGACGATCACCCTGCAGAACTTCTTCCGCCTGTACGACAAGCTCTCCGGCATGACCGGTACGGCGATGACCGAGGCCGCCGAGTTCCAGCAGATCTACAAGCTGGGCGTGGTGCCGATCCCGACGCACCGGGGCCTGGCCCGGGTCGACCAGTCCGACCTGATCTACCGCACCGAGCCGGCGAAGTTCGACGCGGTCGTCGACGACATCGTGGAGAAGCACGAGAAGGGCCAGCCGGTCCTGGTCGGCACGACGTCCGTGGAGAAGTCCGAGTACCTCTCGCAGCAGCTCGCGAAGCGCGGCGTGCCGCACGAGGTCCTCAACGCCAAGCAGCACTCCCGTGAGGCCGTGATCGTCGCCCAGGCCGGCCGCCGCGGCGCGGTCACCGTGGCGACGAACATGGCCGGCCGCGGTACGGACATCCAGCTCGGCGGCAACCCCGACGACCTGGCCGAGGCCGATCTGCGCCAGGCCGGCCTCGACCCCGTCGAGAACGCCGAGGAGTGGGCCGCCGCCCTGCCGGCCGCCCTGGAGAAGGCGAAGGCCGCGGTGAAGTCCGAGCACGACGAGGTCACCTCGCTGGGCGGCCTGTACGTGCTGGGCACCGAGCGGCACGAGTCGCGGCGTATCGACAACCAGCTGCGCGGCCGCTCCGGCCGTCAGGGCGACCCGGGCGAGTCCCGCTTCTACCTGTCGCTGGGCGACGACCTGATGCGGCTGTTCAAGGCGCAGATGGTCGAGCGCGTCATGTCGATGGCGAACGTCCCCGACGACGTCCCGATCGAGAACAAGATGGTCACCCGCGCCATCGCCTCCGCCCAGTCGCAGGTCGAGCAGCAGAACTTCGAGACGCGTAAGAACGTCCTGAAGTACGACGAGGTGCTCAACCGCCAGCGCGAGGTCATCTACGGCGAGCGCCGCCGCGTCCTGGAGGGCGAGGACCTGCACGAGCAGGTGCAGCACTTCATGGACGACACCATCGACGCCTACATCGCGGCCGAGACCCAGGAGGGCTTCGCCGAGGAGTGGGACCTGGAGCGGCTGTGGGGCGCGTTCAAGCAGCTATACCCGATCTCCGTGACCGTCGAGGAGGTCGAGGAGGCCGCCGGTGACCGGGCCGGTGTGACCGGCGAGTTCATCGACGAGATGGTCAAGGAGGACATCCACGCGCAGTACGCGGCGCGGGAGAAGCAGCTCGGCTCCGAGATCATGCGGGAGCTGGAGCGGCGGGTCGTCCTGTCGGTGCTCGACCGCAAGTGGCGTGAGCACCTGTACGAGATGGACTACCTCCAGGAGGGCATCGGCCTGCGGGCGATGGCCCAGAAGGACCCCCTGGTCGAGTACCAGCGGGAGGGCTTCGACATGTTCACCGCCATGATGGAGGGCATCAAGGAGGAGTCCGTCGGCTATCTGTTCAACCTGGAGGTCCAGGTCGAGCAGCAGGTCGAGACGGTGGCCGTCGCCGACGCCGCCCCCTCGCTGGAGAAGGCCGAGGACGCCGTCCCGGCCGGGCGGCCCGCCATCAAGGCCAAGGGCCTCGACGCGCCGCAGCGTCCGGACCGGCTGCACTTCTCCGCGCCGACCGCGGAGGGCGGTGTGGAGGAGGGCGAGTTCGAGTCCGCCGGCCCCGTGCGCTCCGAGGCCGACGGCATGACGCGCGCCGAGCGCCGCAAGGCGCAGAAGGGCGGCGGGCGGCGCCGCAAGAAGTAGGCGGGGTTTGATCCACGGGACCGGCCGGCTCCTCCTTCGACGGGGGCGCCGGCCGGTCCCGTTCTGTTAATCCGGCGCCGGACGCGGGCCCACCTCCACGGCGGCGCAGCGCCAGCGGTCGTCCGCACCGCGTTCGAGGCGGAACGCCAGGGCGCGGCGGGCCGGGCCGTACGCGATCACGGCGTGCGCCTCCAGCACGTCCGGGACGGGCTCGCTGCCCCGGCACTCGACGATCCGCGGGCGGACCGGGCCGCGCAGCGGCAGGCCCGGCGCCAGCGCCATCAGCTGGTCGTACGCCGCGCCGACGGTGTGCCCGAGCATCCAGTGCACCGGCTTCTGGCCGCTCAGGGTGAGCAGCAGCCGCAGCGCGAACCAGTCCTGCGGATGCCGCTCGCGGGCCAGGCCCGGGATCCGCCGGTCGCCGGGGCGGCGCGGATCGCGGCGGTCGGGCGGGCTCGTACGGCCGGTCGGTACGGGACGGGTTCGCGCCCGGGTGCCCGTCCCCGGGCGGGATCTGCTCGGGCCGGTGCTGCCGGGGCGGGTCGCCGGTCTTCCCGGCGACGGCCTTCTGGTCTTGTTCACGCTGGTCACCCCCGTGATTGCGTGCCATGACTGCGACACGGCCACTTGTAGCGGCAAGCACTGACAGCGGGCAATCGGGCCGCGGGCGCCGCGTGATTCACCTATCAGGGTGACGGGACCAGGGCAGTTTCGTTTCTGCCGGCCGGCCCGGACGGGGCCCGGCGTCGTACAGGAGGCCGCGGAAACCACTCGGTCGGGGGACCCTTGGTCGGCGGCGGCCTATGCTTCGACCATGCGTGTGTACGTTCCCCTGACGCTTCCCGGACTGGCCGAGGCACACGAGGCCGGCGAGGTGAGCTCCCCGTCCGGCGGTCCCCTGACCGGGTACGCCGTCACTCCCGCGCTGCGCGAGTGGTACGTCTCGGACGACATCGAGGAGCTGGAGTACGCGGCCCTCAACCGGGCCGCCGCCGCCAGCCTGCGGCAGCTCGCCGTCGCCCCGGACGCGCCCCGGCGCCGGGTGGTCCTCGCCGCCGAGCTCCCCGACGGGGCCGCCGTCGCCGACCCCGACCGCGCGCTGGACCCGGCGTCCGTGGGCGAGGTGCGGATCGCCGCCGCCGTCCCGCTGCGGCTCGCGGCCGCCGTGCACGTGGACGCCGCCGACGCCGAGGCCGACGTCGCTGCCGCCGCCTCGGCGCTGGGCGCCGCCGACCAGGGGGACGACGACGCGCGCTTCACCGTGGACGGGGCGGAGGACCACGAGCTCCTCTGGTACGGCGTGCAGGAGCTCCCGAACCTCATCTGACCTGCGGCGTTCTGGTTCCATACCGGGTACCCCGGTCGACCTGCTTGTCCGGCCGGGGGTTCGGGGGTTGTCCCCCGAGACAGTGCAGCCACCGGGTTGGCCGGGTTGTCGGACGCGGCGGGTAACGTTTTCGGCATGGCGCATCTGGTGTGGGACTGGAACGGGACCCTCTACAACGATCTCGATGCGGTGATCGAGGCGACGAACGCCTCGTTCACCGAGCTCGGGCTGCCCGCGATCACGCTGGAGCGGTATCGCGAGCTGTTCTGCGTTCCCGTGCCGAAGTTCTACGAGCGGATCATGGGCCGGATCCCCACCTCCGAGGAGTGGGACGTCATGGACGAGACCTTCCACCGGCACTACTGGCGCAGCTCGCGGTCGTCCGTGCTGGCCGAGGGCGCCGCGGCGCTGCTCGCCGCCTGGCAGGACGAGGGGCGCACCCAGTCGGTGTGCTCGCTGGCGCCGCACGACCGGCTGGTGCCGCTGCTCGGCGAGCACGGCATCGCGGAGCGGTTCGTCCGCGTCGACGGGCTCGTCGGGCGCAACGGCGGCGGGAAGGGGGACCAGATGGTGCGGCATCTCGCCGCCCTCGACGGCATATCCCCGGACCGTACGGTGGTCATCGGTGACGCGGTGGACGACGCCCTGGCGGCGGCGCAGGCGGGTGCGCACGCGGTGCTGTACGCGGGCGGTTCGCACGGCCGGGCGAGTCTGGAGCGGGCGGGTGTGCCGGTGGCGGACAGCCTGACGGAGGCGGTCGCGTTCGCGCGGGAACTGGCGGCGTAGCGGGGACCGGAGGGTCCGATTGCCGGTGCGCACTGTCCGTTCCGGCAAAATTCCGGTCCCAGATTTGTACACATACGGCTCATGACGCATGCCGCCCCCGTGGGGATAGCCTGGGGTCGTGATCAGCGCGATAGCCGGCTGGGGCACCGTCGCTCCAGCCTCCGTCCCGGAGCCCGACCGGCCTCCGGGTGTCGCTGACGCCCAGGACCGGTGCCCCAGAGGCTGTCGCCGAACCCCCGTCGTCCGCGCGGAGCGCGGGCGCAGCGGCGTTCGGTGCGTGCCCTCGGCGTGCGGCGCCACAGGTCATGTGGCGGAGCCACCTGTCCTGTGGCGCCGTGCGGCGAGGGTGCGTGCCGGGCGTCGGGGCGCAGGCGGGGGTTCGGCGACAGCCTCTCGGTCACAGATGGCTGATACGGGCCCGGTCCTCTCTCGTTCCGGCATAGCGTCGATGTGGACCGGCAACACCGGGGCCCGGCGCGAAGCCACCCGTTCCCACTAACGTCACGCAACGGCGCGCGACAGGAGCCAGAGGACATGCAGACCAAGCTGGACGAAGCCAAGGCCGAGCTGCTCGGCCGAGCCGCCAAGGTCGCCGAGAAGGGCGAGGGGGGACTGGCGCCCGACGAGCTCTCCACGTACCTCCAGCGCTACTACCTGCACACCGCCCCCGAGGATCTGGCCGACCGTGACCCGGTCGACGTCCTCGGCGCCGCTCTCTCGCACTACCGGCTGGCCCAGAACCGCCCGCAGGGCACGGCCAACATCAAGGTCCACACCCCGACGGTGGAG
The DNA here is from genome assembly GCF_009604385.1 of Streptomyces smaragdinus. Lineage (GTDB taxonomy): Bacteria > Actinomycetota > Actinomycetes > Streptomycetales > Streptomycetaceae > Streptomyces > Streptomyces smaragdinus. Next base: position 16,198 of record NZ_WEGJ01000038.1, read on the forward strand.
GAGAACGGCTGGACGTCCAGCCACTCCGTCGTCGAGGTCGTCACGGACGACATGCCGTTCCTCGTCGACTCGGTGACCAACGAGCTCACCCGCCGCGGCGCCGGCATCCACCTCGTGATCCACCCGCAGCTCACGGTCCGCCGCGACGTCACGGGCAAGCTGCTGGAGATGCTGCCCAAGCCCGGCGGCCAGCTCCCGCACGACGCGCTCACCGAGTCGTGGATCCACGTCGAGATCGACCGCGAGACCGACCGCGCCGACCTCAAGCAGGTCACGGCCGACCTGCAGCGCGTGCTGTCCGACGTACGCGAGTCCGTCGAGGACTGGCAGAAGATGCGCGACGCCGCGCTGCGCCTGTCCGACGACCTCGCCGACGAGCCCGTGCCCGCCGACCTGCCCGAGCGGGAGGTGGAGGAGGCCCGCGAGCTGATGCGCTGGCTGGCCGGCGACCACTTCACCTTCCTGGGCTACCGCGAGTACCAGCTGTCCCCGGAGCGCGCGGACGAGGAGCCCGACGGCGAGCTCACCGCGATTCCCGGCACGGGCCTGGGCATCCTGCGCTCCGACCCCAGCCACAACCACGTCCCCGGCGCCCCCGGCGGCACCAGCGAGTCCTTCCACCGGCTGCCGGCCGAGGCCCGCGCCAAGGCCCGCGAGCACCGGCTGCTCGTCCTGACCAAGGCGAACAGCCGCGCCACCGTCCACCGCCCGGCGTACCTCGACTACGTCGGCGTGAAGAAGTTCGACGCCGACGGCAACGTCGTCGGCGAGCGCCGCTTCCTCGGCCTGTTCTCGTCCGCCGCGTACACCGAGTCCGTGCGCCGCGTCCCGGTGATCCGCCGCAAGGTCGCCGAGGTGCTCAGCCGCGCCGGCTTCACCCCGAACAGCCACGACGGCCGCGACCTGCTGCAGATCCTGGAGACCTACCCGCGCGACGAGCTGTTCCAGACCTCGCCCGCCGAGCTCCAGTCCATCGCCACCCATGTGCTGTATCTGCAGGAGCGCCGCCGGCTGCGGCTGTTCCTGCGCCAGGAGGAGTACGGGCGCTACTACTCGGCCCTGGTCTACCTCCCGCGCGACCGCTACACCACGGGCGTGCGGCTGCGGCTGATCTCCATCCTCAAGGAGGAACTCGGCGGGATCTCCGTCGACTTCACCGCCTGGAACACCGAGTCCGTCCTGTCCCGGCTGCACTTCGTCATCCGTGTCGAGCCCGGCACGCCGCTGCGCGAGCTCACCGACGCCGACGTCAACCGGATCGAGACCCGCCTCGCCGAGGCCTCCCGCTCCTGGACGGACGCCTTCCAGGAGGCGCTGGTGGCCGAGTGCGGCGAGGAGCGCGGCAGCGAGCTCGCCCGCCGCTACGCCGGGGCCTTCCCCGAGGGCTACAAGGCCGACTTCACCCCGCGCACCGCCGTCGCCGACCTGCAGCACTTCGAGCGGCTCACCTCGGCCGGCGGCAAGGAGCGCTTCACCCTCAGCCTGTACGAGCCGGTGGGTGCCGCCCACGACGAGCGGCGGCTGAAGGTGTACGGGGCGGGGGCGCCGTTCTCCCTGACGAAGGTGCTGCCGGTGCTGCAGAATCTCGGCGTGGAGGTCGTCGAGGAGCGCCCGTACCAGCTGCGCTGCACCGACGGCACCACCGCCTGGGTGTCGGACTTCGCGCTGAAGCTCCCCCCGCCGGCGAACGGCGGCGCGCACGAGCTGGGCGACGACGCCCGCGAGCGGTTCCAGGAGACGTTCGCCGCCGTGTGGAACGGGCGCGCGGAGAACGACGCGTTCAACTCCCTCGTGCTGCGCGCCGGGCTGGACTGGCGCCAGGTGATGGTGCTGCGCGCGTACGCCAAGTACATGCGGCAGGCCGGTTCGCCGTTCAGCCAGTCGTACATGGAGGACACCCTCCACAACAACGTGCACACCACCCGGCTGCTCAGCAGCCTCTTCCAGGCGCGCAACTCGCCCGAGCACCAGCGGGCGGGCACCGAGCTCACCGACGGGATCCTGGAGGAGCTGAACGGCGCGCTGGACCAGGTCGCCTCCCTGGACGAGGACCGCATCCTGCGTTCCTTCCTGACGGTGATCAAGGCGACGCTGCGCACCAACTACTTCCAGCACGACAGCGCCGGCGACCCGCACTCGTACGTGTCGTTCAAGCTCGACCCGCAGGCCATCCCGGATCTGCCGGCGCCGCGTCCGGCGTACGAGATCTGGGTGTACTCGCCGCGGGTGGAGGGCGTGCACCTGCGCTTCGGGAAGGTCGCGCGCGGTGGTCTGCGCTGGTCGGACCGGCGCGAGGACTTCCGTACCGAGATCCTGGGCCTGGTCAAGGCGCAGGAGGTGAAGAACACCGTCATCGTGCCCGTCGGCGCCAAGGGCGGCTTCGTCGGCAAGCAGCTGCCCGACCCGGGCACGGACCGCGAGGCGTGGCTGGCGGAGGGCATCGCCTGCTACAAGACGTTCATCTCCGGCATGCTCGACATCACCGACAACCTGGTCGGCGGCGCGGTCGTGCACCCGGAGAACGTGGTGCGCCACGACGAGGACGACACTTATCTGGTCGTCGCCGCCGACAAGGGCACGGCCACCTTCTCCGACATCGCCAACGAGGTCGCCGTCGCGTACGGCTTCTGGCTCGGCGACGCGTTCGCCTCCGGCGGCTCCGCCGGCTACGACCACAAGGGCATGGGGATCACCGCCCGCGGCGCGTGGGAGTCCGTCAAGCGGCACTTCCGCGAGCTGGGGACGGACACCCAGACGGAGGAGTTCACGGCGGTCGGCATCGGCGACATGTCCGGTGACGTCTTCGGCAACGGCATGCTGCTCAGCGAGCACATCCGGCTGGTCGCCGCCTTCGACCACCGGCACATCTTCCTCGACCCCCGGCCCGACGCGGCCACCGGTTACGCGGAGCGGCGCCGGCTGTTCGAGCTGCCGCGGTCGTCGTGGGCGGACTACGACGCCGGGCTGATCTCGGCGGGCGGCGGCGTGTTCCCCCGTACCGCCAAGTCCATTCCCGTGGGCGCCAAGGTGCGCGAGGCGCTGGGCATCGACGGCTCCGTCGCCAAGATGACTCCGGCCGAGCTGATGAAGGCCATCCTGCAGGCGCCGGTCGACCTGCTGTGGAACGGCGGCATCGGTACGTACGTGAAGTCCTCCGCCGAGACCCACGCCGACGTCGGCGACAAGGCCAACGACGCGATCCGGGTCAACGGCGGCGACGTGCGGGCGAAGGTTGTCGGCGAGGGCGGCAATCTGGGCGCCACCCAGCTGGGGCGGATCGAGTTCTCCCGCGAGGGCGGCCCCGACGGGGTCGGCGGGCGGATGAACACCGACGCCATCGACAACAGCGCGGGCGTGGACACCTCGGACCACGAGGTGAACATCAAGATCCTGCTCAACTCGGTGGTCGCCGAGGGCGACATGACGGTCAAGCAGCGCAACAAGCTGCTCGCCGCGATGACCGACGAGGTCGGCGATCTGGTGCTGCGCAACAACTACGCGCAGAACACCTCGCTCGCCAACTCCCTCGCCCAGGCGCCCAGCCTGCTCCACGCCCAGCAGCGGCTCATCCGCAAGCTGGTGCGGGACGGGAAGCTGGACCGGGCGCTGGAGTTCCTGCCGTCCGACAAGCAGATCCGGGACCGGCAGGCCGGCGGGTTCGGGCTCACGCAGCCCGAGCTGGCGGTGCTGCTCGCCTATATGAAGATCACTGTGGCCGAGGATGTCATCGCCACGGAGCTGCCGGACGATCCTTATCTGGAGCGGCTGCTGTTCTCGTACTTCCCCGAGGATGTGCGCGAGCCGTACGCCGAGCAGATCAAGGCGCATCCGCTGCGGCGGGAGATCATCACGACGGTGCTGGTCAACGACACGCTGAACACCGGTGGTACGACCTTCCTGCACCGGCTGCGGGAGGAGACCGGGGCGTCGACCGAGGAGATCGTGCGGGCGCACACCGCCGCGCGGGCCGTCTTCCGGCTGTCCGACTTCTGGGACGCGGTCGAGGCGCTGGACAACAAGGTGCCGGCCGAGGTGCAGACGCGGGTGCGGCTGCATTCGCGGCGGCTGGTCGAGCGGGGGGCGCGGTGGCTGCTCAACAACCGGCCGCAGCCGTTGCAGCTCAGCGAGACCATCGAGTTCTTCTCCGACCGGGTCGCCGAGGTGTGGGCCTCGCTGCCGTCGCCGCTGCGGGGGGCGGATCTGGAGTGGTACGAGAAGGTGCACGACGAGATGGTCGGGTCCGGGGTTCCGGCTGAGCTGGCTGTTCGGGTTGCCGGGTTCTCGTCCGCGTTCCCGATTCTGGACATCGTGGCTGTCGCCGATCGGATGTCGTTGCCTCCCATGGAGGTTTCGGAGGTGTATTACGACCTCGGGGACCGGGTGCGGATCAGTCAGCTGATGGACCGGGTGATCGAGCTGCCCCGGACGGATCGGTGGCAGTCGATGGCCCGGGCCTCGATCCGGGAGGATCTGTATGCGGCGCATCAGCTGCTGACGGCGGATGTGCTCGCCGCGGAGGTTGTGGGGGAGGCCTCTCCGGAGGAGCGGTTCGCGGCGTGGGAGAGGCGGAACGCGGCGATCCTTGGGCGGGCTCGGGCGACGCTGGAGGAGATTCAGAACTCCGATACGTTCGACCTCGCGAACCTGTCGGTGGCCATGCGCACGATGCGGACGTTGCTTCGCAGTAACCGGTAACAGATCGGGGGCTCCGCCCCCGGACCCCCGTTTCGGCGCTGCGCGCCTCGTCCTCAAACGCCGGACGGGCTGTAGGGGGACTTGCGCTCGGTTGTTCGGTGCGGCGGGCTGGTGGATATTTCTCCGCCCGGCCCGCCGCCCTGTCCCGGCTCGTCGCCCAGCCACGCCGCGTCACCCTGCTGTCGGCTGCGGCGCCCCGCCGCAAGCCCATCGCCGGCTGCGGCGCCCCGTCGCAAGCCCATCGCCGGCTACGGCGACCTCGTCACCCGGAAACGGGTGGCCGTGGGTGGGCGATCCGCCCCGCGCCGCAGGCGCGGGGAGCCGGCGGACGGCGCCGCGCAGACCCCGCACGCGTCCCGCCCCCGGACACCGGCATTCGGCCCCGTCTCCGTCCCGGAGGCGGGGTTGCCGCGTTTCTGCTTGATCGGGGCGTAAGAATTCGGGTATTCAGGTCAAATGGTGACCGTGGAGCCTCGAGTCAACCCTGAGAAGTCCGCCGTTGTCGCCGCCTATCGGCGTGCCCTGCCGCTGTCCGTGCGGCGGGCCATCGCCGATCGGTACTCCGTCCAGCGGCGGCGGGACGTCAAGGCGCGGATCGCCCGGGCCGCGCCCGCGCGGCACATGGTGCGGTTGCGGGCCGCCGCACTGGCGCGGCGGTGGCGGGAGCTGGCCGTGGCGCCGGGGCGGGTGGTCGTCGTCGACGGGGGGCAGCCGCGCATCGCGCACGTGCAGCGGGATCTGTCGCCCGTGCACGCGCGGCGGGCCGGGCTCGTCGCCGTGACCCGGGTGTTCAGGACCGCCGGGATCGACTACTTCGTCGTACGGGGCAAACCCCGCGGGCCCAGCGTCGTCGCCGTGACCGAGGGGCAGCGGCGCAAGGTCATCGCCGTACTGACGCGGCTCGCCAAGGCGCAGCCCGCGTACGTGAACCGGCCGGGCAAGCCCATGGCGCCGGGGTTCGAGGCGGCCACCTGGCGGCGGCTGGCGGGGGCCCGGGTCATCCGGCTGACGTGGTTCCGGACGACCGACTTCGGGTCGCCCGTGCTGGGGGAGCGGTTCGGGTGCGACGTCGAGTTCTGGACCGAGGAGGACGGGCGGCTCTACGCCCCGCGCCCCGAGCGCGTCACCGAGGTCGTGGACGCCGACGCCGAGCCCGTACTGCTGCCCGACGCCAGCGGCTGGGGCTGCGGGCGGCTGAAGGTGCGGACCCGGGAGGAGTTCACGCGGCCGCTGCCCGACGACATCCGCTTCCCCGTCGACGCCGTCTACACCTGGGTCGACGGCTCCGACCCGGCCTGGCTGCGCCGCCGCGCCCGGTACGCGGGGACCGCCTACCACGCCGAGGCCGCCAACGCCGCCCGCTACGCCGACCACGACGAACTGCGCTACTCCCTGCGCTCCCTGGCCACCTACGCGCCCTGGATCCGCTCGGTGTACCTCGTCACCGACGACCAGGTGCCCGGCTGGCTGGACACCGCCCATCCACGGCTACGGGTCGTCAGCCACCGCGAGATCTTCCGCGACCCGGACATGCTGCCCACGTTCAACTCGCACGCCATCGAGAGCCAGCTCCACCATGTGGAAGGGCTGAGCGAGCACTTCCTCTACTTCAACGACGACGTCTTCCTCGGCCGCGAGACCCTCCCGCAGGACTTCTTCCTCGCCAACGGAATCGCCAAGTTCTTCCCCTCGCCCGCCCTCGTCCCGCTGGGGGCTCCCGGCGACGAGGACGTACCCGTATCCGTTGCCGCCAAGAACAATCGGGCGCTCATCGAGCGTAAGTTCGGGGCCACCCCCGTACAGAAGATGAAGCACACCCCCCACGCCCTGCGCCGCAGCGTGCTGGAGGAGATCGAGCGGGAGTTCGCCGCCGAGCACGCCGCCACCGCCTCGCACCGCTTCCGCAGCCGCGACGACCTCGCCATCCCCTCCTCCCTGCACCACTACTACGCGTTCTTCACCGGCCGGGCCACCAGCGCCCGCGTGCGCTACGCCTACCTCGACCTGTCGCACCCCAACGCCGCCTCCCGCCTCGACCGGCTGCTGGCACAGCGCAACCGCACGGTGTTCTGCATCAACGACACCCTGTCGCAGGAGGAGGACACCGCCGGCCACACCGCCCTGCTCAAACCGTTCCTGGAGGCCTACTTCCCCGTGCCGAGCCCCTACGAGCTGGGCGGCGACGACTGATGCCGAGCAGGTTCCTCAAGCCCAGGCTCTTCCGGCGCCGGCCCCCCCGCCCCCTCCCGCAGCTCCCCGCCGCCCACCTCTCCCTCCTCGACGGCCGCACCCTCAACATCAGCGTCCGCCTCCCCGACGGCACCCGCCACGCCCGCCTCACCGGCTTCGGCGAGCTCACCCTCGGCGCCGGCACCTTCCCCGCCGCCCACGTCGAGGGCACCGTCCCCCTGCGCATCGAGCTCACCCCCGCCCGCGGCCGCCGCCGCGTCTACGCCGTCACCCCGCCACCCCGCGCCCAGCGCCCCGACGGCCCCACCCGGGCCGAGCCGGGCGAGCCGGTGCGCCTGTGCCCCCGCCCCGACGGCGCGGCGCTCCAGCGGGTGCCGCCGGCCCCCGGCGCCGAGGTGGAGCACGTCGAGGTGGGCTGGACCGCGGTCACCGTACGGGGCCGTCTCATCGCCCAGGAGCCCGCGGGCGCGGTGGCCGAGCTGACCCCCCGCGGGGAGGACACCGGCACCGAGCTGCCGACGGAGTGGGACGGCGACCGTTTCACCGCCCGCCTGGGCCCCGCCGCGCTGACCCACACCAAGGCCGAACGCACGTACGACCTCCGCCTGCGGGTCCCCGGCCGCGACACCCCCCTGCGCATGGGCCGCCTGCGCACCGACGTCACCGCCCCCAAGCGCGTCTTCCGCCTCCCCGACCGGCTCCTCCTGGACCCCTCGGGGATCCGCATCCGCGTCGCCCCGTACTACACCCCGACCGGCCGGCTCGCCCTGACCGCCGAGCGCATCGCGTGAACCGGGAGGAGCCCGTATGAGAATCACCTTCCTCATCACCTGGGTCGACGAGATGGGCGGCACCGAGCTCGCCGTCCTCACCCAGGCCCGGCACCTCGCCGCCACCGGGCACGAGGTCGAGGTGGTCAGCGTGTTCCGTACCCGCGCGGAGTCCTTCTTCCCCGCCGGTGACCGGGTCGCCGTCCGCTATCTCGTGGACCGCACCGGCCCCTGGCCCCGCCCCGTACGGGACCACACGCTCGACGAGGACACCTGCCGCACCCTCGCGGCCCGGCGCAGCACCCTCATCGACCCCCTGTGGGAACCGGCGTTCGACGGCCTCTCGGACACCGAGCTGGACCTGGCCCTGCGCACCCTGGACACCGACGTCGTCGTCACCGCCTCCCCGGCCCTGATGTCCGCCGTCACCGACCTCGCCCCCGCCGGGGTCGTCACCGTCCACCAGGAGCACCGGCCCTCCCAGCACCGCGGCGGCACCGGCGGGCCGCTGCTGGCGCGGGCGCCGGAGGTGGACGCGGTCGTCGTGCTCACCGAGTGGACCAAGGGCTGGTTCGAGGAGTCCCTCGGCGCCGCCGCGCCCCGTCTCGAGGCCATCCCCAACGCCGTCCCCGACGGCTTCCGGCCGCGTTCGGCCCGTACCGGGAAGACCGTCGTCGTCGCCCGCAGGCTCGTCGCCGACAAGCAGGTCGACCACGCCGTCATCGCCTTCGGCAAGGCGCTCGTCGAGCATCCCGGCTGGCGGCTGCGGATCTTCGGCGAGGGGCCGCTGACGGGGTCGCTGCGGCGGCTCGTCGGGGAGCTGGGGCTGCACAACTCCGTGGAGCTGCTGGGGCCGACGCGGCGGATGACGGACGAGTGGGCGAAGGCGTCGTTCACCGTGCTGCCGTCGCAGACCGAGGGCTTCGGGCTGGTGCTGGTCGAGGCGTTCGCGGCGGGCGTGCCGGCCGTGGCGTACGACGTGCCGACGGGGCCCGCGGAGATCGTCCGGCACGGGGTGGACGGGCTGTTGGTCCCGGCCGGCGACACCGAGGCCCTCGCGGCGGCCATGGGGCGGCTGATGGGGGACGAGGAGCTGCTGCACCGGCTCGGCGAGCGGGCGGCACGGGGGGCCGGGCGGTTCGCGGCGGGCGAGGTCAACGCCCGGTGGGAGGCGCTGTTCCAGGAGCTGTACGCCGGCCGGCAAGACCCCGGGCGGCTCGCCCGGCGGGCGGACCGGGCGGCGCGGCGGCGGGCGGTGTCGGCGGGCGGCGGGTTCCAGCCGCAGGCGCCGGCATCGCGGGTGTCGCCGTCGCGGGGGGTGCAGCGGGCGCGGGAGGACGAGCTGGCGGCCACCTCGAGGACGAAGCTGGTGCGCTCCGCCGGGCGCCTCGCCGAGGTGCGCGACGACCTCCTCGCCGGCGACGCCTTCGACGAGAACCTGCGGCTGGCGGCCGGGGCGCTGCGGGCGGCCGGCATCCCGTACGTGCTGCTGCGCGTCGCCACCGGCCACCCCCGCGCGCGGCTCGCCGTGGACGCGGCGCTGCGGGCGGACGTGTACGCCGCGCTGGCGTCCGCCTGCGCCGGTCAGGCGGTGTACGCGGAGCTGCTGGGGCCGGCGGTGGACGCGCCGGGAGCGGTGCTCGCCGAGCGGCTGCCGGAGGTGGGGGAGGTGGCGGGGCTGCGGGTGTACCGGCCGTACGTCACCGGGGGGCGGACGCTGCGGTACGGGGCGACGTACGGGTGCGACGTCGAGTTCTGGCCCGCCGGCGCCCGGGGGCACACCACGCCCACCCGGGCGCACGCGCTGGGGGACACGCTGCCGTGCGTGCGCCCCGACGCGGTGACGCGGGTACGGGGGCGGGTGTACGGGACGCTGAAGGCGTTCACCCAGCACCTGGTCACCGACATCGGCTTCCCCGTGGACGCCGTCTACACCTGGGTCGACGACGCCGACCCCGCCTGGCGCGCCCGCCTCGACGCCCGCCGCGCCGAGCTGGGCCTCGAGCCCGCCCAAAGCGGCACCGCCGGCGACGCCCCGGTCCGTTTCCGCAACCGCGACGAACTCCGCTACAGCCTGCGCTCGCTGGCCATGCACGCCCCCTGGATCCGCCGGATCTTCCTGGTCACCGACGACCAGACGCCGTCCTGGCTGGCCGCCGGCCACCCCGGTCTGCACCTCGTCCCGCACCGCGAGATCTTCGCCGACCCGAGTGCCCTGCCGGTCTTCAACTCCCATGCCATCGAGTCCCAGCTGCACCGCATCGACGGCCTCGCCGAGCACTTCCTCTACCTCAACGACGACGTCTTCCTCGGCCGTACGGTCACCCCCGGCACCTTCTTCCGCGGCCACGGCGGCACCCGGTTCTTCTGGTCCACCACCGCCGTCCCGCCCGGCGAGGCCACCGCGGCCGACGAGCCGGTGTTCGCCGCGGCGAAGAACAACCGGGCGCTGCTGCGCACGCGGTTCGGCGCCGTACCCACCCACTGCTTCCTGCACACCCCCCACGCCCTGCGCCGCAGCGTCCTGACCCGGCTGCACGAGGAGTTCCCCGACGCCCTGGCCCGTACCGCCCGCTCCCCCCTGCGCGACTGGCGCGACGTCTCCCCGCTGTCGTCGCTGGCCCACCACTACGGCTATCTCACCGGCACCGCCGAACCGTCCGCCCTGCGCTACGGCTACGTCGACACGGGCCGCCGCGCCCAGCACCCCGGGCTCAGCCGGCTGCTCGCCGCCCGCTCCAAGGACGCGTTCTGTCTGGGGGAGGGCCCCGACTCCGACGTACCGGCGGACGAACAGGCCGAGGTCATGCGGGCGTTCCTGGAGGCGTACTTCCCGGTGAAGGGCCCGTACGAGCGATAAACGCCCTATTGGGCTGTACGGGTGCGGCTGTCCGGGTGCACGTGACGGCTCCCCGGCGCGGCGCGTTGGCCCCGGTGACCGACGACCGTAACCGGGGAGGCCACCATGACGGTCCTGAGCATCGCCCGCCGGCTGCCCGCCGTGACCCGGCGCGCTCCCGTCCGGCGCCTGGACCTGATGGCGGCGTTCTGGGCGCACGGCCGGGGGCGGGACCGGGTGCTGATGCTCCTCGCGCACAGCTCGCTGCCCGCCGCGGCCCACGCCGGCGTACGCCTGGGCCACGGCGTCCCCGCCGACCTGGTCAGCCTCGCGCCCTCGCCGGGCGGCGCCGCGATCGTCGTACGGGTCCACCCCCGCGACCTTCCCCCGATGTGGCCGGTGAGCCTGCGGGTGGGGGACCGGGAGGCGGTGGTGCCCGCCGGAATGACGCTGCCCCCGCAGACCTTCCGCCGCGGGCTGCGGCGGTATCGGTCCACGGGGGCCGTCGATCCACTGGGCCGGTTCGTCGTCGTGACGGAACGCGGCCGGGGGGCGGCTACTTGACCGCCCCGGCCATCACCCCCGACACGAACTGACGCTGGAACGCGAAGAACACGATCAGCGGGATGACCATCGAGATGAACCCGCCGGGCGCGATCACGTCGAAGTTGGCCCCGTACTGCCGCACCTCCTGCTGCAGCGCCACCGTGATCGGCGGGCTGCCCGGGTCCGCGAAGACCAGGGCGATCAGCATGTCGTTCCACACCCACAGGAACTGGAAGATGCCCAGCGCCGCGATCGCGGCCCCGGCCAGCGGCATCACGACCCGGAAGAACAGCCGGAACTCGCTCGCCCCGTCCAGCCGCGCCGCCTCCAGCAGCTCCCGGGGGATCTCCGCGAAGAAGTTCCGCAGCAGGAACACGGCGAACGGCAGGCCGAACGCCGTATGGAAGAGCACCACACCCGTGATCGTGTGGAAGATCCCCAGATCGCCGAAGAGCCGGGCCAGCGGGATCAGCGCCACCTGGACGGGCACCACCAGCAGACCCACGACGACCAGGAACCACCAGTCGCGGCCGGGGAAGTCCATCCACGCGAACGCGTAGCCCGCGAGCGAGCCGATGAGGACCACCAGCAGCGTGGACGGGACGGTGATGAGGACCGTGGTGAGGAGCGACTTCAGGATCGCGTCGTTCTCCAGCAGCGCCTCGTAGTTGGCGGCGGTCAGCTCCGCGGGCGCGGAGAACACCGTCCACCAGCCGTCCTTCGCGAACTCCGACGGATCGCGGAACGACGACACGAGCAGGCCGATCGTCGGCATCAGCCAGAACAGCGCCACGGCTATCAGCACCAGCTGCATCACACCGCTGCCGGCCTTCGCGGACAGCCGCGCCGCCAGGGGCCGCTTCGCCTTCAGGGCGGGGGCGTCGGCGGTCATCGGCGGGTCTCCTTCCGCAGTCGCCGGATGTTGACGTACATCACCGGGATGACCAGCAGGAGCAGCAGCACCGCGATGGCGCTGCCCACCCCGTGGTCGGGGGAGGCCGTGCCGATGCCGACGTTGTAGAGCAGCACCGCCAGCACCGTCGCCTCGTCGGCGGAGGTGTTGGGGGCGATGACGTACACCAGGTCGAAGATCTTCAGCACGTTGATCATCAGGGTGACGAGCACCACGACGAGCACCGGCGCCAGGACAGGGACCGTGATCCGGCGGAAGACCTGCCATTCGTTGGCGCCGTCCACCCGGGCCGCCTCCAGGAGCTCCCGGGGCACCCCGGCCAGGCCGGCGGCGATGAGGACCATGGCGAACCCGGCCCACATCCAGACGTAGCTGCTCATCACGCCCCAGGTGACGACCGAGGGGCCGAGCCAGTCGACGCCGCCGTACTTCTCGGCGAAGTTCGAGGCGGGCAGCCGCAGCTGCGCCCCGGCGGCCGAGTCGGGCAGGACGAAGGTGCCGTCGGCGCCGGACGTGGTGGAGGCCACCACCTTGCCGTCCTTCACCGCCTCGACCTTGATGCCCGCGAGAGCCTTCTCGCCCTGGTCCACGGCGTTCTGGTTGTTCTTGCCCTGCGCCGGGGTCAGGAAGTCCAGCCAGACGGTCCCGGTGACGCCGTCGGCCGGCCCGGGCGAGGCGGCCTGCGGCTCGGCGGCCATGTCCGCAGGCTTGAGCCCGACGACCGGGAGCAGCACCGGGGTGCCGGGCTGGGCGGCGGCCTTGGTGGTGAAGCTGTCGCCGGCCGACTTCTCCAGCGGGGAGCCGCTGTTCGTCCGGCCGTTGGCGCCCGGCCAGGGGGCGCCGTCGACGAACGTGTCGTGGATTCCCGTCCACATGGCGTTGGCGACGCCCTGCTCCGGGTTGGCCTCGTACACCAGCCGGAAGATGATGCCGGCCGCCAGCATGGAGATCGCCATCGGCATGAAGACGATCAGCTTGAACGCCGTACCCCAGCGGATGCGCTCGGTCAGGACCGCGAAGATCAGACCGAGCACGGTGCACACCAGGGGGGCGACCGCCACCCAGATCAGGTTGTTCTTGATGGCGGTGAAGAACGCGTCGTTGGTGAAGACCTCGGTGTAGTTGTCCAGCCCGATGAACGCGGAGCCGTCCTTGTCGAACAGGCTGCGGTACACCGAGTAGACGATGGGATAGGCGACCAGTGCGCCCAGCAGGACCAGGGCGGGCAGCAGGAACACGCCCGCCACCCAGCCCCGGGTGCCGGTCACCGACTTTCTCGGACGCGGGGGAGTGACGGTGCCGGCGGGCGTCTTCCCGACGCCGCCGGCACCTGCCCCGCTTGTCTCGGCGGTGGCCACGGGTGCGTCCCGTCAGCCCTTGAACGCCGCTGCGGCCTCGGACTCCAGCGCCTTCTGCGCCCCGGCCACGTCGGACGGCTTGGCCAGGAAGTCCTGCAGCGCCTTCCACTCGCCGTCGCCCTTCGTACCGCCGAAGGCCGCCGGGGCCTGGTCGGACATGTCGAAGCGGAAGTCGTCGCCGGAGGCGATCAGCGCCTCGGCGATGGTGCGCTGCACGTCGTTCGGGTACGCGTCCATCGGCACGCTCTTGTTGGGGGAGAGGAACCCGCCCTGGGCCGCCATCAGCGACGCCGCCTCCTTGGAGGCGAACCACGTCAGCAGCGCCTGCGCGCCCTCGCCGTCCTTCAGCGCCACCGCCGCGTCGCCGCCGGTCACCACGGGGGAGGCGTCGCCGACCGCGGGGAACGGGAACACGTTCGCGTCCTTGCCGATCTCCGCCTTGGTCTCCGCGATGGACGCGGAGACAAAGTCACCCTCGTAGACCATGGCGGCCTTCGGGTCGTCCAGGTCCGCGAACGGCTTGGTCGCGGAGGTCGGGAACTCCGTCTTCAGCGAGCCGGCCTTGCCGCCCGCCTGCAGATCGTCGTTGCCCCACAGCGCGGCCAGGGTGGTCAGCGCGTCCTTCACGGACGGGTCAGTCCACTTGATCTCGTGCTTGGCCAGCTTGTCGTACATCTCCGGGCCGGCCTGGGAGAGGTAGACGTTCTCGAACCAGTCGGTGAGCGTCCAGCCGTCCGCGCCGCCGACCGCGACCGGGTCCACGCCCGAGTCGGCGACGGCCTGCGCGACGGTCATGAAGTCGTCCCACGTCTTGGGGACTTCCGCTCCGGCGTCCGTGAAGACGGCGGTGTTGTACCAGATCAGGGACTTGTTGGCGGACTTCCAGTAGACGCCGTACTGCTTGCCGTCGACGTTCCCGAGGTCCTGCCAGCCCTGCGAGTAGTTCTTGGTGAGCTCCGCCTGCGCCCCGGCGCCCAGCGGCTTCGCCCAGCTCTTCCCGGCGAACTCCTGGAGCACGCCCACCTGCGGCACCATCACCACGTCGGGGACCTTGCCGCCGGCGATCTGGGTCCCCACGAAACCGGCCACGTTGTCGCCGGTCGGGACGTACTTCACGGTGGCGCCGGTGCGCTTGGCGAACTCGTCGAGGACCTTCTTGAAGTTGTCCTGCTCGGCGCCCGTCCACACGGCCCCGACCTGGAGCGTCTGCCCGTCCAGCTTCGGCAGCTTGACCCCGCCGCCGTCCTGCGACTCCGTCTTCTTCTCGTCGTCCGCCTTGTCGTCGTCCGAGCCGCACGACGTGACGCCCAGCGTCAGCAGGCTCGCGCCGACCAGTGCTAACGCGGTCCGTCCCGCTCGGTGCGCGCGGTGTCTAGTCGTCTGCGTGGTACGCATTTCAAGCCTCCTGGAGCTGTTCGGTGGCACTGTCCTACGCCTGCCCTATCAGCTCCGCAATACCGTCCTTGCGCGCATGCAAGGCATCGTGACCTTGCTGTAACGGCCTGTTGTCCTTTGGTCCGGACAACTCCCGCGAGCGCGCGGTCAGTTGATGTGGATCACGCGTTGTTCGAGCGTTTTACGCCAGAACCGGTGTCACGTCCGCGCCCGCCGACTGCGCCGCGCGCTGCAGGGCGCTCGCCAGGAGGGCCAGATCCGTCGGCCCGTTGCCCAGCTCCCGCAGCGGCCGGGTGGTGGGCGGGGCGCCCATCCGCTCCCACTCCAGCGGTACGACCGTGGGGCGGGCCGTCGCCGTACGCGGGATGCGGCCGGTGACCCGGCCCGCCTGGAACGGCACCGGGGACTTGCCCGGCCGGTGCAGCTCGCCGCGGCCGGGCGGGACGTCGGGCGCGGCGCCGAGCCGGACGAGGAGCTCCGCCCGGGTGCGGGCCGAGGCGCCCGCGGTCTGCTCGGGGCGGCCCGTGGCGGCGATGAGGTCGACGGCGAGGCGGCCGCCGTCGCGGGCGATGGTGTCCAGGGCGCGGACCACGGAGCCGGCCGCGGGGCGGGCGGGGGAGCCGAGGGCGGGGGCGATCAGGGCGTCGTAGTCGTCGACGATCACCACCAGGCGGGGCTGGGCGGCCAGGAGGCGCTGCGCCATGCGGGCGTCGCGGACGTCACGGGCGTCGGGGGCCGACTGGACGGCCTGCGCCGACTGGGGGCGCAGGCGGAGGGTGTTGCTCGGCGGGGGCTCGAGCTCGCCGCCGCCGCGCTGGCCGGGGACGCCGCGGGAGGCGGCCAGCAGCTCCGTACGGCGCTTCAGCTCGCCGGCGAGGGACTGGGCGAACTCACGCATGCGGAGGGGGTCGTTGGCGGGGAGGTACGTCGAGACGTGCGGCAGGTCCGTACAGACGCGCAGTCCCTCGCCGCGCTCCGAGCCGCCGCCGTCGATCAGCACCAGCTGCAGCCGGTCGGGGCGCTCGGACGCGGCCAGCGACGCGGCGAGGGAGCGCAGCAGCTCCGTCTTCCCCGACCCCGCCGCCCCTTCGACGAACACCGGCTGCGTCCCCTCCGCCGTCAGATCCGCCTCCAGCGGCCCCCGCGGCCCCGCCCCGAACACGGCGAGCGCCCGCGTCCTGTCCGCCCACCGCGCGGTGAGCGCCGTCGGGGTGGCCCGGGCCAGCCCCAGCTCGTCCAGCAGCCGCACCGACGCCGGCAGCTCACCCGGCGCCCGCCCGGCACCCTCGCCGTCCGCGGGCGCGCGCAGCGGCGCCAGCGCCCGCGCCAGGCGCTCGGCCCACGCGGCCGACACGGCGTCCACGACCCCCGGCCGCCCCGGCGTCTCCCGTCCCTCCGCCACGGCCGCCGCGAACCAGTCGCCGCCCGGCGTCGCACGCGGGTCCGACCCCGGCCCGTCCAGCCAGGCCCGCCCCGTCCCGTACGCCGTTCCGGACTCCCCGGTCGCCGGATCGGCCGTCGCCGGCCGCCACAGCACGCGCAGGAACGACGCCACATCACCGCTGAGCAGCGCCACCGCGCCGCACTCCGCGAACCCGGGGGTGTCGGCCACGGCCGTCTCGTAACTCGCCGTCAGCGGGGAGCTCGGCGTCGCCGACGGCGTCTCCGCCAGGCACAGCAGATGGATCCCGGCGGCCGGCCCGCGCAGCCCCAGCCGGGCCACCGCGTCCCGCAGCTCCGCCGGGCCGACGTCGCCGTCGACCACCACGACCGTGTGCGCCGGACCGCCCCCGCCGTCCCCGTCGAGCCGCCGCAGCAGCTCACCGAGGCGCGCGGACGCCTGCTCCCGGTCGTACGCCGTGAGGAGCCGGCAGTCCTGGCCCCGCGCCGGCCGCAGCTGGGGCAGCCAGCCCAGCCAGGACCAGTCCGCGAGCCGGTCGGCGAGCGGCCGCGCCCGGTCGGCGGCCAGCAGCACCAGCTCCAGGTCGTCCGTCGCGTCCAGCGTCGCCAGCTGCGCCAGCACCGACCGCGCCAGCCCCGTCAGCCGCGGCCGCGGCCCGGCCAGCCCCAGCGACCCGGCCTCGCGCAGCGACACGACGAGGGGCTCGGGCGCGCCGTGCGTGTCCGCGGTCCCCAGCCGTACGCTCAGCGCGTCCCGATGCCCCGTGTCCCGCGAGCTGTGCCGGGCCCCGCCCAGCGCCGCGAGCAGCACCTCCGCCGGATCGGGCCAGCGCCCGGCTTCCGCGGGGTCGGCCGGGGGGCGGGACTCGCGGGGAAGCTCCGCGGCCTCGGACGGGGCGGTCCCGAAGCGCCGGGACCAGAACCCGCGCCGGGCCGGCGCCGCGTACGGCTCCGGACCTCCGTCGGCGGGGGGCGCGGAGTCGGGCGTCTGGGCGTGTTCCAACGTATCGGCGCCCTCCAGCCGCAGCACCGACTCCCCGATGCGCAGCAGCGCCCCCGGCCGCAGCGGCACCGGCCGCTCGCCCACGGGCACACCGTCGACCGTCGTCCCGTTCGTCGAGCCGAGGTCCGCCACCGACGCCCGGCCGTCCTCGGCCACCGTCACCGCGCAGTGCAGCCGCGACACGTCGGGGTCGTCCAGGGGCACCTCCGCCTCGCCCGAGCGCCCTATCCGGACCTGGCCCCCGTGCAGCAGATGCACGCCGCCCGCGTCCGGTCCGGCGGCGATCAGCAGGCGCACCGGAGCCTCCGCGTGCTCCCCGGGCACGCCGGGGGCGCCCAGCGACAGCACCGCGCCGTCCGTCAGCGGCGGCTCGCCCAGCACGGTGCGGTCGGGGTCCAGCGCCCGCTCCCCGGCGAAGAGCGGAACCGCCGAGCCGGCCGGGATCCCCGCGCCGGCGCCCCCGGCCGCCGCGGCCACGGCGTCGGCGAGGCCCACCGAGACGGCGGACAGCGGCGTACCGGAAGGCGCGGTGACGAGCACGTCCACGCTCGAACCCCGCGCGCCCCGGGGCACATGGGGCCCCAGGACGGTCATCCGGATCTGCATCGGCGGTCACCGGCCCCTTCTCGCGATCGGTGCGGTGAAGCGCATCTTCCCATCTCTCGCCGACACCCCGCGCCCGGGCCGCAGTTGGCTGGTCACGGCGGCGCCGCTATGTCGTGTACGTGCCTGCTTGAGACCATGATCACCCGTCGCCCGCCCGGTTGTGCGGGGGCAACCATGTGGCCGCGCCGCGCGTCCTTCCCATAACCCCGTCCACACGGAAGCGGACGGGGCGGCGACCCGGGTCGTACATCAGTCCTGAGTGGGAAGGCGCACGGCTAGAGTGGGCGGTCAGCAGTGCATGGACGAGGACAGAAGGCGTCGATCGCCGTCTGTGACACCAGCGAGGAGCGCATGACGTGCGGCCGGTAGGCAGCAAGTACCTGCTCGAGGAGCCGCTCGGACGCGGCGCCACGGGCACCGTCTGGCGTGCCCGCCAGCGGGAGACGGCGGGCGCCGAGGCCGCCGTGCCGGGACAGCCCGGCGAGACCCTGGCGATCAAGGTCCTCAAGGAGGAGCTGGCGAGCGACCCGGACGTGGTGATGCGCTTCCTGCGGGAGCGCTCCGTCCTGCTGCGCCTCACGCACCCCAACATCGTCCGGACCCGCGACCTGGTGGTCGAGGGAGATCTCCTCGCCCTGGTCATGGACCTGGTCGACGGCCCCGACCTGCACCGCTATCTGCGGGAGAACGGCCCGTTCACCCCGATCGCCGCGGCGCTGCTCACCGCGGGCATCGCCGACGCGCTGGCCGCCAGCCACGCCGACGGCATCGTCCACCGCGACCTCAAGCCCGCGAACGTGCTGCTCGCCGGGACCGACGCGGCCGGCGGCAGCCTGCACCCGATGCTCACCGACTTCGGCATCGCCCGCCTCGCCGACTCCCCGGGCCTGACCCGCACCAGCGAGTTCGTCGGCACCCCGGCGTACGTCGCGCCCGAGTCCGCCGAGGGCCGCCCGCAGACCTCCGCCGTCGACATCTACGGCGCCGGCATCCTGCTGTACGAGCTGGTCACCGGTCGCCCGCCGTTCACCGGCGGCACCGCGCTGGAGGTCCTCCACCAGCATCTGCGCGAGGAGCCCGCACGCCCGGGGAACGTCCCGGAGCCCCTGTGGACGGTCATCAAGGCCTGCCTGAACAAGAACCCCGACCAGCGCCCCAGCGCCGAGAGCCTGGCCCGCGGCCTGCGCGCCGTCGCGGGCGGCATCAGCGCCAGCGCCTCGCCCGACCAGATCGCCGCCGCCATGGGCGTCGCCGCCCTGCTGGTCCCGGACACGGCCCCGACCGCCGTCCCCGGCAGCGGCGTCAACCCGCCCGGCGCCGCCGACCCCACGCAGGTGCTGCCCACCCGCGGCAACCCGCCGGCGTACGACCCCAACGCCCGGACCAGCGTGATGCCGGCCGGGGGCGGCGGTGACGACGACCGCACCCGGGTGATGCCCCCCACGCAGCCGCCGGAGCCGGAGGGGCCGCACCCCTGGCAGACGCAGATGAGCGCCCTGCGCGACCGCAACGAGCAGACGCAGCAGGTCGGCTACATCGACCCCGACGACGACCCGCTGCGCCGCCGCCCCCAGCGCCAGGTGCAGCGCGACCACGGCCGGCAGCAGCGCTACGACCAGGGCCCGCCCCCGGCCCCCCAGCAGCCGCAGCGCCGCCCCGAGCCGCAGCGCTACGCCCCGCAGCCCCAGCAGCGCCCGCCGGCCCCGCCGCCGGAGCCGCGCCGCGACCGGGGCTCCAACCCCAACCGGATGCGGATCCCGGGACTGGGCTGCCTCAAGGGGTGCCTGGTCGTCCTGCTGGTGCTGTTCTTCGGCGGCTGGGCCGTGTGGGAGCTGACGCCGCTGCAGGACTGGGTGGCCGACGGCAAGAGCTTCTGGGACCAGATCTCCGACACGTACACCGAGGTCAAGGACTGGATAAGCGAGGTCACGGGCCTCGTCGACGACGCCAACGACGTCAAGGACGGGGTGGACGGCGTGAAGGACGGGGTGGACGGGGTCAAGGACGCCAAGCCCTGATCCGTACGCGACGAAACGGAACCGCCGTGCCCAACCGGGCGCGGCGGTTTTGCCGTTCCGACGGGAACCCGCCAAAGGTGTGCTGACCTTGGCGATTTGTCGACACCCAAAGGGTGTTTTACCGGATACCGGGACACCCAACCCGCCCACGGCCGCGTAACTTTGTCGCCATGGCACGGAGAATCGGCAGCCGGTACACCGCGAACCAGGTGCTCGGCAGAGGCAGCGCGGGCACGGTGTGGCTGGGTGAGGGACCGCGGGGGCCGGTGGCCGTCAAGCTGCTGCGGGAGGATCTCGCGGAGGACCGCGAGCTGGTCGGCCGCTTCGTCCAGGAGCGCTCCGCGCTGCTGTCGCTGAACCACCCGCACGTCGTCGGCGTCCAGGACCTCGTCGTCGACGGCACCGACCTCGCCCTGGTCATGGACCTCGTACGGGGTACGGACCTGCGCACCCGCCTGGACCACGAGCGGCGCCTGACCCCCGAGGCCGCCGTGTCGATCACGGCGGACGTGGCCGACGCCCTGGCCGCCGCGCACTCCGCCGGCGTCGTGCACCGCGACGTGAAGCCGGAGAACGTCCTGCTGGACTCCGCGGCCCCGCCCGGCCCCGGCGGCGCCCCGCCCGCCCTGCTGACGGACTTCGGCATCGCCAAGCTGATCGACGCCCCCAGCCGCGCCCCCCAGCCCGCCGCCGGCTCCGGCGCCCGCGTCCCCTCCCAGCGCCGCGTCATCGGCACGCCCGACTATCTCGCCCCCGAGCTCGTCGAGGGCCTCCCCGCCCGCGCGGCCGTCGACATCTACGCCCTGGCGACGGTCCTGTACGAACTCCTCGCCGGCTTCACCCCCTTCGGCGGCGGCCACCCCGGCGCCGTCCTGCGCCGCCACGTCACGGAGACGGTGGCCCCGCTGCCCGGCATCCCCGACGAGCTCTGGCAGCTCGTCCTGCAGTGTCTGGCCAAGGCCCCCGCGTCCCGGCTGCGCGCCGCCGAGATGGCCACCGCGCTGCGCGAGATCCTCCCGGACCTCAAGGGCATGCCCCGCCTCGACGTCGACGAGCCGCACGAGCCCACCGCCGCGTACGAGCCCGACCCCCTCCCGGAGCCGGCGAAGACCCCCGAGGAGCGCCCCCGGCGCGGCGCCGTCCCCCTGGTCCACGGCTCCGTCCCCGACTCCAACCGCGACACCCACACCAGCATGCGCGTCCCCTCCGCCGACGAGCTGGCAGGCGGCCCCCTGGGCACCGCCCGCGTCCCCCGCGTCCACGGCGCCCCCCGCCCCGGCTCCGCCCGCGCCCGCACCGCGGCCCGCGTCCGCCGCCTCCGCCTGGCCGTCGTGGTGGCCGCCGTCGTGGTGGTGACGGCGGCCGTGGTCGGCTGGCTCGCCCTCTAGGGAGCCACCGGACCGGGGACGTCGTATGCCCCGCGCAGCCAGTACCCTGTCAGCGTGGCTGTACCTGACTTCGCTGAAGCGCTCAAAGACCTCCGGACGACGATGGAGTCGATCGTCGCCGTCCTCGACCTCGACAAGCTGCGGGGCGACGCCGCCGCGCTCGAGGAGCGTGCCGCGGACCCCGGCCTGTGGGACGACCCGGACAACGCCCAGAAGGTGACCAGCCAGCTCTCGGCGGTCCAGGGTCAGATCCGCAAGGTCGAGGAGCTGGGCAGCCGCATCGACGACGTCGAGGTGCTGCACGAGCTGGCCGAGGCCGAGGGCGACGCCGACTCCCTCGCGGAGGCGGAGAGCGAGCTGATGTCCGCCCGCAAGGACGTCGACGAGCTCGAGGTCCGCACCCTGCTGTCCGGCGAGTACGACCCGCGTGAGGCCATGGTCACGATCCGTGCCGAGGCCGGCGGCGTCGACGCCTCCGACTTCGCGGAGCAGCTGCAGCGCATGTATCTGCGCTGGGCCGAGCGCAAGGGCTACCCCACCGAGGTGCTGGACACCTCGTACGCGGAGGAGGCCGGCATCAAGTCGACGACCTTCGCCGTGAAGGTCCCGTACGCCTACGGCACCCTCTCCGTCGAGCAGGGCACGCACCGCATGGTCCGCATCTCCCCCTTCGACAACCAGGGCCGCCGCCAGACGTCCTTCGCCGGCGTCGAGGTGCTGCCCGTCGTGGAGCAGACCGACCACGTCGACATCCCGGAGAACGAGATGCGCATCGACGTCTTCCGCTCCTCGGGCCCCGGCGGCCAGTCCGTCAACACCACGGACTCCGCGGTCCGCATCACGCACCTGCCGACCGGCATCGTGGTCTCCTGCCAGAACGAGAAGTCCCAGATCCAGAACCGCGCCGCCGCCATGCGCGTCCTGCAGGCCCGCCTGCTGGCCCGCCGCAAGGAGGAGGAGCAGGCGAAGATGAACGCCCTCAAGGGCGACACCGCCGGCTCCTGGGGCAACCAGATGCGGTCGTACGTGCTGCAGCCCTACCAGATGGTCAAGGACCTGCGCACGGAGCACGAGGTCGGCAACCCGCAGGCCGTCCTGGACGGCGAGCTGGACGGCTTCCTCGAGGCGGGCATCCGCTGGCGCAAGCAGCAGGAGAAGGCCGCGTAGGGCCGTACGACCCCGCATACGGCGAAGGGCCCGGAGCGAGCTGCTCCGGGCCCTTCGTGCGCCTCTCAGGCCGTCTGGTGCTCCAGGAAGAGCACGGCGGCGACGGCCGCCAGCAGTGCGAGGAGCCACAGCACCATCGCCGGGGTCACGGCGAAGCCGTACTCCCGCTGGAGCCGCTCCCTGCTCGCCCGGCAGACGGCGCACCGGCCCTCGCTCACGGGCCCCGCGCAGTTGGCGCACACCAGCCAGTCGCTTGTCATGCGCTCTCCTCCTCCCTGCAGGCCTTTCCCCTACCACTGTGCCAGTTCTCCGGCGAATCGGCGCGCGGCCCAGCCGGTCCCGGTCCCTCCGGCGTACGGGACGGCCGGAAACCGTACGCCCGATGCCGGAATTGCTCCGAGGTCAAACGTGACGAAACGCACTTACCGCACACGGTGACTGCGCGCCGCCCCCGGGTTCGCGTATGGTCGGCCGCGACCGACAGGGAGCCGCGCCGTGATCCGATTCGACAACGTCACGAAGATCTATCCCAAGCAGAACCGTCCCGCCCTGCGGGATGTCTCTCTCGACATCGAGAGAGGTGAGTTCGTGTTCCTGGTGGGTTCGTCCGGCTCCGGCAAGTCCACCTTCCTGCGCCTGATGCTCCGCGAGGAGCGCGCCACCCACGGGCAGGTGCACGTCCTGGGCAAGGACCTGAACCGGCTCTCCAACTGGAAGGTGCCGCAGATGCGCCGCCAGCTGGGCACCGTCTTCCAGGACTTCCGGCTGCTGCCCAACAAGACCGTCGGCGAGAACGTCGCCTTCGCGCTCGAGGTGATCGGCAAGCCGCGCGGCCAGATCCGCAAGACCGTCCCCGAGGTCCTCGACCTCGTCGGCCTGGCCGGCAAGCAGGACCGGATGCCCGGCGAGCTCTCCGGCGGTGAGCAGCAGCGCGTGGCGGTGGCCCGGGCCTTCGTCAACCGCCCCATGCTGCTGATCGCGGACGAGCCGACGGGCAACCTCGACCCCCAGACCTCGGTCGGGATCATGAAGCTGCTGGACCGGATCAACCGGACCGGCACCACCGTGATCATGGCCACCCACGACCAGCAGATCGTCGACCAGATGCGCCGGCGCGTCATCGAACTCGAGAAGGGCCTCCTGGTACGCGACCAGTCGCGCGGTGTCTACGGATACCAGCACTGAGTCCCCCGGCAGCCCCAAGCTCGACAGTCTGAAAGGACGGGCATGCGCGCCCAGTTCATCTTCTCGGAGATCGGCGTCGGTCTCCGGCGCAATCTCACGATGACCTTCGCGGTCGTCGTCTCCGTCGCCCTGTCCCTCGCCCTCTTCGGCTCGGCGCTGCTGCTCAACAAGCAGGTCGACGTGATGAAGGGGTACTGGTACGACAAGGTCAACGTCTCGATCTTCTTCTGCAACAAGGCGGACCAGGAGACCTCCAAGAACTGCGGGAAGGGGGCGGTCACCAAGCAGCAGAAGGACGTCATCAAGGCGGATCTGGACAAGATGCCGCTGGTCGAGACGGTGACGTACGAGTCCTCGCAGGAGGCGTACAAGCACTACAAGGAGCAGTTCGGCGACTCCCTGCTGGCCAGCTCCCTCACCCCCGACCAGATGCAGGAGTCGTACCGGATCAAGCTGACGGACCCCACCAAGTACGAGGTGGTCGCCAGCGCGTTCGCGGACCGGCCCGGGGTGCAGGAGGTGCAGGACCAGCGGAACCTGCTGAAGAACCTCTTCGAACTCCTGCGGAACCTGAACTTCGCCGCGGTCTTCATCATGGCGCTGATGCTGGTCGTCGCGCTGATGCTGATCGTCAACACGGTCCGGGTGTCCGCGTTCAGCCGGCGGCGCGAGACCGGGATCATGCGGCTGGTGGGCGCATCGAGCCTCTATATCCAGGTGCCGTTCATCATGGAGGCCGCCGTCGCGGGGCTGTTGGGCGCTGGCCTGGCCTGCGTGCTGCTCGTCGCCGGGCGTTACTTCATGATCGACAACGGGATGAACCTGGCGGAGAAGCTGCCGCTGATCAACTTCATCGGGTGGGACCAGGTGATAAGAGTGCTGCCGCTGGTGCTCGCGGTGGGGCTGTTGATGCCGGCCGTGGCAGCGTTCGTCGCGCTGCGCAAGTACCTGAAGGTGTGAGATAAGGGACAGCCCATGCGGGTGCGGCCGGGGTCAACTGCCCCTTCCGCGCCCGCTTCTGTCCTAGACTCGGCGACATGTCGGGACCGTATACCCGCGTCCGGAGCGCACCGAGCCAGGAGGGGCGGAGAAGGATTCACCCACCCCGGGCCGTGCGCCGCGGGGCGGCCCTCACCCTCCTGTTCGCCAGTGTCCTCGCCGCCGGCGCGGCCACCGGCTCCTGGGCCGAGGACGGCCGCCGGGCGACGGGAACGCTGTGGGACGGTCCGGAGCCCGCGCGCGACGCCCTGGTGCCCGCCCCTTCCGCCGACGTCCCCGCGCCGGCCGCCCGTGAGCTCGTCAGCCGCAGCGGCGACCGCTGGTCGGCGGCGTACAGCGCGGGGGAGTACGAGGGGGTCCGGCAGGGCCTGGACGGCCGGTACACCGGTGTCGGGCTGTGGATCGTACGGGGCAGGGGCGGCCGGATAGCGGTCTCCCGCGTGCTGCCCCACAGCCCAGCCGACCGCGCCGGGATCCGCGCCGGGGACCGGCTGCTGCGCATCGACGGCGCCCGGGTCACCGGCGAGCCCGTCACGGACGTCGTCGCCCGGCTGCGCTCCGAGGCCGGGGTCGCCCCCGCCGCCGTCGGCAGCGCCGTCAGCCTGGACCTCGTACGCCGCGGCACGGGCCGCTGGCGGGAGGTCCTGATCCGGGAGCGGCTCACGGTGGACCCGGTCACGCTGGCGTACGACTCCGGGCCGGCCGTGATCCGCGTCGAGTCCTTCACGCGCGGGAGCGGGGCGCGGGTGCGCGAGGCGGTGCGCTCCGCCGCCGGTACGGGCATCGTGCTCGACCTGCGCGGGAATCCCGGGGGCCTGGTCGCCGAGGCCGTGGGCGCCGCGTCCGCGTTCCTGGACGACGGGGTGGTGGCCACGTACGACCTGCGCGGACGCCAGCACGCCCTGTACGCCCGCCCCGGCGGTGACACGACGACCCCGCTGGTCGTGCTGGTCGACGGCGGCACGATGAGCGCCGCGGAGCTGCTGGCCGGGGCGCTGCAGGACCGCGGGCGGGCGGTCGTCGTGGGCGGCCGGACGTTCGGGAAGGGCACCGTACAGCTGCCGCGGCCGATGCCCGACGGGTCGGTGGCGGAGCTGACCGTGGGCCAGTACCGCACGCCGTCCGGGCGGAGCCCGGAGGGCCGGGGTGTCGAGCCGGACCTGCAGGTGACGCGGCCCGGGGAGGCGATGGGCGAGGCGCGCACGGTATTGAGTGGCCTCGGGGCCGGGGTCTAGTGCGAGAATGACGGGGCTATGGCGAAAATCAAGGACCCGGACCGCAAGCTGATCGCGCAGAACAAGCGCGCGCGCTACGACTACCACATCCTCGACACCTACGAGTGCGGGCTGGTGCTCACCGGCACCGAGGTGAAGTCGCTGCGCCTGGGACGCGCGTCGCTCGCCGACGGCTTCGTGCAGATCGACGGCGGCGAGGCGTGGCTGCACAACGTGCACATCCCGGAGTACGCCCAGGGCACGTGGACCAACCACGCCGCCCGGCGCCGGCGCAAGCTGCTGCTGCACCGCTCGGAGATCGACAAGCTCGAGGCCAAGTCGCAGGAGACGGCGCACACGATCGTGCCGCTCGCCCTGTACTTCAGGAAGGGCCGCGCGAAGATCGAGATCGCGCTGGCCAAGGGCAAGAAGGAGTACGACAAGCGGCAGACCCTGCGCGAGCAGCAGGACCGCCGCGAGACGGACAAGGCGATCTCCGCCGCCCGCCGCCGCCAGCGGGCGTAGCCCGCTCCCGGGTGTCGGTGACCTGCGGGGAATGTAGTGGCCCCGGGCGGTGTTGATCCCGTACGATGGCAGTGCACCCGATGGGTGCGCACCTTGAAAAAAACACATGGGGATGATCGGTTTCGACAGCGGCTGTCGAAGCAGGGGAAGCGTGTCGAGGAAGCGGCCATGATCTCGTAAACCACAGGCCGAAACCAATAATCGCCAATTCCAAGCGCGATTCCTTCGCCCTCGCTGCCTAAGTAGCGACTTGCGAAGTGTCAGCCCGGGGGTGTTCCCGACCCGGATCCTGGCATCATCAAGGGAACTAAACCGTTAGGCCCGGTCACGGGGTGTAGCGGGAAACCAAACAGTGGCTGAGCCCGTCGGAGACTTGTCCGCGTGATCTCCGGGGCCGAGAAACTCACAGCGGACTGCACACGGAGAAGCCCTGATTCCGCACCGTTGGACGCGGGTTCGATTCCCGCCATCTCCACGAGAGCGAGGGCGAAGTGTGCCTGCGGACAGCGCAGGCCGCTTCGCCCTCGTTGTGTTTTGCGCGGCTTCGCCGCGCGCTGTGGGGGGCTCCGCCCACCCACACCCCCTGGGGGACGGGGTGGGCGGATGGTGTCGAGTGCCGTTCCGATTCGTCCCCTCAGTCGTTCCCGCGAGGGGTCACTCCTTGGGTGAGCGGCGGTCGATCGCCGTGCTCGCGGAGGACGGAGTCGTGTTCACCGTGCCCCAGCGGGGGACGTTCGTGGCGGAGAAGGCGTAGGTCAGCCCTTCGTGAACGTCAGCGGCTTGCGGGAGCCGTCCGTCCACTCGCGGCGCAGCGTTGTGGCGTCGATCAGGGTGAGCGTCGTGGCCGGTTCCGCGGTGCAGGCCGAAGTGGGCTGGGAGTGGGTGAGTGTGGTGGGGCTGAGGCGTAAGGGGGTGCCGGGGGCCGTGGGTTCGGTGAGGGTTGCCGTCCAGGTGCAGGTGTAGCGGGCGCCCAGGGCGCTCTTGCCGGTGCCCGTGAGGGTGATGACCCGGGTGCCGATACGGCCCTGGGTGATCGTCAGTTCGCGGTGGTGGGAGGCCAGGGCCAGGGTGTAGTCCGTCGTCCAGGTGCCCAGGAACGACGGGGGGACGTCGCCCGCCGGCGCCGGCGTGCTCGTACCGCTCGGTGACGCGCCGCCGCCGTCCGTAGCGGCGTCCGACGGCGTGGCCGCGGACCCGCCGGCCGACGGCGTCCCGCTCGCCTTCCCCGAGCGCTTCGCCGCCGGGGACACCCCCGGCGTCGACCCCGTCCCCGGGCGCCGGGTCGTCGCCGTGCCGCCCGCCGCGGCGCTGTCGTGGGCGGACGGGGTCTGGGCGTACCCCTCCTCCCCGGGGGAGTCCGAGCCGGCCAGGAGCAGCGCCGTCAGGCCCGCGAGCGTCGTGACCAGCGCCACCGCCGCGGTCATCAGCACCCCCCGCAGGCGCCGGGGGCGGCGGGCCGCCCGGTGACCCTCCTGGCGCACCACGGCGCGGGCGTCCCCGTCCTCCTCCTCCTCCACCTCCAGCAGCCGCACCGCGTGCCGTCCCAGCCGCGCCAGCACCCCGCCCGGCAGCCACGGCTCCCCGCCCGACCCCACGCGCGGGGCGTGCGCCAGCCGCACGACCTCCTCCGGCGTGGGCCGCGCCGCCGGGTCCTTCGCCAGGCACCGGCCGACCAGCGGCCACAGACCCTCCGGTACGCCCGTCAGGTCCGGCTCCTCGTGCGTGATCCGGAACATCAGCCCCATCACGCCGCCCTCCGGCGACCCGAACGGCATCCGCCCCGACGCCGCGTACACCAGCACCGACCCCAGGCTGAAGACGTCCCCCGCCGGCGTCAGCCGCTCCCCCCGCACCTGCTCCGGCGCCATGAACGCCGGCGACCCGACGGCCGTCCCCGCGTGTGTCACGGACTCCTCGCCGGAGGCGTGCAGCGCCCGCGCGATGCCGAAGTCGATGACCCGCGGACCGTCCAGCGTCAGCAGCACGTTCGACGGCTTGAGGTCCCGGTGGACGATTCCGGCAGCGTGGACGGCCTCCAGCGCGCGCCCGAGGCCGGCGGCCAGCACCCGTACCGACGCCTCGGGCAGCCGCCCGTAGTCCCGCGCGACGATGTCCTCCAGCGACGGCCCCGCGATGTATCCGGTGGCCACCCACGGCACCTCGGCCTCGGTGTCGGCGTCCAGCACCGGCGCCGTCCACTCCCCGCCGACGCGCCGGGCGGCCGTCACCTCCTGCCGGAAGCGGGTGCGGAACAGGGGCTCCTGGGCGAGCCGTTCGTGGATCAGCTTGACGGCGACCGTACGGCCCCGGTCCGAGCGGGCGAGAAAGACGCGGCCCATCCCGCCCGCGCCCAGCCGGCCGATGAGCCGGTACGCGCCGATCGACCGGGGATCCCCCGGCTCCAGCCTCTCCATGGCACGCCTACCGCCTTCCCCGTGACGACCTCTCCGCAAAGAGGCGGCCCGTGGGCAGGAGCGGGGCCGGAATGTCCACTGTGCAGACGGATGAGGGGTTACGCAAACACCAGTGAGGCGTACGGCTGTTCTGTTGTAGAGTGCCCGCCCCTCACACCCTCCGCGACGCCACCAGCGCCACCGCCGCCGCCCCCACCGGCAGCCAGTAGCCCGTCACCGGCTCCCCCGCGTGCTCCACGGCCCAGCCCCCGAGCGCCGAACCGGCCGCGATGCCGCCGAGGATCGCCGTGACGGCGACCGTCATCCCCTCGTTGAGGCGCTCCGGCGGCGTGCGGCGCTGGACGAGATGCATCGCGGTGACCATGGTCGGCGCCGTCGCCATCCCCGCGACGAGCAGCGCCGGGGCCAGGGCCGGGAGGCCGCCGGCCCGGGCGGCGAGCAGCGGCGCCGTCATCAGCCCCGCCATCGCCGCGAGGCACACCCGCAGCCGCCGCGCGTCCACCCCGCCCGGGACGGCCCCGTACACCAGCCCCGCCACGCACGATCCCGCCGCCTGCAGCGCCAGCACGCCTCCCGCCACCGACCGGTGCCCCTGACCGTCGGCGAACGCGATCGTCACCACCTCCAGCGACCCGAACACCACCCCCGTCGCCGCGAACACCGCCAGCAGCGGCACGGCGCCCCCCACCCGCAGCGGCACCGCCGCGCCCCCGCCGGCCGGCGGCTCCGTCCCCCGCTGCGCGGCGAACAGCACCACCCCCGTCACCATCAGCACCGCCCCCACCAGCGTCCCCGCCTCCGGGAACAGCGCCGTGCACAGGAACGCCCCCAGCACCGGGCCCAGCAGGTAGCAGACCTCGTCCGCCGCCTGCTCGAAGGAGTTGGCGGTGTGCAGCGCTTTCGCGTCGTCCCGGAAGAGGTGCGCCCACCGTGCGCGTGACATCCCGCCGGTGTTCGGGGTGGCCGCCATCAGGACGTACGCGGTGAACAGCGTCCAGGCGGGGGCGTGCAGATGGGCGCACGCCGCGAGTCCGAGCGCCCCGCAGCCGGCCACCGCCGTGGCGGGGACGGCGGTGCGGGACTGGCCGTGGCGGTCCACGGCGCGGGCGACGAGGGGGCCGACGACCGCGTTGGCGGCGAGGCCGGTGGCGGTGACGGCGCCGGCCAGGGCGTACGAGCCGTAGCCCGCGGCGATCATCATGACCGCGCTGATGCCGAACATGCCCATGGGGAGCCGGGCGACGAGGTTCCAGACGGTGAACGCGCGGGTGCCGGGGACGGCGAAGAGGCGGGCGTAGGTGCGGATGATCGGCATGCGGTGAGTCTGGGGGGCGGGCGCGCCCGTGGTCCAACACCTGTTCGAGCGTCATTCACGCATCCGTGATGTGAATGGCGGCAGGCCCACGATGTGTTTAATGACGCCCATGGCACCAGATCCCCGGCTGCTGCGCGCCTTCGCCGCCGTCGCCGAAGAACTCCACTTCACCCGCGCCGCCGCCCGGCTCTACGTCGCCCAGCAGGCGCTCTCCCGCGATATCCGCAGACTCGAGGAGGAGTTGGGCGCGGAGCTCTTCGAGCGTACGACGCGGCAGGTCCAACTCACCCCTGAGGGTGAAAGGCTGCTGCCGTACATCAGCCGGGTGCTGGCCGCGTACGACGAACTCGCCGCCGCCTGCACGGTGTCGGACACCCCGCTGCTGGTGGACGTCGGCGCGCGGGCGTCCACCGCGTACCAGGTGCTGCGGGCCGCGCGGCGGCGGACGCCCGGCGTGGAGTTCGCGGCGCGCTTCCACAGCGGGCTGGCGGGTGCGGCGGCGGAGATCCTCGCCGGGCGGCTGGACGTGTCGTTCGGCCGGGTGACGGGGCTGCCGGCGGAGGTGCGGTCGCGGCTCGACCACCGGCTCGTACGGTACGAGCGGATGGCCGTCCTGCTGCCCGAGACCCACCCCCTCGCCGATCTGAAGGAGGTCCCGGCGGGGAAGCTGCGCGGCGAGATCCTGTACGCGGCTGCCGGGAACCCGGCCACGACCGAATGGACGTCCCTGGCGACGGAGTTCTTCGCCCGGCACGGGATCAGGATGGCGGAGCCCTTCCCGGAGATCGCGGGGGAGGAGGAGTTCACCCGGATCGTCCGCGAGCGGGGCTGGTCGGTGCTGGCGTCGATGCAGTTCATCGGGATGCCCGGCATGGTCCTGCGCCCGATCTGCGACCCGGTCCCGATCTCCCCCGTCTCCCTGGTCTGGCGCCGTGGCCTGCGCCACGACGGCCTCACGGCCCTGCAGACCACCGCCGACAAACTCGCGGACGAGGGCGACTGGCTCCAGTTCCCCCCGGGCTCCTGGCTCTCACCGAACGACTGAGGCCAGCCACTCCCCGACCACCACGAAGTCCCGCTCCCGCAGCCCGTCCTCCGTCTCCGGCGGGAACTCCGGGTAGCCGCCGGGCGCCCCGAAGGGGATGAGTGGGCCGTCGACGTCGAGGAAGAGCAGCGGGCGCATACATCCATCGTCCCTCACCGGTGATCCCCGGCCGGGGTGAGCGCACGGTTCCCCGGCTGTCACGCCGCGCCACCCGACGGGTAACGCGGCGTTCCTACCGTCGGCGTACCAGCCCGGCACGAGCAGGAGGCACGCCATGACGTCGCGTACAGGGTCACGTACAGGCAAGCGGTGGATCGAGCACTGGGACCCGGAGGACGCGGGGTTCTGGGCGGGAGGCGGGGAGAAGATCGCCCGGCGGAACCTCCTCTACTCCGTGGTCGCCGAGCACATCGGCTTCTCCGTGTGGACGATGTTCTCCGTCCTCATCCTCTTCATGGGCCCCGAGTACGGCCTCACCCCCGCCGACAAGTTCTTCCTCGTCGCCATGGCCACCCTCGTCGGCTCCGTCGTCCGCGTCCCGTACACCTTCGCCGTCGCCCGCTTCGGCGGCCGCAACTGGACGGTGATCAGCGCCTCCCTCCTCCTCGTCCCCACCGTCGCCCTCCTGGTGGTGATGGAGCCCGGCACCTCGTACGGCACGTTCCTCGCGGTCTCCGCCCTGGTGGGCGTCGGCGGCGGCAACTTCGCCTCCTCCATGACCAACATCAACGCCTTCTTCCCCCTGCGCGAGAAGGGCTGGGCCCTCGGCCTCAACGCCGGCGGCGGCAACATCGGCGTCCCCGTCGTCCAGCTCGTCGGCCTGCTGGTCATCGGCACCGCGGGCGCCGGCCGGCCGCGCGTCCTGCTGGCCGTATACATTCCGCTCATCGTGATCGCCGCCGCCCTCGCGGCCCGCCGGATGGACAACCTCGCGCCTGTACGCAACGACACCGGAGCCGCCCTCGAGGCCGCCCGCGACCGCCACACGTGGATCATGTCGTTCCTCTACGTCGGCACGTTCGGCTCGTTCATCGGCTACAGCTTCGCCTTCGGCCTCGTCCTGCAGAGCCAGTTCGGCCGTACGCCCCTGCAGGCCGCCTCCCTCACCTTCGTCGGCCCGCTGCTGGGCTCCCTGATCCGCCCGGTCGGCGGCAGGCTCGCGGACCGGTTCGGCGGGGCGCGCATCACCCTGTGGAACTTCCTCGGCATGGCCGCCTTCACCGGGCTCGTCGTCATGGCGTCCGTGCGGGAGTCGCTGCCGCTGTATCTCGCCGGGTTCATCCCGCTGTTCGCCCTCAGCGGCCTCGGCAACGGCTCGACGTACAAGATGATCCCCGGCATCTACCTGGCCAAGGCATTCGCCTCGGGCCTCACCGGCGAGGAGGCGCAGGCGTACGGGCGGCGGCTGTCCGGCGCGTCCATGGGGCTGATCGGCGCGGTCGGCGCGCTCGGCGGGCTCGGCGTCAACCTCGCCTTCCGCCAGTCCTTCCTCAGCGGCGGCGACGGCACCGTCGCGTGCGCGTCCTTCCTCGCCTTCTACGCCGTCTGCTTCGCCCTGACCTGGGCCGTCTACCTGCGCCGCCCCCTGCCCACCGGCGCTCCCGCGGCCGCGCCGGGGCAGCCCGCCTACGCTCACGTGTGACGTAACAGCGAGGAAATCGCCTTGATCCGCGTACGTCACCCGCCCCGGGGACGATGGTCGCCAGCCGGCCGTCGCGGGCGACGTT
Source organism: Streptomyces smaragdinus (assembly GCF_009604385.1). Classification (GTDB taxonomy): domain Bacteria; phylum Actinomycetota; class Actinomycetes; order Streptomycetales; family Streptomycetaceae; genus Streptomyces; species Streptomyces smaragdinus. Next base: position 48,911 of record NZ_WEGJ01000038.1, read on the forward strand.
GGCACCGAGCCGGGGACGAGAGACCTATGGACGAAATGATCAAACCCCTCGCCGGGTTCACCGTGGGCGTGACCGCCGCCCGGCGGGCCGACGAGCTCGGCGCCCTCCTCCAGCGGCGCGGCGCCGCCGTCCAGCACGCGCCGGCGCTGCGGATCGTGCCGCTGCCGGACGACACGGAGCTGCTGGCGAGAACCAAGCAGATCGTCGACGACGCCCCGCACATCGTGGTCGCGACGACCGCGATCGGCTTCCGCGGCTGGGTCGAGGCGGCGGCGGGCTGGGGGCTGGGCGAGCGGCTGCTGGAGCGGCTGTCGACGGTACGGCTTCTCGCGCGCGGCCCCAAGGTGCGCGGCGCGATCCGGGCGGCGGGGCTGACGGAGGAGTGGTCGCCGGCGTCGGAGTCCATGGCGGAGGTGCTGGACCGGCTCCTGACGGAGGGCGTCGAGGGGCGGCGGATCGCGCTGCAGCTGCACGGCGAGCCGCTGCCCGGGTTCACGGAGGCGCTGCGGGCGGCGGGGGCGGAGGTGGTGGCGGTGCCGGTGTACCGGTGGATGCCGCCGGAGGACCTCGGCCCCGTCGACCGGCTGCTGGACGCGGTGGTGGCGCGGACGGTGGACGCGGTCACGTTCACGTCGGCCCCGGCGGGGGCGAGCTTCCTGGAGCGGGCGCGGGAGCGGGGCGTGCGGGAGGAGGTGCTGGGGGCGCTGCGGACGGACGTGCTGGCGGCGTGCGTGGGGCCGGTGACGGCGCTGCCGCTGGAGCGGCACGACGTGCCGACGGCGCAGCCCGCGCGCTTCCGTCTGGGCCCGCTGGTCCAGCTCCTCGCGGTGGAGCTCCCCGGCCGGGTGCGCCCGCTGCCGGTCGCCGGCCACCGGCTCGAGATCCGCGGCCGGGCGGCGCTGGTGGACGGCGCGCTGCGGCCGGTCCCCCCGGCGGGGATGGTCCTGCTGCGCACGCTGGCCCGGCGCCCGGGGTGGGTGGTGTCCCGCGCGGACCTGCTGCGCGCGCTGCCGGGCGCGGGGCGGGACGAGCACGCGGTGGAGACGGCGATGGCCCGGCTCCGGACGGCGCTGGGGACGCCGAAGCTGATCCAGACGGTGGTGAAGCGGGGGTACCGGCTGGCGCACGATCCGTCGGCGGAGACGAAGTACGGGGACGGCTGACCGGGGTTGAGCCGCACGGCCGTCGGATGCGTACCGATGACCGGAAGGTCTCGACCCAGAGGTGAGCCGTGCGCAACGATGCCCTGATGACGGACGACCGCCCGTACGGACGGGCCCGTGAGGCCGAGCGGGAGAGGCTGCCCGACGAGGAGTTGATGCGGGCGCTGTACGCCGAGCACGCCGGGCCGTTGTTCGCGTTCGTGCTGCGGCTCGTCGCCGGGGACCGGCACCGGGCCGAGGACGTCGTGCAGGAGACCCTGCTGCGGGCCTGGAAGAACGCGGAGCGGCTGCGGCGGGCCACCGGGTCCGTGCGGCCCTGGCTCGTCACCGTCGCGCGGCGCATCGTCATCGACGGGCACCGCAGCCGGCAGGCGCGGCCGCAGGAGGTGGACGCCGGGCCGCTGGAGTCGGTGCCGGCCGCCGACGACATCGACCGGGCGCTGCACCGGATGACGATCGCCGACGCGCTCGGGGACCTCAGCGAGGCGCACCGGCAGGCGCTGGTCGAGACGTACTTCCGGGGACGTACCGTGGCGGAGGCGGCCGAGGCGCTGCGGGTGCCGCCGGGCACGGTGCGGTCGCGGGTGTTCTACGCCCTGCGGTCGCTGCGGCTGTCGCTGGAGGAGAGAGGGGCCGGGGAATGAGCTCTGTCCCGCACACGGACGTCGGCGCGTACGCCCTCGGGCTCCTGACCGGCGAGGACGCGACGCGGTTCGAGGAGCATCTGGCCGGCTGCGACCGGTGCGCCGCCGAGCTGGAGTCCCTCCTCGGCGTCACGGAGCTGCTGGCCGACCTCGGCCCCGGCGCCCCGGAGGCCGAACCCCCGCCGGACGGGCTGCTGGACCGTACGCTCGCCGCCGCCGCGGCCCGGCAGCGGACGGTACGGCGGCGACGGCGCCGGCTCACCGCCGTGGCGGCCGTGCTGATCGTCGGGGGGCCGGTGGTCACGGGCCTGGTGGTCGCCGGCAAGGAGCGGACCGCAGTGGTGGCCCAGAACCCCGCCCGTGACCTCTTCGAACGCGGCGGGCTGCACAAGGCCGGCGCCACCGACCCCGGCAGCCATGTGACGGCCGTCGTCGCCACCCAGGCCATGGCCTGGGGGACGCACGCGGTGCTGGAGCTGACGGGGGTGACCGGGCCGCGCAGCTGCTCGCTGGTCGCGGTGGGGCGGGACGGGGCGGAGGAGACGCTGTCCACCTGGTCCGTTCCGGCCGGGGGCTACAACTTCGGCAGCGGTCAGCAGCCCCTCTACATCGACGGTGCCTCGGGGATGCCGCCTGACCGTATCGCCCGATTCGTGGTACGTACCAAAGACGGCGAAGTCCTGGTCACAGTTGCGTCTGACACGTGACCTACCGGACGTTGGCTGACAGGTCCCCCATCGCGTACGGTAGACGGCTGCCTAACCTGCACGAAGGGGGACGCGTTGGCCGCGTACGGTGCCACGTTCGACTCGGGCGCCGCCGAGTCCGCCCGCGACCGGGAGATCACGTCCGAACAGGTCCATCTGGACCGGGTGTACGTCCGGCTCGAGGAGAAGATCCACGAGGCGGAGTTCCTGATGGACGACGCCGCCAAACGGGTCCATGTCGGCACACCCGGCGCGCTCGCCGAGCGCGACGCCCAGGTGTTCCGGGCCGGCGTCCATCTGAACCGGCTGAACAGCGAGTTCGAGGACTTCCTCTTCGGCCGCATCGACCTGCTCCCCGGCAAGGACGGCGTCCGCGGCCCCGACGGCGCGATGACCTCCGTCGACCCCGCCGACGACGCCGTCCACGACGGCCGCGCGGAGATCGCCGAGACCCTGCACATCGGCCGCCTCGGCGTCCTGGACGCCGAGTACTCGCCCCTGGTCATCGACTGGCGCGCGCCCGCCGCCGCCCCGTTCTACCGCGCCACGCCCGTCGCCCCCGGCCGGGTCGTGCGGCGCCGGGTGATCCGCTCCAAGGGCCGCCGGGTGCTGGGCGTCGAGGACGACCTCCTGCGCCCCGAGCTGACCGTCACCCTGGACGGCGAGGAGCTGGCCGTCATCGGTGACGGCGCCCTGATGGCGGCGCTGGGCCGGGCCCGTACGCACACGATGCGCGACATCGTCTCGTCCATCCAGGCCGAGCAGGACCTCGTCATCCGCGCTCCCGCCGCCTCCGTCACGGAGGTCGAGGGCGGACCCGGTACGGGCAAGACCGCCGTCGCGCTGCACCGCGCCGCGTATCTGCTGTACCAGGACCGGCGGCGTTACGCCGGGGGCATCCTCATCGTCAGCCCGACGCCGCTGCTCGTCGCGTACACCGAGGGCGTCCTGCCGTCGCTGGGCGAGGAGGGGCAGGTGGCGATCCGGGCGATCGGGTCGCTGGTCGACGGGGCCGAGGCCACCGCGTACGACCCGCCGGCCGTGGCCCGGATCAAGGGCTCCGCGCGGATGACCCGGGTGCTGCGGCGTGCCGCGCGCGGCGTGATCGAGGGCGCCCGGCCGGCGGGGCGGGCGGGGCTGCGCGTCGTCGCGTTCGGGGCCCGGATCGAGCTGGACGAGGACGAGCTGCGGCGCGTCAAGCAGACCGTCCTCGGCGGGACCGCGCCCATCAACCTGCTGCGGCCCCGGGCCCGGCGGCTGCTGCTGGACGCGCTGTGGACGAAGTCCGGCGGCCCGCGCCGGCATCTGGACCCGCAGCTGGCCCAGGAGGCGCGGCAGGCGTTCGACGAGGACGTCGCGGACGAGGACGCCTTCACCGGGTTCCTCGAGACCTGGTGGCCCGAGCTCACCCCGCGTGAGGTGCTGACGGCCATGGCGGACGAGCGGTCGCTGCACCGCTGGTCGCGGCGGGTGCTGCGGCCGGAGGAGATCCGCCGGCTGCGCCGGTCGCTCACCCGGGCGGCGGGGGACGCGCCGGTGTACTCCGTGCACGACGTCGCCCTGCTCGACGAGCTGCAGGCGGTCCTCGGCACCCCCGCCCGGCCCCGCGGGCCCCGCGTCGCCGACCCGCTGGACCAGCTCACGGGGCTGGAGGAGCTGATGCCCGGGCAGGCGGCGGAGTCCCGCCGGGAGCGGGCCGAGCGGCTCGCCGAGGAGCGCCGGGAGTACGCGCACGTCATCGTCGACGAGGCGCAGGACCTCACGCCCATGCAGTGGCGCATGGTCGGCCGCCGCGGCCGGCACGCCACCTGGACGGTCGTCGGGGACGCCGCGCAGTCGTCGTGGTCGGACCCCGAGGAGGCCGCCGAGGCCCGTACGGAGGCCCTGGGCAGCCGCCCGCGCCGCCGCTTCGAGCTGACGGTGAACTACCGCAACCCCGCCGAGGTCGCCGACATCGCCTCGCGCGTGCTGGCCCTGGCGATGCCGGGGAAGACCCCGCCGACGGCGGTGCGCTCCACGGGGCTGGCGCCGCGGTTCACCGTCGCCGGTGACTCCCTCGCGGACACGGTGCGGGCGGAGGCCGGGCGGCTGCTGGCGGAGGTCGACGGGACGGTGGGCGTGGTCGTGGCCATGGCCCGCCGGGAGGAGGCCGCGGGCTGGCTGGCGGGGCTGGGGGAGCGCGTGGTGGCGCTGGGCTCGCTGGAGGCCAAGGGTCTGGAGTACGACGCCACGCTGGTCGTGTCCCCCGCGGAGATCGCCGACGAGTCCCCGGCGGGCCTGCGCGTGCTGTACGTGGCCCTGACCCGGGCCACCCAGCGGCTGACGGTGGTGTCCCGCGCGGACCTGGACGTCCCGGACGGGGACGGGGTGGCGGACCTGCTGCGGCCGTAGGGCCCTGCCGGCGCCGTACGCACGACGAAGGGCGCCCTCCGGGGAGGGCGCCCTTCGCACTGCCAAGCCAAGACACCGACCCGCCAGCTCGCCTCGCGGCAAAAGGCCGCTCGTAGCGGCAAAGGTTGGGCCCGGGGGCATGGATCGAGCCGGTGTCTCAATCAGGGTAACAAACCCATCCCGCCAGGCCATTCCCGTCCCACGGCAACTTTTCGGCACCGCCGGGAGCCCGCGCCCGCGGCCTCGGGGAATGCCGGACCGAGATGTCACGTTACGGAAAAGTCTTTCCGCCCTCCGACCCTGGTTACCGGATACCCACCGGTAGGTGCGACGATCGGTTGGCACAACCGAAGCAAACGCAGAAGCGAAGAGGTATCACGCAATGGCAACGGCGCCGAGCGTCTCGTACTCGATCACGGTCCGTCTCGAGGTCCCCGCCGGGGGCAGCGCGGTGAGCCAGCTCACCTCGGCCGTCGAGTCCTCCGGCGGCCATGTCACGGGCCTGGACGTCACCGCGTCCGGACACGAGAAGCTCCGCATCGACGTCACGATCGCGGCCACCAGCACCGAGCACGCCCACCAGATCGTGGACAAGCTGAGCGCGGTGGAGGGCGTGCAGATCGGCAAGGTCTCCGACCGGACCTTCCTGATGCACCTCGGCGGCAAGATCGAAATGCAGTCGAAACACCCCATCCGCAACCGTGACGACCTGTCGATGATCTACACCCCGGGTGTGGCCCGCGTCTGCATGCAGATCGCCGAGAACCCCGAGGACGCCCGCCGGCTGACGATCAAGCGCAACAGCGTCGCCGTGGTCACCGACGGCTCCGCCGTGCTGGGCCTGGGCAACATCGGCCCCAAGGCCGCGCTGCCCGTGATGGAGGGCAAGGCGGCCCTGTTCAAGCGCTTCGCCGGCATCGACGCCTGGCCGCTGTGCCTGGACACGCAGGACACCGACGAGATCGTTGCCATCGTGAAGGCCATCGCCCCCGGCTTTGCCGGTATCAACCTCGAGGACATCTCCGCCCCGCGCTGCTTCGAGATCGAGGCGCGGCTGCGCGAGGCCCTGGACATCCCCGTCTTCCACGACGACCAGCACGGTACGGCGATCGTGGTGCTGGCCGCGCTGACGAACGCGCTGCGGGTCGTCGGCAAGGAGATCTCCTCCGTCAAGGTCGTCATGTCCGGCGCCGGCGCCGCGGGCACCGCGATCCTCAAGCTGCTGACCGCCGCCGGCGTCAAGCACGCGGTGGTCGCCGACATCCACGGCGTGGTGCACGCCGGCCGCGCCGACCTGGTGGACGCCGACGAGTCCTCCGCGCTGCGCTGGATCGCCGACAACACCAACCCGGAGGGCGCGACGGGCACCCTGAAGGAGGCCGTGCGCGGCGCGGACGTCTTCATCGGCGTCTCCGCCCCCAACGTCCTGACCGGCGAGGACGTCGCCACGATGGCCGACGGCGCGATCGTGTTCGCCCTCGCCAACCCCGACCCGGAGGTCGACCCCTCGGAGGCCCGCAAGACGGCCGCCGTCGTGGCCACCGGGCGCAGCGACTTCCCGAACCAGATCAACAACGTGCTGGTCTTCCCGGGCGTGTTCCGCGGTCTGCTGGACGCGCACTCGCGAACGGTCAACGCCGACATGATGATCGCCGCGGCCCGCGCCATCGCCGACGTGGTGGCGGACGACGAGCTCAACGCGAACTACATCATCCCCAGCGTCTTCAACGACAAGGTGGCCCCCGCCGTGGCGGACGCCGTGCGCGACGCGGCGAAGGCCGCCGGGGTCACCGAACAGCCCACGATTCCGGCCTGACGCCCTTTCAGGGACCTCCGAGGGGGCCCGTTGGGGCCCCGGGAGTGCGCCCCCGGCGCGTCGCCTGGCGCGGCGGGCACGGACGCGCCATAGGGTGTCCGGCGTACGTACGTGGGGTGCCGGATTGGCTTTCCTCCGCAGGTGGGTGCAGGATGCGTCTCGGGCGCGCGGGTCTCGGACCACGGCCGATGTCCGACGGTCGGGTCCGACCCGGTCGGGGGACTGTCAGAGGGCCCTGGCAGCATCGGCTACGCGTGCCCGTATGCGGCGCTGCCGCGTGGCACGCCTCATTGGCAAGAAGAACACGGGAGTTAGATATGAACCGCAGTGAGCTGGTGGCCGCTCTGTCCGAGCGCGCCGGGGTGACCCGCAAGGACGCCGATGCCGTGCTGTCCGCCCTCGCCGAGACTGCCGGAGAGGTCGTCGCCAAGGGCGACGAGAAGATCACCATCCCCGGCTTCCTGACCTTCGAGCGCACCCACCGTGCCGCTCGCACCGCGCGTAACCCGCAGACGGGTGAGCCGATCGACATTCCGGCCGGCTTCAGCGTCAAGGTCTCGGCCGGCTCCAAGCTCAAGGAAGCCGCCAAGGGCAAGTAACCCGCCCCGCAGCACCCCACGGGGGCGCACCCGAACCGCCGGCGCGCGGTCCGGATGCGCCCCCGTGGGCATGTCGGGCCGGGCGTACGGGAAAGGCCCGCCCCGTCCCGTAACGGGGCGGAACGGGCCTGTGGATGAGTCCCGGGGAGCTCAGCCCGCCGACGGCAGTGACACGTTCGCGCCGAGCTTCGCCAGCTTGTCCATGAAGTTCTCGTAACCCCGGTTGATCAGCTCGATCCCGTGCACCCGGGACGTGCCCTGCGCCGCGAGGGCGGCGATCAGATACGAGAAGCCGCCGCGCAGGTCCGGGATGATCAGGTCCGCGCCCTGCAGCTTCGTCGGCCCCGACACGACCGCGGAGTGCAGGAAGTTGCGCTGGCCGAAGCGGCACGGCGTACCGCCCAGGCACTCGCGGTAGAGCTGGATGTGCGCGCCCATCTGGTTCAGCGCGGACGTGAAGCCCAGGCGCGACTCGTACACCGTCTCGTGCACGATCGACAGCCCCGACGCCTGCGTCAGCGCCACGACGAGCGGCTGCTGCCAGTCCGTCTGGAAGCCGGGGTGCACGTCCGTCTCCAGCGCGATGGCGTTCAGCGCGCTGCCTGGGTGCCAGAAGCGGATGCCCTCGTCGTCGATCTCGAAGGCGCCGCCGACCTTGCGGTACGTGTTGAGGAACGTCATCATCGACCGCTGCTGCGCGCCGCGGACGTAGATGTCGCCCTCGGTGGCCAGCGCCGCCGACGCCCAGGACGCCGCCTCGAGGCGGTCGGGGAGGGCCTTGTGGTTGTAGCCGCCGAGCTTGTCGACACCGGTGATCCGGATGGTCCGGTCGGTGTCCATCGCGATGATCGCGCCCATCTTCTGCAGGACGCAGATGAGGTCCTCGATCTCCGGCTCCACGGCCGCGTTGGACAGCTCCGTCACGCCCTCGGCGAGGACGGCCGTCAGCAGCACCTGCTCGGTCGCGCCCACCGACGGGTACGGCAGCTTGATCTTGCAGCCGCGCAGCCGCTGCGGGGCCTCCAGGACCTGCCCGTCGGCGCGCTTCTCGATCCGGGCGCCGAACTTGCGCAGCACGTCGAAGTGGAAGTCGATCGGCCGGCCGCCGATGTCGCAGCCGCCGAGCCCGGGGATGAACGCGTGGCCCAGCCGGTGCAGCAGCGGGCCGCAGAACAGGATCGGGATCCGCGAGGAGCCGGCGTGCGCGTCGATGTCGGCGACGTTGGCGCTCTCCACGTGCGACGGGTCCATCACCAGCTCGCCCGGCTCCTCACCGGGGCGCACCGTGACGCCGTGCAGCTGCAGCAGGCCGCGGACGACCCGGACGTCTCTGATGTCCGGCACGTTGCGCAGCCGGCTCGGGCCACTGCCGAGCAGCGCGGCGACCATCGCCTTGGGCACGAGGTTCTTCGCGCCGCGGACGTGGATCTCGCCCTCCAGCGGGGTGCCGCCGTGGACAACCAGTACGTCGTCGGGGACTGAAGTCATGAGACTCGCGATCACATCGGGTCGGGCGGGGGACAGGGGCACATGCTAATCCGTCCACTACCCCCCTCCGTAGGTCCGAAGGGTCCCGGGCGGTGTCATGAATTCGCCACAAAACCCTCCGTGGACGGTGCGTACGCGGTGCGTGAGCGCCCCGGTGCGCCCGGGGCGGGGTCCGTTCGCGCCCTTGCGGCAGGTCGCACGTACTTTGCCGTATCCGTACGGCCGTTGGCTCCCGCGCGGGGATGATCTGCGGGATCATGTCGCCATGACGGAGGTGTCATCGCTCACAGGCCGGCTGCTGGTGGCCACCCCCTCCCTGGCCGACCCGAACTTCGAGCGCGCGGTCGTGCTGCTGCTCGAGCACGACGGTGAGGGCGCGCTCGGCGTGGTGCTGAACCGGCCCACGCCGGTCGGCGTCGCGGACGTGCTGGAGTCCTGGGCGGCGCTCACGGGCACCCCGGACGTCGTCTTCCAGGGCGGTCCCGTGTCGCTGGACGCCGCGCTCGGCATCGCCGTGGTGCCCGGCGGCGCGGCCGACGGCGACGTCGCGGCGGGGCCGATGGGGTGGCGTCGGATCCACGGCGCGATCGGGCTGGTCGACCTGGACGCCCCGCCCGAGCTGGTCGCCGCGGAGCTCGGCACGCTGCGGATCTTCGCCGGGTACGCGGGCTGGGCGCCCGGCCAGCTGGAGGACGAGCTGGCGGACGGGGCGTGGTACGTGGTGGAGTCCGAGCCCGGTGACGTGTCCTCGCCGGCGCCGGAGGGGCTGTGGCGCGCGGTGCTGCGGCGCCAGCGCAGCCGGCTGGCCATGTTCGCCACGTACCCGGACGACGCCGCGCTCAACTGAAGGGGCCTTCCCGGGCAGGCCGAAGCGGGCACACCCGGCGGTACCCTGGCCCACATGAGCACCCCAATCCCCGAGCCCGACCGCGGCAGCAGCACCGGAACCCTCGTCGAGCCGACGCCGCAGATCTCGCACGGCGACGGTGACCACGAGCGCTTCGCCCACTATGTCCAGAAGGACAAGATCATGGGCAGCGCACTGGACGGCACCCCCGTCGTGGCGCTCTGCGGCAAGGTCTGGGTCCCCAGCCGCGATCCGAAGAAGTACCCGGTCTGCCCCATGTGCAAGGAGATCTACGAGTCCATGGGCGCCGCCGGCAAGGACCGCGGCAAGGACAAGGGCAAGAAGTAACAGGCGGTCGCCGCACCCCGCCCGCGCACGGCGGGGGTGCCTCCGCCCCCGTGGAGGCGGGCGCGGGTCGTACACCGCCCCGCACGCCCCCGACCTCGGGGTTCACCTCCGCCCGGCCCGATTGGTACAGACCTATTGCGCCGGGTGGGGGTCATGACGGAGGCTGTCCTGCATGACTGTGCCTGCCCTGATCCCCGCCCCGCGGCACACCGCGGCCCTCAGCGACTCCCACTTCGTACTGGGCCGCGGCACCACCCTCGCCGCCGGACCGGGTACGGACGGCACCGAGCGGTGGCTGCGCACCGAGCTCGGCGCCGCCACCGGCCTCCCGCTGCCTCCCGGCCGCGGTGAGCACGGCGACGTCATCCGCCTCGCCCTCGACACCGCCCTCGGCCGCGAGCTCGGCGAGGAGGGCTACCGCGTCGGCGTCACCCCGCACGGCGTCGAGCTCACCGGCGGCGGACCGGCCGGCCTCTTCTGGGCCGCGCAGACCCTCCGCCAGCTCTTCGGCCCCGAGATCTACCGCCGCGCCCCCCTCCCCGGCCGCATCTGGCGCCTCCCCGCCGTCGAGATCGAGGACGCCCCCCGCTTCGGCTGGCGCGGCCTGCTGCTGGACGTCTCCCGGCACTTCCTGCCCAAGGACGCCGTCCTGCGCTACCTCGACCTCCTCGCCGCCCACAAGCTGAACGTGCTGCACCTGCACCTCACCGACGACCAGGGCTGGCGCGTCGAGATCAAGCGCTACCCGAAGCTCACCGAGGACGGCTCCTGGCGCACCCGCAGCCGGATGGGCCACCGCGCCTCCCCGTACTGGGACGAGCGCCGCCACGGCGGCTACTACACCCAGGACGACCTGCGCGAGATCGTCGCGTACGCCGCCGAACGGCACATCACCGTCGTCCCCGAGATCGACATCCCCGGCCACTCCCAGGCCGCGATCACCGCCTACCCCTGGCTCGGCAACACCGACGTCGTCGACACCGAGGCCCTCAGCGTCTGGACCGACTGGGGCGTCGCGGAGAACATCCTCGCCCCCACCGAGGAGGTCCTGCGCTTCTACGAGGGCGTCTTCGAGGAGGTCCTGGAGATCTTCCCCTCGGAGTTCGTGCACGTCGGCGGCGACGAGGTCCCGAAGGACCAGTGGAAGGCCTCCCCGGCCGCGCAGGCCCGGATCAAACAGCTCGGCCTGAAGGACGAGGACGAGCTGCAGTCCTGGTTCATCCGCCACTTCGACCGCTGGCTCGCCGGCCGCGGCCGCCGCCTCGTCGGCTGGGACGAGATCCTGGAGGGCGGCCTCGCCGAGGGCGCCACCGTCTCCTCGTGGCGGGGCTACGCGGGCGGCATCGCCGCCGCCCAGTCCGGGCACGACGTCGTCATGTGCCCCGAGCAGCAGGTCTACCTCGACCACCGGCAGGCCCCCGGCGACCAGGAGCCCTCGCCCATCGGCTACGTACGCACCCTGCGCGACGTCTACCGCTTCGAGCCCGTACCGCCGCAGCTCACCGAGGACGAGGCCAGGCACGTCCTGGGCACCCAGGCCAACGTCTGGACCGAGACCATGGAGGACCGGCGCCGCGTCGACTACCAGGCCTTCCCCCGCCTCGCCGCCTTCGCCGAGGTCGCCTGGTCCCGGCTGCCCGCCCCCGACGAACGGGACTTCGCCGGCTTCGAGCAGCGCATGAGCGCCCACTACGCCCGCCTGGACGCCCTCGGCGTCGAGTACCGGCCGCCGGCCGGCCCCCGGCCCTGGCAGCAGCGCCCCGGCATCCTCGGACGCCCGATCGACGGCGAACCCCCGAACGTGTGACGGAGGGGCAGTGCCGCTCTTTTCCGTGCAAGGGGGTGTCAAGGGTGACAATCACCACTGCCCGCCCCCGGTCTCGGACGACCCGGGCATAGCTGCGGGATCAGGCACGGGGGTACGCTCGGTCTCCCCCGTACCAGCGGGTTCGGCGGCCGGATTCCGGCGGCCGGACCCGGCGTCCGCGAGGTGTGCGAGAGTAGGCCCAGACCCTGTCCCAAGGGCAGGGCATACCCCGCCACACCGGAACCGTCTCCTGCGGAGACGGCGGTCCCGTGCGGGGTCCGCCCGGGGGGACCGGGCATCCGGGGACTTGCAGAAGGGGCTGCTGGGTTGACCACTCACGCACCGGCCGCGCAGCCACCGCAGACGGTGCTGCTGCCGGACTCGATCGACGAGGCGGTGGCGGCTCTCGCGGCCATGCCGGCCGCCGTCCCGGTCGCCGGCGGCACCGATCTGATGGCCGCCGTGAACGCCGGAGAGCTACGGCCCTTTGCCCTCGTCGGCCTCGGCCGCATCAACGAGATCCGCGGCTGGCACTACCAGGACGGCCACGCCCTCCTCGGCGCCGGACTCACCCACGCCCGCATGGGCCGCCCCGACTTCGCCGCCCTCATCCCCTGCCTGGCCGCCGCCGCCCGCGCCGCCGGCCCGCCCCAGATCCGCAACGCCGGCACCCTCGGCGGCAACATCGGCACCGCCGCCCGCACCGGCGACGCCCTCCCCGCGCTCGCCGCGCTGGAGGCCACCGTCGTGATCGCCGGGCCCGAGGGGGCGGTGCGCGAAGTGCCCGTCTCCCATCTGCTCGGCGGCGTCGAACGGCTGCGCTCCGGCGAGCTGATCGGCTTCGTCCGGGTGCCGCTGCTGCACGCGCCGCAGGTGTTCCTCAAGGCCACCGGGCGCACCGGACCGGGGCGCGCCATCGCCTCCGTCGCGCTGGTGCTCGACCCGGCGCGCCGGGGTGTGCGCTGCGCGGTCGGCGCCGTCGGGCCCGCCCCGATGCGCCCGCTGGAGGCCGAGGACTGGGTGGCCTCGCTCATCGACTGGGACAACGGCCGCCGCATCGACCCGGAGGCACTGCGGGCCTTCGGCGAGTACGTCGCCGTCGCCTGCATCCCCGACCCCGCACCCGCCCAGGAGGGCGCGGAGGTCCCCGCCCTGCCGCCGACCGCGCTGCAGCTGCGGCGTACGGTCGCGGTCCTGGCCCGCCGCGCACTCGGAAGGGCACTGACGTGAGCCCGCACAACCAGGGCGGCTGGGAACCCCTGCCGCCGTCGGGGGAGTACGACCCGGAGGCCACCGGATTCCTCCAGCTGCCGCCGGAGGGCTGGGACAGCCAGTCCGCCGGCTACCCCGATCCCCTGGCCGCCCCCGGACACGGCTACACCCCGCCGCCCATCGCGGCGGCGTCCTCGGACCCGGCGGAGACCACCGCGTTCCGGATCCCCGACTTCAGCACGCCGCCCGACGCGGAGCACACCGGGACCTGGCAGATCGCCGGCGGGCCCGCCTCGCATCCGGCCGACGGGGAGGGGTCGCGGGACGAGGGGCAGATCAGCGCCTGGACGAAGGTCGACGATTCCCCGGCCTCCGCGGACGAGGGTGCCGCGATGCGGCGGGGGCTGAGCGCGGGGCTGACGGCATCCGCCGCGCCTTCTTCCGAGCCGTCGCCTGAGCCGTCGCCCGAGCCCGTACCGGACGAGTCCGACACCGCCGAACAGTGGACGGCCCCGGCTCCCGCCCCCGACCCCGGCCTCCCCGACGAGCACCCCCGCGCCTCGTACGTCCTGCGCGTCAACGAGGCCGACCGCCCCGTCACCGACGCCTGGATCGGCGAATCCCTCCTCTACGTCCTGCGCGAGCGCCTCGGCCTCGCCGGCGCCAAGGACGGCTGCTCCCAGGGCGAGTGCGGCGCCTGCAACGTCAAGGTCGACGGCCGCCTCGTCGCCTCCTGTCTGGTCCCCGCCGCCACCGCCGCCGGGGCCGAGATCCGTACCGCCGAGGGCCTGGCCGCCGACGGCCTGCCCTCCGACGTCCAGGCCGCGCTCGCCGCGTCCGGCGCCGTGCAGTGCGGGTTCTGCGTCCCCGGGATCGCCATGACCGTGCACGACCTGCTCGAGGGCAACCACACCCCCAGCGAGCGCGAGACCCGCCAGGCCCTCTGCGGCAACCTCTGCCGCTGCACCGGCTACCAGGGCGTCCTGTCCGCCGTCCAGGACGTCATCGCCCGGCGCACGGGCGGCGCCACCGAGGACCCGTACACCCCCGGCGCTCAGGAAGGCGGACCGGCGTGACCACCGAGCAGGACACCGCCGCCCCCTCCGGTGAGGGCACCCCGCGCGGCATCGGCGCCTCCGTCACCGCCCTGGACGTCCGGGCGAAGACCGAGGGCACCTTCCCGTACGCCGCCGACCTGTGGGCCGAGGGCCTGCTGTGGGCGGGCATCCACCGCTCGCCGCACGCCCACGCCCGCATCCTCTCCGTCGACACCTCCCTCGCCGAGCAGATGCCGGGCGTACGGGCCGTCCTCACGCACACCGACGTCCCCGCCGAGGCGCTGCACGGCCGCCGCGTCGCCGACCGCCCCGTCTTCGCCCACGACCTGGTGCGCCACCACGGCGAGCCCATCGCCGCCGTCGCCGCCGACCACCCCGACGCGGCCCGCCTCGCCGCCGCCGCGATCATGGTCGAGTACGAGGTGCTGGAGCCCGTCACCGACCCGCAGACCGCCTTCGACGCCGAGCCCCTGCACCCCGACGGCAACCTCATCCGCCACATCCCCCTCAGCTTCGGCGACCCCGGGGCCACCGGCGACGTCGTGGTGGAGGGCCTGTACCGGGTCGAACGCCAGGACCCCGCCCCCATCGGCGCCGAGGCCGGCCTGGCCGTGCCCCGCCCCGACGGCGGCGTCGAGTTCTACACCGCGTCCACCGACCCGCACGCCGACCGCGATCTGGCCGCCGCCTGCTTCGGCCTCGCGCCGGACATGGTCAAGGTCGTCGTCACCGGCGTCCCCGGCGCCACCGCCGACCGCGAGGACCCCGGCATGCTCCTCCCGCTGGGCCTCCTCGCCCTGCGCACGGGCACCCCGGTGAAGCTGGCCGCGACCCGCGAGGAATCGTTCCTGGGCCACGCCCACCGCCACCCCACACTGCTGCGCTACTGCCACCACGCGGACTCCACCGGCAAGCTCGTCAAGATCGAGGCCCAGATCCTCCTGGACGCCGGCGCCTACGCCGACTCCTCCGCCGAGGTCCTCGCCGCCGCCGTCTCGTTCGCCTGCGGCCCGTACGTCGTCCCGCACGCCTTCGTCGAGGGCTGGGCCGTCCGTACGAACAACCCGCCCTCCGGCCACGTCCGCGGCGAGGGCGCCATGCAGGTGTGCCACGCGTACGAGGCCCAGATGGACAAGCTCGCCGCGCAACTCGGCCTCGACCCCGTCGACCTGCGCCTGCGCAACGCCCTGACCACCGGCGACCTCCTCCCCACCGGCCAGACGGTGACCTGCCCCGCCCCGGTCGCCGAACTCCTCCAGGCGGTCCGCGAAGCCCCCCTCCCCCCGGCGCTCGCCGACCTCCCCGAGGCCGAATGGCTGCTCCCCGGCGGCCCCGAGGGCGCGGGCGAGCCGGACGCGATCCGCCGCGGTGTGGGCTATGCGCTGGGCATGGTGCACATGCTGGGCGCGGAGGGCGCCGACGAGGTCTCGACGGCCACGGTCCGCGTGGACGGCACGGTCGCCACGGTGATGTGTGCGGCGGTCGACACGGGCCAGGGATTCTCGACGCTGGCGCGTCAGGTGGTCCAGGAGGTGCTGGGGGTCGAGGAGGTCCACGTGGCCGCCGTCGACACCGACCAGCCTCCCGCTGGTCCGGCGGCGCGCGGGCGGCACACGTGGGTGTCGGCGGGGGCGGTGGAGCGGGCGGCGAAGATGGTCCGGACGCAGCTGCTGCAGCCGCTGGCCCAGAAGTTCGGGATGAGTACGGAGCTCCTGACGATCGCGGACGGCAAGATCACGTCGTACGACGGCGTCCTGTCCACGACGGTCGCGGAGGCCCTGGGCGGCAAGGAACTCTGGGCCACGGCCCAGTGCCGCCCGCACCCCACGGAGCCGCTGGACGACACGGGTCAGGGGGACGCGTTCGTGGGGCTGGCGTTCTGCGCGATCCGGTCCGTCGTCGATGTGGACGTGGAGCTCGGGACGATCCGGGTGGTGGAGATGGCGGTGGCGCAGGATGTCGGCAAGGTCCTGAACCCGCGCCAGCTGGCCATGCGCATCGAGGCGGGCGTGACGCAGGGTGTGGGCGCGGCGCTGATGGAGAACCTGCGGACGGTGGACGGCATCGTTCGCCACCCGGACTTCACGGGGTACACGATCCCGACGTCGCTGGATGCGCCGCCGGTGCGGATCGTTCGGCTGGTGGAGGAACGGGATGTGGTGGCCCCGTTCGGGGCGAAGGCGGCGGGGGCGGTGCCGGTGGTCACTTCTCCGGCTGCCGTTGCGTCGGCGGTACGGGCGGCTACGGGGCGTCCGGTTACGCGGCTGCCGATACGGCCGCAGGGGGCGATTGCGCGGGACGCGTGACTCCGTCGCGCGGCGGTGTGTGTCGGTCTTTGGCTGGCGGTTGCGTCGGCCTCCGGCCGGTGGCCGTCTGCGGCGGACTTCTGCTGCCGGTTGCGTCGGCTTTCGCGCATCCGGCCTTCGGCCGGAGGCCTCAAACGCCGGCCGGGCTGAGGGTGGGTGTCTTGGCCCCTGGTTCGGTGCCTGGTCTGCTGGGGTGCGCCGCCGTCACGTCGTGGGGTCGGGGCCGCCCGACACACCTACGCGCGTACTGCCGCGTCGTGGTCCATTCGGGCGCGTTTCCCGTACGCGCGCAGGCGTGTCGAACGTCCCCTTGCCTGCGTACGCGGCTACCGGATTGTCCCTGGTCACCGCCCCCCATAGCCCGCCAACCGTGGGGAACTCCCCCGGAGCACAGGCCCTCGAACGGTCGTCCCCGCAGTCGCCGGCCCGGCGGCGCGAAGCGCCGACGCCTCACTCCACAACCCCGGGGGCGCGCAGCGCCTCCGCCCGAAGCCGCGCCAGCGGCTTCCCCCGCTCCGCATCACGAGGCGCGCAGCGCCGAGCCCCCCTCAAAAGGCGCGCCAGCGCCGCCCCTCACTGCGAGGCGCGCAGCGCCCCGCCCCCGCTCCCTGCCCCAAGGCGCGCAGCGCCGCAGAATCACTCCGCATCCAAACCCCCGCCACGGACCCACCCCGGACCAGACGCCCACCCCCACCACCAACACCGCCCACCCCGCCGCCGGCTACGCCAGCCCCGTCACCCAGAAACGGGCGGTGTGTGGGTCGGCAACCCGCCCCGCGCCGCAGGCGCGGGGAGCCGGCGGCGCAACGCCGCGCAACCCGGAAGCAGACCGCCCGCGCCTCGGGCCCGGAACCGCGGTCCGTGCCCGACGGGGGGCGGACGGTCGCGGGGGAGCGGAGGTTGCCCGCGCACCTCTACAGGGAGCTGCGCGGACCGCACCCCATCACGGCTGAAGCCCGAACTCCCCTCGTCGCACAGCGTCGACGAACCCGGCGAAGGCGTCGGGGGTGAAGAGGAGCGCGGGGCCGTGGGGGTTCTTGGAGTCCCGGACGGCGAGAGCTCCGTGAGGGGTACGGGTGAGGTCGGCGACCTCGATGCACTGGCTCTCGCTTCCTCCGCTGTACGAGGACTTCCGCCAGACGGCGGCCCCGAGCTCAGGTGCCGTACGGTCAGCTCCGTTTATCGTGGTCACTTACGCGGTCCCTCCAGGTAGCGGGTAAGAACTCCCCGCGACTCGTCGACGGGAAGCGCGACCCCGGCGATGGCCTTGAACTCCTTCTCCAGGAGGTCGACTTGCTCTGCATCGTCAGTGTGCGTGCCGCCCAGGGGGTTGTCGACGCTTGCGACCTTGGCCCACGGGTGCTTGTGGGACAGCAGGGTGATGGCGCCGCCCGCCCCGTAGGTCGGATGCGTGGTCAGCGGGATGAGCTGGAGTTCGATGTGCGGCATCTGCGAGGCGTCGATGAGCTTGCGGATCTGATCCCGCATGAGAGCCGGACCCGACTCGAAGGCGGCGTGCAACGCCGACTCCGGCACCAGGGCATGAATTTTGACGGCCTTACTCAGCACTGCCTGCCTCGACAGCCTGATCGCGGCCAGGGTCTCCGCCTGGGCCGGCGATACGACGGTGGGCGCGCGGGTGATCATCTCCCGGGCGTATCCGGGTGATTGGAGCAGGCCGGGAATGATGACCGGGTGCTGGACCTGAAGCATCTCGGCCTCGGCCTCCAGCTCGATGAAGTCGAGGTAATTCTGCCCGACCCGATCCTTGTACGCCGTCCACCACCCCTGCCCCGCAGGCTCGTCGGCAACCCGCGCGACTTCCGCCACACCTTCGGGATCGTCCACGCCCAGCTTCTCGCAGAAGGCCCGCACTTCCTCCCCGGAGATCCGGTACGTGCCCCGCAGGATGCGACTCAGCCGGGTGTTGTCCCAGCCCATGAGCCTGGCGGCGTCGCCGGACTTCATCGGCCCGATCCACCGGCGCAATTGGCCACCAACTCTGCGCCTTTTTACGGTTGGTGTCGCCCTTTTCTGTGTCATGCGCGCACCCTGACACGCGGGCGTCGCCTGACTCAATAAGCACATTTGTGCGTTCGAATTACCAATGGAGTGACCGAGTTGCACGCCGACCGCCAATTAGCGCAATCTAAATGCCAAGCGAGCCGCGCTTGCGCGTAAACCCGGGGCAGAGAGCCCAGAAGAGCCGACTCGCACCGGATTCCGACCTCAGGCCGGAAGCCCCCGCACCTCCCACGAAGCCGAGGCACCCCATGCACCACACCACCGGCAACCCTCGCCCCGCGCGGCCCCACACCGCCCGCCGGGGAGGCCACCGATGAGCCCCACCCTCACCGCTCCCGGCGCCGGCCTCGCGGAACTGCCCCCACGCATGACGGGAGCCTTCGAGGTCTCGTTCGCCCCACAACCGGCCGCCGTCGGCCGAATGCGCCGCATCACGACGGATTTCCTCACCCTGTGGAACGTCCGCGCTTCCCTGGCGGACGACATCGTCCTCCTGGTCTCCGAACTGGTCACGAACGCCGTCCAACACGGCGAAGGTGACATCGACCTGTACCTCCGCCACGCGGACGAAACAATCCGCATCGAGGTAACGGACGACAACCCAACGGCCCCCGTCCCTCGCCCCGCAGCCCCGTACGACACCTCGGGCAGGGGCCTGTTCCTGGTCACGATCCTGGCCCACAGATGGGGCACCGCAGACGACGGACGTACAACCTGGTGCACCGTCCGCACGCCGACGCCACTCCTGTAACTCCTGGACCTCCACGACGAGAGCCCATGTCGGTGGCCGATGCGATGCTTGCGTCAGTAACTCCACTCACGGCGACCATCGGGGGATCCATGTCTGGCGAACGATCAGTGTCCGACGCTCCCCCGATCGTCTTCGCCCGCGCCTGGTGCGGCACCGACCTGGGCGAGTACCGACCCTGCCGCTCCACCTATGAGCGCTATCCCTACGAGGGTCTGCCGCGTATCGACCCGGCCGACTTCACGGGTGCCGACCGAAGACTGGCTGGATCCGGCGAGGTCGTTCCGGAACTGGCGGTGGAACTCGGCGAATTGGCAGAGGGCCTTGAGGCCAAGGGCGTGACGCTGCCGCAGGACTTCGTCACCTTCCAGACGGACTCGAAGTTGTACCGCCTGCTGGACGAGATATCGGTGACTGCCTGCTCGACCCACATCTCGGAGCCCCTGCCCAGCCCGGTCGAGCCGGACGCCTACCTCGTACGATTCCTGCGCGATCAACAGGACTGCGTCATCTGGTACCTCTACCTCCGCCCCTCGGGCGAGTCTTTCGTGGTGCACTCCCATCTCGACTACGAATACGAATACGAGGCACGGCGCGCCGGCGAGGACACGGGAACGGATCTCGACGACCTGGAGGAACAACAGTCCGCAATCCTCTGGTGCGCGCCTTCCTTCACGGAGTTCGCCTACCGTTTCTGGGCCGAGAACCGCCTCTGGCGCGCCCTCAACGACGACGCCCTGTCAGGCCTCGGCCCCGGAACGCGCGCCTACTTGAACCACTACGCGCCGCGTCCCCCAACGGAATTCGACCGCGAGGCCAAGACCTCGCTGAGGTGGGGCGTCGCGTCCGTCGCCGTCTGGCTGTTCCCGTACTGGGTACTGAGCTCGCTTATCGCAATACCCCTGGGCATGGCCGGCGCCTGCAAGGCGTTCATTGTCTACCGCCGGGCGGACCCCACGGAGAGACGAAGCGGCCGACTGCTCGCCGGATTCCTACTGTCGGCACTCAGCGGAGGCGCTGCGATCGCGTACTGGGTCTTCCTCTTTCGCCATCCGGAGCTGCTGGTCCGTGACTGAGACCCAACAGTCGCTGGAGCAACCACGGGTAAGGGGGAATGTCTTGAGTTTTGTGTATGCCCTTTCTTTGACGTCTTGGGGGTTTAGTTCTAGTTGGTCACTCGTTCGTGGCGAGGGGTAGTCCGTCGAGGTCGATTCGGTCGCCGTAGAAGCCGACGAGG
>NZ_WEGJ01000039.1 GCF_009604385.1 Streptomyces smaragdinus
CCCACTGGCCGCACTGCTCGCCGAATACGGCGGCGTACGAACCACCTACGGCCTCAGCGCGTCAGCCGGCTCACGAGCCAGGCGCCGAGCTCCCCGCTGAGCAGCGCGCCGTCCGGGGCGCGGGCGCCGCGGATGCTGTCGTCGTAGTCGGGGTCCGCGAGCCGTCCCGTACCCCCGTCACCGGCGAGGCCCAGCCGCCGGGGACGCCGCGGCCAGCTCCCGACCTGGCGCAGGGCCTCGGCCTCGCCGTCGGTGGGGGTGGCCTGGTCGCAGGTGAAGAAGCTCCCGGTCTGATGGTCGATCATCTTGGCCTCCATGGCGGCAAGGGCGTACCGCGCGGCCAGCGCCCCGTCCCCCGTCCCTCCCACGGCGATCGGCGCGTCCCCGGTCCGCGAGGCGAGCGCCCGCTGCACGGCGGTCTGCGCCGTCAGATGCCGGTCGCCGAGCCGGGCGCCGGGAAGGAAGGAGACGAGGACGAGGTCCAGGCTCTGGTTGTAGAGCGCCTGCCGTAACGAGTACGCGGGGTGGTCGGCGCCGCTCTGGAGCGTGTGGAGATCGCCGCCCCGCGGCCCGACGAGCACGACGGGCCGGGCCAGGGACCGGTTGCCGGCCCCGAGGAAGACGCGGGCGAAGCCGTAGAGCAGATGCCAGTCCTCGGACGATGTCATGGTTCCTCCCCGATGTGGCCGGAAACGCGCGCTCAGCATCACGGCACCGGACCCCATGCAGAACCGTTTCCCCGTCGAGATCACCCAACCGAGTGACCCTCGCCCCGCAAACCCCCGACGGCGCACAAATGCCGGGCACCCGGGGCCAAAGATCTGACGAATTGGTCCGATCAGGGACGTCCGGGCCCAGTTTCCCGGCAGGCGGCCGACCACCGTGAATGATCTTGCTTGAGGCCCGGAGCCACGAACCGGGCGTTTCCCCAGTTCACGGAGGATTCATGCGACACCCTGTCTCCCGTCTGCGCGCGCGAGTGCTGGCCGCCGGGCTCGCCCTGGCGGCGGCCACGCTCGTGCCCACGGGCTCCGCCGGTGCGGCGGACGAGTACGAGTACGAGTGGGCCGCCCTCGGCGACTCGTACACCGCCGGTGTCTTCGTCGGCGACCCGCAGCCCGGGCTGGGCGATGTGGGGCGGGACGGCTGCGACCGTACGTCCGACGCGTACCCGTACCTCATCGAGAGGCGGCTCGCGGACTACCCGCCCGGCAGGCCCGTACGGCTGACGAACGTCAGCTGCGGGGCCGCCACCATCGCCGACGTGAGTACGGCGAAGCAGACGCCGATCAGCCCGGTCGAGCCGCCGGCAGGGGGCTGGGCGGAGGTGGATCAGCAGATCGAGCGCGCGAAGCTCAGCCAGCAGACCGATGTCGTCACCGTCGGAGTCGGCGGCAACAGCCTGCCCTTCGGGGAGATGCTGTTCAAATGCATCGAGCTGGGTCTCGGCGGACAGTCCTGCCGTGACTACTACACCAATCCCCCCGAGGGAGTGAAGAGCATCAAGGAGAGGCTTGCCCAGATCGAGGGCGAGTACATCGAGATGTTGGCCAACGTGCACACGGTCGCACCCTTCGCCAAGGTGATCACCGTCGGTTACCCGGCAATCCTGCCGCAGGACGCCGCCGACTGCGGCCAGAGCGACCTCACCGAACTCGGCCCGATCAGTCCCGCCGACATCGACTGGCTCCGCACCGACGTCCTCGAGGCACAGAACGCCACGATCCAGCGGGTCAGCGGCTTCTTCGGTGACCGCTACGCCGACGTCTACAGCTCCAGCGTGGGCCACGACGTCTGCCAGGCCCCGGACACCAAGTGGGTCGAGGGACTCTGCGGCGACGCGGCCGACTACTGGCCGTCCGAACTCCCCGGAGGCGTGTTCGACTGCGCCGCCGTCGACAAGCGCGCCACCCTCGTCCACCCGAACGCGGCGGGCCACGAGAACACCGCCCATCACGTCGAACGGGCCGTCCGCATCGCCCTCCTCGAACGCTGACCGCCCGCCGCTGACCCGGCCCGCCCGCCGGGTCAGCGGCTCCGCAGGGTGTCCGACGGCAGCTCCCCGAACTCCCGCCGGTAGTACTCCGCGAACCGCCCGTAGTTCGAGAACCCCCACCGCCCCGCGACCCGGCTGACGGTCACCCCGGGTCCCGCGACCAGCAGCTCCTCCCGCGCCCGCCGCAGACGCACCCGGCGCAGAAAGGCGGACGGCGTCGTCCGCCGATCCCGCCGGAACCCCAGCTGCAGGGCGCGCGTACTAAGGGAGACCGCGCGGGCGAGCTCCTCCACGGTGAACCGCGGATCACCGGCCCGCTCCTCGATGATGCCGACGGCACGGGTGATGACCGGGGAGGACGCCGCGTCCCGCAGCCGGGCTGAGTAGTTGTGGGGCCGGCGCTCGAGCAACTGCCCCAGCAGCGCCTGCTCGAGCGGCCACCGCACGGCCGGATCGCGCAGCAGCGTCCCGCCGCGCTCCATGTCCCGCACCAGCAGGACGACGATGCCCCACCACGCGTCGGCACCGGGATCCGTCCGGTCCGTACGGGGCTCGAAGCGGACGGGCTCGTCGACGGGCCGCCCCAGCATCGCCCGCAGTTGCCGCTCGAGCGCGTCACGCGGGATACGGAGCACGAGGTGCGGGCCGTCCTGGCGTACGAGGTGGAAGTCCTCCCGCGGTTCGACGTCGATACGTACCGGCGCCCCGTAATCCAGGCAGCACACCCTCACCCGCGGATCCCCCCGTCGCCGTCCGTTGCGCAAAGCGTACGCAGCGTGTTCGTCCAGTGGATAGCCGGAAACGGGCCGAAGCCTCACACTGGCCCTGCGTCGCCGGCCGAGTGCGGAGAACGGAGCCCGGGTGGCCGTCGCATCCGGCACAAGGACGACTGGGGGAGCCCATATTGAGCGTCGGACCCCCTGTGCCCGTTCCTCCCCGTGGAAGCGGCCACATCTGGCAGGTCGTCGGGGGTGTCACGGGAACGGTCGGAGTCGCTGTCGCCGTCATCTTCGGGCTGCTGCAGGCGAAGGCGGATTCGTCGGACGGGAAGACGGCCGCGAAGGAGAGCGCCGTGGCTTCCTCCGCCCCGGAGACCGAGCCGTCCGGCAGCCCCGCGGCGGAACCGGAGCCGACCGCGCCGCGGGAGCAGGAACCCGCCCGGCAGCCAGGGGAGTTCGACACGCAGGAGCTGACGGACAACGGGTGGGACACCGAGCCGGTGGAACTCGCGGTCACGGAAGGACCCGTCAATCTCGACTACGGGTTCACCGACGACGAACTGAACGACCTGAACCCGATCCGGACAGATGAGTACGACGCGACGTCCGCGTACTTCGAGCTCCAGAACGACGCCGTGATCGCCGGGGGAATTAACACGGACAGGGTGTTCAAGGCGGATCGCTGCACGCAGAACGCCGAGGGAGATCCGCAGAACCGGTGGGTTCCGGAGATCGACCAGATCTTCTGCATCAGGACCTCGGCCGGAACCCATTTCCTGATCCAGCGCAAACCACTGAGCAACGGCATCCGGTTCCGGATGTGGCGAGAGGCCGGCTGAGCCGAACCCGGATCCCTGAACGCGGCCACCATGGCCGGAAGAACAGGCAGATGGCGGTAAAGATCCACTCTGCCGCCCCCAAAGCCGACCAGCCGCCCACGCCCGGGTCCCGCAGGCGCCGGCGTCCGCACGGCGACCTACACTCCATCCGGTCATGCACATGATCGATTGGAGTGACGCATGAAGATGCGCACCAAAGTGCGGGCGGTGACCGCCGCACTGCTGGCCCTCGCCGCCCTCACGGCGACCGGCCCGGCGCAGGCGGCGGACCCGGACCCGGGGCTCGCGCTGAGCAACTTCGAGCTGAGGCCCATCAAGAACCGCGCGACCCTGCAGGACCGGGTCGCGACGATGAACCAGGAATTCGACAATATCGGCGTCAACGAGATCCTGCAGAACGCCAACAACACCGGCCGGTTCAGCAGCGGAGTCTGCAACGACGCCGCCACGGCCGGTACATCGACACCGCAGAACCTCGTCAGCTCCTTCTGCTTCGACACCGACGACAACGGCAACTCCAACTCGGAGTGGATCCCCCAGGGCGTGACCGGCGTCGGCGACGCGGACGCGGACATGACCTGGGGCGACGCCACGACGGGCTGGGATCCCGCCGCGCACAAGCCCCTGTTGGTCACCTGGTACAACAAGGACGACTGGAACGGCGACAAGGTCAACGACGACGTCGACGTAGACGGCACGAACACCGCGGTCAAGGGCGTACGGATCTCGTTCATCGACTCCGGCACCGGAAAGTACGCGCACGTACTGCTGGTGTACCCGTTCACCAACGACTCCGGGAACGCCAGCTGGATGGGCATGCGCACCACCCAGAAGTACGGCGCCGGCTCACTGCACGCCGGCGGCATCGTCTGGTACGGCTACAAGCTCTACGTCGCCGACACCAACCGCGGCTTCCGGGTCTTCGACCTCCGCGACATCATCGACCTCCAGGGAAATCTCCCCGAGGGCACGAGCTACGGCACGGACAAGACCGCCGTCGGCCGCCAGAGCGGCGTCTTCTACGCCCACGGCTACCGCTACATCCTCCCGGAGAGCGACGGCTGGACGAACGCCGGCTGCGACACCCTGGAGATGGTCCCCAGCCCGGTGTGCGACATGCAGGACGGCGACAAGACCTGCACCCGCTACGACGTGACCCCCCGCTTCAGCTCCGCCAGCCTGGACCGCAGCGCGAGCGTGCGCCATGTCGTCACCGGTGAGTGGTGCGCGCGGCCCAACACCACGGAGTACGCCACCGGCCGGGTCGTGCGCTGGCCGATGCTGGACGACGGCGGCCTGCCCAAGGTGTCCTCGGACGGACTCTGGAAGGGGGACGCCGCGTACCGGATCCCCTTCGACTACCGGCTTGACCCCAGTCTCAACGGCGGGATCCAGGGCGTGGCCTCGTACAACGGCACGTACTTCCTGAACCAGAGCCTGGGCACGACGTCCAACGGGGTGACGCAGGTGGCCCGGCCGAACAGCGACGGACGGCTGGAGACCCTGTACACCCTGCAGGGTGCCATCGGCCTCGAGGACCTCACCATCTGGCCCGACCGGGCCGACCCCATGTTCTGGACGGTCACCGAATACGGCGGCGCGCGCATGATGTACGGCATCAGGCCGACGCAGCCCTGAGCGACCACGACGGCCGCCTCCGCCCCGTACCCGGCGGCGGAGGCGGCCGGCTCAGTCCCCCGCCCCGCCGACAGCCTCCTGGTACGCCTCCGCATACGTGGGCGTGTCCTTGATCAGCCCGTCCGCGAACGCCGCCACATCCTCCCCGATCAGCTCCAGCACCCCCTTGCCCGAGGCCGCGCCCTCCTCGAAGAAGTCGACGATCCCGGGGAGCAGCGTCCCGTCGGTCAGCGCGACGGGGCCGACCTTGAACAGATACCGCTGCATCTCCTGGTAGACGATCCGGTAGTCCGGCGGCAGCGCCTTGACCCGGGCCACGTGCGCCCGCCACTGCTTCTTGCCCTCGATGATGTCGTGGATGCTCATGTCAGCCCTCCAGCCTGCTCAGCTTGCGTGCGACGTTCCTGTTCAGCTGCTCGCGCCAC
The DNA here is from genome assembly GCF_009604385.1 of Streptomyces smaragdinus. Classification (GTDB taxonomy): domain Bacteria; phylum Actinomycetota; class Actinomycetes; order Streptomycetales; family Streptomycetaceae; genus Streptomyces; species Streptomyces smaragdinus. Next base: position 5,618 of record NZ_WEGJ01000039.1, read on the forward strand.
CGGTCGCGGTACGTCCGGGCCCCCTCGCCGCCGGCGAGCGCCGCCGTGAAGCCGGGGATGTCGTCGCCCAGCACCTCGCGCACGCTCAGGCCGTCCGCCGCGGTCTCCTCGAGCAGGGAGAGGGCGGAGTCGAGGATGGGCGTCAGATTGCGGCCGGTGAAGTTGCCGTGGGGGAAGGCGTGGGACACGATCTGGCCCCAGGCGGCCCGGTACTCGGGGGGCAGGGCCTCGGCCCGGGCTTCGAACGCCTTCCAGTCCCGGCTGAGATCGCTGCCGGTGATCTTCTCCCAGAAATTCATCGCACGCCCTCCCTGAGCTTGTCGATGCGGGTCGATACGTACTCCCACTTCGCCCAGAACGTCGCCAGCCGCGCCCGCCCTGCGTCGTTGAGCGTGTAGAACTTGCGCGGCGGCCCCGACTCGGACGGCCGCTTGGTGATCTGTACGAGGCCGTTGCGCTCCAGGCGCAGCAGGATCGTGTACACGGTCCCCTCGACAACGTCCCCGAAGCCGAGCTCGCCCAGCCGGCGGGTGATGGCGTAGCCGTAGGTCTCCTCGGCGCCGATGATCTGGAGCACGCACCCTTCGAGGGTGCCCTTGAGCATCTCGGTCAGGTCGTCCATCGCTGTCCCTCCTCTCAGTACTGTGTGGTACCGAGTACCACTATACAGTGTCACCGAGTAGTGGCAAGAGGGTTGATCGAAGGAGCCCTTGACCTGGGGATTTCCTAAGCCTGACCGGGATCGGGATCCGTTACGTCGAGCGCCCGCGCCCACCAGTCGGCCGGCGCGGGGGCGCCGGCGGAGTCGATGGTGATCGCGCCAAGCTTCAGGGCAAACCCGGTCATAGGGTCACGGTATCGGAACCCGCCCCCGGCCCCCGGAAGCCCCGCCGGGCCCGCAACCCCTCGCGTAGCCTGAGGGGATGAATGTGGCGGGGCTCGTGCTCACGGTCGTCGGGACGCTCGCCACCCTGGTCGGGACGTACATCGCCGTCCGCGAATACCGCCGCCGCCCCCGCGCCACCACCCCGTCGCCGGAGCCCGCGCCCGCGCCCGCGCCCGCCGACCCCCCGTACGACGTCTTCATCGCCTACGCCGACACCGACGCCCCCTGGGTCCGGGACTTCGCCGCCCGCCTCACCGCGCGCGGCGTGCGCGTGGCGTACGACGAGCTGCTGGCGCAGCCCGGCGGCGTCCGCGTGCACACCCTCGAGCGCGCCATCCGCGACGCCGCGCACGGGCTGCTCGTCTTCGGCCCCGGCGTGCGGGACGACGGGTGGGTGCGCCGGGAGTACGCCGCGCTGATGCGCCGGTCCCTGGAGAACGAGGCGCAGCGCTTCGTCCCCGTACTCATCGGCGACCCCGGCGAGCCCCTGGACCTGCCGGAGTTCGCCGAGGTCCTCTACCCGGCGGACTTCCGCGGCGCCGACGACGCCGCGTACGACCGGCTCTGCGAGCAGATCACCCGCGCGGTGCTCACGAATCGGGCGTAGCGTCCCCCGCCTCCAGCTCATCCTTCCGCGGCCCGGCCTCCAGCTCCCCGGACTGCTCCCGCCGCACCCCGGCGATGACGTCCTGGATCCGCTGCCACGGCATGAACTGCCCCATCATCGCCGCATCCCCGGAGATGACCTCGGGCACCCGCATGTCCTTGACCTCCGCCAGCAGCGCCTGGACCGACGCCACCTCGGGCCCGAGCAGATTCGCCAGGGCCTCCAGCTCCGCGACGGCCAGCCCGCGTTCCTCCCGCTCGACGGCGATCTCGATCCGCCGGATCTGGGCGTGGATCTGGGCGCTCTTGACCTCCTCCTCCAGCGTCCGCCGCCGGTGCGCCTCGGTCATCGGCAGCCGGCGGATGCGGTCCAGCTCGGTGTCCTGCGCGACGGACAGCCCGACGAGGGTGTCGGAGACGGTGATGCCCCACTCGGCCACGTTCTGCCGGACGCGGCCGGCGAGCTCGGCGCGGATCTCGTCCTGCTGCGTGAGGTAGTCCTCCACCGTGGCCGAGGCCGCGACCTGCGTGAGATAGCTCTCGACCGTGCCGCCCAGCACCCGCTCGACGAACCGCTGCACCGGACGCGGGTCGATGACCAGCCCGCCGAGCCCGTCCCGGGAGACCTCCCCGCCGAACTGGCTGACCAGCCGCGGCGCGGCGGAGGCCGGGATCTGCAGGGTCTGCGTGACGTTGACCTTCAGCTGGAAGCCCTGGATGTTGATGACCAGCTGCTCCAGCTCCGCGTCGTAGTTGTCGGCCTCGGTGGGCGTCTTCTCCTTCCACTCCAGCGTCAGCAGCCGCGTCGGGATCAGCACGATCCGCGCGAACCACGGGTTCAGCGCATACACCCCGCCCTGCCGCAGCGTCTCCTGCTGCACCCCGCGCCAGCCGTGCCCGTCGAGGAACTTCCACGGCAGCCGGTAGTTGCTGTGCCCGTGCACCACCGGCCCGATGACGTCGTCCTCCGGCGGCGGCTCGATGCCGTGCAGCGTGACGACGACACCCACGTAACCCACCGGGATGTTGACGTGCCGCAGATGGGCCGGGGTGAGCCCGTCCTGCCGCCCGGGCCCGACGGTCGCCGTGGTCAGGACCTCGAAGAGGTCGGGATGGATGTCGTACGAGGCACCCCCGCCCAGCACCGCCAGCTGCCGCCCCTGCTCCCCGCCGCCCAGCAGGAACGCGTCCCCGTCCTGGAAGACGTCGCACTCCACGTACCGCCCGAACGGCTGGTCCGGCGGCCGCAGCCGCCCCACCTTGGCCCGTACGAGCCCCACCGTCCCGTCCGGCACATGCGTACGGGGCGCGAAATCGACCCGGAACAGCTCCGGGTTGATGTAGTACGAGGCGTCGCCCGGCAGCGTCGCCAGCTGCCTGCCCTGCTCCCCCTCGCCCAGCAGGAACGCCACCCCGTTCTGGAAGTTGTCGCACTCCACCCGCCGGCTGAGCAGCCGCCCCGCCGGCCGCGGCGCCCCGTCCAGCGCCGTGACCAGCCCGATCATCCCGGGCGGGATGCTGACCCGGGGCGCCAGGTCGACGCTGTACACACCAGGCATCAGCCAGTGCCGCACCCCGGGCGTCAGACACCGCGCCTGGATCCCGCGCGAGTTGTCCGGCACCACGCGCTTGAACCGGGGGTCCGACGGATTGCCCCCGATCCGCCGGCGCACCACGCCGACCATGTCCCCGGGGATCACCACGAAGCCGAGCCGCCGCGCGAGCCCGCTCTCCGGATACACGACCGCCACCCCGCCGACCGCGCCGGCCGCCACGAGCAGCACGATCACCAGCACCACCATGCACCCTCACCTCCTCCCGGCGCGTGCCCTGCCCACGCCTACGTGTGCCGCCGGTCCGCCAGCCGCTGATGGATCGCCCGCACGGTCAGCGACCACTGGTCGTGCCAGTCCTTCTGCGCCTCGTTCTGCGGGCTGCGCAGCGTCGGGAAGAACGCCGGGTGGTCCTCCGGTGCGCAGGCCGCGGCGCGTACGAACGTCTCGTAGCGCGGAGAGGCCGCGTGCGGCGCGTCCGTCCACCCGTACGCCACGGCGAGCGCGGCGAACGCCCGGTGCCCGCGCCCCTCCGGGCGTGCCCGGCGCGTCTGCGCCCGAAACCCGTGCAGCCCGCCCCGCTCCGATACGGGCAGCAGTCCCGCCCAGGCCGTGTCGACGGCGTCGAGGAACGCGTCCGGCAGGGCCCGTCTCGCGTCCTCGTCCGTGGGGCGGATGAAGCCGAACTCGTGCCGCCCGGCCTCCCGCAGCAGCAGCGCCGTCGTCAGTACGTCGGCCTGCTCCACCTCGCCCGCGGCGAGCAGCGCGGAGAGCGTGGCGAGCGAGGCGTCGACGGGCGGGGGCACTGACTTCCGCCGCTCCGGCCAGGGCGGCGGGGTGTCGGCGCGGAGGCCGCCCCCGGACGGCTCGAGGAGCCGCCGCAGCTGCCGCAGCTCGGCCGGGCCCGGCAGCGCGCCGCCGCGCGCGTCGAAGTACCAGCTGCTGGCCAGCAGATAATGCCGCTCACCGCGCAGCAGTACGGGGAAGAACGGCCGCCCCAGCCGCTGCCCCTCCAGAATGTCCCGGCTCACGTCCTGCGCCGCCTGCGCCTCGGGCGACATCACCACGACCACGGCCACCGCACTGGCGAGCTGCCGCCGAATCGCCCACACCCAGTCATCACCCCAGGTCAGCCGCCCGGCCGTCCACACGGGCAACCCCGCGTCGGCCAACTGCCGCCCCAGCCCGCGCGCGTACTCCAGATCCTCACGCGCGTGACAGATCACCACGCTCGGCTCGGCCGGCCCGGTCAGCGGCCGCGCCGCCCCGCCCCGTACAACGCCCAGATCATCCTGTACGTCCTCGACCCTCCGCAGCAGCTCCTCCGGCGGCTGCTCGCCCCGGACGATCCGCGCGAGCAACGCCACCCGGTCCTCGAAGGCGTCCCCCTCGGCAGGCAGCCGCCGAAAGTCCATCGGAAGCCGGGTCGCGGCGAACGGCGGCGGCCCGGCATCCCCCAACAACACGGGCACCAGCCGCAGATCCCGCCCGGCGGAAGCCTGGAAGAGCGCCGCGTACTCCTGACGCAGCCACGCCTGGGCCATCGCGGCAGGGCTGAACACGACAAGCCCGGTACTCGCCGACCGAATGGCGTCCTCGACCTCGTGGACCACCACACTTCCCGGCAGCAACCGATGCCGGTCCTTCAACGCGCTCACCCCATGGGCACGAAGCCGCTCGGTGAGCACACCGACCCACTCGGCATCCTCCGCCGCGTACGCCACATAGGCGTCGGCCATCCCCCGTCTCCTTTCCCGCCGGATCCGACGAGCTCCGGCGGTCCCACGACGCCCGTTCGGGCTGTAGCACGACGAACGCATGGTGTAACCGAGGTTACCGGTCACGGAGCGTCAGCGGGAGCGGCCTGTGCACAAGTTCTGCGGTTGGCCGGATGGTTGAGGGGGGACTGGCCGGACGCCGCCCCTTTCTGGTGCTGGGCGGGCGGGGTTTGGGCGTCGCGGGTCTAGCCGGTGCTCCGCGCTTTTGCGTGGTCAGCTCGGCAGAAGACTCTCACCGGTCACGAACCCTCCGGTATCGCCCAGCTCGAAAGCCTTGAAGCATACGGTCCGGCCGGCACCGCAGATCTCCGGGACTGAGGAGATCATGTTCTCCGGGGGTCCGTACGTCAGGAAGGTGAACACGCTGCCCGAGGGGAACCTCATCGCGGCTTCCTGCAGCGGAGGCGCGTCTTCCAGCGCGCCGCCCGCGAAGGCGAAGGGGCCGCTGACGTTCTCGACGATGGCGCCGTAGAGAACTATCTCGGGTGTCACGGCCGAGTCGTCGCGGTTGTACGTGGACAGGAAACCCACGTGCACGTAGCCCTGTGGCATCCGCCACTTCGCGAGCGCGTGGCACGCCTGCTGAGCCCAGCTCGCGCGAATCTTCATGTGGCAGTAGGTGTTGGGGTCGGGCATCCAGACGACATCGCCTGTACCGAGCTGCGGGAAGCGCCGGACGACTGCTACGTCGGAGATGGCCGGAGCATCCAGCGTGTCGGACGTCGACTCCAGGGTCTCCCTGAACCTCTCGACCAGCTTCCCATCCCGTGCGGTGAACCCCGCCCCGCTGACAGGCATGGCGGGAGCACGCTCGGGGAACCCGGCGGAGGAGCTGGAGGTCGATAAGGAAGAGGGGTGGGACCGGGACGGAGAAGAACTCTCCGTACAACCGGTCGCCACCAACAGCAGCACGCCGACACACGAAAGAAGCCCAAGCTTCATCGTTCACCCCCCGGTTGATGGGGAGCGTAGCCGAGCTTCCGCGTCGCGGCCACGACGACGACTCGGACGTCCCGGAGACAGCGCCCGCCACGGCGGAGAGGGCAAGCGGATCGCCCACCCCAACCGCAGCGACCTACCCGCGCCGAGCCCGATACGCGATCCCGACGCACCCCACCGCCGCGACGGCGAACACGATCCGGCTGTAGAGAGCGTCCGACCACCCGCCCACCCAGCTCTGCGGCAGCAGCGACAGCGCTACGGGTACGACGAACGCGGCCCCCATGAGCGCGCCGAAGACGACCACGGCCCACCGCAGGACGCGAGCGCCCCGCACGCCGAAAAACTGCTGCCCCATGCTGCCCGCCTGCCCTACTTGACGATGTTGTGGCACTGCACGGCCCGAACCTGGTTGCCTGCGTAGAAGGCGGCACAGGCCTTGCCGTAGTGCTTCAACGTCTTCTTCCTCTTGTCGACACGGCCGATGGAGGTCAAGCCTCCGCACGAGTGGTGCATCGGCCCCTTGACGATCCGATAGGTCCGCCCCGCCGTATCGGCGTACCGCCAGTCGATCCGCCAGTTGCACCACTTCCCCCCGGCGGTGTCGCCGCCGAAGGTGTCCTGCACGGAGGCCTCTTCGCGGGTGATCGTCCGCCCGGATCCCCTGATGAAGTGACCGAGGGTGGTGGTGGGCAGGCAGAGATTGTGCCCGCCGGCCTCGTAACAGAACTTGTCGACCTTGGCGTATCCCACGGCGCTCGCATCGGCTGGAGAAGCGAAGGTCAATGCCATGACGACAGCCGCACATCCGGCCGTCATGCCCCGCCAGGTCTTCGTGATCACGTTCATCGCCACTCTCCGTCCGCGTCCCCCGCCCTCGTTGTCGAGGGCGTTGCACTCGGGGCAGGAGGTGCCCCGCGCGATCGGTCGCATGCGGACCGTGACGGATTGGATACGTATGGTCATGCGTTGGAGTGAAGAGGAAACGCTTCTGTCTCGGGCTTGTCCCGGGGTGTCGATCGGGAGGTCGTCGGCGAAGACGTTCGTAATGGGGTCGTTCGCCCCATGGTGGTGAGTCGCGCCCTTCCCGTACAACCTTTACACCTCATGATGGATCAGTTGAAGTAGTAACCACCTGTATGTCTCAGCCTTCCCTCCTGTTACACGCGCCACAAAGGTCTTCAGAAGCAGTGATCAACGCACCCGACAGCCAGGACGACTGGCAGTTCGACGTTCCTACGACCGGTGCCAAGCGTCTGCCGCCCGATTCTGGCTACGGCAAGGCCCAGTCATTGAGCCCGACACCGTGGTCAACACGGACGGTTCGATCTCCCACGAGAGCGTCCCTGGTTCCTCCGGCCTCGTCGGTGCGGCAGGGCGGGAGCCTGGTGCGGTTCGCGACGATCGACTCGAGCCGTCGCGCGATCGTGGAGCGGGACGGCCGATGACGGTGGGCCGTCATGACGGGGCATACTCGTCCCCCGTGACCGCAATGAAGCCGTCTTCCCCGTCCGTCTCCTCCCGCATGTCACGACAGGCGTCCCGTGACACGAAGCCCGAGACCGCCGTCCGCAAGATTCTCTTCGCCGCCGGACGGCGGTATCGGCTGAACGTGAAGGTCCCGGGGATGTCGAGGCGAACGATCGACATCGCGTTCACCCGCGCCAAGGTCGCGGTCTTCATGGACGGCTGCTTCTGGCATGGTTGTCCCGAGCACGCCACGCAACCGAAATCGAACGCAGCGTGGTGGCGGGAGAAGCTGGACAAGAACATGACGCGGGACACGGAGACGAACGCGCACCTCACGGCGGCAGGCTGGACCGTGCTGCGGTTCTGGGAGCACGAGGAGCCGGCGGAGGTGGCGGTCAAGGTGGCGGCGGCAGTCGACGCGAAGGCGCGGAAGGCCAGGGGGAACGGGGTGCGGTTATGAGCGGGCTGCGGTTCGTGGAGGTGTGTGCGGGGGCCGGCGGGCTGGCACTCGGTCTGGAGCAGGCGGGGTTCACGCCGGTGCTTCTCCTCGACAAGAAACCCGTGGCGTGTGCGACGCTGATCACCAATCGGCCGGATTGGCCTGTCCTGGAGGCTGACCTCCACACGTTCAACCCGGTGATCGAATACGAGGAAGCCCTTGACGTCGATCTGCTGGCGGCCGGTCTGCCGCGGGTGAAGTCGTCGGCAACGGTGGGGCGTTCCGACGACGACACGGAGCGGAGACTGCTGCGGGACACGATCCAGTTGCTACATGCGATCCAGCCCCGGGCCCTGCTGATCGAGAACGTGCCCGACCTGGTGGCCTCACCGGCGTTCGCTGATGTGAGGTCGGAGGTCGAGACCGAGCTGGAGCACCTCGGCTACGGCTTCTCCTGGTTCGTGCTCAATGCCGCGGACTTCGGCGTCCCCCAGGAGCGGAAGCAGGGGATGCTCGTCGCGCTGAAGTCGCCGTGGTTCGGCAGCTTCGAGCCGCCCCGGGCAACGGTGAAGCGGCACAGAACGGTGGGGGAAGCCCTGCGCGACTCCATGGCCTCACGTGGCTGGGAGGGTGCGGATCGATGGGCAGAGCAGGCTCAGGAGGTCGCGCCCACGCTGGTGGGTGGCTCCGACAACCACGGAGGAGCGGACCTTGGTCCGACCGGCACGAAACGCAAGTGGGCGCGGATGGGTGTGAACAGCGTCTCACTGGCCGACGAGCCTCCCGGGCCGGAGTTCGCCTGGGAGCCGGAGGCGGAGCACCACAGCATGGTGAGGCTCACCGTGGATCAGACGGCGATCCTCCAGGCCTTCCCTCCGGAGTGGCGGATCGTCGGCAAGAAAACCGCTCGCTACCGGCAGATCGGACACGCCTCGCCACCGCCGGTGGGGCGCGCCCTGGGGGTGGCTCTGCGTTTGGCATTGGACGGGACGACACCACCCGTCGCCGGCTACACTTCAGCCACATGACCAGCACGGAAGCCCACCCAGTCGCGCCCGACGACTATCACGTCCTTGATCTTTTCGCGGGCCCTGGAGGGCTGGACGTCGCCGCTCACTTTCTCGGAGTGGAGAGCCTCGGGCTGGAGTGGGACCAGAGTGCCTGCGAGACCCGCTACGCCGCAGGACTGCCGACGTTCCACGCCGATGTGAGCGCCTTTCGCGAGGAACGGTTCCACGAGATCCCCGAAACGATCAACGTGCTGGCCGGCGGGCCGCCGTGTCAGACGTATTCCGTGGCGGGCAGCGGCACCGGGCGCAAGGATCTCGACCGGGTCAAAGGCTTCATCGATCTCATCGTTGCCGGCAAGCCGGACGATGAGATCGATGCGGAGCTCGAGCGGCTGAGTCCTGATGATCGCCGAACCGGGCTGGTCCTCGAACCACTGCGATGGTTGATCAAGTCGATCAACGTTCGGGGTCCTGAGTCGATCAAAGCGATTGTGCTGGAACAGGTGCCTGCGGTGGAGCCGGTGTGGCACGCGTACGCGGACGTCCTCGAGGGCGGTGGCCTGCCTCACGGGGTTACGTACAGCGTGCAGGTCGGCACCCTTCGCACCGAGGAATACGGTGTCCCGCAGACCAGGAAGCGCGCTGTGCTCATCGCCCGGCTCGTGGGCTCCGGAGGGGTCGAGCTCCCGAAGCCGACGCACCACCGCTTCACGCGGAAGAACGCCGACGAATCCGAATCGGACGCCACTCTGCCGATGGAGATCGGGGCCGAGGGAGACGACGCGAAGAAGGCGTACCGCACCATGGGCGAGGCGCTGGCAGCCTCACGTACGGGGAACTTCACCCTGGTGTCGAACTACGGGCAGGGCGGGGACCCGAAGAAGCGCGGACGCCGAACGGCGGCACAACCGGCCTTCACCGTCACGGGCAAGGCATCCCGGAACGTGCTTCTTCCGGACGGCGACGAGACGCGCCGCTCCAATCTGACGATTCCCGAGGCCGGGATACTCCAGACCTTCCCCGCCAACTATCCCTGGAGCGGCGGGGACAAGTCCCAACAGGTCGGCAACGCCGTGCCACCGCTGTTCGGCATGCATGTGATCAATGCGGCCCTGGGGTTGGGGCGCGAGACGATGCCCGAGACCCTTCCCCTGTGGACCAGCGCGTCGTCGGAAGAGACGAAACGCCTTCGGGATCTCGGGTGCGGGGACGAGAGCCGCTGCCCCGGCAAGCCGTCCTGATTCAGACGCGCCCCTCCGTGTCCCGACCGCGCACGGGCGCGGTCTCGAAGAAGTCCGTGAAGTGTCCGACGAGCGTGGCCACGGATTCCTTCGGAACCGGTTCCTCGTCCGGGCCGTCGGGCAGGTGGCGTCGGGACACCGGCGGCGCAGTCGTTGCGTCCTCGATCCACTGACGCAGCGGTTCCGGGTCGCGTGGTACATCCGGTGCCAGCGCGTCGTACAGCAGTGTTGCTCCTGCCGCGTTGATCGCGACGGAGAGCCCGTTGATCTCGCGGCCGGTGGAGACGACACCGGCCTCCAGGAGCCGTACGACTGCCTGCGCCGACGGTCGGTGGTCGATCCAGGTGCTTCTGAGCACCGTGTGGACAAGGTCCTGGTTGCCGAAGGCCGTGACCACCGGGCTGTAGTCGTTGCCGTCACGGAATATCTCCGCGGCCCACCACAGGCGGGAGAAACACTGCCTGTCCAGGGGGCCCCGGAACCGTTCCGGAGCAGTCCTGGGCTCCGATTTGTTGGGCAGATGTCGCCAGACGACGTAGTCCGGTGCGACGGCCAGCGCGATGTGGTTCCACAGGCGTCGGTCGGCGGCCTCGCGGCGGGTCATTCGCAGGGAGGCGTGGAGCCGGGGCGCGAGCCAGGCATCCGCCTGCGTGCGGTTCCCGGCGAATTCGTGCATGGCGTCATCGACGAGATCGCGGATGGGATCGACCCGCCACCTGGGGTCTTCCTCGGGCAGCGGGTCGACGACCTTGGCCAGGTCCACGCCTTGATGACCCCGGATCCCCTGCAGGAGTTCCTCCCTCAGGAACGGGTCTGCAGCGGTGCCGGCCAGGAACCCGAGTCGCGCGGGGATGTGGGACGGCTTCTCGATCACGATTCGGTCCCCTGATTCATCTGAACGAGTCCGCGAAGGATTCCGGCGAGGGACTTCGTGACCTCGGCGCGGCGGATCGCCGCGAAATGGATGCGAGTCTGGAGTTCCACCCATCCCGCATCCCCCGTGCGGCGACGGTGGACCGTGCGCAGAGCTTCCTCGACATGCACGTCCGGTACCACGTACGGCAGCATCTCCCGCAGAACCTCGCCCTGCCAATCGGTGGGGAAGACCGGTGAACCGTCGGGCTCGATCTCCAGATCACCCACGGCGCTGTGGAAGACGGCTGTCCAGACGTCGGTGGCCATCTGCGTGACCAACAGCTCGTGGACCTTGTTCTCGATCCCGCCGCTTCGGCTGCCCAGCAACTCGGCGAGGCCTTCCACGGCGCTGTTCACGTACACCGTCGGGACACGCCCCGAGGCGTCCACGATCCAGGGCGCGTCGGCGTAGGGGCGCAGCCACTCGCGGGAACTCTTGCGGAAGTCCACCTGCTGGATGTCGAGTGCCAGACCGCGGAGGGGTTCGTTCGCCATGGCGTCGACGACCCATGGGGTGTCGGTTTCGGCGATGGATCGCCCTGCGACGTCGTCCACGGTCGCCACGGCGTACACCTCGAGCGAGGCTCGACCGACGTGGTCGTCCCGAAGCACGTCGATGTCGCCGATCCAGTCCTTGCTCTCGGGCGCCGACTGCCGCAGGCGTGCCGAGGTGCGGACGTTGGTCTCGCCGTCGCTGAGTACCGCGAGCACCCGTACGTCGCTCCAAGGCGCGTCGGCGGCAGTGGAACCGGGAGGCAGGGTGGCGGACAGTCCGATTCGTGCGCTTACCCAGGCGTCTCCGGCGACGCCGAGTGCCACGGTCTGCTGCTGCGTCGAGAACGCCGATATGTCGAGGGGATCCCGGGTGCCGTCGGGAAGCCTGAGCGAGACGGACGTGACTCGGAGCGCGATCGGACGATTCAGCCGCTTGTAGGGGTAGATCTTCATTTCTCAGTCCCCCTTCTCGGCACGGAGCTCGAGCACGAGGCGGGTGAGCGTCGTACGTACGGGATGACTCTCGACGTCGGTCGAGCCACGGAAGGTCGCCCGCCCGACTCCTGGGACGAACCGGAGGACCCCGTCCTCCACCTCGCAGCCGTCCACGGCCTCCAGCTCCGCCCAAGCGAGCCTCGGACGTGGCCCCGACCGCACGTCCAGTTCGGCGACAGGTCGCATTGCGGGCAGCTCCACACCACGAGGGAGCTTCACTTCCGCGGTGACTCGCCATTCGCCGGCCGGGCCGATCTCGGCGGACAACTCCTGGAGGTCTGGTCTTCCCGTTCCGGTACGTACTCGGCTTCCCGCTGCCGGGCTCTGCTTCAGGACGAGTGCCTTCCCGAGCTTCTCGCCGCCGGGCCGGCGGCCGGCGCTCTTCGGGCGAGCGGCCAGATCCTTGACGGCGCTGTTGACCTCCGTGGTCAGCCTGTTGATGCGTCGAAACGCGGAGTGCGACCACCGCAGGGTCAGCTCATCGGTCTGCCCCCATCGGTCGTGCTCGGGTGGTTCCGCGGCACGCAGGAACTCCTCGGCCTCGTTCACGAAGGGCACGGAATCCCCCACGGCCCGGCCGACGAGAAGTACGGCCTGGAAGGGGTCGGTGCCCAGCGGCAGGTTGGGTACCCGAGCCTTCTTGACGGTCATGAGGTTGCCGCGCATGTAGTGAACCTGGTTCAGCTCCTCTTCCGACTCCTCGGCGGCAGTGATCAGCACGAGGGCCTGGTGGCGGCCGTGCGTGCCTCGGCCCCCTCCGGACAGGGGGAGGTCGAGTGGGACGAAGCGGTGGGCGACCTGGCCCGACTCGGTGAGCCGTTCCACTGTCGTTCCCTCGAAATGTGCGCGTAGAGCGCGGGTCCGGGAGGGTTCCTCATTCGCCGGATCGACCCGTTCCTCCTCGAGGACGATCTCGTCGTTGCGGAGAGTACGCACGGAAGTCTCGAGGAGCGGCTCCCGGTTTCCGCCTCCGGTCATGGCAGCCCAGAAATCACGTCCCAGGGCTGCGACCAGTCGTCGATGCATGGCCCGGATATCGCGGGTGTCGTCGCCGTTCTCCTCGGAGTCGCTCTTCCCGCCATCGGCGTCATCGTCGGCGAGGCCGGCCACGTCCTGCGCGCCGACGATGAGGAACGACGTGCCCGGGTCGTCACCGTCTCGGGTCAGGTGAAGACTCGCCACTGTCTCCGGGTTTGCCCAGAACGAACGCGTCACCTCGGCGGCGGGAGACTCGGGATCGGGGCGACCGAACCAGGCGGGTCCGGCGCAGGTCCGGCCGTCCACCGTGCGCCAGGGAAGCTCGAGTCGTCCGATGACGCGACGCTCGGTCCGTCCTTCGTGCGGTTCGGACAGGGTGGAGTTGATCAGAACGAGGCCCAGCGCGCTGGTTGCCCACAAGGTCGCCTTGCCGAGGCCGTACGAACCGCCGGCCGAGCTGCCGGACTTCAGGCTTTCCAGCTGACGACGGACCACGGCAGCGAACCGGCCGTCGTCGTAGTCGTCCCCGGTGAGTCCGGATGCGTTGTAGTCGTCGACCCGGAGCAGGACCAGACGCCCGTTCTCGAACATGTCACGCACACCAGCGTCGATGACCCGGCCGACCTTCTGATGCGCGGCGTTCGCGGACACGGCCGCGTAGTGCGGCTGCAGTTCGTCCCAGAGAATCGCCTGCCGGAAGGCGGCCAGCTTCTCGCCGGTCAGCTCGTGGATGGTGTAGCGCACTCGGACGGGGCGGCCGTTCTCGCGGATCCGTTCGTCGAGGCTGTTCTGGCACGTTTCCCGGGCCAGTACCTGGACGTCGGGTTCGAAGGCGAAGGCCGCGGCGTTGCCGCCGTCCCGGCCGCCGTCCGGGTACCCGGGGCGGTGGTACCAGGTGACCGGCAGGCCGGCCTGGGTGTCGGTGGTCCGGGAGTGCACGGTTCCGATATCGGTCCCGAGAGCCCTGGCGATCTCCTGCATCACAGTCGGACGCGGGATGGATCGCTTGGTGATCCATGCGGAGACCGCGGCTCGGGTGAGTCCCAGCTCCTCGGCCAGCTCGGCCTGACTCTTTCCCGTGAGCTTGAGCTGTCGGGCCAGCCAGGGCCCGAACTCCTCACCGGTTTCCATGTGCCACCTGGCCTTCTCCCTGGGCTGTGAGTGCCCTGCACACCTGACGCGACCAGGCTAATTTGACGCAACTCCTCTGGTCAACTGTGGATTGACATCATCAATGGCGAGCGCCAGCGATGCCTGCCTGTCCGACTTGGTGTGTTTGGTCCTATTTTTGCCTCAATGAACCTTACGACATTGTGTTTCTGTCGAGAAATCGATGATTCCGTTTCTGGTGTCAACGTGCCTGGTGAATGGGGGGCTTGACCGAACTCAAGGTCGTCGCTACTGTGTTCGGCGACGGTATTTCCCGTCTCGCCGGGGCCTCTTGAGGGGGATTCGGGCGGCCTGGGATATTCCTATGCAAATTCCTGGTTTTGGCGTTGCTTCGATGCGGTGGAGTTGCGAGAACGCATCATTCGGAATCAACGAATCCGGATGCTTTCCTGGATCTGACTAGCGCAAGATTCGAAGCGTCGCTAACGTGTTTGGCTCGACGGTGAGTGAGGGGCGGGGAACAGGGCATGGAAAGCGACTGTGATGGTGGCGAACTGCCGGACTGTTTAATCGATAGTTCACTCGATTATTACGATGAGCCGCTGTCGCATCGGGAGCTGAGCGCTGCCGAACTGAACGCGGCCACGGTGTCGAGCGGTACTACGAGGGCAGCGCTTCCGGGCGACGGCGCTGCGAGCGATGACGAGCGACCTGCTGATGAGGCGGCCTAGAGGGCCGCGAATCGATGCAGGTCGTAGGTGTAGACGGGTTCCTTCGACGTCCCGTCACGGCACGGCGACCATGTCGCGTATCCATCCCGAACCAATCCGCAGGGTCGGTCGATCGTTGGGCCGGCCCTGCCCTCGGAACAGCGCAGCACGATCATTTCCAGCTCGCTCCCTCGACCCAGGATGTCGATATGTCTGAGCTCAACACCCCGGTTCTCCGGACAGTCCTCGATCAGTCCACCCGTGTCCTTCGGACATACGCCGTAGACGCCGGCCTCGTTGCCGAGCACGCCAACGGAGAGCGCCGAATCACGCAGGGTGGATACGGCGATCGGCAGCTCTTCGAACTCGTTCAGAATGCCGCGGACGAGATTGCGGATCATCCTGGTGGAGTCGTCCATGTTGTCCTGACGGCGCAGCACTTGTATTGCGCCAACGAAGGAAATGCCGTGACCCCGGAGGGGGCGGAGACCATCCTTCGGATGAGTATGTCGAAGAAGCGCGGGGGTCAGATCGGCCGTTTCGGCGTAGGTGTGAAATCGGTTCTGGTCGTAACCGACACGCCCCAATTCTTCAGCCGCACCGGAAGCTTCGGGTTCGATCGTGCCTGGTCGTTCGAGCAGATCAAAGCGGTGCCCGGCGTTGCCGGACGCTACGGCGAGGACTTCGACGCTCCGGTGCTGCGCATGGCCCGCCCACTGGACGAGGCCGCCGAGCGGGCGGGCGACCCCGTACTCGACGAGCTGCTGGGTTGGGCGACCACGGTGGTTCGTCTCCCCCTGCTGCCTGGGGCGGATCGCAGGCTCGGTCGGGATATGCACGGCGGACGCTTCGAGGGGCAGACGGAGGTCCGGGAGGAGTTCCCGATCGGCTTCCAGCTCTTCTCGCCGCACGTGGCCAAGGTTGTTCTCGAGGATCGCCGGCCCCGACCGGTGAACCGGCGTGTTCTGACAGTCCGGCAGGACGGTGGCGTGCGTACGGTGGCGGAGGAACGGACGGGGGCCGCTCTGGCGACGTCCGCCTGGCAGGTGTTCTCGGTGACGCACGAGCCGGGGGCGGCAGCTCGGGCAGACGCCGGAGAACTCCACGACCGAGTGACGCTGGACGTCTCCTGGGCCGTGCCTGCCCTGGAGAAGGATCCCAAGAGCGGTCTGTACGGCAGTTCGAGGGCGCGAGGCCGTGGTCGCTTCTGGTCGTTCTTCCCGACCAAGTACGAGATGTCCCTCAGCGGCATGCTCAACGGTGCCTGGAAGACGAACGAGGATCGGCAGAATCTCCTTGACTCGTCCGCCTTCAATGTAGAGATGATCAATGTCGCTGCCGACTTGGTCATCGACTCGCTTCCCGAGCTTTCGCCCGCAGAGGATCCGGCCGCCTACCTGCCGCTCCTCCCGGGCCGGACGAAGGAGAGCATCAGCTGGGCGGACCTGCAGCTGATCCAATCGGTCTGGACCCGCGCGGCGGTGCGTCCTTCTCTCCCCGACCAGGACGGGGTTCTCCGTGCGCCGAGCGAGCTACGTATGCACCCCCGTGTCGACAGGGAGGATCACAAGCGGTTCTCGGACTGGCTCAGGATGTGGAACGAATGCCCCGGCCGACCGGCGAATTGGCTGCACCCGAGCGTTGAAGCCGACTCCCTGCGCTCCGGCAAGGTCGAGCACATCCGGGAGGCAGCCAAGCAGGAGCGCGCGAGTGTACGCGAGTGGTTGGAGGCCCTGGCAGCCTGCGGCACCGCCGAGGCGTCGGCGGTCGCGGTCCGGATCCTCGCCGACATGATCCAGTCGAGGTCGGCGCATGCGGTGGAGGCCCGGGAAGCGCGCATCGTGCTCACGGAGGAACACGGCTTGGTGGCTCCCGTGCCCGGTCAGGTCTTCCGCCGTGCCGAGCACGGCGGTCTGCGCGAGTCCCTGGTGTACGTGGTGGGGGATCTGGCGGACGATCCGTCGCTTGCCAGGGCGCTGAGCGTGATCGGGATCAACGAGGCCGACGCCGAGGGGCGCTTCATCAGCGTGCTCGACCAGGGCTTCGACAACTATCGGGACGGTGAGTGGCAGCGGTTCTGGGAGTTGTTCCGCCGAGCGGGACAAGCTCGGATGTCGCACAAGCTGCAGGAGCGGGTTCCCGAGCCGAAGGACACTCTGCGGGTCCGGACGGCGGACGGCCGATGGCGACTTGTCCGGGATTGCATGCTGCCGGGTGCCGTGGTGACTGCGGGCCGTGATCCGTCCATCGCCCTCGACCTGACATTCCACTCGGACGACTCCGCCTACCTCCACCAGATCGGGCTGCGTGAACGGCCGTCCTCAGGGCACCGCCCGCAGGAGGGTGAGGAGTGGTTCGACGAGTACAGGGACGCGCTACACACTGCGTATCTGCACAAGCTGGACGATCGGGCACCTCGTCCTGCGGAGAAGACGATGAAGGTCGAGGGCGCAGCGATCGGTGGTCCACTTCACCTGTTCCGTGATCTTTCCGAGGTATCCCGGGCGGCCTTCCTCAGGGCTCTTCCGGACGATGCAGTAGTAGACCTCTGGACTCGGCACTACGGCCGTCAGGCGAACCTGCGCCAGCCGGTGAAGTCACCCATCCGCTGGATGCTCCGCAAGTACGGAACGGTTGCCACCTCCCAGGGGATCGTGCAGCTGAAGGATGCCGTCGGTCCGCAGCTCGCCGACTATCGGGACGTGTTGCCTGTCGCGGAAGGGTTGTCCGAGGAGAAGGCCCGGAAGCTCGGGCTGCCGACATCCATCGGGGACGTGCCCGGTGACCGATGGGAAGCGCTCCTCGACGAGGTGTCCCGGAGCGAGGACGACGCCTTCGTGGGGCGCACCTATGTCATGTTGACCCGATTCGAGGCCGAATTCCCCGAGGACTCCCTGACACGGTGCCGGATCGGGGACGAATGGGGGACTCGCGCGGACAACGAGATCACTGTGGCTGTGGGGACCGTCCAGTACCAGGCATTGCGGACCGAACAGCTTCCCGCGCTGTTGGTCCCGACGGCGGGTGACGCCGACCTGATGGTGGAGAAGTGGGGCATGCTCCGCTTCACCGACGTGATCAGCAAGGAGACGCGCGAGGTCCCCGACGGCCCGCCCGTGGAATTGCTGGAGCTGTATCCCTCGCTGCGTCAGCGGCTCAGTGGCACCGATCGCGATGTGATGGTTCAGCCTTGCAGCGAACTCGAGGAGGTGATGCGCACCCCGAACGGCGCCACGCCTTCTCCGCTGGACGCGGTACGTACCGGACCCATCGTCAAGGTAAGGGTCCCGGTCGATCGGGAGACGATGCTGCGGCTCATCGACCGCGAACTGGATCTCGGGCTCGGACCAGCAGGTCGTCGTGCAGTGCTGGAGCATCAGGAGCGAATGGAGCGCGACAGCGCGATTCGGCGGGTGAAGAACGAGGTTCGGGACTCCGACGACGTGGTCCGCAAGATCGAGCTGCTCGTCGGTTCGGACGCGTTGCTGATCGGTCTCCCGCCGGGGCTCGCCGACGCCGAGGCCGAGGTGAACGGAGGGGTGGAGCCTTCCGCCCACCGAATTGCGCAGATGGCGTTCAACGCGCACGGCGATGCGGTACTGCAGCAACATGCCCGTGACATTCAGGCTCGCATTCCGTCCGCCCCAGTCAGTTACACGGGCTCGGCGGCAGCTGTCGCGTTCGTGTCGGAACTCAAGCTTCCGGCAGCATTCGCGGGTAGTCGGACGCCTGCACCTCCGGTCACCGAGATCGTGGACGGACCGCGGAACTTTCCTCATCTGCACGCCTACCAGGAGGACCTCGTCCGCAATATCTCCACCATGCTCGACCGACTGGCTCCACAGCGCGGGATGCTCTCGTTGCCTACAGGCGCCGGCAAGACACGAGTGACCTCGGAGGCCGTCATCCGATGGGTCAAACAGGTCGGTGACCTGGAGGGACCGATCTTGTGGATCGCGCAGACCGAGGAGCTGTGCGAGCAGGCCGTACAGAGCTGGAAGTTCGTATGGAGCAAGATGGGGGCCGAGCGGCAGCTCACCATCGGTCGGTTGTGGAGTGGCAACGAGGTGGCGGAGGTCGTCGACAACCCACACCTTGTCGTGGCCACTGACGCCAAGCTGGAGCGCTGCCTGTCCGGCGATCAGTACGCATGGCTTCGGCAGGCGGCGCTGGTGATCGTCGACGAGGCCCACACCGCGGTCACCAAGCGGTACACATGGATTCTGGAGCAGCTCGGACTCACGCAGTACGAGACCAGGCGACACCTGCTCGGCCTGACCGCCACCCCATTCCGCAACACCAACGAGGCGGAAACGCAGCGTCTGGTGCGCAGGTTCGGCGACCGGCGACTTGACCAGGGCGTCTTTCCGTCGGGCGATCCGTACAAGGATCTCCAGGAACTGGGCATGCTCGCTCAGGTCGAGCACCGAACCCTGGAGGGCGGCAGTATCGAGCTGACGCACGACGAGAAGCTCCTCGCGGAGCGGATGGCCGTGCTGTCCCGACCGGCCGAACAGCGCTTGGCCGACGACCACGCCCGTAGCCTGCGCATCGTGAAGGAGATTGAGTCCTTCCCCAAGGATTGGCCCGTCCTGGTCTTCGCGACCTCCGTGGATCACGCGAAGTACCTCACGGCCATGCTCAATGACCGTGGCGTTCGATCTGCGGCCGTGGACTCGACGACCAGTGCACAGGACCGACGCGCGCGAATCAACCATTTCCGTGAGGGACGTATCCGAGTGCTGACAAACTACGGAGTCCTCACCCAGGGATTCGACGCACCTGCCACGCGTGCCGTGGTTGTCGCACGACCCGTGTACAGCACCAATGTGTACCAGCAGATGATCGGACGTGGCCTGCGCGGTCCGAAGAACGGCGGTAAGGACACCTGCCTGATCCTCAACGTCAAGGACAACATCGACAACTTCGAGAACCAGCTGGCCTTCACTCAGTTCGAGCACCTGTGGAGTCGGAAGTGACGGATGCCTACCTTGACAGCCCGTCGCTGAGCGACGAGCAGCAGGCCGTCGTCCAGCAGCCCTGGGACGCGCGCGTCCTGGTCACGGCCGGCGCCGGGGCAGGCAAGACTCACACCCTCGTTCGACGACTCGATGCGTTGTGCGGAGCCGAGGATCCTGAGGAAGGGTTGGAGGCCGCAGAGATCCTCGTCCTCACCTTCTCCCGCGCAGCGGCCCGGGAGCTGCGCGAGCGCATTGCGCGGCACGGGGATCGGGCCCGACGGGTACGGGCGCAGACGTTCGACGCCTGGGCGTACGGGCTGCTTCGACAGGCGTACCCGAATCACGACTGGAGTGCGACCGGCTTCGACGAGCGCATCCGGGCTGCCGAGGAAGCTGTTGCGAAAGGTGCCCTGGAGGCCGGTGAGGCCATTCCTCCGGCTCACGTGGTGATCGACGAGGTTCAGGATCTGGTCGGGGACAGGCGATGCCTGGTGCAGACGTTGCTCGACCGCTATCAGGACGCGAGCGGCTTCACCGTGGTGGGCGACGCGGCCCAGTTCGTGTACGGATTCCAGATCCGCGACCTCAACGAGCGTGCCGACGAGACCAATATGTTCTTCGACTGGCTCCGCGGCTCCTTTCCCGACGATCTGGTGGAGCTGCACCTGACGGAGAACTTTCGTGCCACGACGTCCGAGGCCCGTGTCGCGCTGGTCCACGGACCTCGGCTCCAACAGGTCACGGACGACGACAAGGCGTTGCCACTCTACGAGGAGCTGCGCGAACTGCTTCTCGATCCTCGGAACGGGACGGGTGATCTGACCGACCCGTTCGTCCTCGACGGACTCCGGGCTGCTCCCGACACCTGCGCGATCCTCACTCGGGACAATCGCCAGGCCCTGACGATCTCGCAGCTCCTGCACGAAAACGGCGTCGAGCATCAGCTGCGACGTCCTCTGGAGGAGCGACCGGTGCCCGCCTGGGTGGCCGAGCTCATGCGCAGAACCGAGGTCACCACCCTGTCCGAAGCGCGATTCCGGTCGCTGCTCGGAGACATCCCTCTGCCCTACGACCCCGAGCCCGATGTCCTGTGGCCGGTGCTTCGCCGAGCCGCTCGCGGAGCCGGCCGCGGTGTCGTCGATATGGACCGCCTCCGGCGAATGATCGCCGCCGGAGGCTTCCCCGACGAGCTCGCCGACCCGGAGACCGCCCGGGTCACGGTGTCCACTGTGCATCGGGCGAAGGGGTTGGAGTTCGACCGAGTGATCATCCTGACTCCACCCGGCGTTGCGGAACTGCGCAAACAATACGGGGCGGAGCTCGACCTGCCGGCGGAGGCCCGTGCGCTGTACGTGGCCATGACCCGAGCGCGTCGTGACCTGTACTTCACGACTCCTCCGGAGATGCCGATCCTGAGAAGAGTCAATGGTCGCAGGAACGGCCGTCAGTTCCGCGGCGGCTGGAAGGCCTATCTTCGGTACGGGATCGTCGTCGAGGCCGGTGACGTCTGCCGCGATGTTCCCCCCGCCCACGAGATCGGTGCCGTCTCCGCGCAGGCGTACCTCCTGGAGCGGGTCCGCTCCGGAGACGAGGTGATCCTGCGTAAACGCCACGACCTTCCTCTCGGCGAACAGCAGAGCCCGCCATACGCCGTGATGCATGGGGAGAAGGAGATCGGAGAGGCGTCCGAGAGCTTTCGTACGGGGTTGTTCGAGGTTCAGAAGGTGAGTCGCCGATGGGAGCCGGCATGGCCCGACGAGATTCATGAGCTGCGGGTGGACACCCTGGAATCTGTGGCAGGCAGCCCGGCAGCCGGTGCCAACGCCGGCCTGGGGGACCGTGGGGTATGGATCGTTCCACGGATTACTGGCATCGGAAGATACCGCTGGTCGACCGAAGACGAGGGGCAGCACGAATGACCGCCGCGCAACAGCACGCCGAGCACTACCGCGTCCGTGACGAGGAAATCCTGGTGGGACTGCGCCGCGAGCTTCTCGGCCCCGAACCCGATGCAGAACCGGAGGACCGGGACGAAGTCCTTTCCCAGGACGCCCCGATCGATCGGTACCCGACCGGGGTGCTCTACCCCAGGCCCGCAGGGGCGCAGGCGGCGGCGAGGCTTCGGGAGGATGACGCCGAGCACGAAGGGCTTGATGTCGCACCTGTCCGTACCAGGGACGACATCGAGGAATCGGGTACCGCACAGGAACTCGGTGTCGCCTCCGCGCGACGTCCTTCTTCCATGGGACTGACCTTCGCCGTCGATCCCGCCATAAGCGGTGAGATCACGGTCGTCGCTCGGGCGGCCGTCTACCGACCGACCGATGCCGAAGGCAGGCTGGTTCCGGCCCGCCGTGCGGAGGCACGTACGACTTTGGACCAGCAGGAACACTGGCGACGTGAGGTGCTGGTGCTGCCCGAGACGACGCTCGACGTGGCCACGCCCGATCCGAATGTCCGGGTCGATCTCGCCGAGGGCGTCGCACTGCGTGCCAACGTTCGTCCCCCTGATCCGGCCGGCGGAACGGTTGCTGTCACGGTCACCCTGGTCAACACCCACAAGGTCGGCGAGCGGGAGCTGCAGGACGCGTTTTCCCTGTTCCAGTGCGGCCTCGTCGTGCGTGCGGCGAATGGTGCGACCGCGTTCGTGGAACGGCCGGCCCCTGACACCGCCGACGACCTGGATGTCGGGACCAGTCGGTTGCTGCATCGACATGCGCCCACCTTCGCGGTCGGTCACGGCTGCGCGGCGGAATGGGACTGGACACCTGCGCCCATCGGGATGACCGATGCCCGGCGGGCGGGAGTGACCGAGGTGCGGAGTGCGTTCGTTCCCTCGGTGGAGGTTCTGCTCACCGACTCCAACCCGGACATCGACAGCTCGTCCCTGTCGATGTTGGGGCTGGCCGAGAACTCGGACGCCACGATCCTGGCCACTCTGCGTGAGCTGGCAGCCGGATACGAGCGATGGATCGAGCGCAAGGAGGACGAAGCAGCACTTCTTGTCGGCACCCAGCACGAGAAACCTGCGGAGGGCCAGACACTTGCCTGCCGCGAGGCTCTCGGGCGGATTCGCGTCGGAATCGAGCTGCTGGCCGATAAACCGGACCTGATGCAGGCATTCCGACTCGCCAATCGGGCCATGGCCGATCAGCGCGCCCGAAGCGCCTGGGTGAAGAGGGGACGTGCAGGCGTTCCGGATCCCGCTGCCGGAGCCTGGCGACCGTTCCAGGTCGCGTTCATGCTGCTGTGCCTCGCGGGAATCGACGACCCCGAGCATCCCGACCGTGAACTCTCGGATCTGCTCTGGTTCCCCACGGGCGGCGGCAAGACCGAGGCATACCTTGGCCTGATTGCCCTGACCGCCTTCCTGAGGCGCATTCGACGGGGTGCGCTGGGCGGCGGTGTCACCGTCATCATGCGCTACACGCTGCGACTCCTCACCCTGCAGCAGTTCGAACGTGCGTCGATCCTGCTGTGCGCCATGGAGCTGATGCGCCGTGCCAACCCGTCGGATCTGGGTACCGAGGAATTCTCCCTCGGCATGTGGGTGGGGCGCTCGGCCACACCCAACACCCTGGCGATGGCCGGAGAGAAGCTGAACGAGCTCCGGGCGGATCTCACGAAGCAGCTCGCGACCGAGAATCCGGTGCAGCTCCAGGCCTGCCCCTGGTGCGGCACCAAGTTGGATGCCCGTGCGTACGACGTCGACGAAGACGCCAAACGCATGCATGTCCGCTGCCCGAACGACGGATGCGACTTCATCGACGGTCTGCCGGTCCACTTGATCGATGAGGCGGTGTACGACGCCCGTCCGACCCTGGTGATCGCCACGGTCGACAAGTTCGCTTCGATGCCCTGGCGCCCGGCCACGGCCGCTCTCTTCAACCGCAACGAACCGACCGACCTCACCCCGGCACCCGAACTCATCGTCCAGGACGAGCTCCATCTGATCTCCGGCCCACTGGGCACCCTCACCGGCCTCTACGAGACGGCGGTCGACGCGCTTGCCGACCGTCCCAAGGTGATCGCCTCCACCGCGACGATCCGGCGCGCGGCGGAGCAGGGGCTTCACCTCTTCAACCGGCAGGTCCGTCAGTTCCCGCCGGCCGGGCTGGACGCCCGCGACTCGTGGTTCGCGGTCGAGGCACCCCGTGAGACGAAGGCCAGCCGCCGCTACGTGGGGCTGTTCGCACCGGGCACCAGTCAGTCCACGCTGCTCATTCGAACCTACGCCACCTTGCTGCACAGGGCGCAGCAGGCCCGGACCGACGACGAGGTACGTGATGCCTACTGGAGTCTCGTCGGTTACTTCAACAGTCTGCGGCTCCTCTCTGCCGCCGAGCTCCAGGTCCACGACGACGTCGTCGCGTACCTCGAACTGCTTGCCGAGCGTGAGGGCGTCACCGTTCGATCCGTCGCCAACTATTCCGAGCTGACGAGCAGGGTCGACGCCACCCAGATCCCCGTACGACTGAAGCGCATCGAGCGCAAGCTCCCGGACGAGGACGTGGTGGACGTCCTCCTGGCCACGAACATGATCGCCGTCGGCGTCGACGTGGACAGGCTCGGACTGATGGCCGTGATGGGCCAGCCCCAGACCACCGCGGAGTACATCCAGGCCACCAGCCGGGTCGGCCGCGCCCACCCGGGCCTGGTCGCTGTCATGTTCAACGCCACTCGCTCCCGCGACCGGTCGCACTACGAGGGCTTCCAGCACTTCCACTCCGCCCTCTACCGTGAGGTGGAGTCCACCTCGGTCACCCCTTTCTCCGCCCGCGCCCGTGAGCGGGGTCTGCACGCCGTCGTCGTCGCGCTGGCCCGCATCCTGATCCCGCAGGCAAGAGACAACGATGCGGCGGGTCGCGTCCACACCTACGAGCAACGGCTCCGGGGCGAAGAGGTCAAGGGCGTGCTCGTCAATCGTGTCCGCGCCATCGACCCGGCTGAGGCAGAAGCTGTGGCGGCCGACTTCGACGAATTCGTCGACTGGTGGTGCGCCGAGGCCGAAATCCATGGCGGACTGTTCTTCGAGCCCGACCGCCGTCACCCGAATATCCCGTCACTCCTCATGGCGTACGACGATCAATCCGAGGACGCCGAAGCCTGGCCCACCTTGTGGAGCCTGCGAGACGTCGATGCCGAAACCGCACTGTTCCTGGAGGCGACCCGATGACCCCGCCCCCCTCGCGCCGCCGCCGCACCGGATCGAACGGTGCGGCGCCCGCCCACAACCTGCGCCGCCAAGGTGCGATCCGCCGTGCTCAGGCGATTACGACGTACGGGGTGGGTGCACTGGTGGCCGTCGATCAGGAATCCTTCGTCGTTTCCGGGCTCGACGGCGCCGATCAGCACTGGAGTCCGGACGAGTCCAAACGCATTCACGAGCGGCGTCTGGAGCGCCTTCTCGGCGTCCAGCACTTCCGGATTCCACCGGCGTCGGAGGATACGAGTAGGGACGGCATGCGGGTCCGCCGTTTTCCTCTCATGTACTCCTGCCCCGAGTGCAACGAGCTGCGCAACCATCGTGACTTCGCTTCGCCGACCGCCAAGAGCATCTGCGGTACCTGCGAGGTGGATCTGGTGCCGTCACGCTTCGTCGTCGCCTGCGAGGCGGGGCACCTCGACGAGTTTCCTTACTGGCACTGGGTCCACCGCTCCGTCGAAGGCGGGACTACAGCCGGTCGATGCGGAGGGACCCTGATGCTGCGCTCTTCCGGCCGCACCGCATCCCTCCGCTCGATCGTCGTCTCATGCACCTGCGGTGTGCCCGAGGCTTCGATGGAGGGGTCGTTTCGGCGAGGTGCGCTGAAGAATCTGGGTCTGGGATGCCGGGGTACCCGTCCATGGTTGGGCACGTCGGTTCCCGCCGAAGCCTGCTCGTTGACTCCGCGTACTCTCCAGCGCGGTTCCTCCGCCTTGTGGCAGCCGGTGCTGAAGTCGGCGCTCTCGATCCCGCCCTGGAGTGACGGAAGCGCCGATCCGCTGGCGGAGCATTGGGGCCACCTGCGGGAGATGAACGATCCCGTACACATCGAGATTTACTTGAAGGGGGCCTTCGGCGGGAACACGCCGTTGCCCGTCGACCAAGTCATGGAACTCCTTCAGGCCGAGTTGGAGGAAGATCCGGTCGACGGGGACGAGGCACCGAGTCTCGACCACCGCTATCGGGCATTGCGCAACAAGGAATACGAGCGCCTGCGCGCCGGCAACGACGGAAGCGAACGCTCCCGCGACGAGCAATTCATCTGCGAGCGGCCCCGAGGCGACCAGGCGGAACTCGGTCCGCTGGGCATTACCGGACCCATGCTGGTCAAGAAGCTGCGCGAGGTCCGTGCCCTGAAAGCCTTCACCCGACTCACCGATCCGGACACAACGACGGAGGCCGACGAGGCCGCACTCGCTGTCGGTGAATTGAGCTGGCTCCCGGCGATGGAGGTGCGCGGAGAGGGTGTGTTCCTGCGGATGGACGAGGACCGCCTCGCTCGTTGGGAGAGCCGGCCTGAGGTTGTGAGCCGAGTCGAGCGGATGCGTGCCGCCCACCAGCGTCTGATGGGGGAGCGCGCGTCGGATCCGACCCGCGTCCCGCCATCGCCCGCCACGCCTCGGATGGTGCTGCTCCATACCCTGGCTCATGTACTGATCAACGAGTGGAGCCTGGAGGCGGGCTATCCGGCGTCCGCGCTCCGTGAGCGGCTTTATGCGGGCGACACCATGGCAGGCATGCTCGTCTACACAGCCACAAGTGACTCTGCCGGAAGCCTCGGCGGACTGGTCGCCCAAGGCGAGCCGGAACCGTTGGCACGGGTGATCCGATCCGCCGTACGCCGCGCGAGCTGGTGCTCTTCCGATCCCCTGTGCATCGAGTCGGAGGAATCGGGCACGGGCGGAACGAACCTTGCCGCCTGCCACGCCTGCGTGATGCTGCCGGAGACGAGCTGCGAGCACAACAACATCCTGCTGGATCGGGCGCTGCTGGTGGGAACGCCTGAAGAATCGGCGCTGGGATGGTTCAGTCCGCTGTTGGGGTGAGTCGACCGGTCGCAGACGGTCGATCCTTCGGGAAGGTAGGACGGCGTTTCACCGAATTGGTACCTGCGCGGTGTCCACCGATGGGCGTGGACACCACGCAGGTTTGCCCGGCCTTCCTGGATCAGTCAGAGTTCGCCGGTCTTGATGGCATCGACAAAGGTCGACCAAGCAGCGGCAGAGAAAACGAAGGCGCCCTGGGAGCGGTTCTTGGAGTCTCCTACGGCGACCGTGTCTCTGTCCACTTGCTGAATCTCGACGCATTCGCCCCCGTTGTCAGGGCTGTACGAGGACTTGCGCCAGGCGTTCGCAGGGAGGTCGTACCTCTTCATCAGGGATGCCTCTTGGGTTAGTCGATATCTCGCACCGCCTGCGAGATGAGGTGCATCGACTGCTTCGACGCGAGTGCAGAAGTCCTCAGCTGTTCGAAGGCCCGCCGAAACTTGTCGACGGCGGCATCATCCTCCACGTACAGGTTGCCGTCCAGGTAGTCGATGCCGACGACGTCGAGGTCGAGCGGATCGGGGTACGTGTAGACGCTGAACGGGCCGTCGAGGCCGGCGTGCCAGCCTTGGCTGAACGGGACCACCTGTACGGACAACTCCGGTGGGTTGTTGATCTCCAGCAGCTTCTCCAGCTGTGGCTTCATCACCTCAGGTCCGCCGACGGCCCGACGCAGTACTGCCTCGTCGATGATGCAGAGGTACTGAGGGGCGGCTTCGCGCGTGAAGATCTCCTGGCGTGCCATGCGGAGCGATACGTACGTCTCCATCCGGTCTTCGGGAACTGCGTGGCCGGACTGGTGGATCAGTTCCCGGGCGTAGCTCTCGGTCTGAAGTAGGCCGGGCACAAGCAGGGGTTGGTAGGCCGCGATGCGTGCGGCGTCGGACTCGATGGAGAGCTGTTCCTGGAGTCGCGGGCTCAGCGAGCTGCTGTGCTGGTGCCACCAGCCTTTCCGCCTCCCCTCGCGGGCCAGCGACAGCAGGGCCGTCTGGGTCTGCTGGTCCTCCACGCCGTACAGCTGCAGCATCGCCTCGAGTTCCAGGCGGCGGACTCCTTGGCGGCCGTTCTCCATGCGCGAGACCTTGCTGCGGTCCGCGTCGATGCGTTCTGCCGCTGCTTCCATCGTGACGGAGGCGAGTTCGCGGAGGCGGCGGAGTTCGGCTCCGAGGCGGCGGCGGCGGACTGTTGGGCGTGGTTGCGATGGCACTGGTGGCCCCTCCCTTGTGCAGGCTTGCGGCTGACAGCTTGCCTAGCGGGTGGGGGCAATCGGGGTGTAGTGCCTGTTCTTCACTCGGAAGAGGTAAAACTGCACATGTGCAAGGTAATTGAGTGCGGGAACGGCCACATTGCTCGTTAGCTCACGTGAGTTGAGGTCTACGAGTGGGGCGTTCCCCGCGGGAGGTACCTGTGACGACGTTGATGGAGGCCGGGGGCGAGTACCGGCTCAGGTTCATCGTGGAGCCGAGTGAGTTGGCGGGGCTCAGGCGGCGGGTGGCTCAGCAGGTGCGGTTGTGGGGGATAGACGCGGTGGTTGACGCGACCTTGCTGTGTATGACGGAGCTCGTCACCAATGTGCATCGGCATGCCGATGGGCGGTGTGCGCTGCGGCTCACCACCGTGCGGGACGGGCTGGTTCTCGTCGTGAGCGATCTGTCCAGGGCCGTGCCTGTGCTGAAGGAGCCCGATTGGGAGTCCGGGAGCGGGCGGGGGATCTTTCTGGTCGAGCACCATGCCAAGGCGTGGAGCGTGGTTCGTACCGCTACTGGCAAAGACGTGTGGTGCTTGATCCCCGGTCCGGGGGACGGGCGGGCGGCGGGGTGCTGAAGCCGCCGGCGGCGGGCGGCTGGGCTCCCCCGGGGGTGTCGGACCTGGGGGCTAGCCTGCCTCGGCATGGGCTACATCGTGCACATCACGCGGCGTGCGAACTGGTGGGACGAGCATGGGCCGGACATCAGTACGCGGGAGTGGGAGGACGTCGTCGACGTCGATCCCGACCTTGTGATGATCCCGATGCCCGAGGGCGGCTGGACCGACGGGCCGCCGCGGTGGATCGCCGTGCTCGGTGGGGGCGCGGAGGCGATGGCGTGGCAGAGCGGGAGCGTGATGGCGCGGTATCCCAGTGACGTGATGATCGCGAAGATGGTGGTCGTGGCCCGGGCGTTGGGGGCCCGGGTGCAGGGGGACGACGGGGAGTTCTACACGGGGTGAAGGGGGCGGTGGAACAGGGCCGTCCACAGGAATGGTTCGCCGAAGTACGGGGAAGCCGGCGGTTCGTCGTTCATCCGGCGGAGCTCCACTTCCGTCAGGTCCGCGAAGATGCCCCGTAGGGCCTCCGCCGTGTAGCCCAGGCCGCCGTGCAGCGACGCGTCGCGGTAGAACGCCTCGTCCGGGAGCGATGAGCCGCCGCCGTTCTCGTCGGGGGCGAAGCACGTCAGGGCGAAGTGGCCGCCCGGGGCCAGGGCGCGGTCCAGGAGGGCGAGGTAGCTGATCCGGCGGTGCGGGGGCAGGTGGTGGAAGCAGCCCGAGTCGACGATCAGGTCGTACGGGGTGGTGGGGGCCGGGAGCGTGAAGATGTCCGCGCGGTGGAAGTGGACGCGGGCGCGGATGTCGGGGGCGGCGGCCTCGGCGCGTTCGGTGGCCCAGGTGATCGCCGTGGGGGAGAGGTCTACGGCCTCCACGGCGTAGCCGTGCGCCGCGAGGTGGAGGGCGTTGCGGCCGGGGCCGCAGCCCAGTTCCAGGGCGCGGCCGGGGGGCTTCAGGAGGTCGCGGGTGAGGTACGAGGCCAGGTTCTCGTCCGGTTTGGCGACGAAGAACGGGATGCCCCTGGCGCGGTCGGCGTAGAAGGCGTCCCACCAGTCGGCGCTGTCCTCGGTCCAGCGGTCCGCCGCCGGGGTGAAGAGGGTGTCGAGGAGGTTCAGGACGTCCTCGGTCGTACGGATGGTGCGGTCCACCGGGGGCTCCAAGGGGTCAGCCCTCCGCCGTCTGCTTGAGGTGTTCGAGGGTGCGGTGCATTCCCGCCTCCAGTTCGTCCGCGTGGGAGGCGATGCCGCCGAGGAAGAGGGCCGCGTAGGCCTTGCTGACCGGGGTGAGGGTCTTCGGGACCGGGCGGCGGTGGGTGACCAGGGTGCCTTCCGGGTGCGGGGTCAGTTCGTAGATCCAGCGGGCGCCGCTTGTGCGGGTGTCCCAGATCAGGCGGTCGTGCGGGGTGGCTTCCGTGACTACGTTGCGTGTGGGCCAGATCGCCAGTTTGCGGCGGTTCCAGCCGATGTACGTCTGGCCGGTGCGGAAGCCGCCTCGTTTCAGGGGGGTCATCGCGAGGAGTTCGGGGCTCGCGGCGGCCAGGGCGCGGGTGTCGGTCAGGAGGGCCCAGATCGTTTCCGGCGGTGCCTCGATCAGTATCTCGGCGTGCAGCTCGCGGTCGGCGGTCATCGCCCGTCCCCCTTCGGTCCGGCCCGGCTTTCGGGTCAGCGTACGGAGGACGGGCGGTGGTGGCGAGAGCCGTGGGCGTCAGCCGCAGGTGCGGCTGGTGTACGAGGCCCACTTGTACGCGCCGCTGTCGGTGCTCGAGCCCTCCCAGAAGAAGTAGCGGCCGTTCGCTGCCCGGACCAGGTAGAAATAGTTCTCGGCGCCCGTGTACGTCAGGATGAGGCCGCCGCCGTATTCGGTGGCGTAGTCGTAAAAGCTCAGCCTGCCGCCGGCGTAGCCCCAGGTCGCGTTGCCGACGATGCCGTCGACGGACTTGAGGGGCCAGCGGTCCTGGAGGTTCATCGTCGCGCGGTAGGTGTTCGGGCCGAAGACGCCGTCGATGTCCGCCTTGTCGAACTTGCTGCCGTCCTGCTCCACAGCTCCCTCGGCCCACAGGATCTGCTGCCACAGGCAGGTGGCGTTCGACGAGGCGTGGCTGGACTGGGAGATGTTGCCCTCGTCGCCCCAGTCGTCGGTGTAGGTGTCGGCTCCCGAGATGTAGCCGCTGGAGGTGCTTGCCGACGCCGGTGAGGCGCTGATCGCCAGCGCGCCGGCCACCGCGGCCGTCAGGACGGCGGTGGTGAGGCGGGATCGGGCCGGGCGGTAGGTCATGGGTCCCCCTTGGGTGAAGCGGTCCGTGCCGGTACGGCAAGGCTGGCCCAGGGGGTGCGGGGGCGTCGATGCTCTTGCGGTGGGGTGCAAAGGTGCTGGTGGGGCGGATTCATTCAGCGTTCGAATTATCTTGTCGGTCGATCTTCCCGCGGGATACCCTCAGGCGCCCGTTCTGGACCGGGCCGAGGGCCCCTCACCTCGTTCGACGTGCCGCGAGTGCGCTTCGCGCCGCGGGTTGTCCCTGGAGGAACATGAATCCCCGACGTGCCGCCGGGCGGCGGACGTTCGTTTTGGGTGCCCTGAGTGCCGCTGTCGTCGGCGCGTTGCTGGGGCCTCTGCCGCAGGCGGCTGCCGAGGATGCGGCGGAGGTGGTGATTCCGGCGAAGCCGTCGCAGATTGCGCACGGTGCCTTGCTGCTTCACACCGACCCCGCCTACGGTCCGACTGGAGCAGGACTGACCGGCGCCCTTCATTACGAGGAAGCCGCCGACCGCCTGAACCAGGACTTCCTGTGGACCCGGTACTCCGACGGCCGGAGCTTCGAGGTGCCCGACGCGCGGACCTTCAATGGCGGCTCGAACGGGGAGGACGCCCAGGTCTGGCTCCAGGACGGCACGGTCCATATCCGCGACGCCGCCACGGGCACCCAGCAGACCGTGGCGATCCCACCCGACGCGGTGTACAACGCGACCTACGGCACCACGGTCGTCGCCTATGCGACGGCGCCCAACGCGGAGGGCCAGGAACGTATCGTCCGGACCGACTACCTGCGTCCCGACGGTGACAACGTGTCGCTTCCCCTCGCCGCGCCCGATGGTTCGAAGCAGGGGCTGCCGGTCGCGGCGGACGCCAGGCACTTCGCCACCCGGATCACCCACCAGGACGGCACCGCGCGCTGGCGGCTGCTGGACCGCGAGACCCTGGAGCCGGCCGGTGAGACCGCTCCGGTGCCCTCCGACTACTCCAGGGTAGCGATGGGCTCCTCGTACATCGCCTTCTTCAAGAAGGAGCGGAGCCGCACGGTTCTCGTCGTCCCGAGGAACGACATCGGCGCCCAGCCGGTCGAGGTGACGCTCGAGACGGGCCTCGACACGTACATGCCCCAGGGGCTGTCGGTCGTCGGCGACTGGCTCGTCTACGTGACTGTCTACAACGTGGTCATGGCCGCCCCGATCAACGGGGGTGAGCCTGTCCAGCTGCTGTTCGACAGCATGGACGACCTCTCCCGCACGTCCGACGGCGCGGCCGTGGTCACCGGCGGCAGGAGGCCCGGGGACTGGGCGATCCGGCGGATCACCGGCGGTACGGACGGTCCGCCCACGGTCTCTGTCGTCAAGCAGCTGCCGGTGTGGCCCGTCCGTGTGAACGGGCTCTCGCTGGCGCACGGCCGGCTCCACTACGCGGAGGGAACCCCCGCGTATACGAGAACCGAGTGGACCCGCACGCTCAGCGTCGGCCCGGGCACACCGACGTACTCGGACGCTTCCAAAGTGACCCGGTACCTGGGTCTCGGCCCATGTCCGGCCGCGGACACTGCCTGCGCGCAGCTGCATCTCACCGGTGACGGCCGGAGTGTGGCGGTGTCGCCCCCGAGCACCATGGAGATCGCCGACCGGAGCTCGAACTACGAGCGGGTCACGGTCCCGGCCGGCGCGCAGATCACCGACGCTCTCGGAAACTACGTCCTCTACACCGACCCCGC
This sequence comes from Streptomyces smaragdinus, assembly GCF_009604385.1. Taxonomy (GTDB): domain Bacteria; phylum Actinomycetota; class Actinomycetes; order Streptomycetales; family Streptomycetaceae; genus Streptomyces; species Streptomyces smaragdinus. Next base: position 38,015 of record NZ_WEGJ01000039.1, read on the forward strand.
CACCAACCGCCAGACCGTCCACCAGATCGGCAAGGGCAAGCTCTTCGACCGCGCCGCCACCGCCGCCGCCCTCTGGGACCACGACGTTTGGGTCCCCGGCTCCCAGCCCGGCACCGTCGCCCAGCTGCGCGCGACCGACGGCACCAAGCGTACGGAAACCGCGATCGGCGCCCCCTGCGTCCCCGCCGAACTGCAGGTCAACGCCCACTGGATCTACTACGCCTGCCCCGACGCCGGACCCGCCGGCGTGTACGACCGCACGACGAAGGCCACCGTCTCCGTCCCGTCCGGCGACGCGCTGCTCGGCGACGGCTACCTCGTCACCCACGACAAGGCCGCCGGCCACCTGCGGCTGAGGAACCTTACGGACGGCACCACCCGCACCATCGGCGACCTGCCGGACACCGGCCGGACGCAGCGCCACATCCGCTGGACCGTCGACCGCTTCGGCGGGAGTGTGGCGTACGTCGACGAGGCCGAGCGCATCCATGTCGTCCCGACCGGGGTGACCGCCTCGCCGGTGGCCGCGGTCCAGGTGACCGGCAGCGAGGACCTCGTCCTCGGGAAGGACATGGCGACGCTTCCCGGCCACTTCAACGCCATTCTGACCAAGCCCGTCTCCTCCTGGACCTTCAGCGTCGTCCGCGGCGGAGAAGACACCGCCGTGTACACGCGCACCGGCGGCGAGGCCCGGGGCCGGCTGCGGGTCGACTGGAACGGCAAGGACAGCGGCGGCAAGTACATGCGCGACGGCGTCTACATCTGGACCCTGACCGCCACCCCGGCGGACGGCCGGGGCGCACCGCTGACGGACGACGGCGGGATCATCCTCAAGGGCAACTCCCACCGCCGCGAGCACATCTGGCCCGCGGGCACCACCCGGACCAACGCCCCCGACATGCTCACCCTCAACACCCGGGGCGAGTTCACCTTCCACCGCGGCACCGGCACCGGCGGCTACGCCACGACCGGCAAGGTCTCCGGCGGCGGCTGGCCCCAGACCGCGAAGGCCGTCCCGTTCGGGGATCTGAACGGTGACACCTGCAACGACGTCCTCGTACAGATCGGCGACGAGCTGCGCGCGTACCGTCCGGCGTGCGGCGGGGCGCTGGCGTCGACCACCCCGTACACCAAGCTGAGCACCGGCTGGTCGAAGTACAACCTGCTGACCTCCCCCGGCGACATGACCAACGACGGCCGCCCCGACCTCCTGGCCCGGGAGTCCGCGACCGGTGACATCTATCTGTTCGCCGGTGCCGACGGCGGGAAGCTGGCGGCGCGGACGAAGATCCGTACCGGATGGGCGGCGTACAACCTGATCTCCGGGGCCGGGGACCTGAACGGGGACGGGTTCGGCGATCTGCTGACGCGGCACACCGACGGGACCCTGTACTGGTACGCGGGGCTCGGGACCGGGCAGTTCAAGGAGCGGGTGAAGATCTTCTCCGGGTGGGGCGGGTCGTACACCTCGCTCGTCGGCGCCGGGGACATCACCGGGGACGGCAAGGCCGACATGGTCGTACGGGACAAGAACGGCGTCCTCTACCGCAACAACGGTGACGGCAAGGGCGGCTTCTCGTCCAAGACCCAGCTCGCCACCGGGTGGACGTACGTCGGGCTCTTCTGAGCGATCCCCGGGGCGGGTGGCCTCCCTGCCCGCCCCGGGATTGCCGGCGGTCTCGTACAACCTCTGGCCAGAGGTATGTGTCTTGACCGTGTACGGCAGATTGCTATTGGGGAGGGTCATGAGTTTCTCGGTCGGGTTGCGCCGGAGGGGCGGCCTGCTGCTGGCCGGGGTCCTCGCGGCGGCGGCCTCGCTGCTGCCCGTGGGCGTCGCGAACGCCCAGGACACCGGCGAGGAGTGCGCGCCGCTCGCGGTCGCGGGCTTCGGGGATCCGGGGGCGGCCGTCGCGCGCGGGACGCTGGAGCCGGACGAGGCGGACTGTTTCACGGTGACGGCCGAGGCCGGGCGGCATGTGCTGCGGCTGACCGGGAGCTACGAGATGTCCGCCACGGTGGACGGGCTCAGCGGTGAGCCGGGCTGCTACGCGCAGCGGAACACGACCGGATGGTGCGAGCTCCCCGAGTCCCGCGCGTACACGGTGCACATCACCAGCCGGGACTTCCAGGCGGCGCCGTACGAATTCGCGATCACCTCCCTCGACGGCACCGACGGCTGCCACGCCGCGGACACCGCCTGGGACAGCCCGGCCGTCGAGATCACCCCGGCGACCGAGCTGCAGGTGGACTGCAGCACGATCCCCGGATCGGCCGGTGAGCGGCTCGACTCCTTCGCGACCTCCGAGGCGGCGCGGCGGATCGTCGACCCGAGCGGCGCCGAGGTCTGTGTACGGGACGACGGCGACGGCTGTGTGCTCCAGGGCGACGGGCCGTTCCGCGTGATCTCGTACGACGACAGCCCGTACACCCTGCGCGTCGGCAGCCTCTCCGACCCGCGCGGGTGTGCCACCGTGCGGGCCGGCTCCTACGGCACCGCGCCTGCCGGATCGACGACCACCAACCGGTGCCGGATGCTGAGCCTGCCCGACGCCGGGCGGTACGCGGTCGGGCCGGCCGACGCTGCCGTCGACTCCGAGTACTGGTCGGTCGTCTACGACGCGGACGGCCGGAAGCTGTGCCCGTCGGGCATCGCCTGGTGCGACCTGCCCTCCGCCGAGGGCAGCTTCATGCTGCTGCGTGACCCGTACTTCGACCGCGCGGGCACCGTCCTCGTCCCGGCGGCCGGGACGGCGGGCTGCGAGCAGGCCGGCGCCGGCACGTATCGCGGCGAGATCGGCAACCCCGGCGAGTGGGACTGCCTCGAGCTGTCCATGGGGCCGGGCGCCCGGATCGCCGCCGTACGTGACTACGACGCCGAGACGGAGCCGAACTACGAGGTCATCGACGGTTCCGGTGCCACGGTCTGCTACGAGGAGAACCTGCGCTACGGCACCTGCGCGCTGACCGGCGCCGCCCCGCACAAGCTGATCAGCCACGGCGGGCTCGGTGAGTACGGGCTGTGGGTGGCGCGTACGGACACGCCCGCCGACTGCGAACCGCTGCCCGCGGGCACCTTCGCCGACGGCTCGCCCTACGCGACGTTCACCACCGGCGCCGGGGTCTTCGCGGGGTGCGGGAGCATTCCGGCGGAGCATGCGTCGCGCGAGGTCCTGCAGTTCCGGGCGATGTCCGGGACAGCCGTGATGTCCTTCTCCGTGATCGACGGCAACGGCAAGCAGGTCTGCCAGCACTCCGGCGGCACGCAGGGCTGGACCGGCTGCGCGCTGACCCCGGGTCAGGCGCACACCATCGTGTACCAGGGGCGGAACTCGGCGGCCTCGTACCAGGTCACCCGCCGGGACATCACCGCCACCGCTCAAGGCTGCGCGACCAACCCGGCCACCGCCGTGGGCGGACCCTCGACCGGCGGCCCGATCGGGGACCCCGGCACCCTGGTCTGCCGCAAGGTCACCACGGCCGACGCCCGTGACGTGCTGCACCTCAACGCCCGCGACTCGCTGGGCGCGGCGAACGTCGTGGCCTTCGACAGCGCGGGGGTGGGCCGCTGCGACGCGAACCGGTCCTGCGCCGTCACCGGCTCCACCAGCTACCAGGTCCTGGTGACCGTCCCGTCATACCTCAAGTCCCCCGGCAGCTACCGGTTCGACGCCATGCGGATCGCGACCGAGGCGGGCCCCGTGGCAGAGTGCCCCAGGGTCCCGAGCATCAGCTACGGTTTCGGCCCGCTCACCGGCACCCTCGACGAGCAGCACACCGCCGTGTGCGCCAGCCTGGCCACGGACTACAACGACCGCTTCAACACGGACATCACCGACACCGCGGGCGGCACCGAGAAGGCCGTGCCCGCGCTGTACGACGAGTCGCTGGACAACGGCTGCTACAACTCCATGCCGGGCGGCTACCAGTGCTACATCAGTGAGCCGTTCGGCTCGGTCGCCAGCCCGAGCATCCTGGTGCTCGGCCTGCCGGAGAAGGTCTCGCAGACCGACTACCGGGCTGACTTCCTCTGCACCAGCGAGCCCTGCGGCACCGAGAAGCTCACCGTCAAGAGCGTCACCCCGACCACCGCCGCGGCCGGCACCAAAGCGACCGTCACCGTGTCGGGCACGGCGCTGCCGGACGACGCCCACGTCCAGCTCTACTCCAACGGGACGACCATCGTCGGTACCACGGTGTCGATCTCGCCGGACCGCACCAAGCTCACCGGCGAGCTGGATCTCACGAACGCCGCGGCCGGCAGCTGGTCCGTCAGCCTCGTCAGGCCCGGGTACCAGTACGGCCTCGGCTCCTTCGAGGTCACCCAGGCCGCCCTCGTCAACGTAGCCCGCCCGACGCTCAAGGGCTTCGCCCAGGTGGGCACGAAGCTCACCGCCCAGCCCGGGACCTGGCCGGCGGGACCCACGTCGTACACGTACCAGTGGAAGGCGAACGGCACCGCGATCAGCGGCGCCACGGCGGCCACGTACACCGTCCCGGCCTCGCTGCGGGGCAAGAGCCTGAGCGTCGCGGTGACCGCGCACAAGGCGGGCTGGCAGAGCGCGACCGCGGAGTCCGCGGCGGCGGTGGTCATGACGGCGCGGCGGGATCATCTCGTGCTCGACGGGTACGGGGACATGCTGACGCTGAACACCAAGGGGGAGCTGACGTTCCACCCGGCCACCGGGAAGGGCGGGTTTGCGACCACCGGGAAGGTGTCCGGGGCGGGCTGGGCCACGACGGTGAAGGCTGTGCCCTTTGGGGATGTCAACGGGGACCGGTGCAATGACGTGCTGGTGCGGTCCGGGGACACGCTGAAGGTGTACAAGCCCGCGTGCGGGAAGGCTGTCACGCCCACCACTGCGAACACGTCGCTGGGGACGGGGTGGTCGAAGTACAACCTGTTCACCTCGCCCGGTGACCTGACCTCGGACGGCCGCGCGGATCTCCTCGCGCGTCAGGCGTCGACCGGTGACATCTATCTGTTCGCGGCGACCTCGGACGGGAAGCTCGCGGCCGGGAAGAAGATCCGTACCGGTTGGGCGGCGTACAACCTGATGGCCGGGGCCGGGGACCTGAACGGTGACGGTCACGGTGACCTCCTGACCCGGCACACCGACGGGACGCTGTACTGGTACGCGGGGCTCGGGAACGGCCAGTTCAAGGAGCGGGTGAAGATCTTCTCCGGGTGGGGCGGCTCGTACACCTCGCTGGTCGGGCCGGGGGACATCACCGGCGACGGCAAGGCGGACCTCGTCGTACGGGACAAGAACGGCGTCCTCTACCGCAACAACGGCGACGGCAAGGGCAGCTTCTCGTCCAAGACCCAGCTCGTCACCGGCTGGACGTACGTAGCGCTCTTCTGACCGGCGAATCGATGGGCCCACAACCCCGCGACGGGGTTGTGGGCCCCCGGTGAGCCGAAGGGTTCCTGAACGCGTTCACCGAGTCTTCCCCCTGCGAGTGCGCGTTGTTAAGATCAGCGCACTCAGCTCGGAGCGGTCGAGAGTCCCCACACTCTCCCGCCGGTTTCCCCCACACCCCGCACTTCTCCTTCAGCCCCGCGCGGGCTGTCGCTCCACCGGCCCGGCGACTCAGTCACCGGTCGGCCGCGAGTGCGCCCCCCCGGTGCCTCGCCCCCTTTACGCAACCCGGGAGGGCCCGTGGGCCGTTCGTACCGTGCCGGACGCCGTGTCCGGCGGATCTCCGCCGTGGCCCTGGCCGCCGGCGGGGCGCTGGCCGGTCTGCTGACCGGCGGGGCGTCCACCGCGCAGGCGGCGGTGAGTGTGCCGTCGTGGCTGATGCCGATGTACTACGACAACCCGGGGGCGGGCACGTACCGGGCGTGTACGGGGATCCGGCTGACGGCCAGTCGTACGCTGGCCACGCCCGACTGCTTCACGGGCCGCAGCACCGCCAACACCGAGTGGACCTTCCAGCTGTCCAGCGGCCTGATCACCGGCGGTGCCGGCGGCCCCTCCTACCGTTCGCACCCGCAGTACAACTCCGCCACCCGCCTCGCCGCCGTCAGCGTGGCCGCGCACACGCAGACCGGTGTCTCGGGCGCACCGGTGCTGGCCTCGTCCGCCGACTCGACGCTGTACGCGGCCGGGGCGAAGGGGACGTTCTACTCCTGGGCCGGGCTCGACATGGAGGACGCGCCGCGGGTCAAGCACTCCGAACCGGTCGTGGTGAAGAGCGCCGCCGACTGCGCCACCCTGCTGGGCAAGGCGCTGCCGGCCGGCACCATGTGCACCGCGCCCGCCCCGGGGGCGCCGCCGGTCGCCGACGAGGACATGTGCCTCGGTGACGCCGGTGGCGCGCTCGTCGTCGGCGGCAAGCTCGTCGGAATCTCCGCCACCCCGGCCACCGGCTGCGCGAAGGGTAATGTCCGGCTCTACTCCCGGATCGCGTACTACCGGGCGCCCATCGTCGAGTGGAGCCGGGACGTCGATCTGGTGTACGCGGCGAGCCCCGGTTCGGTGCTGGCCCAGGAGCCGCAGTACATGGTGGACTGGTGCGACATCGACCCGAACGGCAAGCTCGCCGGCTGCTACGTGGACAGCAGCGGTTCGTGGATCAACTGGGACACGTACAACTTCACCACCCAGCTCGGTGACCTGGGCGGGGACGGCAACGGCGACATGCTCGCCCGGACCAAGAGCGGCAACCTGTACCGCCTCCCCAACCCGCAGGCGGACCTGGCGGACGGCTCCCGGACGCTCCTGGGCACCGGCTGGAACATCTACAACAAGATCCTGGCGACCCGTGACATATCCGGCGACGGTCTGCCCGACGTGCTGGCCAGGGACTCCGCGGGCCGGTTGTGGATGTACAAGGGCAAGAGCGACGGGAAGCTGGCCGCGCGTGTTCAGGCCGGTTCCAACTACAACATCTATTCGCAGATCGCCGGACGCGGCGATCTCTCCGGTGACGGGCGCTCGGACATCGTGGGGCGTGACTCGTCGGGTCAGCTGTGGCTGCACCGGGGTACGGGCAAGGGCAGGTTCGCGACCCGTACGAAGATGGGGACCGGGAACTGGAGCGGGTTCAACGCCATCGTGGCGAGCGGTGACATGGACAACAACGGCCGCCAGGACATCATCGCCCGCACCCCGGCGGGGGCGGTCTACCTCTTCAACGCCGACAACAAGGGCGCCTTCGACCCGCGACGTCAGCTGGCCGAGACCCGGTGGAAGAACTACACGCGGATCAGCTGAATACCGAGGGGGTTTTGCAGTGAACGTGATCAGACGTACGACCGCGGCCGCCGCGGTGGTCGCCGTGCTGTGCGGGGTGCCGGTCCTGACGCCGGTGGCCGAGGGCGCGGAGCCGGGGGCGGAGCTGGTGCTGAACGTGCCGCGCCTCAAGCATCCGCAGGTGAAGTTCGCCGCCGCGGGCGCCTCGGGCGTGCTGCACCAGCTCGAAGGTGCCGCCGCGTCGCAGTGGACGCGGTGGGACGGGACGGTCCGGGACGTACCGGCCACGGAGTACACGGCGGGCTCGGCGATCAGCCTGGCCGGCACCGACACCCGCCTGTGGTGGTCGGCGAGCCGGCTGCAGGCGGTGAACCTGGATACCGGCGCGCGCGCCGACTTCGCCCTGCCGGACGGGGAGACGTTCCTCCGGTCCTTCGGAACGCGGGTCCTCACCCGGTCAGGGGCCGCCGGCGCGTACGTGTACCGGCTCTACTCGGCCGACGTGGACCAGGCACCGGCCCTGGTCGCGGAGGTCGCGGGGCTGCCCGCCGGCACCCTCTACTACACCACGGCGGCCGACGAGCGCGAGGCGGTCATCAGGTATCTGGACCCGCAGTCCGTCTTCCGCTTCGGGCTCCTCGACCTGCGCACGGGTGCGTTCCGCCAGGGACCGCCTGCCACCGGTGCGACCGACGCCGTGCTGACCACGTCCCGGCTGGCCTGGTCGGCCACCGGCACCCGCGGCGTCCGGTGGGTCCCCCGGGACGATCCGCAGGCCGAGCCGAACACCGTGGCCTACACCGCCCCGGCCGACACGGGCACGGCCGTGCTCGGTGCTGCCGGGGAGGATCTCCTGCTCGGCTGGAACCTCCCCGACCCGCCCCGCACCGCCGACGGCTACGGCTTCCCGCTCACCAGACTCTCGTTCACCGGCGCCGCGCCGGTCCAGGTGCTGGCCCACGCCGCGCCCACCCTCGTGACCTCCGCCGACGGCACGCTGATCACGGCGGGAGGCCCGGACGCCGGTGACTGGGGGCTGCGCCGCGTTCCCGCCGACGGCTCGGCCCCGGTGCTCTTCCGCGACGTGCCGTACGTGCCGTCCAAGACCACCGCGCTGACCATGGCCGCGGGGGAACTGGTCACGAACCAGACCGACGCCAGTTTCTCCCCCAGTTACTACAGCCGCCGGATCAGCACGCAGAACGGCGAGCTGACAGCGGGCCCCGCGACGTATCTGGAATGGGTCCGCAACGACCCCGCCCGGATGCCGGCCACCGGCGACGGACGGCTGGTGAGCGCCGAGAGCTACGGCCCCGGCGAGGGCTACGTCTCCGCCGTTCCCCAGGGCAACGGAGGCTTCTACATCAGCTCCACCCAGGGCGAGGTCATCGACGCCACCGGCCGCTTCGCCGTCGTCAACGGCACCGACCCCGCCCGCCAGTACGTCGGCGACCTCGACGACGGCACCGTCTACGCGACCATCGAACGCGCCATCACACCCGCCTCCATCTGGGGCCCGAAGCTCTGGACGACCGGCACCCAGCCCGGAGTCCTCTACGCGATCGACGTCCCGGCCAAGAAGACCGCCGACACCGTACGCACCGCCGCCACCTGCGTGGCCACCGACGTCCAGGCCGTCGGCCGCTGGCTGTACTGGTCGTGCGGGCCCACCGCCGCGGCCGGGGTCTACGACCGTACGACGGGGAAGACCATCACCGTCCCGTCCGGACAGGCCGCGCTCGCCGACGGCTACCTGGTCCGCTGGGACGCGACGTCGAAGGAGCTCCGGCTCACGGACTTCGCCGACGGCACGGCCGAGACCCGGACCGTCGGGACCCTGAACGCCGGCGTCCGGGGCGTCAACTGGACGGTCGACAAGTTCGGCGGCCCGATGGCGTACCTCGCGGACGACGGCCGCGTGCACGTCGTACCGACCGGCGTCACCGCGCAGCCCGTGAGCGTGATCGACACCCAGGCGGACACCTCGCTGTCCGCGAAGACCGAGGCGGACTGGTGGGACGGCACCTGGATGCTGTCCAAGCCCGCCGCGTCCTGGACGCTCAGCCTGAAGAACCTGACCTCCGGCAAGGAGGTCCGCAAGCTCACCGGCGGCGCCACCGCGAACACCCGGATCACGACCCGCTGGGACGGCCGGACGGCGACCGGCGGCTACGTACCCAACGGCCGCTACTCCTGGACGCTCACCGCCCAGCCGGCGGACGGCGAGGGCGCCGCGGCCGTGAAGTCCGGCACGATGACCCTGTCCGGGGGCCTGGCCGTGCGGCACGACCACGTCGCCGGCGAGGTCGGCTGGCCGGCGGACGGCATCGGCGACATGCTGACGCTGAACACGCGCGGTGAGCTGACGTTCCATCCGGCGGACGGGAAGGGCAAGTTCTCGACGTACGGCAAGCAGTCGGGGGGCGGGTGGTCGACGTCGGTGAAGGCGGTGCCCTTCGGGGACGTCAACAACGACCGGTGCAGCGACGTGCTGGTGCGGTCCGGGGACACGCTGAAGGTCTACAAGCCGGGGTGCGGCAATGCGGTGAAGCCGACGACCGCCAACACCTCCCTGGGGACGGGGTGGTCGAAGTACAACCTGCTCACGTCGCCCGGTGACCTGACGTCGGACGGGCGGGCGGATCTGCTGGCGCGGCTGTCGTCGACGGGGGACATCTACCTGTTCGCCGGGACGTCGGACGGGAAGCTGGCGGCCGGGAAGAAGATCCGTACGGGCTGGGCGGCGTACAACTTCATCGCGGGCGCCGGGGACCTCAACGGCGACGGCCACGGAGACCTCCTGACCCGGCACAAGGACGGGACCCTGTACTGGTACGCCGGTCTGGGGACGGGCCAGTTCAAGGAGCGGGTGAAGATCTTCTCCGGGTGGGGCGGCTCGTACACCTCGCTGGTCGGGCCGGGTGACATCACCGGGGACGGCAAGGCGGACCTCGTCGTACGGGACAAGAACGGGGTGCTGTACCGCAACAACGGTGACGGCAAGGGCGGCTTCTCGTCCAAGACGCAGCTCGCGACCGGCTGGACGTACGTCGCACTGTTCTGACGTACGCGACGAGGGGCCCCGCATGACCGCACCCCTCTGAGCTGCGTGACGCATGTCACACCTCCGGCATGGGCATTGCTGGGGGCATGACAGCACACGACACCTCCGAACCGCCCGCTGCCGCAGCCGTCTCCGACGAGGAGCGGCTGCGGCAGCTCGGCTACACCCAGGTCCTGGCCCGCCGGATGTCGGCGTTCGGCAACTACGCCGTGTCGTTCACGATCATCTCGGTGCTCTCCGGCTGCATGACCCTCTACGGCTTCGGCATGACCACCGGCGGACCCGCCGTCATCACGTGGGGCTGGTTGGGCGTCGGTCTGATGACGCTGTTCGTCGGGCTCGCGATGGCGGAGGTCTGCTCCGCGTTTCCGACCTCCGCCGGGCTCTACTACTGGGCCCGCCGGCTCGCGCCGCCCCGGCAGGCGGCGGCCTGGGCGTGGTTCACGGGGTGGTTCAACGTCCTCGGGCAGGTCGCCGTCACCGCCGGCATCGACTTCGGGGCGGCGTCCTTCCTCGGCGCGTACCTCAATCTGCAGTGGGGCTTCACGGTCACCCCGGAGCGGACGATCCTCCTCTTCGCCGCGATCCTGCTGCTGCACGGGGCGCTCAACACCTTCGGCGTCCGCATCATCGGGCTCCTCAACAGCATCAGCGTGTGGTGGCACGTTATCGGGGTCGTGGTGATCGTCGGGGCGCTCGCCTTCACGCCGGACTCGCATCAGTCGGCGTCGTTCGTCTTCACCGGGTTCGTCAACGAGACGGGCTTCGGGAGCGGGCTGTACGTGGTGCTCATCGGGCTGCTGATGGCGCAGTACACCTTCACCGGGTACGACGCGTCCGCGCACATGACGGAGGAGACGCATACGGCGGCGGTGTCCGGGCCGCGCGGGATCGTCCGGTCGATCTGGACGTCGTGGGTCGCGGGGTTCGTGCTGCTGCTGGGGTTCACCTTCGCGATCCAGAGTTACGAGGGGGCGCGGGGGTCCGCGACGGGCGCGCCGCCCGCGCAGATTCTGCTGGACGCGCTGGGGGCGACGGCGGGGAAGGCGATGCTGTTGGTGATCATCGGGGCGCAGTTGTTCTGCGGGATGGCGTCGGTGACGGCCAACAGCCGGATGATCTACGCGTTCTCGCGGGACGGGGCGCTGCCGTACTCGCGGTTCTGGAGTCAGGTCAGTCCGCGGACCCGTACGCCCGTCAACGCGGTGTGGCTGGCGGCGGGCGGGGCGCTGGTGCTCGGGCTGCCGTATCTGTACAACTACACGGCCTACGCGGCGGTGACGTCGATCGCGGTGATCGGGCTGTACATCTCGTACGTCATCCCCACCGTTCTGCGCCTGCGTCAGGGCGATCGCTTCGAGCGCGGGCCGTGGCATCTCGGGCGTTGGAGCCGGCCGATCGGGGTGGTGGCGGTGGTGTGGGTGGTGCTGATCACCGTGCTGTTCATGCTGCCGCAGCTGTCGCCGGTCACGACGGAGACGTTCAACTACGCTCCGGTCGCGGTGGTGGCGGTGCTCGGGTTCGCGGCGGGGTGGTGGGTGGTGTCGGCGCGGCACTGGTTCCTGCGGTCGTCCGACTGAGCTGCCGGGCCTTCGGGACCGTGGTCCCGAAGGCCCGGGTGTGGGGGTCAGTCCGCCGCGGCTCGGCAGGCTTCCATGGCGACGACGGCCGGGACGTAGAGGCCGCGCAGTTCGGAGTAGCACAGATGCACGGCTTCCGGGCCGCCCACCGAGCCGACCAGGCAGGCGGCCTCGACCAGGTCGAGATCGGCTTCCGGGTTCGACTCCAGCACGCGGAAGAAGCAGGACATCGGGGAGGCGGACGCGGCCGGTGCTGTGGCCACCGCACCGCCCAGGGCGCCGGCGAGGGCGAGAGCGATGCCTCCGGCCGCGGCGATGACGCGCTTGAACATCGTGGTGATCCTTCCGTAGGCGATGGTTACGCAGAGCGGCTAAATGATCACACGCGGTCACGCTCCGTGGTGGCTGCGACGCGCCGGGTTGTCGGTCCCGGATGCCAGGATGGTCGTATGACTGACGCGGTGCTGGACGAGGCCCGGAAGCGGGCGCGGGCGGGGCGGTTTCCGGGGAAGGAGATCGCCGGTCATGTGCGGTGGTTGAGGGCTGAGTTGGGAGCGCTCGAGGCCTACGCGGAGTTCGGGGAGTTCTCCGTGGCGCGCGCCCAGGGCGGGGCCGCGCCGCCGCCCGATCTGGCGCGGCGGCTGCGGACGTTGGGGAAGGCCGCGGGGGCCGGGGTCGGGGAGGACATACGGGTCCTGGGGCGGGTGCTCGGTGAGCGGTCGGGGCGGGAGGCTTCGGACGGGTTCTTCGACGAGGCCGTGAAGCCCTTCGCCGCGTACGTGAAGGACGGGCAGGCCGTCGAGCAGGCGGTGCTGGAGCGGCTGGTGGGGCTGTTTCCGGAGGGGGCCACCGACGGCGGGGCGTGGCTGCGGCTGCTGCTGGCCGCCGGGGCGGTGGATGCCGTGGCCGAGGGGCGGGTCGTGCCGGTGGGCGGGGTCGCCGGGTGGGTGTCCTCGTACACGAAGCAGTACAACTACACGCGCGCCTCCGGGGGCGGCGTGACGAGGCAGCCGCTGCCCGGGGAACTGCTCGATGTCGTACGGGCGCTCGCGCCCCGGCTGCGGGCGGAGAAGCCGGTCGTCCTGCACGAGTCGCGGTACACCTACGCCAGCCGCGACGCCCAGCTCATGGACATCTGTCTGGAGCTGGACATCCGGATAGCCGAGGGCTTCGGCACCCTGAAGATCCCCGCCCAGGCCGACGCCCGCCGTGACCTGCGCCTGCTCGCCGCCCACCCCGTGTACGGACGGCGGCTGGAGGCGGATCTGTACGAGCGGGTCTCCGGCGGCGGTTCCTTCCGCCGCCACAGCGGTTCGGCCCTCACGCTGTGGCAGGGCACCCCCGAGCTGGACGAGCGGGTCGCCGAGCGCGTACGGGGGCATCTCGCCGACATACGCGGCGGCGGGCTGGCCCGCGCCGGGGACTCGCTGACCGAGCTCGGGCATCTGCTCGACGAGGCCACCCTCGCCGTACTCGACTGGGCGCCGGAGGAGTTGGCCCGGCTCAGCCCCGCCGGGGCGCTGGCGCGGACGCTGCGCGGCGGGCTGCCGTGCGAGCTGGGGTGGCCGGAGCTGGACGAGGCGGTGGCGGAGCTCTGCGCGGACGGGGCGTGCGAGCCGCGTGAGCTGACCGTGGGGGCGGTCTGGCCGGGGCTGACGGTCGCGTCGCGGACGCGGGCCATCGCGATCGAGCCGGGGCGGCGGGTGGCGGAGAGCGCGATCGAGATCCCGGAGGACGCACAGCCGCCGACAGTGCGCTACATCGACGGGGCGTTCCTGGTGAGCTGGCGGGAGGAGGAGTACGGGCCCGGCACGGGTTACTGGTCGGATGCCCCGGAGGAGACGTTCGCGCTGTCGCGCAGCGACCACGGGGACGCCATAGGCAGCCTCTACGGCCCGCTCGGGTACCAGTTCGCCACCATCGACGGTGCGGGGCTGTTCGACGGCACCCGAGTTCTCCGGCGCGGTGAACGGTACGGCCTCGGCGGCTTCGCCCAGCAACTGTCCGACGGACAGCGCTTCTGGTCCTCCGAGCTCCACCACGAGCGCAACGCAGACAAGGGCTGGGCGGAGTTCGATCCCGACACCGGTGAGCGGGGCGAGCCCGGTCTCCCCGACTTCTTCGCCGGCGGCCCCCCGGCCGGCCACATCTGGGACAGCGACCGGCTGAGTCTGGCCCGCCTCCCCGAGGCCGCCCACGGCTCCCCGCTCGGCCACCGGGACGGGCTCGCGGGATTCCGCGTCAGCTGTACGCGCGTACAGGTGCCGTGTGCGTACACGGTGGAGGGCACCGACGGCCGCCGTGCCGAGGCCGCCACCGCGGACGGGGTGCTGCGGCCGTGGGGTGTGCTGCGGATGCCGGAGGGCGGGGCCCAGGGGGTGGTCGCGGACTTCCGGCCGATCAGCTTCTGCGACGGGGAGGACCGGTCGCGGCTGTGGTCGGTGCCGGGGTTCGCGAGCGCCCGGCGGGGGCCGTTCGCGCTGCTCGGCGGGCCGATGCCGCCGCCGGCGTACTGGCACTTCCTGCGGCCCCGGGACGCCGCGTCGTCCCGCGCGCTGCGGGGCGTGGACGAGGCCAGGGCGGAGGCGCTCATGGCCGCCGGGACCGCGGACGCGGTACGTGAACTGCTGCCGGACGTACGGGATCCGCGGATCGCCGAGGGCGTGGCGGAGGCGGCGCGGGTGGCCGCGGGGTTCCTGCGGGGGGTGCGGGAGCTGGCCGAGAAGGTGAGCCGGTGACGGTCCGGCGGGCGGACCGTCACCGGGCCGGCGTCACAGCCGGTGGTCCTTGATCACCCGGCGGGCCTGGGCGAAGAGCATGCCGACGTTCACGGACTTGCGGCAGACGATCACCGCCACCACGTCCTGCTGCTCCGTCATCCGGACGAACAGGTGGGTGAGGTTGTCGCTGTTGACCAGGATCTCCTGGAAGTAGTGCTGGTCGCCGGTGACTCCGCGGCGCTCCTTGAAGACGTCCTCGATCATCACGACGGTGCGGCCCTGGAACAGGTCCAGGGTCGCCCCCGCCAGCAGGTCCAGGACCTCCGGCGGGTGGGTGTCGACGGTCTCGTAGGCGAGCAGCATGCCGGTGGCCATGTCGACCACACCGGCGGCGAGGCAGTCGGGGGCCTCGGACCGCAGGGTCTTGACGAGGCCGGTGACCTCGGCGGAGAAGTTGCGGGACGGTTTCTGTGTCGCCATTGCGTCATGCGCCCTTTGCTGTGGCCGGCTTGCCGGCGGAGTCGGTGAGTATGGATCCGATACGTTCGACGATCGGGCCGGACACCGCGTTGAGCCGGTCGACGTCCATGCCCTCGTCGCCGAGGACGACCATCAGCGCGGTGTCGCCGACGGCGTAGTACGCGGCGCAGCCGTGCGCCCCGTAGGTCACGGTGCGGCGGAAGCGGCCCCTGGCCGTCGCCACGCTGGTGCGCCGCGCCAGGCCCACGCTCGCGGCCGCCATCGCGGCCAGGCCCTCGGGCTCGATCGAGTTGGCGGTGTCCGCCGCGATGAGGAGTCCGTCGGAGGCGGCGAGTGCCGTATCCGTAATGCCGCTGACCTGCTGGCGCAGATCGCGCAGTTCCGTGGCCAAGGCCTCGTGATTCATGGTCCCCTGTTCGCCTCTCCTGCTACGTGTCCCGTGGCTGCCGGCTGTGCTGAGCTGGTCCCCCGTGGCGTAACCGGAAGAACCCTTTCCACCCCGGGGCACCGGCCCCGGGCTGTCTGCGGGGCAGGCCGTCCCGGCGGTCGGGCGTGCGTTCCCCCACGTCCGGGGCCTCGCGCGGGCGCAGTTCGTACGCCGCCGCCCGCACCGGGATCGGGGCGGGCGCGACGTCCTGCGCCAGGACCCCGTCGGCGAGCATCCGCGCGATCTCGACGGTCACCGGGTACACGCCGCGGCCCACGAGGAAGGCGAGGTCCCGCGCGGTGCGCCGGCCGTCGGCGTGCCGGACGATCTCCCGCCGCAGCACCCCCAGCACGGCCACGCCGCCGGCCGGCCGGGGCCGCTCGCGCCACGGCACGACGGGGTACGGCAGCGCGGCGAGCGCACGGATCTTGCGCGCCGCGTCCTGCAGCAGCCGTGCCGGGAGCTCACCGGGCTCCACCGGCGCGGACGGCTCACCGCCGGGGTCGTGGCCGACGCCGTCGACCTGCCCCACGGTCATCGCGAACACCGCGTCCCGCATCGCCATCAGGCACATCACCCGCAGCTGCGCCGCCCCCAGCGCCCCGCGCGCGACCAGCATCGCCCACGGCGGCCGCGCCCCGCCGGACTCCCGCAGCACCGCGTCCCACACGCCGGCGTCGATCCGTCCCGACCGCAGCAGCAGCGCCTCGGGCCCCGGTGCGCCCGGGCTCTCCGCCGCCACGACCAGCCCGTCCCGCAGATGCAGCACGCCGCCGGGGGTGCCGACGACCAGGACCCGCCCGGAGTACCGCTCACGGGCGCAGGCGGCGAGGGCGCCCGACAGCAGGTCGTGTCCGGCAGAAACCCGGACCGCCGGTAAACCCGCCATCACACTCCCGCCCCAGGTCGCGCGCAACGGCGCCAATCGCCGCGTGACTTGAGAGCGCAGCGTAGCTTCGGGGTCGGCGTCCGGTCTGAATATTCGATAAACATATTCACGCGGGGGTAGTGAGGTGGTATTGGCCCCTTCCGGTGGTGATCACCCGTTTCCTGGCGGCGGTGTTGTCGTTGCGTGTGTCAAAGACGCTGGTGGGGCGCGCTGTTGTCGGCCGGTAAGCGCTCGCTGTGCCGCTCCTCCGGCGCGACAGGAAACGGTCCCGGCGGGACCCCGCGAGCAAGGCGAACCACATGAGCACGAACAGCACCGGTTCCAGCACGGCGACCGACCCTTCGACGCGGCGCAGCAAATGGCTCAGCGGTCCCGCGGCACTGGCGTACGCGGTGGCCGTCGCCGGGGCGATCGTGGCCGCGGTGGCGAGCCCGCTCGGGGACGTCGCGGTGCGGTCGTGGCTCGAGGAGCCGGCGTGTCCGGGGGACGCGTGCGACGACAAGAACCCGAAGACCGAGGGCTGTGCGGGGGCCGAGTCCGGGACGTTCATTCCCCCCGACAACCCGGCTGATCTTCGGATCCGATACAGCGAGGACTGCCACGCGGTGTGGGGGACCGCCAAGAGGGGCCACAAAGGGGACATGGTTACGGTGAAGGTGACCGGTGGGGCCGAGCGCTCCGCCGTCATCGCTTATCACTACGACGTCTTCACGAGGATGATCAAGGTCCCGGACGGCGACTTCTCCGTCCAGGCCTGCGTGATCCCGAAGCCAGGTGGCGCGAGCACCTTCAAGGGGTACTGCATCGACGCGGACCAGGACACCACCTGGTCGTGAACGCCCGCCGAGAGGAACGAGCATGAAGCTCACCACCGTCACCAACATCTCCCTGGACGGAGTCACCCAGGGCCACCGCCGCATCGACGCGGGCGGCCACGTCGACGACCCCGGGTTCGAGCGGTACGGATGGGGGCCGCCGCTGCTCGACGACGAGGCGTCCGCGTTCATCGGGGACACCTTCCGGCGGGCGGACGCGTTCCTCCTCGGCCGGCGGACGTACGAGATCTTCGCCGGCTCGTGGGGCGCCGGCATGGAGCCGGGGAATCCCGTCGGGGACGCCCTGAACGCGCGGCCCAAGTACGTCGCGTCGAACACCCTCGGTGAGCCGGCGTGGGCGGGGACGACCGTGCTGAGCGGTGATGTCGAAGGGGCCGTCGGGGAGCTGCGGGCCTCGGGAGGCGGCGAGCTTCAGGTCTGGGGGAGCGGGACGCTGATCCGGTGGCTGCTCGCGCGGCGGCTGGTCGACGAGATCGTGCTGCTGACCTACCCCGTGGTCGTCGGACGGGGCACCCGCCTCTTCCCCGCCGACGGCCCCGACCTCGGGCTCGAGGCGGGCGACCTGCGGTCCACGCCGAAGGGGCTCACGATCCAGACGTACCGCGTCACCGGCCGCCCGGCGTACGAGAGGGACTGACCGGACTCAGGCGTCGACCGTACCCGTGGCCAGCAGCCCGAACAGCAGCACCGCGATCGCGACCCGGTAGATCACGAAGGCGTTGAACGAGTGCTTCGCGACGTACTTCAGCAGCCACGCGATCGAGGCGTACGCGACGACGAACGACATCGCGGTCCCCACCACCAGCGGCGCCGCGCCCACCCCGGCACCCACGGCGTCCTTCAGCTCGTACAGGCCCGCGCCCGTCAGAGCGGGGATGCCGAGGAAGAAGGAGAGGCGGGTGGCGGCGACCCGGTCCAGGTCGAGGATGAGCGCCGTCGACATCGTGGCGCCGGAGCGGGAGAAGCCGGGGAAGAGCAGCGCGAGGATCTGCGAGCTGCCGACCAGCATGGCGTCCTTCAGCGTGGTGTCGTCCTCCCCGCGCTTGTGGCGGCCCATCTGGTCGGCGGCCCACATCAGACCGCTGCCGACGAGGAGCGAGCCGGCGACCACCCACAGGGAGGCCAGCGGGCCCTCGATCAGCGGCTTCGCGGCGAGGCCGACCACGACGATCGGGATGGTCGCGTAGATGACCCACCAGGCGAACTTGTAGTCGTGGTGGTGGCGCTCCTCGCGATGGGCGACGCCCCGGAACCAGGCGGAGACGATCCGCACGATGTCCCTGAAGAAGTAGACGAGCACCGCCGCGATCGCCCCGACCTGGATCACGGCCGTGAAGCCGACCACCGAGGTGTCGTCGACCGGGATGCCCATCAGGCCCTCGGTGATCTTCAGATGGCCGGTGGAGGAGACCGGCAGGAACTCCGTCACTCCCTCGACGACGCCGAGGACGGCGGCCTGGCCGATGCTGATGGCACTCATCCGGTGTCTCTTCCTGCTGGGCGGGCGCGTGGCACACTCGGGGAAAGCGGCGGAGTTTTTACACCGCCGTAGAAGTTCTACACGACTGTAGAAGAACGTGGGAGGGAACGGCAAACCCCATGACCGACCAGGGACGGAAGCTGCCCAACGGCGCGCGCGAGGCCGAGATCCTCGGTCTGCTCCAGCGGGCCGAGGGCGCGCTCACGCCCGGCGAGGTCGCCGAGCGCCTGGGCGGGGAGCCGGCGTACAGCACGGTGGTGACGATCCTCACCCGCATGCACGCCAAGCAGCTCCTCACCCGCACCCGCCGCGGCCGGGCGTACGCCTACGCCCCCGTCACCGACGACCCCGGCTTCGCCGCGCGGCGGATGACGTCCGTGCTCGAGGAGCGGTCGGACCGGCGGGCCGTGCTCACGCGGTTCGCCGACGGGCTGTCCGACGGAGACGCGGAGCTGCTGCGCGAGCTGCTCGGGCCGGACGTCTGATGCGCGTCGCCGTCTATCTGCCGCTGCTGCTGTCCGTGCTGGCGCCGTTCGGGGCGCGGTACGTGGCGGAGCGGTGCGAGCCGCGGCTGGCGACCTGGCTGCTCACGGCGTCGGCCGTGATCCTGGGGGCCGCCGGGACCGTGTCGCTGGGGTTGCTCGCCGTCGCGGGGCTGCTCCGGCTTCCGTGGCTGGCGGACCTCGGGCACTGGTCGGCGCCGATGGCGCAGCGGGACAGTCCCGCCGAGCTGTCCGTCTCGCTGCTCGCCGGGCTGGGGCTGGGCGGCGCCGTGGTGATGGCCGCGCGGATGCTGTGGCGGCGGGCCCGTACGCTGGCCGCCGCCGCGCTGGAGGCCGCGTGCCTGCCGGTACGGGACGGGCTGGTCGTCGTCGAGGACGAGACCCCCGACGCCTTCGCGCTCCCCGGGCTGCCGGGGCGCGTCGTGGTCTCCACCGGGATGCTGCGCACCCTGGACGCCTCCGAGCACGCCGTGCTGCTGGCGCACGAGCGGGCCCATCTGACCGGTCACCACTACGCCTTCGTGGCCCTGGCCCAGCTCGGCGCCGCCGCCAACCCGTTCCTGCGGCCCCTCGCGGCGGCCGTCGGCTACACCGTCGAGCGGTGGGCGGACGAGAGCGCCGCCGCGGTGACGGGGGACCGGGTGCGGGTCGCGCGCGCGGTCGGGAAGGCGGCGCTGGCGGCGCGTCACACGCGGGGGCTCGCGCTCGGGATCCGCGGGCTGCGGGGGGCCGGGCCCGTACCGCGGAGGGTGGCGGCGCTTCTCGCGCCGCGGCCCGTGCGGCGGCCCGTTCTCACCGCCGTCGCGGTGGCCCTGCCCGCCCTCGCGGTGGTCTCCGGCGTGGAGGCCGTACGCGACCTGCACCTTCTGCTGGAGGCCGTCGGGGCGGGCTGAGGACCGGCTTGCAGATGTGAAGACCATCGGTATAGTTTCGGGCGCTCGTCAACAGACAGCGTCTGAACTCCGCCCTGTCCGGGCGTAGTTGTACCGGGGGATTCCTACATGAAGATGCGCCATGTCCGTGCCGTCGCGATCGCCGGGATCGTACTCATCACGCTCACCGGAGCCCGGCGTTCGCACGGTGGCAGCTGCGACGACGACAACTCGGGCTCCGGCTCCTCCGGCTCGCACTACAACGGCTCGAACGACGACTACGGCACCAGCGGCTCCACCACCGGCGGCTCCCGCACCACGCCGCGGTCGCACCAGGCGAAGAGCGACGTGAAGGTGAAGGACTGCCACGACGATCATTCGACCGACCAGGCGTCCGGCACCGTCGTCATCAGGAACGCCACCGGCACGGACTACACGTACGACGTCCAGGTGGGCTTCCGCAGCTCGGACGGCGAGGCGACGGCCGACGGCTCGGTCAGCGGCTACCTCGTCGCCGCGCACGAGACCGCGCAGGTCCCGGTGGGCGGCGGCTTCGGCTACCGCGGCGAGGACGGGTCCTCGGACATTCCCACCGACTGCGCCGTCGTCTCCGCGACCCGCACCGAGGCCAACTGAGGGAGCGGCCGGGCGGTGAACGGGTGCCGTTGACACCTCCGTTGGTCTAGGCCAATGTTGGCGCCATGCTGATACGTCGCCACGCCCTGCGCGCCGCGTTCACCTCCCTCGTCCCCCTCGCGCTCCTCGGTGTCCTCACGGGCCCCGCGGACGCCGCCGGGGCCGGCTGGCCGGAACCCGCCCCGGTGATCACCCGGGTCGAGACCAAGGCCCCGGTCGTCTTCATCACCATCGACGACGGCTGGACGCACGACGCCGCCGCCGCGAAGCTGCTGCTCGAGCGGCACGTCCCCGCCTCGCTGTTCCTGCTGCCGGGCGCGTACTCGTACGACGCGGGCTACTTCCACCAGTTCCTCGACCAGGGGCCCTCCCGCGTCGAGAACCACACCGTCGACCACCCCGACCTCAGGCAGCTCGACGAGGCCGGTCAGCGCGCCCAGATCTGCGGCGCGCGCGACGCCGACCTCGCGGAGTTCGGGGACAGTCCGCGGCTGATGCGCCCGCCGTTCGGGTTCTGGGACGAGACGACGCGGACCGTGGCCCGCGCCTGCGGCGCGAAGGCGGTCGTCGGCTGGACGCACGACCTGACGACCTGGACCGAGACCCCGGCGATGCCCGAGCTGAAGGCCGGGGACATCATCCTGCTGCACTTCACCGGCGGGCTGGAGCAGGACCTGCGCCGGGTGCTGGACGCGGCCGGGGCGGCGGGGCTGAAGCCGGCGCCGCTGCGGGACTACATCCGGGACTGAGCCCGGAGGAAGCGGGGGCGGGGGGCTCACGCCGCGGATCCCCCCGCCGACGCGGGTCCGGCCCGGCGGGACGATCCCGGAGCTCGTAGCATGGGGGCCGTGACCTTCGCCGTGCGGTTCCCGCGCCGGCGCCCCGGTGGGCGTTGGCTCGTGGTGCTGGCCCTGGTCGCCGGGGTGCTGGGGATGCACGGGCTGGCCGTCGGGCCGGTTTCCGCGGCGCACGCCGGTGAGGGGCACGCGGTGGTCATGGGGCACGAGGCCGCGGCGGCCTGCCCGTACGTGACCGGGGACGCCGGGCGCGTGCATCACGCCGACGGGACCTGCGCGGCGGCCGGTGTCGGGTCGCCGTACACGCCGCCCGCGCTGCGGGGCGCCCTCGATCCTCCGGCCGTCCCGGTCGCCGGTGTACGGGGCGAGGGCACGACCGACGTGTGGGGGCGGGCGCCGCCCGACCTCGCCGAGCTGCAACTCCTGCGGATATAGAGCGGCCCGCATCGGCAGATCCGCCGAGCGGTGCCGGTGCCTTCGCGCGTTCTCGTTCCCGTATCAGCGCATGCCCGTGCGCGGGCTGCGTTTCGCAAGGAGTTGCAGCAGATGAAGACGTACCTGATCCGCCGTACCGCCGCCGCCGTCGCCACCGGCGCCCTCGCCCTGGCGCTGACCGCCTGCGGCGGCGACGACCGCGCCGCGGCCACCGACGACTCGCCGTCCGTGGCGGCCACCGCCACCGTGGGGAAGAAGGCGAAGCCGGGGAAGCACAACGACGCCGACATCGCCTTCGCCCAGGCGATGATCCCCCACCACCGCCAGGCGGTGCGGATGGCCGCACTGGCCGCCGACCACGCACAGTCCGCCGAGGTCAAGGCCCTCGCCGCGGAGATCCAGAAGGCGCAGGGGCCGGAGATCGAGACGATGTCCGGCTGGCTGACCGCCTGGGGCGTCGAGGTGCCGGAGGGCGCCATGGACCACGACATGGGCTCCATGGAGCACGGCGGTGAGACCCGCGGCATGATGAACCCGGCCGAGCTGGAGGCGCTGGAGAAGGCCGAGGGGGAGGCGTTCGACCAGGCCTTCCTCGACCTGATGATCCGTCACCACGACGGCGCGGTGACGATGGCCCGTACGGAGAAGTCCACCGGCGCCTACACCCCGGCCACGGAGCTGGCCGGGCGGATCGTCACCTCGCAGACCGCCGAGATCGAGAAGATGGACGGACTCCTCGGCCGGGACTGAGCGGTGTACGAGCTCTGACCCCGGTCCGCGGGGGTGCCGCGCGCGCCCCCGCGGGCTCAGAGCGTGAACTCCCCTCCCGGCTCCAGCAGACGGAGCCGGGAGGTCAGCCCCGCCGCCTCGAACGCCGGGGCGAGGGTCGGGCGGGTCTGGGTGAAGTGGGCCCAGTGTTCGAAGTGCAGGGGGACGATGTGCGCCGCGCCCAGGATGCCCGCCGCCTCCGCCGCCGCCGGGCTGGACAGCGTGAGGTCCGCGTCGCCCACCAGGGGGGTGCGGGCCGCGCCCGCGAAGAGGACGGCCACGTCGATCGCGGGGAAGCGGTCGGCGATCGCCCGTACGACGTCGAGGGACGCGTTGTCGCCGCTCACGTACACCGTCGGCCGGCCCGCCGCCTCCAGGACGAACCCCGTGACCTCGCCCACCAGGGGCTCGCTGCCGTCGGGGCCGTGCTGCGCCGGGACGCCGGTGATCCGTACGCCGTCGAGGTCGTACGAGTCCCAGTTCGCCAGCACCCGCACCGGATCCCCCAGCCGCTCGCGGGCGGAGGCCGTCGACAGGACCAGCGGGGCGTCCAGCGCGTACGAACGCCCCGCCCTGTCCAGATTGTCCGGGTGCTGGTCGTGCGACAGCAGCACCGCGTCCACCGCTCCGACCTCCGCGGCGGACCGCGCGGGTCCGGCGGTCTTCGCCAGCTTGCGGTCACCGATCGGGTAGTCGCCGGGGGCGTCGAACGTGGGATCCGTGAGCAGGCGCTTCCCGCCGTACTCCAGGACGGCGGTGGGGCCGCCGAGATAGCGGATGATCGTCATGTCCGGGGCAACGAGTCCCGGACCCGGACGTATTCCCTACGCCACGATCAGCCGCAGCCCCAGCTCCGCCGCGCCCAGTGCCGTCAGGTCCCGGTTGCGCTCCGCCCAGCGCCCCGACGCCAGATCGTCCCGCAGCGCCTCCACCGCCCGCCGCTCCGCCCGCGGCCCGACCCGCGTCCACACCGACACCGCCCGCCGGACGTGCTCCTCCAGATACGCCTCCGGCCGCCGCCAGTACGCCTCGAAGAACCCGTCCGCGCAGTCCCACGGAATCAGCACCGGCTCCGCGCTCCCCCCGACCGCCGCCGTCAGATCCGCCAGCGACGGCCAGTCCACCAGCAGCTCCCCGAACTCCGGCAGATAGTCCCGCGTCAGCCAGAACCGCTCCGTGCGCCCCGGATCACACGCGTCGTACGTGAACACGACCACCCGCCGCGCCACCCGCTTCATCTCCCGCAGCCCCGCGATCGGATCCGCCCAGTGGTGGACGGTGCTGAACGCCATCGCGGCATCGAAGCTCTGGTCCTCGAACGGCAGCTCCTCCGCCGACGCCGCCACACACGGCGCCGCCCCCGCCGGCCGCTGCGCCCGCATCACCGCCGACGGCTCCACCGCCGTGACCGCACGGTCGGGGGGCTCGTACGAACCGGTCCCGGCCCCCACGTTCAGCACCGTCCGGGCGTCACCCAGGGCCTCCCACACCTTCGCGGCGATCCGCGGCTCCGTGCGCCGGGTCGCCGGATAGTCGGAGCCGATCCGCTCGTACAGCTGGGCCCCGAACACCTTCAGCTGCTCCTCCGGCGTCGTCCTGATCCCCATGGCCCGTGCCTCCAGTTCCCTGTCGATGGCCGCGACCGTCGCCGCCGCGTGGTCCCGCCGCGCCAGCAGCAGCCTCCGCAGGCGGCGCAGATGCGCGACCGCGTCGGTGGCCGGGTCGTCGACGAGCGCCGCGATCTCCCGCAGCCCGAAGCCCAGCCGCCGGTAGGCGAGCACCTCCCGCAGCCGCTCCACGTCGTGCGCGGCGTACGCCCTGTACCCCGCGGCGGTGCGCGCGGAGGGGCGGACGAGGCCGATCTCGTCGTAGTGGTGCAGGGTGCGGACGGTGACGCCGGCGAGACCGGCGACCCGTCCCACGGTCAGGTGCTTTTCCACGCGGCCGACTATGCGGCATCACGTCGCGTGAGGGTCAACGTGTGCGTCGCGTGCGGCTGCCGGTCAGGTGTGGCGGCCGTAGCCGGTGCGGCCCCAGGCCGTGGTCGGCTGCTGCGGGGGCGGGGCCTGGGGCGGCGGGCCCTGCGGTGGGGCGGACACCCCGGGCGGGGGCGGGTA
>NZ_WEGJ01000004.1 GCF_009604385.1 Streptomyces smaragdinus
CGATGTCGTGCACGTCCCCGCGCACCGTCGCCAGCACGATGGTGCCCTTGCCGGCCTCGTCGGTCTTCTCCATGTGCGGCTCCAGATAGGCCACCGCGTTCTTCATCACCTCGGCCGACTGCAGCACAAACGGCAACTGCATCTGCCCCGAACCGAACAACTCACCCACGGTCTTCATACCGTCCAGCAACGTCTCGTTCACGATGTCCAGAGCAGGCTTGAGCTGCAACGCCTCATCCAGATCCGCCTGAAGACCGTTCTTCTCGCCGTCGATGATGCGGGCCTTGAGCCGGTCGTCGAGAGGGAGCGCCGCCAATTCCTCGGCCTTTGAGGCGCGCAGGGATTTGGCGGTGGCGCCCTCGAAGAGTTCGAGGAGCTTTTGCAGGGGGTCGTAGCCCTCGCGGCGGCGGTCGTAGATCAGGTCGAGGGCGGTGGTGACCTGCTCCTCGTCCAGCCGGGCGATCGGGAGGATCTTCGCCGCGTGCACGATCGCCGAGTCCAGGCCCGCCTTCACGCACTCGTCGAGGAACACCGAGTTCAGCACGATGCGGGCGGCCGGGTTCAGGCCGAAGGAGATGTTCGACAGGCCCAGGGTCGTCTGCACGTCGGGATGGCGGCGCTTGAGTTCACGGATCGCCTCGATCGTGGCGATACCGTCCTTGCGCGACTCCTCCTGCCCCGTACAAATGGTGAAGGTCAGACAGTCGATCAGGATGTCGGACTCCTTCACCCCCCAGTTCCCCGTCAGATCCTCGATCAGCCGCTCGGCGATGGCCACCTTGTGCTCGGGCGTACGCGCCTGGCCCTGCTCGTCGATCGTCAGCGCGATCAGCGCCGCCCCGTGCTCGACCGCCAGCCCCGTGATCTTCTGGAACCGCGACTCCGGCCCGTCACCGTCCTCGTAGTTCACCGAGTTCAGGACGGCCCGGCCACCGAGCTTCTCCAACCCCGCCCGCAGGACCGCCGGCTCCGTGGAGTCCAGCACGATCGGCAGCGTCGAGGCGGTAGCGAAACGACCGGCCAGCTCCTCCATGTCCGCGACACCGTCACGGCCCACGTAATCCACACACAGGTCGAGCATGTGCGCGCCCTCACGGATCTGCTCCCGCGCCAGCTCCACACAGTCGTCCCAGCGCGCCTCCAGCATCGCCTCACGGAACTTCTTCGACCCGTTCGCATTCGTCCGCTCACCGATCGCCAGATACGACACATCCTGCCGGAACGGCACATGCTGATACAGCGAAGCCGCACCCGCCTCCGGACGAGGTTCGCGCTCCGTGGGTGTCAGGTTGCGGACCCGCTCGACGACCTTGCGGAGATGGGCGGGCGTAGTTCCGCAGCAGCCACCGACCAGGTTCACGCCGTAGTCGCGGACGAACGCCTCCTGCGCGTCGGCGAACTCCTGCGGACCGAGGGGGAAGTGCGCGCCGTCCTTCGTCAGCACCGGCAGGCCGGCGTTCGGCATGCACGTCAGCGAAGTGGCCGAGTGGCGGGCCAGATACCGCAGGTGCTCGCTCATCTCCGCCGGGCCGGTGGAACAGTTCAGCCCGATCAGATCGATGCCCAGCGGCTCGAGGGCGGTCAGCGCGGCCCCGATCTCCGAACCCAGCAGCATCGTGCCGGTCGTCTCGAACGCCAGCGAGCAGATCAGCGGCACGTCCGAACCCAGCGCCTCCATCGCACGACGCGCGCCCAGAAGCGCCGACTTCGTCTGCAGCAGGTCCTGCGTCGTCTCGACGATCAGCGCGTCCGCGCCGCCCTCCAACAGACCCTCCGCGTTCTGCTGGAAACCGTCGCGGATCACCCCGTACGAGATGTGGCCGAGCGTCGGCAGCTTCGTCCCGGGCCCCATCGACCCGAGCACCCACCGCTGCCGCCCGTCACCAGCCGTCCACGCATCCGCCGCCTCCCGCGCGATCCGGGCACCGGCCGCCGACAGCTCGTGGATGCGGTCGGCGATCTCGTACTCGCCCATCGCGGAGAAGTTCGCCCCAAAGGTGTTCGTCTCCACGCAGTCGACACCCGCGGCGAAGTACTCGTCGTGCACCGAGCGCACGATGTCCGGCCGCGTCACGTTCAGGACCTCGTTGCAGCCCTCGAGCTGCTCGAAGTCCTCCAGCGTCGGGTCCTGCGCCTGAAGCATGGTGCCCATCGCACCGTCCGCGACCACCACCCGGGTGGCCAGGGCGTCCCGCAGGCCGCCCGGGCCGGTCCCGGTCACGGCAGGACCGCCAGGTACGGGGCCAGCGTGTCCGCGGTGTCGTCGCCGTACGCCGTGCGGATGCGGGCCAGCAGGGGCTCGCGCTGCAGGGTGTACGTCTGGGTGCCGGTGGACTCCAGCACCGTCGCGGCCAGGGCGCAGCCCAGCGGTGCGGCGGCCGCGTCGGGCAGGCCCCAGGCCCGGCCGGCGAGGTATCCGGCGCGGAAGGCGTCGCCGGCGCCGGTCGGCTCGAGGGTGCCCGACACCTCGATCGCGGGGAGGTCCAGGTCGGTGCGGCCGGCCTGCCGGATCCGTACGCCGTCCGCGCCGCGGGTGGTGATCCAGGTGCCGACCCGGCCGAGGAGCTGCTGTTCGGTCCAGCCGGAGCGTTCCTGGATGAGCACGGACTCGTACTCGTTGGTGAAGAGCAGCCGCGGTCCGTTCAGCAGGGCGCGCAGGGCGGCGCGGTCCAGGGTGGCCAGCTGCTGGGAGGGGTCGGCGGCGACGTCGATGCCGAGCCGGCGGCATTCGTGGGTGTGCCGCACCATGGCCTCGGGGTCGTTGGGCGAGACCACGACGAGGTCCAGGCCGCCGGTGCGGTCGGCGACCTCGCGGATGCTGATGTCGCGGGCCTCGCTCATCGCGCCGGGGTAGAAGGAGCCGATCTGGTTCTGCTCCGCGTCGGTGACGCACACGAACCGGGCGGTGTGCCGGGTGGCTGAGATGCGTACCGAGTCGGTGTCGACGCCGTGCTCCTTCAGCCAGATCTGGTAGTCGGCGAAGTCGGCGCCGGCGGCGCCGACGAGCACCGGTGCCAGACCCAGCCGGCCCAGTCCGAAGGCGATGTTGGCGGCCACCCCGCCGTTACGCACTTCCAGGTCGTCGACGAGGAAGGAGAGGGAGACCTTGTCGAGGCGGTCGGCGATGAGCTGCTCGCCGAACAGACCGGGGAAGGTCATCAGGTGGTCGGTCGCGATGGAGCCGGTTACGGAGATACGCACGGCATGAGCTCCTTGGTTCGGCGGGGTCGGTCGCCTCAGCGGGACTGCGCGGCCTGGCGCAGCTTCTCCGCCCGGTCGGTCGTCTCCCAGGTGAGGCCGGGCAGTTCGCGGCCGAAGTGGCCGTACGCGGCGGTCTGGGCGTAGATGGGCCGCAGCAGGTCCAGATCGCGGATGATGGCGGCGGGGCGCAGGTCGAAGACCTCGGTCACGGCGTCCTGGATGGCCTGGACGGGCACCGTCTCGGTGCCGAAGGCCTCGACGAAGAGCCCGACGGGCTCCGCCTTGCCGATGGCGTACGCGACCTGCACCTCGCACCGGCGGGCCAGGCCCGCGGCGACGACGTTCTTGGCGACCCAGCGCATCGCGTACGCGGCGGAACGGTCCACCTTGGAGGGGTCCTTGCCGGAGAAGGCGCCGCCGCCGTGGCGGGCCATGCCGCCGTAGGTGTCGATGATGATCTTGCGGCCGGTGAGTCCGGCGTCGCCCATCGGGCCGCCGACCTCGAAGCGGCCGGTGGGGTTCACCAGCAGCCGGTAGCCGTCGGTGTCCAGGCCGCTGCCGCGCGCGGCGAGCTCCTGGAGCACCGGGTCGATGACGCAGTCGCGGATGTCCGGGACGAGCAGGGAGTTCAGGTCGATGTCGGGGGCGTGCTGGCTGGAGAGGACCACGGTGTCCAGCCGTACCGGGCGGTCCCCGTCGTACTCGACGGTGACCTGGGTCTTGCCGTCGGGGCGCAGGTACGGGACGGTGCCGTCCTTGCGTACGGCGGCGAGGCGTTCGGCGAGGCGGTGGGCGAGGCTGATCGGCAGCGGCATCAGCTCGGGGGTCTCGTCGCAGGCGTAGCCGAACATCAGGCCCTGGTCGCCGGCGCCCTGGCGTTCCAGGCTGTCCTCGTCGCCGTCGACGCGGGCCTCGTAGGCGAGGTCGACGCCCTGGGCGATGTCGGGCGACTGGGAGCCGATGGACACCGAGACGCCGCAGGAGGCGCCGTCGAAGCCCTTGGCGGAGGAGTCGTAGCCGATGCGCAGCACCGTTTCGCGGACGATGTCGGGGATCTCGGCGTAGGCGTTGGTGGTGACCTCGCCGGCCACATGGACCTGGCCGGTGGTGATGAGGGTCTCCACGGCGACCCGGGACTTGGGGTCCTGGGCGAGCAGGGTGTCGAGTACGGCGTCGCTGATCTGGTCGGCGATCTTGTCGGGGTGGCCCTCGGTCACGGATTCCGAGGTGAAGAGGCGGGCAGACACAGGTCCTCCAGCGGGGAAGCGGGGTGCGGTCAGATCCGGCTGCGGGCGCCGAACCACTCGATCCAGTTCATGGCGAAGACGACGTCGCCGGAGATCTTCAGCCGGCCGCCGAGGAAGGCGTCGGTGCCCTTGAGGCCGCCGACGGACAGGGCGACGAGGTCCGCGAGGTCGACGGCGATGACGGCGTTGGGCGCGGGGGCGACGTCGGAGGCGGTGCAGTGGCCGTCGGCCACGGACACGCAGCGGTAGCGCACACCGGCGGGGGTGTCGATCTCGAACTGGAAGACGCCGCTGCGGCCGTGGGTGCGGTCGGCCCTGAACGAGGCGCGGAACAGGGAGAAGACCAGGTCGAGACGTTCGTCGACGTCGTCCGAGGAGAGCAGTTCGGCGCGTACCGCGGCGATCGGGCCCGCGACGTCGGCGCGATCGTGGGTCGTCATGAACGGGCTCCGTTCCCGCCGGTCGCCCCGGCTATGTGTTCGATCAGCACCGCGGCGTCCCGGTCCCCGTCGCCGGCGGCGTTCACCGCGGCGAACGCCCGGCGCACCTGGTCCAGTACGGGCATCTCCACGCGGGCGTCCGCGGCGGCCTCCAGGGCCAGGCGCAGGTCCTTCTCCATCAGCGTGGAGCGGAAGAAGGCGGGTACGTAGGTGCGGGTGCGCATGAGCTCGGCGCGGAAGCGCATCACCAGGGAGCTGAAGCCGCTCTTCGCCACGGCGGTGAGCAGTCCGTCGCGGTCCAGACCGGCCGCGGTGCCGTACGCCACGGCTTCGGCGAGGGAGGCGACCTGGGCGCCCAGCAGCAGGTTGAACAGCAGCTTGATGGTGGCGGCGGTGCCGGGTCCGCCGAGGTGCACGACCTCGGAGCCGATGGTCTCCAGGACGTCGCGGACCTCCTCGACGTCCGCCGCCTCGCCGGCCGCGTACACCCGCAGCTCGCCTCGGCGCGCCTGGAGGGGGTTGCCGATGACGCAGGCCTCGACGCGGCGCAGGCCCTTCTCGGCGAGGCGCGCCGCGGCACGCGCCGCGTAGGCCGGGGAGACGGTGGAGGTGTCGACGACGACGGTGCCGGGGGCCAGTACGGGGACCACGCGGCGGAAGAGGGTGTCCTCCACGGCGGCTTCGTCGGCCAGGCTCAGCATCACCACGCGCGCGCCCGCGGCGGCCTCCTCGGGGGAGGCGGCGGCGGTGGCGCCGGCCGCGACGAGCGGTTCGGCCTTGGCGGCGGTGCGGTTGTGGACGGTGAGGCGGCGGCCGGAGCCGATCAGGCGGGCGGCCATGCCGCCGCCCATGTTGCCCAGGCCCAGGAAGGCGATGTCGTCCGTGGGGTGGGCCTGGACCGGCGGTGGCGCCGGGGGTTCGGCGGGGACTTCCCGTACGACCTGCGTCACCCACATGTCGCCGGCGCCGCGGAAGGGCGCGAGCCGGCGACGGTTCTCCACGTGGGCGTCGCTGACCTCGAAGGCGCGGAAGGACGCCTCGTCGGCCCAGTCGGTGAACACGAAGTGGATCCGCGGGTCCTCCACGGACCGCACCAGGGTCTGGCCCAGATTGGCGGGTTGACGCGCGATGCCCGCGGCCACCTCCCGCCACGTCTTCTCGAAGTCCCCTTCCGTGCCGGGAAGGATCTCCATCCGCAGAATCACGCGGAAGGGAGGGGTGTCTGCCGTCACGGCCGCCTCCTCGGGCTCGTCGTCGCTCGGACGCCGCCGTCACGTTGGGCGCGGGCGCTCGACAACCGATCGAGGCTCGGTCTCGTCCGCCGGGCCCCCGTCCCGTACGGCCGTCTCAAGCCGGGCGCGATTCCTGCACTAGGGCCCTGGGAGACCTTCGCTGCATGACGGACCCGGCTTTTTGTGCCGGGAACGCCCAGTTGTCACCGGACGAAGGAGCAGGAAGCCATGCGCGTGCTGTTCACCACCTGGGCATGGCCGTCCCATCTGTACGCCCTGGTGCCGCTGGCCTGGGCGATGCGCTCGGCCGGGCACGAGGTGCTCGTCACGAGCCAGCCCGAGCTGACCGGGGAGATGCGCCGCACCGGCCTGCCGTTCCGGGCGGCCGGCCGTGACGTCGATGCCGCGGAGCTGGTACGCGGCTACGTACTGCCGTCGTCGGACGGTCCCGACCTCGGCGAGCGCGCCCCGGCCGGTGCCACGCCGAACGGGCGCGGGCCGCGCGCGCTGCAGATGTTCCACGCGCACGCGGACGCGATGACCGACGACCTGGTGGACCTGGCCCGCGAGTGGCGCCCCGACCTGATCGTGTACGAACCCACCACCCTGGCCGGCCCGCTGGCCGCCGCCGCGGTGGGCGTCCCGGCGGTGCGGGTGCTGTTCGGCACCGACCTGATGGTGCGCGCGGCGCCCATGCTGCCGCAGGTCCTGGCGCCCGTCGCCCGGCGGCACGGCATCGCGGACTTCGACCCCCTGGGCGCCGTCACCGTCGACCCCTGTCCGCCCGGCTTCCAGGTCCCGGACGACCACCCGCGCCGCACCGTGCGCTACGTCCCGTACAACGGGGCGGGCGCCGCACACGCCGCGCCTGCGGCGCCGGCCGGGACCCGGCGCGTCGTCGTGACCTGGGGTCACACCATGGCGAAGCTGCACCCCGGGCTGTTCCTGGCCGGACGGGCGGCCGCCGCGGTGCACGACGCGGACACCGAGGTCGTGCTGGCCGTGTCCGCCGCCCAGCTGCCGCTGCTCGACGGCCTGCCCGCCGGCGTACGGGTCGTCACCGACACCCCGCTGCATCAGCTGGTGCCCGGCGCGGACCTGGTCGTCGCGCACGGCGGCGCCGGCACCGTGCTCACCGCGCTGGACGCGGGGGTGCCCCTGCTGCTCGTACCGCAGCTGCCCGACCACTCGCGGCACACCGGGCGCGTCGTCGCCACCGGGGCCGGTGAGTCCCTCAAGCGCGACGAGGCGAGCCCGCACCGGCTGCGGGAACTCGCGCACACGCTGCTCGCGCCGGGCGCCCCGCAGCGGGCCGCCGCCCGGCGGCTGCGGGAGCTGATCCACGCCCAGCCCACGCCGTCCGACATCGTCCGCGACCTCGAGAAGGTCCCGGTGTAGCGAGCCGATGTCCACCCGCCCGCACAGTCCGAGGATGGAGATGTCCATGCGCACGTCGACTCAGATCCTGGTCATTGGCGGCGGCCCCGCGGGCTCCACCGCGGCCGGCCTGCTCGCCAAGGAGGGCTTCCAGGTCACCCTGTTCGAACGCGAGCACTTCCCCCGCTATCACATCGGCGAGTCGATCCTGCCGTCCTGCCGGCCGATCCTCCAGCTGCTCGGCGTGTGGGACAAGGTGAACGCGTTCGGCTTCCAGCCCAAGGGCGGCGCCTTCTTCTTCTGGGGCGACGAGGAGTGGGAGGTCAACTTCCAGGGCATGGGCGACGGCACCAACGCCTGGCAGGTCACCCGCGCCGACTTCGACGAGCTGCTGCTGAACCACGCGCGGCAGCTGGGCGTCGAGGTCCACGAGGGCATCACCGTACGGGAGCTGGAGTTCGAGGGTGACCGCCCGGTGGCGGCCCTGTGGAGCGAGGGCAAGGGCGGCGGGAGCGGCCGCGTCACCTTCGACTACGTCATCGACGCCTCCGGCCGCGGCGGCGTGCTGGCCGCCAAGCAGCTGAAGAACCGCCAGTTCCACGACGTGTTCAAGAACGTCGCCGCCTGGACGTACTGGAAGGGCGCCAAGGCGATGCCCAAGGGCCCCGACGGCGCGATCGGCGTGGCCTCCATGCCGGACGGCTGGTTCTGGATCATCCCGCTCGCCGACGGCACGACCAGCGTCGGCCTGGTCACCGGGCGCGACAACTTCAACAACAAGCGCGCCGAACTGGGCGGTGTGAAGGAGCTGTACGAGCAGGCCGTGGCGAGCTGCGCGGTGGTCAAGGAGCTGGTGGACGGGGCCGAGCAGGTCGCCGACTTCAAGGTCGAGCAGGACTACTCGTACGCCGCCGACTCCTTCACCGGCCCCGGCTATCTGCTCAGCGGCGACGCCGCCTGCTTCCTCGACCCGCTGCTGTCCACGGGCGTGCACCTGGCCACGTACAGCGCGATGCTCGCCGCCGCGTCGATCGGCAGCGTGCTGCGCGGCGAGGCCACCGAGGACGAGGCGTGGGAGTTCTACCAGACGGTGTACCGGCACGCGTACGAACGGCTGCTGGTGCTGGTCTCGGTGTTCTACGAGAGCTACCGGGGCAAGGACTACCACTTCTACAACGCCCAGAAGCTCACCCAGCAGCACCGCGACTCCCTCTCCCTGCAGGACGCCTTCGACCGGATCATCACCGGCATCGCGGACCTCGAGGACGCGCAGGACATCTACGCCGCGGTGCACGGGCACCTCAACGGCGCCGAGAGCGGTGACCCCAACCCGCTGAACAACCTCAACAAGGTGCACGAGGCCAAGCAGGCCCCGATGAGCGCGGCGAACGCGGTGGGCGGGCTGTACCTGGCCTTCGCGCCGAAGCTCGGACTGCGCCGCGCCGGCGAGTGAGGAGACAGCCGTGGAGATCGGGGTGGGGCTGCCCACGACCGTACCGGGCCTCACCGGGCCCAAGCTGCTCACCTGGGCGC
The DNA here is from genome assembly GCF_009604385.1 of Streptomyces smaragdinus. Lineage (GTDB taxonomy): Bacteria > Actinomycetota > Actinomycetes > Streptomycetales > Streptomycetaceae > Streptomyces > Streptomyces smaragdinus. Next base: position 9,031 of record NZ_WEGJ01000004.1, read on the forward strand.
GTCAGGCCGAGGAGCACGGCTTCGCCAGCCTCGGGGTGCTGGACCGGCTGGTGTACGACAACTACGAGTCCCTGGTCGCGCTGGCCGCGGCCGGGGCGGTGACCTCGCGCATCCGGCTGGCGGCGACGATCCTCATCGCCCCGTACCGGGACAGCGCCGCGCTGCTCGCCAAGCAGGCGGCCACGGTGGACGCGGTCAGCGGCGGGCGCCTGGTCCTGGGGCTCGCGGCCGGCGGGCGGCCCGACGACTACGAGACGTCGGGCGCCGACTACGCGGGCCGGGGCCGGCGGCTGGACGCGATCGTCGGCGAGCTGCGGTCCGTATGGGCCGAGGGCTCGCCCGTCGGACCGCGCCCGGTCTCGCCCGGCGGCCCGCGGCTGCTGTTCGGCGGCCACTCCCCCGTGGCGATGCGGCGTGCCGCGCGGTACGGGGAGGGGTGGATCGCGGGCGGCAGCTCCGTCGCCGGCTTCGCGGCGCTGGGCGCGCAGGCCCGGGAGATCTGGGCGGCCCAGGGGCGGGAGGGCAGGCCGCGGCTGCTGTCGCTGGCGTACGTGTCCCTCGGGCCGGAGGGGCGGGAGCAGGCGGAGCGGTATCTGCGCTCGTACTACGCGTTCATCGGCCCGAAGGCCGAGCGCGCGGCGGCCGGTGTGCTCACCACGCCCGAGGCCGTGCGGGCGACGATCCGCGACTACGCGGCGGCCGGCTGCGACGAGCTGATCCTGCTGCCGTGCTCGCCGGACGACAAGCAGCTTCGGCTGATCGCCGAGGCCGCGCTCTGAGACCGTCACCGCCCGCTCCCGGCACACCGGGGGCGGGCGGTTTCGGGCGCTCCGGTACGGTCCGGGGCCGCTCACCGGCAGGGGCCCGGCCCCCGTACGGGGCCGGGCCTCGGTCGTGCGGGAGCTCACGCGGTGGTGAACTCCCCCTTGTTACGGGCGAGCCAGGCGTCGAAGGTGCAGGCGGGGCGGACGATGAGCCGCTCGAGGTCCGGCAGCACCGTGCCGCCGCGCAGCGGCTCCGGGTCGCCGTTCGCGGCCAGCAGGCCCGCCGCGTACGGCTCCGGCAGGCCGGCGCCCACCATCGCCTTCAGCGCGAACTCCGCGGGGGCCTCGACGTACTTCAGGGGCCGGCCCAGCAGCGCGGCGACCGCGGCCACCTGCTGCGGGGTGGTGAGGGCCTGCGGTCCGGTCAGCTGGAACACCTCGCCGCCCAGGTCGTCCCGGAGCAGGCACGCGACCGCGGCGTCCGAGACGTCGCCCGGGGCGACCAGGGCGCGCGGCAGCTCGCCGAACGGCTGGTACACGGTGTCCTCGGCGGCGATGGAGCGGCGCCACTGCAGGACGTTCGACATGAACCCCGCGCCGCGCAGCGCCGTCCAGTCGGCGCCCGACCCGGCGAACGCCTGCTCGGCCGCCGCGTGGTCGTCGCCGTAGCCGGGTGTGACCGGGGGGACGGCGGCGACGGAGGACAGCTTGACCACCCGCCGCACACCGAGGCGGCGTACGGCGTCGGCGACGGCCAGTTCGTGGCGCAGGGCGTCGGGGCCGGCGGACAGCACGAACACGCCGTCCACCCCGTCGAGCGCCTTCCGTACGGTGTCGGGCCGGCCGAGGTCGCCCACGGCCACCTCGACACCCGGACCGAAGTCCGCGCGGGCGGGGTCGCGGGTGAAGGCCCGGACCCGCCGGCCCGCGGCGCTCAGCCCGGCCACGACCCGCCGCCCCACCGTGCCGGTGGAGCCGATCACCAGGATCATCGTTCGACACCTCTCGTCTGCGTCTGCGTGGAGTGCCTCAGCGGGCGACGGTCACCCGCTCCGGGATCGCCGGCGGGGTCCAGTCCCCGATGCCCACGACGCCCTCGCGGGCCGGCCGGGACGAGGCCAGCCGCAGCCGGACGTCGCGCCGCAGCCGCTCCCAGCGCCGCTCGGTGAGCTTGAACTCGCCCATCCGGTGCGAGGCCGCGGCGATCAGCTGCGACCGCTCGCGGCGCTGTTCGTCGTAGCGGGTCAGGGCCCGGTCCACGTCGTCGCCCGCCAGCTCCGCGCAGAGCACCGCGGCGTCCTCGAGCGCCTGGCAGGCGCCCTGGCCGAGGTCGGAGGTCATCAGATGGGCGGCGTCGCCCAGCAGGACGACGCGCCCGGCCGTGTAGCAGGGCAGCGGCTTGGGCAGCTCGAAGACGTCGTGCCGCAGCACCTTCGCCGGCGGGGTGGCGGCGATCAGGGCCGGGATCGGGTCGTGCCAGGTCCCGAAGCGGCGGGTCACCTCCGCGTACTCGTCGGAGTAACGCGTGCCCTCGGGTGTGTTGGCGACGGCGAACCAGTAGATCCGCCCGCCGGTCAGCGGCATCCGCCCGAACTCGGCGCCCGGGCCCCAGGTGCTGCCGCCGGGCTCGGCGTCGCCGTCGACGCCCTCGGCGATGCCCCGCCAGACGCTGTGTCCGCTGTACACGGGGCCGGGCAGCCTCGGCCACAGGGCCGCACGGATCCGGCTGTACGCGCCGTCGGCGGCCACCACCACGTCGCCGCTCAGCGTCCGCTCGCCGCAGGCGGTGCGGTACGTCACCGTGGCGCCGTCGCGGGTGGATTCGGCCCCCAGCACCTCGCAGCCGGTGCGCACCGAGCGGCGGGGCAGGGCGAAGCGCAGCGCGCCGTGCAGGTCGGGGCGGGTCAGCACGGCGATGTCCAGGCCGTGTTCACGCCAGAACGCCGGGTCCGGCGGCGCCTGCAGCCGCCGCCCGGAGCGGGTGCGCAGCCCGTCGCCGCCGGGCGCCATGCTCGCGGCGCAGGCCCGTACCGTGTCGCCGACGCCCAGCCGGTCCAGCGCGCGCTGGGCGTTGGTGAGGAGCGAGAGCCCGGCGCCCGCCTCCCGTGCGGCGGGCGCCTGTTCGAGTACGGTCACCTGCCAGCCGGCCCGGTCGAGCCCGACCGCGGCGGCCAGCCCGCCGATGCCGGCGCCGACGACCACCGCGTGCCGCCGGTCCGGGTCGAAGCCGTCGCGTGCCCCCGCTCCGTCAGACACCGGAGACCTCGGCGGGCGTCTGCTCCTCGGCCAGGTCGATCTGAATGGACCATTTGGCGATCTTCAGCGACATCTGGATGGCCGCGGTCGAGTACGCCACCATCCGCTCCTGGTAGCCGGCGACCGCCTGGGCCAGGGACACCTCGCCGCGGTCCACCCGGACCAGCGCGGCCGTCAGTCCCGCCGCGTCGCGCAGGGCGGTGTTGGCGCCCACGCCGCCGGTGGGCGGCATCGTGTGCACGGCGTCGCCGAGCGGCACCACCGGGCCGGTGTCCCAGGCGGTCACGGGCAGCGTGGCGCGCAGGGAGACGGGATGCGTCTCCTCCGGTTCGGCGTGCGCGAAGACACCCTTCAGGTCGGGGTGCCAGGCGGCGGTGCGCTCGAGCGCGAAGTCGCGCAGCTCCTCGCCGGTCATGGCGAAGAAGATGTCGTCGGGCAGGCCGAGGTTCTCGCGGTGCACGCTGAAGACGGACATGTAGTAGTCGCCGGGGTCGTGGAGCTCCAGTCCGGGCGACAGCTGGGCGGCGGCCTCGGAGGGCTGCTCGCGGAACACCATGGGCATCAGGCCCAGGTGGCAGCCGTCGCCGCCGATGACGTAGACGAACCGGTCGCGCATGAACTCCGGCAGCCCGGCGGCGATCGCCTTGTCCCGCGGGGTGCGGGAGAGGATGCCGCGCACGCCGAGGTCCGTGGCCGCGTCGTCGGGGCGCACCTGGGCGCGCACCGTGGAGTTGACGCCGTCGGCGGCGACCAGGACGTCGCCGGTGTCGGTCGTGCCGTCCGTGAAGTACGCGGTGACCCGGCCGTCGTCGTGCCGCTCCAGCCGGGTGAAGGTCCTGCCGAAGCGCACCACGCCGCCGAGCCCGGCGAGGAGGATGCCGCGCAGCGTGCCCCGGTCGACGGCGTCGACCTTGTCCGCGCGGCCGTCGCGCGGGTCGGTGAACGACGGCGCCCACAGCTGCTCGAGCTGATCGTCGTAGGCGTCGAGACCGCCTTCGGTGCGGTCGTCGGAGGTCGCGGTCAGCAGGTCCTGGAGGTGCTGGGGCAGTACGTCGCGCAGAGCCTGTTCGCCCTCGGGGCTGACGCGGAGCCGGTAGCCCTGCATCCGGCCGCCCTCGGCGCCGGACCGTTCGTACACGGCGATGTCGGTGAGGCCGGCCTGCCTGAGGCCCTGGGCGAGGGCCAGACCGCCGATGCCGCCGCCGATGACGATGACGCGCATCAGAACACCACATCCGCGATCAGGTCGAGGTGGTCGGGGTCGGCCGTCACCGAGAGCAGGAACAGCTCGTCGCAGCCGTTCTCGGCGTACGTGTCGACGACCTTGCGCAGGAAGCCGGGGTCGGTCACGGCGCCCTTGGCGAGGTGTTCGGCCATCTTGCCCATGTAGGCGTAGTACTCGGTCATGTGGCGGACGGCGAGCTCGGCGCCGTCCGGGCCGAGGGAGACGTAGCAGTTGGCGCCCATCCGGGGGGTGCCGGTGCGGCCCTCCTCGTCCCACAGGGCGCGGAAGTTCGCGACGGTCTCGGCGAACTTGTGCGGCGGTCCGCCGGGCGAGATCCAGCCGATGGCGCTGCGGGCGGCGCGGCGCAGTCCGGCGGGCGAGTGGCCGCCGCCCCAGACGGGGATGTCGCCGTTGACGGGACGCGGGCCGACGCCGGGCACGGGGCCCTTGCCGGCCCAGATCTCCTTGAGCTCGTCGAGCAGCGCGTCCAGCCGGCGGCCCCGGGTGTGGAAGTCGGTGCCGGTGGCCCGGTAGTCGTCCTCCCGCATCCCGGAGGAGACGCCGAGCACCAGCCGGCCGTTCGAGATCCGGTCGACGGACGCGAGCTGCTTGGCGAGCTCGACGGCGCTCGGCCGGGCCGAGGCCAGCAGGATCGCCGTCACCAGCTTGATCCGCTCGGTGACCCCGGCGGCGGCCGCCAGGGCGACGATGCTGTCGTAGTTGTCGTACACCACCCGGTCGGTCACCGTCAGGCTGTGGAACCCGAGGCGTTCGGCGCGGCGTGCGAACTCGGTCAACTGGTCGCCCTCTGCACCGTGTACGCCGGTCGGCAGGCAAACCCCGATATCCATTGCGTTCCTCCTGAAAGGATCCGGTAAGGATCAGTGCTCCCAGCTCACCGGGAGCTCGTGCACGCCGTAGAACACCTTGTCGGTTCCGGTGGCCACCCGGTCCGCGGGAACGGCCAGGCGCAGCTTCGGCAGCCGGCGCAGCAGCGCACCGAAGGCGATCTTCATCTCGATACGGGCCAGCTGGGCGCCCAGACACTGGTGCACCCCGTGGCCGAAGGCCATGTGCGGCGCCGTGGACTGGTCCCGGGCCAGGTCCAGATGGTTCGGGTCGTCGTAGACGGCCGGGTCGCGGTTGGCGGCGGCCAGCGAGGCGACGATGATCTCGCCCTCGGTGATCCGCCGGCCCGCGACCTCGCAGTCCTCGCGGGCGGTGCGGGTCAGACCGAACTGCACGATGGTCAGATACCGCAGCAGCTCCTCGATCGCGCTGTCGAAGAGGCTCTCGTCGGCGCGCAGCCGCGCCAGCTGCCCGGGGTGCTCGAGCAGGGCGAAGGCGCCCAGGCCCAGCATGTTGGCGGTGGTCTCCAGGCCGGCGATCAGCAGCAGGATGCTGATGTTGACGACCTCGGCGTGGGTCAGCGGACTCTCGCCGACGGAGCCGTGCAGGAGTTCGCTGACGATGTCGTCGCCCGGGTGGCTCTTCTTGTGCCGGACCAGCTCGCCGAGGCCCTCGTACAGGCCGTCCTTGGCCTCGCGCAGGGCGTCGAGCGAGGTGTCCAGGGAGAGCGAGGCCAGCACCCAGCGCTGGTAGTCGGGCTGGTCCGCGGCCGGGATGCCGAGCATGCCGGTGACCACCCGGGCGGGGATGGGCTGGGCGAACCAGGCGTTCAGATCACCCGGCTGCCCGGCCTCGATCATCCCGGTGAGCTGCTCGTCGGTGATCCGCTCGATCAGCGGCTGCAGCTCGCGGGTCCGCTTGCGGGTGAAGTACCGGCTCACCAGCCGCCGGTAGCGGCTCTGCTCGGGCGGGTCGAGGGCCGAGAACAGCCCGTCGGGCACCGGCAGTTCCTCCTCCGGCAGCGGGAGCTCGGCGTTGGGCGTCACCTGGACCATCGGCGGGGTGAAGCGCCGGTCGGCCAGCAGCGCGCGTACGTCGTCGTACCGGGTGATGAGCCAGCCCGTCCGGCCGCCCGGCAGCCGCAGCCGGCTCCACGGCCGCTCGGTCTGCAGCACGGTGTACTCCGCGGGCGGCGAGAAGGGGCAGCCGCGCTCGGTGGGCAGCCGCATCGGATCGGGCAACACGGTCGTCACTGCTACGCCTCTCTCAGACGGGCCGGTACTCCAGCAGCGCGATGTCACCGGGGACGGGGTCGCCGGCCAGGGTGAAGCCGGCGTCGCCGGCGACGCGGTTCCACTCCCCGAGGCTGCGCTCGCGACCGCCGAGCACGGCGAGGGACTCGATGTCGATCAGCTTGCCGATGTCCCACTCGCCGGGACCGCGCAGCAGGTTCTCGACGATCAGCAGCCGGGCGTCCGGGTTGTCGCCGATCGCCTTGCGGATGGTGCGCAGGATGCGGGTGGCGTGCGCGTTGTCCCAGTTGTGCAGCGTGTGCTTGATGAAGTACGCGTCGCAGCCGGCCGGCACCTCGACGAAGAAGTCGCAGCCCACGACGGTGACCCGGTCCTCGAGGCCCTCGAAGACCTCCTTGGACTCCGCCACGGTGTGCGGCTGGTCGGCCAGCACGCCGGTGACCCGGGGGTTGTCGCGCAGCACCTCGGCGAGGAAGTGGCCGCGGCCGCCGCCGACGTCGGCGATGGTGGCGAAGCGGCCGAAGTCGAAGCCCGCGAAGACGCGCTCCACGCCGGGGTACTTGTTCTGCAGCATCGCCTTGTCGAGTACGGCCGCCTTCTCCGGGTGGGCCTTGGTGTACTCGTAGAAGGGCGCGCCGAAGCTGGCGACGAACGCCGGCTCGCCCGTGCGCACGGTGTGCGCGAGATTCTCGTACGGGCGCCACAGCATCGGGTCCGAGGCGAAGAGGAACATCTCGCGGATGCCCCCCTCGGCCCCCGAGACCAGGCCGGCGCCGAGCGGGGCCACGGAGAAGCGGCCCTCGTCGTCCTCGTGCAGGACACCGGCGGCGGCGACCGCGCGCAGCACCCGGTACAGGTTGTCGGCGTCCGCGCCGGTGGCTGCGGCGAGTTCGGCCACCGTCCGGGCGCGCTGGGCCAGCAGGTCGGGCACCCTCAGTTCGACCACCGCGCGCAGGGCGCCGATGGCCCACTTGGCGTAGAGGAAGCCGAGCACCTGCTGCTGCTCGGGCAGGCCGGGGTCGAACCACCCGGTCACACCCTGCGGTGCGGCGCCGGTGTCGGGCGCGGTGGTGGGCTGCGGGTTCATCGTGTCCGCCTCTCGTCCGGGCTCCTTCCCGCGCAGGTTCCCGGGCCCGGCTAGAGAGGCGATGGGGGTGCGGTCGAGCAGGCGGCGGCGCCGGTCGAGCGGTCTTCCAGGCCGCTTCGAAGGCGTCGCCGGATGCTGTCGCCCCGGCGGCCCCGGGGCCGCCCGGGGCGCAGCCGCGTCCTGCGGGGCCCCCGCCGGGCCGCGGTATCCGGAACCGACCGAGGAGACAGCGATGTGCGGAATCGCCGGCTGGGTGGACTTCCGGTCCGACCTCTCTGGGGAGGAGCGGACGATGCGGACGATGACCGCCGCGCTCGCCCCCCGGGGGGTGGACGACCAGGGCCTGTGGCTGAGCCCGCACGCTGCGCTCGGTCACACCAGGACCGCGATCATCGACGTCGTCGACGGTGTGCAGCCGTTCGTCGCCGAGGAGGACGGCCGGGCCGTCGCGGTCATCGTCTACAACGGCGAGGTCTACAACTTCAAGCAGCTGCGCACCGAACTCACCGGCCGCGGCCACCGCTTCCGTACCCGCAGCGACACCGAGGTGGTCCTGCACGCGTATCTGGAGTGGGGCGCGGACTGCGCCGAGCGGCTCGAGGGCATCTTCGCCTTCGGCGTGTGGGACCTGCGCCGCCGGGAGCTGGTGCTGGTCCGCGACCGCCTCGGCGTCAAGCCGCTGTTCTACCACCGCACCCCGCACGGCGTGGTGTTCGCCTCCGAGCCCAAGGCGCTGCTGGCCGGCGGCCTGGTGCGGCCCGTGGTGGACACCGACGGGCTGCGCGAGATGTTCGCGGTGGCCAAGAAGCCGGGCCAGGCCGTCTTCCGTGACATGCGGGAGCTGCTGCCCGGCCACACGCTGACGATCGGCGACTCCGGCGCCGCCGACCGTACGTACTGGCGGCTCGAGGCCCGCCCGCACGAGGACGACCTGCCGCAGACGATCCGGCACACCCGGGGGCTGCTGGAGGACATCGTGCTGCGCGAGCTGGAGGCGGACGTGCCGCTGTGCACGGCGCTGTCCGGCGGGGTGGACTCCAGCTCCGTCACCGCGATCGCCGCCATGTGGCGGTGGAAGCTCGCGGGCGAGCGGGTACGGACGTTCGTCACCACGTTCGACGAGTACGCGGAGAACTTCCGCCCGGACGACGTGCGCTTCTCCCCCGACGAGCCGTACGCCGTGGAGGTCGCGGAGCATCTGCGCTCCGACCACGTCAACATCCGGCTCAGCCCGCAGGACCTGATGGACCCGGTGACCCGCCGCGCGGTGCTGGCGGCGCAGGACGCGCCCACCACCCTCGGCGACATGGACACCTCCAACTATCTGACGGCGCGGGAGATCAAGACCCACTCCACGGTGGCGCTGGTCGGCGAGGTCGCCGACGAGATCTTCGGCGGCTACAACTGGATGTTCAACCCGGACACCGTGCGCGCCGAGGCCTTCCCGTGGGTCGCCCACGAGGCGCTGCAGCCGAGCTCGCTGCGCGGGCAGGGCCGCGGTCTGTTCGACCAGGGTCTGCTCGACAAGATCGACATGCACGGCTACTACCACGACGCCTACCACGAGGCCGCCGCGCTGGCCCCCCACCAGGAGGGCGAGGACGACACCGAGCGGCGGATGCGCACCATCGGCTATCTGACCCTCACGCACTGGCTGCCCATGCTGCTCGACCGCGGCGACCGGCTGTCGATGGCGCACGGCCTGGAGCTGCGCGTCCCGTACAGCGACCACCGGCTGGTGGAGTACCTGTACAACACCCCGTGGAGCTTCAAGACGTTCGACGGCCGGGAGAAGGCCGTCCTGCGCCACGCCGTCGACGACCTGGTCCCGCGCTCGGTGCTGGAGCGCAAGAAGAGCCCGTGGCCGGTGACCCAGGACCCGGCGTACCTGCGGATGCTGCACCGGGAGCTGGCGGCCCTGGCGGCCGACCCGCAGGCGCCGATCCGTCCGTACCTCGACCCGAAGGCCTGCGAGGAGATGCTCGCCGACCCCGGGGCGGCCAACGACTGGCCGCGGCGCATGCACATCGAGACGGCCCTGCAGTTCAACTCCTGGCTGTCGCTGTACGGCATCGAACTGGCCGTCTGAGACCCGGCGCGTCGAGCACCGCTCGACCGGGTCACGAGCACGGACGGATCAACTGGAATGTCGGCCCGCCGGCGGCCGGCCCTTGTGATCCCACGAACATCCCGATCGAGGTGGAATCGGTGACGCTGACGATTGAATCCCGGGGTCTGGTCAAACGCTTCGGCGCGAAGACCGCTCTCGACGGCCTCGATCTGCAGGTGGAGCCCGGCCAGGTGGTCGCGGTGCTCGGCCCCAACGGGGCCGGGAAGACGACCTTCGTCCGCTCGGTGGCCACCCTGCTGCTGCCCGACGAGGGCACCCTGCGGGTGAACGGCCACGACACACGCGACGAGGCGGCGCAGGTCCGGCGCACCATCGGGCTCGCCGGCCAGTTCGCGGCCGTCGAACAGGCCCTGACGGGCCGGGAGAACCTGGAGATGGTGGCCCGTCTGCACGGCCGCTCCAAGCGGCAGGCCCGGGCGGACACCGCGGAGATCCTGGAGCTCTTCGACCTGACAGCGGACGGCGACCGGCTGGTGCGCGGCTACTCCGGCGGTATGAAGCGCAAGCTCGACCTGGGCGCGTCCCTGGTGAGCGCGCCGCGGCTGCTGCTCCTGGACGAGCCGACCACGGGTCTGGACCCGCGCAGCCGGCTCGATCTGTGGGACGCCATCGACGCGCTCGTGGAACGCGGTACGGACGTGCTGCTGACCACCCAGTACCTCGACGAGGCCGACCGGCTGGCGCACCGGATCGTGATCATCGACCAGGGCGTGGCGGTCGCCTCCGGCACCCCCGACGAGCTCAAGCGCCGGGTCGGCGGCAAGGTCCTCGAGGTGCATGTGCGCGAGCGCGCCGACGTGCACACCATCGCCGCCCTGCTGGGCCGGGCCGGCGGGGTGGAGCCGCATGTCGACGAGGCGACCCGGTGCGTGAGCGTCGGCGCCGCCGGCGACGAGGACGCCGTGCACTGGCTGATCGCCGGGATGCGGGCGATCGAGGGCTCCGGCGTGGAGCTCGCCGACATCGGGCTGCGCGAACCCAGCCTGGACGAGGTGTTCCTGGCCCTGACCGCCCGGCGCGGCACGGAGCCCGGGGTCACCGCCGCGCCGGAACTCGCCGAGACCGGCGCCGAGACGGCCTGAGCCCAGGGAGGAACCGACCCATGACCGCCACCGCCACCACTCCCGTGACCACCGCGTCCGTACCCGCCCCGACGGGGACCGGTCTGCTCGCCGGCACCGGTCTGCTCGCCGTGCGGGCCGTGAAGATCTTCCTGCGCCGGCCCGAGCTGGTCGTGCTGAGCGTCGTCCAGATGTCCGCGATCATGCTGACGTTCCGCTACATCTTCGGCGGCGCGATCGGCACCAGCCAGGGTCTGCACTACGTCGACTACTCGGTGCCCGGGTTCATCACCGCCGGAGTGCTCTTCCAGACCCTGGGCACCGCCATGGGCATCGCCGAGGACCTGGAGGGCGGCTTCATCGACCGGCTGCGCTCCATGCCCTTCCCGTCCGCCGCGGTCCTCACCGGCCGGGTGCTCGCGGACACCGGGATCCTGGCCTTCATCCTCGCGATCACCACCGGTGTGGGCTTCGCGGTCGGCTTCCGGCTGCACGCCTCGGTGCTCGGCGGGCTGGCCGCGTTCGGGCTCTGTCTGGTCTTCGGGCTGGCGTTCAGCTGGGTGTTCATCACCGTGGGGCTGTACGCGCAGAACGTGAAGGTCGTGCAGAGCGTGTCGATGATCGTGTTCGTCGTCACCTTCGCCTCCAGCGCCTACGTCCCGGCCGAGTCCATGCCCGGCTGGCTGCGCGCCTTCGCCGAGCACCAGCCGGTCACGGCCATGGCGGACTCCGTGCGGGCGCTGACCCTGGGCGACCGGTCGCGGGCGCTGCTCGGCCACGACCCCTCGTACTTCGTCGGCCGGTCGCTCATCTGGACCGCGGCCATCCTCCTCGTCTTCGCCGCCCTGGGCACGGCCCGCTTCCGGCGGCGGAGCTGAATCGCGGGGCCGTGCCGCCCCCTCGAGAACGGAGCGCCACATGGCGAGCATCCCTTCGCAGCCCGAACTCACCGAGCCCCTCGACCCCCGGATCGTCCACTCCCAGGCCGTGTACACGCGGAGCAAGCTGGCGATCTACGACAAGTGGGTGCTGGGCGTCTTCTGCCCGCTGGTGTGGCGCTGCCCGCCGCGGGTGATGCGCCGGCTGTACGACGAGCACGCCGGGAAGGTCCATCTGGACATCGGACCCGGCACCGGCTACTTCGTCGACCGCTGCCGCTTCCCCACGGCGACGCCGCGGATCACGCTGCTCGACCTCAGCCGTGAGTGCCTGGACATGTCCGCGGCCGTGCTGGCGCGGTACGCGCCGGAGACCTGCCAGGCCAATCTGATGCACCCGCTGCCGCTGCCGGCGAAGCACTTCGACTCCGCGGCCATGAACCTGGTGTTCCACACCATCCCGGGCGGCTGGGACGGCAAGGGGATCATCCTCAAGCATGTGGCCGAGACGCTGAAGCCGGGCGGGACGCTGTTTGGTACGACGGTCCTCGCGGAGGGCGTGCCGATGAACCGGCTGACCCGCAAGATGGTGCTGGAGCAGCACCGCCGGGGCAACTTCCAGAACCAGGGCGACGACCCGCAGGGCCTCGAGCGGCAGCTGGCCCGGTACTTCGACGACTTCGAGGTCCGCGTCCACGGCGCGGTGGCGGTGTTCCGGGCCACCGCCCGCTGACGTCGGCATACGTGAGGGGGGCGCCGGGATCCGGCGCCCCCCTCACGTATGCCGTCCGCGGACCCCTCCGGCCGGGCGGGGCAGAGGGTCCGCGGACGGGGCTCTGCGGCCCTCAGTCCTCGCGGTCGTGGCCGCGGTAGCGGCGGTGGTTGTCCGCCATCCTCCGCTTTACCGGCGGCAGATGGTTCACCAGCCGCATCCCCGTCCGCATGGCGCCCAGCAGGGCCCGGCCGACGACCGGCTGGTCGGGGCCCGTGCCGCCGCCGGACTGCAGGGACTTGCGGACCGCGTCGAAGCCGTAGTCGATCATCCGGGTCTCGTACGCGCGCACCGCCTCCAGCAGCGGCAGCTCGCCGTCGCGTACGGCCGTCAGCTTCCGGCACAGCAGCCGCGCGTCGCGCAGCGCGGTGTTCGCGCCGACGCCCCGTCCGGGGGTCATGGTGTGGATGGCGTCCCCGAGCAGGGTCACCGAGGTGGTCTCCCACTGCGGAATCGGCACGGAGGTGCGGATGTTGATCGGGAAGCAGCTGTTGCGGTCGGCCAGGGCGAAGAGCTCGCGCAGGTCCGGGTGCCAGTTCGTGGTCCGCTCCCCCACCAGCCGGTACAGGTCGGGGCTCTTCCAGTCCATGATGTCCGGCGGCAGCCGGCGCGAGCCGACGACCAGGCCCCAGTCGATGTAGTCGCGCGAGTTGTCGAAGGTCAGCCCGGGCCAGCGGGACAGCAGTTCCGAGTCGGCGGAGCCGATGCCCTCCTTGGGCGCGCCCGCGGCGTCCCAGGGGAACTCCATCACGTGGTAGATGCAGAAGTGCCCCTTGGGGGCGAAGATCATCGAAATGCCCTGCCGCATCTTCGGCGTCAGCAGCGCCCCGGTCTGCGCGGTGAGCGCCACCTTGCCGGTAATGCCGATGGGACCGGCCGGCTCCATCCGGGCGTGCGGCAGATACTGCCTGCGCACCCGGGAGTTGCTGCCGTCCGCGGCGACCAGCAGGGTGCCGGTGGCCGAGGTGCCGTCCTCAAAGTACGCCGTGACGGTGCCGTCCGCCCCCGTCTCGTACCGCTCGAAGGTCTTGCCGAAGTGCACCACGTCCTCGACGCCCGTCAGCAGCACCTGGCGCAGCGTCATCCGGGACACGGACTTCTCGCTGTTGACCGGGTCCGGGTCGGCGGTGGTGAAGCCGTCGAGGGAGAGGAGCTCCTTGCGCTTCTCGGTCAGGAAGTTGACGTACTCGGGCGCCTGGGCGCAGGTCGCCACGAAGGTGTCGTACAGCTCGGGCGGCAGGCAGTCGCGCAGGGCCCGGCTGCCGTCGGGGTCGATGCCGACCCGGTAGCCGTGCAGTCCGTCGGCGCGGGTGTGGTCGCGTTCGTAGACGGAGACGCGGATGCCCGCGCGCTTGAGGCCGTGTGCCAGGCACAGGCCGCCCGTTCCGGCACCGATGACGAGGACGTGCAGATCCGATGGGGACACCGGCATGGTCTTCGCTCCTGGTCGTGTGGCGGGGACGGCACGGCCCCCGGGCGGGCTACGTCAGCTCCTCCAGCGCCGTGTGCACCATCCGCGCGGCCTGTCGGGAGCCCTCGTCCGTGAGGTGCAGGTGGTCGTTGAAGGCGAATCCGCGGAAGCGGTCGGCGGAGATGTCGGTGAACGGCACGCCGAGCTTGCGGCAGCCCGCTTCGACGAGCCGCCCGTACGCGCCCCAGTGGGTCTCGAAGACGCTGTTCTCGGGGCGGCCGAAGACCGGCTCGCGGAAGTCGAAGTTGGCCTGCTCCTCGGGGGTGATGTCCCGGGTGCTGGGCGCCGCGAACGGCTGCAGGCAGAACAGCAGCCGGATCCGGTCGTCGGTGAGCGCGGACAGATGCTCCAGATTCGCCAGCTGCCGGTTCGCGGCCGCCTCGATCCGCTCCGTCGCGTCGGCGAAGTCGGGCGGCGGGGGCACCTCGCCCTCCACCACGGGCGGCAGCGGCGGCGTGTCACCGGCGACGGTGGCGGCCAGGTCGAACATGGGGGTGCGGATCAGCGAGGCCATGGTGCCCTCGAAGAACACCGGTCCGAAGACGCTGTCGGGGGTGCGCGAGGCGAGCATCGACCAGTAGTCGTTCGCCCCGCTGAAGACCACGATGGTCCGCGCGGCCCGGACGAACGGCAGCGCGGCCACCAGCTCCTGCAGCGAGTTGCCCCCGACGACGGCCGCGTTCAGTTCCCGCCGCCCGCTGATCCGGGCCAGCTGGGAGGGCAGCGTCGCGTCGTCGCTGCCGGAGGCCATGCCGAACGCCGTGGAGTTGCCGACCACCAGTCCGCCGCCGCCGGCGTCGAGCCAGGACCTGCTGTCCACGGTGCCGAACCGCGACGTGGAGTGCCTGAAGCCCTCAGCATCCGTGTTGATCATGTCCGAACGGTGGTTGCGGGCCAGGGAGAACCCCACATAGGGGTGCAGGTGGAGGTCGATGCCGTAGCGCTCGAGCAGCACGCCGCCCCGGTGCCGCAGCGCGAGGGACTCGTGGTCGGACTGGGCGATGGCCGTCATACTGCCGCTCCTGTCGGTGCTCCGGGCCAGTGGCCGGCGCCGCGGCGAATCCCCTGCGTACGGCGGGGTTCCGACGGCGGGCGCGCGGTCAGCACAGGGTCCCACCGGGACGTCGGCGGCGGCTCGAGAACCACTCGAGGATCGCTCGGGCACCGCTCGGACAAGGGCCGTCCGATGTCGAGTTCCGCCCCAGAGGGGCTCGAGACGGCGCCGTTACGGTCACCGGACCGGGCCCGCCGCGCACCGCGGGCCCCGCCGCGCAGGGAGGGACCGACCGATGCTGCACGACGAACTCGCCGAGCTGAGCGAGCCCGTACGGCGCAAGGTGCTGGCACACCCCTTCTGGGAGGGGCTGCGCGCCGGCACGCTCGATCCCGCGGCGCTGGGCCGCTTCGTCGAGCAGGACACCGGCCATCTGCTGCCGTCGTACGCCCGGGCGCTGGCCCGCTGCGCCGCCGCCGCGCCGGACCTCCCCGAGGTGCACCTGTACGGGCAGTCGGTGGTCGGCACCCTGGAGGCCCGCGACGGGCTGCGCGCCGCCTACACCGCGCTCGCCGCGGACCTGGGGCTGCCCCCGCTGCGGGAGGGGACACCGGCACATCCGTCGGTGCTGGCCCACGCCTCGTTCTTCACGGCGGCGACCGCCGCCTCCTTCCACGCCGGGGTGGGCGCGCTGCTGCCCATGGTCTGGTTCAACGCCACGGTCAGTGACCATCTGCGCGACCACGTGGAGCCGGGCTCGCACTACGCGCGCTGGATCGAGGCGTACCACCCGGGCGACGACTACCACTACGCCGTACAGGCCTTCCTCGACACCGCCGACCGGGCCGCGGAAGGCGCATCGGCGGCCGAACACCGGCGGCTCGTCGACCAGTTCACGCTCGGGGTCCGCCACGAATGGGAGTTCGCCGAGAGCTGCCTCACGGCCGGCTGACCCCGCACCGCACCGCCCGGAGTACCGCAGCCGAGGAGAGGACGCACGACGATGGCCACCCGGGAACTCGACCTGATGGACCCCACGGTGTTCCGCCGGGGGGTACCGCACTCCTACTTCCGTGAGCTGCGGCAGTCCCCCGGACTCACCCCGGGGCACGACACCGACGGCGAGAAGTTCTGGCACGTGGTGCGCCACCGGGAGGTGAGCGGGATCTCCCGGGACACGAAGCTGTGGTCGTCCAGCCCCACCACCATGACCTCCGTACGCAAGATCGACCCGAGCCCGCCGATCATCACCTTCCTCGACAGCCCCGACCACACGCGGCTGCGCAAGCTGACCTTCAAGGCGTTCACCCCGGCGCGGCTGGCCGCCCTGGAGGCGCGGCTGCGGCAGATCATCGCCGAACTGCTGG
Source organism: Streptomyces smaragdinus (assembly GCF_009604385.1). Taxonomy (GTDB): domain Bacteria; phylum Actinomycetota; class Actinomycetes; order Streptomycetales; family Streptomycetaceae; genus Streptomyces; species Streptomyces smaragdinus. The sequence continues at coordinate 25,139 of NZ_WEGJ01000004.1, forward strand.
CCGGGGCCCGGGAGCAGGGCGAGTTCGACCTGGCCGACGAGGTCGCGCTGCGGCTGCCCTTCGAGGCCCTGTTCGCGCTGCTGGACATCCCGGAGTCCGACCGCCCGATGCTGCTGCGCTGGGGCAAGCAGACGGTGAACCTGGGCGACCCCGAGTACGACGAGAGCGCCGCGCCCGCCCAGCCGGCCGACAACGAGAACTACTTCGAGAAGATCTACGAGTATCTGCTGGACTTCGCCCGCCACCGGGCCGCACACCCCGCCGACGACTGCTTCTCGCTGCTGCTGGAGGCGCGGCTGACGGGCTCCCGGCTGAACCTCCCCGACCGGCTGACCGCCGACGAGGTGGGGCTGTTCGCCTCCACCCTGGTCACCGCCGGCAGCGAGACCACGTACGCGGCCATCACCGGCGGCGTGCCCGCCTTCCTCGAGTTCCCCGACCAGGCGCGCGCGCTGCGGGCGGACCGGAGCCTGGTGCCGATGGCGGCCGACGAGGTGCTGCGCTGGGTCACCCCGGTCACGCACTTCACCCGCCGGGCCGTCGCCGGCACCGAGGTCGCGGGGCAGCCGGTCGCCGCCGGGGAACGGGTGGTGCTCTGGTACAGCTCCGCCAACCGCGACGAGGACGTGTTCGCCGACCCCGCTGCCTTCGACATCACCCGCCGCCCCAACCCGCACGTCAGCTTCGGCGGCGGCGGCCCGCACGTGTGCATCGGCAACAACCTGGCGACGATGGAGCTGCGGCTCTTCCTCGAGGGCGTGATCGATGTGCTGCCCGAGCTGGAACCGGCCGGGACGCCGCTGCGCCCGACGACGAACTTCATGAACGGCTACAAGTACCTGCCGCTGCGCTTTCGCTGACTTCCGCTTCGACCCCCGGGCAGGATCCCATGACGGAGCACGACGCCCCCCGTACCGCGCTGGTCACCGGAGCCAACCGGGGCATCGGCCTCGCCGTCGCCGCGGAACTCGCCGCCCACGGGCTGACGGTGGTGGTCACCGCCCGGCGGGCGGCGGACGCCCGCGCGGCGGCGGCGGAGATCGGCCCGGGGGCGCGCGCCCTGGAGCTGGACGTCACCGACGACGCCGGCGTCCGGCGGGCGGCAGAGCGGGCCGGGGACGTCGACGTGCTGGTGTGCAACGCGGGCGTGCTGCTGGACGGCGGCACCGATCCGCTGTCGGCGCCCCCGGACGCGGTCGAGGAGACGCTGCGGGTGAACGTCGTGGGCACCTGGCGGGTGCTCGAGGCGTTCGTCCCGCCGATGGTGCGCCGGGGCCGGGGCAGCGTCGTGATCGTCTCGAGCGGTACGACCCCCGAGTTCGGCGGCCGGCTGTTCGCCGGGGCCCCCGGCTACTCGCTCTCCAAGAGCGCCCTCAACAACCTCACCACGCTGGTCGCGGACCACACCCGGGGCTCGGGCGTCACGGTCAACGCCGTGAACCCCGGCCGGGTACGCACCCGGATGATGCCGCACATGCAGCGGTCCCCGAAGGACGCCGCCCGGTTCGTCGCCGAGACGGCCCTGCGGCCGCCGGACGGGGTGACCGGCGGATTCCTCACCGAGAACCGCGGACCGGGCTGAGCGGCCCGGCCGGGACAGGAGCTTGCGATGCGATTCGACTTGTCCGGAAAGAAGGCCGTGGTCAGCGGGGCCGGCAGCGGCATCGGCCTGGCCTGCGTCCGGGCCCTCGCCGAGGCCGGCGCGGACGTCCTCGGCGGGTCCCGTACGGTCTCCGCCGACCTCAAGGAGGCGACCGCGCACGTCCTGGAGGTCGATCTGCTGACCCCCGGCGGCCCGCGGGAGCTGATCGGTCACGCACGGGAGACCCTGGGCGGGGTGGACGTGCTCGTCAACACCGTGGGCGGCGGCGTGAAGCTCGCGAAGGGCTTCGCCGACATCGGGGACGAGGTGTGGCGCGAGGCCTTCGAGCTGAACGTCCTCACCACCGTACGCACCACTCGGGCGGCCCTGGACAGCCTGGTCGAGCGGCGGGGCGCGGTGATCAACATCAGCTCGATGAACGCCCATTACGCCGACCCCACCCTCGCCCACTACGCGGCCGCGAAGTCCGCCCTCGCCAGCGTGACGGAGTCCCTCGCGCTCGAGTTCACCTCCCGCGGGGTGCGGGTCAACAGCATCTCCCCCGGCCCGGTGAAGACCCGGGTGTGGACGAACCCGGTGATCGCCGAGCACCTGGGCATCACCCCGGAGGAGTTCCTGGCGCGGATCCCGGCGATGACGGGCCTGGCCACGGGCGCCATGATCGAGCCCGAGGAGATCGCGGCGCTGGTCGTGCTGCTGGCCTCCGGCCGGGTCCGCAGCATCACCGGGACGGACATCGCGATCGACGCGGGGATGGCCCCGCCCAAGGCGTTCTGAGCGTACGGGAACGGGCCCGCCCCTCGGCAGGGGCGGGCCCGTCCGCTGTGACCGTCAGACTCCGTGCGCCTTGACCTCCGGCAGCACCTTGGCCAGCGGCGCGGGCAGCCACCAGGCCGAACGCCCCATCAGCTGCATCACGGCCGGCACCATCAGACAGCGGATCACCAGCGCGTCCAGCAGGATGGCCACCGCCAGTCCGAGGCCGAACTGCTGCATCATCCGGGCGGGGCTGAGCACGAATCCGCCGAAGACCACGATCATCACGGCGGCCGCCGCGGTGATCACCCGGCCGGTCCGGGCGAGTCCCTCGCGCACCGCGACCGCGGCGTCGTGGGTCCGCTCCCACTCCTCGCGGATCCGGGTGACGAGGAAGACCTCGTAGTCCATGGAGAGCCCGAAGACGATCGCGAAGATCATCACGGGGTTGAACGCCTCCACGGGGCCGGGCTCCACGCCCAGCCAGCCCTTCTGGAAGACCAGGGTGACGACGCCGAGCGCCGCGGAGATGGACAGCAGGTTCAGCACGGCCGCCTTCAGCGGTACGAGGACCGAGCGGAACACCGCCACCAGCAGCAGCGTGGACAGGCCGACCACGATCAGCACGAACAGCGGCAGCCGTCCGGAGACCGTGTCGGAGAAGTCCTGCGCGGCCGCGGTGGAGCCGCCGACCAGGAACCGGGCCCCCGTCTCGCGTTCCACGGGCGGCAGTACGTCGTCGCGCAGCCGGTGCACCAGCGCGGTGGTGTCCTCGTCCTGCGGCGAGGAGTCGGGGTAGGCGATGACCGTGGCCAGCTTGCCGTCCTCGGAGGGAAGCGGGGGTGTGGCCGCGGCCACGCCCTCGGCGCCGTCCAGGGTGGAGCTCAGGGCCTGACCGGCGTTGTTCCCGCCGTCGGCGACGATCACCAGCGGCCCGTTGAAGCCGGGGCCGAAGCCGTCGGCCAGCAGGTCGTAGGCCTTGCGGCTGGTCGACCCGGCGGGGTCGGAGGCGGCGTCGGCGAAGCCCAGGCGCATGTCCAGCGCCGGGAGCGAGAGCGCCAGCATCGCCACCAGGGCCGCGGCCAGCGCCGCCAGCGGACGCCGCTGGACACCGGAGGCGAGCCTGCGCCAGCCGGCGCCCTCGGTGCGGCCCTTGCTCCGGGCCTTCGCGGACCGCTTCTCCACGGTGCGCTGCAGCCGCCGGCCGAACAGCGCCAGCAGCGCAGGCAGCAGCACCAGCGCCGCCGCCATGGTGGCCAGTACGGTCAGTGCCACCGCCAGGGCCACGCCCTGCAGGGAGCCGATGCCGAGCGTGACCAGGCCAAGCAGCCCGATGATCACCGTGCAGCCGGCGAAGAACACCGTGCGGCCCGCCGCGTCCAGGGCGACCCGTCCGGCCGTGGCCGGATCGGCGCCGTCGATCAGCTCGGTGCGGAACCGGTAGAACACGAGCAGCGCGTAGTCGACGCCGACGCCGAGTCCCACCAGCGTCATCATCGGCGGGGTGAAGTCGGCGACCGTGGCGACGTGCGAGGCCAGCGCGATCAGTCCGGTCGCGCCACCGACCGCGAAGATGGTGGTGATCAGCGGCAGCGCGGCCGCGACGAGGGAGCCGAAGAGCAGCACCAGCAGGACGAGCGCCACGAACATGCCGACGAACTCGGCCCCGCCGCCCGCCTCTTCCTGCGCGGCCCGGATCGCCTCACCCCCGAGCTCGACCCGGAGGCCCTGACCGGCCCCGGCCCGCGCGGTGTCGATGATCCTCTCGATGTCCTCCGGCGGAATCGCCTCCGCCTTGTCCTTCAGAGTCACCGTGGCGTACCCGACGGTGCCGTCCTCGGAGACGGCGACGGTGTCCTCGTACGGACTGCGCACCTGGGCGACGGACGGGAGCTTCCCGACCTTCTCCAAAAGCCCCTCGACGCGCTGCCGTTCGCCGGCCAGTCCGGCGGAGTCGGAGAGCACGATCTGGACGGTGTCGCCGGCCTCGAGCGAACCGTGTTCCTTCAGTACGTCGGTGGCGGCCTGGGTCTCGGTTCCGGGGAGGGAGAAATCGTTGCGGTAGGCGTCGCCTGCGCCCTGGGCGGCCGCCGAGATGACGACGAGCGCCACGATCCACAGCACGAGCGCGCCCCAACGGTGCCGCTGCGCCCATCCCGCCAGCCGGGAGAACGCTCCGCCCGGGGCGCCGGGGTCCGCCGTGGACGTCCGGGTTCGGGTGTCGGTACTCATGATCAACTTTCCTTCGGTGGGGGTGAGAGGTGTCTTGCGGTGGGGGTTCGTGGTGTGCCGGTGGTGCGGGGACGGGGCGCGGCGCTCAGGCCGCGTGCTCCGTCCACTCCGCGAGCCGCAGGGCCGACTCGGCGAAGGCCAGTTCGTACGCGGCGCCGAGCCGGAAGCTGTCGGTCAGCGCCTCGGCCTCCCGGTCGGAGCAGCGCGCGAGGAACACGTCGACGAGGGCGAGATAGGCGGCCACGTAGTCGTGGTAGCCGTCCTCGGGTATGTAGCGGCGCACCCATCTCTCGTACCGGGAACCCGGCTTGGTGCGTTGGCGCAGGTCGAGGGAGACCTGCTGGTGGAACCACGTCATGGGGAGCAGCCCGCCGAGGCCGGCCGCGAACGACGCCGTGGCGGCCGCCGTCATGAAGGAGGTGTGGGCGTGGGTGACCGGGCCGACCGGCACCGGTTCCACCGTGCGGCCCAGCTCCCCCGCCAGCTCGCCGAGTTCGCCGTCCATCCGCAGCGTCGCCTCGAACGTGGCGGCCGAGGCCCCGGCCAGCAGCGCGCCGTCCTCGTCGCGCTCCGCGGCCGCGGCGACGCGGGCCAGCGCCCGGGCGTAGGCCGGGACGGCGTAACGGGCGTCCTGGCAGGCGAAGTACCACAGCGCCCCGGCGGGCAGCGAGCCGTCACGCACGCCCCGCCAGAAGGGATGCTCACGGACCTCCTCGGCCAGCGGCTTCGCGATCCGCCTCAGCTCCGCCCGCATCACAGCCCGCCGGCCGTGTGGATGACCTGCCCGTTGATGTTCCCGTTCGCCTCCGAGGCGAGGAAGACGATCAGCCGCGCGACCTCCTCGGCGGTCGTCAGCCGGCCGCTGGGAGTCTTGCGCACGGCCGCGGCCAGCACGTCCGGGTCCACGGCCTCCAGCTGCTCGGACACGGTGCCGCCGGGCGCCACCACATTGGCCAGCACACCGTCGCCGGTCCACATCAGACCGCGGACGAAGCCGTGCAGGGCTCCCTTGGCGGCGCTGTACAGCTCCGAGCCGGGGTTGCCGTGGGTCGCGGTGATGGAGGACAGCAGCACGATCCGGCCCCAGCGGCGCTCGCGCATCCCGGCCAGCGCCTGGCGGACCGTCCACAGATGGCCCTCGACGTTCTCCCGGTAGCGCGCGAGCCAGTGGCCCATCGGCATGTCGTGGTACGGCGGCAGCTCGTCGGGGTTGACCCACACCCAGGTCTGGGCGTTGCCGACCACGACGTCCACCCCGCCCCAGAAGTCCTCGACGGAGCGGACCGCCTGGGCGATGGACACCGGGTCGGCCAGGTCGCACTGCAGCGCGCGGGCGCGGGTGGGGCCGCCGAACTCCTCCACCAGCTCCTCGGCCGCGTCCTTCGAGCTGTGGTAGGTGATCGCGACGCGCGCCCGCTCCTCGGCGAACACGCGCGCCGTCGCCCGGCCGATGCCCCGGGTGGCGCCGGTGACCAGTACCCGCTTGTCCTTCAGACCCAGATCCATGTCGCGTCCCTACGCCGCAGCTGCACGGTCCTCGATGTGAACGGGCTCCACATTGTCCGTCCCGGGCCTCGAGCCGGAGTCGAGCCGCGAGGCCCGGGACGGGGCGTCAGGCCTTCGCGGGCCGGGGGTCGCGGGCGGGGTCGTCGATCGTGGGGTAACGGCCCTCCCGGCGGGCCTGCTTCAGGTCCCGCAGATACTCGCGCGTCAGCATCGCGGACAGGGCCGCGACGCCGCCGCGGTTGATCCGGACCTCGCTGCGTGCGGCCGTCCCGGTGATCGTGATCCGGAGACCGGGCTCACCGGTCGGGCCGGCGGCGTCCTTCACCCGGCCGCTGCCCTCCCAGGCCAGGTCCCAGTGGTCGATCTCGGCGCCCTCGGGGACCAGCAGCTTGACCGTGCTGCGGTAGACGCCGAGCTCGACGCTCACCTCGGCCGGCAGGCCGGCGGAGCGCAGGTCCAGCACGACGTTCCCGCGGCGGGCGCGGACCTCGAAGCGGCCGGCGGTGGTCCAGTTGCCCAGGTGCCGCACGACGGCGCCGTCGGCCTGGACCCGCTCGGTGGTGATGTCGGTGTTCGTCATGTCCCGGTCCTCCCGGTGCGGCGGGCCGGACCTCGTGTCCCGCCCTCACACTCATATAGTTGCACTGAAACTAGTCTCACGTCAACTAGTATCGGTGAGGGTATTATTCGGTGCATGAGCACACCCACGCGCAGCTCCCCCCTCGCCCTGACCGTGCTGGCCCTGCTGCACTTCAAGCCGCTGCATCCGTACGGGATCCAGCGGCTGATCAAGCAGTGGGGGAAGGACCAGGTCGTCAACGTCGGGCAGCGGGCGAGCCTGTACCGCACCATCGACCGGCTGCTCGCGGCCGGGCTGATCGCGGTCCGCGAGACGGGCCGGGACCAGCAGTACCCGGAGCGCACGGTGTACGAGGTCACGGACGCGGGGCGGGCCACGGCGCGCGAGTGGCTGGCGCAGATGCTGGCCGAACCCAAGCAGGAGTTCCCGGAGTTCCCGGCCGCCCTGTCACATCTGCTGATGCTCACGCCCGAGGAGCTGCTGGGCGTCCTGGGGCAGCGGGTCAAGGCGCTGGAGGAGACCGTCGCGGAGCTCGGGGCGAGCCTCGCCGAGGAGGAGCGGCACGGGCTGCCGCGGGTGACCATGCTCGAGACGGAGTATCTGAAGGTCGTCACCACGGCCGAGCTGAACTGGCTGCGCTCGGTGACGGAGGACCTGCGGGCCGGACGGCTGGAGTGGACGTACGACTCGCTGGTGTCGTTCGTCCGGGAGTGAACGCGCACGGCACACGGCCGCCCGCGAACCCCGGTTCGCGGGCGGCGTCGTACCTGCGTCACCGGCCGGACCCCGGTGCGGTCCGTGGGTCAGGGCGAGAGGTCGGCCCCGATGTTGCGCGGCAGCGGCATGGGCTGCCCCCAGTAGTCGTACGGGCCCTCGCCGGTCACCTCGACGCCGGCGCCGATCGCGGGCGAGCCGTCGGCCAGCTTGATGCCGTCGGCCGAGTCGAGCGCCGGGTTCACGAACCGGGGGTCGGCCAGTACGGCGTTCGTCCCCGTCGGCGCGCCGGCGGCCACATGGTGGAAGAGGTTGTACCGGTAGGTGCTGTACGGGTCGTCCACCAGCGAACCGCTGCTGCTCCCGGAGAAGATGTTGTTGGTGTACCGCAGCGCGGTGGTGCCGGACGCGTAGGTGAAGGCGCGGGCGTTCGGCGAGTAGACGGAGTTGTTGTAGATCTCGATGCCCGACATGTTGACGCAGGTGGTCACGACGACGGCGAAGCCCTCGCCGCCGTCGTTGCGGCTGACGTTGTAGCTGATCGTCGCCCCCGAGGTGGTGCTGCCCTCCTCGGCCGAGTTGGCGCCGCAGATGTAGAGCATCCCGAACGGGTTGTCGTGGGTGTAGTTGAAACGGACGTAGGCGTCGGTGGATCCGCCTTCGACGCCGAGCGCCAGGGACGGCAGCCGGCCGTGGGCGATCTCGTTGCGCTCGATGTGGGTGCGGTCGGAGTTCCAGCCGTGGATGCCCAGCGTGTAGTCCGCCGTCCGCATGCCGAAGCCGTCGATCAGGTTCTCGTAGACCCAGGCGTCCTGGCCGTTGAAGACCACGATGCCGTCGCCGCCGATGTCACGCAGCTGGTTCTGCCCGATCATCAGGCCGGTGATCGGGACGTAGGTGCCGGTGCCCCCGGGGACCTGGGCACGCCGCTGCCAGGAGGAGAAGGCGGCGATCCCGGTACGGTCGACCGACTGCAGGACGTTTCCGGTGATGCTGACCTGGGAGAACCCGGTCGCCTTGGTCGTCCCGGCCGCTTCGAACACGATGCCGCCGTTGGGGTTCGGGAACCGGACGTCCTCTCCGTCGACGTCGTGGATGTTCAGGCCGCTCACCTGGTAGCCGTGGCCGGTGCCGTAGTCGGTCAGCTTGGCGTAGAGCCCAAAGCGCTGGCCGGGGGTGGCCGCGGTGTTGGTGAGTTCCAGGTCGTGGACCCGGTAGTACTGGACGTTGGCCAGATAGACCGCGGCCAGCGCTCCGTTCGCGTCGATACGCCCCTTTCCGTTGCCGTACGAGCCGATGGTGATCGGGTAGTTGGAGGTGCCGCTGCCCCTCGGCTGCAGCATGCCGGTACAGGCCGTGCCCCCCTTGATCAGCAGGGACTCGCCGTACCCCAGGGTCTGCGTGTTGGCCTTCGCCAGGGTCTTCCACGCGGTGGCGGCGCTGGTGCCGGCCGCCGAGTCGTTCCCCTGGGCGCAGTCGACGTAGTACGTCACGGCGTCCAGGGGTTTGGGCTTGGTCTCGACGGCTGTCGCCGGACCCGTGCTCAGCAGGGCCGCGACCGCGGCAAGAGACGCGGCAGCCGTCCATCGGCCGCCGCGTCTTCCTCTGCTCCGGTGCTCGAACATCGTGCTCCTCCGGTCTCGCGTACTTCGCGGTGGCCGGATGTTTGTCCTGGTTCCTCGGCGGTGGCTGGAGTCCGCGTCGAGCGGGCCTCGCGGGGCTGGTCGGGGCCGTGGGCGCCGGCGGTCAGCGCGGGCCGGGGCCGCGGCCGACCGGGACGCTCCGCTTCACGTCGGCCGCGGCCGTCCCGACCTGCGGCGCCGGTTCGCCGAACGCGCCGAGGGCCGCGAGGCCGCCGCCGCGCCGGCGCAGTACGTACAGCAGCGGGCCGGCCATGGCGGTGGTCACCAGCGCCATGATCACCATCAGCGAGTACATCCCGGTGTCGATGACGGCCAGTTGCAGCCCCACCGTGAGGATGACGATTTCGGTCAGCCCGCGGGTGTTCATCAGCACCGCGAGCACCCCGCTCTGCGTCCGGGGCACCCGGTTGGCCCGCGCGCCCGCGTAGGCGCCCGCGAACTTGCCCGTGACGGCGACCAGCAGGATGAGCGACAGCTCGCCCAGCCCCCGCAGACCGGTGCCGGACAGGTCCACCTTCATCCCCGCGACGATGAAGAAGGCGGGGAGGAGGAGAAGCCGGCTCAGGTACTCCACCCGCTCGGTGATCTGGCGGTGGGCACGCTCGGAGATCTGACGCGGCATCACCACGCCGAACAGGAAGGCGCCGAAAATAAAGTGCAGGCCGAGCCATTCGGTCGCCCAGCAGGAGAGCATCAGCCCGCCGAGCACCACGATCAGCTGGTCGGCGCCAATACCGCGGCCGTCGCCCCGGTCACGCAGCAGCCGGGCCAGCAGCGGGCGGACAGCCGCGTACATGACAGCCAAATAGACGGGGGCCAGCAGCATCCGCCACTGTCCGCCGCCGCCCGCCACCCCGGCCACCACCGCCAGCAGCGACCAGGCGACGATGTCGTCCACGGCCGCGCTGGCCAGCGCCACCCCGCCCACCCGGGTGGGCCGCAGCCCGCTGTCGGCCAGGATCCGGGCGAGCACGGGGAAGGCCGTCACGGACATGGCGGAGCCCAGGAAGAGCACGAACCCCAGCTCGCTGCCGGGCGCGTGCCGGCCGGCCAGCCACAGCCCGAGCAGCGCGCCGAGGCCGAAGGGCAGCACCACCGAGCAGAGCGAGATGCTCGCGGCGACCTTCTCGTGGCCGCGCAGCAGCTTCAGGTCCAGCTCGTGGCCGATGACGAACATGAAGAACACCAGCCCGAGATTCGCCAGTGCCCCCAGCATCGGCCGGATGTCCCCGGGAAAGAGGTGGTCGGCGATCACCCCGTCCAGGAGTGTCGGGCCCACCAGGATGCCCGCCGTGATCTCGCCCACCACCGGCGGCTGGCCGATCCACCGGGCGGCCGTGCCCAGCACCCGGGCGAGGACGAGGACGGCCGCGAGGGCGAGGAAGAGGGACTGGAGTTGTTCGGCTGTCATGGCGGTGACCTTTCGCGTCGAGAGCAGACGCCGCCCGGGAGGGGGATCGCCTCGGGGGTTGGAAGGCGGGGGGCGGCGTCTGCCGCGACGAGGCTAGGTACGCCCCCTCAAGCCGCCGCATGGTCCGTCTCGGGAACCGCTCGCGGGCATCGGCGCAGGTCGAAGGCCCGTACAACGCGATGTGCCGCACCCGGGGACCCGGGCACGGCACAGGGACGAAGATCGCGTCAGACGGCCGGGGCACTCTCCCCGGTGGTCAGGCCGGACGCGCGGGCGATCACGTCGCCGAGCACCGCCTTCGGGTCGTCGACGGGACCGACGGCACGCCAGGACACGAACGCGTCCGGCCGCACCAGGACCGCGCCGCCGGGCCCGACCCCGTAGACCTCGGCCCAGTCGCGGTCGACCGGCGACAACTCCTCGCCGGGGCCCACGGCATAGGTGCGCAGCGGAACGCCGAGCCGGTCCGCGGCCTCCTTCGCCGCCTCGGCCCACGGGCCCCCGTCCGGGCCGGTGAGCAGTACGAAGTCGTCCCAGAACAGGTCGATCGACGAGATCGTCCCGTCCCCGCGGCTCAGCCACACGTGCGGGGCACGGGTGCCCGCCTCGCCGTTCAGCACCAGGTCGGGCGTGAGCACCCGGGTGTCCTCGGGGTTCACGATCGAGCTGGACCGGTAGCGGTAGCCGAGGGTGATGATGACGTCGTCGACGAAGTCCTTCTTGTCCTGGTCGGTGGCGTAGCCGTGACGGATCCGGTTGCGCACCAGCGCCTGCTCCGACATCGCCGTACCGACCCGGCGCCGCTCCGCGTCGTAGGTGTCCAGCAGGGCGTCGGTGCCCCAGCCGTCCTGCACGGCGGCCAGCTTCCACGCCAGGTTGTGCGCGTCGTGGATACCGGTGTTGGCGCCGAAGCCGCCGGCCGGCGGGTGCACGTGCGCGGCGTCGCCCGCCAGGAATACCCGGCCGGCCCGGAAGGTCTCGGAGACCAGCTGGGCGCCCTGCCACGGCACCTTGGCGAAGATCTCGACGTCGATGTCCTTGCCGGCGGCGCGGCGCACGATGTCCACGCACCGCTCGTCGGTGTAGTCCTCGGGCTTCTCGCCCTTCTCCGGGTAGTAGATGGGCGCGGCCAGCCACGGGTCGCGGCCGTGCAGCCGGGACAGGCCCATCAGCGAACCGCCGGCGGAGGCGTAGCAGAGGATGAACTTCTTGTCCTTCAGCAGCCCCTCCAGCTCGGGCGCGCGGAAGTAGATGCTCAGGGCGTTGAACACCGTGCCGCGGCCGGTGCGTTCCACGCCGAGCGCGGTGCGGACGCCGCTGCCGGCGCCGTCCGCCCCGACCAGGTAGTCGGCGCGGATGGTGAAGCGCTCGCCGGTACGGGTCTCCTCCGCGATCGCGGTGACTCCCTCGTCGTCCTGCTCGAAGGAGATCAGCCTGGTGGTGAAGCGGACCGTGGCCCCGAACTCCTCGGCCTTGGCCACCAGCACCTTCTCGTAGCGGTCCTGCCCGCAGCCCATGACCCGCTCGGGGCTGACGGTCTCGCCGTCCAGGGTCGGCGACTCGAGCAGCTCCGCATTGTCGATGTCCGCGAAGGTGTCGACCTTGATGATGCCGCCCTCGAAGTACTCGTGGGAGTTGCCCTGTTCGAGCGCCCGGATCTCCTTGCCGATGCCGGCGGCGCGGAACAGCTCCATCGTCCGGGCCTGCAGGCCCGGGGCGCGGGGAAGCATCGAGGTGGCGTCCCGCTTCTCCAGCACCATGGTCCGTACTCCTCGCCTACCACAGAAGAGCGCGGTGGCCAGACCTACGGGGCCTCCCCCGATGATCAGTATCGGGATCCTCACGTCAGTCATGCACATCCCCTTCGGATGACGGTTCTGCGGCCGGGCGTCCACGGCGCCCCCCTTTGCTAACCAGTCGGGCTAGAGGCGCGGTGGAGCACCGCTGTCCGCCGGCTCTCCCCAGCCCGCTTCGAGGCGGCTTCCAGCGGTGGCGGGGACTCTCGGGCAAACGGCCCGGCGCCCGGCACGGGCCGTATCCGGAAGGAGTTCCGCGCATGTCGCACACCGGCCTGGATGTCAGCACGTCCGCCGGGATCATCCGGCTGAGCAACGCGTTCTGCGACGCGAAGGCCCTGATGACCGCCGTCGAACTCGGGCTCTTCACCAAGCTGCGCGAGACCGGACCCGCCACCGAGGAGGAGATCCGCCAGGCCCACGGGCTGCACGGACGCGGGCTGTCCGACTGGCTGAACCTGCTCACGGCGCTCGGTCTGCTGGAGCGCAGGGGCGGCAGGTACGGCAACGCCAAGGGCGCCGACTCCTTCCTCGTCCAGGGGGAGAAGGAGTACGTCGGCGGGTTCGTCGAGCGCTCCAACCGCAACCTCTACCCCGCCTGGGGCAAGCTCACCGACGCGCTGCGCACCGGCGAGCAGCAGTCCGGCAGCCACTTCGACGTCGTCATCCAGAACCCGCAGATCCTGCGGCAGTTCACCGGGATGATGGACGCCCTCACCAACGTCGTCGGCCCCGAGCTGGTGGAGGCCTTCGACTGGGGCCCGTACGGCTCGGTGCTGGACATCGGCGGCTGCCGCGGCAACCTGTGCTCCATCATCGTCGGCTCCCGGCCCCATCTGACAGGTCACGTCTTCGACCTCCCGCAGATGGAGCCGCTGTTCGACGAGAAGATCGCCGAGCGCGGTCTCACGGGCAAGATGAACTTCCACGGCGGCAGCTTCTTCACCGACGACATCCCCGTCACCGCCGACGTGGTCACCCTGGGCCACGTCCTGCACGACTGGGACGCGGAGCAGCGCGAGAAGATCGTCGCCAAGGCCTTCGGGGCCGTGAACCCCGGCGGCGCGCTGCTGGTGTACGACCGGATGCTCGAGGACGGTCCGGCGTACGTCGAGAACCTGGTGATCAGCCTCGACATGCTGCTGGTCACCGACGGCGGCTCGGAATACCCGGCCGCCGAGGTCGTCTCGCACGCGCACAAGGCCGGCTTCGCATCGGTCGAGGCCTCCCCGCTCAGCGACTACGACACGCTGCTGGTGTGCCGCAAGGCCGGCTGACCCGCGTACGGCGAGCACGGTTGCGGCTGCCCGTCCGGGACCTCCCGGGCGGGCAGCCGCACGAGGGGCGCACGACGAAGGGGGCGGGCCCGCGGCCCGCCCCCTTCCTGTCGTCCTACCGCGGCCTCACAGGCCCGAGGCCGCCAGGAACGAGGTGTCGTGCTTGCCCTCGCGGAAGACCTCGTGGGCCACCACCTTGCGCAGCAGCGGGATCGTGGTGCGCACCCCCGGGCCGGCGATCCGGAACTCCGCCAGCGCCCGGTCCATCCGGTCCAGCGCCGTCAGCCGGTCCGGGCCCCAGGCGATGACCTTCGCCAGCAGCGAGTCGTACTGCGGCGGGATCCGCCAGCCGGGATAGCCGTGGGTGTCGACGCGGACGAAGGGGCCGCCCGGCGGCACGTACTCCTCCAGCAGCCCCGGGCTGGGCGCGAAGTCCCGGTCGGGGTCCTCGGCGTTGACCCGGCACTCCACGGCCGTACCGCGCGGCACCAGGTCCTCCTGGCTGTGCCGCAGCCGCTCCCCCGCGGCGACCAGGATCTGCTCGCGCACCAGGTCGACGCCGTACACGGCCTCGGTGACGGGGTGTTCGACCTGGATCCGGCAGTTCATCTCCATGAAGGAGAAGCCCTCGTCGTGCACCAGGAACTCGAAGGTGCCGACGCCGGTGTAGTCCACCGAGCGGGCCCCGCGCACCGCGGCGCGGGCCATGGCCCGGGTCAGCTCGCGGTGCAGCCCGGGGCCCGGGCTCTCCTCGATGAGCTTCTGGTGCCGGCGCTGCACGGAGCAGTCGCGCTCGCCCAGATGCAGCACCTGGCCGTGGTTGTCGGCGAGGACCTGCACCTCGACATGGCGGGCGCTGTCGCAGTAGCGCTCCAGATAAACCCGGTTGTCCCCGAAGACGGCCTGCGCGGTCGCCCGGGTCTGCCGGTACGCCGGCAGCAGGTCGCCGGGCCGGCGCACCACGGTCATGCCGCGGCCGCCGCCGCCCGCCGCCGCCTTGATGATCAGCGGGAAGCCGATCCGCGCGGCCAGGTCGGAGACCTCCGCCGCGCTGTCGACCGTGCCGGGGCTGCCGGGCAGCACCGGCAGCCCGGCCTCCGTCATCAGGGCCCGGGCCACGGCCTTGTCGCCGAGCCTGGACAGCACATCGGGGCGGGGGCCGATGAAGGCCAGGCCGTTCTCCGCGCAGATCTCGGCGAAGTCCGGGTCCTCGGAGAGGAATCCGTACCCGGGATGGACGGCGTCGGCGCCGGTGCGCAGCGCCGCCTCGATGACGGCGGGGGCGCACAGATAGCTCTTGCGGGGCGCGCCGGGACCGATCTGCACCGCGGTGTCCGCCGCGCGGACGTGGGCGCAGTCGCGGTCGGCGGTGGAGTACACGGCCACCGTGCGGATGCCCAGTTCGCGGCAGCTGCGGATGACGCGCAGGGCGATCTCGCCGCGGTTCGCGATCAGGATGGTGTCGAATGCCATGGGCCGCGGTCCTCCTCAGCCGTGCTCGTCGGTGGCGAGCAGCACCAGGGGCTGGCCGTACTCGACCGGCTCCCCGTCGGCGACGAGCACCTCCACCACCCGCCCGGAGCGGGTGGCCTCCACCGGGTTCATCAGCTTCATCGCCTCGATGATGCCGAGCTGCTGTCCCTTCTCCACCTGGTCGCCGACCTGGACGAAGGGCGGGGCGGTGGGCGCGGGCGCCACGTAGAAGGTGCCGACCAGCGGGGCGCACTCGCGGTGGCCCTGCGGGATGTCCTCGTCGGCCGGCAGTGACGATCCGCCGTCGGCGCCGTCCGGGTTCTCGTCCCATTCCACCTCGACGCTGGCCGCGCCGAGCGCGACGCGCACCCGGCGGGGGTGGCTGGGTCCGACCCGGACCACCTCCGCGATGCTCCGGCAGATGTCGGTGAGGGCCAGACCACTGTTGTCGTACTCCAGACCGACGGTGTCCGTTGTCCGGGACCGCGGGCTGTCCTTGGTGAGCTCGCTCATGAATACATCTCCGTCATACCTGCCGTAGCGGTTGTTTTGATTCATGTACGAAGTTCCTGGCCCGTCGTCAGGCCGAACCGCCGGAAACGGGCCCGCCGGGTGACCGGGCCGCCGTCGGCGGCCCGTACCTCCCGCAGGGCCGCCACGACGGCGCGCCGGACGGAGTCGCTCAGCGCGGCGGTGTCGGTGTGACCGCCCCCGGGCGGTTCGGGGACGACCCCGTCGACGATGCCCAGCCGCAGCAGCGACGCGGCGTCCAGGCCGAGTTCGTCGGCGGCCACGGCGGCCTCCGCCGCGTTCTTCCACAGGATCGCCGCACAGCCCTCCGGACTGATCACCGAATAGGTGGCGTTGGCGCACATCAGCACCCGGTCGGCGACGCCCAGGGCCAGCGCCCCGCCGCTGCCGCCCTCGCCGGTCACCACCGCCACCACCGGGACCGGCAGCGACCCCATCAGCTTGAGGTTCTCCGCGATGGCCACGGACTGCCCGCGCTCCTCCGCGGTGAGCCCCGGATAGGCGCCCGGGGTATCGATCAGCGTCACGACCGGCAGCCCCAGCTTCGCGGCCAGCCGCATCAGCCGGGCGGACTTGCGGTAGCCGGCGGGCGAGGGCATCCCGAAGTTGCGGTCGACGAGTTCGGCGGTGGTGTGACCCTTCTGGTGGCCGATCACCATCACCGCCAGCCCGTCGAGCATCCCCACGCCCCCGACGACGGACCGGCACTCCTCGCCGGCCCGGTCGCCGTGCAGCTCCACGAAGCCGTCCAGCCAGGAGCCGATGTGCTCCAGCGCGGTGGGCCGGCCGGCCTCGCGGGCCAGCTGGACGCAGTCCCAGGCGGGCAGCTGGTCCAGCAGCTGGCTGTCGGTGACCGTGGGGTCGTCCTCGCCCTCGCCCCAGGACGCGGGCGGCTCGCCGGCGACGGCCAGCAGCCGGCTGAGCCGGGCGCGCAGTTCGGTGCGCGGCCACACGTCGTCGACCAGCCCGTGCTCGAGCAGGAACTCGGCGGTCTGGAAGCCGTCGGGCACCTTCTGGCGGATGGTCTGCTCGATCACCCGCGGGCCCGCGAAGCCCATCCGGGCCCGGGGCTCGGCGACCACCACGTCGGTGAGGGTGGCGAAGGACGCGGCCACTCCGCCGTACGTGGGGTCCGTGACCAGGGTGACGGTGAGCAGCCCCGCCTCGTCGAGCTCGGCCAGCGCGTTCGAGGTCTTGGCCATCTGCATCAGGGACAGGGCGCCCTCCTGCATCCGCGCCCCGCCCGACGCGGTCACGATGAGCAGCGGCAGCCGCTCGGCCAGCGCGGTCTCGGCGGCGGTGGTGACCGCCTCGCCGGCGGCGACGCCGAGGCTGCCGCCGAAGAAGCGGAAGTCCATCACCGCGGCGATCAGGGCCGTACCCCCGATCCGGCCGTGCACCACCAGCACGGAGTCCTGCTGCCCGGTCTTCTGCCGGGCCTGCTGCAGGCGTTCGGTGTACGGGCGCTGGTCGACGAAGTCCAGCGGGTTGAACTGGGTGGCCGGGACCGGCACCGGCCGGACGCTGCCGGGGTCGAAGAGCTGGGCGATCCGGCTGGGTGCGTCCAGCCGGTCGTGCGCGCCGCACTCCGGGCAGACCCGCAGCAGCCGGGCGTAGCGTCTGCCGTAGACCAGCGAGCGGCAGCCCGGGCAGGAGATCCACGACGCCTGCTCGCTCTCGGTCCCACGCCCCGTCCGTACGGTGGTGGTCATCCCCACGCTCCTCGTTCGTCTCTCCTGCGGCACGGCCGGGGCCGGCGTCTAGTACGCCGCCTCCACCTCGTAGATCCCGAAGGGGACCGGGTGCCGGGTGTCCCGGTACGGGCGCAGCGGCGCCGTGTCGTTGCGGTGTCCGTCGCCCTGCTCCCAGCGCAGGAAGGCATCCAGGTCGCGCCAGCGGCTGACCACGACCAGGGCGGTGGGATCGGCCGGGGAGCGCAGGAGTTCGTTCCCGAGCATCCCCGCCACCCCGGCCAGCCGTTTGCTGACCAGGTGGTACGCGGCGCGCACCGCCTCCAGCTGTTCCTCGTCGTGGGCCGCCTGGTAGACCAGGACCCGGACCTCAGACCCCGGCATCCGCGTGCGCCTTGCCCTCGATCCGGGCCTTGACGTGCATGGTGTTGTACGAGCCCTGCGAGCGGTACGGGTGCAGCCGCTCGCGGTGCGCCAGATGGGCGTCGCTGGACTCGAAGGCGCGGAAGCCCGGCTCGTCCACCCAGTCGCTGACGATGTAGTAGATGTGGTCCTCGTCGGTGGACTTCGACAGGCTCTGGCCCAGACAGGCCGGGTGGCCGGTGACGGCCTCGGTGCTGCCGGTCCACGCCTTCTCGAAATCCTCCTCGAGACCCGCGTTGATCACCATGCGGAGGATGACCCGGTACGGTCCCTCGGGCTTCGCCGTGCTCATCAGGAGATGCCTCCGTCCACGCAGATGGTCGCCCCGGTGACGTACCGGGACAGGTCGCTCGACAGCCACAGCACGGCGCCGGCGACCTCGTCGGGGGTGCCGAGCCGGTGCAGCGCGGTCTTGGCGCTGTACCGCTCGACGAGCTGGGCCTTCATCTCGTCGGGCATCTTGTGCAGGTTCTCCGTCTCGATCACGCCGAGCGCGACGATGTTGAACCGGATGCCCCGGTCGCCGAACTCCTTGGCCAGCGAGCGGTTGAAGCCCACCAGCGCCGCCTTGGTGGCGGTGTAGTGCGACCGCAGCGGGATGCCCGCCTCCACGGCCTTGGAGCCGATGCTGATCACCGAGGAGCCGGCGCCGAGCAGCGGCAGGGCGCCCTGGATCACCAGATGCACGCCGGTGAGGTTGGTGTCCACGACCCGCCGCCACTCCTCGAGCGGCAGCTCGGCGTACGGGATGTGGCTGATGGCACCGGCGTTGTTGACGACCACGTCGAGATGCCCGTAGCGCTCGCCGGCCTCGGCCAGCAGATCGGTCACGTTGCCGGGGTCGGAGACGTCCGCGCGCACGACGTGGTGGTCGCCGTCGGTCTCCTTCAGCTCGTTGCGCAGCGAGACGACGGCCTCGCTCTCCTGCTGGTAGCAGGTGAGCACGTCGGCGCCGGCCTGGGCCAGCGCCCGGACGATGCCCCGGCCGACGCCCCGACTGCCGCCGGTGACCAGGGCCTTCTTTCCTTTCAGCCCGAGATCCATGGTTGTTCCTCCGGGAGTTGGTGTGGTCAGAGCAGGAGCGCGACGCCCGCGCAGTTCAGCAGCAGCGTGAGTACGGTGATCGCGCCGCGCCGCTGGTTCCACGCGCCCCAGCGCCAACGGGGGTCGACGGCGGCGAAGTTCTCGGGCAGGTTGTCCGGGTCCAGGGTCTGCACCCACTTGTTGACCGGGACGTTCTGGGTGAGCGAGATGGTGACGGTGACCGCCGCCAGCACCGCTCCGGCCCAGAACAGGGTCCGGGCCGCCGGGTCGTCCGCGAGCAGGCCGAGCCAGACGTCGCCGGCCAGGGTGGCGAGCAGACACAGCGGCATGGCCGGGTCGTAGCGGGTGGCGAAGAACGCGTGGGCGTGGACGTAGCGGTCGTCGGGCAGCGAGGCGAGCAGCGGGAAGCCGCCGAGCAGGGTGCCCAGCAGCACCCCGGCCGCCAGCCCGTTGACCAGCAGTACGACGGGGGCGACGACCTCGATCACGGCCGGCTCCGCCGGGCCGCGGCCGCTTCGACCTTCTC
Organism: Streptomyces smaragdinus; assembly: GCF_009604385.1. GTDB lineage: Bacteria > Actinomycetota > Actinomycetes > Streptomycetales > Streptomycetaceae > Streptomyces > Streptomyces smaragdinus. The sequence continues at coordinate 44,345 of NZ_WEGJ01000004.1, forward strand.
CTTGATGAGCTTCATCTGGACGGCCGTGTTGCGGTTGAGGTGCTCGGTCATCCCGGCGTCGTCGACGGGGGCGGCGGGCTTCATGTGGAAGTCCTGGACCCAGCGCATCGTGACGCCGCCGGACGCGGCGTCGGTGTACTCCCAGTGGATGTTCATGAACTCGAACGGCCCGGTCTCCACCCGGTGGGCGTCGACGGTGCGGGTCACCGGGTCGGGGACGCGCTTGGAGACCCAGCTCCACACGGTGCCGTCCTCGTCGGGGTGCATGGTCAGCCGGAAGGTGATCTCCCGGCCGTCCTCCTCGATGACGTCGACCGAGGCGTACTCGCTGAAGAGCTGGGGCCAGGACTTGAGGTCGTTGGTCAGCTCCCAGACCAGGTCCATCGGTGCGTCGATCACGATGCTGTTGTCGGTGTGGCCCGCCATGGCGTTCCTCCGGGTCCTCTCTTGATCCAGGGTGTGGTCGGTCAGGCGCGGCCGAGGACGACCGCCGCGTTGAAGCCGCCGTGGCCGCGGGCCACGACGAGGGCGGTGTCCAGCCGCTGGTGCCGGGGCTCGCCGAGCACCAGGTCGATCGCGTAGCCGGGGGCGGGCTCCGTGGGGCCCACGGTGTGCGGGATCACCTGGTCGCGCAGGGCGAGCAGGGCGGTGGCCGTGTCCAGGGCGGCGCCGCCGCCGTAGAGCCGGCCGGTCAGGGTCTTGGGCGCGGTGACCGGCACGCCGCCGGGGCCGAAGATCTCCGCCAGCGCCCCGGCCTCCGCCCGGTCGGCCTCGGGTACGCCCGCCGCGTCGGCGAACACCACGTCCACGGCGGCGGGTTCGAGCTCCGCGTCGGTGAGGGCGGCGGTGATCGTACGGGCCAGGGCGGGGCCGCGGTCGGAGCCGGGCGGGGGGTCAAAGCCGGCCGCGTAGCCGAGGATCCGGCCGTAGATCCGCTCGGCGCCCCGGGCCCGCGCCGCCGCCTCGTCCTCGAGGACCAGCAGCGCGCCGCCCTCGCCGGGGAGGTAACCGCGGGCCTCGGCGTCGAAGGGGACGTAGGCGCGGGCCGCGTCCTTGCCGGTGGCGAGGTTGCCGTTGGTGAGCTGGGCGGTCAGCCCGTACGGGCACAGGGACGCGTCGGTGCCGCCGGACATCACCAGCCGCGATCCGCTGCGGATCAGCCGCCGGGCCTGGCCCACGGCGTCCAGCCCGCCGGCCTGTTCGCAGCAGATGACGCCGCAGGGGCCGCGCATGCCGTGCCGGATGGAGATCTGGCCCGTCGTCGCGGCGTAGAACCAGGCGATCGACTGGTACGCGCCGACCCACTCGGGGTCGTGCTGGTACAGGTTCTCCATCTCGTGCTGGCCGAACTCGGTGCCGCCCGAGGAGGCGGCGGTCACCACCGCCATCTCGTACTCGGGGAGTTCCGCCGGCGTCACCCCGGCGTCCGCCAGCGCGGCGTCGGCGGCGGCCAGGCCCAGATGGGTCCAGCGGTCGGTCTGCGCGACCAGCCGGCTGGGCACCCGCGCCTTCGTGTCGAAGTCCCGTACCTCGCCGGCGAGGCGCACCGGGTAGCCGGAGGCGTCGAAGCGGCTGATCGGACGGATCGCCGAGGCGCCCTCCAGGACCGCGTTCCAGTGGCTCTCGATGCCGATGCCGGTGGGGGCGACGATCCCCAGTCCGGTGACCACGGCGGTACCGCTCACGATCCGCTCCCCTCGTACTCGACGGCTCCCGGCCGGGCCAGCAGCACGGCGCTCTGGAACCCGCCGAAGCCGCTGCCGACGCTCAGCGCCACGTCCATCCGGTGCTCGCGGGCGGTCAGCGGCACGTAGTCCAGATCGCACTCGGGGTCGGGGTGGTGCAGATTCGCCGTGGGCGGCACCACCTGGCGTTCGAGGGCCAGCGCGCACGCGGCGACCTCGATGGAGCCGATGGCCCCCAGGGAGTGGCCGACCATGGACTTGATGGAGCTGACCGGGACCCGGTACGCGTGTTCGCCCAGGCTGCGCTTGAACGCGGCCGTCTCGTGGCGGTCGTTCTGCTTGGTGCCCGAGCCGTGGGCGTTGATGTAGTCGACGGCGGTGGGGTCCAGCTTCGCCCGGTCCAGCGCGACCTTGATCGCCTCGGCCATCTCCCGGCCGTTGGCCTTCAGCCCGGTCATGTGGAAGGCGTTGCTGCGGCCGGCGAAGCCGACGACCTCGCCGTAGATCCGGGCGCCGCGCGCCTCGGCCGCCGCCTTCTCCTCCAGCACCAGGACGGCCGAGCCTTCCCCGAGGACGAACCCGTCGCGCTCGGCGTCGAAGGGGCGCGAGGCGTGCTCGGGGTCGTCGTTGTTGGGCGAGGTGGCCTTGATGGCGTCGAAGCAGGCCGCGGTGATGGGTGACAGCGGGGCGTCGGTGGCCCCGGCCAGGACGACGTCGGCGGAGCCCTCCTCGATCAGCTGGATGCCGTGGCCCACGGCGTCCAGGCCGGAGGTGCAGCCGGTGGAGATCAGCGCCACCGGCCCCTCCGCCCGGGCCTCCCAGGCGACCTCGACGGCCAGGGTGCTGGGCACCATGTAGCCGTACAGGTGCGGCACTCCGTAGGTGTGGTCGACGAGCCAGTGCTTGCCGGCGTCGCTGAGCAGGACGTACTCCTCCTCCAGGCCCATGGTGCAGCCCACGGCGCTGCCGATGCTGACGCCGATCCGCTCGGGGGCCAGGCCCGCGCGGTCCAGTCCGCTGTCCTCGAGCGCCTCGCGGGCGCTGACGACGGCGAACTGCGCGGCCCGGTCCATCCGGCGGATCTGCCGGGGGGCGAGGCCCGCGGCCACCGGGTCGAAGTCCGCCTCGGCGGCGGTCTGCGAGCGGAAGGGCGCGGGGTCGAAGAGCGTGATGCGGCGGGTGGCGGTGCGGCCGTCGGCCAGCAGCTTCCAGAAGGCCTCCCGTCCGACTCCGCCGGGGGCCACGACGCCCACTCCGGTGATGACCGCTCGTCGGCTCACTTCAGGCCACCCACCTGCGGGTGCGGCTGCTGGGGCTGCAGCGGCTCCTCGGTGTCGACGTGGCCGAGCTCCGGGCGCGGGGCGAGCGGCGACAGATGGAACGCCGCCCGGGCCTCCTCGGTGCCGGTGTTGACCAGCCGGTGCACCACACCGATCGGCACCAGCAGGGAGTCCCCGGGACCGAGCGGCACGGCGGTGCCGTCCATCGTCATCTCCAGCTCGCCGGCGAAGACGTGCAGGAACTCCTCGGAGTACGGGTGGTAGTGCGCGGTGACGAAGTCGCCCGGCGCCAGGGTGAGCACCCCGCCGAACCCGGAGGTGCAGCCGGTGGTGCGGGGGCTGAGGGTGGTCCTGATGTCGCCTCCGCGGCGGGTGTTGGGCTGAACATCGTCCGCGTTGATCCGGACGGTTCGGGTGATCTGGTTGGTCACTGGGCCCGCCTCCTTGTGCGGCCTGGACTTACAGCGGCGCGGGAACCGTCGCAGCGGACGCTAGGGGCGGGCTCGAATCGGCGTGGACACCCCGGGCGGCGGGCCGGGGCGGGCTGTGGCGGCCCTCGAGCGGGAGGCGACCGGGCTTTGGCGCCATGGCAGACAGGACCCGTGTGTCCGCCGCCCGTTCGTACCCGTCCGCGAGGATGCGAGGAGCTGCCATGCCGTTCGCCGCGATCACCTACGACATCAAGCCCGGTTTCGAGAAGGAGATCACCGAGATCTTCACCGGCTTCCGCCGCGTGGGCTCCCCCGTGGTCAGGGACGCGACCGGCGCGCAGTCGGCGCGGATCCTGTCGACCGCCGTGTTCATCCGGGACGCCACGATGGTCCGGGTCATCGAGTACGAGGGCGAGCTGGCGGACATCGCCCGCCACATGGCGGTCCAGCCGGGCGTGCGGGAGGTCGAGGAGAAGCTGGCCCCGTATCTGTCGCGGCCTCGCGCCACGGACACCGTCGAGGGGTTCGTGGCCACGTTCGAGCGGAGCCTGCTGACCTGCATGGCGCAGATGTCGGTACGGGACCACGCGCCGGCCTGAGACGGCGCGGGAAGCCGCCGGCGGGCGGGGGACCGGCCGGTCCCCCGCCCGCCGGCGGTCCGTCAGAGTGCGGTGACCCCGGCCGCGTTCACGACGAGCGCCGCGATCGCCAGCCCGGTGCGGAGCAGATGCCAGCGGCGCCACAGCGGCCGCGGGTCGCTCCAGTCGGCCGGCAGCGTGTCGGGGTCGGTGACCGCCTTCACCCGCCGGTTGATGGGCACGTTGCACAGATGGGACACCGCGGAGACGCCCAGCAGCAGCGCCGCGGCGGCGGCGAACAGCGCGCGCGCGGCGCCGCCGGCGACCACGGCGAGCGCGGTGCTCAGGGCGCAGGACCCGAGCACCACCGCCGGCATCGTCGGGTCCCAGTTGCGGCCGAGCAGCTTGTGCGCGTACACGTAGGTGCCGGCGGGCATGGCGAACAGAGCCGGCAGCACGCTCAGCGCCACCGCGAACAGCACCCCGGCGGTCACTCCGCTCCCCAGGAGCGCCGCCACCCCCAGCGCGTCGGTCATGGTCACGTCCCGCCTACGCGCCGGCGGGGTGGGTGTCCACCGTCAGCTGGGCGACGGAGCGCATCGTGGCGTCGCGGAAGTACGCGGCGAAGCCCTCCGGCGTGGTGGTGTCGCGCTCCTCGGCCAGATACCGCTGCAGCTTGCCCTCGAGGATGTGCACGCCCTTCTGCCGGGCCATGTGCCGGCCCACCGCGGCGAAGTCGCCCTCGTAGTGGATGACCCGCACCATCACGTCGTCCTTGATGAACACGCCGGTGCCCAGCAGCCGGCCCGCCGCGTCCCCGTCCTCGTCGGTGAAGTCGGGGGTGTCGACGCGCTTGAACGCGGCGAAAATCTCGGCGATCTCGTCCTCGTGGCCGGGCTTGACCCGGTAGGTGATCGCTGCGTACGGCATGGTCAGATTCCTCCATCGACGGTGAGCGTGTGGCCGGTGACGTACCGGGAGGTGTCGCCGGCGAGGTAGAGCACGGCGCCCGCGACGTCCTCGGGGCGGCCGAGCCGGCCCAGCGCCGTCATCGCCGTCAGCCGGGTCACCAGCTGCGGCGGCAGCCCGGCGCCCGGTTCGGTCTCGGTGACGCCGGGGGCCACGGTGTTCACCCGGATCCCGCGCGGGCCGAGTTCCCTGGCCAGGGCGCGGCCGAAGCCGACGAGCGCCGCCTTCGAGGCCGAGTAGTGGGTGCCGAAGGCCCGGCCGCGCAGCGCGACCGAGGCACCCACGTTGACGACCGACGCGCTGTCGGTCAGCAGGTCCAGCACCGCCTGCGTGACCAGATACGCGGACGTCACGTTGTGGCTGAAGAGCCGCTGCCACTCCGGCTGTTCGAGCTCGGCGAACGCGCGGTGTCCGTCCACGCCGACGTTGTTGACCAGCACGTCGAGCGCGCCCAGCTGGGACCGGCAGGCCTCGGCGACCGACGCGGCGCCCTCTGCGGTGGTGACGTCGGCGGTGACCGTCAGATGCGCCGGGTCCAGCTTCGCCAGCTCCCGGCGCAGCGCCTCGGCGGCCTCGCCGTCCGTCCGGTGCACCGCGATCACCTGGGCCCCGGCCGCGGCGAAGGCCCGGACGACCGCGAGGCCGATGCCGCGCGTCCCGCCGGTGACGAGAACGCGCTTGCCCGCCAGTCCCATGTCCATACGCGTCACGCCTGTCCGGGAAGGTTCGAGTTGATCAGCTTCAGCAGGATGCGGGGCGTCTCGGCCTCCACGACGGCGTCGTCGGAGAGCCGGATCCCGTGCTCGCGCTTGAGCACCCCCGTCACCTGGAGCAGGGCCAGCGAGTCGTAGCCGAGCTCGAGGAACGGCACGTCGAGGGAGCGCTCGTCCTCGAGCGGGATGCCCTCCGACTCACCGGCGCAGATCCGCAGCTGCTCGGCCAGCTCCTGCAGCGAGAACTCCGTCACAGCAGTCGGCCCCCGTCCTTGGTCCAGACGTAGAAGGGGTTGGCCATCGCGTCCTTCGGCTCCTTCCAGTTCGGGTCGTACGGCGAGACGCACTCGGCGAGCCGGGTGTTGATGTCGTCGTACAGCGGGTGGCTGCGGGCCTGGTACAGGTTCGGGGTGATGTCCTCGTCCGCCTCGACCAGATGGAAGTACAGGTCGTGGAAGGTGAAGAGAGTCCGCCGGGACACACCCACCAGGTGGGGCAGCTCGGAGGAGTCCGACTCCTCGAAGATCTTCGCGATGGGGCCGGCCATTCCCGGCTCCATCCGGGCCACTATCAGCGTTCGGTGTGCCACCGTCAGCCTCCTTGCGGGGAAGTACCGCGCGCCGCGACGGGCGGCGGGCGCCCCCGGCAGATCCGTCAGCAGGGGGCCTCACCCTGACGCACGGCTCTACAGCCCTGCTCAAACCGCCCTGCACCGCCGATCGTTCAGCGCAGTGGGCCGGTGATCACCGAGCGGCGCAGCGCGGCCTCCGCCGAGAGGAGCAGCGGCCGGCCGATGAGCCGCCCGTCGCGCCGGACACCGGAGGCGTGCACGCCGTAGCCGCCCATCGGCTGGTTCCCGTCGTCGAGGTCGAGGGCGGTGGAGTTGCGCACGAGCACCGCGGTGCCCAGGGTCTCGCCGGTCAGCCGGGGCTCGCCCAGCACCGACACGTACATGCCCCGGGCCAGCTCCACGGGGTCGCGCGCCCACTCCCGCAGGCTCTGCGGATCGTGGTACGGCACCACGCAGAACAGCGGCGCCAGCAGCTCCGGCGGGTGGAAGCCGGCGTCCTCGGGCAGGACGAGCAACGCGGCCTCGACGGTGCGGCGCTGACGGTCGGCGGCTCCTCCGATCACCAGATGGTCCGCGTACTCCTCGACGAACCCGGCGGCGCGCTCCACCCCGTCGGCCGTGGTCAGCGGCGCCAGCACGGTGTCCGGCCAGCTGCGGGCGCCGACGGTGAGCACGGAGAGCTCGGCGCGCAGCCGGTCCACGACGGCGTCCAGCCGCAGCCGGTGGACGAAGATCACGTCCGGGCAGAGCCCGTCCTGGCCGGAATTGTGCAGCCGGGTGCGCAGCGCGGTGCGGCAGGCCGCCGCCGGGTCCGTCCTGGGGCCGATCACCAGGGGGTTGGGCCCGGTCCCGCGGAGCAGGAAGAGCGTACGCGTGTCCAGCTCGGCCATCAGCTGCCGCCCGGCGTCCGGATCGCCGGACCAGAACACGGCGTTGGCGTTCGCGCACTCGCGCCGGAAGGTCTCCGCCCGGCCGTCGGTCAGCCGCAGCCGGCCGGCCAGGGCGGGCGGGAGCAGCCGGGAGACCACCCGGTGCAGCAGGGCGGTGGACTCCTCGAACCCCTCCGGCGCGTGCACCACCACCTCGTCGGTGTACAGCGCCGGGACGACCGCGCTCAGCGTGTACGCCCACAGCGTGCCGTACGCGGGCAGCCGGACGCACAGCTTGCCCAGCCGCGGCGGGCAGGTGCGGGCCAGCTCGCGCGGGGCGCCGCAGAGCACGCCGGCGGACCGCATCAGCTCGTCGCGGGCGCTGCTGCAGGTGGCCGTGCGCGTCAGCACGGCGAGCACCTGGTCGCAGCCGCGCAGCAGCGCGGTCGCCGCCGACAGGGCCGTGGTGTGGGCGGCCTCGAGGTCGAGCCAGGTACGGGTGAAGGACTCCAGGACTGGCATGGATCGCCGGCTCATCACGCTCTCCAGTGATTCTTGAGACGGCCCGGTTACCGTCTCCCGCACCTCTGGTTCGCCTCTCCGGAGCGGCTCGCCGGCCCCGCCAGGCCACCGCCAACTCGCACAATAAGGCGGTAACTCATATGTGTCCAGACATCACACGAAATCTCCAGCAGACTGGACAGCTCTCCCGGGCCTGGTTCCACGCAGCGGACCGGCCCGCCCCCGCGGACCTGCGCACGCTGGACCAGCACGGCATCACGGCCGCGCTGCACCGCGCGCTGCGCGGGCCGGGCATCTCGCTGCGCAGTCCGCTGCCCGCCGGCCCCCTGGTCCTCCCCCGCTCCTCGTACGACGAACTCTTCGATCTCACCAGGGCGATGCTCGGCCTGTGCCGGCGCGCCGTGCTGGCGCTCGCCCCCACCTGGCCCGCGCGGCTGGAGGCCCTGGGGGCGCAGCCGGAGGACCATCCGCTGCTGTCCGCCCTGGACACCACGGAGACCGAGTACTGCACGCTGATGGCCTCCGCCGACTTCACCGTCGGCCCGCAGGGGGCGCCCCAGCTGCTCCGGATGCATGCCGCCGGGGACATCCGGGGGGTGGCCGAGACGGCCGCCTTCACCGGGGTCTGGCAGCGGGCCCACCGGCCCGGCGCCTTCTTCGGCCACGACCCCGTCGGCCGCCGGGCCCGGTCCGTCGGCGAGGTGTGCGCCGCCCGGGGGCTGGCCCGTTCGGCCGCCTTCCTGGGCGGTCCGCGCTCCGGCGCCCGGCCCGACGCGCCGTACGGCGAGGCCGACGCCGAGCGGATGCGCGGCTGCGGCTTCACCACGGACTTCGTCGAACCGGCGGAGCTGCCGGACGCCCTGGGCCCGCCCGGTGCACCGCGGTACTCCGTCGTCCTCGACAACGGCGCGGCGACCCCCGCCGCCCTGCGGCGCGGGCTGCTGCTGCCCCCGGCCGGCAGCGCGCTGCTCGCGGATCCGCGCACCCTGGCGCTCGTCTCCGCGGGGCTGCCCTGGCTGACCCGCCGGGAGGAGCGCCTCGTCCGGCGGCATCTGCCGTGGACCCGGATGACGCTGCCGGGGCGTACCCGGTGGCGCGACGAGGAGTGCGAGCTGCCGGACGTACTGCTGCGCCACCAGCAGCAGTTCGTGCTGCGGCCCGGTCATCCGGCCGGCAGCCGGACCCTGGTCGGGTGCCACACCGCCGCCGGCGTGTGGGCCCGCGCGGTCGACGAGGCCTTCACCCACGGCTCGGGGGTCGTCCAGGAGTACGTGGAGCCCGCGGCCGTCACCGTGGAACTGACCGACGGGGAGGTCTTGTACCCCGCGTCCGTCGCCCCGGTGCTGACGGCGATGCTCTTCGCCGGCCGGCCCGGCGGCTGCTGGGCGCGGTTCACCGTGGCGGACCGGGGTCGGGCCGAGAACGCGGTTCTGGCCTGGGAATGACGTCCCGCGGCGGGCCGGCCCGCGGTTACCCGGCCGCGGGCACGTGCCGGGAAACGCCGGGACCCGGGGCTTCCCGCCCCGGGCCCCTCCCCGCGCACCCGGCTCGGCCGGGTGGCTCAGGCGCCCGTGACCCGGCTTCCCGTGGGGCCGCCGACGGTCACCGGCACGTCCAGTTCGGGCGCGGAGTCCAGCACCGCCCGCTGCAGCCGGTGCAGATGGGGCGAGGGGTCCAGGCCCAGCTCGACCGCCAGCACACTGCGCAGCCGCTGGTAGACCTCGAGCGCCTTCATCCTGCGTCCGGAGCGGTACAGCGCGAGCATCAGCTTGGCGTGGATGCCCTCGTCCATCGGATGCTGCGCCGCCAGTCCCGCCAGCTCGCCCACGAGTTCGTGGTGCCGGCCCAGGTTGAGGTCGGCCTGGATCCGCTGGTTGAGGATGCTGAGGCGGGACTCCTCCAGCCGCGTCGCCTCGATCTCCAGCAGGCTGCCGCACTGCACGTCGACCAGCGCCGGTCCGCGCCACATCTCCAGCGCGGTGCGGAACCGCTCCGACGCGGCGGCGAAGTCCCCCGCCTCCAGCGCCCGGTGCCCGGTCGCCGCGGCCCGTTCGAACTCCGTCATGTCGACGAGGCCGCCCTGCGCGTCCAGCAGATAGCCGCCGGACTCCGTCACCAGCACACTCTTCGCGCCGTTCGGCAGATCGGCGTGCTGGCCGTCGCCCAGCGCGAGGGCGATCAGATTGCGCAGCTGCAGCACATAGGTCTGCAGGGTCGTCTGGACACTGCGCGGCGGCGACTGGCCCCACAGCTCCTCCACCAGGGCGCCCACCGAGACCACATGGTCGCTGTTGAGCGCCAGCAGCGCGAGCACCTTGCGCGGTTTCACCGCGGTCGGCACGATCGAGACCCCCGACTGGACCACCCTGCACGGTCCGAGAACACTGATGTCCATCGCTCGTCACCCCCCGTGTCCGGCCGCAGTGGTATGCGGACGTCTGTCGAGCAGCCCCGCGAGCATGCGGGGCAGCGTCTCGTCCCGTACGAAATAGTGGCCGCCCGCGACCTCGCGGGCCTCGAAGGATCCCGTGGTGTAGCGCCGCCATTCGGCCACCGCGGCGGCCGTGGCAACGGTGTCATCGACGCCGGAGAACGCCACCACGGGACAGGACAGGGGCCGGCCGGCCCCGGTCCGCAGATCCCTGGCGAGGGCCAGATCGTCCCTGGTGAGCGAGAGCACGCTGCTCAGCCACCGGGGTCTGTCGTAGAGGTAGGACGGCAGCGTGCCGTACCGCGAGAGGACGGCGAGCAGCCGTTCGTCGGAGACCGTGGGGGGTTCCTCGAGCGCGGGGGTCGGCAGATGCGGTGCGGCGCAGGCGCCCAGCGCCACCAGTTCGGGGCCGGGCGCGCCGCGCTGTTGGCGGTGCTCGGCCAGCCGGTAGGCGACCAGCGCCCCGAGGCTGTGCCCGTAGAACGCGTACGGCGCCTCGAGCAGCGGGCCGAGCTCCCGGTCGAGTTCGCCGATCAGCCGGCGGGCGTCGGTGATGCGGGGTTCACGGATCCGGGTCTCGCGGCCCGGCAGGCGTACGGGCAGGACGGATACCCCGTCGGGAAACCTCGTCGGCCAGCGCGCGAACGACAGTGCGCCGGAGCCCGCGTGGTGGAAGCAGAACAGATTGAGCGCGGTGTCGGGCCGGCCGCCGGCCGCCAAATAGTCGCTCACGCCTCCCCCTCGGTGGCTGTGGAGGCCCCGATACTCACGATCGGCGCTGGAATCACACTCGACACGGAGTGGAAGAGTGCACGGGGGCTCCGGTTAACCTTGGAATCCTGTCAACTCGCAGGGTGTCATCCGGCACGGGAATCGCCCAGTGCGCGGATCACCGGCCTGCCGTGAAGATCCCCCTCCACCACCCGTGAATTATTCATATGCCAAAAGGTGCGGGGCTCACTGTACGATCCGGCTGTTATCGCTCAGAGTCTTCTCGCATACGGCTCAATCCTGAACCGTCCGCCGTTCCAAACGAATTGACGAGGAGCGTCAGATCCGTGTGTGATACCGCATTGTCACAGGGCACTGAAGACCTCCGGAACACGGCAGCCATCGAGGACGACTGGCGATTCGCCGAACTCGTCGTCCGCAGCATCCTCGACCCGGAGCTCGCCGGCCGCTACTCGGCCGACCCGCGGTCGGTCCTGGCCGAGTTCGGCCTGCGCACCGACCACCGCACCCAGACTCCGGCCATACCGACGGGCCTGTCCGCCGGCATCCGGATCGTCCCGCTGGACCGTTCGCCCGTCACCCTGGCCGGTACCGGCTGCGGCGTGTGCCGGTCCGACGACGACGATGACGCGCCGGACACCGTCCGGACCCCCGAGAGCTCGCTGGCACCGGCCCGCGGGTGACCCGTCGTGACCGTCACGCACCCCCGGCTGGGCCTGGGCAGACATCTGACCCAGGCCGTCGTCCCGGGCGACGCAGCGTACTTCGTCTCCGAACGAGGTGTGACCGGGATCGACGGCAGGGCCGTTGAGGCGCTGCTGCCACTGCTCGACGGCACGCGGAGCCTGTCGGCCCTGGTCCGGGAGACCCAGGGGGTGCTCAGCCCCGCCGAGGTGGGCCTGGTGATCGCACGGCTCACCGAGGCGGGGCTGCTCCGCGAGTTCTCCGGTCCGCCGGAGAGCCCGCAGAGCGCGGGGGAGCCGGCGCGGGCCTTCTGGGAGGCCGCGGAGCTGGAGGCGGAGCCCGCCCAGCGCGCGGTCGCCGCGGCCCGGGTCCGGCTCACCGCCCTGGACGGCTGCCCGCAGGCGGGCGTCCTGGCGGCCTTCGCCGCGGCGGGGCTCGAGGTCACCGCGGACCGCGACGCGGATCTGCACGTCGTGGTCTGCACCCACTATCTGGACCCCGCGCTCGGGGACGTCGACAAGCAGCGGCGGTCCGACGGCGTGCCCTGGCTCATCGCCAAGCCCACCGGCGTACTGCCGTGGGTCGGGCCGGTGTTCCGGCCCGGCGGCGACGGTCCCTGCTGGCACTGTCTGGCGCACCGGGTGCGGCTGCACCGGCTGACCGAGCAGTACATCGGACGGGCCCTGGACCTCGCGTCCCCGGTCGGCCCGCCGCCGACCGCGACCCGCGCGAGCCGTTCCCTGGCGCTGCAGATGATCGCCTCGGAGTCCGCGAAGTGGCTCGCCGGCTACCGCAGCGACAGCCAGGACGCCATCTGGACGCTGGACCTGCTGGGGCTCGAGTCCGACCAGCACCCCGTGCGCCGCCGTCCGCAGTGCGCGCACTGCGGTGACCCGCGGCTGGTGACCGGCCTCGTCGAACGCCCGGTACGGCTGACGGCCCGGCCCAAGAGCAGCCTGACCGGCGGCGGTCACCGCTCCCTGACGCCCGGTCAGATGATGGAGCGGTACGGCCATCTGGTGGGCAAGGTGACGGGCGTCGTCACCGACATCCAGCCGATGCCCGGCTGTTCCCCTCCGCTGTACTCCTACCGTTCGGGCCCGAACCTCGCACTGTCCCGCCGGGGGCTGTCCGGCATGGTCTCGGGGCTGCGGCAGCAGAGCATGGGCAAGGGCGTCACCGAGCTCGAGGCGAGGGTCGGCGCCCTGTGCGAGGCCCTGGAGCGCTACTCGGGCGCCCGGCACGGGGACGAGCCCCGGGTCCGCGGCAGCCTGCGCCGGCTCGGCGACGAGGCGATCCACCCCAACGCCGTCCAGCTGTACGACGAGCGGCAGTACCGGCACCGGCTGGAGTGGAACGCCGCGCACCCGCCCTTCCAGTACATCAGCGAGCCCTTCGACCCGGACGCCGTGACCGACTGGACCCCGGTCTGGTCACTCACCGGCGGGCGACGCCGGCTGCTGCCGACGTCCCTGCTCTACTACGGGGCCGCCGCCGCGTCCGGCAGCGGCTTCGCCCGGGCCGACTCCAACGGCTGCGCCGCGGGCAGCAGCCTCGAGGACGCCGTCCTGCAGGGGTTCTACGAGCTGGTGGAGCGCGACGCGGTCGCCCTGTGGTGGTACAACCGCACCCGGCAGCCGGCCGTCGACCTGTCCGCCTTCGACAGCGGCTTCCTGACCGCGATGCGCCGGCGCTACGCGGAGCTGGAGCGCGAACTGTGGGTCCTGGACATCACGTCCGACCTGGGCGTCCCGGCCATGGCCGCGGTCTCCCGGAGCACCGCCGGCGCGGCCGAGCGCCTGATGTTCGGGCTGGGCTGCCACAGCGATCCGCACGTCGCCCTGCGGCGCGCCCTGACGGAGATGAACCAGCTGCTCCCGATGGCCCTCGACGCGCCGGCGACCCAGGCCGCCGTGGCGACGGACCCGCAGCTGCACGACTGGCTCAACCACCGCACGCTCGCCGACCAGCCGTACCTCGCGCCCGACCCCGCCGCGACGCCGCGCGACGCCGCGTCCTACGGGTACACGCCGCGGGACGATCTGCGCGACGACGTCCTGGCGGCGGTGGAGCTGACGCGCCGGCACGGTCTGGAGTTCCTGGTCCTCGACCAGACCCGGCCCGACATCGGCCTGCCGGTGGTCCGGGTGCTCGTCCCGGGGCTCAGGCACTTCTGGGCGCGCTTCGCGCCGGGCAGACTGTACGACGTCCCCGTCCGGCTCGGCCGGCGCCCCGCGCCGGCCCGGTACGAGGACCTGAACCCCATCCCGTTCTTCCTCTGAGGGCTGGGAGGCCGGCCATGACAGTCGAATCCGCGCAGCGGACGGCAACGCTCCTGCTCACCGTCCTGCTGTCCAGCGTGATGTTCACCGCGATCCTGCACCTCGTGTACGAGAGCGAGCAGGTGTGGCAGATCGGGTTCGGCTGTCTGGCCATGGCCGGCATCTACGTGTGCCAGCTGTACACCACGCGCAATCTCGCGCGGATCCGGCTGAACGGCCGGACCAGGGCCTGGCTGATCGCCGGCCAGGCCGTGCTCACGTACGTGCCCATCTACTACCTCTCCGACCACTGGGTGGGCCTGTCCGGCATGCTGGCCGCGACGGTCCTGCTCACGATGCGCGGGTCGTGGGCGTGGCTGCTGGCGTTCGTCTCGTGGAGCAGCGTCATGGTGTCGGGGCGGCTGGCCGGCTACGGCTGGAACGACGTCGCGTGGACGGGGTCCGCCACGCTCACCATCGCCTGCATGGTCTATGCGGTGTCGCTGCTCGCCGACCTGGTGGTGCGGCTGCGCGCCGCCCAGGACGAGCTCGCCCATATGGCCGTCGAGCAGGAGCGGCTGCGGTTCTCCCGGGATCTGCACGATCTGCTGGGCATCAGCCTGTCGGCCATCACGCTGCGCAGCGAGCTGAGCAAGCGGCTCGTGGACGTGTCGCCGGGCCGGGCCAAGGAGGAGCTCACCGCCGTGCTGGAGACGTCCCGGCAGGCGCTGGCCGATCTGCGGGCCGTCTCGCGCAAGTACCGGGAGCTGTCGTTCGCGGCGGAGCTCAAGTCGGTGGTCGCGCTGCTGGACACCGCGGGAGTCAGGGTCACCTGCGACACGCGGCTGGACGATCTGGAGACCGACACCGAGACGGTGCTCGCCACCGTGCTGCGCGAGGCCGTGTCCAACGTGCTGCGCCACTCCAGCGTCCGCGTCTGCCGGATCGAGGCCGGGCAGTCGGACGGCACGGTCCGGCTGTCCGTCGTCAACGACGGTCTGGACCCGGCCGGTCCGACGCCGCAGCACGACAGCAGCGGGCTGCAGAACCTCTCCCAGCGCGTCCACGCCATCGGCGGCACCCTCGAGGCCGAGGTGCGGCCCGACGGCTGCTTCGGGCTGACGGCCCGGGTCCCGGTCTCGGTGGCCGCCGGTTCCGGCGGCCCTCAAGCGCCGCTCCACCAGGACTGCTGAATCTCGGGTCTCCCCCGGCCTCGACGGTGGCCGGGCCCAGACCCGGGAGGACGCATGACGTCGTCGGTCAGCACACCCGCACACGACGCCGCGGGCGGCGCGAGGCCGGAGGAGCCCACGTTCCTGGGCCGGCCACGCTGGTTCGTGGCGCTGTTCGGCACGGACATGTGGGAGCGGTTCAGCTTCTACGGGATGACGGCGATCCTCTTCCTGTACGCCTCGGAGGAGAAGAGCGGCGGCGGCCTGGGGCTCAGCGACGCGGAGTCCGCGCGCCTCTTCGGCCTCTACATGGCCGCCATCTTCATCGCCAGCGTGCCGGGCGGCTGGCTCGGCGACCGGGTGCTGGGTCCGTACCGCAGCATCCTGTACGGCGGTGTGCTCATCCTGTGCGGCCATGTCTCGCTGGCCGTGCCGAGCAACGCGACCTTCGCCCTGGGGCTGCTGCTGGTCGCGGCCGGTACCGGGCTCATCAAGCCCAACCAGGCGAGCATGCTGGCGGCGTTCTACCGCAGCGAACAGCGTGCCGAGCGGGACGCCGGGTTCGCGATCTTCTATATGAGCGTGCAGGTGAGCGCGCTGATCGCGCCGATCGTCGTGGGCGGGCTCGGGGAATCGGTGGGCTGGCACTACGGGTTCGGCGCGGCGGCCGTGGGCATGGCGCTGGGGCTCGTCCAGTACGTGCGCGGCTCGGTGTACTTCGGTCCGGTCGGCCGGGAGCCGGAGCGCCGGGCACAGCGCGCGCAGTTGCTGCGGGTGCGGCGCGGGGCGGTGGCCGTCGTGGCGGTGCTCACCGTGGGGTACGGCGCCGACGTGCTGGCCGGGACCTTCCGGGTCGAGCACGCGCTGGGGCTGGTGGGGCTGCTCTCGCTGGGGCTGCCGGTGTACTTCTTCCGCAGGCTGCTGCGCGATCCGGCGGTCGGTGAGCGCGACCGGGGGCGGGTGCGCGCGTACATCTGGTTCTTCCTGGCCGGCGCGCTGTTCTGGGCGCTGTTCATCCAGGCGGGGGCCGTCTTCTCGCAGTTCGCCAAGAAGTCCACGGACCGGACGTTCGGCGATCTGACCGTTCCGGCCAGCTGGTTCCAGTCGGGGATCCCGCTGTTCGTGCTGCTGGCCGCGCCGCTCTTCGCGTGGATCTGGGTGCGGGCGGGCGACGCGCTGCCGACCGCCGCGAAGTTCGCGATCGGGATGGGGATGATGAGCGGCGCCTATCTGCTGGCGGCGATCGCGGCCTCGTTCGCCTCGGACGGGCAGCGGGTGTCGCCGCTGTGGCTGATCGCCGTGTTCGCGATGATGGCGTGCAGCGAACTGTCCTTCGCCCCGGTCGGGATGAGTGCCACCACGGAGATCGCACCGCCCACGTTCGTCAGCCAGATGGTCGGGCTGTTCTGGCTCGCGGGCGCGCTCGGCGGCGGTATCGGCGGGGCACTGCTCTCGCCTCCGGCGGATCAGGTGCCCGGCTCCGGGTGGTTCCTGGGCGTCGGGTCGGCCGCGCTGGCCGCCGGGATCGCGCTGGCGCTGTTCCGGCGGTCGCTCACCCGCCGGCTGGGGGTCTGAGGTCCGCGGCTCTACAGCCAGCCCTGTTCCTGGGCCAGGCGGATGGCGTCGACGCGGTTGCGGGCGCCGAGTTTGGAGACGATCGCGGTCAGGTAGTTGCGTACCGTACCGACCGACAGATAGAGCTTCGGCGCGATCTCCCGGGAGTCCGCCCCCTGCGCGGCGAGGCGTAACACCTCCACCTCGCGGGGGGTGAGCGGGTTGGTCCGGGCCGACCAGGCGTCCATCGCCAGCTGGGGGTCGATGACCACCTCGCCGCGGGCGACGGCCCGGATCGCGTCGGCGAGTTCGCTGGGCGGGGAGTGCTTCATCAGAAAGCCCGAGACGCGGCTCTCCAGCGCCCGGCGGAGATTTCCCGGCTGGCCGAAGGTCGTCACGATGAGGGTGCCGCAGCTCGGGAACTGCTCGTGGATCCCGGCCGCGGCGGTCAGCCCGTCGATGCCGGGCATGTCGATGTCGATCACAGCCACGTCCGGCCGGTGTTCGGCCACCGCGGGGATGATGTCCTCGCCCCGGTCCACGTCGGCGACCACATGGATGTCGCCTTCGAGGGTGAGCAGGGCGATCAGCGCACCGCGAACCATATGCATGTCCTCGGCCAGCACAATCCTGATCATGGCGTCCCCTTCAGCTGTGGACCAGCCGGCGCCTTGTGCGGGATCGGGGCCGAGACCGAGCGCCCCATGGGCAGATTACCTGATTGATAAGAATCGTAGGTGCATTCGAGCTTGGTGCGACCCATGGAAACGATGGTTCGTGCATGGAGTCTGCCACGGGCCCTCTTCATTATCCGCCGTCACGCCGCGATGCGGTACAACTACCGGATATTTATGCGAAGTTACGGGTCGATGCTCCCGTAACCGATGTCGTGATGCCCAGCGGTGATCACGCCTATCTGGTGAGCCGCTACGAGGACGTGCGCGCCGTACTCGGCGACGCCCGGTGCAGCCGCGCCGCGACCGTGCTGCCCGAGGCGCCGAAGCTGACGGCAGTGCCCTTCGACGCGGGCGGGCTGTTCACCATGGACCCGCCGGAGCACACCCGGCTGCGCTCCCTCGTCTCGCGGGCGTTCACGCCGCGCCGGGTGGCGGAGCTGCGACCGCGGGTCGAGGAGCTGTGCGACGGGCTGCTGGACCGGCTGCCCGCGGACGGCGGGGTGGTCGACCTGATGAGCGCCTTCGCGTTCCCGCTGCCGGTCACGGTCATCTGCGAGCTGCTCGGGGTGCCCTTCGCGGACCGGGAGCGGTTCCGTGCCTGGTCCGACGCGATCGTGTCGCTGACGGCGCACACGCCGGCCGAGATGCGGGCCAACAGGCTGGAGCTGGTGGGTTATCTGCGCGAGCTGCTCGCCGAGAAGCGCCGGGCGCCGCGGGAGGATCTGCTGAGCGCCCTGGTGCAGGTGCACGACGGCTCCGACGCGCTGAGCGAGCACGAGCTCGTGACGATGGCGCTGACCCTGCTGGTCGCCGGGTACGAGACGACCGGATCGGTGCTCGGCAACGCCGTCTTCACCCTGCTGCGGCATCCCGGCGGCCTGGGGCTCGTACCGGACGACGACGGGGCACTGGGCGCGCTGGTGGAGGAGCTGCTGCGGATCAACCCCATCGGTGACGGGGGGCCGCTGCGGGTGACGACCGCGCCCGTGGAGGTGGCGGGGACGCGGATCCCGGCCGGCAGCGCGGTGATCGGGGCGATCTGTTCGGCGAACCGGGACGAGACCGTCTTCCCCGACCCCGCCGTCTTTAGGCCGGACCGCTCGGACGCGGCGCATCTGGCGTTCGGGCACGGGCCGCACTTCTGTCTGGGCGCCCCGCTGGCCCGCGCCGAGCTGCGGATCGCGCTGTCCGCCCTGGCCCGGCGGTTCCCGTCGCTGCGGCTGGCCGTGCCGGCCGGGGAGATCCGCATGCACGCGGGGCTGCTGGTGAACCGGCTCGAGGAGCTGCCCGTCGTGTGCGGCTGACGCTCGCCGCCCGCTACCGCCGTGTTCCGTCGGCGTTGCGCGGGCCGTAGCCGAAGGCGCGGTCCACCGCGATGTGGGCCAGCCAGCCCAGCCCCGCCACCGTCACCCGGCGGCTGCCGGTCGCGCCGGCCAGGGTGAGCAGCGCCGCCGGTACGGCCGGGGAGTGCAGCACGTTGTACGGGCGGACCGCGTACACCGGCAGCGTCTCGAACGTGGGGGCGCCCGCGATCCCGTACAGCAGCGCCACGTCCGGCAGCACCGCCGTCGTCCACAGCACCCGGCTCCGCCGCCCGCCGACCGCCACCCCCGCCGCCAGCGCCGCCGCGCCCACGAGCCCGCTCAGCGCCCGCCCCGCCGGCGCCCGGTACGTCCAGCCGCTCACCGCGTCACCCCGTCCCGTACCCGCCGCACCCGGGGCCGGGCCAGCCCCGCGAGGGCACCGGCCACCACCCGCGGCGCGCCGCCGACGCCCAGCGCCCGCAGCGCCGAGCGCAGCAGCACGGCGCGGGTGTACCCGAGATGGGCGGGCGCCCCGTGCTCGTCGTCCACGGTGATCACCTCGGCCCCGGGCCCCAGCACCCGGGCCTCGTCCGGCGGCACGATGTCGTCGCGGGCCGCCGCCACATACGTCACGGGGACGCGCGGCGCGTCCTCCAGCGCCCAGCCGCGCAGCGCCCCCAGCACCTCACCGGGCGGATGCCCCGTGAGCCGGGCGAGCGTGAGCACCGTGGTGGCCGGCACCCGCGACTGCCACTCCCCGTCGAGGAAGAATCCCCGCAGCGGCGCCCCCACCGTGGCCACCCCGCAAATCCGCGGGTCGTCCGCGGCGGCCCGCAGCGCCAGATGACCGCCGAAGCTCAGGCACAGCGCATGGGCACGCGTCACGTCCGCCCGCCCGGCGAGACCGTCGAGCAGCGCGGGAAGCATCCGGTGGGACCCCTCGTCGTACCGCAGGGTGTTCTCCCCCACGCCCGGCATCTCGGTGACCGCCATCGCCACGCCCAGCGCCCCGGCCCGGGCCAGCACCGGCGCCCACTGCTCCTTCGGGCTGACGATGCCGCCCATCACCACGACCAGCGGTCGCCGCCCGCCGGGGGACAGTCCGGCGGTCCAGGCCGTGAACGTGCCCCGGCCCGGCAGTTCGGCCTCGTGCCGTCCGATACCGGCCCGCCGGCCGGGGCCCGTGGTGCGCCAGGCGTCGAAGGAGCGCACCGACAGCTCGTGCGCCCGGCGGCCGAACTCCCCCGCCGGGTACGGGAAGCGGGCGAGCCCGTACCGGCGGCCGGCGGCCAGCTGCCGGCCGCGCCGGGCCAGCTCGTCCCCGGCGCGGGTCCACTGCGCGGCCCAGCCGTCGGGCGCGTCGCCGTCGGCGGTGCGCACCCGGCCCAGGACCCGTGCGCACTCGGCCGCCGGCACCCGCTGGGCCCGGGCGTGGAGCAGCGCCAGGCGGCGCAGCTCCGTCAGGTCGGGGAGGTCGGTCACGACGCGCTCCGTACGAGGTCACGCGGGGCGTCCGCCGGCACGGGCCGCTCCCCGGGGAAGTACACGGGGGCGAACACCCGCCGCCGCAGGGCCGGCAGGGCGTTCAGCGTCCGGTAGACCGTGCGCCGCAGCGTGGGGCCCGGGGGCACGGCGAGGGTGAACAGGCGTTCCTGGCGCAGCTGCAGGGCGCGGGAGCGGGTGACCGGTGCGCGGCGGGAGCACTCGAAGGCCCGCGGCGCCGCGTCCGAGGCCGGGTCGGGCGCCAGCAGTCCGGCCAGCGCGACGGCGTCGGCGAGCGCGTGGTTGATGCCCTGGCCGAGGACGGGGGTGAGGGTATGCGCGGCGTCGCCCAGCAGGACGGCGCCGGGGACGGACCAGCGGGCGACCTCGGTGGTGAAGATGTCCAGCAGCACGGTGTCCGACCAGGACCGGATGTGTTCCTCGGCGGCCGGGTGCAGTTCGGGGGCGAGGGCGGCGAGCTGGGCGCGCAGCCGGCCCACCCCGTCCGCCCGCAGCTGCCGCAGGCCGCCCTTGGGGATGTTGAGGCCGACGCGGACCCGCCCGTCGGTGCCGGGCAGGAACAGGGCGTGCGAGGCGCCGGCGATGCGGATCCGGTACGCGCGCCGGTCCCAGCCAGCCGGGAAGGGCAGCTTGAGCCAGATGACGTCCCGCTCCAGCGGGGTGCGCCGGGCGCCGTCCTCCAGCCCGGCCATCCGCCGCACCTGGCTGAAGCGCCCGTCGGCGCCGACGGTGACGGCGGCCCGGATCTCGAGCTCCCCCTCGGGGGTCCGCGCCCGCACGCCGGCCACCCGCCCGCGCTCCTCGATCAGGCCCACGGCGGCGGCCGGTTCGAGCACCCGGCAGGCGCCGAGCGCGGCGGCCGAGAGCTCCGCCAGCAGGGCGGGCTGGGCGAGTTCGACGGGATGCCGCCAGGTGTACGGGAAGTCCGCGAACCGTACGTCCAGCACCCGGCGGCCGCCGTCGGCGATCTCGAGCCGGTCCACCCGGTGGGCCCGGCCGGCGAGTTCGTCCCACACCCCGAGGGAGTCGAGGATCCGTACGCCCTGGGGCGACACGGACTCGCCGTAGAAGGAGCGGGCCGCGCC
Organism: Streptomyces smaragdinus; assembly: GCF_009604385.1. Lineage (GTDB taxonomy): Bacteria > Actinomycetota > Actinomycetes > Streptomycetales > Streptomycetaceae > Streptomyces > Streptomyces smaragdinus. The sequence goes on from NZ_WEGJ01000004.1 coordinate 65,366, forward strand.
GTGGCGCTGCTCCAGCAGCACGCTCTCGCGGCCCAGCCGGGCCAGCGCCAGGGCCAGCGCCCGCCCGCCGGGCCCGCCGCCGACCACGCACACGTCCGTACGGATCACGGTCATCGCACTCCTCCCGCACTGTCGGCGAACTCCCCGTCCACCAGCGCGTCGATCAGCCCGAGGTCGAGCATCGTCGCGGCGGCGGTGTCGCTGGTGTCCCCGAAGCCCGCGTCGAACAGGGCGGCGCTCACGGTGTACTTGCCGTCCACCCGGAAGGTGTGGAAGGTCCACTCGTCGCCGGTGCCCGGCGAGCCGTCGGGCCGCAGCACCTGCACCGGCCGGTCCTGGGGTCCGAAGCCGAACTCGGTGAACCGGAAGCGCATGCCCTGCCCGATCGCCTTGCTGTACGCCTCCTTGAGCGTCCACAGCCGCACCAGCGCGCTGTTGCGGCGCTCCTCGGGCACCTCGGCCAGCAGCCGGTGCTCGTGCGGGGTGCACACCTGGTTCTCGGTGCCGAGCCCCAGCATGGGCCGGTCGGTGAGCTCGGCGTCGACGCCGATCCAGCCGCGCCGGGTCAGCCCGACGAGCAGCAGGGTGTCGGTGTGGCTGAGGGAGATGTCGATCTGGTCCAGCCCCCGGGCGTACGGCCGGCCGCCCGGCTTGTACGCCAGCTCCACGGTCTCCGGCGCCGCCTCGACGATCGCGCACGCCACATGCTTCAGCAGCAGCCGGGAGGCCACGAACCGGGCCCGGACCGCGTGGTGGGCCATCTTCTCGAACCGGGCGTAGTCGTGCCCCAGCAGCGGCCGCAGCCGCGGCGAGTCGAGGTCCGCGGGCAGCCAGTCGTCCAGCTGTCCGTGGACGACGACGCTGCCGCTGTGGGCCACCGCGTCACGCACCCGGTGCCACGGCCCCTCGGGTCCGGTCACCCGCACGGGCCGGGGCAGCGCCCCCGCCGCCGTCCGCGGACCCGGGGGTCCCAGGGGAAAGCTCATGCCAGTCCTCCAGCCGCGTCACCACTGAGTCGAGTACGTCCGCCGCCGCGGCCCCGTCGAGCACGCGGTGGTCGAAGGTCAGGCCGAGCCGCATCACCGGTGCCACCGTGATCCGTCCGTCGCGGACCAGGGGCCGGTCGGCGACCCGTGTGACGCAGAACGTGACGGCGGTGCCGCCGTAGCCGTGGAAGTCGTCCACCGCCCGGTGTCCGAGCGAGCTCACCGCGAAGCTGCCGAGCAGCCGCAGCCGGTCGGCCGGACGCCGGACGCCCAGCCGGAACGCCAGCCGGCCCAGCAGCGGCGGCAGCGCGTCCAGCCGCCGCAGGCCGCGGGCGCCGGGCAGCTCGTCCGGGGCGGCGGTGCGGCACCGGTCGACGAAGTCCTGGACGTCGTCCAGCTCCAGCCGGTCGATGTCCGGCAGCACGGCGGTGAGCACCACGCGTTCGCCGCCGGCGGTGGTGCGGTCCAGGGCCAGCTTGGCCGCGGTCCCCGGCAGCGCGGCGGTCCGCGGGCGCAGCCGCCCGCCTTGCGCGACGGCGCCGGCCCGCGGGTGGGCGGGCAGGACGCGCCCGGCCGCGTACAGCAGGTAGCTGACGTACGAGTAGCGCCGCCCGGCCTGTTCGCGGTGCCGGCGGATCCGGGTGACGTCGACGTCCGCCGCCAGGTACACGGGGGACGCGGCGCGCGCCCACTCCAGGAAGTAGCGGGTGTGCCGGCGGGCGCGGTCGCCGGCGCTCATGATTCCATCGCCGCCGCCCAGATGGCGCGCAGACTGCGGGCGCCGATGATGTCGTGGACGGGCAGCACCCGGTCGAGCTCGTGCTCGAGGAGGGCCACCAGGCGCAGCAGGTGGACGGAGTCCCATTCGGCCAGGTCCGCGAGGTCCACGTCCGCGTCCGCGGGCTGCAGGCCGATGCCGAACTCCTCGTTGACCCGGGCGATCAGCACGTCGACGCTGAGCATCCGGTCCCCCCTTCCGGGTCCAGGGTGAGGCGCAGGTCCACGTGTGCGGGCACCTCGGGGAGGTCGTGCAGCGGATGCCGGTAGCGGTCGCGGCCGGCGGCGGCGAAGCCGAGGCCCGCCAGCCAGCCGGGCAGTGCCGCGTTGTACCGGGTGGGACGCCAGTGCACGGTCACCGCGGGGTGGCCGGCGTCGCGGGCGGCGTGAAGCAGACCGGCGAGTACGGCCTCCTCGATGCCGCGGCCCAGGACCCGGCAGCTCATCAGGACGTTGTCCAGCCGCAGACCGTCGCCGCCGGCCCGGCCGAACACGGCGCCGATCAGGCCGTCGTCGCCGAACCGGTCGGCGGCGCGGACGGCGAGCGCCAGCGCCCCGGGCGCGGCGGCGTGCTTCAGCACCTGGCCGGTGGTGAGACGTGCGCCGGTGAGGTTGAAGCGGTTGGTGCGCTGGCTGAGCTGGGCGAGGCGGGCCGCCTCCGGCTCCCGTACGGGGCGGACCTCGGCGCGCACCCCGAGGCCCCGCAGGAAGGCCGCGTAGTCGGCGGTCCGGGCGCGGGAGGACTCGCGCTCGCCGCGTTCGCGGTAACGGGCGGGGCGGGCCGCGTCCTCCTCGGTGACCGAGGGCAGGTCGAACCAGCCTCCGGCCAGCAGTCGTTCCGGGTGCAGGGCGGGGTCGGCGTCCAGGGGGATCACCGCGGCACCCGGCACCCCGGCCCGTACGACCTCGCGCTCGAAGGGCGTGTCGTCGGCGAAGACGACGGACGACGGGGAGATCCCGAGGTCCGCGGCGATCTTCTGGATGCCCTCGGCCTTGGAGCCCCAGCCGGCGGACACGGCGACGAAGTCGTCCGCTCCCAGGGGGAATTCGGGGTGGGCGGTCAGCGCGGCCTCGACCTCGCCGGGGTCGTTCTTGGAGCAGACGGCCAGCAGCACGCCCTGCGACGCGAGCTGCTTCACCGTGCGCTGGAAGGCGCCGAACGCCTCCGCGCGGGCGGAGCCGGATGCGCTGACGCCGGTGGGGCCGTCCTCCGCGAGGGTGCCGTCCCAGAGGGTGCCGTCGAGGTCGAGGACCAGGCACTTGCGGACGCCGCCGCGCAGGGAGGCGATGAGCCGCGCGGCCTCGCGGGCGTACGCGGCCAGGAACGCGGGGCTGGCGTGGGCCTGGGCGTACGCGCCGAGGCGGGGGTCGTCGGCGCGGATGCCGGAGGCGAGGACCGGCTCGAGGTCCAGCACGGCCAGGCCGGCGGCCGGGTCGGCGAGGTAGAGCAGCTGGGCGCCGGCCTCGCGCCAGATGCCGCCCAGTTCGGCGCGCCGGTCCAGGCCGGTGAGCTGGTGGGCGAACCGGCGCAGCAGCGGCACCGTGTTGAACACCAGCGTCGAGCCGTCGGGGGCGCGCCGGGCGTGGGTGGCGGCGGCCTCGGTGAGGCGCTGGCGTTCGCGCTCGAGGGCCAGCGCCACGTCGTACGGCTGCCAGGGCGGGGTGATCTGGTCCCAGACCGTCACCGGGTCCAGTACGCACAGGGTGACGTCGGGGCGGTGGGCGTAGAGCACGGAGCCGGGGTCGGTCAGGTCGCGGTAGTGGCCGGCGCCGGAGACGAACGGCTCCAGCAGCAGGCCGTGCCGGGCGAGGTGGGCGGTGAGCGGGGGCAGCAGTTCGGCCAGGGTGCAGCGGCCGGTGATCGCCACGCGTACGGTCTCGATCCCCGGATGAGCGGCCCGTACCTCGGCGGGCGAGAGCCGGGCCAGCAGCCGGCCGGCCAGCACCAGGGCGTCGTCGTCGAGCCGCTCGAGGAGGGGGCGTACCCGCGGATACCGCTCGGCGAGGGTGCCGGCGCGGGCGCAGGCCCGCAGTTCGCCGAGGCCGCTCAGCGCGCCAGCGTCCGTTCCGGTGCCCGCAAAGGTGTCAACGGCCACGCTCGTCACTCCCCACCAGCGCGAATCCCGAGGTGATCCACTTGCTCGACTCGACGGCGACGCCGACTGCCCGCTCCCCCGCGCCCAGCCGGTCCAGCAATTGCTCGAGCTGCAGCAGGACCAGGGCGTTCCCGTTGTTCCCGGTGTCCGCCACGCAGTTGACCGCGGCGCAGCCGAGGCCCTGGGTGAGCTCCTCGGTGATCCGCGCGGTCATCCGGCCGCCGAGCTGGGGCGGCAGCAGGTAGTCCAGGTCCCCGCGGTCCCAGCCCAGGGTGGTGAGGGTCTCCTCCAGTGCCGCGCGGGCCAGCTCCGGGACCCGTTCCTGGACCGCCTTGTAGTCCTCGGCGACGGCCGGTGTGCCGTCGTCGCGGTCGGCGGCGCCGAACCACTCCAGCCGCTGCCCGGGCTCCCGGGCGAGGCCCTCGAAGCGGTGCCAGGCCGCGGTGAGCACCGCGCGTCCCGGTCCGCCGCGGCCCAGCACGGCGGCGCCCGCGCCGTCGCCGAAGAGCACGTAGTTGACCAGCTCGCCCGGCGGCAGCGCGGTGAAGTCCCGGTCCACGTCGAGGTGTTTGGTGCACACGTCGCCGCCCACCACCAGCCCCAGCGGCCGCCGCCCGGCCGCCGGGGCGGCGGCGAGCAGCGCCGTGGCCAGGGTGAGGGCCTGGACGGCCCCGGAGCAGCCGGACTGGATCTGGTACGCGGGGATGCGGTCGGCGCCGAGCCGGTCGGCGACCTCCGCGGCGGTGGTCGGCATCAGGGCGTCCGGGGTGGCCGTCGCCAGGACCAGGAACGTCAGTTCGTCGGCGGTGACGCCGGCGTCGGCGAGCGCGCGTTCCGCGGCCCGCGCGCACAGGTCGGCGAGCCGCATCCGGATCCGGCCGCCGTCCAGGTCGCGGCAGAAGTGGCGGGTGCGGGTGCCGATGAAGTGGTCGATCCATGCCGCGCTCACCCCGAGCCGCGCGGACAGGGCCGCGTTGTCCACCGGCGGGCCGGGCAGGGCGGTGCCGATCCCGGCCAGGTGCGCGGTGAGGGCGCCCGGGGCCCGCATCAGGCCCGCACCGCCGTCAGCAGTCCGCCGATGTAGTCCACGAGGGTGCCGACGCTGACCAGGCTGGCCAGCATCTCCGGCATCTCGAGCCCGCCGGGGACCGGGAAGCGGGCCTCGAGGCGGTACTTGAGCTCCATCAGCATGACCGAGTCGAAGCCCAGGTCGTCGTAGAACCGCAGCTCGTCGCGCAGGTCCTGGGGCTCTCCGCCCAGCACGGCCGCGACCACGCCGACCACACCGGCCCTGGGGTCCGTGCCGTCCGCCGGGTCGTCGTCCGGGTCGTCGCACGGCACCGGGTCGGGGAGGCGGGGGGCCGGTTCCTGGGGCACGGACAGCCACGAGCGCCACGCGCCGGCGAACTGGTGCGGCACCGGCGGCGCCACCCGGCGGTCGGCGGGCCGGTACAGGGCGTCCCAGCTGGGGTCGAGCCCGTCCTCGTACAGCCGGGCCAGCAGCCCCGCCACCTCGGGCAGCGCGGACGAGGGGCCGCGGACCGCGCCCAGCGCGGGGATGCCGTTCGCGGCGGGGATCCGGCGCAGCAGGTTGGCCAGGACGGGCTTGGGGCCGATCTCCACCACGTGGGTGGGCGGGTCGGCGCACAGGGACGCGGCCGCGTCGGCGAAGCGGACGGTGGCCGCGATGTGCCGGGTCCAGTAGGCCCCGTCCAGCGCCTCGCCGGGGCGCAGTTCGCGGCCCAGGACCGTCGAGTGGAAGAGCAGCTCCGGGGTGCCGGCGGGCACCCGGCGGGCGACCCGCTCGAAGCGGCCGAGCATCGGCTCCATCAGCGGGGAGTGGAAGGCGTGGCTGACCTCGAGGGGGGTGGCGGCGACGCCGCGGGCGACGAGCTCGCTGCGGATCTCGAAGAGGTCGTCCTGCCCGCCGGACAGCACACAGGCCTCGGGCCCGTTGACGGCGGCCACGCCGACGCCGGGCCGGTGGCGGACCAGGGAGTCGGCCTCGGCGGCCGGGCAGCGTACGGCGAGCATCCCGCCGCCGGTGGGCAGCCGCTGCATGAACGCGCCGCGCACGGCGACCAGTTTGGCGGCGTCCGGCAGGGTCAGGGCCCCGGAGATCACGGCGGCGGCGAACTCGCCGATGCTGTGCCCGAGCACGGCGACGGGTGTGACGCCCAGCTCGGTCAGGGTGCGGGCCAGCGCGTACTCGACGGCGAACAGCGCGGGCTGGGTGGTGCCGGTGCGGTGCACGGCGGTGTCGCCGCGCAGCAGGATGTCCCGGACGGCCTCCACCGTGTACGGCTGCAGGGCGTCGGAGGCGTCGTCCAGATGCCGCCGGTAGACCTCGAGGTCCCGGTACAGCCCGGCGGTCATCGCGGGGTACTGCGAGCCCTGGCCGGTGAACGCGAACGCCACGCGCGGCTCCCGGACGGGTCCCGGCGGGCCGTCGCGTTCCGCCGCCTCCCGCAGCGCCGCGGTCAGTTCGTCCGGGTCGGACGCGACGGCCGCGAAGCGTACGGGCAGTGCCGAGCGGGAGCGGTTGCTGGTCCAGCAGCGGCTCACCAGCGCCCCGCCGGCCGGGCGGTCGGCCTGGACGCGCAGATTGCGGCGCAGGGCCTGCGGTGTGTCGGCGGACAGCGTGAACACCCCGGCCGCGCCGTCGTCCGTGTCGGGTACGGGGACGGCCGGGGCCGAGGCGAGGACCGCGTGGACGTTGGTGCCGCCCATCCCGAAGCTCGACACCCCGCACACCACGTCCCGTCCGGGCAGCTCCACCGGCTCGGTGACGACGCGCATCCCGCGCCGGGCGAGGCCCAGCCGCTCGTTCTCGCCGCCGGGCAGGGCCTGGCCGGGCAGCACCCCGTGGTGCAGGGCGAGGGCCGCCTTGATCAGCGCGGCGATGCCGGCCGCGCCCTCGGTGTGCCCGACGACTCCCTTGACGGAGCCCAGCTCCAGCGGCTCCGGCCGCTCCCCGCCGCCGAACACGTCGCCCAGCGCCAGCACCTCGATGAGGTCGCCCAGCGGCGTGCCGGTGCCGTGCGCCTCGACGAACCGCACCTGGCCGGGCCGCACCCCGGCGCGCCGGTGCGCGGCGCCCACCACGTCCCGCTGGGCGGCCCGGTGCGGGGCGGTGATCCCGTTGCTGCGCCCGTCCTGGCCCACGGCGCTGCCCAGCAGCACCGCGTACACCCGGTCGCCGTCGCGCAGGGCGTCCTCGAGCCGGCGCAGGACGACCACGCCGGCGCCCTCGCCGCGGCCGATGCCGTCGGCGGTGGCGGCGAAGGGCTTGCAGCGGCCGTCCGGGGCGGCGAGCGAGGCCTGCGCGTAGACCTGGTCCAGGGCCGGGTCCAGCACCAGGTTCACCCCGCCGGCCACCGCGAGGTCGCATTCGCCGCCGAGCAGGGCGGTGGCGGCCAGATGCACCGCCACCAGGGAGGACGAGCAGGCGGTGTCGACGGTGAGGCTGGGGCCGCGCAGGTCCAGCTGGTACGAGAGCCGGTTGGCGAGCATGGAGCGGCCCGCCCCGACCGCCGTGCGGGGGGTGATCTCGTGCGGGGAGGCGAGGGAGAGCCGGGTGAAGTCGTCGGACATGGAGCCGACGTAGACGCCGGTGGCGCTGCCCGCCCGGGCGCGCGGGGAGCGGCCGCTGTCCTCCAGGGCCCGCCACGCGCACTGCAGCAGCAGCCGCTGCTGGGGGTCCATCGCGGCGGCGTCGGCCCCGGAGATGCCGAAGAAGTCCGGGTCGAAGACGTCGGCGTCGGCGAGGAAGCCGCCGTCCGGTCCGGCCGGTCCCCGCGACGGCGGCCGGGTGCCGACGGCGTCGGCCCCGCCCAGCAGCAGGTCCCAGTACGCGGCCGGGTCGGCGGCGCCGGGGAACCGGCAGTCCAGTCCCACGATCGCGACGCCCCGGGCCCGCTCGGCTTCCTCTCTCATGCCCCCGCTCCTTCGCCCGTGCCGAGTTCCCTGGCCGCCTCCTGCGCGAGGTAGTGCGCGAGGGCGCGGACCGTGGGGTGGTCCCAGGCGACGGTCGGTTCGAGGAAGAGCTCGTACTCCTCCTCGATGTCGCCGAAGAGACTCAGCGCCGCGACCGAGTCCATGCCGTACTCCGCGAACGGCACGTCCGCCTCGATGGTGTGCGCGGGCCGCTGTAGGAACTCGGCCAGCCGCCGGGTGATCCAGTCCCGGAACTCCCGCTCGCTCGGTACGGTGACGGTCCTGCCCGTCTGCGACTCCATCCCGCTCCTCCTTGGTCGCCGCTGCCGTGTCAGCCCGCGATGGGTGTGTCGTAGAGGTCGTAGCTGCGCGGACCGTGGTAGCGGTCCAGCACCTCGTCCAGCAGCCGGTCCTCCCAGCCGTCCGGCAGCGCGGGCAGCGGCCTGCCCAGCCGGCGCACCAGGCGGGCGGCGGCGGCCGCGACCCAGCCGGGTTCGGTGAGGAAGCCGCCCTCGTCGCCGCGGTGGCTGCGCCAGACGCCCAGGCACGCGGCGCCGGCCAGCAGCAGCGCGTACCGGTCGGCCAGCGCGTAGCTGCGGGGGCTGGCCAGCACCGTGCGGTCCTTGGGCGCCATCGCCAGGCATTCCGCGCGCAGCGTGGCCAGTTCCGCCTCGAGCTGCCCGGCCAGCGCGCCGAGCGCGTCGGCGTACTCGGGCGCCCGCTCGCGCGCCAGTTCCCGTACCGTCTCGCCGGCCCCGACCAGGGAGTCGGCCAGCGCGTCGCCGTCGGAGGCCAGCACGAGGAGTTCGGGCCGCAGCGCCGGCAGCGGGTCGCGGGTGCGGAACAGCGCGTACGGGGCGCCGGCGCCGCCCGACCAGGCGCGCCGGGCCAGCCGCGGCAGCTGCGGGATGATCGTCGCCTGGCAGGCCGCGGTGCCGGCGTGGCCGAGGCTGATCATGGGCAGGTCGCGGACGTGCTTCTGGAAGGCGCCGTAGTCGCCGCCGCGTACGTAGAAGTTGGCGCCGAGCACGATCGACAGGTCGTAGGTGGCCTCCGTCAGCAGCTTCGGCAGCAGGTACTTCACCGCCGCCGCGTAGACGCTGGTCTGCCCGGGCAGCAGATGCACCGCCCGGGTCGCGGCGAGCGCCAGGCAGTCGCTGATCAGCAGGTCGGTGAACGCGCCCACCAGGGTGGCGCGGACATGCGGGATCTCCAGCACCGCGCGGTTGTACAGCCGCCGGTCCAGGGCGAAGCCCACCGCCGTGCGCAGCGCCGTGTCGCCGCCGCCCAGGACCATGGAGGGCACCACGCTGCGGGTGATCTGGAACGAGCGCAGCGCCAGCTCCACCCCGCCCCCGACCTCGCCTACCAGCGCACTCTGCGGCACCGGGCAGTCGGTGAACTCCACACCGCCCAGCCGGCAGCCGCGCACGCCGACGCTGGCGTAGCGGGGCAGATAGCCGATGCTGTCGGGCGGCAGCGCGGACTTGTCGACCAGGAGCACCGAGTGGCTGCGGCTGCCGGCCTCCTGGCCGGTGCGGCTGAAGAGCACCAGCGCCTCGGCCCGTTCCACATTGTTGATCACCTGTTTCGTGCCGGAGAGGACGAACCCGCTGCCCGCGGGCCGGGCCCGGAATTCGTTGCGCACGAAGTCGTTGCCGTGCGCGAGTTCGTGGTACGCGACGGCCAGCCGCCCGCCGTCCAGCAGCAGGTCCGCCGTCCAGCGCCGCTGCGCCGCGGTCCCGGCGGCCCAGACGGTGACGGCGGCCAGGAACGAGGTGGCGCCGTAGCCCAGGCCCAGGCTCGCGTCGCGGCGGAACACGCCGCGCAGCACCCGGCCGAGGGTGTCGACGCGGTCGAGCCGGCCACCGAGGTCACGGGGGACGAACTCGGCGTTGAGGCCGAACTCGTCCAGCAGCCGTTCCGCCTCGGGCAGCAGCTCGCCGCGTTCGTCGGCCGCGAGCAGGGCGCGGGCGCCGGCGGGGTTCGCGGGATCCGCGGGGTCGCCCAGCAGCTGCTCGAGGCGGGCGATCCGCTCCTGGACGCCGAGCTCTTCCTGGACGGCGGTGGTCAGCATGGGGGTCCTTCGGCTACGGGGCAGTCCAGCAGGGAGAACAGGCGCCCCGCGGTGTACTGCCCGAAGAGGTGGTCGGCCAGCCGCTCGCGCGCCCCGTCGCAGGTGCCCGCGGCGAGGCCGCGGTGCGGCAGCGGCCCGGTGAGGCCCGGCAGTACGTGCTCCAGCCGGGTCACGAGCCGGGCCAGGGTGTTCTCCAGCCACAGCCCGCCTTCCCACAGCGCGGCCGAGCCGTCCGGCCGCGGGAGTTCCTCGTTGTGCAGCCACAGCCCGGCGCAGCAGGCGGCGGCGAAGCAGATGCTGTACGCCCGGGCCTGGTCGAACCCGGCGACGGGCGCGCCGGCCGGCGCCAGACGTATCCGGCTCATCCGGGTGTGCAGGTCCCGCGCGGCGTCGGCCAGCACCCGGGCCAGGAAGGCGGCGCGAGTCAGCTCGGGCCGGGTGCGGGCCGCGGCGGCGAGCGCGTGCGCCGAGGCGGGCAGCGAGCCGGTCACCGACGAGCCCCAGCGGGACATGAGGCTGAGCCGGTCGAGTTCGGCGTCGGGCAGCGGGCGGTGCAGCGCGAAGGTGTCGGCGGCGCCGCGGTCGGTGGGCCACTGGGTGGGGTGGTTACGGGCCAGGGTGCGGAACTGGCTGGTCAGCCCGTACAGATTGACCATGGTGTTGCCGTCGAAGATCCCCACGATGCGGTGGTCGCGCTCCAGTTTCTGGAACCGGCCGTGCTCGTGGACGTCGAGGAGGAAGGAGCGCGCGCCCAGTACCCCGCGCAGCGCGTTGATCACGTCGTCCGTCACGGTCGGCACCAGATACTTGGCGACCGAGGAGGTGACGCTGAGCTCGCCGGGCAGGGTGTGCACGGAGCGGGCCGCGACGAGGGAGAGGGCCTCCGTCGCCAGGTTGTCCGCGTAGGCGTCGGACAGTGTCCGGCGGACCATCGGCAGCTCGGCCATCCGCCGCCCGTACAGCTCCCGTTCGCGGGCGAAGGACACCGCGAGGCGCAGCGCGTGGTCGGCGGCGCCCAGCGACAGCGCGGTGCACAGACAGCGGGTGACCTGGAGCGCCTTGAGGACCGTCTCGGGGCCCTCGCCCTCGCCGCCGACCAGGCTGTCGCGGCCGACGGGCGCGCCGTCCAGGGCGATGCCGCTGATGTCGGCGCCGCGGATGCCGAGGGTGCTGACCTTCGGCAGGGTGCGCAGGGTGCGGGCGGGGAGGTCGTTCTTGTCGATCATCAGCAGGCTGAACCCTCGCGGTCCGCCCTGGGCTCCGGTGCGGCCCAGCAGACAGATGAAGCGGCCCCGGGTGGCGTTGTTGATCAGCCATTTCTCGCCGGTGACGAGATAGCCGCCGGGCATCGGTTCGGCGACGACCTCGCCGGCCATCAGATCGCTGCCGTGGGTGCGTTCGGTCAGCCCCAGGGAGACGGGCTCGCCGGCCCGGATCAGCTTGGCCAGCCGCAGCGCCTCGGGGGTCTCGCCGGCCAGCCACACGCACACGGCGCCGAGGAAGGTCTTGCCGTGGGCGACGGCCGTGGTCAGATCGCGGCGCGCGACGGTCCGTACGATCTCCAGCAGTTGCGGATAGGCCGCGAGGGAGCCGCCGAACGCGGTCGGTACGTAGAAGTCCTGGACCCCGATGCCGTCCAGTACGAGGCACGCCTCCTCGGGGAACGCCTCGGCGGCGTCCTCGGCGGCGACGGTGGCGTAGGACAGGGCGCCGTCGGCGGTGGGGTCGCCCAGCGACTTCTCCAGCCAGTCCGCGAGGGGCCAGTGGGTGCCGTCGGGGCGGGCACCGGGCTGCCCGGTCCGCCGCAGTTCCTCGGTCACCTCCCACATCAGCTCTGCACCGCCCGCCGCACCCCGCCGACCAGCTCCCGCAGTTCGGGGGACATCACCTCGTGCAGGGGCTGCAGTTCGCCGCGCAGGAACAGCTCGCGCATGGTGACGCGCCGGAGTTTTCCGCTGGTGGTACGGCGTACGGTGCCGGGGCGCACCAGCAGGACGTTCTCCACCGCGACCTCGAACTCGCGGGCTATGCACTGCTGGACGCCGGCCGACAGGGAGGCGAACTCGGCGGGATGTTCGCGGCTGGCCCGAACCTCCTGGACCACCACGACGTGGTCGCGGTCGCCCTCCACGGCGAAGGCGGCGCTGGTGCCGAGCAGGGCGCTGACGCGCTGGAGGCTGCGCTCGATGTCCTGCGGGTACAGATTGCGGCCGGCGACGAACATGATGTCCTTGAGCCGTCCGGTGATGAACAGTTCGCCGTCGGACATCGATCCGAGGTCGCCGGTGCGCAGATAGCCGCCGTCGCCGTCGGTGGTCTCGGCGCGGAAGGCGTGGGCGTTCTCCAGCGGCCGGTTCCAGTAGCCGCCGGAGACGCTCTCACCCCGCACCCACACCTCCCCGACCTCGCCGTCGGACAGCGGGCCGCGGGTGTCCGGATCGACGATCCGCACGGTGCAGCCCAGCGGCCGGCCGGAGCTGGTCAGGGTGCGTGGCCGGTGACCGGCCGCCGCGGGCCGGATCCGGTGCTGTTCGAGGGCGGCGGCGTCGACCACGCGCTGTTCGGCGCGCCGGTCCGGGGTGCCGCCGGAGACCAGCAGCGTGGCCTCGGCCAGCCCGTAGCACGGGTAAAACGATTCGGCGCGGAAACCGGCGGGCGCGAACCGGCGGGAGAACGCCTCCATGGTCTCGGCCCGCACCGGCTCCGCCCCGTTGACGGCGACGCGCCAGCGGGACAGGTCCAGGGCCCCGATCTCCTCGTCCTTCACCCGGCGCACGCACAGGTCGTACGCGAGGTTGGGGCCGCCGCCGATCGTGATCCCGTACCGGTCGATCATCTGCAGCCAGCGCAGCGGACGCTTGACGAACGTCATCGGCGGCATCAGCACGCCCGTGCCGCCGAGCCACAGGGGCTGCAGCAGATGGCCGACCAGCCCCATGTCGTGGTGGAACGGCAGCCAGCCGCCCACCCGGGAGTCGGGGGTACTGTCCGTGGCCCGGTGGATGGTGAGTTCGTTGGCGAGCAGTCCGCGGTGGCTGACCATCACGCCCTTGGGCTCGCTCACCGAGCCGGAGGTGTACTGGAGGAAGGCGATGTCGTCGGGCCCGGCGGCCGGCGGCACCCAGTCGGCGTCGCTGTCCAGCCGCATCCGGTCGGTCGCCAGGCAGTCGACCTCGATGTGGCCGATGTTGGCGAGCAGATGGGAGACGGCGGACGCGGACGCGGCGTCGGTGAGGACACAGCACACGGCGGCGTCCCGGACGATGTTGGCGACGCGCTCCACACTGTGCCGCGAGCCGATCGGCGGCGGGGCGGGGACGGGCACGGCGCCGGCGAAGAGGCAGGCGAGGAAGCTGGTGATGAACAGGCGGCCGTTGCCCTGGAGGATCAGGACGCGTCCGCCGGAGGCTCCGCGCTGCTGCAGCCGGGAGGCCAGTCTCCGTGCCGTCAGGCCGAGTTCGGCGTAACTGACGGAGTCGTGGACCAGGCGGCCGTCACGGTCCGCCGTCACGAAGAGATAGGCCTCCCGGCCGCCGAGCTCGAAGGTCCTGCGCAGGGCCAGTTCGGTGAAGGTCCGCGGCGGTTCCATCTCTCCCCCTAGCCGAGTGGAGAAGGTCCGCCGATCCGGCGGGCCAGCCTCGCGGGATGCAGGGCATCCATGGTCAGAGGGTGTTCCGATGGGCTCGAAGGCAGCTACACCGAAGCTCGATTTGCCCGGACTCGTGAATTAATCACGTGTGGACGCGCTCACGGACCTCCGGGTGCTCGCGGACACCCCCCGGCGGGGGTGCCTGCGCCTGCAGGGTCTGCGGAACGACCCACAGGTTCCCGTACGCCACGAGCGACCGCCAGGCGGGCTTCAGCAGCCAGCGTGTCAGGAACCGTCGTACCTGGGGCATCTGATCAACTCCTCTGCGATATGCCGGAACAGCGGCCACAGAGTGAGTGGGGGAACTCGACGATCGCTCCAGCGGGACGACGCCGGCGCCCGAGGCGCGCGGCGGCCGCTCAGGACAGGCGCAGCGCCGTGTCGATCAGCGGTACGTGGCTGAAGGCCTGCGGGAAGTTGCCGACCTGGCGGGCGTTGACCGGATCCCATTCCTCGGCCAGCAGCCCCAGGTCGTTGCGCAGCGACAGCAGCCGCTCGAACAGCTCCTTGGCCTCCCCGGTCCGCCCGATCAGCGCCAGGTCGTGCGCCAGCCAGAACGAGCAGGCGAGGAACGCCCCCTCGGACCCGGGCAGCCCGTCGCCGCCGACGGTGCCCTCGTCCGCCGGTACGGGGTAGCGGCGGACGAGGCCGTCCTCGCACAGCTCGCGGCGGACCGCCTCGACGGTGCCGGCCACCCGCGGGTCGTCCGGGGGCAGGAAGCCCACCTGCGGGATGAGCAGCAGCGAGGCATCCAGGTCCCGGGAGCCGTAGGACTGGGTGAAGGTGTTGCGTACGGGGTCGTAGCCCTTGGCGCACACCTCCCGGTGGATCTCGTCGCGCAGCGCGATCCAGCGCCGTACCGGGCCGTCGGCGCCCAGGTCCCGCAGCCGGCGCACCGTGCGGTCCGCCGCCACCCACGACATCACCTTGGAGTGGGTGAAGTGGCGGCGCGGGCCGCGTACCTCCCAGATGCCCTCGTCGGGCTCGCGCCAGGCGGTCTCCAGATAGTTCATCAGCTTCATCTGCAGCAGATGGCTGCCGTCGTCCTGCTCCAGACCCGAACGCTGCGCCAGGCACAGGGCGTCTACGACCTCGCCGTACACGTCCAGCTGCAGCTGCTCGGCCGCCGCGTTGCCGATGCGCACGGGCGTGGAGCGGGCGTAGCCGGGCAGCCAGGGCAGTTCGGCCTCGGGCAGTTCGCGTTCGCCGGCCACGCCGTACATGATCTGCAGGTTCTGCGCGTCGCCGGCGGCGGCGCGCAGCAGCCAGTCGCGCCAGCGGCGGGCCTCCTGTCGGTAGCCGGTGCGCAGCAGCGCGGTGAGCGTCATGGACGCGTCGCGCAGCCAGGTGTAGCGGTAGTCCCAGTTGCGTACGCCGCCCAGCACCTCCGGCAGCGACGTCGTGGGCGCGGCGACGATACCGCCGGTGGGCGCGTACGTCAGCGCCTTGAGCACCAGCAGCGAGCGGATCACGGCCTCCCGCCAGGGGCCCTGATAGGTGCAGGCGGCGGACCAGGCGGACCAGAACCGCTCCGCCCGCTCCAGCAGCCGCGCGGCGTCGGGGCGCGGCGGGGCGGGCAGATGCGAGGGCTGCCAGCTGAGGGTGAACGCCACCTGCTCGCCGGCCTCCACGGTGAAGTCGGCCCGGGTGCTGAGATCCCCGCCGTACGTGGCGGCGTCGCCGTCCAGCCACAGGGCGTCGGGTCCGGCGACGGCCGCCACCCGCCCGTGCGTCCCGCCGGCGTGGCGCTGCACCCACGGCACGACCCGCCCGTAGCTGAACCGGGCCCGCAGCACGGACGTCATGGGCACCCGGCCGCTCAGCCCCCGCACGATGCGCACCAGACAGGGCGCGGTGTCCTCGGACCGGTCGGTGACCGAGTCCCGGGGCACCATGAAGTCGACGACCCGGACACTGCCCTCGGGCAGGTCCCACTCGCTCTCCAGGACCAGCGTGTCGCCCCGGTAGCGCCGCCGGGTCGCCGGCCGGCCCGGGGCGCCGGCCGGTCCCATGGTCCACGAGCCGTGCTCGTCGGTGCCGAGGAGGGCCGCGAACGCGGCGGGCGAGTCGAAGCGGGGCAGGCAGAGCCAGTCCACCGCGCCGTCGCGGCCGACCAGTGCGGCCGTCCGCATATCACCGATCAGCCCGTAGTCCTCGATGAGCACGCTCACACGTCTCCCCCGCTGGCACCTGCCGGGTCCTGGCGGGAGCCTACGGGCCCCGACTCGAGGGTCGCTGGTGACGGGCCCGGGGGCGGTGAGCCGCCGTCACGTGTCCAGGAACGCCACCGGCGCCTCGTTGACCTCGGCGGCGTGGGTCCGGGCCGGGCCGTGGGGCGCGCCCTCGCCGGCCGGGGGCGTGACCTTCGCCGCCGCAGGGCCGATACTGCCGTCAGCGGGCCCCGATCACCCGCCCGCGGTGACCGACGTTTCGCCGATCAGCCAGGAGGTAGCCCGTGCGGATGCTCATCAACGTCCCCGAGAGCGTGGTCTCCGACGCCCTGCGCGGTGTCGCCGCCGCGCATCCGGATCTCACGGTCGACGTGGAGAACCGGGTGGTGGTGCGGCGGGACGCGCCAGTGGCGGACAAGGTGGGGCTGGTGTCCGGCGGCGGGTCGGGGCACGAGCCGCTGCACGGGGGGTTCGTGGGGCTCGGCATGCTCGACGCCGCGTGTCCGGGCGAGGTGTTCACCTCGCCGGTGCCCGACCAGATGGCGCGGGCCGCGGCGGCGGTGGACAGCGGCAACGGGGTGCTGTTCGTGGTGAAGAACTACACCGGGGACGTACTGAACTTCGACATGGCCGCCGAGCTCGCCGAGGACGAGGGCATCCGGATCGCGAAGGTCCTGGTCAACGACGACGTGGCCGTCACCGACAGCCTCTACACCGCGGGCCGGCGCGGCACCGGCGCCACCCTCTTCGTCGAGAAGCTCGCCGGGGCGGTGGCGCAGGAGGGCGCGCCGCTGGAGCGGGTCGAGGCCGTGGCCCGGCAGGTCAACGAGTCCTCGCGGAGCTTCGGCGTCGCCCTGTCCGCGTGCACGACCCCGGCCAAGGGCGGCCCGACGTTCGATCTCCCGCCCGGCGAGCTGGAGCTGGGCATCGGCATCCACGGCGAGCCGGGACGCGAGCGCCGGCCGATGATGACGTCCGCCGAGATCGCGGACTTCGCGGTGCACGCCGTACTGGACGACCTGAATCCGACCGCACCGGTGCTGGCGCTGGTCAACGGCATGGGCGCGACACCGCTGCTGGAGCTGTACGGTTTCGCCGCCGAGGTGCACCGGGTGCTGCGCGAGCGGCGGGTGCCGGTGGCCCGTACGCTGGTCGGCAACTATGTGACGTCGCTGGACATGGCCGGCTGCTCGGTGACCCTGTGTCAGGCGGACGAGGATCTGCTGCGGCTGTGGGACGCGCCGGTGCGCACCCCGGCGCTGCGGTGGGGGATCTGACGAGAGGAACGTGCTGTGCGCGACGCGGACTTCTTCTGCCGCTGGCTGCTGGCCGCCGCCGCCTCCATCGAACGTGAGGCCGACCGGCTGACGGAGCTCGACTCGGCGATCGGGGACGCCGACCACGGCGTCAACATGCGGCGTGGTTTCGCCGCCGTCGCCGAGGCACTCCGGTCCGGGCCGCCGGACACCCCCGGCGCGGTGCTCGTGCTGGCCGGGCGGCAGCTGATCTCCAGGGTCGGCGGGGCGTCGGGGCCGCTGTACGGGACGCTGCTGCGCGCCGCCGGCAAGGCGCTGGGCGAGGCGGCGGAGGTGAGCGACGAGGCGGTGCGCGAGGCCCTCGCCGCCGGGGTGGCGGCCGTGGGCAGGCTCGGCGGCGCGGTCCCGGGGGACAAGACGATGCTCGACGCGCTGACGCCTGCGGTGGCGGCGCTGGGCGAGGGGTACGGGGCGGCCCGCGCGGCGGCCCAGGAGGGTGCGCTGGCCACGGTGCCGCTGCGGGCACGCAAGGGGCGCGCGAGCTACCTCGGCGCCCGCAGCGTGGGGCACCGGGACCCGGGGGCCACGTCCTCGGCGCTGCTGGTGGCGGCGCTGGCGGAGGTGGCCGGTGCCTGCGTTTCCCCGGGGGATGACCCCCGGACCCCCAGCCCGGACAAACAGGTCGCCCGGGGTGACCGTACCGACATCGCGGAGTGAACGTGAGTGACACGGTCGGGGTGGTGCTGGTGTCGCACAGCGCCGAGGTCGCCGAGTCGGTGGCGCGGATGGCGGTGTCCCTGGCGGGCGGCGGCTTCACCCGGATCGCCGCCGCCGGGGGTACGGCGGACGGGGGCTTCGGGACGGACGCGGACCGGATCGCCGCCGCCGCGCGGGCGGTCGACGGCGGGGCGGGGGTGGCGGTGCTGGCGGATCTGGGCAGCGCCGTGCTGACCGTACGGGCCCTGCTGGCGGACGGGGACGAACTCCCCCCGCACACCCGGCTGCTGGACGCGCCCCTGGTCGAGGGCGCGGTGGCGGCGGTCGTGACGGCGTCGGCGGGCGGCGGCCTGGCGGCCGTGGAGGCGGCGGCCGCCGACGCGTACACGTACCGGAAGACCTAACCCAGGGCCGGCACCCGCTCACCCTCGGGTACGGGGCCGGGCGCGGTGCCGTCGCCGAACGGGCGGCCGCCGAGGGCCTCGCGTCCGTGCGGGGTGAGCCAGCCGCGGGGGTCGGGGCCGCTGGGGACGATCCCGGTCGGGTTGATCATGCGGTGCACGCCGTAGTAGTGCGTCTTGGTCTGCTCGAAGTCGATGGTGTCGCCGAAGCCGGGGGTCTGGAACAGGTCCCGCGCGTACGCCCACAGCGCCGGCATCTCGGCGAGTTTCTGCCGGTTGCACTTGAAGTGGCCGTGGTAGACCGCGTCGAAGCGGACCAGCGTCGGCCACAGCCGGACGTCGGCCTCGGTGATCGTGTCGCCGACCAGATAGCGCTGGGTGCGCAGCCGCTCCTCCAGCCAGTCCAGCCGCTCCCACAGCGCCCGGTACGCGCCCTCGTAGGCGTCCTGCGAGCGGGCGAAACCGCATTTGTAGACGCCGTTGTTGACGTCGTGGAAGACCTTCAGGGCGACGTCGTCGATCTCGTCGCGCAGCTTGTCGGGGTAGAGGTCGGGGGCGCCGTCGCGCTGGTGGGCGGCCCATTCCCGGCCGAGGTCGAGCGTCATCCGCGGGAAGTCGTTGGTGACGACCTGCCCGGTGGGGATGTCGACGATCGCCGGCACGGTGATACCCCGCGGGTACTCGGGGTCGCGCCGGAAGAACGCCTCCTGCAGCCGCTCGATGCCCAGGACGGGGTCGCGGCCGTCGGGGTCCAGGTCGAACGACCAGCTCCGCTCGTCGTGCAGCGGACCGGCGACGCCCATCGACAGCACGTCCTCCAGGCCCATCAGGCGGCGGACGATCGCCGCCCGGTTCGCCCACGGGCACGCGCGGGCGATCACCAGCCGGTAGCGCCCGGGCTCCACCGGCCAGCCGTCCCGGCCGTCGGCGGTGATCCGCGTCGTGATGTACCTGAGGTCCCTCTTGAACTCCCCGTCAGCAGCCATGCACCGAGCCTAACGGGTGCCCGCAACCGCGCCCGGGGGATCACGCCACGGGATCAGGCCGTCAGCCGCCGGGAACCGTCCGCCCCGCGGGCCGCGGCGTCCAGCGTCTCGAGGGACAGCCCGAGCGCGGCGGCCAGCGCCGTCACGGTGAAGAACGCCGGGGTCGGCGCCCGGCCCGTCTCGATCTTCCGCAGGGTCTCGGCCGACACGCCGGCCGCGGCGGCGACCTCCACCATGCTGCGCTCGCCGCGGGCGGCACGCAGCAGCGCGCCCAGCCGCTCGCCGCGGGCGCGTTCCTCGGGGGTCAGCGGGGTCCTCACCATGCCGCGATTCTAATACCGGTATAAGAATCGGTCCAGGAGATGTCCCCCGATGACCGCCGGGCTCCCGGCTCTGGCGGAGGTCCGGCTTCCGGCGTAAGACGAAAGGGTGCGGGAGGGGGAGCCTCGGACTGACTCCCCCTCCCCGGCGGCCGCCCGGCTCCCAAGTATTTCGGGCGGCCGCCCGCTTTCAGGGGCGGCGCGGGCGGAAGGTCATCCCGCAGCGCAGCCGCCGGTCGTGCCCCACCACGCGCTCCTCGCCGGTGAGCGTGACCCGCACCCGGTGACGGGTCTCCAGACTGGAGGACGACAGCCGCAGCTCCAGCTCCCCGGGCTCGACGATCCGGCGTCCGTCGGGACCGGTGTACGCGGCGAGGTCCGCCGGGAAGGTGACCCGGACGTCCGCGGAGGCGCCGGGGTCCAGGGGGACGCGCAGATAGCCGACCAGCCGGGCCTCGGGCAGGGCGACCCTCCCGACCGGGTCGTGCAGATACACCTGGACGACCTCGGTGCCGGGCCGCGCCCCGGTGTTGCGCACGGTGACGTCGAGCGACACCTCCCCGTCGACCGTCGTCTCGGCCGCGGCGGCCGACGGCGCGTCCCAGGCGAACTCCGTGTACGCCAGGCCGTGTCCGAAGGGGAACAGCGGCCGCGGGTCGAGGCTGCTGGCGTCGTTGTGCCAGCCCAGCGGGGGCGCCAGATAGTTCCACGGCTGGCCCCCGGGCTCGCGGGGCACGCTCACCGGCAGCCGGCCGGAGGGTTCGACCCGCCCGGCGAGCACCCCGGCGACCGCCGGGCCGCCCTCCTGGCCGGGGAAGAAGGCCTGCACGATCGCCGCCGCCCGGTCCGCCCAGGCCCCCAGCGCGTACGGCCGGCCGCTGAGCAGCACCAGCACCACCGGCGTACCGGAGTCCAGCGCCGCCTCGACCACCTCGCCCTGGCCGAACGGCAGCAGCAGGTCCGGGGCGTCGCAGCCCTCGCCGGAGGTGCCCCGGCCGAAGAGGCCCGAGCGGTCGCCGACGGCGACCACGCACACGTCGGCCCGCGCCGGGTCGTCGACGAAGCCGGCGCCGGGAAGTTCGGCGCGCAGGGCCTCCGCGAGGGTGGGGACCTTGATGCCCATGGGCAGTTCGGGGTGTTCGACGCCGACGTGGCGGGGGAAGCTGTAGCAGCCGAGCATGGCGGCCGGTTCGTCGGCCAGCGGCCCCAGCACGGCGATCCGTGCCTCGGCCGGCAGCGGCAGGGCGCCGCCGTCGTTGGCGACGAGGACCACGGACTCCTCCGCGAGCCGGGCCGCGAGATCGCGCAGCCGCGGGGGGTTGAGGTCGGCGGTCTCCGGGACGGCGGGCTCCCAGCCGGGGTCGAGCATGCCGAGGGCGCACTTCTGCGTGAGGACACGCAGCGCCGCCCGGTCCAGCAGCTCGCGCGGCGGGCTCGCCGCGGGGAAGCAGCGGCCGGCGGGCAGCTCCACGTCCACGCCGGCGGCCAGGGCCAGCTCCGCGGCCTCGGCGTCGGTCGCGGCGACCCGGTGCGCGGAGCGCAGGAAGGTCACGGCGAAGTAGTCGGAGACGACGGTCCCGGTGAAGCCCCACGCCTCGCGCAGCAGCCGGGTGAGCAGCTCCGGGTCCGCGTGCGCGGGCAGCCCGTCGATGTCGTTGTACGCGGGCATCACCGACCGGGCGCCCCCGTCCCGCAGCGCCATCTCGAAGGGAGGCAGGATGACGTCGGCCAGCTCGCGCGGGCCGAGCGGGGCGGGGGCGTGATTGCGGCCGGCCCTGGAGGCGGAGTAGGCGGCGAAGTGCTTGAGGGTGGCGACGATCCCGGCGGACTCCAGGCCCCGGACGTACGCGGTGCCGATGGTCGCCACCAGGTACGGGTCCTCGCCGATGGCCTCCTCCGTACGCCCCCAGCGCGGGTCGCGGACGACGTCCAGCACGGGTGAGAGGCCCTGGTGGACGCCGACGGACGCCATCGTCGCGCCGATGGCCGCGGCGGCCTCGCCGACCAGGCCGGGGTCGAAGGAGGCGCCCCAGGCCAGGGGGGTGGGGAAGGCGGTGGCCTGCCAGGTGGTGAATCCCGTCAGGCATTCCTCGTGGGCGATGGCCGGGATGCCGAAGCGGTTGCCGGCGCGGATCCGGCGCTGCAGCGCGGCGAGTTCGGCGGCGCCCTCCACGGGGGCCACGGGGGCGGTGCCGAACGGGCGGGTGAGGTGGCCCAGTCCGTACGGCAGCAGTTCCTCCAGCCCGACCGGCTCGCCGAGCGCGTGCTGCAGCGGCGCCACGTCCGCGCCGTCGTCGTCATCGTCCGCACCGAGCCAGACGCTCACCAGCTGGGCGGCCTTCTCCTCGTCCGTCATCCGGGCGAGCAGATCGGCCGCCCGCCGTTCGTCGGGCAGTTCGGTGTCCTGCCAGGGCTGGACCATGGGACTCCTCGGATACGTGGGCGGGTCGGAGCGCGGGGGTCAGCCCTTGGTGGCGCCGAGCGTGATGCCGCCGATGAGCTGGCGCTCGGCGACGGCGTAGAAGGCGAGCGCGGGCGCCATGGCCAGGACCAGATAGGCGAAGATGCGGGCGGTGTCGGCGGAGCGTTCGCCCTGGTACTGCTGGATGCCCAGCGGGATGGTCCACCAGGTCTGGTCGCTGAACACCAGCAGCGGCAGCAGGAAGTTGTTCCAGCTGCCCACCACCGCCAGCACGGACACGGTGCCCAGCACCGGGCGCGCCATCGGCAGCAGGATCCGCCAGAAGAAGCCGAGCGGCCCGCAGCCGTCGAGGGTGGCCGCCTCCTCGAGGTCACCGGGGATGGCGCGGAAGAACCCGCGCAGGATGACGATCGTCACCGGCAGCCCGAACGCGGCCTGCGGCAGGATCACCCCCCACGGGTTGTCCAGCAGCCCCATGGTGCGCAGCATCACGAACAGCGGCACGATCGCCGCCGCGAAGGGGAACATCAGCCCCACCGCGAACAGCGTGAAGAGCACCTCGCGGCCCCGGAAGGCGAACCGGGCCAGCGCGAACGCCGCCAGCGCCGCCGCTCCGACGGTCAGCACGGTCGTACCCAGGGCGATGACGACCGAGGAGCCGAAGGACCGCCAGAAGCCGGACGAGCCGAGGATGTCGCCGTAGTTCTCCCACACCCAGGGCGAGGGCAGCCCGAAGGTGTTGGTGGAGAGCTGGTCGGTGGACTTGAACCCGGAGATCAGCGCGTACAGCAGCGGTGTGACCATGAGCGCGCCGACGACCAGCACGATCACGTACAGCGGTACGGAACGGATCCGGCGCCGGCGCACGGCGCGGGCCCGGGCCAGGTCCTGCGCCGCCGTCGCCCCGCCCGCGGCCGTCATCGGTTGGCTCGCATGTTGGTGAGGGCTCCTTCGGTGTCGCGGCGCATCACGAACCGCTGGTAGGCCAGCGCGAAGACCAGGCTGATCAGGAACAGCGCGATGCTCAGCGCGCTGGCGTAGCCGACCTCGAAACGCTTGAAGCCGTACTGGAAGAGGGTGACCGCCATGGTCTCGGAGGCGTGGTCGGGGCCGCCGGCGGTCGTCACCCAGACCAGGTCGAAGAGCTGGATGGCGCCGATGACGGAGAGGAAGACGCTGATCCGGACGGTCGGGCCGAGCAGCGGCAGCGTGATGTGGCGGAAACGCTGCCAGGAGCCGGCGCCGTCGATCCGGGCGGCCTCGTGGAGTTCGGCGGGGATGTTCTGCAGTCCGGCCAGGTAGAGCATCATGTGGAAGCCGAAGTACTTCCAGGTCATGACGAGGAACAGGGTGGCCAGCACGCTGTCCTGGTCGGCGAGCCACAGCCCGCCGAGCCCGTCCAGTCCCACGGCGCCGAAGCTCTTGTCGGCGAGGCCGACATCGGGGGCGAAGATCATGCCGAAGAGCACGCCGGTGATCACTTCGGAGAGCACGTACGGCGCGAAGAACAGCATCCGGTAGATCGCCCGCCCGCGCAGCTTCTGCGTCAGCAGCACCGCCATGGCCAGGGCGAACGGCAGCTGCAGGGCGACGGAGAAGAGGACCAGCAGCAGCCCGCGCCACAGGTCGCCGAGGAAGACCGGGTCGTCCAGCAGCCGGCTGTAGTTGCCGGTGCCGGTGAAGTCCTCGGGCGAGCCGAAGCCGCCCCAGTCGAAGAAGCTGACGTACGCGGCGTACATGATCGGCGCCAGGACGAGCAGGCCGAACAGTACGAGCGCGGGCACCGTGAAGGCGACCGCGGTGAACCACTCACGGATACGCCGGGACGCCGGGCGCCCGCCGGCCCGGCCCCGGGAGGAGACCGGGGCCGGGGACGGCGGGGCGGGGGGCGTACCGTCGGCGACGGTCGATGTCCCCTTCATCTACTGGCTCTTGAAGACCTGGGTGATGGACTTGGCCACGTCGGCGGGTGACTTGGAGCCGGCGATGAGCGCGCCGGTGCTGTCGTTGATCTCCTGGCCGACCGCCGGCGGGTAGTCCTGGTCGAGGTAGAGCTGGAAGCCGGTGGAGCCGTTCAGCGCGTCCGACACCTGCTTGAGGTTGGGGTCGCTGAGGGCGTCCGCGGCGGCGGTGACCACGGGGATGAGGCCGGTCTCCTTGACGAGCTTGCGGTCGAACTCCGCGGCGGCGAAGAACTTCACGAACTCCAGGGCCTCCTTCGGGGCTCCCTTGCGCAGCGCGTGGCCGCCGCCCCCGCCGAACACCTCGGTGAGCGCGCCCTTGCCGCCGTCGACCGCGGGGAACTGGAAGAACCCGAGGTCCTCGCCGATGCCCTTGCCCTGGTCGCTCTCCACGGTGGGCGCCCACTGGCCCATGAGCTCCATGGCGGCCTTGGCGTTGCCGACGGTGGCCGCCTGGCCGGTCGGGGTGGAGTACGCGGCGCCGAGGAAGCCCTTCTGGAAGGGCTTGAGGTCCACGAGCTCCTTCAGGTGCTCACCGGCCTTGACGAAGTCGTCGCCGGTGAAGTCCTTGGACTCGGCGGCCTGGCGCATCTGGTCCAGTCCGGCGATCCGCATCGCCAGATAGGACCAGTAGTACATCCCCGTCCACTTCTCCTTGCCGGCCAGGGCGATGGGGGTGATGTCCGCGTCCTTCAGCGCCCGGACGGCGTCCAGATACGCGGCCCAGGTGGTCGGCGGGGCGTCGATACCGGCCTGCGCGAAGAGCTTCTTGTTGTACCAGAAGCCGACGGCGCCGATGTCGAACGGGACGGCGTAGGTCCTGCCGTCGAGCTCGTAGGGCTTTTTGGCCGCCGCCATCATGCCGCCGGTCACGTCGGCGGCGGACTCGGTGAGGTCCTCCACGAGGCCGGCCTCGACCTGCTGGCCGAGGACGCCGCCGCCCCAGGTGTGGAAGATGTCCGGAAGTTTTCCGGAGCTGATCAGGGCGGTCATCTTCGTCTTGTACGCGTCGTTCTCCAGCACCACCGGCTTGATCCGCACATGGGGGTTCTGCTTCTCGAACTCCTTGGCGCGGGCCGCCCAGATGCTTTTGCCGGGATCGCCGGTGGTGATGTTCCACCATTCGACGACGGTTCTGCCGGAACTGTCCTTGCCACCGGAGTCGTCACTGCCGCAGGCGGTGAGCGCGGCCGCGCCCAGACCGGCCGCGGAGGTGGCTGCCAGGAACCCCCGGCGGGAGAGCCCGTGGCGGGCGGTGGAAGCGGATCGGGGCGTCGGCTCTAAGGATCGCATCGCACACCTTCCGGAAAGGTTCCGAAAACTCTCGGTCGATGCGCACGGAAATTACGGGCGTGACACGCCGGTGTCAACGCCCGTAACGGAAAACGCTGTTGGGTTGTGACCCGGGACAGCTCAGCCGCGGGGGCCCGTACTCGAACGGACGACCAGTTCGGTGGCCAGTTCCACGCGCGCGGAGGCCGGTTCGATCCCCTGGGCCAGGCCCAGCACGGTGCGCGCCGCCAGCTTGCCCATGTCGGACAGGGGCTGGCGGACGGTGGTCAGCGGGGGCGCCGACCAGCGCACTTCGGGCAGGTCGTCGAAGCCGACGACGCTCATGTCCTCCGGTACGCGCAGCCCGCGGCGGCGCAGCGCCTCGATGGCGCCGAGGGCCATCTGGTCACTGGAGGCGAACAGGGCGGTGGGCGGCCGCTCGAGGGCGAGCAGGTCGTTGCAGCCGGCGAAGCCGGACTCGGGGTAGAAGTCGCCCTGCACGATCAGGGTGTCGTCGACGGGCACCCCGGCGCCGTCCAGCGCCGCCCGGTAGCCGTCGAGCCGGGCGCGCGAGCACAGCAGCCGGGCGGGGCCGGCGACGAATCCGATCCGGGTGTGCCCGAGCCCCAGCAGATGCTCGGTGGCGGCCATGCCGCCGGCCCAGTTCGTGGCGCCCACGGTGGGCGCGTCCAGGGCGAACGCGCCGGCCGGGTCGACGACCACGAGCGGCACGCCGAGCCGCCGGAGCTCCTCGTGCATGAGGGGCTCGAGCGCCGACGTCACCAGGATCACGCCGTCCGTGGCGCGGGCGCGCAGATTGGTCATCCACTGCCTCGCGGAGCCGGCGCGGTCGTGGATCGCGGAGACGACGGTGCCGACGCCGGCGGCGTGGGCGACGTCCTCGACGCCGCGGATGATCTCGACGGACCAGGGGCTGTCCAGATCGTTGAAGACCAGGTCGAGCAGCGCGGCGCGGTCGCCGGGGGCCGAGCGGCGCTGATACCCGTGCCGGCGGAGGAGGTCCTCCACCCGGGCCCGGGTGGCCGGCGAGACGTCGGAGCGGCCGTTGACGACGCGCGAGACCGTGGGCACCGAGACACCGGCCTCCCGGGCGATGTCCGTGATCGTCACCTTGGGCGCATCGCCCGCGGCCTCCCTGCCCTTGACGCCGTCCCTCGACACCATCCCACCTTCCGTCGACGAGCGGGGCTCCGGCTCCGCGAACGCTCCGGATCCCAAGGCCCGTACCCCGAGGCGGTCTTGACCGTCCGGGGCGATCAGTCCCCGAGGAGCGTCAACACTACCGGAAGCCTCCCGGAAACTATCGAGCGATCTTGCCCGGGGAAGAAATTTTCTTCACGACGCCGTTATAAGGCTCACACAAATAGCGCGCGTGTGCAATCATTAATCCGTACCGGCAACGCGTTCACCAGGAGCCCGCGATGACGTCCCTCTTCACCCCGTACACCCTGCGGTCGCTGACCGTCCCCAACCGGATCTGGATGGCACCGATGTGCCAGTACAGCGCCGTCCCCGAGGGCGCGGCGGCCGGGGTGCCGACGGACTGGCATCTGGCGCATCTCGGCGCGCGGGCGGCGGGCGGGACCGGACTGATCCTCACCGAGGCGACCGCGATCAGCCCCGAGGGCCGGATCAGCCCGTACGACCTGGGCATCTGGAACAACACCCAGACCGAGGCGTTCCGCCGGATCACCGCGCTGCTGAAGTCCCAGCACACCGTGCCCGGCATCCAGCTCGCGCACGCCGGACGCAAGGCGTCGACCGAGCGCACCTGGGCCGGCGGCGGCCCCCTCGCGCCGGACGAGCCGTACGGCTGGACGCCGCTGGGCCCGAGCCCGCTGGCGTTCGGCGAAGCGCACACGGCGCCCGAGGAGCTCACCGTGGCGCAGATCGACGCGATCGTACGGGAGTTCGCCGACGCGGCGCGGCGCGCGCTCGCGGCCGGCTTCGAGGTGGCCGAGGTGCACGGCGCCCACGGCTATCTGATCCACCAGTTCCTCTCCCCCGCCAGCAACCACCGCACCGACGGCTACGGGGGCACGTTCGAGGGCCGCACCCGGTTCGCGCTCGAGGTGACCGACGCCGTCCGCGCCGTCTGGCCCGACGAACTCCCGCTGTTCTTCCGGGTGTCCGCCACCGACTGGATCGGGGCGGACGACGACCGCGAGGGCTGGACGGCGGACGACACCGTCCGGCTGGCCAAGGAGCTCCAGGCCCGCGGCGTCGACCTGCTGGACGTCTCCACCGGCGGGAACGTCACGGGCGTACGGATCGAGTCGGGCCCCGGCTACCAGGTCCCCTTCGCCGCCCGGGTCCGCGCCGAGTCGGGCCTGCCCACCGCCGCCGTCGGCCTGATCACCGAGCCCGCCCAGGCCCAGGAGATCCTCGCCGCCGGCCGGGCGGACGCCGTCCTCCTGGGCCGTGAGCTGCTGCGCGACCCGTACTGGGCGCAGCGCGCCGCCCGCGAGCTCGGCGCCGAGGCGCACCGCCCGCACCAGTACCACCGGGCGGCCTGACACCCCGCCGGAGGTCCGCCCCGCTCAGGGGCGGGCCGACGGCGCGGGGCCGAGAGTCGTGGTGCCGGGCGAGGCGCGGTGGCCCAGGCCCGTACGGTACGTCTCCAGCGCGGCCTCGGTCCGGCCCGCACGCCGCAGCAGGTCCCCCAGCAGCCGGCACAGGTCCGCCAGGTCACCGGCCGCGCCCGCCGTCTCCAGCAGGGCCAGCGCGTTGACGTAGTGCTCCTCCGCGCGGTCGTCGTCCCCGGCGGCCTCGGCGATCAGCCCCAGCAGCCGGTGGGCGCCGGCGGCGTGCACCGTACCGAACCCGGGGCGGGCGGGGTCGAGGAGAAGCTGCAGCAGCTGGGCCGCCTCGGACGTGCTGCCCCGCCGGCGCAGCACGTCCGCCAGCTCCACCTCCACCTGCGCGGTGAACAGCACGGCCCGCTTGGCGAGAAGCATGTCGCGGGCCGTACGCAACTCGTGCTCGGCCGACTCCAGTTCGCCGCGCTGGGCCAGCACATAGCCGCGCATCCAGTGGCAGTGGGCCAGCTCGGTGCGGATCTGCAGCCGCTCGAACAGCTCGGTCGCCCTGGCCAGCGACGCGTCCGCCTCCGCGGTACGGCCCTCGGCGAGGAACGTCCGGGCCACAGAACGGTGCATCGACGCCACCGCCGCCGGGTCGTCGACCCGCGGCTCCAGGGCCAGCGCCTGCTCCGCTGCCTGCGCGGCGCGGGCGTGGGCGCCCATGTCCATGTACGGGGGGATGGCCGCCGTACACAGGATGAGCACGGCGGTGGGGTCGGCCGCGCCGGTGGCGGCCAGGCGCTGCAGCTCGGCCTCGATGAGATAGCAGGAGTAGCGCAGTTCGCCGGAGAGCAGATGGGCCACCGCCCGGCCGCGCACCGCCCGCGCCCGCTGCGCCGGCTCGTCACCGGCGATCAGCCGCTCCGCGGCCTCGAAGTGGTCGCGGGCCTTCTCCAGCTCCCCGTTCTCCAGCCCGCAGTGGCCGAGGCCCAGCAGCGCCTGCGCCTCCTCCCGCACCAGCCCCCGGGCGCGGGCCTCGCCGAGCAGCACACCGTACTGCCCGGCCGCCACCCGCGGGTCCCCGGTGGCCAGCGCCCGGCGGGCGGCGTCGAACCGGGCGCGCAGCCCGGCCGCGGCGTCCCCGGCGACGGTCCGCTGTATACGGCGCCCGGTGTCGGACTGCTCGTCGGCCTGCATGTCGGATCGGCTCCCCTCCGGCGCCGGGTCGGGGGACGCAGCGTCCCACGACGTCGACACGCCCACCCGACAACCCCGGTTTTCCTGCGTTGTCACCTGATTCAGCGATCTGCTTACCACGCAGGGGGCCCGCACCGCCAGAGCGGGAGGTCCGACGCCCGCCGCCGGCTCAGCGGCCCGGCGACGTACGGCGGCGCTGCGGGGCTCCGGAGGTCTTGCGGGCGGAGGACTGCGCCGTCTTGCGCGCGGGGTTCTGCCCGGTCTTGCCCGCCGGGTTGCGGTCGGTCTTCTTCCGCCCGGCGGCCTGCGCGGTCTTCTGCCCGGAGCCGGCGGTCTTCCCGCCGCCCCCGCCCGTCCGCTTCGCGGGCGCCGCGCCCGTCCCGGCCGCCGCCGGCCGCCGGCGGGAGCGGGACGCCGGACGGGCCTTCGGCCGGGCGGCGGGCTGCTGCGGCACCTCGATGACGACGGCCGTGCCGGACGGCTCACGGGCGCCGGTCAGCCGGGCCAGCTCCTCGTCCGTGGACTTCACCTGCAGCGCCCGGGGCCGGATGCCGGCGTCCGCCATCAGCTTGCCGACCTCGCGCTTCTCCTCGGGCAGGACGAGGGTCACCACGCTGCCGGACTCGCCGGCGCGCGCGGTGCGGCCGCCGCGGTGCAGATAGTCCTTGTGGTCCATCGGCGGATCGACGTTCACGACCAGGTCGAGGTCGTCGATGTGGATGCCGCGGGCGGCGACGTTGGTGGCGACGAGCGCGCTGACCTGGCCGGTCTTGAACTGGTCCAGGGTCCGGTTGCGCTGCGGCTGGGACCGGCCGCCGTGCAGTCCGGACGCCCGTACGCCGCTGGCCAGCAGCCGCTTGGTGAACCGGTCCACGGCCCGCTTGGTGTGCAGGAAGAGGATCACCCGGCCGTCGCGGGCCGCGATCCGGGTGGCCACCGCCCGCTTCTCCGTCGCGTCGGCCACGTACAGCACGTGGTGCTCCATGGTCGTCACGGCACCGGCCGACGGGTCCACGGAGTGCGCGACCGGGTCGGTGAGGAACTGGGTGACCAGCCGGTCGACGTTACGGTCCAGTGTCGCGGAGAACAGCAGCCGCTGGCCGTCCGGGCGCACCTGCTTCAGCAGCCGGGTGACCTGCGGCAGGAAGCCCATGTCGGCCATCTGGTCGGCCTCGTCCAGCACCGTGACGCCGACCTGGGCGAGGTCGCAGTCGCCGCGCTCGATGAGGTCCGCCAGCCGGCCGGGCGTGGCCACCAGCACCTCCGCGCCGCGCCGGAGCGCCGCGGCCTGCCGGGTGATCGACATACCGCCCACCACGGTGGCCAGCCGCAGGCTCACGGACTGCGCGTACGGGGTGAGGGCGTCGGTGACCTGCTGGGCGAGCTCGCGCGTGGGCACCAGCACCAGCGCCAGCGGCGCCCTGGGCTCGGCCCGCTGTCCGGCGAGGCGGGCCAGGACGGCGAGGCCGAACGCCAGCGTCTTGCCGGAGCCGGTACGGCCCCGGCCCAGCACGTCGCGGCCGGCGAGGGCGTTGGGCAGGGTGGCGGCCTGGATCGGGAAGGGCTCGGTGACGCCCTGCTCGCCGAGGGTGGCGAGGAGTCCGCCGGGCAGCTCGAGGTCCGCGAACGCGGCGACGGGAGGCAGCGCGGGCACCCGCGGCTCGGGGACGGCGAAGTCCCCGCCGGTCGCGGGGGCCGGCCGCTTGGCCGCGGCGGTCCGCTTCCCGGTCGTGGGGCGTCGGGGCGCGCGCCGGCGGCGCGGGGTTTCGGTCATGGTGCTGGGTGCCTTCCTTGGCCCTGGTGGAGAGCACAAGCGAAGGCCGGGAAGCCGGGCCCCGGATACGGGCCCGCTCATGCTGTGGGGAGGCGAGACCCATATCCGCGTCGACACGGCATAGACGCTGCCTGATCACATTGTAGGCGGTGCTCCCGCGACCCCGGGGCCGCAGGTCCCGCGCGCACACGGGCGCCGCCGCCGGCACGGAGCTGCCGGCGGCGGCGCGGGCCCTGCGGGGGGCTCAGTGGAAGGTGAGCGAGGCGGAGCCGGCGGGGGCCGATATCGAGCCCGGGCACAGGAAGCTGCCGCCGCTCTTGCGCGCGGTGAACGCCTGGTTCGTGTACGCGCGGGTGGTGCCGCTGCGGGTCCAGCCGGCGTTCGTGGCCCGGTAGCTGCACGAGAGGAAGCTCTGGCGCACCGTGATGTCGATGAGGTCGGACGTCGCGGTGCCGGCCGCGTCGTCGAAAACCAGCGTCGGGCTGTTGTTGAGGGTGGCACTGGCACCGCCCGTACAACTGACGCTGCTGTTGACGGAGGCCGCGGCGATCGTCAGGGTGGCCGGCGGGTCCGCGGTGGCGGTGGCGTTCGTCCAGCTGCAGGTGCTGCCCGCGGCCGTGATCGAGCCGTCGACCAGCAGCGCCTGGGCACCGGCACTCGCCGCGGTGGACGCGCCGGCGGTGACCGCGACGACCAGGGCCGTGACGCAGGACAGTTTGGTGGTGAGCCTCATGTCACTCCTTCATGCCGCTCTTGTGGGGGCAGAGCCGTACCCGGGTCCGCTGTGGGTGGTGCGGACCGGGCCTGTCATGGACCATCCCACGAACGAGACTTACTGTCAGGTACGCGTCAAGAAATTGGCCGGATGCGGTCCCCTCGGATCCGTGGACGGACGGGCCGTGCGCGGGGAGTCGCGTACGACCGTCGCGCCACGGCCCGGACATCCTCAGGACGCCGTGCGGTACACCCAGTCGTTCATGGAGACGACGTAGTCGTTCCGGTTCTCCCGGTACTCCATGCAGTACGTGGTCGGATACCAGCCCGCGATCCGCCAGGCACGCGGCTGCCTGAACGGCACGCAGCGGTCGGCGACGGCGCCCGTGCGCAGGTCCTCGAACCACTTGGTGGTGATCATCGCCTCGTAGAAGGAGACCTCGCCGTCGTAGGCGCCGTAGATCCAGGTGTGGGTGAAGGGCACGCCGTGGAACTCGGGCGCGGTGTCGTCGATGAGGTGGTTGCCCATGGCGGGCTCGACCGCGTCGAGGTCCTTGAAGACGGGGTCGACGTAGCGCCCGGGCACCGGGATCTTGGCGCGCGCGTAGTCGTCGCAGTCGGTCACGACCGGGCAGGGGCCGGTCCGAATGGCGTTACGGCCGGCAAGGGACTGGATATAGAAGTGGACGTCGAAGTGCGGGACGTCGTAGACCCCGGGCGGGATGTGCCCCATGGGGTTGTAGTTGGTCAGCGACCAGTTGAACGGGGTGTCCACGTTCTCCAGGAACGCCTCGGGCATGTCGAGGACGCCCTCGTGCCCGACGGCGCACTCCGTGTGGAGGTCGAGCCGGCCGTCGCCGTCCTTGTCGAAGCAGTACGTGCCGTCGCTGACCGCGGTCGGCAGATTCCGCAGGGTGGCGGGCGTGAAGGTGACGCCCATCGCCACCGGGCGGTGACCGGACCGCTGGGTGTAGCCCCGGAGGAAGCCGTCGCCGCGCGGGATCGCGGTGCCGTACTCCGCGCACGGCCCCCGGTAGGAGCGGGTGGTGCGCAGCAGCCGGCCGGCGGTCTGCTCCGGGACGTGTACGGTGCGCTCCCGGCCGTGGGTGTCGCGCGGCGCCTGACACAGGGTGGTGAGCCCGGCGTCGGTGCCGGTCGCGGCGCCCGAGCCCGCGGCGAGGAAGCCGAGGGACAGGACCGCGGCGAGCAGGGCGCGGCGTAAGCGTTTCTCGGGGCGTGACTGGACCATCCCGGCCTCCTGGACGAGCGAAAGGGCACTTTCGCCAGAAATTACCAGGGGGGGCAATCGCCCTGACTTATCTGCGGAAACAGATGTCGGGGTTCCGGGTACGCCCGGTCAGTGGGCCGTCCAGCCCCCGTCCATGACCAGCGACGTTCCGGTGACGAACGACGTCCGCGGGCCGCAGAGGTAGGCCACGGCGTCGGCCACCTCGACGGGCTCGATGAGCCGTTTGACGGCGGTGTCGGCCAGCAGCACCTCGGCGACGACCCGTTCGGCGGGGATGCCGTGCGCGGCGGCCTGGCCCTCGATCTGCCGCTCGACCAGCGGGGTGCGGACGTATCCGGGGCAGACGCAGTTGGACGTCACCCCGTGGGCCGCCCCCTCCAGCGCGGTGACCTTGGACAGTCCCTCCAGACCGTGCTTGGCGGCGACGTAGGCGGACTTGTACGCGGAGGCGCGCAGCCCGTGCACGGAGGAGATGTTGACGACGCGCCCCCACCCCTGCCCGTACATGTGCGGCAGGGCGCCGCGGATCAGCCGGAACGGGGCCTCGAGCATCACCGTGAGGATCCGCGCGAAGGTCTGCGGCGGGAACTGCTCGAGGGGGCTGACCAGTTGCAGGCCGGCGTTGTTCACCAGGATGTCGGTGCCGGCCGCGGCCTGTTCGGCGGCGTCGAGGTCGGTGAGGTCCAGGGGCTGCGCCACGACGGCGCCGGGCAGGCCGGCGGCGGCGGACGTGAGGGCGTCGAGGCCGTCCGCGTCCAGATCCACGGCGCGGACCTTCGCGCCGGCGGCGGCCAGCCGCAGCGCGCAGGCCCGGCCGATGCCGCCGGCCGCGCCGGTGACGAGGGCGGTGCGGCCCGTGAGGTCGGTGGGTTCGGGGGCGGAGGGTGGGGTGTGCGCCATGACGGCAGGCTAGGCAGCGCGCCCCCCGCGGGCCGATGTGCACCGGCCACACAATCCCCCGGGGCGCGGTGGAGTGTCCCCCCATGCGCCCGGGGGCCGCCCCGTCAGAACTCCCCGGCCGGCTCGAACCAGGCGGGGCCCTCGGCCTGCGCGTGCTTGATCCGTACCAGGGAGAAGTCCTCGAGCTCCGGCAGCTCGTCCAGCGGGAACCAGCCGACCTCGAGGGACTCGTCGTCGTTCACCCGCGCCTCGCCGCCGACCGGGCGGCAGCGGAAGGTGATGTCCATGAACTGGCACCGGTCGCCGTTGGGGTACGTGACGGGCTGCAGCCCCTGGACCAGCACCACCCGCTCCGGGATGACACGGACCCCGGTCTCCTCCAGCACCTCGCGGGCGGCGGTCAGCGCCGGCTGCTCCCCCGGCTCGGCGATCCCGCCGAGCACCGACCAGCGGCCGGTGTCCACCCGGCGGTTGAGCAGCACGCGGCCGTCGTCGTCGAGGACCACGGCGGAGATGCCGGGCAGGAAGAGCAGCTGCTTGCCCACGCCGGCGCGCAGCTCACGGATGAAGTCGGGAGTCGCCATACGGCCACCCTACGGCGGCGGGGCGGACGGCTCCTCAGGTCTCCGCGGGGGTCTCGGGCCGCATCCGCATCCGGTCGCGGATCACCCGCACCGCGTCCTGGGCGTCGTCCACGGTGACCGTGAACACGTGATCGCCCACCAGCCGCAGCCGGAACCCCTCGCCGCGGCGCACCACCACACAGGTGCCCTTGTCGGGCCGCCAGCGGTAGCCCCAGCCGCCCCAGTGCCGGGGTGTGATCACCGTGACGAACTCGGCGCCCAGCACCTGGTCGAGGGGGATCCGGCGGCGCGGCACCCCGAGGTGGCCGCAGCGCACCTCCAGATGCCGGTCGTCGACCTTCACCGCCACATGGACGAACGCGAGGGTGCCGAACAGGACCAGTACGCCGGCGGCGATACAGCCGACGATGGACATCACCAGCGGGGCGAGGCCGGAGGTGAAGGGCGATTCGACGGCCAGCTCGATACCGAGCGCCATACAGGCCGCGCCCACGGCCGCCAGCGGCCACTGGACACGGTTTCTCGCCCTGCCGGTCCAGACGGCCGCCGGGGCGGAAAGGGGGATGGGGGTGTCGCCGGGGGGTTGCGCCCTCATGGCGCCAGCCTACGCCCGTCGGCTCACCCCGGCAGGTACGCGGCGGAGAGCAGCCGGCCCTCCGCGTAGGCGAGCGCCTGGGCGGGCAGCTCGGCGCGGCGGCCGCTGTGGATCACCGTGAGCCGGCCGTACGGACCGGCCTGCGTCTGCGTCTGTGTCTGTGTCTGCGGGAGGGGCGCGCTGCCGATGCGGCGCAGGGCCTGCGCGGCGACGGCGTCGGCGGAGCCGTGGAAGGCGACGGGGAGGCCGTCGGGGAGCTGGACGGCGGTGCGGATCTGTTCGGCGACGAGCTCGTAGTGCGTGCAGCCGAGGACCAGGGCGCGCAGCCCGCGCGGGGTCTGTCCGGCGGCGGCGGCCACCGCGGCGGCCACGGCGTTCTCGTCGGCCTGCTCGACGGCCTCCGCCAGGCCCGGGCAGGGCACCTCCGTCACGTCGGTGCCGCCCGCGAAGGCGGTGATCAGGCCGCGCTGGTAGGCGCTGCCGGTGGTGGCGGGGGTGGCCCAGACAGCGACGGGGCCGCCGGCGGCCGCGGCGGGCTTGATCGCGGGGACGGTGCCGATCACCGGGATCCGGGGCTCGAACTCCGCCCGGGTCGCCTCCAGGGCGTGCACGGTGGCGGTGTTGCAGGCGATGATCAGGGCGTCCGGCTCGTAGGCGGCCGCGGCGCGGGCGCACGCGAGGGCGTGACCGCTGAGGTCCTCGGGGGTCCGCGGGCCCCACGGCATGCCGTCGGGGTCACCCGAAAGAATGAGGTGCGCGTCGGGGCGCAGCCGGCGCACGGCCGCGGCCGCCGCGAGCAGCCCGATGCCTGAGTCGACCAGGGCGATCACGGGCGCGGTGTTGTTCGGCACGGAATCACTTTAAATGATCGAGGCCACCGGCCCCGAAACTGCGGCACACTGCGGCCGTGACCTCCAACGACTGGCTCACCTGGACCGCCGTCGCCTCGCTCGCCGGCTGGCTGTGGCTGCTGCTCGGCCAGGGCGGCTTCTGGCGCACCGACGTACGGCTGCCGCGACACACCCCGCCCGCCGACTGGCCGGCGGTGGCCGTCGTCGTACCGGCCCGCGACGAGGCGGCCGTCCTGCCGGACAGTCTGCCGTCGCTGCTCGCCCAGGACTATCCGGGTCCGGTACGGATCTTCCTGATCGACGACGGCAGCACGGACGGCACCGGGGAGCTGGCGGCGCGGCTGGCCGCCGAGCACGGCGGGCCGGGGCTGACGGTGGACTCGCCGGGTGAGCCGGCGGAGGGCTGGACGGGCAAGCTGTGGGCGGTGCGGCACGGGATCGCCCTGGCCCGCGAGCGGACGGACGCCGAGTACCTGCTGCTGACGGACGCCGACATCGCGCACCGCCCGGACAGTCTGCGCGAGCTGGTGAGCGCCGCCCGCTTTGGCGGGTACGACATGGTGTCGCAGATGGCGCGGCTGCGGGTGGCCACCGGCTGGGAGCGGCTGATCGTGCCGGCGTTCGTGTACTTCTTCGGCCAGCTCTATCCGTTCCGCTGGGTGAACAACCCCGGCGCCCGCACCGCCGCGGCGGCCGGGGGCTGCGTCCTGCTGCGTACGGACGCGGCCGTACGGTCCCGGGTCCCGGAGTCGATCCGCCGCGCGGTGATCGACGACGTGTCCCTCGCCCGGGCGGTCAAGCGCGACGGCGGGCGGATCTGGCTGGGGCTGGCGGACCACGTCGACAGCGTGCGCCCGTATCCCCGGCTCGCGGAGCTGTGGCGGATGGTGTCGCGCAGCGCGTACGCCCAGCTGCTGCACAGCCCGCTGCTGCTCGCGGGGACGGTGCTGGGGCTCCTGGTGATCTACGTGGTGCCGCCGCTGGCGGTCGTGGCCGGGCTGCTGGGCGGGCCCGGGGCGGCGCTCGCGGCGGGCGGTGCGGCGTGGGCGCTGATGGCGGCCAGCTTCTGGCCGATGCTGCGGTACTACGGGCTGCGGCCGTGGGACGCGCCGCTGCTGCCGTTCACGGCGGTGCTGTATCTGCTGATGACGGTGGACTCCGCCGTGCGGCACTACCGCGGGCGCGGTGCGGCCTGGAAGGGCCGCACCTACGCCTGACGGCCCCCGGTCACTTGCGGCCGGGGGTCCACTGCATGCCCCAGCCGTACGCCTGGTCGATGGTGCGCTGCGGGCTCATCCCGCGGGGCACCACGAGATAGCGGGCCTCGCGCTGGACCAGCAGATCCCCGCCGTTGTTGGTGATCAGCGCGAGCGCGCAGACGGTGGACGGGACGGTGCACTCGTCGAGGGAGAAGTCGATGGGCGCGCCGTGCTGCGGCTGCAGGGTGACCGTGGCGTTGAGGCCGGAGAAGCTGCGGGCGCCCTCGTAGATCGTGACGAAGATCAGGATGCGCCGGAAGGCCTGGGTGGCGTCGAGGTTGATGGTGAGGTTCTCGCCGGTGGCCACGGCGCCGGTGCGGTCGTCGCCGTCGAGGTGGATGAACGGCGGCATCTGCAGCGAGCCGAAGGCGTTGCCGAGGGCCTGGACGACGCCCTTGGAGCCGTCGACGAGCTCGAACAGCGCGCACAGGTCGAGGTCGAGGTCGTTGTGCATGGCGACGGCGCGGCCGCGTTTGGAGCCCCAGCCCTTGAACTGCTTGCGCACCTCCCAGTTGAGGTTCACCCGCATCACGCCGGTCGTGCCGCCCTGCTTGGACAGCGAGACGGCGGGCGCGGCCTTGGTGAGCGTGACCCGGGTCGGCGCGGGCGGCGACGGGGGCGCGGGCGGCGGGGTGTGCGGCACGGGCGCCGGGGGCGGAGTCGGTGCCACGTACGGGGACGGCGGCGGGGCCGGCGTCGCGATCGTCGGCGTCGGAGTCCGCACGGGCGCGGGCGGGGGCGTGCGCTGCGGCGGGGGCGCCGGGGCGTGCTGCGGTTCGTCGACGCTGATGCCGAAGTCCGTAGCCAGGCCCTCCAGTCCGCTGTTGTAGCCCTGGCCGACGGCCCGGAACTTCCACGAGCCCTGGCGCCGGTACAGCTCCCCCAGGATGAACGCGGTCTCCGCGCGGGCGTCCGTCACCTCGTAGCTCATCAGCTCCGCGCCACCGGCGGCGTTCAGGACCCGCACCCGCAGTCCGGGCACCTGCCCGAAGTTCCCGCCGTCCGCGGACGCGCACAGCACGATGCGCTCGACCGCGGGCTCGACCCGGCCGAGGTCGACGCCGATCAGATCGAGGCTCTGCGCGCCGCCGGTCCGCTTCCCCTCGTGCCGGACGGCGCCCGAGGAGTGGGCCGGCTGGTTGTAGAAGACGAAGTCGGCGTCGCTGCGGACCCGGCCGCTGCTCAGCAGCAGCAGCGCGGACGCGTCCACGTCCGGCACCCCGGGTCCCGGCCGCCAGCCGAGCTCCACCCGCACCGACGGCACGGCGACCGCCGCGTTCTCTCCCTTGCGCAACGACATCCCCACGCCCTCTCACCCACGGAAGAACCCCAGGACCACACGGTATTGCCAAAGGACCGCGACGAGCCCCCGATCGGGCGTTTCACAAGGTACCCGGACCAGCCCTTAACAGGATCTCAACACCGCGGAAGGTCCGATTTCCCCAAGTTCATTCGGATTGGTGACATGCGGTCACTCCGAACACGTAAAACAACCCTCTTATCGGTCTCCCCAACGAGTACATGGTGGGCTTAACTTATGGGTCATGACCTCCCCCCGCACGTATGGCGGCGGCTACTACGCGCCTCCCTCCTTCCCGGACACCCCGATCTACGACTCCCTGGTCGCCGAGCGGGGTACCCCTCAGATCGCCCCGATCCGGGTCTCCTCGTACGACACGGGCAGTTCGCTGCCCGCGCTGCCCCCCGCGCGCCCGGCCCTGCCCGCCGCTCCCGCGCCCCAGCAGCCGTCCTACCCGCAGCAGGCGTACCCGCAGCAGCAGGCGTATCCGCAGCCGGCCCAGCAGACGCCGCCGCGCGGCTTCCCGGGGGCCCCGCAGCCGCCGGCGCCGCAGCCGTTCGTCCCGCAGCAGGCGCAGCACCCGCGCTACGCCCCGCAGCAGCAGCCGCAGGCCCGCCCGGCGCTGGGCCCGGGCACCGGCGCGCAGAGCACGGTCTCCACGGGGTACGAGGCGATGCGCCCGGTGCAGCCGCGCCCCGCGCCCGCGCCGCAGGCCCCGCAGCCGTCGTACACCGACCCCTACGGCCGGCCTTACCAGCAACAGCCCTACGGGGGGCGCGGGTACTGAAGCGTCACGGCCGGCCCCCACCGCAGGCGCTACGGTGGACCACCGACCGCCGAACGCAAGGCAGTAACGCACGCAGTGGGGGCAGAGCGCGACCATGGCACAGGGCTCCGTTCAGGTGACGCATTCCGGCAATTCGCGGTGGCGCCGCCGCACCGGGGAGTACGGCTCGCTCACCGAGGCGCTCCAGGCCGCCGGGGACGGTGACGTGCTGGCCATCGCGCCGGGCACCTACCGGGAGAACGTGGTCGTGCAGCGCCGGGTCGTGCTGCGCGGGCCCGCCACGGCGCCGGGTTCGGTACGGATCGCGCCCGCCGACGGCGTGGCGCTCACGGTGCGCGGACCGGCGGTGATCGAGGGGCTGCAGGTCGAGGGGCAGGACGCGTCCGCGCCGGCGCTGCTGGTGGAGGAGGGGTCGCCGGAGCTGTCGGACGTACGGGTGGTCACGCGCTCCGCGGCGGGGATCGAGGTCCGCTCCGGCGCCCGCCCGGTGCTCCGCCGCTGCACGGTGGACAACCCGGGCGGGACGGGGCTGAGTTTCAGCGGCGGCGCCGGGGGGCTGGCCGAGGAGTGCGAGGTGCTGGCGGCCGGGCAGAGCGGGATCGCCGTCCGCGGCGGCGCGCAGCCGAGGCTGGAGCGCTGCCGGGTGCATCACGCGACGGGCGCCGGGCTGGCCGTCACCGGGGAGGCGAGCGCCGCCGAGGCCACCGGCTGCGAGCTGTACGAGATCAAGGGCACCGGGGTGCACGTCACGTCCCGGGCGACGGCCTCCCTCACCGACTGCACGGTGCACCGCACCTCGGCGGACGGCGTCACCCTGGACACCGACGCGGTGCTCACCCTCGACGGCTGCGAGATCCACGACATCCCGGAGAACGCCGTCGACCTGCGCTCCCGTTCGCAGCTGACCCTGACCCGCAGCAAGGTCCGCCGCTTCGGCCGCAACGGCCTGTCCGTCTGGGATCCCGGCACCCGGGTGGTCGCCGAGCAGAGCGAGCTGCACGACAGCACCGGTGACTACCCGGCGGTGTGGGTGAGCGACGGCGCGGAGGTCCGCCTCGACGCCTGCCGGCTGCACGACGTGCCGGACGCCCTCTTCATCCTCGACCGGGGCTCGCGGGCGGAGGTCACCGGCAGCGACATCGGCCAGGTGCGCAACACGGCGGTGTCGGTGAGCGACGGCGGCACGGTGGAGCTGGCCGACTGCCGGATCCGCGACGCCGCGACGGGCGCCTGGTTCCGCGACCACGGCAGCGGCGGCCGGCTGGACGACTGCACGATGGACGCCGTGCAGACCGGCGTCATCGTCACCAAGGGCGCCGACCCCACGGTCGCCGGCTGCACGGTCACCGGCCCGGCGGAGGCCGGGGTGTACGTGTCGGCGGAGGGCCGGGGCACGTTCCAGAACACCCGGGTGACCGGCAGCGCCGGCTACGGCTTCCACGTCATCGACGGCTGCC
This sequence comes from Streptomyces smaragdinus, assembly GCF_009604385.1. Classification (GTDB taxonomy): domain Bacteria; phylum Actinomycetota; class Actinomycetes; order Streptomycetales; family Streptomycetaceae; genus Streptomyces; species Streptomyces smaragdinus. The sequence goes on from NZ_WEGJ01000004.1 coordinate 105,603, forward strand.
GTACGACGCTGACCCGCTGCCGTACCGAGCGGTGCGCGCGCGGCGGGTTCGAGTTCGACGGGGCGGTCGGCGGCGACGGTCCGACGGCCACGGACTGCACCAGCGACGAGAGCGCGGAGGCCCGCCCCCGGGAGCCGGCCGCGCGGGTGCAGACGGCGCAGGCGCAGGTCCCGGCGCAGCACACGCCCGCGCCGGCCGCCGCGCCCGTACCAAAGGCCCGTCCGTCGCAGGACGTGCTGAAGGAACTCGACACCCTCGTCGGGCTGGACAGCGTCAAGCGCGAGGTGCGCACCCTCACCGACATGATCCAGGTCGGCCGGCGCCGGGAGCAGGCGGGCCTGAAGGCCGCCTCGGTGCGCCGCCATCTGGTCTTCACCGGCTCCCCCGGCACGGGCAAGACGACGGTGGCGCGGCTCTACGGCGAGATCCTCGCCGCGCTCGGGGTGCTGGAGCGCGGGCATCTGGTGGAGGTGTCCCGGGTCGATCTGGTCGGCGAGCACATCGGCTCCACGGCGATCCGTACCCAGGAGGCGTTCGACAAGGCGCGCGGCGGCGTGCTGTTCATCGACGAGGCGTACGCGCTGGCCCCGGAGGACGGCGGGCGGGACTTCGGCAAGGAGGCCATCGACACGCTGGTGAAGCTGATGGAGGACCACCGCGAGGCGGTCGTGGTGATCGTCGCCGGCTACACGGCGGAGATGGCGCGGTTCCTGTCCACCAACCCGGGGGTGGCGTCGCGGTTCTCGCGCACCATCACGTTCGGCGACTACTCCCCCGAGGAGCTGCTGCGGATCGTGGAGCAGCAGGCCGCCGAGCACGAGTACACGCTCGGCAAGGGCGCCCGCAAGGCGCTGCTGAAGCATTTCACGGCGCTGCCGAAGGGGCCCGCGTTCGGCAACGGGCGCACCGCCCGGCAGACGTTCGAGTCGATGGTCGAACGGCATGCCGGGCGGGTCGCGCAGCTGGCGGAGCCCAGTACGGAGGAGCTCACCCTGCTGCATCCGGAGGATCTGCCGGCGGTCGGCTGACCGCCGCGCCGCGCTGCACCGGTACGGACGCCAGCCGCCCCAGTAATTCCCGCCGTTCGGCGTCGAACACCGGGTCGGCCTGGTAGTCGGAGTGCCCGAGGATCGGCGACGGCAGCGGGCGCTCGGCGGTACGCCCGTAGCACAGGGGGTCCTTGAGCGGCCCCCGGTCCACCTCGGAGCCGTGGCCGTCCGGCAGCCCGACGGGGCCGCCGATGGGGTCGGTCTGGCGCCACAGGTTGGTCCAGGTGTCCACGTCGCCGTGCAGGGCGGCGAGCCGTCCGGGACCGAAGTAGCCGGGGAACCAGCGCCCGTACAGCCGGTGCAGCGGCGACCCGTACGTCAGCAGCGCCACCCGGCCGCGGTCCCCCGGGGCGAGCTGCCACACCGCGGCGGCGGCCAGGACGCTGCCCTGCGAGTGGCCGGAGACGACCAGGCGTCCGCCGGGGTGGGCCTCGGTCCACTTGGTGATCCGCCAGGTGAGGTCGGGCACCGCCCGTTCCGCGTAGCAGGGCGGGGCGAAGGGGTGGGCGGCGCGCGGCCAGAAGGTGCCGACGTCCCACAGGATGCCGATGCTGCGCCGGGCGGAGGCGTCCTTGTACGCGCGCCGGCCCATCGTGAGCAGCAGGACGAAGCCGGCGCCCATCAGCCAGGAGCCGAGCGCCTGTCCGGTCTGCGCGAGGGCCGGCAGCGGGCCGGGCCCGCCCCGGGCGGCCGCTCCGGGGACCTCGCCGGTGATCCACGCGCCGGCGACGGCGCCGCCGCCGAGGAGCAGCACGATCAGCGCGGCGGTGCCCAGCACCGTGGGGCCGAAGTCGGTGAGCTGGGCGCGGGAGACGGCGCCCGCGATGCTGAGCGTGCGGGGCTTGTTGGGGTGCTCCAGGGGGCTGGGGTCCTCGTCGGCGTACATGCCCGGCACCTCGGTCACGATCTGCTTCCGCAGCCGCCAGGACCGGGCGGCGGCCAGCAGGGCGAGGGCGAGCACGGTGAGCAGCACCAGCGGTATCACGGTGGCCTGCCAGCTGAGTTCGACGGGCGGTCCGGCAAGGGCGCCCTCGCCGGGGGTGGCGCCGCGGTCCAGCCAGTCCGCCAGCCGCTGCGCGAGCCCGCCGGAGAACACCCCGGCCACCGCGCACGCGAGCATCGCCACGACGGGACCGGCCAGCCCCTTCAGCACCGGGGGCGCCTCGCCCCCGGCCGTGCGCTGCAGCCGCCAGGCGGTGACGGCCAGCGCGGCGATGAGCACGCCCTGCGCCGCGGCCAGCACCCCGAACAGCCCGGTGCCGGGCAGATGTCCGTCGCCGGTCCACCCCGGGCGGGACCAGGCGGTGTGTACGGCGGTGAGCAGCAGGACGCCCAGCGCGAAGGCCGGCAGGGTCCGCACCGCCCAGCGGTCGTCGCCCCGGTCGAGCTCCGCCTCGCAGCGGCCCCGGCGGCACACCACGTACACCACGGCCGCCCAGCCGGCGAGCAGCGGCACCGCGAGCACCCGGCCGAGGGCGGCGAGGGTGCCGCCGGAGTCCGCCGCCGCCGCTGCCGCCCACAGGGCGCTCGCCGGGGTCAGCAGACCGGCCGCGGTGTGCGCGGCGCGCAGCCGGGCGACGAGGCGGCGCCCGTACCAGAAGCCGGGCAGCGACAGCACCGGGCGCTCGGCGCCGGACGCCGCGCCGTCGCCGGTGCCCGCGCCGGGCGGCGGGGACGCGGACTCGTACGCGCTCCAGGTGCGGTGCGACAGCCACCACAGCAGCCCGGTGAGCAGCGCCGGCACCGTGGCGCCGACGACCAGCCGGCGGCCGGGGGCCGCCCACCAGCCGCCGTCCGACATGAAGGCCAGCCACGACTTGTTCGCCGTGCAGTGGGTGTCGCCGGCGCACTGCCAGGCGATGAGGTCCATCGTCACCTCGGCGGCGGCGCCCACCAGCAGCACCGTCAGGCTGAGGGCCAGCAGCCGCACCAGCACGTCGTACACGTGCTGGCCGCGGTGGCCGGCGGGGGCCGAGGGGCGGGCCCAGTGGGCCAGGTTGGCCACCATGAACGGCAGGAGCAGCAGCCACAGCGCGCGGGAGCCGTTGCCGGAGGTCAGATTGGACCAGCAGTACGCCTCCGGCACCGGCTCCGCGATGGACGATCTTCGTTCGCCCCGCTCGTCGTCGCGCCGGCGGTAGATGCCCGCCGTACGGTCCCCGGTGACCAGGACGGTGCGCGGATCACCGAGCATCCGCTCCGGTGTGGTCCCGCCGACGCCGTGCACCAGCAGTTCGAGCGCGGGTCCCGGACGCTTCCTGTCCGGCCGCCCGGTCGTGGTCGTCTTCTCGTCGATCGGCATACGCGTCCCCCGTAGTCCAGTCCTCCAGGATTCCGCGCCGGCCCGGCGGACGCAGCGGCGCGCGCGGGAGACGATTCACAATCGTGACAACCGGTTGTCCGCAGGAACGTTTCCGCACGTCACCGGAGTGCCATTCACCCCACGCGGTGTCGTACACACGTGGGAAGATGGGCACATACGGGCGAATGGAGCGCGGAGGATGGGACGGGCGCCGTTGAGCGACAACAACCAGAACCTGCTGGCGGAGCAGCGCCGCGCGATGATCCTCGACGAGGTCAGACGCCGGGGCGGGGTGCGGGTCAACGAGCTCACGCGCAGGCTGAAGGTCTCCGACATGACCGTCCGCCGGGATCTGGACGCCCTGGCCCGGCAGGGCATGGTCGAGAAGGTGCACGGCGGCGCCGTGCCGGTGGTCGAGGCCAGCACCCATGAGCCCGGCTTCGAGGCCAAGTCGGCGCTGGAGACCTCCGCCAAGGAGGAGATAGCCCGCGCGGCGGCCCGCCTCGTCGTCCCGGGCGCGGCGATCGCCCTGTCCGGCGGTACGACGACCTACGCGCTGGCCCGGCAGCTGCTCGAGGTGCCGGGGCTGACCGTGGTGACGAACTCGGTGCAGGTCGCGGACGTCTTCCACACGGCGCAGGACATGGGCACCACGGTCGTGCTGACCGGCGGTGTGCGCACGCCGTCGGACGCGCTGGTGGGCCCCGTCGCGGATCAGGCGATCCGTACGCTCCACTTCGACCTGCTGTTCCTCGGCGTGCACGGCGTGTCCGTCGCGGCCGGTCTGTCGACGCCGAACCTGGCGGAGGCGGAGACGAACCGGCAGCTGATGCGGGCGGCGCGGCAGGTCGTGGTGGTCGCCGACCACACCAAGTGGGGCACGGTGGGGCTCAGTTCGTTCGCCCCGCTGACGGCGGTGGACGTGTGGGTCACCGACTCCGGCATGGGTCCCGAGGACCGGACCCGGATCCCGGAGCTGCTGCCCCGGCTGGTGATCGCCGGGGAGACGGAGGCCACCGCGGCGGACGGCTGAGGCGGGCTACCCGGCGTGGTCCGGCCACTCCCCCGTGGCCAGGAACGCGTCGATGGCCGCCGCGTAGGGCCGGATGTCCAGGCCCTGTCCGGCCAGCCAGTCGTCCGAGTAGTACTTGTCCAGATACCGGTCCCCCGGATCGCAGATCAGCGTCACCACGCTGCCCGAGCGGCCCAGGGTGAGCATCTCCGCCACGATCTTCAGCGAGCTCCACAGCCCGGTGCCCGTGGACCCCCCGGCCCGGCGGCCGATCGCCCCCTCGAGCGCGCGGACGGCGGCCACACTCGCCGCGTCGGGGACCTTCATCATCCGGTCGACCGCGTTCGGTACGAAGCTGGGCTCCATCCGCGGCCGGCCGATGCCCTCGATCCGCGACGGGGAGTCGCACGAGACGTCGTTCGAACCGGTCACCCAGCCGTCGAAGAAGCAGGAGTTCTCCGGGTCGGCGACACACACCCGGGTGTCGTACTGGCTGTAGTGGATGTAGCGCGCGATCGTCGCGGACGTACCGCCGGTGCCCGCGGTGGCCACGATCCAGGCGGGCTCCGGAAAGCGCTCGAGCCGCAGCTGTTCGAACACCGACTCGGCGATGTTGTTGTTGCCGCGCCAGTCCGTCGCCCGTTCGGCGTACGTGAACTGGTCCATGTAATGTCCGCCGGACTCCGCGGCGAGACGGGCCGACACCTCGTACACCGTCCGCGGGTCGTCCACCAGATGGCACCGGCCGCCGTGGAACTCGATCAGCCGGGTCTTGGCGCTGCTGGTCGTGCGCGGCATCACCGCGATGAAGGGCACCCCGATCAGCTTCGCGAAGTAGGCCTCCGACACGGCCGTCGAGCCGCTGGACGCCTCGATCACCGGTTTGCCCGGCCGGATCCAGCCGTTGCACAGCCCGTACAGGAAGAGCGAGCGGGCGAGCCGGTGCTTCAGACTGCCGGTGGGGTGCGTCGACTCGTCCTTCAGATACAGGTCGATGCCCCAGCTCTCGGGGAGGGGGAAGCGCAGCAGATGGGTGTCGGCGGAGCGGTTGGCGTCCGCCTGGACCTTGCGGACCGACTCCTTGAGCCAGGCCCGGTAGGCCGGGTCGCTGCGGTCCACGTCGATCGTCGGGGCCGGACAGACCGGGTGGACGGGGCTCGTGACCCGTGCGTCCCCCGTTCGCGTGTGCTGCACACCGCTCCTTCGGGCTGATGCGTGCGCCCCGGTCGGGGCCGTCCCGATCATAAACGGGCACTGGTGTGCGGGCCCGCCGGCGGGCAGACTCCGGGGGTACGGGCTCCTGGGGACGTCAGGTGGGGGGCCGGGCTTTCGAGGAGGGGTGTCGTGGCGGAGACCGAGTTCGCCGCGCGCGGGGTGCGGATCGGGCGGTGGCTGCGTTCGATGACGCGTGCCGGGCAGGTACGGATCCGGGACGGGCGGCTCGAGCTGCTGACCAGTCTGGGCCAGGAGATCGACAGCGCCCCGGTGCAGAACGTACGGGCCGGCCGGCCGTGGTTCCTGCGCCCCGGCCGGGCCCTCGCGAGTGTCAACGGGACCCACTATCTGCTCACCCTGGGCGGCGGCGGCAGTCCGCACTTCCTGGAGGCGGTACGAACCGCCCGGACCCGCGCGGCGAAGGCGCGGGACTGGGGCTGAGCCCCGCCGGCGGCCGCGACGGGCCCGGACGGTGTGACCGTCCGGGCCCGCGGCGTCATTCGGCGGCGATCGCCCGCAGCACGTCCAGCCGCGCCGCCCGCCGGGCCGGGCGCCAGCCGGCCAGCGCACCGGCCAGGACACCGACGAGGGCGACGACCGTGAGCTGTACGGGCGGTACGGCGAACGCGCTGTCGGTGCCGCCGGCCGTGGCCTCGACCATCGCCCAGCCGAGGAACGCGCCCAGGACCAGCCCGCCGGCCGTGCCGAACGCGGCCACCAGCACCGACTCCCAGCGCACCATGGCCCGCAGCTGGGCCCGGGTCTGTCCGACGGCGCGGAGCAGGCCGAGCTCCCGGGTGCGTTCGTGCACGGCGAGGGTGAGGGTGTTGGCGATGCCGAGCAGGGCGATGAGCACCGCGAGGGCCAGCAGCGCGTAGACCAGGGTCAGCATGATGTCGAGGCCGGCCGCGGAGCTGTCCGCGTACTCCTGGCGGGTCTGCACCTCGGGGTTGCCGTAGCGTGCCGCGACCCGCTCCACCGCCGCCTTCCCGGCGTCCCGGCCGGTGCCGGGGGCGAACGACACGGCGATCACCCGGTCCGTGTCACGCAGCCGGTGGGGCTCCCAGGCGGTGCGGGACAGGACGTAGTCGCCGGTGATCCCGTCCTCCTCGTAGACGGCGGCCACGGTGAACGGCCGGGTCGTGCCGTCGGTGAAGGTGAACCGTGCGGTGGAGCCGACCGCCCAGCCGCGCTTGTCCGCCTCGTCCCGCGAGACGGCGACGGCGTCGTCGGCCAGGGTGTCGATGCGGCCGTCGACCGTGCCCAGGTCCAGCACCCGCCCCAGGGCCGCCGGGTCGGCGACGGTGAGCGCCCGGCCGCTGCCGTCCACCCGTGCGACGCCCTGGCCCAGGCCCAGCGCGGTGTCCACCTCGGGCAGCGCGGCGAGCGCGGGCGCCAGCTTCGGGCTCAGGCCGTTCGGGCCCGCCCCGAACCCGGAGGCCTGGACCGCCACGTCGCCGGCGAAGGCCCGCGACACGCTCTGGTCCATCGTCGCCTTCAGGGAGGAGGCGAACACGGTGAACAGGGACACCACCGCGACCCCGATCATCAGCGCGGTGGCCGTGGCGGCCGTCCGCCGGGGGCTGCGCAGGGCGTTGCGCCGGGCGAGCCGCCCGCTGATCCGCCGCAGGGGCGCGCCCAGCACCCGTACCGCCCCCGTGACGGCCACCGGGCCCAGCACCACGAACCCGGCGAGGACGGCGACCGCCCCCAGCCCCGTGAGCGCCGTGGACGGTCCGGCCAGCACCCCGGCGACGGTGACCGCGACACCGGCGAGCGCGACAAGGGCGCCGGCGACGGCCCGTACCCGCGAGGCGGCCGAGACGTCGACCGCCGTCTCGCGCAGGGCCGCGAGCGGCGCCGTCCGCCCGGCCAGGACCGCCGGGTGCAGCGCGGAGCCGACACAGACGGCCAGGCCCACGACCAGCGGCAGCACCAGCGACAGGGCCCTGACGACCAGATCGCCGTCCGGGAACGGGAAGCCGACCGCCGGGAACAGCGCCTGCAGCCCGGCGGCGATGCCGATCCCGCCCGCGAGTCCGGCGACGGAGGCCAGGGCGCCGACGGCGACCGCCTCGGCCAGGGTCTGGCCCAGCACCTGGCGCCGGGTGGCGCCCAGCGCCCGCAGCAGCGCGTTCTCGCGGGTGCGCTGGGCGACGACGATCGCGAACGTGTTGTGGATGGAGAACGTCGCCACCAGCAGCGCGATACCCGCGAACACCAGCAGCATCAGGGTGAACACGGACAGGAACGCACCGGAGATCTCGTCCGTGTTCTCCTCGGTGATCTCCTGCCCGGTGACGGCCTCGACGCCCTCGGGCAGCGCCGGCCGCAGGGTCCGTACGAGCTCGTCCTGCGAGGTGCCGGAGTCGGCCCGGACCCGGATGGAGGCGGCCTGGCCGGGCTCCGGGACCAGATGGCGGGCGGCGTCGGTCTCGGTCAGCCCGGTGAAGGTGACCTGGCCCATGCCGTCCTCGCCGCCGAACGTGGAGATGCCCACGACGGTGATCCTGACCGGGTCCGGGGTGCGCAGCACCGTCGTGTCGCCGATCTCGAGCCCGCCGGCCTTCGCGGCGCCGCGGTTGATCACGGCCTCGCCGGACCGGCGGGGCACCCGGCCCTCGGCGAGCTGGTACGAGTTCAGGTCAGGGTCCGCGATCCAGTTGCCGGCCAGCGTCGGCGGGCCCTGGCCGCCGATCGGTTCGCCGTCGGCGCCGAGCAGCTGGCCGCGGCCCTCGATGCCGGGCACGGCCGCCGCGACGCCGGGCAGGCCGGCGATCGTCCGGGCGAGCGCGGCGTCGACCGGCTCGCGGGTGCCGAAGGCGTCGTCCGGGGTGGTGATCGCGTCGGCGCTGCGCACCACCGCGTCGGTGCCCGAGGTGGCGCGGCCGAACATGGAGTCGAAGGCGGACTTCAGGGTGTCGCCCATCACCAGGGTGCCGGCGAGGAAGGACACCCCGAGGAGCACCACGAGGAACGTACCGAAGTAGCGCCTCTTGTGGGCCCGCAGGGAGGCGGCGCTCAGCCGCAGGGTGGCGTTCACGGCCGGTGGCCTCCTCCCGGGTCCAGGTCCTTCATCCGGTCCAGGACGCGCTCGGCGCTGGGGGCGGTCATCCGGTCGACGAGGCGGCCGTCCGCCAGGAAAACCACCTCGTCGGCGTGCGCGGCCGCGACGGGGTCGTGGGTGACCATGACGACGGTACGGCCGGTCTCGCGGACGGTACGGCCGAGCAGGCCGAGGACCTCCTGCCCGGAGCGGGAGTCGAGGTTGCCGGTGGGCTCGTCGGCGAACACGACGTCGGGGCTGCCGGCGAAGGCGCGGGCCACGGCGACACGTTGCTGCTGGCCCCCGGAGAGCTCGCTGGGCCGGTGGTGCAGCCGGTCGCGCAGGCCGACGACGTCGATCAGGGCGTCGATCCACTCGGGGTCGCCGCGCTCCCCCGCCAGGTCCAGGGGGAGGGTGATGTTCTCCGCGACGGTCAGTGTCGGCAGCAGATTGAACGCCTGGAAGACGAAGCCGACGCGGTCGCGGCGCAGCAGGGTGAGCCTGCGGTCGTCGAGCGCGCCGAGTTCGGTGTCGCCGATGTACGCGGCGCCGGAGGTCAGGGTGTCCAGACCGGCCGCGCAGTGCATGAGGGTGGACTTGCCGGAGCCGGAGGGGCCCATGATCGCGGTGAACCGGGCCGCCGGGAACCCGACGGTGATCCCGTCGAGCGCCCGGACCTCGGTGTCGCCGGACCCGTAGACCTTGACGGCGTCGGTGACGCGCGCCGCGGCCGAGGTCAGGACGGGGGCCGAGGTGGTCATGCCGCACCGTCCTTGGGCCCGGTGCCGAACTCCTCGTTCAGCACGGACAGCCGGCGCCAGTACTCGTCCTCGTCGATCTCGCCGGCGGCGAAGCGGCGGCCGAGCACGGCGACCGGGGAGTGCTCGCCGTAACGGGCGCGGGTGCGCTGCCACGGCGGGCGGCCGCGCCATACGGTGCGGCGCAGCAGCAGGAAGAACCCGGCGACGACCAGCGCCCAGATCAGCGGGAAAAGCAGGATCCACGGACCGGGACCGCCGTCGTGCCAGGTGTTCGCCAGGACGTTCATGTCGTTCAGCTCCTCGAGAGCGGTCGGTGTGTGCCTTCGCTCTCGAGGCTCGTCCTTCTGGCGCCGGAAAGCGTCGTACGGCCAGCGGCACCCGGTCTGCTCCCCAGGGAGTACACGGGGACGGCGGGACTGCTTCCCTCTCTGTACCTACTGGTATGTACACTGCTGCCATGAGCACCGCGGACCGGTTGATCGACGCCACTTCGGAGCTCCTGTGGGAGCGCGGGTACACGGGTACGAGCCCCAAGGCCATCCAGCGGCTGGCCGGGGCGGGGCAGGGCAGCATGTACCACCACTTCGCCGGGAAGCAGGACCTGGCGCTGGCGGCGATCCGGCGGACGGCCGAGCAAATGCGGTCGGCCGCGGAGGCCGATCTGGCGGGACCCGGTACGGCCGTCGAGCGGATCGAGCGGTATCTGCTGCGGGAGCGGGACGCGTTGCGCGGCTGTCCGGTGGGGCGGCTGACGCAGGACCCGGACATCGTGGCGAGCGCGGAGCTGCGGGCGCCGGTGGACGAGCTCTTCGACTGGCTGCGGGCCCGGCTGACGTCGGTGGTCGAACAGGGGCGGGCAGCGGGCGAGTTCGAGGCGTCGCTCGATCCGGCGGCGGTCGGCGCGGCCGTCGCGGCGGCCGTGCAGGGCGGTTACGTGCTGGCGCGGGCGGCGGGTTCGGCGGAGCCGTTCGAGCAGGCGGTGCGGGGTGCGGTAAGTCTGATCAGGGCGGCACGGAGTTAGGGGAGACATGCACGCGATGCGGTACGGGATCACGCTGCCGGCGGATTACGACATGGGGATCATCCGGGCGCGGGTGGCGGCCAAGGGGCATCTCACGGACGCGTTCCCGGGGCTGGGGCTGAAGGCGTTCGCCGTCCGGGAGCGGGGCGTGGACGGGTCGCCGGTGAATCAGTACGCGCCGTTCTATCTGTGGCGGACGCCGGAGGGGATGAACGGCTTCCTGTGGGGCGACGGATTCCGGGGGATCGTACGGGACTTCGGGCGGCCGGTGGTGGAGCACTGGGTGGGCGCGGGGTTCGTGCGCGGGGCGGCGTACGGGGCGCGGGGGGACGTCGCGGTGCGGCGGACGCGGGCCGTACTCCCGGGGGAGGACGCGGCGTCGGTGGTGGAGGAGGAGCGGGCGGCGCTGGGGAAGCTGGCGGGGGCGGAGGGGCTGCGGTGCGCGGCGGTGGGGGTGGATCCGCGGACCTGGGAGGTGGTGGCGTTCTCGCTGTGGGCGGGCGGGGCGGCTCCGGGCGGGGGCGAGCGGTATGAGGTGCTGCATGTGTCGGCGCCGGAGGTCGACGGGCTGTGAGGGCCGGCCTGCGGGCTAGAACAGCCCCTCCGGCGCGGCCTGTTCGCGGGCGACGGGGGCTGTCGGCGGGAAGTGGCTGTGGGGGCCGGGGCGGGTGAGGGGCCAGGCGTTCGCCAGGCGGGAGTCCAGCAGCAGCTCCCCCTCGGGGGTGGCCAGATAGAGGTCGCCGCCCGCCACCGCGCGCAGCTCGCCGGTCACCGCGCACCCCGGCGTGAGCGCCGTGATCCTCGCGCCGGGGCGCGGGGCGGTCGGCTCGAGGCCGAACACGGCGGCGTGGTCGACCGGTTCGAACGGGGCGGGGGTCAGCGTGTCGCGCCAGCCCCGGACTCCGGCGGCCGCGTCGTACACGGCGCGCAGCTCGCGCAGCCGGTCGGCCTTTCCCGGGAGGCTCGAGCGGGCGGCACGCTTGCGGCCGGAGAGCACGCGGTCGGGGATGCCGAGCCCGGCCCCGAGCGCGGCCTCGGCACGGCGGGCGGACATCAGGGGCCCGTGGCCGAGGAACGTGAAGCAGACGGCGGCCTGCTCCAGCAGCCGCCGGCGGCCGCGCTCGGCGGCTGTGATGCCGACCTTCGTCAGCCCCGGGGCGAACCAGGCCAGATAGACGGCGTAGGGCCGCGGATCGTCGGGCACGGTGTCGGCGGCGACGGACTGCGAGCGGTCGAGCGCGGCGCACGCCTCGCACTGGTCGCGGCGTGCCTCGGGCGGGATCACGACCTCACCGGGACACGGCATCCGCCGCCCGGACCGGCTGACGCCGGCGCAGCCCCGTACGGCACCCTGGGGCACGGCGAGGGCCACGGTGTCCCCGAGGGCGAGCCGCCCGCCCTTGCGCTCACCACCACGGGGATGCCACCAGCGCCACCGGGGCGCCTCCTGCGACCAGCGGAGGCCGCCACAGCGCCAGAGATCGTCCATGGTCGAGGATGGTAGGCGGTGCCACTGACAGCGGGGTGACCGGACGGAGTCCCGTCGCCCTCCGGGCGGGGGTGCCGTTCGGCCTGCGGCCGCGCCGGCTGACGCGCATCCGGCCTTCGGCCGGAGGCCTCAAACGCCGGCTGGGCTGAATCGGACTCCCGTCCAGCCCCATCCGGCCCCCGGCCGGGCGTGGATCAGGCTCCCGTCCAACCCTCGACCGGGCTGAATCGGACTCTCGTCCAGCTCCATCCGGCCCTCAGCGGGGCTGTGGATCAGGCTTCCGTTCAGCTTCATCCGGCCCCCGGCCGGGCTGTGGATCAGGCTCCCGTCCCGCTTCATCCGGCCCCCGGCCGGGCTGGATCGGGCTCCCGTCCCGCTTCAGTGGGCCGGCTTCCCGTCCGGGTCGGGGAAGTCGCACCGCCGGATCACCATGGCGCCGTCCTCGCGCCGCCGTTGTCCGCGCAGCCCCCGGCCGCCACACTGGCCGGGTGACCCTCACCACCGCCGAAGCGCAGAAGATCCTCGCCGACAACTTCGCCCCCTGGGTGCTGGACCTCGGGCTGACCGTCGAGCGGGCCGACGGCGACCTCACCGTGCTGCGGCTGCCCTGGTCCGACCGGCTGGCGCGGGAGGGCGGGGCGCTCAGCGGGCAGGCGATGATGGCGGCCGCCGACACCGCCACCGTCGTCGCGGTGTCCGCCGCCCGCGGGGCCTACGGGCCCATGACGACCGTCCAGCAGTCGACGTCCTTCCTCCGCCCCGTCATGGGCACCGACGTCCTGATCGAGGTGCGCCTCCCGAAGCTCGGCCGCCGCATGGCCTTCGCCGAGATCACCCTGACCCCCGACGGCGCCACGGACCCCGCCGCCCGCGCCTCGACGGTGTACGCGCTGCTGGGCTGACCGGGGTCACGCCACCGCCGTCGCCAGCCCGTACGCCCAGGCCACCAGGGCCTCGTCCCGCCCCGGCCCGGCGACCGCCTGCAGCCCCAGCGGCAGACCGCCCTCCGCGAACCCGGCGGGGACCGTCAGCGCCGGCAGGCCCGTGTCGCTCCACGGGAGGCACATGACCGAGTTGCCGGTCGTGGCGAGCCCGCGCGGCGCGGGCCCGGGCGCCGGCGGGGCGATCCACACGTCGACGCCGGCGGAGTCCATGACGTCGAGCAGCCGCCGGCGGGTCGCCGCCCGGCGCTGCTGCGCGGCGGCGTACTCGTCCGCGGTGATCCGCTGCCCCTCGCGGATCGCGCCCACCGTCTCCGGGCGGTAGAGGTCGCCGTACCGGGGGAACCAGTCGGCGTGCGACCGTACGAGCTCGTACCGGTTCACGAGGAGCAGATCGCGCCGCATGTCCTCGAAGTCCGTCAGCGCGGGCACCCGGCGGACGTCGTACCCGGCGTCACGCAGCAGCCCTGCGTGGCGCTCGTACGCGGCCAGCGAAGCCGGCTCGGCGTGCCCCAGATACGGCCCCTCCGGCACCCCGAGCACCGGCGTACCCCAAGCTCCGGGCTCCCATCCGTCGCACACGGCCGCCGCGAGCAGGTCCACGCCCGCCACGTCCCGCGCGAACACCCCGAGCGTGTCGAAGCTCGCCGCGTTGGGGATCACGCCGTCGACCGGGATCCGCCCGAACGTCGGCTTGAACCCCACCACCCCGCAGAACGCGGCGGGCCGGATCACCGACCCGACGGTCTGCGTCCCGACGGCGTACGGCACCATCCCGGCCGCGACGGCCGCCGCCGAGCCACTGCTCGAACCGCCCGGCGTATGGGCGAGGTTGTGGGGGTTACGGGTCTTCCCCGGCGCCAGCACGGCGAACTCGGCGGTCACCGTCTTGCCCGCGACGAGGGCGCCCGCGGCCCGCAGCCGGTCGACGACCACGGCCTGCGGACCGTCGAACACCTCGGCGGGGAGGGCCGATCCGCCGCGGGTCTTCGTGCCGTCGGCGCGGATGATGTCCTTCACGCCGACCGCCGCCCCGTACAGCGGCGGCCGCTCCCCGCTCCATCGCGCGGCGTTCGCCGCCGCCTCCTTCGCCAGCCGCCCCCGGCGGTCGGCCTCGCCGACGAAGGCGTGGATGTCGCGGTCGAGGCGGTCGATACGGTCGCAGAGCGCGGCGATGTCCATACGGGCGATGCTAACCGGCACCCCGGGAGGAAGATCGGCCGGCAACCGGCTGCCCCGGGAAGGCCGTTCAGGCCCCGCCGGCCAACCGCAGAGGATCGTCCAGCACCGGCTGCCACGCCAGCTCCGCCGCCCCCACCAGACTGTCGTGGTCCAGCGAGCACTCCGCGATCGGCACCTCACCGCCGCGTCCCCACAGACTGCGCTCCGCGACCACCGCGGCCAGCCGCTCGGGGTCGGCGGCCAGCAGATCCCGGTGCAGACCGCCCAGGATGATGCGATCGGGGTTGAGGATGTTCACCAGCCCCGCGAGCCCCTGCCCCAGCCGGTCGGTCAGGATCCCCACCGCCGCCCGCACCGCCGGATCGCCGGGCTCGTCACGCAGCAGGTCCCGCGACTGCTGCAGCAGCGACACCTCCGGACCGGGCACCCGCCCCGCCGTCGTCAGGAAGGCGAGCGGATCCGTCTCCACGTCCAGGCACCCGCGGCTGCCGCAGTGGCACAGCCGCCCCCCGTCCGGGTTGACGGTGAGATGCCCGACCTCCAGCGCCAGCCCCGAACTCCCCGTGTGCAGCCGCCCGTCGATCACCAGCGCGCCGCCCACGCCCCGGTGGCCGGTGGCGACGCACAGCAGATGCCGGGCGCCGCGCCCCGCGCCGTGCCGGTGCTCGGCCAGGGCCGCCAGGTTGACGTCGTTGCCGATCCGCCCGAACGCCTCGGTGTCACCGGTGAGTCCGGCCGCCGTGAGGGCCCGGGTGAACGCCCCGCGTACGTGCGTGCCCCTGGGCCACTCCAGGTGCAGCGGGTTGAGGGCCACCGTGCCTTCCGGCTCCGCGACCGCCGAGGGGACCGCCAGCCCCGCGCCCACGCAGCGCCGCCCCGTCTCGCGCAGCAGCCGGGCGCCGGCCTCGACGACGGCGCCCAGCACGTGGGCCGGGTCGGCGGGCACCGCCATGCTGCCCGGCACCGTCGCCACGATCCGCCCGCCGAGGCCCACCAGCGCCGCCCGGAAGCCGTCGGCGTGCACCTGGCCCGCCAGCACGACGGGGCCGTCGGGGTCGACCGCCAGCCGGTGCGAGGGCCGGCCCTGGTGGCCGGCGCCGGCGCCGGGCCGGGAGTCGACCTGGATCAGGCCCAGCGCCTCCAGCTCCGCGGCGACCGCCCCCGCGGTGGCCCGGGTCACGCCGAGCTCCGAGGTCAGGACGGCGCGGGTGGGGGCGCGGCCGGTGTGCACGAGTTCCAGAGCGGGGCCGAGCGCACCGCGTCCTCGGTCAAGCCTTGTACGAGTCGGGGTCACGTCCCTATTCTGTCTTTGTGCCGACACTGAACAAAATACGGGCCGCAATGACGCGTCCCCACCGCTCCCCGGTCGCGTCCCGCGAGCTCTCCCGGCTGCGTGCCGCGCTGACCGTGTTCTTCGCCCTGGACGGCTTCGTCTTCGCCGGCTGGGTGGTCCGTATCCCGGCCATCAAGGACCAGACCGGCGCCTCCCCGGCGTCGCTGGGCCTGGCGCTGCTCGGCGTGTCGGCCGGGGCCGTGCTGACGATGACGCTCACCGGCCGGCTGTGCGAACGCTTCGGCCCGACGCGGCTGACGATCGCCATGGCGCTGCTGATGTCCGCCGCCGTGGCGCTGCCCCCGCTCACACACTCCGCGCTCGCGCTGGGCCTCGTACTCGTCCTCCTCGGCGCGGCGTACGGCTCGATGAGCGTCGCCCTGAACAGTGCCGCCGTCGACCTCATCGCCGTCCTGCGGCGCCCCGTCATGCCCGCGCTGCACGCGGTCTACAGCCTCGGCGGCGTGCTCGGCGCGGGGCTCGGCGCCCTGGTCGCGGGGCGGCTGACGCCCACCTGGCACCTGCTGCTCGTCGCCGTGACCGGCCTCGCCGTCACCGCGCTCACGGGACGGGCGCTGCTGGCCCACCCGCTCCCCCGGGCCGCCCCGGAGCCGGTGACCGGACCGAGGCGCCGCGGTAACGCCCCGCGGGTGCTCGTGGCCGTGTTCGGCCTCATCGCCCTGTGCACCGCGTACGGCGAGGGGGCGATGGCGGAGTGGGGCGCGCTGCATCTGCGGGAGTCCCTGGGGGCCGGGGCGGGGCTGGCGGCGGCGGGGTACTCGGTGTTCGCGGCGACCATGACGATCGGGCGGCTGTCCGGCACCGTGCTGCTCCTGCGGCTCGGGGAGACCCGGGCCGTCGCCCTGGGCGGGGTGACGGCGGCCGTCGGCATGCTCGCCGGCTCGCAGGCGCCCACCGTCTGGCTCGCGCTGGCCGGTTACGCCGTCACGGGGCTGGGGCTGGCGAACATCTTCCCGATCGCCATCGCCCGCGCGGGCGCGCTCGGCGGACCCGGCGGGGTGGCCGCGGCGTCCACCCTCGGCTACGGCGGGATGCTCGTCGGGCCGCCGGCGATCGGGTTCCTCGCCGAGTGGTTCTCGCTGTCCACCGCCCTCGCCACGGTGGCGCTGCTGGCGGCCGTCGCGGCCGTGATCGCGGTCACGACCGGACGCGCGGCGGCCGGAAACGCACGGCGTGTGACGGGCCGATAACCCTCCGAACCAGGCCAAAGAAGGTCAGCGTATCGGCGGAATCATTTAATGCACACGCATGTACTGTTCTCGTCCATGAGTGCCCCCCACCCGTCGCCGGCCGCCGCGCAGACCCTGACCCCACGACTGTGGGGCGTCCTGGCCGTGCTGAGCACCGCGCAGTTCCTCGACGCCGTCAACCTCGCCATGGTCGGCGTCGCCCTGCCCTCCATCGGCACCGACCTGCACCTGTCGACCGAGGCGATGCAGTGGGTCCTCACCGGCTACACCCTCGCCTACGGCGGTCTGCTGCTCCTCGGCGGACGCACCGCCGACCTGCTGGGACGCCGCCGGATCTTCCTGATCGCGCTCGGCGTCTCCGCCGCCGCGTCGCTGGTCGCCGGGATCGCGGGCTCCGGCGATCTGCTGATCGCGGCCCGGTTCGTCAAGGGCGTGAGCGCCGCGTTCCTCGGACCCGCGGGCATGGCCCTCGTGACGACCACGTTCGCCGAGGGGCCGGTGCGCAACCGGGCCATGTCGGTGTACACCAGCGTCGGCGCCCTGGGGTTCTCGGTGGGCCTGGTCCTCTCCGGTGTGCTCACCGACACCAGTTGGCGGCTGACGATGCTGCTGCCCGCGCCGATCGCCGTGGCGGGCCTGATCGTGGGCCTGCGGCTCATTCCGGGGGACAGCGGCGTACGGGGACCCCGCCGCTACGACCTGCCGGGCGCCGTGACCGCCACCGCGGCGATGATGGCGATCGTCTACACCATCGTCAAAGGTCCGGAGTGGGGCTGGGGTTCGGGCCGTACGCTGTCGGGCTTCGGGCTGACCGTACTGCTGATCGCAGTCTTCGCCGGTCTGGAGCTGCGCGCCGAACAACCGCTGGTTCGGCTCGGGCTGCTGCGTTCGAGCAGCCAGCTGCAGGTCAATGTGGGCACCGCCACCTTCATGGGCGCGTTCACCGGCTTCCAGTTCATCGTGACCCTGTATCTCCAGCGGCTGCTCGGCTGGTCGGCGCTGGAGACGGCGCTGGCGATCCTGCCCTCCGGCGTGCTGATGGTGCTGGCGGCGCCCTGGATCGGCGCGGTGATCGGCCGGTACGGCACCGCGCGGATGACCGTCCTGGGCTTCGCCTTCACCGCCGCCGGGTACGCGCTGTTCCTGGGGGCGGATCTGCACCCGTCGTACGTCACGGCGATCCTGCCGTCGATGCTGCTGGTGGGCGCCGGCATCACGCTGGCCTTCCCGTCCATGAACATCCAGGTCACCAGCGGGATCAGGGCGGACGAACAGGGCATGGTCAGCGGGCTGTACAAGACCTCGACGCAGGTGGGCGGCGGGGTGTTCACGGCAGTCGTCACGGCGGTGGTCACCGCGAGCGCGGCCGGCGCGGACAGCACTCCGCGGCAGGTGCTCGACAGCTACCGCGCGGGTCTGTACGTCATCACGGTCATCGCCCTGCTGGGCCTGGCCGTCACGGCCCTCGGCCTGCGCGGCGCCCGCCGCGGCCCGGCCGGCCCGATCCCGGCGCCGCGGCCCGGGGTGGAGCTGGGCAAGGAGCGGGTGGGACCGGGGAAGGAATCCGCACCCGTACGGGACTGAATGTCCCGTTCCGAGGCACCATGGGCGGATGAGGGGACCCCGGACGCAGGCGCAGCGCGACGCGACGACGGTCGAGTCGGTGTACGTCGCCCTGACCGCGGTGGTCCTGGCGGGCGCCGTCTTCGCCGTGATCGCCGGCCCGGCCCTGTACTTCGACTGGGTCACCGGCGGGGCGCGGACACCGCTGCTCCGGGCGGCGGCGGCCACCGGGCTGGTGGCCTTCGCGGTCAGGCTGGTCGTCGGCCTGCGGCGGTGGTGAGCCCGTCAGCCCAGCCAGCCCGGGCGGACCAGGCCCGACTCGTAGGCCAGGACGACCAGCTGGGCGCGGTCGCGGGCGCCGAGCTTCACCATCGTGCGGCTCACGTGCGTCTTGGCGGTGAGCGGGCTGACGACCAGCCGGCGGGCGATCTCGTCGTTGGACAGGCCCATGCCGACCAGCGCCATCACCTCGCGCTCCCGCTCCGTGAGATGTTCCAGCCCGGCGTCGGTGTCCGGCTTCTTGGACCGGGCGGCGAACTCGGCGATGAGCCGGCGGGTCACCCCCGGCGACAGCAGGGCGTCGCCCGAGACGACGGCCCGTACCGCGCGCAGGAGTTCCGCCGGCTCGGTGTCCTTGACGAGGAACCCGGACGCGCCGGAGCGGATCGCCTCGAAGACGTACTCGTCGAGCTCGAACGTCGTCAGCATGACGACCCGGACGTCCGCCAGAGCGGGATCCCCGGTGATCTCCCGGGTCGCGGCGAGCCCGTCCAGCTCCGGCATCCGGATGTCCATCAGCACCACATCGGGCCGCACCTGGCGGACCAGCCGTACGGCCTCCGACCCGTCGGCGGCCTCGCCGGCGACCTCGATGTCCGGCTGGGCGTCGAGCAGCGCGCTGAACCCGGCCCGGACCAGCACCTGGTCGTCGGCGAGCAGTACGCGGATCACGGTGCCTCCTCCTCGGCCGTCCCCGGGGCCACCGTAGCGGCCCGGCCCAGCGGAATCACGGCGCGCACGCGGAATCCCCCGTCCTCCCGGGGCCCCGCCTCGACCCGCCCGCCGAGCCCCGCGGCGCGCTCGCGCATCCCGACCAGGCCGTTGCCGCCGCCGCTCGTCCCGCCGGGCGCCGCGGGACCGTCGTCGTCGATCTGCAGCCGCAGCTCACCGGGTTCGCGGCCGACGACCACGCGGGCACTACGGGACGCGGAGTGCCGTACGACGTTGGTGAGCGCCTCCTGCACGATCCGGAACGCGGCGAGGTCCGTCGCCGGCGGCAGCGGCCGGACATCGCCCTCGGCGCGGACGGCAACGGTCAGGCCCGCGCCGGCGAAGTGCTCGGTGAGCTCGCCCAGCCGGTCCAGCCCGGGGGCCGGGGCGCGGGGCGCGGTGCCGCCGGAGGCGCGCAGCGCGTCGAGGACCTGGCGGACCTCGCCGAGGGCCTCCTTGCTGGCGTCCTTGATCGTGGTGAGCGCCTCGCGGGCCTTGTCCGGGTGCTGGTCGAGGAGCGCGAGGCCGACCCCGGCCTGCACGTTGATCACGGAGATGCTGTGCGCGAGGACGTCGTGCAGCTCCCGCGCGATCCGCAGCCGCTCCTCGTCCGCCCGGCGCCGCCGCGTCTCCCGCAGCTCGGCCGCCGCCCGCGCCCACTGTTCCCGGCGGGTACGGGCCAGCTCCCCGCCGGCCACCACGGCGGTGATCCACGCGGCGGCGAAAAGCGCCTGCCCCCAGTTCGCGGGCCCGTCCCCGGCGGGCGGCAGCCACCGGTACAGCCAGTGCCCCATCAGCAGATGCCCGCCCATCAGCACGCCCAGGGTCCACCAGACGACGCGCCGCTCCCCGACCGAGACGGCGGCGAACGCGGCCACCGCGACGGACGCGAAGACGGGCCCGTACGCGTAACCCAGCGCCAGATACAGGAGCATGGCGGCGCTGGTGCCGGCGACCACCAGCCGCGGCCGGCGGTAGCGCAGCAGCAGCAGGGCGACCGCGCCGAGGGCGAGGACGTACGTCAGCCAGCCGGCGGGCTCGCGTATCCCGTGCTGGTTGGCGGACGCGCCCCAGGTGCCGACGGCGGTGATCACGGCGAGCAGCAGGGTGGACGGCCACGGGATCCGGCCGGCGGGCCCCTGCAGCCAGCGCACCGCCGGCCACGGCAGGGAGCCGGTCCCGTACTCGTCCGCCGGCCGGGGGGGACTTGGACTCCTCATGCCTGCCACGCTAGTCCGCGCCGGCGCCGGGCGCGTCAGCCCGCCGCCGTCATCCCGGCTACTTCCCGGGGAGTAGCCGCGGCCCCGGTCAGTACGCCGCGAGTCCGACCGACCGGCCGAGCCCGGCGACCGCCCGGTCGAAGAACGCGTCCCGCGCCTCGACCACGCCGGTGAACTGCCCGAACACCTCGAAGCTCACCAGACCGTGGAGCTGCGCCCAGGCGACGATCACCGCCGCCCCGGACGCGGGCGGCAGGTCCATGCCGATCTGCTCGCCGATCCGCGCGGCGTCGGCCAGCGCGCCGGGCGGCCAGGCGTCCCCCTGGTCCTCGAGCCCGCCCTCGCGGTGCGCGTCCACGACGACGCCGAAGAGGCACAGGCCCACCCGGGAGGCGGGGGCGAGGGTGGTCTCCGGCGCCTCGTAGCCGGGGACGGGCGAGCCGTGGATCAGGGCGTACTCGTGCGGATGCGCCAGGGCCCAGGTCCGTACGGCCCGGCAGACCGCGGCCCAGCGGGCGGGCGGGTCCGCGGGGGCGGCCCGCAGCGCCGCCTCCGCCGCCGCGCCGACGCCGTCGTAGGCGTCGACGATGAGGGCGGTGAGGAGGTCGTCGCGGCTCGGGTAGTAGCGGTACAGGGCCGACGACACCATGCCCAGCTCGCGGGCCACCGCGCGCAGGGACAGCTTGGCCGCCCCGTCCTCGGCGAGACGGCGCCGGGCCTCGTCCCTGATCGCCGCGGTGATCTCCGCCCGGGCACGCTCGCGGGCTCCTCTGATCGCTGCCATGGGGTTCAGTATGCCATCGGAACGGAGCACCGACCAACAACGAGAGCGCTCGAACAAAAAGAGAGCACTGCTCTTGCGCAAGACGCGCCGACCGTGCCAGACTGCTCCACATCGAGAGCACTGCTCACACTTCGGAGGTCCGCATGAACGCCGTCCAGCCCCACGTCCGCAAGCCCGGCTGGTTCACCGTCAACGTCATGAACCGCTTCGTCGCCTGGCTCACCCGCCGGGGCCTGAGCGTATGGGGCTCGCGCGTGCTGGCCGTCCGCGGCCGCAAGTCCGGCGAGTGGCGGACCACCCCGGTCAACGTGCTGACGTACGAGGGCGAGCGCTATCTCGTCGCCCCCCGCGGCCACGTGCAGTGGACGTACAACATGCGCGCGGCCGGCGGCGGGGAGCTGCGGCTGGGCCAGGCGACCGAGACGTTCACCGCCGCCGAGGTGTCCGACGACGACAAGCCGGCCGTGCTGCGCGGCTACCTCAAGCGGTGGAAGGCCGAGGTCGGCGTCTTCTTCGACGGCGTCGGCCCCGACTCCACGGACGAGGAGCTGCGGGCCATCGCGCCCAGGCACCCCGTCTTCCGGATCACGACGGCGGCGAAGTGACCCGGGGCCGCGCTCACTTCGACGAGCCGGCCAGCGACAGCACCCGGTGGGCCAGGGGATGGGTACGGACGATCGTCGCCAGCGTCGTGGTGCCCCGCGTGAATCTCGTGAACGCCAGCCACGCGGGGCGGAAGCCCGTCACGGCGCCGTGGAAGAGCGCCGGGCGCCGCTCGAAGACGGCCAGCAGCCGCCGGCCCACGGCCATCTCCACGCCGAGCCCCGCCTTGATGGCGAACGCGTAGTTCAGCGCCTGGCGCCGCGCGTCCACCGCGTCCGTCGCCTCGGCGACCCGCACCGCCCACTCCCCCGCGGTGCGCCCGGAGCGCAGCGCGTACGAGATGCCCTCGCGGGTCCACGGCTCCAGCAGCCCGGCGGCGTCCCCGCAGACGAGGACCCGGCCGCGGGACAGCGGCGAGTTGTGCGTACGGCAGCGGGTCAGATGCCCGGAGGAGACGGCCGGCTCGAACCCGGCGAGGCCGAGGCGGGCGATGAAGTCCGCCAGATAGCCCTTGGTCGCCGCGCCGTCGCCGCGCGCGGAGATCACCCCGACGGTGAGCGTGTCGCCCTTGGGGAACACCCAGCCGTAACTCCCCGGCAGCGGCCCCCAGTCGATGAGCACCCGCCCCCGCCAGTCCTCCGCCACCGGCTCCGGCACCGGGATCTCGGCCTCCAGCCCCAGGTCGACCTGGTCCAGCGTCACCCCGACGTGCTTGCCGATCCGGCCGGCGCTGCCGTCGGCGCCGACCACCGCCCGGGCCAGCAGCGTCTCGCCGTCCGCGAGCACCACGGCCACGCTCCGCCGGTCGGGGACGGCCGCCCCGTGCTGCTCCACCCGGGCGACGGCGGCCCCCGTACGCAGCTCCGCGCCGGCCTTCTGCGCGGCCTCGACGAGCCGCTGGTCGAACTCGGCCCGGTTCACCAGCCCGAAGAGCGTCTGACGGGAGCGGCGCGTGCGCCCCAGCCTGCCCCGGTAGGTGAACGTCACCGCCGTCACCCGGTCCTTCAGCGGCAGCTCGAAGCCGGCCGGGAGGGCGTCCCGCGACGGTCCGATGATGCCGCCGCCGCACGTCTTGTACCGGGGCAGCTCCGCCTTCTCCAGCAGCAGGACCCGCCGGCCGAGGTCCGCCGCCGCACGGGCCGCCGACGCTCCCGCCGGTCCCGCGCCGACCACGATGACGTCCCAGATCCCGCCCGGTGCGTTGTCGCCGCTCACGTCTGCCATGCTCCCAGTTCACCAGTACCGGGGGGATCACCACCGCTCCGGGGGCCCCTCGGACCCCTGTGAAATGATCGGCGGCATCCCCGTTCGTTCCACGAACACAACGGCGTGACCACCAGGAGCGTTCCCCATGAACCACGAACAGCTGGCGCACACCGTCGCCGAGCTGCAGCCCCGGGCTCTGACCGAGCTCGCGGAGCTCGTCCGGTTCCGTTCCGTCGCGGACTTCCAGCAGTTCCCCCGCAGCGAGTCGGAGGGCGCGGCGGCCTGGGTCGCCGCCGCCCTGCGCGCGGAGGGTTTCGGCGAGGTCGCCGTGCTGGACACCCCCGACGGCACCCAGTCCGTCTTCGGCCATCTGCCCGGCCCCGAGGGCGCGCCGACGGTGCTGCTGTACGCGCACTACGACGTGCAGCCGCCGCTCGACGAGGCCGCGTGGACGTCGCCGCCGTTCGAGCTGACCGAGCGCGACGGCCGCTGGTACGGGCGCGGAGCCGCCGACTGCAAGGGCGGCGTCGTCATGCATCTGGCGGCACTGCGGGCGCTGAAGGCGACCGGCGGGATCCCGGTGGGCGTGAAGGTCATCGTCGAGGGCTCGGAGGAGATGGGCACCGGCGGGCTGGAGCGCTACGCCGAGGACCACCCGGAGCTGCTGGCCGCGGACGCGATCGTCATCGGCGACTCGGGCAACTTCCGGGCCGGGCTGCCGACGGTCACGGCGACGCTGCGCGGCATGGCGATGCTGTCGGTGCGGGTGGACACCCTCGCGGGGAATCTGCACTCGGGCCAGTTCGGCGGCGCCGCCCCGGACGCGCTGGCCGCGCTGATCCGTACGCTCGACTCGCTGCGCGCCGAGGACGGTTCGACGACCGTCGACGGGCTCGCGGCGGGCGCGGAGTGGGACGGCATCGCGTACGACGAGGACGCCTTCCGCGCGGACGCCAAGGTCCTGGACGGCGTGGAGCTGACCGGCTCGGGCGGGATCTCGGGGCGGGTGTGGTCCAGGCCGTCCGTGACGGTGCTGGGCATCGACTGCCCGCCGGTGGTGGGCGCCACGCCGTCGGTCCAGGCGAGCGCGCGGGCGCTGGTGTCGCTGCGGGTGCCGCCGGGCGGTGACGCCGCCGAGGCGGGGAAGCTGCTGGCGGCGCATCTCGAGGCGCACACCCCGTGGGGTGCGCGGACGACCGTCGAACACATGGGGCAGGGGCAGCCGTTCAGCGCCGATCTTTCCAGTCCGGCGTACGGGGCGATGGCGCGGGCCATGGCCGTCGGCTACCCGGGCGAGGAGATGCAGGCGGCCGGTATGGGCGGCTCGATCCCGCTGTGCGGGACGCTGGGGGCGCTCTACCCGGACGCGGAGATCCTCCTGATCGGGCTCAGCGAGCCGCAGGCGCAGATCCACGCGGTGGACGAGAGCGTGTCGCCGCAGGAGCTGGAGCGGCTGACGCTGACGGAGGCCGCGTTCCTGCGGGAGTACGCGACGTCCCGGGCCTGATCCGGACTACGACACCGACGTGAGGCGGGCGAAGACGACGATGTTCCCGTCGTAGCCCCGTCCCTCGCGGTATGTGCCGCCGCAGGTGAGCAGCCGCAGCTCGGCGTGCCGGGTGTGGCGGTAGACGCCCTCGCTGGGGAAGGTCCGGGTGTCGAAGAGCTGCACCCGGTAGACGGTGAACACCACCGTGCTCCCGTCGGCGCGGGCGACCTCGATCCGGTCGCCCTTGGACAGCTCGCCCGCGTGGTAGAAGACGGCGGGGCCCACCGCGCTGTCGACGTGCCCGACGAGTACGGCGGTTCCCCGCGCCCCGGGGGTGACCGACCCCTCGTACCAGCCGGCGGTGCCGGTGTCCTCCGCGGGCGGGGCCGCGACCCAGCCGTCGGCGTCGAGGCCGGTGCGTACCAGCGGCGCCGCGATGTCGGCGGCGGGGATCCGCAGCGACACCGGCTCGGACGCGGACAGCGGGGCGTGGCCCGGCGGGGCGCCGTCGAGGAGGGCGTCGGCGGGGTCGGGAGTCGGCGGGCCGAAGCCGCGCAGTCCGATGACGATCATGGTGATGCCGGCGGCGAAGGCGAGGACGATGGCCGCGGTACTGAGCCGGGATCCGGTCTTACGGGCGGACGTGCCCGCGTCGGTGTCGGTCATGTGGGGTCACCAGCCAGGGATGGTCGGGGGCGGTGCGGCGCCCCGGGGCTGTCCCGGGGCGCCGCACCGCGGTGGGGCTAGTCCGCCGCCCGCCTGCGGCGCAGGAAGAACGCGCCGCCCAGGACGGCCGCGGAGCTCACCGCCGTACCGGAGGCCAGCAGCACGGGATCGTCGTGCTGCGAGCCGCCGAGACCGCCGCGCGCCGGACGGACCGGCGTGACGGTAGTGGTCGGCGCGGCGGTGGGCGTGGCCGTCGCCCGGGGCGAGGCCGGCCGGGGGGCGGCCGGTGTCGCGTCCTTCACCATGGGCGAGGCCGGGGTCGCCGCCGGTGTCGTGGGCCTCTCCTTGGGGGTCCCCGGTGTGGCGGCCCTCCCCGTCGGCGAGGCCGTACCGGTCGGCTTCGCGGTCGTGCCCGAGGGGCTCGGCCGGGGCCGCGACGTGCTGGACGTGTCGGCGATCCGCATCGTCGTACGCCCCGTCTCCGGCCCGCAGGTGAACGTGACCGTGTACTCGGCACCGGGACGGGCGTCCCAGTCCACGGTCACCGACGCGCTCTGCATCGGATCGCCCTCCATGCCCAGGGGCACGGAGTCGAACACCCCGGACGAGGCTCTCGCCTGGTGCTCGCAGTCCGTGGCGGTCAAGTTCACCTGGCCTCCCGGCCGTACGGTCTTGGGTGAGACCGTGAAGCCGAACGAGGTGATGTCGGTGCCCTGGGCGAACGCCGCGGGGGCGGCGAGGCCGGCGGTCAGGACACCGAGCACGGACGCGGCGGAAACCATGGATATCGTGCGCATCGGGGACTCCTCGGAAATCGGGACACGACGGGATCCCGCCGCTGCATGTCCCCGACGCTATGCACCCCGGGCCACCGGCACGCTGTCTGACTGTGCTGAATGGGGCACGGCATGTGCTGAACGGCTGACGCCTCCTGACAGCCCCTCAGCCCACCGGGACGCCCGCCTCGAGGTTGAACGCCGTCTCCCGTTCCCGGGCGCGCAGCGCCCACCGCAGGCGGGTGAAGCGCAGTGGCGGCAGCAGTTCGCCGGCCTCGTCCTCGGTCACGAACTTCCAGTCCCGCAGCTCCGGTCCGGGCAGCAGGACCCGGCGCCGCTGGTCGGGGTCGAGCTGCCCGCCGTCGAAGAGCAGCCGCAGTCCGCCGTGTCCGGGCGGGGCCGGCGGTTCCCAGTCCACGACGAGGAGCCGCGGCTGGACCTCCAGCCGCAGCCCCAGTTCCTCGGCGACCTCCCGCACCCCGGCACGGGCGGGCGGCTCGCCCCGTTCGACCACACCGCCGGGGAACTCCCAGCCCGGCTTGTACGTCGGGTCGACGAGCAGCACCCGGTCGCGTTCGTCGAAGAGCAGCACGCCGGCCGCCAGGGTCTCGGCGGTCGGCTCGGGCGTCTGGACGATGTCGCACACGCCCACCCCGTCGCGCAGCGCCTCGGCCACCTCCCGGGCGACCTCCTCGGGCGGACGTCCCGCGCTCCGGACGGGATGCGCCTCGGCCTCGAGCCAGGCGGGCACCTCCCCCCGCAGGATCGTTTCCCCGGACGTGAGCACCAGATGCCGTACGGATATCCGCCGAGCCGCCAGCCCGCCGAATATCTCGTCCCGGTGCTGCTGGCTGTAGAGGGTCAGGGGGACGACGAGCGGACCGTCGACCTCGCCCCGCAGCGCCGCGGCCGTGTCGACGACCAGCCGCCGCCAGGCCGGCAGCTCCCGCCAGTCGTCGATGTCGTCGGTGCGTTTACGCGGGAGCAGCGCGCGCAGCCCGTCGGCGACGACCTCCGGCTCGTACAGCAGGCTCCCGGGGAGCTGGTCGACCAGGGCCCGCCCCACGGCGGTCTTCGCTGCGCCCGGCACACCGTTCAGCCATACGATCACGTGTTCCCCCTCTGCGGTCGCCCCCAAAGAGTTGCCCGCAAGACAGCACCCGGAAAACCCTCGGAACGCCCGCCCGGAACACCCCCGCCGGAACCGGGAAACCGCACGTGCCCCGGGCATGGGCGATCCGCATGCGCCGCCTCACCCCCCGACCGCCCACAACCCCCGCGCCCCCGCCGCCGCGGCAGCCGCCCCGATCAGCCCCGCGTCCGCCCCGAGCCGCGCCGGAGCCACCGCCACATCCCTGGCGAACGACAGCGCCGCATACGTCTTGAGGTGCCGCCGCAGCGGCGCGAGGAGCAGCTCCCCCGCCCCCGCGACCCCGCCGCCTATCACCGCGATGTCGATCTCGACCAGGGACGCCGTCGCCGCGATGCCCGCCGCGAGGGCCTGCCCCGCGCGGTCGAAGGACGCCACCGCGATCGGGTCCCCCGCCCGCGCGGACCCGGCGACCGCCGCGGCCGAGGTGTCGCCGTCCGGTCCCGGCCGCCATCCCGCCGCCAGGGCGCGGGCGGCGATGTGGGGACCGGAGGCGATCCGCTCCACGCACCCCCGCCCGCCGCACGGACACGGGTCGCCGTCGAGGTCGACGCTGAGGTGGCCGATGTGCCCGGCGTTGCCCGTCGGCCCCGGATGCAGCCGCCCGCCCAGCACCAGCCCCCCGCCGACGCCCGTGGACACCACCATGCACAGCGCGTCGCGGTGCCCCCGCGCCGCGCCCTGCCAGTGCTCGGCCGCCGTCATCGCCACCCCGTCCCC
Source organism: Streptomyces smaragdinus (assembly GCF_009604385.1). GTDB lineage: Bacteria > Actinomycetota > Actinomycetes > Streptomycetales > Streptomycetaceae > Streptomyces > Streptomyces smaragdinus. Next base: position 133,332 of record NZ_WEGJ01000004.1, read on the forward strand.
GACGAGGACGACCGGCAGCCCGCCGACGACCGCACGGACCTGGTCCACCAGCGGAAAGTCCCGCCACCCGGGGATGTTGACCGGGCTGACGGTGCCCGCCGAGGCGTCCACCGGCCCCGCGCTGCCGATCCCGACCGCGGCGACCCGCGCCCACCCCCGGGCCGCCGTCAGCTCCCGCAGCACCTCGGCCACCGCGCCCATCACCGCCGCCCCGTCCCGTCCCGCGGGCGTGGCCCGCCTGGCCCGTACGAGCAACCGCCCGGAGGAGTCCACCAGCGCGCCGGCGATCTTGGTACCGCCGATGTCGAGGGCGGCGGCGAGGTCATGACACATCGTGGCGGCTCCTGGGTGCGGGCGGGCGAGTACGGAGAGTCAGTCTCCCCTGCCCTTGACAACGTTGTCCAGCCCCTATGATCGACCGCACGTGTCCCGCGAACAGGAAGACGGACGTGAGCGATCAGTCCCGCCGCCCGTACGGAAACCGGCCCACGATGAAGGACGTCGCCGCCCGCGCCGGCGTCGGTCTCAAGACCGTGTCCCGCGTCGTGAACGGCGAGCCCGGTGTCACCCCCGACACCGAGCGCCGCGTCCGTGAGTCGATCACGGCGCTGGGCTTCAGGCGCAACGACAGCGCGCGCATCCTGCGCAAGGGCCGTACCTCGAGCATCGGCCTGGTGCTCGAGGACCTCGCGGACCCGTTCTACGCGCCGCTCAGCCGCGCCGTGGAGGAGGTCGCGCGCGCCCACGAGACGCTGCTGATCAACGGCTCCAGCGCGGAGGACCCCGAGCGCGAGGAGGAACTGGTGCTGGCGCTGTGCGCGCGCCGGGTCGACGGCCTCGTGATCATCCCGGCGAGCGACGACCACCGTTATCTGGAGCCGGAGATGGCCGCCGGGATAGCCACGGTGTTCGTGGACCGGCCGGCGGGGCAGATCGACGCGGACGCGGTGCTCTCCGACAACTACGGCGGCGCCCGCGCGGCCGTCGCGCATCTGGTCGCCCACGGCCACCGGCGGATCGGGTTCATCGGCGACCAGGCCCGGATCCACACCGCGGCGGAGCGGCTGCGCGGGTACCGGGACGCGATGGCGGAGGCGGGGCTGGCGGTGCATCCGTCGTGGACGGCGATGGGCAGCACCGACCCCGGGCGCGTCGGGGCGGCACTGGGGGCGATGCGCGGGGGGCCGGAGCCGGTGACGGCGCTGTTCGCGGGGAACAACCGGGTGACGGTCACCGTCGTGCGCCGGGCGGCCGCCGACGGCCGGCCGTTCGCCCTGATCGGCTTCGACGACTTCGAGCTGGCGGATCTGCTGAGCCCGGGGATCACGGTGATCGCGCAGGATCCGGCGGCCCTGGGCCGTACGGCGGCGCAGACCCTCTTCCGCCGGCTAGCCGGACAGCACGAGGTACCCAAGCGGGTGGAGCTGACGACCCGGCTGATCCCCCGGGGCTCGGGCGAACTCCCGCCGGAATGACGGGGTGGCGGGGGCGCCCCGCGAAGGACGCCCCCGCCGGTGATCACGGCGTCGGGCTCGCCGGGGTCACCCTGACCATCGCCCACTGGTTCGTGAACGGCGCCGTCGTACCCAGCTCCAGCTTCACGCCCAGCGCGGCGCCGTCGCCCGCCGGGTCACCGCTGCCGAGCGGCTGGCCCAGACCGAGGTCGGTGCCGTACCAGTCGGGCAGCGGCCGGCCCGCGGCGTCGGTCACCCGCACCGAGTACGGCCGGTTGCCGTCCGAGGGCACGACCACGGAGGCGTCGGAGTCCTTGTAGTAGAACTCCGGCGCGTCGGCCGTCCCGCGCACCTCGATGCCCGGGTACCAGCCCTTGGCGTCGGTGAAGCCGGGCACGGCCCGCAGCGACGCGAACCGCGTGCAGTACTCGCTGAACGGCTCGCCGGGCGCCTCCAGGCACTCGGTGAACGCGGGCGTCCTGCCCCTGGTGAACGCGGCGTTGGCGGAGTTCGGCCGCGACGGCAGGTTCTTCAGCGCCGTCGGGTCCTTGTCCGCCGCCGCGCCCGTGCGCCGCAGCGGGTCGAAGTGCGAGTCCGCCAGCAGCAGTCCGCCCTTCGTGCCGTGGCTGGGCAGCCCGCCGAGGTTGTTCAGCGTGTGGTTGGTGAAGTTGAGCCCCTCCCCGTAGGTGAAGTCCCGGTACCAGACGAGCATGCCGGGCGCGTTGTACGGGGCCCGCTCCACCTTCCAGGCGCCGTCGCGCTGGTAGGTGGTGTCGTACGCGTAGGCGAGGCCCCGGTCGAAGCCGTCGAGGTTGCGCCACTCGGCCAGGTAGTAGTTCTCGGCGTGCTGGACGCCGTCGGTGATCCCCCACCCGCTGCCGGTGGTGTCGGTGAACGACCCGGTGGCCGCCGTCCAGCCGCCGTCGCCGGACTCGGCGCCGTCGCTCCAGACGGTGTCACCGCCGCTGGTGACCGAGAAGTCGTCGGCGAACCAGCCGCCCGCCTCGAACGCGGCGTCGGTGGCGGAGCGCAGCCGCAGCTGTACGGTCTGCCCGGCGTACGGGGTGAGGTCGACGTAGTCGTGCCGCCACTGCCCTCCGGTGTCGCCGGTGAGGCCGTACTTCTTCCCGCCGAAATCGTTCATCCGGCCGTTGGGATCCGCGTAGCCGTCGTCGGTGGAGACGAGGTCACCGCCCTCGTCGTAGACCTTCAGCTCCTCGAACGTGGCGCCGCCGTCGGTGGACACCTCGACGAAGCCGTAGTCCCAGTCCGCCTCGATGGAGTAGTTGTCCCACGACCAGAAACGCACGTCGGAGCCGGCCGGCACATCGATCGGCCGGGTCAGCCGGACGTCCGCCCACGACTGGTCGTTGCCCGACCACCACACATTGCTCCCGCCGTGCGGGGTGACCAGGTTCACCACCTTGTCGGGGAGTCTGACCAGGGCGCCGTCCTCGGTGCCCTTCGGGGTGCGCGAGGACTGGCCGAGCTTGACCTGCTCCGGCCGGTCACCGACGTCGAACACCTTCGGCTCGGCCCAGCCCATCACGAACTTCTCCCAGATGCCCATGTGCGCGGGCTGGCTCTGGAAGATCGGACCGGCGTGCGAGCCGGAGGCCATCAGATCCCAGAAGTCGACGTCGGAGTCGCCGCCGGAGGCGGTGTCGTAGACGTCGGGCAGACCGAGGTCGTGGCCGTACTCGTGGGCGAAGACGCCGACGCCGGAGTCCTCGGGCTGCACGATGTAGTTGCTGACCGCCAGATCGGTGCCCGGCACGGTGAAGCCCGGGACGACCGCGGAGGAGTGCGCCCAGATCGAGTACGGGCCCTGCGCCCCGCCGCCGCCGGACTTGTCCTCGCCGGCGTGCACCAGCACCAGATGGTCGACGATTCCGTCGGGCTCGCCGAATCCGCCGTCGGGGGCCGACGGGTTCTCGACGTCGTACTCCTCCCACGGGAAGTCGGGCTGCGCGGCGGCGAGCGCCCTGACCGCGTCGACCGCCAGCTGCCCGGGGCCGGACGGGTTGTCCGGGTGGCCGTTCATGCTGCTCTCGACGCCGGCCTGCCAGACACCGGGCTCGACCTCGGTGCAGGTGTTGGCGCCGTACCAGGCCTCGGAGTGCGGCACGGTGATCCACGGCGTGGCCTCACCGGTGACGGTGTAGCGGCCCTTGGACATCTCGCTGTACATGTTGCGCATGGTGTTGCCGGAGATGTCGATGCCCCGGCGGCCGTCCGGGCCCTTCAGATCGGGGCGGACGCGCTTGGTGTAGCCACGCTTGGTGTAGAGGATGTCGTTGTAGAAATCGGGCGAGAAGTCGTCGATCCACAGGGAGTTGTTGTCCTTGTGGCTCGCCTCGGCCGGGTTCGGGATGTTGTTGTGCACCGGGCCGTTCTGGATCACCGGGAAGTCGGGGTTGTCCTCGGCGGGCACGCAGTCGCGCTCGTTCTGATCGGGTGTCAGATCGTCGTCGAACGTGGCGCGCGGCACCATGGTGCCGGTGAAGTCGTCGTTCGCGTTCTCGTCGAACTCGACGAGGATCGTCAGCAGTTTGGCTTCCTGCGTCTCGCGGGAGTTCTTGAAGCGCTGCTCGAAGGGCGTGCGGCCCGAGCGCCCGAACTCCTTCTCCTGCTGGGCGAGCACCCGCCCCGGACGCGGGTTGCCGCCGGCGTACTTGTCGAGGTGCGCGCCCAGGGGGCTGGGCCTCGTGGAGTAGATCGGGCTGCCGTCGGGCGCGGTGCCGACCTTGACCTCACGCTCGGTCTTGTACTGGTCGTTCCTGGGATCGACGTAGTTGATGTACGCGTCGGACGCCGACGGTGCGTAGCGCGTGACGTCCGCGCCGGACGCGGCGCCGGACGCCGCCGTGAGGCCGCCGGCAAGCAGTGCGGTGACGGCTAACGCGGCGGTGAGTCTCCACGGTGTGGAACTGGGTATCGCCCCGGACAAGGTCTCCTCCTCGGTCATGGAAGGACGTGCGCGTGCGGTGGCTCCCGCGGGCACCGGCCCGTGACGCGCGCACGCACGGACGGACTATCTCAGGCTCCGGGGCCGCAACGGGAGGGGGCGGAGTGCGTCAATCACACTCCTGAGCGGCTTTACGCACTTTCGGACTGCTTTACCAGGACGTTCCGGGCGTCGTGAGGTCCGCCGCGATGCCGTAGTGGTCGGAGAGGAAGGCCGGGCGTCCGTCCGCCAGCCGGACGTCGTCCTGGAACACCAGCCGGGTGCGGGCGGTCAGACCCCGGGTCAGGACATGGTCGAGGGCCGGCGGCGCGGGCCAGGACGGTGTGGGGCGGTAGGTGGGTCCGCTCTCGCCGGCGCGGGTGTCGGTGAGGCCGGACGCCGCCAGGAATCCGCGGAACAGCGCGGAGTCCGGGGGGAGGTTGAGGTCACCGACGACCGCCAGGGGGCCGGCGGTGGCGGTGATGATCCCGGTGAGCCGGTCGAGCTCCGCGCGCTGGACGCCGGTCCAGCGGTTGCCGTCCGACCAGTCGTCGTCGCGGTTCGCGGAGAGGTGGGTGTTGACGACGGTGAGCTCGCCGTCGGGCGTGTGCACCACGGCGGTCTGCGCGCCCTTGCGCATCAGCCATTCGGTACGGGCCGGACGGACGTACGGGAAGCGGTGGAAGGCGAGCGGCCCGACGGGCCACCGCGACAGCACCACCAGCCCGCCCCTGACCAGCGGCCGCCCGTGACAGCCGCCGTGCGCGAACGCGCCGGTGACCAGGGGGACGTTGCGGCGGAGCATCAGCTCCTGCAGACACACCACGTCGTACCGGCCGAGCAGCCGGGACAGGGCCCGCAGCCGGGGACGTACGTCGCCCTTGAACAGCACGTTGAAGGTGAGCAGCCGGACGGTCACCGCGCCAGGGTATGCCCCCTTGCCGCGCGGGACGTTGGTCCATACATTTCCAGGACCCCCCACGACGTAGCCCCCACATGGAGGAAGACGTGCGGCAGAGATTCCTGCTCGTCCTCGGGCTGCTCATCGGCCTGATCGTGCCTCTCAACGCGACCGCCCCGGCGGCCGCGGCGACCCCCCTGCAGATCTACGGCGCCTGGCACTGCGGTGACGACTACTGCACCTGGACCACCCAGCGGTCCGTCACCGAGTTCGACTCCAAGAACCACTGGCTGATCGACCGCGGCGACGGCCGCCCGTCGGTGAACCTCGTCGTGCTGAGCTTCGTGGAGCCGCTGAAGCTGCTCCACCGGACGAACGACGCGGGCACCGTCGACGGCGTGCCGCGCGGTATGACCCCCGAGATCGTGAACTACTTCACCTCCCGCGGCATCCGCGTCCAGCTCTCGATCGGCGGCATCACCTACACCGACGCCTGGGACGACGCGCTCGCCGAGGACGCCCGGCAACTCGGCCTGAACGCGGCCGAGGCGGCGACCCGGCTCGGCGTCGGCATCGAGATCGACTACGAGCAGAACACCGATCCGAACCTCACCGGGCTGCAGACGTTCATCGACGCCTACCGCTCGGTGCACCCGTACGACGCCTCGGGCGCCCGGCCCGGGTCCCGGCTGACGATCGACACCGCGGCCGGCGACCGCTGGCTGATCGACATCAACCGCAAGGCCACGCAGGACTGGCTGCGCACGGACACGCCGGTACTGGACTACGCCAACGCGATGGTGCCGGCCAGGCAGCCCTCGCCGAGCACGGCGATCTCCAACTGGCAGGAGCACGTGGACGGCAAAGCGCAGTTCTCGCCGCCCGTCTTGCCGCTGGCGCCCGCCAAGTTCACGGGTGCCGCGTACATCGGCTACGGCAACCGGACCATGCCGGAGTGCACGGACTTCCTCACGTCCCTGCAGTATCTGACGGGGGATTTCGTGCAGAACGTGGCCCCGAACGGCGCCGGGACGACGAGCGGCATGCTCGGCTACATGTTCTGGGCGGCCGAGAAGCCGTCCACCCGGGGGCTGGGCACCCAGCCGCCCAACACCTGTGAGGACGGCGTGGGAGAGGGCGCCACGCACTACGGGATCCCGGTCCCGATGCCGCCGCTGCGGCAGAGCTAGCGGAGTCGGGGAGCCGGGGGCCGGCACGGTCCCCGGCTTCAGCCCCGGCGTCCCGCGAGCCTGTCGAGGGCGGTGCGGTCCAAGCCGGTGAGCGCGGTGACCTCGGCGGGGTCGACGGCGCCGCAGTCCAGGCCGCGCAGCAGATAGCCGGACAGGGCGCGGGCGGTGGCGGGCTCGTCGAGCACGGCGCCGCCGGCCCGGGCGACGTACGCGGCCAGCCGGTCGGCGGCCTGCTCCAGGCCCTCGCGGTAGAAGGCGTAGACGGCGGCGTAGCGGGTCGGGAGATGGCCGGGGTCCATGTCCCAGCCCTGGTAGTAGGCGCGGGCCAGCGACCGGCGCACCAGCCGGTGATGGAGCCGCCAGGCATCGTGCACCTGCCGCGTACCGCCGACGGGCAGCACATTGGTCGAGCCGTCCGACAACCGCACGCCCGTACCGGCGGCGGCGAGCTGCATCACGGCCTTCGCGTGGTCGGCGACGGGATGGTCCATCGACTGGTACGCGGCGCTGACCCCGCAGGCGGCGGAGTAGTCGAACGTGCCGTAGTGCAGCCCGGTCGCGCGCCCCTCGGCGGCGTCGATCATGCGGGCGACGGTGGCCCGGCCGTCGGGGCCGAGGATGGCCTGCGTGGTCTCGATCTGGATCTCGAACCCGAGCCGGCCGAACGTGAGCCCGTGGACCCGCTCGAACTCCGCCAGCAGCCCCGCCATCGCGGCGACCTGTTCGGCGTACGTGACCTTGGGCAGCGTCAGGACGAGGCCGTCGGGCAGTCCGCCGGCGTTCATCAGGCCGGTCAGGAAGATGTCGAGGGTACGGATGCCCCGGTCGCGGACGGCGGCCTCCAGGCACTTCGCCCGGATCCCGGTGTACGGGGCCCCGGCACCGGCCGCGACCAGCGCGGCGGCCCGGACGGCGGTCTCGTCCTCCTCGGCGTCGGAGCGCGGACCGTACCCGTCCTCGAAGTCGATCCGCAGATCCTCCACGGGCTCCCGTACGAGCTTGGCGCGGACCCGCTCGTACACGGGCCCGGCGAGCTCGTCCGCGAGCCCCAGCACGGCGGCCAGGGCCCCGGCGTCGGGCGCGTGCTCGTCGAGCAGCGCGAGGGCCCGGTCGCCCCAGTCGCGTACGGTGCCGGCGTGGTACGTGTCGGCGGGGACGTACACGGTGTGCACGGGCTGGCGGGTGCCGGGGTCGCCCGGATAGCGGCGGGCCAGCTCGGCGTCGACGGCGGCCAGGCCGGCGCCGATCCGCTCGCGTACCGAGGCCCCGAGGGATGTCGCCACCGTGTCGTCGGCCACCGGTACGCCCTTCTGTCGCACGTCAACAAACTGTTGAAGCGAACGTAACGGGTGGTGCGGGGGTCGTCAACGACAGCGGGCCCCTCCCGTCCTGACGACTGGGAAAGGCCCGCTCGGGTTCCTGGGAGGTCAGCCCTTGCGGGCGGTGATCTCCTCGGTCAGCTGGGGGACGACCTGGAAGAGGTCGCCGACCACGCCGTAGTCGACCAGGTCGAAGATCGGGGCTTCGGGGTCCTTGTTGATCGCGACGATCGTCTTGGACGTCTGCATGCCGGCCCGGTGCTGGATGGCGCCGGAGATGCCCGCCGCGATGTACAGCTGCGGGGACACGCTCTTGCCGGTCTGGCCGACCTGGTTGGTGTGCGGGTACCAGCCCGCGTCCACCGCCGCACGCGAGGCACCGACGGCCGCGCCCAGGGAATCGGCCAGGGCCTCGATCAGCGGGAAGTTCTCCGCGCCGTTGACGCCACGGCCACCGGACACCACGATCGCGGCCTCGGTCAGCTCCGGGCGCCCGGTCGACTCGCGGGCGGTGCGGGCGGTGACCTTCGTGCCGGTCGCGGCCTCCGAGAACGACACCGCCAGGGCCTCCACCACGCCGGCCGCCGCAGCGGCCTCCACGGGGGCGGAGTTCGGCTTGACCGTAATCACCGGGGTGCCGCGGGTGACACGGGACTTCGTCGTGAACGCGGCCGCGAACGCCGACTGGGTCGCGATCGGGCCCTCGTCACCGGCCTCCAGGTCGATCGCGTCGGTGATCAGACCCGAGCCGATCCGTACCGCGAGGCGCGCGGCGATCTCCTTGCCCTCCGCGGAGGACGGGATCAGGACGGCGGCCGGAGAGACAGCCTTGCAGGCGGCCTGGAGGGCATCCACCTTCGGCACCACGAGATAGTCCGCGAACTCGGACGCGTCAGCGGTCAGGACGCGGGTCGCGCCGTGCTCGGCCAGGGTCGCAGCGGTGGCCTCCGCGCCCGCGCCCAGCGCGACGGCGACGGGCTCGCCGAGGCGGCGGGCCAGGGTCAGCAGCTCCAGAGTGGGCTTGCGGACCGCACCGTCCACATGATCGACGTAAACCAGAACTTCAGCCATGATGCACAACTCCTGCAGAACGAGAGGAAGAGGGAAGGGACCGGACTCAGATGAACTTCTGGCCCGCGAGGAACTCGGCGAGCTGCTTGCCGCCCTCGCCCTCGTCCTTGACGATCGTGCCCGCCGACCGCGCCGGACGCGCCGCAGCCTCGTCCACCGCCGTCCACGCACCCGCCAGACCGACCTGCTCACCGTCCAGGTCCAGGTCCTCCAGGTCCCACGACTCCACCGGCTTCTTCTTCGCCGCGATGATCCCCTTGAACGACGGATAGCGGGCCTCACCCGACTGATCCGTCACCGAGACCACCGCCGGGAGGGAAGCCTCCAGCTGCTCGGAAGCGGTGTCACCGTCACGACGGCCCGTCACCGTGCCGCCCTCGACCGCGACCTCCGACAGCAGCGTCACCTGCGGCACCCCCAGCCGCTCGGCGAGCAGCGCCGGCAGCACACCCATCGTGCCGTCCGTCGACGCCATCCCGCACACCACCAGGTCGAACCCGGCCTTCTCCACCGCCGCCGCCAGCACCAGCGACGTCCCCAGCGCGTCCGTCCCGTGCAGGTCGTCGTCCTCCACGTGCACGGCCTTGTCCGCCCCCATCGACAACGCCTTGCGCAACGCGTCCCGGGCATCCTCCGGACCCACCGTCAGCACCGTGACCTCGGCATCGTCGGCCGCCTCCGAGATCTGCAGCGCCTGCTCCACCGCATACTCGTCCAGCTCCGACAGCAGACCGTCCACCGCCTCACGGTCCGTGGTCAGATCCTCGGCGAAGTGCCGATCACCCGTGGCGTCGGGCACAAACTTCACAGGGACAACGATCCTCAGAGTCACGCCGGCTCTCCTACCGCCTCGTCGTGGAAACTGCCGTACCGGCAGCATATGCGCCCTGACGTGCCCCCACCGGTCGGCCCGTCACTGGACGCCGAGCACAATATTACTCGTCAGTAAATCCAGCGTCCGCCCGCCCCGCAAGACCGCCGCACTGTGACCTCCCCTACGAGGCCGCCGCGCCCGCCTCCGTGGCCGACACCGCCTCGCCGAGCGCCGCGATCACGTCGGCCCTGCGCGGCTGCCCGGCCGCCCGGCGCACCACCGAGCCGGCCGCGTCGAGCACCAGGACCGTCGGGGTGGCGAGCACGTCCATCCGGCGTACGAGCTCCAGCCGCGCCTCGGCGTCGATCTCGACGTGCGCCACGCCCGGCACCATCGCGGCGACGTCGGCCAGCACCCGGCGGGTGGCCGCGCAGGGGCGGCAGAACGCGGTGGAGAACTGCACCAGGGTCGCCCGCTCCCCCAGCGCCGGGGCACCGAGTTCGCGCGCTGTCAGCCGTATCGCCATGCCCTCCAGGATGCAGTACCGCAGGGTGGTGACGAAGGTCTCCCCGCCGGGCGTGCCGCACGGCTTGGCCCCGGGCGTGGAGTGAGCAAAGATCGGGTAAACGAAACCTACGCTCGCGTAACTTCCTCCAGGAGCCCCTGATCTCCGGGACGGAGAAGGGACTCCCTGGACATGGCAGAGCTTGTGTACCCACCGGTGATCGGTGCGGCACTGGGCCTCTTCAAGGCGCTCGACCTGAAGATCGACCTGAAGGGCACCGAGCACATCCCGGAGCGGGGCGGCGCGGTGCTCGCCAGCAACCACATCAGCTATCTGGACTTCATCTTCTGCGGCTACGCCGCGCGGCCGGCCAAGCGGCTGGTGCGGTTCATGGCGAAGGAGTCGGTGTTCCGGCACAAGGTGTCGGGGCCGCTGATGCGGGCGATGAAGCACATCCCGGTGGACCGCTCGCAGGGGGCGCAGGCGTACGACCACGCGCTGCGGGCGCTGCGCTCGGGCGAGGTCGTCGGGGTGTTCCCGGAGGCGACGATCTCCGAGTCGTTCACCCTGAAGGGTTTCAAGAACGGTGCGGCGCGGCTGGCGCAGGAGGCCGGTGTGCCGCTGCTGCCGATGGCCGTGTGGGGGACGCAGCGGGTGTGGACCAAGGGGCGGGCCCGGGACTTCGGCCGCAACCACTTCCCCGTCACGCTGCGGGTGGGCGAGGCCGTGGACGCGCCGAAGGGGACGGACGCGGACGCGCTGACCGTACGGCTCAAGGAGCGGATCCAGGACCTGCTGGAGGCCGCCCAGCGGGCGTACCCGGACAAGCCGAAGGGGCCGGAGGACAGCTGGTGGCTGCCGCGCCACCTCGGCGGGACGGCCCCGGCGCCGGCCTGAGCGCGGCTCGTGAAGCAGCCGGGCCGGCCCCCGCGCACGGGGGCCGGCCCGCAGGGCTTTCAGGCCCGGCTCATCTCCTCGGCCACGGCCTCGACGAACGCGTCGACGTCGTCGGGGGTCGTGTCGTACGAGCACATCCAGCGCACGACGCCGTCGCTCTCGTCCCAGAAGTAGAAGCGGAACTGCTTCTGCAGCCGTACGGAGACGTCGTGCGGCAGCCGGGCGAAGACGCCGTTGGCCTGCACCGGGTGGAGGATGTCGACCCCGTCGACCGCCCGGACGCCGGCGGCGAGCCGGGCGGCCATGGCGTTGGAGTGGCGGGCGTTGCGCAGCCACAGGTCCTTGGCGAGCAGCGCCTCGAACTGCACCGAGACGAAGCGCATCTTGGAGGCGAGCTGCATCGACAGCTTGCGCAGATGCTTCATGGCCCGCACCGCGTCGGGGTCGAGCACGACGACGGCCTCGCCGAACATCATCCCGTTCTTGGTGCCGCCGTAGGACAGCACGTCGACCCCCGCCACATTCGTGAACGCCCGCATGGGGACGTCGAGATGCGCGGCGGCGTTGGCTATCCGGGCACCGTCGAGATGGACCTTCATGCCCCGCTCGTGGGCGAAGGCGACGATGTCCTTGATCTCGTCGGGCGTGTAGACCGTGCCGAGTTCGGTGGCCTGGGTGATCGAGACGACCTGCGGCATCGCCCGGTGCTCGTCCTCCCAGCCCCAGGCCTCGCGCTCGATCAGCTCCGGGGTGAGCTTGCCGTCCTCGGTGGGGACCGCGAGGAGCTTCAGCCCGCCCATGCGTTCGGGGGCGCCGCCCTCGTCGACGTTGATGTGCGCGCTCCGGGCGCAGATCACCGCGCCCCAGCGGTCGGTGAGGGCCTGCAGGGCGACGACGTTGGCCCCCGTGCCGTTGAACACGGGGAAGGCCTGGGCACAGCCGCCGAAGTGGCTGCGGAACACCTGCTGGATGTGGTCGGTGTACTCGTCCTCGCCGTAGGAGACCTGGTGGCCGCCGTTGGCGAGGGCGAGCGCGGCGAGTATCTCCGGGTGCACGCCGGCGTAGTTGTCGCTGGCGAAGCCGCGGACCCCGGTGTCGTGACGCCGCTTGGCGTCGGTCTTCACCCGGGTCGTCAATGCTGGGGCGTGAGCCACTGGCGGGTTCCGTTCAGTTCCTGGGCGGGACGGTCCCAGACCCCGGTGATGGCCTCGGCGAGTTCCTTCACGTCCGTGAACCCGGGGAAGAGGCTGTCCGGCTTCTCGGCACGCATCTGGTCGTGCACGAGGGCCTTGACGACCAGGATCACGGCGGCGGCCTGCGGGCCCTGTTCGCCGCCGGCCTTGCTGAAGGCGTTGCCCAGGGCGATCGTCCAGGCCTCGGCGGCGGCCTTGGCCGCGCCGTAGGCGGCGTTGCCGCCGGTCGGCCTGACCGAGCCGGCCGCGCTGACCAGGACGAAGCGCCCCTTGCCGGAGCTGCGCTCCAGCGCGCTCTCGAACGCGAGCGAGGTGTGCTGCACGGTACGGATCAGCAGATCGTGCAGCAGGTCCCAGTCGCCCAGGTCGGTGTCGGAGAAGCTCTTCGCCCCGCGCCAGCCGCCGACCAGATGCACCAGTCCGTCGATCCTGCCGTGCTCACGCTCGATGCGGTCGGCCCAGGCGCGGGTGGCGTCCAGGTCGAGCAGATCGATGATCTCGCCGGTGACGGGCGCGCCGCCGTGCGCGAAACGGGCGGCGTCGACCGTCTTGGCCAGCCGGGCCGGGTCGTGGTCGCAGCCGATCACGGTGGCGCCGGCGGCGGCCAGGGCGAGCAGCGCGGCACCGCCGGCCGGTCCACCCGCTCCCGCGACCGCCACCACAGCGCCCTCCAGCGGACCGCCGCTGCCATTCGTCGTGGCCCCCATGCCCATCGCCTCCTCGGCGCCGCCTTCTCTCACGCGGCGATCTTCTCCTCTTCGGTCGCGGTGATACCCCGGGTCGAGGCGATTACACCGCGTAGCTTCTTAGCCAGGGCCTCATAGAACATGCTGAGCGGAAACTCGTCCGGAAGCACCTCGTCGACGAGCTTACGCGGGGGCTGCGACAGATCCAGCGCGTCGGGACCCTTGGCCCACACGGATCCCGGGTGCGGCGAGAGGTACCGGGAGACCAGCTCGTGCGCCTTGAACCAGTGCACCAGCTTGGGGCGGTCGATGCCGTCCCGGTAGAGGGTCTCGATCTCCTGCCGGAGCTTGCCGGTGACCTCGCGGGCGCGGTCCCAGTCGATGCTCAGCCGGTTGTCCGTCCAGCGCAGGGCGTCGTGCCGGTGCAGGTACGCAAAGAGCAGCTGGCCACCGAGGCCGTCGTAGTTGCGGGTGCGGTCGCCGGTGACCGGGAAGCGGAACATGCGGTCCATCAGCACCGCGTACTGCACGTCGCGGCCGCGGGTCTCGCCCTCGTCGACGAGCTTGCCGGCCTCGTGGAAGGCGGTGAGGTCGCAGCGCAGCTCCTCCAGCCCGTACATCCAGAACGGCTGGCGCTGCTTGATCATGAAGGGGTCGAACGGCAGGTCGCCGTGGCTGTGCGCCCGGTCGTGGACCATGTCCCAGAGCACGAACGTCTTCTCGGCGCGCTCCTGGTCGGTGAGCAGGCCGTCGGCGTCCTCGGGCAGCCGCAGTCCGGTGAGCTCGACGGTCTCCCCGATGACCCGGCGGAAGCGGGCGGCCTCGCGGTCGCAGAAGATGGCGCCCCAGCTGAACCGCTCCGGCGCCTCGCGCACGGCGACGGTCTCGGGGAACAGGACGGCGGAGTTCGTGTCGTACCCGGGAGTGAAGTCCTCGAAGCGGATGCCCAGGAACAGGGGGTTGTCGTAACGGGTGGCCTCGAGCTCGGCCAGCCAGTCGGGCCATACGACGCGGAAGACGACGGCCTCGAGGTTGCGGTCCGGGTTGCCGTTCTGCGTGTACATCGGGAAGACGACCAGGTGCTGTATGCCGTCGGCGCGGTGCTGGGCCGGCTGGAAGGCCATCAGGGAGTCCAGGAAGTCCGGCACGCCGAAGCCGCCCTCGGCCCACGCGCTCAGGTCCGCGGCCAGCGCCTCGAAGTAGGCGGCGTCGTGCGGCAGCAGCGGGGCCAGCTCCCGGACCGCCGTGATCACGCGCAGCACCGCGTCCTCGACGACGGCGCGCTCCGGGGAGGCCTCGGCGGCGAGATCGATCGAGCCGTCCTTGGACTGCCAGGGGCGGATCTCCTCGACGGCGGCCTTCAGGCGGGGCCAGGCGGGATGGTCGACGACCCGACCGGCAGGCGAAACGCCGCCCTCCACACGCTCAGGGGCAAGGATTTCCGTCATCACCGACTCCTCCAAGGAGAACTTCTTGTGCGAACACCGTACCCACGCACGACGATCACACTCAAGCGGAGGCGGTGAAAATTTTGCTGCGATCAGGTCACATCAACGCCAATCTTCCTGTCAATACCGCGTCGGACAGCCACTTCGGCCAGTAACCGCAGGGGTTCCGGCCGTCCGTCGCCCATCCGGGACGCGCCCACCTTCGGGTGACGCGACGGGACCGCGACAGCACGCAAAGCGACGGCCGGCGGGGCCAAGAACCGCCATCAGGCCCGTGCAGGGCCGGAGACGATCCCCGGGTATTGGCCTAGGCTCGGTGCCGTTCCGCGAGCTGAGCCGCCACCGCCGACGGAAGCGAGACAACTGTGTCATTTCTGACCATCGGGCACCGCGGGTTGATGGGGATCGAGCCGGAGAACACGGTGCGCTCCTTCGTCCGGGCCGACCGCGAGCCCATGGACATGATCGAACTCGATCTGCACCTCAGCAAGGACGGCCACCTGGTGGTCATGCACGACGCGGACGTCGACCGCACGACGGACGGCAGCGGGCCCATCGCCGACTTCACCCTCGAGGAGCTGCGCCGGCTGGACGCCGGGCTCGGCGAGCGGGTGCCCGTCTTCGAGGAGGTCGTGGAGGCGGTGAAGGCGCCGCTGCAGGCGGAGATCAAGGACGTGGCGGCCGCCCGCAGGCTCGCCGAGGTGATCACCGGCCGGGACCTGCTCGGCCGGGTCGACGTCATCTCCTTCCACGACGAGGCCCTCGCCGAGATCCGCCGGCTGCTGCCGGCGGCACGCACGGCGCTGGTCGCCGAGCACTACGACCTCGGGGTAATCGAACGGGCCCTGGCCGTGGGCGCGTTCATGCTCTCGCTCGACATCCGCCGGCTGACGCTGGAGCTGGTGGAGAAGGCGCACGCCAACGGACTCCAGGTGATCGCCTGGACGGTCAACACCGTGGAGGAGCTGAAGATCTCGCGCGGTCTGGGCCTGGAGGGCGTCGTCACCGACGTACCGGAGATCAAGCGGTCGGCGCGCTACACCGCCTGAGCGCGGTCAGCCGAGAGACTTCACCAGGAGCTCGAACTCCAGGTCCGGGCGGCGCGGCACGCCGAAGCGCTCGTCGCCGTACGGGAAGGGGCTCATGACCCCCGTACGCCGGTAGCCGCGCCGCTCGTACCAGGCGATCAGGTCCTCCCGTACCGAGATCACCGTCATGTGCAGCTCGCGCGCGCCCCAGTGCGCCGCCGCGAAGCGCTCGGCCCCCGCCAGCACGGTCCTGCCGAGGCCGGCGCCCTGCAGCGGGGGGCTGACCGCGAACATCCCGAAGTAGGCGTGCTCGCCGCGCCGTTCCAGCTGGCAGCACGCGACCGTCCGGCCGCCTTGCTCCAGCAGCAGCATCCGGCTGTCCGGGTCCGTCACGACGGCGAGGACCGCCTCGTCGTCCGTGCGCCGCCCATCGAGGATGTCGGCCTCGGTGGTCCAGCCGGCCCGGCTGTCGTCGCCGCGGTAGGCGGACTGGATCAGGGCGACGAGCCCGGAGACGTCGTCGGGGCCCGCGGTGCGCAGGGCGGCTTCTGCTGTGGTCACGGGGCAGAGGCTAGCAAGCGCCCCCCGCTGCACCCATGCGCCCCCGTACGGGGGAAAATGTCGGGAAGTGTCCCTGTCGGGGGGCTTCACGTCAGGGGGGCGTTCATGCACGGATCACCGCTGACCGGCTGGCTGCTGGTCGTGCTGTGCGCGGCCGTCGGCGCGTACTGTCTGCGGCGGACGGCGTGCGCGCCGCCCGGGCGGCGGCGGGCGGCCGGCCAGGACGCGCTGATGGGGATCGGGATGGCCGCCATGGCGGTCCCCGGGTCCGCCCTCGCGCCCCGGCCGTGGACGACCGCCGTGTTCGTGGTGGTGTTCGTCCTCGCCGCCGTCCGCGCGGTCTTCCCCCTGCGGCACGCCGGCACGCATCCGCATCATGTGGTGGGGGCGCTGGCGATGGTCTACATGGCGCTCGCGATGCAGGCGGCCGGTCCGCACGGCGGGCACACGGGGGCGGGGCTGCCGCTGGTGACGGGCGGGCTGCTCGCGTACTTCCTGGTGTACTCGCTGCGCTCCGGCGTCCGGCTGGTGGCCACCGGCGCCGGGACGGCCGTCGCCGGGGGCGGGGAGGGCGGCCGGGGGGAGCTGGTCGCGGGGTGCCGGGTGGCGATGGGGATAGGGATGTTCGCCATGCTGCTCGGCATGTGAGTCCTGCGTCACTTCGCCCTCGTGCCCGTGTCCGCGGGCCGGGCGGTTCCTTAGGCTGATCACATGCTGATTCCGTTCGCGTTGCTGGTGCTGGCCGGTGCCGCGGCGGCCCTCGGTCCCCGGCTGCTGCGCCGCGCCGCGTGGCCCGACCGCGAGCCGGTGGTCGCGCTGTGGGTGTGGCAGTGCGTGGTCGCGGCGGTGCTGCTGAGCTGTGTGCTGGCCATGACGCTGAGCGCGGCGACCGCCTGGCACGACGTCCACCGGTCGGTCTTCGCCTCCGCGCCCGGCGACGTGATCGCGGTCTACGCGTACGGCAGCGGCGGACGCTGGGCGGGGCTGCTGGCGGCGGCACTCGCCCTGGGCGGCGCCTGGACGGGGGTCATGTTCGGCCGGGAGCTGTTCACCGCCCGCCGGCAGCGCCGCCGGCAGCGCGCCGAACTGCGGGTGCGCGCCCCGCGGCTGCCCGGCGAGGAGCCGGACGACGGTCCGCTGGTGGTCCTGGAGGGCGAACGTCCCTCGGCGTCGTGGCTGCCCGGCGGGCACACACCGCGGCTGGTCATCACCACCGGTGCGCTGCGCCGGCTGAAGAAGCGCCAGCTGGACGCCGTACTGGCGCACGAGCAGGGGCACTCCCGGGCGCGTCACCACTGGCTGGTGTACTGCGCCGGGGCGCTGGCCTCGGGCTTCCCGGGCGTGCCGGTGTTCGCGGGGTTCCGCGACGAGGTGCACCGGCTGTGCGAGCTGGCCGCGGACGACGTCGCGTCGCGGCGGTTCGGACGGCTGACGATCGCCACCGCGCTGGTCGAGCTGAACGAGGAGCGCGGGGTCTTCGGCCCGCACCAGCCGCCGCTCGCCGAGGTGCCGGCGCGTGTCGACCGGCTGCTCGCCCAGCAGCCGCGGCTGCCGTGGCAGCGCCGGCTGCGGGTGACGGCGTACGCGGCGCTGGTGCCGGTGGTGCCGCTGCTGGTGACGTTCGTGCCGGGGCTGAGCGCGCTGGCGTAGCGCCCCGGGGCCGGTGTGGGCCAGGATCGGCCCATGCGCACACCGACGACCCTGAACTCCCCCGCCACCGCCCCCGTACGGCAGAACCGGCTGCTGCTCGCCGTGCTCTTCTGCTGCTTCGTGCTGCTGCTGGCGCTGGTGGCGCTGGACTGGGGGCCGCTGGACTCCGCCGACGCCTCCGTCGACGACGCGCTGCACGAGTCGGCGGTGTCCTCCCCGGGCGCGACGCACACAATGCGGGTGCTCACCGACTGGGTGTGGGACCCGTGGACCATGCGCGCCGTCCTTTTC
Organism: Streptomyces smaragdinus; assembly: GCF_009604385.1. Classification (GTDB taxonomy): domain Bacteria; phylum Actinomycetota; class Actinomycetes; order Streptomycetales; family Streptomycetaceae; genus Streptomyces; species Streptomyces smaragdinus. The sequence goes on from NZ_WEGJ01000004.1 coordinate 151,287, forward strand.
GTCGCCGCCGGGTGGCTGGTGTGGCGGGGCGAGCGGCCGGCAGCACTGTGGGTGGCGGCGACCGGGCTGGCCGGGGTCGGGCTGCAGCAGGGCGTGAAGGCGGCTGTCGGGCGGGAGCGGCCCGTGTGGCCGGATCCGGTCGACCATGCCTCGTACGCCGCGTTCCCGTCGGGGCACGCGATGAGCACGGCCGTGACGTGCGGGCTGGTGCTCTGGCTGCTGCGGCGGTCCGGGGCGGGGCCGCTGACGTGGCGGATCGCGGTGGGGGTGGCGGTGGTGTCCGTGGTGGGGGTGGGGTTCACGCGGGTGTATCTGGGGGTGCACTGGCCGAGCGACGTGGTGGGCGGCTGGCTGCTGGGGGCGGTGCTCGTGGGCGGGTCCGTCGTGGCGTTCGATTCGTACGAGGGCTCCTTGCGGGGCCGGGAGAGCCGCGCCTAAGGTCGCGATCATGGCGATCAACGGTGTGCTCTTCGACGCGTCCGGGACCCTGCTGCGGGTCGAACCCGCCCGTGCCCGGCTGCGCGCGGTGCTCGACGAGCGCGGGATCGCCGCCTCCGACGAGGAGGTACGGGTCTGGGGCGACCGGCTGGACGCCGCCGGGGCCGTGCCCGGGGGTACGCCGCCGCGGGAGGTGCCGGAGCGGCTGACGCCCGTGTGGCGGGCCAGGGACGACAGCGAGGCGGGGCACCGGGCGGCGTTCACCGCGCTGGCGCGGGAGGTGGACCTGCCGTGGCCGGGGCTGTACGACGCCCTGTACGACCGGACGTTCCGCCCCGCGGCCTGGCGGCTCTACCCGGACGCGCTGGAGGTGCTCGCGGCGCTGCGTGACCGCGGGGTGCGCACGGCGGTCGTGAGCAACGTCGGCTGGGACTGGCGCCCGGTGTTCACGGGGCTGGGGCTGGATCCGTACCTCGACGCGCACGTCTTCTCGTACGAGGTGGGGCTGGTGAAGCCCGATCCGCGGATCTTCCGGCTGGCCTGCGAGAGGCTGGGGCTGGCGCCCGGGGAGGTGCTGATGGTCGGCGACGAGCGGGCCAGGGACGGCGGGGCCGTCGCGGTGGGCTGCCGGTATCTGCCTGTCGACCATCTGCCGGTGACGGAGCGCCCGGACGCGCTGCGGGCGGTGCTGCCGCTCGTGGCGGCGGTCTAGCCGGCGAGGACCTTCGGGGTCGTTTCGCGGATGAACGTACGGGCCAGCCCGGCCCGGCGCAGGCGCCATACGGGGCCGCCGCGCGGCGCGGGTTCGCCGTAGCGGCGGGCGCGGATGTCCTCGACCAGCGCCGGGGGCGCGCCCAGCTTCGTCAGGACGGTGAGCGCGGCGCCCTTGGTGATCAGGCGGCCGTCCGTGAGCGTGACGGAGGCGCGGGCGAGGACGAGCGGGCCGTAGTCGATCCACATGTCCCGCAGCCAGGGCCGCCACTTGGCCGCGACAGGCAGCAGGAAGTCCCGCAGATCCGCCCGGATGTAGTCGGCGAGGGCGGCGTCGCTCACCTCCGGCACGATGCCGTCCGGGCCCGGGCCGGACAGCGCGCGCCCGCCGGCCAGCAGCTCGCGCCGCCAGACGAGGCTCATCGCCTTGGGCCGCAGACCGTCGTACGACCAGTTGAGATGCTCGCGGGAGACGTCCTCCCAGGCGTCGCGCACCACGTAGTTGCAGTGCAGCTGCCGCGCCAGCGGAATCTCCCGCTGCAGCCCGCGGTGCAGGGCGGTCACGGCGTCCCGCTGCTGCCGCGACAGCGGCTCGCGCAGGACGGCGACGGCGTCGATGTCGCTGACGCCCTCCCGGTAGTCCCCGAGGGCGAGCGAGCCGTGCAGCCAGAGCGCGTCGACGGCGACGATGCCCGTCAGGTCCGAGAGGAAGCGCTCCAGCAAGACATCTGTATCACCCATGGACGCACATTAACCCGCCCCCGGCCGCACGGGCGAGGTCTGGCAAGGCCCCGCGACGGGGGAACACGGGGCCTCGTCCTGTCGAACGTGTGGGCCAGGGACGTTGTTCCCGGGACCCGCGGGAACAACGGGGTGGAACCGGCGGGGTCCGGGCGGTCCCCCGCGCCGCCCGGACCCCGCCGAGTACTGGGGGAACCGGACGGCACTCCGGTCCCCGCAAGGCTCGAAAGTATACTGGCCGTGAGCCAGTCGTAACGGCATTTCCGACCTGCTGCAATGCGACTACCAGCGATTTCTTCGGCGCATCAGGCCGGTTCAGGCCACTTTTCCCCCGATCCGCCCCGCATACGCTCCCACAGGAACGCCGTTGGGAGCACTCGGGGCACCCCTGGCTCAAGATCAATCTTTTCGCTAGCATCCGTTCGTTCCCCATTCACCTGCGGCACGCGGCCGTTGCTTTCGCCTGCCGCCGTGGTGACACCGCCGACCGGAGGACTACACCAGGATGAAGAAGCACTCCAAGCTCATGGGCGCCGCCGCCGCAGGCATGCTGGCGGTCCTCGCGGTGGCCTCCCCCGCCTCCGCCTCCACGTACACCGTCACCTACACCGGTCAGCACGCCGGCGACCTGTGCACCGATGAGCCGAACTACTGCGACGGGTCGGCGTCGTTCGTCCATGACGGCGACCATCTGCTCGTCTGGGACAACAACGAGGACGGCAAGTCGGCGATGGTCATGTACTACCGGTCCGACAACAGCGGAGAACTGGTCATGGACTGGAACCACTACGGAGTGGGAACCAGGCTCGACATCAACATGAACCTTCCGGAGTCGGGCTGGGTCGAATACCGGGTCTGCCTCGGTGATTACGGCCCCAGAACGTACAACATGAACGGGTGTTCGGGTTGGCTCCACGAGAGCGCCGCCTGACCCGTCCGCCCGCCGGCCACGGCGAGCACCGGCTGCCGGCCCCCGGGACCGGCAGCCGGTCGCGGCCGGGCTCCCGCCACCGGGAGTCGATCTGCGCCGGATCAGAAATCGAGGCAGGTCATACCCGGCGTCCACCGACAGGTGCGATACTGGCCGCCAGCCAGTCAACGCAGGAGACAAACATGTCCCCCCGCAGCCCCTCGGTCAACGAAGAGTTGCGACGCCGTTCCCGGGAGCGACTGCTCCAGGCCACCGTCGAGCTCGTGGCCGAGCATGGGTACGAAGCGACGACCCTGGGCGACATCGCCGACCGTGCCGGTTCCGCGCGCGGGCTGATCTCGTACTACTTCCCCGGGAAACGCCAGCTGGTCCAGTCGGCCGTGCACCGGCTGATGCACCGCAGTCTGGCCGCCGCCATGGAGCGCGAGCCGCGGGCCGCCGACGGCGGGGAGGTGCTGGCCCGGGCCATCGACGCGATCCTGGGACTGGCGCTCGACCAGCGGATGCTGATGCGCCAGCACATGGCGGGGATTCTGCAGTCCGACGGATTCATCCGGTGCGAGGAACAGCAGGTGCTCGAGCGGCTGCTGCGCGCCGCCGTCGTGGCCCACGGCTCACCCGACCCGGACGCCGACTACCCCATGCTGCGGGCCCAGCTGATGGGCGCCGTGTTCGCCCTGCTGCTGCCCGGCGCCCCGATGCCGTACGCCCGGCTGCGCGCGGAGCTCTTCGACCGCTACGGGCTGGACCGGGAAAGCGGTTCCCCGCCCCCGGGCGGGGCCGGGGACGGGGAACCGGTGGTGCGGGGCGATCAGCGGTAGTCGGGCTGCGTCTGGGTGTTGAGCTCGTCCAGATGCACGGACTTCGCGCTGTTCGTACGCGAGTCGTTGAGCTTCAGTACGTCGAAGCCCTTCGCGATGTCGTTCGAGTAGATGTAGCCGTTGTAGTAGTACGCGCTCCACGAACCGCCGATGACCAGCTCGGTGTCCGACAGCGGACCGCGCTCGAAGAAGGCGATCTCCTCGGGGTGGGCCGAGTCGGTGAAGTCCCAGACGGACACACCGCCCTGGTACCAGGCCTGGACCATGATGTCGCGGCCGTCGGCCACCGGGATCAGCGAGCCGTTGTGGGCCACGCAGTTCTCGGTGTCGGCCTGGTAGCGGTCGATCTTGTAGTAGCTCCTGAAGACCAGCTTGCGGTCCTTGCCCTTGCCCGTGAGGTCGTAGATGCCGTCGGCACCGCGGGTCGAGCCGGTCTCCGCGTTGCAGGTCGCGGCGCCGCCGCCGCCGAGCTCGTCGGTGAAGACGACCTTGGTGCCGCGCTCGTTGAACGTCGCCGAGTGCCAGAACGCGAAGTTCACGTTGTCCTGGACGCGGTCGATCACCGTGGGCTGCCCGGGGTCGCTGATGTCCATCAGGATGCCGTCACCCATGCACGCGCCAGCGGCGAGGTCGAGCTTCTGGAACACGGTGATGTCGTGGCAGCCGGTCGTCTGCGAGACACCGCCGCCGCCCGCGTTGCCGCCGTCGGGGAAGAGCACGGGGAAGTTCACCACGGCCGCGGTCTCGGGCGCGTCGCGCGGCACCTTGATGACGGAGATCCCGTCGTGCGGCGGCTGGCAGTCCGGGAACGTCGCCCGCGGGGAGTAGGAGGAGACGTAGATGAAGACGTCGTCGCGCTCGGGCACCAGCGTGTGGGTGTGCGAGCCGCAGGCGGTCTCGACGGCCGCCACGTAGCGCGGCATCGTCTTGTCGCTGATGTCGAAGATCTTCATGCCCTCCCAGGCGTCCTTCTCCGTGGCGGGCAGCGTCGTGCTGCTGCACGAGTCGTCGCTGCGCGAGGAGTCGGTCGACAGGAACAGGAGGTCACCGGAGACGGTGATGTCGTTCTGCGAGCCGGAGCAGAGCACCTCCGACACGATCCTCGGCTTCGCCGGCTTGCTGATGTCGTAGACCGTGAAGCCCTCGTAGTTGCCCGCGAAGGCGTAGTCGCCCTGGAAGGCGAGGTCGGAGTTGATGCCGACGATGTTCTTCTGCGGGATGTGCGCGACGTGCTCGATGTTGGCACTGTGCGCGATCTCGTCGACGCCGGGGATCGCGCCCGCCGTGATCGCGGCCTTCGCTTCGGCCTGCTCGGACGTGCTCGGCTGATCGGCCTTCGGCGCCCCCGGGTCCGGGACGGCTGCCGCGGGGCCGGCGACGAACAGTGAGGCGACCAGTCCGATCGCCCCGGCTGCCGCGCCGAGGTATCTGCGCCGCACGTGGGGTATGTGCAACGACGTCACGTTGTCCTCCCTTGTCTCCAGCTGCAGTTGAGCGGAGTAGCTCTTGAAGTATTTCGTCTTTCAAGCACAACTCAAGGGGTAGAACGCCTCGTTGATGAAAGATCGCGATCGATTCAGGCCAGTTTCGTGCTACGAACGTCATATCTGATCAGCTCTCCTCGGGAGGATCCTGTGTCGTACCTCCGTCCGCTCGCCGCCCTCGCGGCGGTGGTCGCCCTCGCCCTGACCGGATGCACGGGCGGCTCCGGTGACTCCGGTGGCTCCGGTGACGGCAAGGCGGACGGGCCCGCCGTGCTCCAGCCGGGCAGGCCCGGCGAGGACAACAAGTCCCTGACGCCCGAGGAGGCCAGGGCGGCCCAGCACAACGACACGCCCAACGCGGCCGATTACCTGTACGTGCGGATGATGATCCAGCACCACCGGCAGGCGCTGGTGATGACGGACCTCGCCGCCGAGCACACCCCCGGCGACAAGGTCGGCACGCTCGCCTCGCGGATCGCCGCCGCGCAGAAGCCGGAGATCCGGGCCATGGAGGACTGGCTGAAGCAGAACGACGGCGAGCACCACGGCGGCGGGCACAGCGGGCACGGCGCGATGCCCGGGATGGCCACGGCCGCCCAGCTGGACGAGCTGCGCGGCGCGCGGGGGGAGGCGTTCGACGACCTCTTCCTGAAGCTGATGATCAGGCATCACGAGGGGGCGATCACCATGGCCACCGACGTGCTGAGCGAGGGCAACAACGTGCTGGTCGGGGAGATGGCCAACGACGTGGTGGCGACCCAGACCGTGGAGATCTCGCGCATGCGCACCTTGCGGTGACACCACCGGGCCGCGCGGGGTGACCTGGGGTTTTGTCCCGCCTCGGGAGCGATGTCAGTGGCCGGGTGCAGGATGTCGGACACGTGGACGACGACGTCTCGGAGGTGGATCACCATGTCTGACGTGCTGCTCGCGGCAGGCACACGCAAGGGGCTGTTCCTCGGCCGGCGCAAGGGCGGCGGCTGGGAGTTCGACGGCCCGCACTTCAACGCGCAGGCGGTGTACTCCGTCGCCATCGACACCCGCGGCGGCTCGCCGCGGCTGCTGGTCGGCGGCGACAGCTCGCACTGGGGGCCGTCGGTGTTCTGGTCCGACGACCTGGGGGCGAGCTGGCAGGAGCCGGCCGAGCCCGCGGTCAAGTACCCGCAGGACACGGGCACCTCGCTGGAGCGGGTCTGGCAGCTGCATCCGGCGGGCCCGGCCGCCCCGGGGGTGGTGTACGCCGGTACGGAGCCGGGCGGGCTGTTCCGGTCCGAGGACCGCGGGGAGAGCTTCGAGCTCGTCCGGCCGCTGTGGGAGCACCCCACGCGGGAGCAGTGGGTGCCCGGCGGCGGCGGGCTCGCCGTGCACACCGTGGTGACGCATCCGCGCGACGCCGCGGCGGTCACCGTCGCCGTGTCGACGGCCGGGGTGTTCCGCACGCTGGACGGCGGGGAGAGCTGGGCGCCGTCCAACTCCGGGGTGCAGGCGGTGTTCCTGCCGGAGGGCAGCCAGTACCCGGAGTTCGGCCAGTGCGTGCACAAGGTGTCGCAGGACGCGGCGAACCCGGACCGGCTCTATCTGCAGAACCACTGGGGGGTGTACCGCAGCGACGACGCCGGGGCCAAGTGGACCGACATCGGCGCCGGGCTGCCGTCGACCTTCGGCTTCGCGGTGGCCGCGCACCCCCATCGGGGGGACAGCGCCTACGTGTTCCCCATCGAGGCCGACTCCGACCGGGTGCCCGCCGGACGGCGCTGCCGGGTCTACCGGACGGCGGACGCGGGGGGCTCTTGGGAGGCGCTGAGCGCGGGGCTGCCGGCGGAGGACCACTACGGCACGGTGCTGCGTGACGCGCTGTGCGTGGACGACGCGGACCCGGCGGGGGTGTACTTCGGCAACCGCAACGGGGAGTTGTTCGCCAGCGCCGACGACGGCGACAGCTGGCGGCAGCTGGCCGCGCATCTGCCGGACGTGCTGTGCGTACGGGCCGCCGTGATCTGATCTGTCGGTGGGAGCCGTTAGGGTCTCGGGCATGTCAAGACCACTGCATGAAATCGTCGAGCCGGGCTGGGCCAAGGCTCTCGAGCCCGTCGCGGGACGCATCGCGGCCATGGGCGACTTCCTCCGCGCGGAGATCGCCGCGGGTCGTACGTATCTGCCGGCGGGCCCCCACGTGCTGCGCGCGTTCCAGCAGCCCTTCGACGACGTACGGGTCCTGATCGTGGGCCAGGACCCGTACCACACCCCCGGGATGCCCATCGGTCTCAGCTTCGCCGTCGCGCCGGACGTGCGCCGGCTCCCCCCGAGCCTGGAGAACATCTTCCGGGAGCTGAACACCGACCTGGGGCTGCCGCGGCCGTCCAACGGCGACCTCACGCCGTGGACGGAGCAGGGGGTGCTGCTGCTCAACAGGGCGCTCACCGTGCAGCCGGGCAAGGCCAACGCGCATCAGGGCAAGGGCTGGGAGGAGGTCACCGACCAGGCGATCAAGGCCCTGGCCGCGCGGGGCAAGCCGCTGGTGTCCATCCTCTGGGGGCGCAACGCCCGTAATCTGCGGCCGCTGCTGGGGGCGCTGCCGGCGATCGAGTCGCCGCACCCGTCGCCGTTCTCGGCGGACAGCGGGTTCTTCGGCTCGCGCCCGTTCAGCCGCGCCAACGCGCTGCTGGCGGAGCAGGGGGTCGGGGAGGTGGACTGGCGGCTGCCGTAGCGGCGGCTCCCGGGCGGGATCTTCGCGGGCGATAGCCTCGGCGCATGACTGATGATCGCGGGCGGTTCGTGCTCGGTGTCGATTCGGGCGGGTCCGGGGTACGGGTGGCCGTCGCCGCGGTGGACGGCGACGCGCCGCTCGCCACGCTGGCGGTGGCCGACCCCGCCGTCACGGGGGCTCGCGGCATCGACGCCGCGAGCCTGCTCGAGCGGATCGTCCCCGCCGCCGGGAAGCTCCTCGGGGAGGCCGGCGCCGACCGGGTGGACACCGCGTGCGTCGGCGCCGCCGGGATGGCGACCCTCGGCGGCGAGCTGCGCGAGCGGCTCCCCGCCGCCCTCGCCGGCGCCTTCGGCGTGACCCGGCTGGCGCTGGCCGCCGACGCCGTCACCGCGTACGCCGGGGCCCTGGGCCAGCGCCGCGGCGCCGTGGTCGCGGCCGGCACCGGCATGATCGCCCTGGGCACCGCCCTGGACGCCCACGGCTGGCGCCGCGCGGACGGCTGGGGCCACCTGCTGGGCGACTGCGGCGGCGGGGCGTGGATCGGCCGTGCGGGCCTGGAGGCCGCCCTGCGGTGCCACGACGGCCGGGACGGCGGCTCCGCCCCCCTCCTGGCCCGGCTGGAGGCCGTCCTCGGCCCCGCCGCGGAGCTCCCCGGCAGGCTGTACCCGCGCGCCGACCGGCCCGCCGTCCTCGCCTCCTTCGCCCCCGAGGTCGCCGCCTGCGCCGCCGCGGACCCGGTGGCCGCAGGAATCCTGCGGGACGCGGCCGGGGAGATCGTCACGGCCGCGGCGGCCGTCTGCCCCGAGGACGGCACCATGTCCTTCACCGGCGGCCTGCTGAACATGGGCGCGCCCCTCCTCGGCCCCCTGGACGACGCCCTGCGCGCACGCCTCCCCCACGTGACGCGCCGCGACCCCGACGGCGACCCCCTCCTGGGCGCCGTCCGGATCGCCCGCGCGCTGGCCGGGGACGCCCTCCGGCTGCCGGTGCAGATGCACGGGCTCCTGCACATCGCGTAACGATCAAGAACGGAACGCAGTCGACCGGGGCAGGGAGAAACCGGGTCGGATCCGTTCGAGTTACCCCCGGCCATACAGTCTGTCCGCCGGACCCGTTAGCATGCGGCGCCATGAGCTCTGCCACTGGCCCCGCACACGGGCTGCCCCAACGAATGCCCCGTCCCCGGCAGCCGGGACGTCACCGCAAGCCGGAGCAGCTGGTCGCCCCCGAGGGGGCGCCGGCGCTCGTTCTCGCCGTCCCGGGCACTCCCGACGCCTCCGTGCGCGGCATCGCGGAGGAGGTCCTCAGCATCGCCCGCTCGGAGCTGCCCGGGCTGAACGCCTGGATCGGCTACGTGGACGCGGAGGCCGGACAGAGCGAGGAGTTCCCCTCGCTGGCCCAGGTGCTCGCCCAGGTCGCCGCCGACCGTGCCGCCCGCGCCGGCGGCGAGCAGCCCGACGGCCCCTCCGGGGTCGTGGTGCCGCTGCTCGCCGGTCCCGACGCGGCCGTGACCCGGCGGATCACCCAGGCCATCGCCGCCAGCAAGGCGGCCGTCGAGCTGACCGACGTGCTCGGCCCGCACCCGCTGCTGGCGGAGGGTGTGCACGTACGGCTGTCGGAGGCCGGTCTGTCGCGCGCCGACCGCGCCCGGCTGTTCACCGTGGCGACGGCCGCGGACGGCATCATCCTGGCCACCTCCGGCGGGGACGAGGCCGTGCAGTCGGCCGGTATCTCCGGCATGCTGCTCTCGGCCCGCCTCGCGGTGCCCGTGATGGCCGCCGCGCTGGACACCGTGGGGTCCGTGGCCCGCGTCGCGGAGCAGCTGCGGGGCGCGGGCGCGACCCAGCTGGCCCTGGCGCCGTATGTGGTCGGACCCGAGCTGCCCGAGGGCCTGCTGGCCGCCGCGGAGCGGGAGGCCGCCTGTACGGCCGCCCAGCCGCTCGGCGCGTATCCGGCGGTGGGCCGGCTGGTCCTGTCGCAGTACGCGGCCGTGCTGGGCATCCAGAGCCCGCAGCTGGCCCTGCAGACGCAGGCTCCGGTCCGGTGACCGGAGGCTTAGGCGGATACGGACAGGGCCCGCGGCGGTAGTCGCGGCGGGCCCTGTCGGCGTGCTCCGGATCAGGCGAAGACCACGCAGGACGCCGCCGGGACCGGGAGGGCGCCCGTCCTGAGCGGGACGCCCGTCGCCTCGTCGAGGGCGAAGCAGGTGACGTCGCCGGAGCGCTCGTTCGCCACGTACAGATGTGTCCCCTGCGGGTGGAGGGCCAGGTCGCGGGGCCAGTCGCCGCCGCACGGCACATTGGCCTCCAGGGTGAGCGCGCTCCCGGTGTCGTCCAGGGCCAGCACGCTGACGCTGTCGTGGCCGCGCAGCGCGGTGTACAGGAAGCGGCCGTCGGCGGCGGCCACGATCCCCGAGGCGTACGCGGGGCCCTCCGCGTCCTCGGGCAGCGCCCGGACCTCGTCCAGCGGCGTCAGTTCGCCGCGGTCCGCGTCCCAGGCGAGGACGGTGACCGTGGGGGCGAGCTCGTTGACCACGTACGCCCGGTGGCCGCGCGGGTGGAACGCCAGATGCCGCGGCCCCGAGCCCGCCCGCAGCGGGGTCTCCCCGTGGACGGCGGCCCCGTCGCCGGTGACGCGGCAGACCCGCACGGAGTCCGTGCCGAGGTCCACGCTCAGCAGCCATCTGCCCGTCGGGTCCGCGCCCACCCAGTGCGCGTGCGGGCCCTCCTGCCGGCCGGCGTCCGGCCCGCTCCCCTCGTGCCGCAGTACGGCGACGTCACCGGTGGGCAGGCCGTCGGCACCCAGGGACAGCGTGCTGACGCTGCCGGAGCCGTAGTTGGCGGTGACCAGGTGCCCGGCCGCCAGCGCGAGGTGGGTGGGATGCACGCCCGCCACGGGGACGGCCGGGCCCGCGGGCTCGACGCCCTCGTCCGTGAGCCGGAAGGCGGCCGCGGCGCCGGGGTCGGTCTCGGACACCGCGTAGAGCAGCCCGCGCACCGGGTCCACCGTGAGGAACGAGGGGTCGGCGACCGCGTCGGTGGCCTGCAGCGCGGTCAGCGCCCCCGTGCCGGGCCCGACGGCGGCGGTGACGACGCCCCGCCCGCCGGCGGAGGTGAAGGAGCCTATGTGGGCCCGCAGTCCGTGCATGTGGCAACAGTCCCTTCGCACCGTGGTGCGGCGACCCTACCGGAACCGATCACTCGCACCGACGATACGTCACCTGCCGGACACCCGCGCGGGCTCGCACGGGGCACCCCTCAGGCGTAGAAGTTCCGCTCCCACCGGTGCTTCGCCAGCGTCGCCAGCCGGCCGGCGTCCGGGAGCCGCCCGTCGCTCACGGCCGTGTTGCGCTCCACGTTGCGCACGGTGCGCATCCCGGGGATCACCGTGGAGACGGCGGGCGCGGCGAGGACGAAGCGCAGGGCCTCCTCCGCCAGCTCGTCCGGCGTGATGCCCAGATCGGCGGTGAGGGCGTCGACGTGCTCGACGACCTGCGCCCTGCGGTCCCCGCGGAAGTAACGGTTACGGAAGTCGCCCTCGGGGAACGTCGAGTCGGCGGTGATCCGCCCGGTGAGCCCGCCCTCGTCCAGCGCCACCCGGACGATGACGCCGACGCCGTGCTCCAGGCAGGCGGGGAACAGGGCGTCGGCCGGGGACTGGTCGAAGATGTTGTAGATCACCTGCACGGTGTCCACGGCACCGCTGCGCACCAGGGCGAGGGCGTTGGCGGGCTCGTGGTCGTTGATCGACACCCCGAACAGTCCGATCTTCCCCTCCTGCTTGAGGTCGGCGATCGTCTCCAGCCAGTCGCCGCGCCCCACGAACTCGTCGCTCCAGACGTGGAACTGCACGACGTCGAAGTGGTCCAGGCCGCTCGCCGCGAGGCTGGTCTCCAGGCTCTCGCGGATGTGCGAGCCGGGGAAGGCGTCCATCGGGTCGACCCCGGCCGGCATCGGCCACATCCGGTTCCTCGGCGGCACCTTGGTCGCCACCCGGATCCCGTCGCCGGCGCGCTCGCGGACGACGCGGCCGACGATCCGCTCGCTCTCGCCGTAACCGCGGGCGGTGTCGATGAAGTTCACCCCGAGGTCGACGGCGCGGTGCAGGGCGCGTACCGACTCGTCCTCCGAGGCGCCCACCCACATGCTCTCGCCGATGCCCCAGGCCCCGTAGCCGATCTCGGACACGGACATCCCGCTGCGTCCCAGTTCGCGGTAGCGCACGATCAGCCTCCAGTTCGCGTCGCCCCCGGCCGGTGCCGGGAGACACCCCCGACGATACGGCCCGGAAGATCACCCCAGGAAGCCCGGCCGTACCGGCAGTCGACATCCGTGGGATAAACGCCGCGGGGGCCAATAACACCGCATCGAGGTAACTACCCAGGTTTTACGGGGTGAGCCGGGCGCACCGGACGCTACGGTCCCCGAAGATCCGCTCGCCGTCGCGGGTCCGCCCCGTCCGCGTACGCCCGCCGCCATCCCACGAAGGAGTGCCCGTCCGATGACCACCGAGACCAGTCCGCAGCCGGACGCCACCGCGCCGTCCAGCCTGAGCACGGACGCCGCCCGCAATCTGGCCACCACGACCAAGACCGTCCCGCAGATGCAGGGGATCACCTCCCGCTGGCTGCTGCGCACGCTCCCGTGGGTCGAGGTCAAGGGCGGCACGTACCGGGTGAACCGCCGGCTGACCCATACCGTCGGCGACGGCCGGATCGAGTTCGTGCAGGACGGCGCCACCGTCCGGGTCGTCCCCCGCGAGCTGGGCGAACTGGCCCTGCTGCGCGGCTTCGACGATCTCGACGTGCTGACCGCGCTGGCCGACCGGTGCGTGCAGCGCGACTTCCGCGCCGGAGAGGTGCTGGCCGAGCGCGGCACCCCGGCCGGGCAGATCCATCTGATCGCGCACGGCCGGATCCACCGGACCACGGTCGGCAAGTACGACGACGAGGTGCGCGTCTCGGTCCTCGCCGACGGCGACCGCTTCGGTGAGGCGGCCCTGCTGGACGACGGCGCCGTCTGGGACCACACGGTCACCGCCGAGACGGCCGGCACCCTGCTGGTGCTGTCCCGGGCCGACTTCGCCGCCGTACTCGACGGGGCGCCGGACCTGCGGGCGCACGTCGAGCGGTTCCGGGCGCTCCCCGCCCAGCGGCAGAACAAGCACGGCGAGGCCGAGATCGCACTGTCGTCGGGGCACACCGGCGAGGTGGGGCTGGCGACGACCTTCGTCGACTACGCGCTCGCGCCGCGGGAGTACGAGCTCTCCGTCGCCCAGACCGTGCTGCGGGTCCACACCAGGGTCGCCGACCTCTACAACGGCCCGATGAACCAGACCGAGGAACAGCTCAGGCTCACCGTCGAGGCGCTTCGCGAGCGCCAGGAGCACGAGATGATCAACAACCGGGAGTTCGGGCTGCTCCACAACGTGGACTTCAAGCAGCGCCTCCAGCCCCACTCCGGTGCGCCCACCCCCGACGACCTCGACGAGCTGCTCTGCCGCCGCCGCGGGACCCGGGTCTTCCTCGCCCATCCCCGCACGATCGCGGCGATCGGCCGCGGGTTCAACGCGGCCGGGCTCTACCCCACCCACGTCGATCTCGGCGGACAGCAGGTGCCGGCCTGGCGCGGGGTGCCGATCCTGCCGTGCAACAAGATCCCGATCAGCCCGGAGGGGACCAGCTCGATCCTGGCGATGCGCACCGGCGAGGAGAACCAGGGCGTGGTCGGGCTGCGTCAGACCGGGCTGCCGGAGGAGTACGAGCCGGGGCTGTCGGTGCGGTTCATGGGCATCGACGAGCAGGCGATCATCTCGTACCTCGTCAGCACGTACTACTCCGCCGCCGTCCTGGTGCCCGACGCGCTCGGCGTGCTGGAGAACGTGCAGATCACCCGCCGCCGCGACTAGAACCCACCGCCCCTCCCCCAGGACCAAGGAGTCACGGATGGTCTCCCGACCGCTGCCGGGCCCGCCCGCGGTGCCACGCCCCCCGTCCGCCCCCGACCCCGTCCCCGACGCCGCCGTGCCCGCCCCCGCCCCGTCCCTGGAGCGCATCCTGTACGGCCCCAGCGGCCTCGGTACGGCGGCGCTCCAGCTGATCCCCCGCATCCCCGGCGCCGAGCCGGAGGCACCGGAGCCGGGCGGGAAGCCCGCGCCCGGTGATCCGGTGCCGGGGCTCTACTTCCACCCCGTACCCGAGCCCGACCCGGTGCGGGTGGAGGAGGTGGGCCGGCGGATCCGGGAGTGGGCGGTGGACGAGGTGCGGGCGGTCCCGCCGGAGTGGGAGGACCAGTTCGACGGCTTCTCCGTCGGCCGGTACATGGTCGCCTGCCATCCGGACGCCCCCACGATCGACCATCTGATGGTCGCCACCCGGCTGATGGTCGCGGAGAACACGGTCGACGACTGCTACTGCGAGGACCACGGCGGCTCCCCGGTCGGTCTGGGCAGCCGGCTGCTGCTGGCCCACACGGCGCTCGACCATGTGCACACGACGAAGGAGTACCAGCCGGCGTGGTGCGACTCGCTCGCCTCGGACGCGCCGCGGCGCGCCTACGCCTCGGCGATGGACTACTTCGTCCGGCAGGCCACTCCCTCGCAGGCCGACCGGTTCCGGCACGACATGGCCCGGCTGCACATGGGGTACCTCGCGGAGGCCGCCTGGGCGGAGGCGGAGCACATCCCCGAGGTGTGGGAGTACCTGGCGATGCGCCAGTTCAACAACTTCCGCCCCTGTCCCACGATCACCGACACCGTCGGCGGCTACGAACTGCCAGCGGACCTGCACGCCCAGCCGGCCGTGCAACGGGTCATCGCCCTGGCCGGCAACGCGACCACCGTGGTCAACGACCTCTACTCGTACACCAAGGAGCTCAAGAGCCCCGGCGTCCACCTCAATCTGCCCGTGGTGATCGCCCGGCGCGAGGGGCTGGGCGAACGGGACGCCTATCTGAAGGCGATCGACGTCCACAACGACCTGATGCACACCTTTGAGACCGAGGCCGCCGAGCTGGCCGCCGCCTCTCCCCTGCCGAGCGTGCTGCGCTTCCTGCGGGGGGTGGCCGTCTGGGTCGACGGAAACCACTACTGGCACCAGACCAACACCTATCGCTACACCCTGCCCGATTTCTGGTAAGAACCCTTCCGGCAAGAAACGGATACCCGCGTGACCAGCACCGAGCACACCACCGTCCCCGCCACCGCGTTCGTCCCGGCCCCGGCGTCGCCCTACCAGGGGGACATCGCCCGCTACTGGGACCACGAGGCCAGGCCCGTGAACCTGCGCCTCGGCGACGTCGACGGGCTCTACCACCACCACTACGGGATCGGTGACGTCGACCACGCAGCCCTCGGGGACTCGGGGGACAGCGCGTACGAGAAGAGGCTGATCGCCGAGTTGCACAGGCTGGAGTCCGCGCAGGCCGACGTCCTCATCGACCATCTGGGCAGTCCCGGGAGCGACACCACGCTCGTGGACGCCGGATGCGGGCGGGGCGGTTCGATGGTGATGGCCCACCAGCGGTTCGGCTGCCGGGTGGAGGGCGTCACCCTGTCGTCCAAACAGGCCGACTTCGCCAACCGGCGGGCCCGTGAGCTGCGGATCGAGGACCGGGTACGGGCCCGGGTCTGCAACATGCTCGACATGCCCTTCGACACGGGGCAGGCGTCGGCCTCGTGGAACAACGAATCGTCCATGTACGTGGATCTGCAGGACCTGTTCGCCGAGCACGCCCGGATCCTGGGGACGGGCGGCCGCTATGTGACGATCACGGGCTGCTGGAACCCGCGCTACGGGCAGCCGTCGAAGTGGGTGTCGCAGATCAACGCGCACTTCGAGTGCAACATCCACTCGCGCCGCGAGTATCTGCGCGCGATGGCCGACAACCGGCTGGTGCCGCAGTCGGTCGTCGACCTGACGGCCGCGACCCTCCCGTACTGGGAGCTGCGTGCCACGTCCTCGCTGGTCACGGGCATCGAGGAGGCGTTCATCAACTCGTACCGGGACGGTTCGTTCCAGTATCTGCTGATCGCGGCCGACCGGGTCTGACCCGGCCGGACCGCGAGCGCCGGGCCCGTCCCCCGACGGGCCCGGCGCCGTCTCAGCCGGCGCCGCCCACGGGCAGGGGCAGCGCCTCCGACGCCGTGCCGGCTATCCGCGCGAACACGGTGCCCATGACCCGCAGGCTGTTCTCGTGCAGGTCGGGGAAGTAGCCGGCCACCGCGTCGCGGACCACCACGGCCCGGTAGTCGCGGAAGAAGGCGTCGCGCACGGTGGACTCCACGCAGAAGTCCGTCCGCACCCCCGCGACCACCAGGGTGTCGGCGCCCAGCTCGGTCAGCGTCGCCTCCAGACCGGTGCGGTGGAAGGAGCTGAACCGGGTCTTGCGCACGAACCGGTCGGCCGGCCGTACGTCGAGCCCGTCGACCGGCTCGCAGCCCCAGGTGCCGGCCCGCAGCCCCGCGGTGGCGAGGAACGGGCTGCGGCTCGCGAGGAGGCCGACCTCCGCGTCGTCGGCCCACTCCATCGTGACCCACACCACCGGCACGTCCTGTTCGCGGGCGCGGGCGACGAGGGTGTTGATGTTCGCCACGAGCCCGTCGAGATCGTCGACGACCAGGCCCGCCCCGGCGAACACCCCCCGCGGGTGACAGAAGTCGTTCTGTACGTCGATGACGACGACCGCGGGCGTCATTCCGCCTCCCCGTCGGGCGTCATGAGCGCGAAGTGGGCGGCGATCGCGCGGGTCAGCCGGGCCTCGTCGCGGCCGGCGATCGCGTCGACGAGCTGCTTGTGGATCAGCGCTCCCGTGTGGGTGTCCAGCGGCCGCTCCCCCACGGCGGCCACCCGCTGCAGCCGGCTCTCGACGAACTCGAGCATCGACTGGTACGTGTGCCGCAGCACCTGGTTGGGGACGATCGCCGCGATGTCGCGGTGCAGCTTCCAGTTGGCCCGCATGTACGCGTCGGCGGCGAGGTCGGGCTGCAGCATCTCGTCCACCGTCGCCCGCAGCCGCTCGATGTCCGCCGCGTTGGCGAACCGCGCCGCCTCCCGTACCACGCGCGGTTCCAGCGTGTCGCGCACGACCAGGCAGTCGGCGACCGACACCGCGTCGCCGCTCAGCTCGAGCATCTTGCGGCCCAGCCGGACCAGCGCCGGCGGGGTGGCCACGAAGATGCCGCCCTTGACACCGGGCCGCACGGTGATCAGGCCCCGGTCGCTGAGCAGCCGCAGGGCCTCGTTCAGCGTCGCCGGGGCCACGTCGTACTGGGTGCGCAGCGACTGCTTGGTGCCCAGCCGGTGCCCGGCGCTGAGGCCCTCGTCGAGGATGCGTCGCTCGATGTTCTGCGCGACGCCCACGGCGCGGGACCCGGTATGGGAGTCCGAAAGGAACTCCTTGTTGGTCATGTACGGCCCTCTCGGTGAGGGTGGGGACGGCCCGGGGCCGCCCCGACGGTGGACAGGTCGGTCGGGGTGATACCCGGCAACAATGCCATCGCATTGCCGCCGAGGATCGCTTTGTGCTGATCGGGGGGCAGTCCGAGGGCGCTCACGGTACCGACCGGATCCCGGTCCTCGAGGTCGAACGGGAAGTCCGTACCGAGCAGGATGTTCCCGGCGGAGAAGTCCTCGACCAGGCGGCCCAGGCCCACACCGCTGAAGACGGCGGTGTCGAACAGGAACCGGCTCAGATAGGACGCGGGCGGCTGCTCGCTGACCCGGGCGACCGGCTTGCGCTCCCAGCCGAGGTCCAGCCGCGACGACACGCCGGGGGCGCAGCCGCCCCCGTGTGCCAGGCACATGACCAGTTCGTGCCGGTCCAGCACACCCCCCATGACCAGCCGGGCGACCGCCAGCGCGGTCTCGGCCGGATAGCCCAGCAGCTGCGCGAGGTGGTAGTCCCGCAGCCGCTCGCCGGAGGACACCCGGCTCGGGTGCAGCAGGACGAAGCACCGGCGCCGGGCCAGCGCACCCCACAGCTCCTCGTTGACCGGCGCGTCCAGCTCCGCGCCGCCGCCGTAGGTGCCGGCGGTGGCGCCGGCGAAGCCGAGGCCGGTCAGACAGCGGTCCAGCTCCTCGGCGGCGCCGGGCAGCCCCACCGGGACGGTGGCCAGGCCGACCATCCGGGTGGGGGCCGCCGCGACGAACTCGGCGATCGCGTCGTTGGAGCGCCGTACGACGTCCATCGCCAGCCGGTCGTCCCCGCAGCACGAGGCGAACAGGAACGGCGGGGCCGACACCGCCTGGACGTCGATTCCGGCGGCGTCCATCCGCTCGAGCCGGCTGTCGAGGTCGTACTGGGTCACCGGGTACGGGATGGGGGCGCCCGGCGCCAGTCCGCTGACCGCCGCGTCGAGGTGGACCACACCCGCCGGGAGCGGGCCGAGATCGGCCAGCCCCCGGGCCTGGAGGTCCCGCAGCAGCGGCAGCGGCATGGCGTGGGCGTGGATGTCCGTCGTGGGCACCGGCCCGTCCCCCGTGACGTCGTGCCGGTCAGACACCGCGGCTCGCCATGTAGCCGTCGTACTCGTCGCCCAGCAGCGACCGCAGCAGCGCCGTCGTCGCGTCCGAGGACCCCGTCTTCTCGCCGGTGCCGTGGATCAGCCGGGCCAGCTGCGAGAGCAGGTACGGGTGCACGCCGAGGTTGTGCAGCGCCAGGAAGTCCCGCGCGCGCAGGGCGGTGCGCTCCTCGTCGGTCAGCGGATACTCGGCGAGCACCTGTTCCTGTGACTCCGCGAAGCGCCGGCGCAGCTGTGCGTCCCACTTCAGGTCCTGCACCAGGTCGTTGGTCCGCAGCAGCGGATTGAACCGGTCGAGTGCCATCATCGTCTCCCTAGTGGTCCGGTGCTCACAGCTGCCAGCGCACGGCGCCGACGCCGCAGCGCCACTCGTCGAACGCCACATAGCCCAGCGAGGTGCAGGGCCGCGGTCCGACGGCGCCCATCACGACGCTCCACGACAGCAGCTCGGCCGTACCGCCGGAGCCGGCCTGCTCCATCCGGTCGAAGGTGGCCTCCGCGAGGATGCGCTCGTGGTCGCCCTCGACGAGCAGGTCCATCCACCACCGGTCGAACTTCTCGTCGATCTCCAGATAGCGGCGGCCGCCCGGCTCGTGGCTGAGCCCGCCCGAGCCCAGCAGCCCCACCCGCAGGTCCGCGGGGAGCTCGGTGCGGATCGCCTCGGCCAGCTGCTCGCCGAAGCGGTAGCACGCCTTCTCGTCCGGCAGCGGCGGGACCGTGCAGTTCTGCAGGAGCGGCAGGACGGCGACGCCCGTGTCGGCGATACGGCTCATCGTCACCGGGACGGAGACGTTGTCGTCGTAGCGGAGGCCGTCGGTGCGGCCCCGCAGGTCCAGTCCGCTGTCCCGCAGCGCCTCGAACAGGCGGGTGCCGGCCTCCGGCGCGCCGGGCAGGTCGTAGTCCGCCACGCGCAGCCACGGCTTGAACCACTCGTCCGGGCCCTGGATCCGGTCGGAGAGCGCGAAGGTGAAGTCGGGCAGGTCGCCGACGCGGGCGTTGGCCACGTGGTCGTTGCCGACGATGATCAGCAACTGGGTACCGCTCGCCACGATCTCGTCGTGGATGGCGTCGTAGGCCGCGCGCACGATGCGCCGGTCGGCCTCCGGTGCCTTGTCGAACCATCCGGTGAGGCCGGGAGCATGACTCGCCGCCATCGCGAGACTGATCACTGCCATGTGCTGTTCTCCTTGTACGTACGGCGTGCCCGGCCGGTGGCCGGGGGGACGGTCACGGGACGCCGCCCGTGACCGCCGCCGTTGGTGCCGGGTGTCACTTGTCTTCGAGGACCAGACCGAACTGGGCGTCGAGGTCGGGGTCCTTCTTCAGCAGGCCGTACTCCTTGGACAGATCGGCGAGGGACTGCACGCTCTCCCGGGAGAAGGAGGTGGTCATGTCCGGCAGCGCCATCTTGGCGGCGACCTCGGGAGAGATCTTGGCGACGGAGACGCCGGCGTCGCGGATGCGCTGCTCGTCCTCGTTGAGGTAGTCGATGGCGCGGTCCATGGCCTGCTTGAACTTCTTGATCGTCTCGGGGTTCTTGTCCGCGAACTGCTTGGTCACGAAGGACACCCCGAGCGGCAGCCGCAGCGCGGCCTCCTCGAAGTTGTACGAGATCGGCTTGAGGCCGGCCTTCTTCCCGGCCATCACGAACGGCTCGACCTCCCAGATCGCGTCGACCCGCTTGGCGTCGATGGCGGTGAGCATGTCGGGGAAGGTCAGCTCGGTGAACTTCAGGCTGTCCACGTCCACGCCCTGCTTGACCAGGGATGCCTTGATCGTGGCGTCGCCCAGGCCGTTGAGGGCGTTCACCGCGATGGTCTTGCCCTCGAGGTCCTTCGGCGACTTGATGCCGCTGTCGGGGCGGACCATCACCGCGGAGGTCTTGTGTCCGATGTCGTCGAGCGACGGGGCGGCCTCGTTGGTGGTGGCGATCGAGGTCAGCTGGATGCCCTGCTCGGCGGCCTGCATGACGGTGATCAGGTTGCCGGAGCCGACCTGGATGGTGCCGCTGACCAGCGGCGGGACGCCCTCGGCGGCGCCGGCGGCGCTGACCAGTTTCACGTTCAGGCCCGCGTCCTTGAAGTAGCCCTTCTCCTGGGCCACGTAGTACGGCGCGCTGGCGGCCAGGTTCATGACCGCGACCTTGAGGTCCTTCACGTTCGACTCGGACGACGCGCTGCTGCTGCCGCAGCCCGTGGTGAGTCCGAGAGTGGCGACAAGCGCGGCGCCCAGGGCACCGGCCCTGACGACCGTACGGCGACGGTTCGTTCTTTCCTGCACAGTCATGTGCCTTCGTCCTTTCGGGATGACCGCGGCCGGGCCGGGGTCAGGCGATCCACTCGTAGATGGCGGAGGGTTCGTCGTGGCGCCGGGCGCTGCCGACGGTCACGAGGTTGTCGAGCTGGGCGCCGACCGAGCGGACGACGTTGGGTCCCATCCGGTAGCGCGGCCATGCCTCGAGCACGGCCGCGACGGCCTCCGGCCGGGTGAGCCGGCCGGCCTCGCGCAGCCGCGCGGCGAGGAAGTCCTGCACCCCGGCGAGGTGGATCCGCGAGTCGGCGATGATCTGCGCGCCGCGGTGGGCGGTGCAGACGTTGGCGTGCGCCGTGCCGACGATCTCGGCGCCGCACGCGGCGAAGTAGTCCAGCGACCGCTCGTAGTCGGTCACCGAGCTGTAGTTCGGGTAGAAGTCCGGGCGGCGCAGCAGCGGTGTGCCGTGCCCCTGGAGGGCGTCGCCGGTGAAGAGCACCTTGCCGCGCTCGTGGAAGAAGGCGACGTGCCCGTCGGTGTGCCCGGGGATGTGCTCGACGTGCAGCCGGTGGCCCCGGCCCAGGTCGATCGTCTGCCCGTGCTCGAGCACCTCGTCCACGGCGACGGTGTCCCCGCACAGCCGGCGGATGCGGTCGGTGTGCGCCGCCGGGGGCGTCCAGTACGGGGCCAGCGGGCCCAGGGACTCCGCGAGGTAGCGGTCGACGTCCTGGATCCACGCGGCGTCGTGGGCGTGGGCCAGCACCCTCAGGTTCGGGTTGTGGGCCTTCATGACGCCGTTGCCGCCGAAGTGGTCGTGGTGCCCGTGGGTGACGAGGACCGTGTCCACCTGGGCCAGCGACAGGCCCAGTTCCTTGAGCCCGGCGGCCAGCTGGTGCTCCGGGGTGGTGACGACCCCGGGGTCGATGACCGCGACGGAGTCACCGACGATGACGTACACCTGCATCGGTACGTCCTCGAACTGTGCCTCGATGGCGTAGACGCCGTCGGCGAGTTGTTCCGGCATGATTCCTCTCTCCATGGCGGTGGATGGCGGTGGGCGGCGGTCTCAGGCTTTTGCGAGCGCGCCGGCCGTGACGTCCTCGTCGCGGCGGATGGCGCGGTGGACCGCGGTGCGCAGTTCGATGAACTCGGGCAGGCTCTTGGTCCCGAGCTGGTCGCGCTCGCGGGGCAGGTTCACCGGGAAGACCTTCGCCACCGTGGTGGGCGGCTGGCTGAGCACGATGACCCGGTCGCTGAGGTAGATGGACTCCTCGATGTCGTGCGTGACGAAGACGATCGTCATGTCGTACCGGGACCGGATGTCGAGCATCAGGTCCTCGAGGTCCTCCCGGGTCTGCGCGTCGACCGAGGCGAACGGCTCGTCCATCAGCAGGATGCGCGGCCGGTACGCGATCGCCCGGGCGATGGCCACCCGCTGCTGCATACCGCCGGAGAGCTGCCAGGGGTGGCGGTCGTTCATCCCCTGCAGGCCGACGTCCGTGAGGGCCCGGTCGCAGCGCTCGCGGATCTCGGAGCGGGACACGCCCGCGGCCTCCAGGGGCAGCCGCATGTTCTGCTCGACGGTCAGCCAGGGGTACAGCGAGCGGCCGTACTCCTGGAACACCAGGGCCATGCTGGCGACCGGTTCGATCACCCGGGCCCCGTCGACCCGGACCTCGCCGGTGGTGGGGCTGTCGAGCCCGGACAGACAGCGCAGCAGGGTGGTCTTGCCGCAGCCGGACGGGCCGACCAGGGCCACGAACTCGCCCTCGGTGACCGAGCAGGAGATGTCCCGGATCGCCTCGTGGGGCGTGCTGCCGAGGTACGTCTTGCCGAGGGATTGCACTTCTAGCATCGGGTGGCCTCCTGACCAGTGATGGCGCTCATGAGCGGGTGGTCCCGCGGGGGCCGTGGGAGCGCAGCAGACCGCGCTGTACGGCGACGAACAGGGCGTTGATCGCGAAGCCGATCAGGCCGATCAGCAGCACCCCGGACCACATGTCCGCGAGGGCGAAGGTCCGCTGGGCCTGGATGACGAAGTGCCCGATGCCCTCGGTGCTGCCGACCATCTCGGTCACCACGACCATGATCAGCGCGACGGCCAGGGCGGCCCGGGCGCCGGCCAGGATCTGCGGCAGCGCCCCGGGCAGCTGCACCCGGCGCAGATAGCGCCAGCCGCTGATGCGGTACGCCTTGGCGGTCTGCGACCAGATGACGTCCAGATTGGCCACGGCGGTGACCGTGTTGAGCAGCACCGGCCACACGCACGCCAGGGCGATGAGGCCGACCTTGCCGCTGGAGCCGATGCCGATGACGACGATGGCGGTGGGGATCAGCGCGGTGGGCGGCAGCGACCGCATGAAGTCGATGACGGGGGTCACCGCGCGGCGCAGCCTGGGGCGTACGCCGATCAGCATGCCCAGACCGGCGCCGGCCGCGACGCCGATCAGATAGCCGACGGCCAGCCGCCACATGCTGGGGACCAGGTCACCGGGCACCCGCTCGAAGAGCCAGTTGTCCCGGAAGTGCTGGGTGATGACCTCGAGCGGCGGATAGAACGGGTTGAGCGAGTTCTGCGAACCCAGCCACCAGGCCGCGACCAGCACGGCGAAGACGAGCAGGCCCAGGAGTCGGTGGGCGACCGAGGTGAGACGGCGCATCAGTGGGCCTTCCGGAATTCGGGCCGCCACGACATGAGCCGCTTCTCGACGGCGGCGATGCCGGTGGTGAAGGCGTAGCCGACAATCCCGGTGACCAGGATGTAGGCGTACATCGAGTCGAAGGAGCCGGCGTTGGCGGCCAGCGTGATCTCGTTGCCGAGGCCGGGGGTACGGATCACGATCCCGGCGGTGACCACGATGATCAGGTCGATGGACGAGGCGATCCGGCAGCCCGTCAGCAGATAGGGCGAGGCCGAGGGGACGGTGATCCGGCGGAAGCGCTGCCAGGCGCTCAGGCGGAAGGAGACGGCGGTCTCCCAGCCGACCCGGTCCACGGCCTGGGCGCCGTAGGACGCCTGGACGAGCTGCGGCCACACGCAGGCGAAGACGACCAGCATGAGCGTGGCCTGGTAGCCCGCGCCGAGCACGAGGACCACCAGCGGGATCAGCGCGACCGACGGGATCGGCCGCAGGAACTCGATCACCACGGAGGTCGCCCGGTGCAGCAGCCGGCTGCTGCCGATCAGCAGGCCCAGGGGCACGCCGATCGCGGTGGCGATCACGAATCCCAGCGCCCAGCTGTAGACCGTGGCGCCGAACGAGGACCAGAAGGTCCCGGTGGTCAGCAGGTCGGCCAGCTCCGGCACGATCACGGTGACCGGGGGGATGTACCGCGAGGGCAGTACATCGGTACGGGTGAGGATCTCCCACAGCACGGCCAGACCCAGCACCACCAGCAGGGGTTCGGTCCGGTGCCGCACGGCGGCGGCGCGCCGCCCCGCCGGTCGGGTCACCGCCGGCAGGCGCGCCTCGGCGGTAGCGTCAGCAGCCATCGCCGGCCCCGTCGGGGGTGCGCGGGGGCGTCGTTCGACGTATCACTCGGGCCCTCCATCTGAATTGAGGTGAATCAATTGCTATTGAGTTGCTGTTACGGTCGGCGCGTCACTTGCGCCCGAGCCGGGGCAGGGACGCCGTGGCGAGCCCGGCGACGCGGCGGTCCAGCCAGGCGCCGTCCCGGTCCTGCTTGGCGGCCGCGTCGGTGCGGTCCAGCGCCCCGCTGATGACCCCGCCGAACATCGAGCGCACCGGCTCCGGCGGGAACGTCCGCCGCCGGGTGGCGTTGTAGAGCCGGCCGAGCTCCGCCCACCGGTCGTCGCGTCCCAGCACGGCCGACGTGAGGATGTGCCCCGCGTCGCAGGTGGAGGTGACGCCGTGGCCGGTGAACCCGATCGCGTAGTGCACGCGGTCGTCCGCGCGCAGCCGGCCGAAGTACGGCTGGCCGCTCTCCGCCCGGTCCACGGGACCGCTCCAGGCGTGGGTGACGGGGATGTCCCGCAGCTCGGGGTACAGGTAGCGGAAGTCCGCCTCGACCTTCACGAGGTCCGCGGCCGCGTAGTCGTAGAGGTCGGTGATGTGGTTGCGGTAGGCCAGCGTGTGGCCGGAGCCGCCGACCTGCACCCGGCCGTCCAGGGTCAGACCGCCGGTGTTGACGCGTACGGCGGTGTTGAAGCCGCCCGGCCGCTGGGTCAGGCCGCGCTTCTCGAGGAGCTCGGGGATGGGGTCGGTGGCGACGATGTTCGACGTCACCACCATGACGTCGTTGCGGAACTCGGGCAGGAACGCCATCCAGGCGTTGGCCGCCAGGACGACCTGGCCGGCCCGCACCGAGCCGTTCTCCGTGCGTACGATCACGCCGCTTTCGGCACCGTCGATCGAGGTGACCGCCGTGTGCTCGTGGACGGAGGCGCCGAGCGACAGCACGGCGCGCCGCAGACCGCGGGCGAGCTTGGCCGGCTGGATGCGCAGGGACTCGTCCCGCTGCAGCGCCCCGGCGTAGTAGGGGCCGGCGCCGTACTGCTCGCGCAGCTCCTCGGGGGTCAGCTCGAGGTACGGCGCCTCGACGCCGAGGCGTTCGGCCAGCCGTACCACGCCCCGCCACGCGGGCGCGGCGGCGCGGGTCGTCGCCACCCAGCCCGAGGGGCGCTGGTGCAGTTCGCAGTCGATGCCGTACGTCTCCACCGCGGCCTTGATGTCCTCCGCGGCGCGCAGGTTCTCCCGCACCATCCGCAGCGCGTCGTCCGCGCCCAGCCGGTTCACCAGCAGGGGCAGCGACCGCCACAGGTTGCCGACGCCGCCGTTGTTGCGGCCGCTGGCGCCCGACCCGCACAGGTCGGCCTCCAGCACGGTGACCCGGAGGGTGGGCTCCGCCTCGAGCAGGCGCAGTGCCGTCCACAGGCCGGTGTAGCCGCCGCCGACGACGCAGACGTCGGCGGTCGCGTCGCCGCCGAGCGGGTTCGGCTCCGCGTCGGGCTCGGCGGCCAGGGCCCCGGTGAACCACAGGGACTGGTGCCGGGGCCGGCCCACCGGGCGCTGCCAGCCGCGCAGTTGCACCGATGCCCGGTGGCCCTTTCCACGTACCGCGACCGCCATCAACGCTCCCTCGCGTCATACGAACACAATTGATTGTGCTCATTTGTAGGCGGAGATGAACGGGAGGACAAGGGGTCATGGCGAGATTTATTCGATCGCCGTCGGGAGAGACGCCCAAAGCGGTACGAAACGATCGATCGACCGGCTCGCGTGGCCGGAAACGCGCGACGATCCCGGCCCGCATCCCCGAGGCCGTCTTGTTATGAACGCGTCAATGAATGAGGATCACGTCATCCGGCAGCCCACCCCGTACAGGAGGGACCCACCCGCGATGGCACTGACAGACAGAACCCGGTGGCGGGTCACCGCCGCCTTATCCGCGGCGGCCACCGCCGTCGCCCTCGCCCTGACGGCCGCCGCACCCGGGCAGGCCGCACCGGCCGAGGGCCGGATCATCGGCGCGGGGAACGGCGCGGACGCGGTGCAGGACAGCTACATCGTCGTCCTGAACGAACACTCCGGCCTCACGGCCGCCTCGGCGGCGGGCCACGGCCTCGTCGCCCGCTACGGCGGCGAGATCACCCGCACCTACCGCGCCGCCCTCAACGGCTACGCCGCGCACCTGACCGGGACCGAGGCCCGCCGGCTCGCCGCCGACCCGGCCGTCGCCCGCGTCTTCCAGGACACCACCGTCCACGCGCAGGCCACCCAGCTGAACCCTCCGTGGAACCTGGACCGCATCGACCAGGCGAACCCGCCGCTGGACGGCGCCTACACCTACCCCGACAGCGCCGGGCGGGGCGTCCACGCGTACATCATCGACACCGGAGTGCGCGTCACCCACCAGGACTTCGACGGCCGCGCCTCCTACGGCTACGACGCCGTCGACGGGGACACCTCCGCCGCGGACGGCAACGGCCACGGCACCCATGTCGCGGGCATCGTCGCCGGGAAGGTGCACGGGGTCGCCAAGAAGGCGGAGATCGTGTCCGTCCGCGTGCTGGACGACAGCGGCGCCGGCAGCACCGCCGGGGTGCTGGAGGGCATCGACTGGGTCACCGCGAACGCCGTGAAACCCGCCGTGGCCAACCTCAGCCTGGGCGCCGGCGCCTCCGCCGTCCTCGACGACGCCGTCCGCGCGTCGATCGCCTCCGGCATCACCTACGCGGTCGCCGCGGGCGGTTCCAACGCCGACGCCTCCGCGTTCTCACCCGCCCGGGTCACCGAGGCGCTCACGGTCGGCGCCACCGACACCGCCGACCGCCGCGCCTCCTCCTCCAACTACGGCCCCGTCCTGGACCTGTTCGCCCCCGGCGTGAACATCACGTCCACCTGGAACACGTCCAACACCGCCACCGCCACCCTCTCCGGCACCTCGGTGTCGTCCCCGCACGTCGCCGGCGCGGCGGCCGTCTACCTCGGCGAACACCCCGCGTCCGCACCGCCCGACGTGGCCGCCGCCCTGATCGCGGCGGCGTCCCCGGTGGTCCAGAACCCCGGCCCCGGCTCCCCCGACCTGCTGCTGAGGGTCACCTGGTAGCACCGGCCGGACCTGCGGCGTGGGGGCCGGGGCCAGGTCACCGGCCCCCACGCCCCGGGTCTGCGGTCACAAGCCTCAGCCGGTTGCGGAGGTGACGGCGCTCGGCCTCCGTGGGCGCGAGTTCGAGGGCTTCGCGGTAGCTGTCGCGGGCCTTCGCCGGGTGGCCGGCGCGGCGCAGCAGTTCGGCGCGCGTCGCGTGCAGCAGGTAGTAGCCGTCCAGCTGTCCGGTCCCGGCGATCGCGTCGACCAGGGGCAACGCGGCCTCCGGTCCTTCCGCCATGCCGATCGCGACGGCGTGGTTCAGATCGACGACCGCGCTCGGTGCCACGAGGGCGAGGCGCGCGTACAAGCCGGCGATCTGCCGCCAGTCGGTCTCCGCCGCCACCGGCGCGGTGACATGGCACGCCGCGACGGCCGCCTGGAGCTGGAACGGTCCCGCCGCGCGCCGGCGCAGCGCTCGGTCGAGGATCTCGAGGCCCTCACCGATCAGAGCCTCGTCCCACAGCGAGCGGTCCTGCTCCTCGAGGGTGACCAGATCACCGTTCGCGTCGATACGTCCCGGCCGCCGCGCTTCATGGAGCAGCATCAGCGCGAGCATGCCCTGCGCCTCGGGTTCGTCCGGCATCAGCACCGTGAGCACGCGGGCGAGACGGATGGCCTCCCTCGACAGCCGCGTCTTCCCCGGGTCTCCGTATCCTTCGTTGAACAGCAGATACAGCACGTGGAGTACGGCGGGAAGGCGCTCGGGCAGCAGATGTGCGGGGGGCACCCGAAACGGGATGGCCGCGTGGGCGATCTTCTGTTTGGCCCGGAAGAGCCGTTGGCCCATGGTGCGTTCCGGCACCAGGAAGGCACGCGCGATCTCGGCGGTGCTCATACCCGTCAGGCTCCGCAGGGTGAGCGCCACCTGGGCGTGGAGATTCAGCGCCGGATGGCAGCAGGTGAACATCAACTCGAGGCGCTCGTCCGGGATGTCGCTGTCGCCCGTGTCCGGCGGGGCCTGCTCCGGTTCCGTCGCGGCCACCTCCCGCAGCTTCGCCGCCTCGGTCGACGCACGGCGCATCCGGTCGACCGCGCGGTTGCGCGCGGCGGTGGTGAGCCAGGCCAGCGGCCGGCGCGGGATGCCCGACGTCGGCCAGGTGCGGAGCGCCTGCGCGAACGCGTCCTGGGCGCACTCCTCGGCCAGGTCCCAGTTGCCTCCGGTGAACCGGATCATGGTGGCCACGATCCGGCTCCACCCGTCGGCGTAGATCCCGGCGACGCACTCCTTCACCCGGGATTCCACCCCGAACTCACCTGCCTTCTCCGTCGGTCGCGGTCACTCGTCCTCGTCGGGCCAGAACGGCCGCAACTCGATCATCCCGCCCCACGCCATCGGGTGCTTGGACGCGACCTCGATGGCCTCGTCCAGGTCGGCGCACTCGAGGATGTCGAAGCCGGCCATCAGGTCCTTGGTCTCCGCGTACGGTCCGTCGGTCAGCAGAACCTCACGGTCACGGACGCGCACCGTGGTGGCGTCGCTCGCCGGCCGCGTCCGGCTGCCCGTCAGCCGGATTCCCCTGCCGTCCATCTCCTTGACCCAGTCCTCGATGTCCGGGGCGCCGTCGTCCTGCCCGGGGGTGTGGTCGGGGTCGGTGCACACCAGCATCAGATACTTCATCGCTTCGGTCCATTCGTGGTTTCGGCGGCGCTCATCGCGCCGATCGTGGTGGTCATGTTCCGGCACAGCGTGACGAGGCGGCGACCGAGCGCCTGCGGATCTGCCTCGGCCGCCTCCCGGGCGCCGGTGTTTCCGGGGCCGTGCGTGAACGACTGGAAGACCTCGGTGCTTCCCGCCTCGATGCCCTCGCGCAGCTCGTACCGCCAGGCCGAGCCGACCAGGCCGGCGGCGTCGAGCACCGTCCAGGCGAAGGTGCGCGCTCGCTCGGCCTCGGTGACCACACAGGTCACCGTGCCGACGGAACCGTCGGCAAAGCGGTTGCGGGCGGTGAACCGCGCGCCCGCGGCCGGGCCGGGGGTTTCGCCGGCCCAGGTGCCTCCGATCGTCTCCGGGCTCCACTCACCAATCCGGTCCACCGCGGTGATCAGCTCCCACAGCTGCTCGCGCGGCATCCGGACCGTCAGCGCGATCGCCACCTGTGCACCAGTGACCACGTCCATGGGCGGTCTCCTTTCCCGTTCGTCATGGGGATGACGAACGGGCGTACCGCTCCACTACAGGCTCCCGCGAAGAATTTTCCGGGCCGCGGGCTTCCCCGGCCGGCCGGGGAAGCCCGGCCGTGCCCACCCCGCCGTGCATCGCGGCATCGAACGGTGGTTGGCTGTCCGGGTACCGTCAGTCGGTCCAACCACGGGAAGGCCCCAGCCATGAGCAACCCCACCGCACTCGAGTACAAGGTCGTCACCTTCCGCGAGTCGCTGATCGGCGACGCGCTGGACAGCGGCAAGCTGGAGAAAGTCCTGAACAAGCACGCCGAGGACGGCTGGGCCCTCAAGGCGATCACGTCGGCCGACGTCAAGGGCCGTATAGGGCCCGGTGCGGTCGAGGGCCTGCTGCTCACTCTGGAGCGTCCGCGCCGCTGAAATACCCCGAAAAAATAGGCTGGGCCCCGTATTTCACGGGGCCCAGCCTGTTGAATGCGCCTCAGTGTCAGGCGGGGGTGATGTTCTCCGCCTGCGGGCCCTTCTGGCCCTGCGTGACGTCGAAGTTCACCTTCTGGCCTTCCTGGAGCTCACGGAAGCCCTGGGCCACGATGTTCGAGTAGTGGGCGAAGACGTCCGGGCCGCCCCCGTCCTGCTCGATGAAGCCGAAGCCCTTTTCCGCGTTGAACCACTTCACGGTACCGGTAGCCATGTCACATCTCCTTGGGGTCAGCGCCCGCGGGTCCACACCGTGTGAACCCCTGCGTTGCCACAATGAACCCCGTCCGGAAAGCACCGGAAAAACGAAAAAGCCCGACGGCATACAGCCGCCTGGGCCTTTGAAGTTTCGGGAACCACAACTGCAACTGATGACAAGCCTAGCACGGTGCACGCCATCGACACGAGTTTCCCCCGTCCCGTACCGCAAGACCCCGGACTCCCGAGAAATCGCCCGGCAGGCCCCGGAGCCGAGTCCAACGTTTCGGCCACACCTGCCCCCGCGGGGCGGACCCGCGCGGTTCGTGGGCGCATACTGGGGGCGATGACAAAGCCTCCTGCACCCAAGCGCCATCTGCCCACCAGCCCCTTCGCGGCCCCGGTCACGCCCACGCCCAAGCACTTCGCCGTGGGTGACCAGGTCACCCACGACATGTACGGCCTCGGCCGAGTGATCGGCGTCGAGGACGGAATCGCGGCCTTCGTGGACTTCGGCTCGGCCCAGATGCGGATCCTGAGCCCGTACTCCAAGATGACCAAGCTGTAGTCACCGCACGCGAAACCGCCTCGGAGCTACCCGAGGAACGACAGCCGCACCCGGCGTTCGGCGTTGTCCCGGTTCGTGTCCACCAGGCACACCGACTGCCACGTCCCCAGCGCCAACCTGCCGTCCGTCACGGGCAGGGTGGCGTGCGGCGGGACGAGGGCCGGGAGGACGTGGTCGCGGCCGTGGCCGGGGCTGCCGTGGCGGTGGCGCCAGCGGTCGTCGGCCGGGAGGAGGTCGTGCAGGGCGGCCAGGAGGTCGTCGTCGGAGCCGGCGCCCGTCTCGATGACCGCGATGCCGGCGGTAGCGTGCGGGACGAAGACGTTGAGCAGTCCGTCGCGGCCCGCCGCGGCGCGGCCGAGGAAGGCGTCGATCTCGGCGGTCAGGTCGACGACGCGCTCGCCGGAGCCCGTGGTCAGGGTCAGGACGTGGGTCTGGAATCGATCGGTCATGGCCCCATCGTCGTACGGGCGCGGGCCGGCCGGCGGCACCGGGCGGGAAGATTCGTCCGCCCCCGGCCGTTGGTAGAAACATGAACTACTTGTCCGGGCCCCGCGAGGTCGACAGCGTCGTCATCGGTTCCGGTCAGGCCGGACTCTCCGCGGCGTACTTCCTGCGCAGGGCGGGCCTGGACTTCGTGGTGCTGGACCACTCCCCCGGCCCCGGCGGCGCCTGGCAGTTCCGCTGGCCCACGCTCACCTACGGCAAGGCGCACGGCGTGCACGACCTCCCCGGCATGGCGCTGACCGGCGCGCCGGAGGGGCGGCCGGCGTCGGACGTGGTCGGGGAGTACTTCGGCGCGTACGAGCGGGCCTTCGACCTGCCGGTGCTGCGTCCCGTGGAGGTGACCGCCGTCCGCGAGGGCACGGACGGGCGGCTGCTGGTGGAGAGCTCCGCCGGCGTGTGGAGCACCCGTACCGTCGTCAACGCCACCGGCACCTGGGACCGGCCGTTCTGGCCGCGCTACCCGGGCCAGGAGACGTTCCGGGGGCGGCAGCTGCACACCGCGCAGTTCCGCGGCCCGGACGACTTCGCCGGGGAGCGCGTCATCGTCGTCGGGGGCGGGGCCTCCGGCACCCAGCATCTGCTGGAGATCGCCCCCGTGGCCGCCGCGACACACTGGGTGACCCGCCGCCCGCCGGTGTGGCACGAGGGGCCCGTCGGCGAGAACTGGGGCCGGGAGGCCGTTGCCCGGGTCGAGGAGCGGGTGAGCCGGGGGCTGCCGCCGACGAGCGTCGTCGGGGCCACGGGACTCCTCGTCACCGATGCGGTGCGGGCGGCGCGCGAGCGGGGGGTCTTCGACCGGCTGCCGATGTTCGCGCGCATCACGCCGACGGGCGCGGTGTGGGCGGACGGCTCCACGGTGGACGCGGACACCATCCTGTGGGCCACCGGGTTCCGTGCGGCCATCGACCATCTGGCGCCGCTGAGGCTGCGCGAGCCGGGCGGCGGGATCCGTGTCGAGGACACCCACGCGGCCCGCGACCCGCGCGTCCAGCTGGTCGGCTACGGGCCGTCCGCCAGCACCGTCGGCGCCAACCGCGCCGGCCGCACGGCGGTACGGAACATCCGCCGGCTGCTCGCGGCGGACCGCGCACCGGCGACGGTCTGAAGCCTCAGCCCCCCGCCAGCGACGACCGGCGCACCACCAGCTCCGGCTGCAGCACCACCGTCCGGTGCTCGTGCCCGGCGGCGTCCCCGGACGTCTCCTCCATCAAGAGCTCCGCCGCCAGCCGCCCCATCCGCCGGGCCGGCTGGCGCACCGAGGTGAGCGGGACCACCGCCGCGGCGGCGAACTCGATGTCGTCGTAGCCGACCAGGGCCAGGTCACCCGGCACGGACACCCCCGCCGCGTACAGCGTCTGCAGCACCCCCAGGGCGAGCAGGTCGTTGGCGCAGAAGACGGCCGTCGGCCGCGGTGACATCCCCAGCAGCCGGGCGCCCGCGTCCCGGCCGGCGGAGACGTCCAGCCGTTCGGCCTCGATCCGCAGCAGCGCCCCGGCCGGCAGTCCCGCCTCCGCCAGGGCGGCGAGCGCTCCCGTCCGGCGGTCCCTGACCTGCGGCAGCTGCAGGGGGCCGCTGACGTAGACGACCTCCCGGTGCCCCGCGTCCAGCAGATGCCGGACGGCCAGGGTGCCGCCGCGGACGTCGTCGACGGACACCGAGCAGGCGTCGGCTCCGGCGGCGGTACGGTCCACGAAGACGTACGGGATGCCGTGCCGGGCGAAGGACCGTACGGTGGCGCCGGTGGCGTCGGCGGGGGTGACGAGCACGCCGCGGACCCGCTGTTCGGCGAAGAGCCCCAGGTAGGCGGCTTCTTCCTCGGGGCTCTGGGCGCTGTTGCACACCATGACGCCCAGGCCCGCCTCGCGGGCGGCGCGTTCGGCGCCGGCGGCGACGTCGACGAAGAACGGGTTGGTCATGTCGAGGACGAGCAGCGCCATGATCCGGCTGCGGCCGGCCCGCAGCTGGCGGGCGGACTCGCTGCGGACGTAGCCGAGGCGTTCGATGGCCGCCTGCACCCGTTCGCGGGTGGCGGCGGCCACCGTGTCGGGCCGGTTGATCACGTTGGAGACCGTCCCGACGGACACTCCGGCATCCCGGGCCACGTCCTTGATGCCCACCATGCGCCCCACGGCACGGTTCCTTCCTCGTCGGGCCGGCCGACCTCTCGCACGCGCCGGGGTCTCATCCTAGGCCGGGGCCGTGCGGCACCTCCGTGAGCCCGATCCCCGCCAGATCCGCGACGGCGCGCAACTCGGGGAGGATGTCGCCGGTGGCGAGCGCCCAGTGGTGGGCGACGCCGCTCGCGCTCCAGTCGTCGCACCACTCGCCGGGGTCGCGGCCGAAGTCGACGCGCGAGGTGGTGTTGCCGATCCGCAGCAGCGGCCCCGGCACCACGGTCCCCCGGGAGGCGATCAGCCGGTAGCGCCCGTCGCGGCTCTGCCCGAGGCCGACCGCCGTCACGGGCCCGCGCCGGACGTCGAACTCGACGGACACCCCCCAGCCGCGTTTGCCGTGGTAGACGCCGAGGCCGCGCAGCAGCGGGCGCCGTTCGCTGATCGCGAGGTGGCCCGGCCCGTCGTGGCCCATCTCCACCACGCCGTCGCGGAAGTTGAGCGCCTGCAGCTCGGTGAACGAGCCGCCCGCGCCCAGCCGGCCGGCGATCAGCATGGCCAGCGAGGTGCGCAGCTCGTACTCCCCGGCGGCCGGGATCCCGCGGGCGGTCAGCAGCGAGGAGCCGAGGATCATGCCCGCGCCGAGGCGCTCGTGCGTCTCGCCGTCCAGACCGCGGTGGTAGTACGCCAGGGAGTCGAGGTCGAAGTCCTCCACCAGCCGGTCCAGGCCCACCGACACCCGGGCCGCCCACGCCAGATCGGCCGGGTCGACGGACTCGTCCAGGTCGAAGACCTCGCGGGCCTGCGCGAGCTTCGCCTCCACGTCGGCATCGGTGACCTGCTCGGTCCGTACCCGCAGATCGTCGAACTCCAGCACCTCGACGTGCCCGCCGAGGTTGGCCGGGACCATGGTGAGGTCGGTGGACACGTCGTACATGCCCGGGTAGAGGTGGCCCATCAGCCCGTGCCGCCCGTTGCGCAGCACGGACGTCACGCCCGCCGCCCTGATCCACCGGCCGATGCGCTCCCAGGCCCGCTCGTCCTCCAGATGGCCGGAGACGGAGCGGAAGGCGACGCCGAGGCGTTCGAAGGTGTTGGCCATCTCCGGCAGCGGGCAGGCGCCGCAGTACGCGAGCCACTGGCCGGTGTCGAAGGTGGCGTGGTCCATCGCCTCGGTGGGCTGGAGGTTGATCAGCAGCACCGGCGCCCCGCTGCGCTGCGCGACGGGGGCGAGCATGGTGGCCGTCATATAGGTGGTGAGGAAGCCGACGATCAGGTCGCAGCCGGCGACGCGCAGCTTCTCCGCGGCGACGGCGCCCTCCTCGGCGTCGGAGACGAAGCCGGCGTCCACCACCTCGGCGTCGAACCCGGTCATCCGCTCGGCGACCCGGGCGGCCGACCGCCGCAGCTGGGGCAGCAGGCCGGGGAACTGCGGCCAGTAGGCGCCGAGTCCGCCGGCCACGAGCCCGACGCGGGGTCGGCGGGCGACGGCGGGGACGCGTGCGGTCATGACGTGGTCCTCCGGTTCAGTCAAGGTGGAACACCTCCTGCAGCGGCCGCACCGCCTCGTCGGGCTTCGCCCCGTCCAGGGACTCGAAGAACGGCGCCATCCGCGTCTGCCAGCGGGTGTTGACGTCGGTGGCGGCCATGGCGGCCTGCGCGGCGGCGAAGTCCTCGGTCTCGAGGTAGCCGACGAGCAGGCCGTCGTCGCGGACGAAGAGCGAGTAGTTGTGCCAGCCGGCGGCGGACAGCGCCTCGAGCATGTCCGCCCACACGGCCGTATGGCACTCGCGGTACTCCGCGAGGCGCTCTTGGCGCACCTTCAGCAGAAAGCAGACCCGTCGCATCGCCGGGGCCTCAGAAGTCGTACTCGTCGATGTTGTCCTTGTCGAACACGGTGGGCGGGCCGAGGATGACCTCGCCGTCGGCGCCGACGGTGTACTCCCCCAGCTTCCCCGCCTTGAACTTCTCGCCCTCGGCCCCGGTGATCTGCCCGGAGGCCAGCGCGGCGGCCGCGTAGGCACCGAGGTAGCCGAGGTCCTTGGGGTCCCACAGGGCGAACTGCTCGACGGTGCCGTCCTTGACGAACGCGCGCATCTGGTTGGGGGTGCCGAGGCCGTTCAGGACGACCTTGCCCTTGTACGAGGAGGAGCTGATGTACCGGGCGGCCGCGGCGATGCCCACGGTGGTCGGCGAGATGATCCCCTTGAGCCTCGGGTACGCCTTGAGCAGGCCCTGGGTCTCCTGGAAGGACTTCTGGTCGTCGTCGTCCCCGTAGGCGACCTTCACCAGCTTCAGGTCCTTGTACTTGGGGTCCTTCAGCTCGTCCTTCATGAAGTCGATCCAGGTGTTCTGGTTCGTCGCGTTCTGGGTGGCGGACAGGATCGCGATCTCGCCCTTGTAGCCGAGCTGTTCGGCGATGTGCCGGATCTGGCTGCGGCCGATCTCCTCGGAGCTGGCCTGGTTGATGAACAGCTGCCGGCAGTCCTTGGCGGTGTCCGAGTCGTACGCCACCACGTTGATGTCCTGCTCCATCGCCCTCTTCAGCGGCCCGCAGACGGCGTTCGGGTCGTTGGCGGCGATGAGAATGGCGTCCTGCTTCTGCTGGATCAGGGTGTTGATGTACGAGACCTGGGAGGAGGCCTTGGCGTCGGAGGGGCCGACCTCCTTGGCGTCGGCGCCGAACTCGCCGGCGGCGGCGATGCCGGCGTCGTCGACGATCTTCTCGTACGGGTTGTTGATCTGCTTGGGCAGGAAGGCGAGCTTCAGGCCCTTCGCCAGCGGGGCGTCGGGGTCGGCGGTAGCACCTGACTTCTGCCCGGCCCTGTCGTCCTTGGCGTCGTCCTTGGTGGTGCCGCCGCAGCCCGCGGCGGTGACGGCGAGGAGGCAGGCCGCGGCGGTCGCGGCGAGGGTGCGGCTCATGGCGTACATGGCGGGGTGCCTTTCGCTCGGGGGCTTGAGGGGGAGTCAGGAGGAGGCGGTGGCGCCGAGGCGCCGGTGGCGGCGTTCGGTGAGGACCGCGACGACGCGGGGGGTGAGGACGGAGGCGACCAGGAGGAGTCCGGTGACGATCACCTGGATCTCGTTGGACACGTCGTTGAGGGTGAGGAGGTTGTTCAGCAGACCGATCAGCAGCACCCCGGCGACCGCGCCGCCCAGGGTGCCCCTGCCGCCGTCGAAGTCGACGCCGCCCAGCAGGACGGAGGCGATGACGACGAGTTCGAGGCCGGCCCCGTTGTCGGCGCGGGCGCTGCCGTAGCGCAGGGTGTAGACGATCCCGGCGAACGAGGCGACCAGCCCGGACACCACGAACAGCGCCAGCTTGAGCCGTTTGACGCGGATCCCGGCGAACCGGGCCGCCTCCTCCTGCGCCCCGACCGCGTACAGCGACCGTCCGGTGCCGGTGCCGTGCAGCACCACCGCGGCGATCACGGCGAGGACCGCGAACAGGGCGACGGGGTACGGGACGAAGGTGCCCGGGACCGTCTCGGTGGCCGACGCCCACCGGGCGTAGCTGTCGGGGAACCCGGCGACGGCCTTGTCCCCGAGGACGACGGAGGCCAGCCCCCGGTACAGGGTGAGCGTGCCGATGGTGACGGCGAGCGGCGGCAGCCCCAGCCGGGTGACCAGCAGCCCGTTGAGGAGTCCGCCGAGGACGCCGGCCAGCAGGCAGACGGGCACGATCAGCTCGAAGGCCCAGCCCGCGTCCCACAGGGAGCCGGCCAGCGCGCTGGACAGGCCCAGCATGGAGGCCACGGACAGGTCGACCTGGCCCGCGACGACGAGCAGTGTCATGGGCAGCGCGATGAGGGCGATCTCGGCGGTGTCGCCCAGCGCCGAGGAGAGATTGCCGGTGTCGGCGAAGCCCTCGGTGCTGCCGGCGCCCGCCAGGAAGACGGCGACCAGCAGGATCCCGACGACGGTGTCCCAGCGCAGCAGGCGCCCGGCCTTGGGTGCGGTCACTGCCGGCTCCTCTTCCTCAGGGCACGAGTGGTGCGCAGCTGCAGCACCCGGTCGGTGGCGATGGCCGCGAGCAGCAGCACACCGGTGATCGCCTGCTGCCAGAAGGAGTCGACCTTCAGCACGACCAGGGCGCTGCCGATCGTGGTGAGCAGCAGCGCGCCCAGCGCCGCGCCCCACACCGAGCCGGTGCCGCCGGTGATCGCGACGCCGCCGACCACGACGGCGCTGACGACGGTGAGTTCCCAGCCGTTGGCGGCGTCCGCGACGACGGTGCCGAAGCGGGCCAGCCACAGCGCCCCGGCGAACCCGGCGACCGCCCCGGAGAAGAGGTACGCGCCGAGCACCCGGCGCCGGATCGGGATACCGGCGAGCCGCGCGGCCTGCGGGCTGGAGCCGATGGCGTACAGCTCGCGCCCGCCGCGGTAGGCGCGCAGATAGTAGGCGGTGCCGGCCAGCACCACGGCGGAGATCAGCGGCAGATACGGGACGCCCAGCACGCTGCCGGTGCCCAGGCCCAGGACGTCGTCGGGGATGTCGGCGGCGTTGACCTGTTCGCCGTGCGCCCACCAGTAGTCCAGGCCCTGGATGACGTAGAGCATGCCGAGCGTGACCACGAGCGCCGGCACCCGGCCGAAGCTGACGAGGAGTCCGCTGACCAGTCCGCAGCAGGCGCCGATCGCGATGCCGAGCAGGCTGACGACGACCGGGCCGTGCCCGGAGTCGCGGACGAAGTCCCCGCAGGCGAAGGCCGTCAGCCCGACGACGGATCCGACCGACAGGTCGATGTTGCGGGTGAGGACGACGACGGACTGGCCGACGGCGAGCAGCACCAGGATCGAGGAGTTGAGCAGCAGGTCCTTGACGCCCTGGTCGTCGAGGAAGGCGTGGTTGGACAGCCAGGTCCCGAGGATGAGCAGCACGAGGGCGCCGCCGACGGCGATCTCGCGGGCCCGGAAGACGGTGTCGGCCAGGGAACGGGCGAAGTGGTCGGCCTCGGGAACGGGCGGGGGTGCGGTGGTGGTACGGGTCTCGCTCACGCCGCCTCCCTGCCGGTCCGGCCGGTGGCCGCGGTCATCACGGACTCCTCGGTGGCGTCGGCGCGGGGGATCTCGGCGGCCAGCCGGCCCTCGTGCATCACCAGGACCCGGTCCGCCGTGCCCAGCACCTCGGGCAGGTCGGAGGAGACCATGAGCACCGCGAGACCGTCGGCGGCCAGCGCCGACAGCAGCCTGTGCACCTCGGCCTTGGTGCCGACGTCGATGCCCCGGGTCGGTTCGTCCACGATCAGCACCGAGGGTTCGGTGGCCAGCCATTTGGCCAGGACAACCTTCTGCTGGTTGCCGCCCGAGAGCACCTCGGCGGGGTCGCTCAGCCGGCCGTACTTCAGCCGCAGCCGCGCCGCCCAGTCGGCGGCCCGGCCGTGTTCCAGGGCCCGGCGCACCAGTCCGTACCGGCCGAGGCGGCCCAGCCCGGTGAGGCCGATGTTGCGTTCGATCGACATCTCCATCACCAGTCCGCGCTGCCGCCGGTCCTCCGGCACCAGCGCCACCCCGGCGGCCATCGCCGCCGCCGGCGACCCCGGCCGCAGCGGCCGGCCGCCCACCCGCACCTCGCCGGCGTCCGCCCGGTCGACGCCGAAGACCGCCTGGACGACCTCGCTGCGGCCGGCGCCGACCAGGCCGGCCAGGGCGACGATCTCGCCGCGGCGGACGTCGAAGGAGATGTCGCGGAACACGCCCTCGCGGGTGAGCCGGCGCACGGACAGCGCCACCGCACCGGGTTCGGTGGGCTGCTTGGGGTAGAGCTCGTCGAGGTCGCGGCCGACCATCCGGCGTACCAGGGCGTCCTCGTCGAGGTCGGCGGTCCGGTCGGTGGCGATCCAGCGGCCGTCGCGCAGGGTCGTCACCCGGGCGCACAGCCGGAAGATCTCCTCCAGCCGGTGCGAGACGAACAGCACGGCGGCGCCCTCCGCGCGCAGCGCCTCGACCACGCCGAAGAGCCGGGCCGTCTCGCTGCCGGTGAGGGCGGCGGTGGGCTCGTCCATGATCAGCACGCGGGCGTCGGAGGACAGCGCCTTGGCGATCTCCACGAGCTGCTGGTCGGCGATCGACAGCCCGCGCGCCGGCCGGTCCGGGTCCAGCGCCACCCCGAGCCGGCGCATCAGCGCCGCGGTCGCCGCGTACTCGGCGGACCGGTCGACGCGGCGCAGGGAACGCAGGGGCCGGCGGCCCATGCAGATGTTCTCGGCGACGGACAGGTCGGGGAAGAGCGTGGGTTCCTGGTAGATCACCGCGATCCCGGCGTCGCGGGCGTCGGCCGGGCCGTGGAAGTCCACCGCGACGCCGTCCAGCAGGACCTCGCCGGTGTCGGGACGGTGCACGCCGGTGAGGGTCTTGATCAGGGTGGACTTACCGGCGCCGTTCTCGCCGGCGAGGGCGTGCGCCTCTCCCGCGTACAGCCGCAGCGAGACGTCCGACAGCGCGCGGACGGCGCCGAACGATTTGCCGAGGCCCCGCACCGCCAGGACGGGTTGCTCGTTCATGGACACCCCGATCTCGGGACAGCGTCGATCGACTGGTGAAAGGTTTCAATGTGTTGGCAGGGAAGCTAGACCCGGCCCAACTGGGGCGTCAACCGTCCGTACTTGGAAATCTCGCTGCGTGCCAAAGCCCGTCCGTGCACCCTTGACGCTTCCCGGGAATGCGCCTAGCTTCCGTCCGTGAAACGATTCATGAACGCGGGCCCCGGGTAGCCGGACGGGCTCCGGTGCCCGTCGATCTCCCAGCTGGCACTCGCGAAAGGCCGCGCAATGACCGCCGGTTCCACCGTGGAAGCCGTGAAGACGGCACTGAAGACCCAGGCCGTCGAGACACCGTCGTGGGCGTACGGCAACTCCGGTACGCGCTTCAAGGTCTTCGCCCAGCCCGGCGTGCCGCGTACGCCGCGGGAGAAGCTCGACGACGCCGCCCGGGTGCACGAGCACACCGGCGTGGCGCCGAGCGTGGCGCTGCACATCCCCTGGGACCGGGTGGACGACTACGCCGCGCTGGCCGCGTACGCGAAGGAGCGCGGGCTGCGGCTCGGCGCGATCAACTCCAACGTCTTCCAGGACGACGACTACAAGCTGGGCTCGGTCACCAACCCCGATCCGGCGGTGCGCCGCAAGGCCCTGGCCCATCTGCTGGAGTGCGTCGACATCATGGACGCCACCGGCTCCCGGGACCTCAAGCTGTGGTTCTCCGACGGCACCAACTACCCCGGCCAGGACGACATCCGCGACCGCCAGGACCGGCTCGCGGAAGCCCTGAGCGCGGTGTACGAACGGCTCGGTGACGGGCAGCGGATGCTGCTGGAGTACAAGCTCTTCGAGCCCGCCTTCTACACGATGGACGTCCCCGACTGGGGCACGGCGTACGCGCACTGCCTGCGGCTGGGCGAGAAGGCGCAGGTCGTCGTGGACACGGGCCATCACGCGCCGGGCACGAACATCGAGTTCATCGTCGCGTTCCTGCTGCGCGAGGGGAAGCTCGGCGGCTTCGACTTCAACTCCCGCTTCTACGCGGACGACGATCTGATGGTCGGCTCCGCGGACCCCTTCCAGCTGTTCCGGATCATGTACGAGGTCGTACGCGGCGGCGGCTACTCCCCCGACGTGGCGTTCATGCTCGACCAGTGCCACAACCTGGAGCCGAAGATCCCGGCGATCATCCGCTCGGTGATGAACGTCCAGGAGGCCACCGCCAAGGCGCTCCTCGTGGACCGCCCGTCGCTGGCCGCCGCCCAGTCGGCTGGGGACGTCCTCGGGGCGAACGCGGTGCTGATGGACGCGTACAACACCGATGTACGGCCGCTGCTGGCCGAGGTGCGCACCGAGATGGGCGTGGCGGCGGATCCGATGGCCGCCTACCGGGAGTCCGGCTGGGCGCAGCGGATCGTCGACGAGCGGGTCGGCGGCGAGCAGGCCGGCTGGGGGGCCTGACATGGACGTCGTCACGGAACTGCTGGCGCGTTCCCACCGGTTGGGCGCCGACCCCCGCAACACCAATTACGCCGGCGGCAACACCTCCGCCAAGGGCACCGCGACCGACCCGGTGACCGGGCGGGACGTCGAGCTTCTGTGGGTGAAGGGGTCGGGCGGCGATCTGGGCACGCTGACGGCACCCGGGCTGGCGGCGCTGCGGCTGGACCGGCTGCGGGCGCTGACGGCCGTCTATCCGGGGGTGGAGCGCGAGGACGAGATGGTTGCCGCGTTCGACTACTGCCTGCACGGCCGGGGCGGCGCGGCGCCGTCCATCGACACGGCGATGCACGGGCTGGTCGGCGCCGCCCACGTCGACCATCTGCACCCGGACTCGGGCATCGCGCTGGCCTGCGCGGCGGACGGAGAGGCGCTGACGAAGGAGTGCTTCGGCAGCGCCGTGGTGTGGGTGCCGTGGCGCCGGCCGGGGTTCCAGCTGGGGCTGGACATCGCCGCCGTACGCGAGGCGCACCCGGAGGCGGTCGGCTGCGTCCTGGGCGGGCACGGGATCACGGCGTGGGGGGCGACGAGCGAGGAGTGCGAGCGCAACTCGCTGCACATCATCCGCACCGCCGAACGTTTCCTGACCGAGCGGGGGAAGCCGGACCCGTTCGGCCCCGTCCTCGAGGGGTACGAGCCGCTGCCCGCCGCCGAACGCCGGGCGCGCGCCGCGGCGCTGGCCCCCGTCGTCCGGGGGCTGGCGTCCACCGACCGGGCGCAGGTCGGCCACTTCACGGACGCCCCGGAGGTGCTGGACTTCCTCGCGCGGGCGGAGCATCCGCGGCTGGCGGCGCTGGGCACCTCGTGCCCGGACCACTTCCTGCGCACGAAGGTCCGGCCGCTGGTCCTCGACCTGCCGCCCGGGGTTCCCCTCGAGGAGGCCGCCGCCCGGCTGCGGGAGCTGCACGCCGCGTACCGGACGGAGTACGCCGCCTACTACGAGCGGCACGCCGTGGCCGGGTCGCCGGCCATGCGCGGCGCCGATCCGGCGGTCGTGCTGGTGCCGGGGGTGGGGATGTTCGGCTTCGGCCGGGACAAGCAGACGGCGCGGGTGGCCGGGGAGTTCTACGTCAACGCGATCAACGTGATGCGCGGGGCGGAGGCGGTGTCCTCGTACGCGCCGATCGAGGAGTCGGAGAAGTTCCGGATCGAGTACTGGGAGCTGGAGGAGGCCAAGCTGCGCCGGATGCCGGCGCCCAGGCCCCTCGCCGCCCGGGTGGCGCTGGTGACGGGCGCCGGGTCGGGGATCGGGAGGGCGATCGCCCGGCGGCTGGCCGCCGAGGGGGCGTGCGTGGCCGTCGCGGACGTCGACGGCGGGAGCGCGGAGAGGGTCGCGGCCGAGCTGGGCGGGCCGGACCGGGCCGTCGCGGTCACCGTGGACGTGACGAGCGAGGAGCAGATCGCGGCGGCGTTCGCGGCGGCGGTGCTGGCGTTCGGCGGGGTGGACCTGGTGGTGAACAACGCCGGGATCTCCATCTCGAAGCCGCTGCTGGAGACGACGGCCCAGGACTGGGACCGCCAGCACGCGATCATGGCGCGCGGCTCGTTCCTGGTCTCGCGGGAGGCCGCGCGGGTGATGACGGAGCAGCGGATGGGCGGCGACATCGTCTACATCGCGTCCAAGAACGGCGTCTTCGCCGGCCCGAACAACATCGCGTACGGCGCCACCAAGGCCGACCAGGCCCACCAGGTCCGGCTGCTGGCCGCCGAGCTCGGCGAACACGGCATCCGCGTCAACGGCGTCAACCCCGACGGCGTGGTGCGCGGCTCCGGCATCTTCGCCGGCGGCTGGGGGGCGCGGCGGGCAGCGGTGTACGGGGTGGAGGAGTCGGAGCTGGGCGCGTACTACGCGCGCCGGACACTGCTCAAGCGCGAGGTGCTCCCGGAGCATGTGGCGAACGCCGTCTTCGCCCTCACCGGCGGCGACCTCAGTCATACGACGGGGCTGCACATCCCCGTCGACGCGGGCGTCGCGGCGGCGTTCCTCCGGTGACGGTGACCGTGACGGGGGTCTTCGCCGCCGTGGACCTCGGCGCGGCCTCCGGCCGGGTGATCCTCGGGCGCGTCGGCCCGGACAGCCTGGAGCTGGCAGAGGTGCACCGTTTCCCCAACCGCCCGGTGCGGGTGGGCGGCACCCTGTACTGGGACGTCCTGGCCCTGTACCGCGGCGTCCTGGACGGGCTGCGAGCGGCCGGGGCGCGCACCGGGGGGCGGCTGGACGGGGTGGGGATCGACTCCTGGGCGGTGGACTACGGGCTGCTCGACGCCTCCGGGGCGCTCATCGGCAACCCGGTGCACTACCGGGACGCCCGGACCGACGGGGTGGCGGACCAGACGGCGGAGCTCCTCGACCCGGCCGCCCTGTACGCCGCCACCGGGATCCAGCGGCTGCCGTTCAACACCGTCTTCCAGCTCGCCGCCGCCCGCGGCACCCCCGCGCTGGACGCGGCGCGGCGGCTGCTGCTGATCCCCGACCTGATCGCGTACTGGCTCACCGGAGTGGCCGGCACCGAGCTGACCAACGCCTCCACGACGGGCCTGCTCGACGCCCGCACCCGCGACTGGTCCCGCCCCGTGGCCGACGCCCTCGGCATCGACACCGGACTCTTCCCCCCGCTG
The DNA here is from genome assembly GCF_009604385.1 of Streptomyces smaragdinus. Classification (GTDB taxonomy): domain Bacteria; phylum Actinomycetota; class Actinomycetes; order Streptomycetales; family Streptomycetaceae; genus Streptomyces; species Streptomyces smaragdinus. The sequence goes on from NZ_WEGJ01000004.1 coordinate 195,079, forward strand.
CGGGCCCCCGGCGACCCGGCGGGCGAACTGCTGCCGGACGTGCTGGCGGAGACGGGGCTCACCGGGCCCGTCCCGGTGACGGCCGTCGGGTCGCACGACACGGCCTCCGCCGTCGCCGCCGTACCCGCGGCGACGGCGGACTTCGCGTATGTGTGCACCGGCACCTGGTCCCTGGCCGGCATGGAGCTGACCGCGCCCGTGCTGACGGAGGACAGCCGGCGCGCCAACTTCACCAACGAGCTGGGCGTGGACGGCACGGTGCGGTATCTGCGCAACGTCATGGGCCTGTGGCTGCTCCAGGAGTGCCTGCGGGAATGGGGTGAGCCGAAGCTCGGGCCCCTCCTCGAACAGGCCGCGCGGGCCGAGCCGTTGCGGTCCGTGGTGGACGCCGGCGATCCGGCGTTCATCCCGCCGGGGCGGATGCCGGAGCGGATCGCGGACGCCTGCCGGCGGGCCGGGCGGCCGGAGCCCCGGAACCGGGTGGAGACCGTGCGGTGCGTGCTGGACTCCCTCGCCCTCGCGCACCTGTCGGCGATCGCCGACGCCGGGCGGCTGTCGGGCCGTACCCCGTCCGTGGTCCATGTCGTCGGCGGCGGCGCCCGCAACGAGCTGCTGTGCCGGCTGACGGCCGACGCCTGCGGGCTGCCGGTGGCCGCCGGGCCGGCGGAGGCGGCGGCGCTCGGCAACGTCCTGGTCCAGGCGCGGGCCCGCGGCGCCGTCCACGGAACCCTGACAGACCTCCGATCTATGCTTCACCGGACGCGATCCGTACGGCAGTATGAGCCGCGCGGGGACCAGACCCTCTGGGAGGAGGCCGGGTGCGCGTCGCGCTCTTCGTGACCTGCGTCAACGACACGCTCTATCCGAGGACCGGGCAGGCGGTGGTGACCCTGCTCGAACGGCTGGGGGTGGGCGTGGACTTCCCGCTCGCCCAGTCCTGCTGCGGACAGCCCCAGTTCAACACCGGCTACCGGCGCGAGACAGTGCCCCTCGCGCGGCGCTACGCCGAGGTGTTCGAGGAGTACGAGTACATCGTCACGCCCTCCGGCTCCTGCGCGGCGATGGTCCGGGACAACCACCCGAAGCTGGGCGCAAAGGGCGCCGCGGCCCGGACGTACGAACTCACCGAGTTCCTGACCGACGTGCTGGAGGTGACGGACGTCGGCGCGTACTACCCGCACACGGTCACCTATCATCCGACGTGTCACGGTCTGCGCATGCTGAAGCTGGGCGACCGGCCGCGGCGGCTGCTCCAGGCGGTGCAGGGCCTCGAACTGCGGGAGCTCGAGGGCGCGGAGGAGTGCTGCGGCTTTGGCGGCACGTTCGCCGTGAAGAACCCCGACGTGTCCGCCGCGATGGGCGCCGACAAGGCCCGCCACATCGAGGACACCGGCGCCTCGGCCGTCTGCACGGTCGACAACTCCTGCCTGATGCACATCGGCGGCACCCTCTCGCGCCGTGACTCGGGCGTGCGCCCGGTGCATCTCGCGGAGATCCTGGCCAGCACGGAAGGAGACGTCTGGTGAGCACCTATCTCGGCATGCCCGCGTTCCCGGAGGCGGCGGCGGTCTCCACGCGCGACACCCGGCTGCGCGGCAACCTCCGCCACGCCACCCACACCATCCGCGCCAAGCGGGCGGCGGCGGTGGCGGAGATGGCCGACTGGCAGCAGCTGCGCGCCGCCGGGGCCGCGGCGAAGGACGACACGCTGCGCCATCTGGACACGTATCTCGAGCAGCTGGAGACCGCGGTCACCACGGCGGGCGGCACCGTGCACTGGGCGGCCGACGCCGAGGAGGCGAACCGGATCGTCGCCGGCCTGGTCCGGGCCACCGGCGAGACGGAGGTCGTCAAGGTCAAGTCCATGGCCACCCAGGAGATCGGCCTCAACGAGGCGCTGGAGGCCGAGGGGATCCGGGCGTACGAGACGGACCTGGCGGAGCTCATCGTGCAGCTCGGCGACGATCTGCCGTCACACATCCTGGTCCCGGCCATCCACCGCAACCGCGGCGAGATCCGCGACATCTTCACCGGGGAGATGGCCGCGTGGGGCCGTCCCGCGCCCGAGGGCCTGTCCGACCGGCCGGCGGAGCTCGCGGAGGCCGCCAGGCTGCATCTGCGGGAGAAGTTCCTGCGGGCGAAGGTGGGGATCTCCGGGGCGAACTTCATGGTCGCCGAGACGGGCACGCTGGTGGTGCTGGAGTCCGAGGGCAACGGGCGGATGTGCCTCACCCTGCCGGAGACGCTGATCTCCGTCGTGGGGATCGAGAAGGTCGTGCCGACGTGGCGCGATCTGGAGGTCTTCATGCAGCTGCTGCCGCGCAGTTCCACCGCGGAGCGGATGAACCCGTACACGACGATGTGGACCGGCACGACCGACGGCGACGGACCGCGCGACTTCCATCTCGTGCTGCTCGACAACGGCCGCACCGACACGCTGGCCGACCAGGTCGGCCGCCAGGCGCTGCGCTGCATCCGCTGCTCGGCGTGTCTCAACGTCTGCCCCGTGTACGAGCGGGCCGGCGGACACGCCTACGGCTCGCCCTACCCCGGGCCCATCGGAGCGATCCTCACCCCGCAGCTGCGCGGCACGGCGAGCGCGCTGGACGCCTCGCTGCCGTACGCGTCGTCGCTGTGCGGGGCGTGCTACGAGGTGTGCCCGGTGGCCATCGACATCCCCGAGGTGCTGGTGCACCTGCGGCAGCGGGTCGTCGAGGGCGGCACGTACACGGTGCGCGGTACGCGGACGGTCATCAGGCCCGCCAAGGGGCACGCGGCGGAACGGGCGGCGATGCGGGCGGCGCGGTGGACGTTCCAGCGGCCGCGGGCGCTGGGGGCGGTGCAGCGGCTCGCGACGCGCACGAGGCGGATCCAGCCGCGGCGGCTGCCCGTCGGGCCGGGGAAGGCGTGGGGGCTGACGCGGGATCTGCCGGCGGTGCCGGAGAAGTCGTTCCGGGAATGGTGGCAGGAGCGCGGGAAGGGAGCGGGCGAGTGAGCCGGGAACTGATCCTGGGCCGGATCCGGGCGGCCAACGCCGGTGCGCGTGCGGCGGGTCCGGTGCGGCGGGACTATCTGCGGGCGCACGCGGACCGAACCCCGGACGAGAGCGTCGGTCTGCTGGCGGAGAACCTCGCCGACTACCGGGCGCTGGTGCACCGCACGGACGCCGCCGGGGTGGCGGGCGTCGTCGCGCGGCTGCTCGCGGAGCGCGGGTCGCGGACAGTCCTCGTACCGGACGGGCTGCCGGCCGAGTGGCTCGCCGCCACCGGCGTCCAACAGCTCGAGGACCGTGCGGAGTCGACGGCCCGGGAACTCGACGCCGTCGGCAGCGTGGTCACCGGCTGCGCCCTGGCGATCGCCGAGACCGGCACCATCGTGCTGGACGGCGGTACGGCGCAGGGACGGCGGCGGATCACGCTGATCCCCGACCACCACATCTGCGTGATCCGCGTACCGGAGCAGGTCGTCTCCTCCGTGCCCGAGGCCCTGGAGCGCCTCGACGCCGCACGCCCGCTCACCTGGATCTCCGGCCCGTCCGCCACCAGCGACATCGAACTCGACCGGGTGGAGGGCGTGCACGGCCCGCGGACACTGGACGTGGTGCTCGTCGGCGAGTGACCCTTCCGGGAGCCGGGGCGCCGTTAAGATCACCGCATGCCCGCACGTTTCAGGGACCTCGCATTCGACGCCCGGGACCACCAGATGCTCGCCGACTGGTGGTGCCGGGCGATGGGCTACGTCCGTGACACCGACGGAATAGAGGACGAGCCGCCCCATATGCCGGTGCTGATCGTCGACCCGGCGGACCGCGGGCCGCGGATCTGGGTCAACCCGGTGCCGGAGCCCAAGACGGTGAAGAACCGGATGCACATCGACGTCAACGGCGACACGGAGGAACTGGTCGCCCTCGGCGCCACCGTGGTGCGCCGGCAGGACGACGAGATCGAGTGGGACATCCTCGTCGACCCCGAGGGCAACGAGTTCTGCGTCTTCGCCCCGCGGCGGTGACCGTGGGCAGGCTCATCGACACCGTGGCCTGGGTCCATCTCGACGACGGGCTGGTGCTGGGCGCCCGCTCCCGCGGCGAGGAGCTGTTCTACATCCCCGGCGGCAAACGCCACCCCGGGGAGAGCGACGAACAGACGCTGCTGCGGGAGATCGAGGAGGAGCTGACGGTACGGCTGCTCCCGGAGACCGTGCGCCATCTGCGGACGTACGAGGCGCCGCTGCACCGCCCGGGGCCCCAGGCCGTGGTGCGGATGGCCTGCTACACCGCCGATTACGCGGGCACCCTGGCGCCGAGCAGCGAGATCGAGGAGCTGGCCTGGCTGTCGTACGCCGACCGCGGGCGCACCCCGCCGGTGGATCGGCTGGCGTTCGACGATCTGCTGGCGGCGGGGCTGCTGCGCTGATCGGGCCGGGCGCCCCTGACCTGCTGGGTACAGTGGACCGGGACGTCAGGGAGGACCGGATGGGGCGAGCGGGCACGGACGGGCGGGTCGAGCGGGGCAACGCCACCCGGCGGCTGGTGCTGGGCCGCACCATGGAGATCGCCTCCGTCGAGGGCCTGGAGGGGCTGTCGCTCGGGCGGATCGCCACGGAGCTGGGGCTCAGCAAGAGCGGGGTCTTCGCGCTGTTCGGCTCCAAGGAGGAGCTCCAGCTGTCCACCGTGCGGGCCGCGGGCGCGGTGTTCGCGGCGGAGGTCGTGGCGCCGCTCACGGACGTGGCGCCGGGTGCGCGGCGGGTGCTGGCGCTGACGCGGAGCTGGCTGGCGTACTCCCGGGGCCGGACGTTCCCCGGCGGCTGCTTCTTCGCGGCGGTGACGGCGGAGTTCGACGCGCGCAGCGGTCCGGTGCACGACGCGATCGCCAAGGCGCACCTGGACTGGACGGCGTACGTCGAGCAGACCGTGCGGGAGGCGACGGCGGTCGGTGAGCTGGGCGCGGACACGGACGCGGCGCAGCTGGCGTTCGAGCTGATCGCGCTGATGGAGATGGCCAACCTGCAGTCGGTGATGCACGGTGACGCCTCGGCGTACGACAGGGCCGGGACAGGGATCCTGTCCCGGCTGCGGTGGGCGGCGGCCGGCCCGGGCGTACTCGACGGGTGAGGCCTTATCCGCGTACCGGCGCCCGACTCGTGACGTGTGCCAGCGCGCGGGCCACGACGTCCGGGTCGCTGAGGACGCGGATGTGGCCGAGGCCCGTGGTGGTGTGCAGCTCCGCCTGGTCGCCGTAGGCGGCGGCCGTGCGGCGGGACTGGTCGGGGCGGACGTAGCGGTCGCGTTCGTCGTGCAGCAGCAGGATCCGGGCGGTGATCTCGTGCGGCCGGTCGGTGGCGTCGAAGCGGCGCCACAGCTCCGGCTCCTCGGGGAACATGACGTCCTCGATCCGGCGGCGCAGCTCGGTGCGCAGCCGGGGCCGCAGCCCCAGGTCGTCGCAGAAGTAGTCCACGACGTAGTCGAAGTCGCTGATCCCGCTGATCCCGACCAGCCGGCCGGTGTCCGCGGCGCCGCCGCGCAGCGCGAGGAAGGCGGCCGCGACGCCCAGGGAATGGCCGATGATCGCGTCGAAGGTCCCGTACTCCGCGGACAACTGCCGGATGATGTGGCGGTATTCGAGGATCGTCGTGGCGCGGCCGCCGGAGGCGCCGTGTCCCGGGGCGTCGAAGCTCACCGGCGTGTAGCCCCGCTCGCGCAGTCCGCCGATCAGCGCGCCGAGGTGTGAGGCCCGGGACTGCCAGCCGTGCAGCAGCAGGACGGGCCGCTCGCCGTCGCCCCAGGCGTAGGTGACGACGTGTTTGCCGGCCACGGTCGTGCTGCCCTGGCAGGCGGCGTCGAGCAGGCGCTGCTCGGCGGGGCTCGCCTTCATCCGGGCGAGCGGGTGGCGGAACAGCCACAGGGTCGCGCGGCCGGCGAGGCTTGGGGCGACGGTGGACAGGCCGTTGAGCGTGGTCCGGACGAGGGTTCGGGTGCTCTTCATGGCGAGATAGTAGCACGATCGTTCGCTTAGTTTTCTGGTGCGGGAAACGCCGGTACGACGCTGATCGCCGTACCGGCGTGGGGAGTTGCGGCCCCCGCTGCCCGGGCGTTACCCGGCCCGGCGGCCGTAGCGCCGCTCGAAGGCCTCGACGCGGCCCGCGGTGTCCATGATCCGGGCCGTGCCCGTGTAGAACGGGTGGCTGGCGGACGAGGTCTCGACCTCGACCAGCGGGTAGGTGTTGCCGTCCTCCCAGACGACGGTCCGCGCGGAGGTCGCGGTGGACGGGATCAGGAAGTCGGCGCCGGCCGCGCGGTCACGGAAGACGACGGGACGGGTCTCGGGGTGGATGCCGTGCCTCATGGGAAGTCCTTTCGTTTCTCTCGCTGTCCGGTGGGCCGCCCGCGCGGTCACCGCTCCTCGCGGAACGGGACGTGCGCCTGGGCCACCGGGTCGTACTTCCGCAGAACCAGCCGGTCGGGGGTGGTACGGCGGTTCTTGCGCGTCACATACGTGACACCTGTCCCGGCGGTCGACTTCAGCCGGACGACGGGGCGCGCGGTACTGCGTGCCATGAGGTCCTCCCTTCGCCCGCGTCGATAGTGATTGACTCGGGCATGTCAGTTACATACGGCTCAACACGGCCGGGCGCCGATCCATTCCCGTGGCACCCGATGCCGCACAGGCCCTATTGACCGAGGCCAGACAAGCGCTAAGGTCTAGACCTAGCAGGACCAGGTCTAGACCTACGGCGCATGCAGCACCACGCACGGTGAGCGGTACGGGCGGGCGCACCAGGCCTCCCGTACCGCTGCTCCGGCATCCGCGCCGTAACCGCACCTCCAGAAACACCCGGGACCGCCCGATCCGCACCGGCCGGCAGACGCCGGTGCGGCGCCCCCACGGCCGGCGGCCCGTGAACGAAGGAGACGAGATGAGAACTAGACGCACGCTCGCCGCTCTGGTCGGAACGGCGATCGCCCCCGTACTCGCCGCGACGCTGCCGGCCGGCACGGCCAGTGCGCACGGCTGGGTCACCAACCCCGCGAGCCGGCAGGCGCAGTGCGCCTCCGGCGTCGTCGCCTGCGGATCGATCAAGTACGAGCCGCAGAGCGTCGAGGGGCCGAAGGGGCTGCGCAGCTGCAGCGGCGGCAACGCGGGCTTCGCGGAGCTGGACAACGACGCCAAGGGCTGGCGGGTGACCGGGGTCAGCAGCACCACGACCTTCACCTGGAAGAACACCGCCCGGCACTCCACCAGCAACTGGCAGTACTTCATCGGCGGCACGAAGATCGCCGAGATCAGCGGCAACAACCAGCAGCCGCCGGAGACCGTGAGCCACACGGTGAACTTCGGCAGCTTCAGCGGCAAGCAGAAGGTGCTGGCCGTCTGGAACATCGCCGACACCGGTAACGCGTTCTACGCGTGTGTCGACGTGAACATCGGCGGCGGCAGCACCGAGCCCCCGCCCACCGAGCCGCCGCCGTCGTCGTCCTGCGCCGCGGCGTGGGTCGCGACCCAGGCGTACACGGGCGGCGCGCAGGTGACGCACAACGGTCATCTGTGGCGGGCCAAGTGGTGGACGCAGGGCGAGGAGCCCGGCACCACCGGTCAGTGGGGCGTCTGGGAGGACAAGGGCGCCTGCTCCTAGCGGTCCCCCCGAGCGGCCGGGCCTGATGTGAGGGCCGGTACCGGAGCCTCTTCGGAGGTTCTGGTACCGGCCCTTCCGCCTGCCGGGAACGCGCCCCCAACCCGGCCCGGAACAGGGCCGCGTGCCGCTGCGGCCGTGACCGATGAGGCACCTGTACGGAGTTGTGGCCGCCGCCGCCCGGAAATTTCCTCGATCCGCACCCCTTGACCGTGGCTTGTCAGCCACTAAGGTCTAGACCTAATGCACGCAGGTCTAGACCTGCTGGGCAGTGTTCCCCCACACCAGCGAGGCCCTTGACCACGGCGCCGGCCCCCCGGCCGGCGGTGTGACCGTGTCCTGAAACGGCGGCCTCGACAGCAAAGGAGCAGCATGAACTCGAAGAGAAGACTGGCCGCCCTGGTCGGTACGGCGGTCGCCCCCGTGCTGGCGGTCACCATCCCGGCCGGTACGGCCGAGGCCCACGGGTACGTGACGGGTCCGGCCAGCCGCCAGGCCCAGTGCGCCGCCGGCACCGTCAGCTGCGGCCAGATCAAGTACGAGCCGCAGAGCGTCGAGGGTCCCAAGGGCCTGAAGAGCTGCAGCGCCGGCCACGCGGAGTACGCGGAGCTCGACGACGACAGCAAGGGCTGGAAGGTCACCGGAGTGGGCAGCTCCACGACCTTCACCTGGAAGAACACCGCCCGGCACTCCACCAGCAACTGGCAGTACTTCATCGGCGGCACGAAGATCGCCGAGGTCGCCGGGAACAACCAGCAGCCGGCCGAGACCGTGAGCCACACGGTGAACTTCAACGGCTTCACCGGCAAGCAGAAGGTGCTGGCGGTCTGGAACATCTCCGACACCGCCAACGCGTTCTACTCCTGCATCGACGTCAACATCGGCGGCGGTGACAGCGGCGGCACCCCCGGCACGCCGGGCGGCGGCACCCCCGGCACGTCCTGCGCCGTCGCGTGGGACGCGGCCACGGCGTACACCGGCGGCAGCCAGGTGACGTACGGCGGCCACACCTGGCGCGCGAAGTGGTGGACCCAGGGCGAGCAGCCCGGCTCCACGGGCCAGTGGGGCGTCTGGGAGGACCTGGGCGCCTGCGCCTGATCCCGTGAACTGGGGGGCCGGTGCCGGGTTCGGGCGCCGGCCCCCCGCCCTTGTCTCAGGTGAGGTTGAGCCCGCCGTCGAGCACGATGACCTCGCCGGTGAGATAGCTCCCGGCGACCAGGGACGCCACCAGGCCGGCCACATCCGCGGGTTGTGCGGGGCGGTGCATGGGCGCGCGTTCGCGCCACAGCTCGTGGGCCTCGGCCCAGTCCTTCGTCATCGGGGTGTCCACCAGCCCCGGCGCCACCGCGTTGACCCGTACCTCGGGTCCGAGGGCCGCCGCGAGCAGCCGGGTGACGTGGTTGAGGGCGGCCTTGCTCGCCGCGTACGGGACCGAGGAGCCCTTGGGGCGGACGCCGGCGTGGCTGGTGATGTTGACGATGGAGCCGCCGCCGGGGGCGCGGCGCAGGGCCGGGAGGGCCGCCGTGCACAGGATCCAGGGCGCGATCAGATTGACCTCCAGCAGCCGGCGCCAGTCGGCGGGGGTGGCCGCGGCCAGGTCGGCGTGGGGGATGGGCCGGCTGATGCCGGCGTTGTTGACCAGGACGTCCAGCCGCCCGCAGCGCTCGAGCGCCGTCCCGGCCAGCCCCCGGGCCTCGTCCTCCGACTCCAGGTCGGCCCGTACGTAGAGCCCGCCGAGCTCCGCCGCCAGCGCCTCCCCCGCCGCGGTGCTGCGCCGGGAGTGCACGACGACGCGCATGCCGTCCTGTGCCAGCCGGCGCGCGACGGCCTCGCCGATGCCGGACGTGGACCCGGTGACCAGGGCGACGGGCCGGTCCGCCTCTTCGGTTGTCATGGGGCGGATCCTACGAGGGGGGCGCGCTGCCGGCCGCGGAGGGATGGAGGTGGGCAGCGCGCAGCAGCTTCGCGGCACCCCGGACCGCCGCGGTGTGCGGGGCTCCGACGACGCGCGGCGGTGCGTGGAGCAGGGCGCCGACGCGGTGCGCGAACCGCGGGTCCAGGGCGCCGCCGCCGGCCAGCAGGGCGCCGCGCCGCAGGGCGGTCGCGGTGAGCGGGGTGCGGTCCTGGCGGAGCATCGCGGTGACCATCGACGCCACCGCCTCGGCGAGGGGCTCGGCCGGGGACTCCAGGTCGGCGGTGCCCACCGCGGTGCGGCGCGCGTCGGTGACGGCGCCGTCGCACAGCAGCACCACCTCGGTGAACTGCGCCCCGGCGTCCACCACCAGCAGCGGGCCGGCCGGCTCCGCCTCCGCGGCCACCGCGATCCCCCGGGCGCGGGGCACCGTCAGCACGCTGTGCGGCCGCAGGGCGGCGAGCGCCGTACGGGCCGCGGCGCGGTAGGCGATGCCGTCCAGGACGGGGGCCGTGACGATGGCCAGGGGGCGGGCGGCACCGGTGAGGCGGTCCCCCAGCAGGCGCCGGAGCAGGCGCGCGCAGCCCGCGGGGTCGACGATCGCCCCGCGCCGGACGGGGCGGGCGGCGCCGTCGGCCGTGGGTACGTCGACGATCAGGTCCGGGTCCGAGAGCCAGGCGCGGGTACGGACGCTGCCCAGGTCCAGGGCGAGGCCGCGGCAGTGCGGGCACCGGGGCCAGGGACGGTGGTTCACCGCGTCACCTCTTCGGCCGGTCAGGCGGAGCGGTGGCGGCAGGTGACGCAGAAGCGCGCGTACGGCAGGATCTCCAGGCGCTCCGCGGGGACGGGCTTCTCGCAGCCCAGGCAGGTCCCGTACGTACCGCGGTCGATCCGGGCGACGGCCTCGTCGATCTCCTCGAGCACCTGCAGCATCGCGGCCCGCTGGACGGCGCTGAGATGACCCTCCGCGCTCTGGCCGGTCTCGGTGAGGGCCTTCAGCTGGGCGAGCCGGGAGTCGCGGGCGTGCTCGAGCCGCCGGCGGGCCTCCGCCGGCTGCGTGGCGTCGCGGGTCATGGTCGTCCGTGCCTTTCTCCTGGCGTCTCGTGCCTGTCCCACCCTGGCCGGGGCGGCGGCGGATACCCATCGGGCGCGTGACCCATTTACGGCGGGGTCATGGGTGGCGCGCCCCCGCCGTAAATGGGTCACGGGTCCCATCGACCGCGCGCGGGTGGCAGGGCAGGCTGGCCCGGGCACCCCCGGGGCACCGGCCGGGCGGGCGATGACGGACAGTGGAGGCGGACCGACGGCGTGGCGAAGGAGGGTGTGACGACCGTGTCCCTGTTCTGGCGGATCTTCGCGCTGAACGCCGTCGTGCTCGGCACGGCCACGGCGCTGCTGCTGTGGGCGCCGGTGACGGTCTCGGTGCCGGTCGTGCTCACCGAGGCGGTGATCCTGCTCGGCGGGCTGGCCGTCATGCTGGTCGCCAACGCCGCGCTGCTGCGCCTGGGCCTCGCGCCGCTGGAGCGCCTCACGCGGCTGATGACCACCGTGGACCTGCTGCGCCCCGGCCAGCGGCTGCCGGCCCGGGGCGGCGGGGAGGTCGAGGAGCTGATCCGTACCTTCAACGCCATGCTCGAGCGGCTGGAGCAGGAGCGCGCCGCCAGCAGCGCCCGGATCCTCCTCGCGCAGGAGGCCGAGCGCCGCCGGATCGCGCAGGAGCTGCACGACGAGGTGGGCCAGTCCATGACCGCCGTCCTGCTGGCGCTCAAACGGGCCGCGGACCAGGCCGGCGACCCGCTGGCCGGGGAGCTGCGGCAGGCCCAGGAGATCACCCGGGAGAGCCTGGACGAGGTACGCCGCCTCGTCCGCCGGCTGCGGCCCGACGTCCTGGACGACCTGGGCCTGGTCAGCGCCCTGACGTCGCTCACCCACACCTTCGCCACCCACACCGGGCTGCGCATCACCCGCCGCTTCGCCGACGACCTGCCCGCCCTGGCCCCGGAGACGGAGCTGGTCCTCTACCGCGTCGCCCAGGAGTCCCTGACGAACGCCGCCCGGCACGCCGGCGCCGAGCGGATCACGGTGGCCCTGGACCGCGGCGGCGACAGCGTGGTGCTGGCCGTCACCGACGACGGGAGCGGCATGCCGGCGCCGTGCGAGGGCGCCGGCATCCGCGGTATGCGCGAACGGGCGCTGCTCATCGGCGGCACCCTCGACATCTCCCCCGCGCCGTCCGCCGGCGTCCGCGTCCGGCTCACCGCGCCCGTCACCAGGAAGCAGCACTGAGCACATGTCCGACACGCCCCCGATCCGCATCCTGCTCGCCGACGACCACGCCCTGGTCCGCCGCGGCGTGCGGCTCATCCTCGACCAGGAGCCGGACCTCGAGGTGGTGGCCGAGGCCGGGGACGGCGCGGAGGCCGTGGCGGCGGCCCGTACCCACGACATCGACCTGGCGGTGCTGGACATCGCCATGCCGCGGCTCACCGGGCTGCAGGCCGCCCGGGAGCTGGCGGCGCTTCGGCCGGGGCTGCGGATCCTGATGCTCACCATGCACGACAACGAGCAGTACTTCTTCCGGGCGCTGAAGGACGGGGCCTGCGGATACGTGCTGAAGTCCGTCGCCGACCGCGATCTGGTCGCCGCGTGCCGGGCGGCGATGCGCGACGAGCCGTTCCTCTACCCCGGCGCGGTCACCGCGCTGATCCGCAACTACCTCGACCGGGTCCGCCACGGCGAGGAGCCGGGGGACCGGATCCTCACGCCGCGCGAGGAGGAGGTCCTGAAGCTGGTCGCGGAGGGCCACTCGTCGAAGGAGATCGCCGGGCTGCTGTTCATCAGCGTCAAGACCGTCCAGCGGCACCGGGCGAACCTGCTGCACAAGCTCGGTCTGCGCGACCGCCTCGAGCTCACCCGGTACGCCATCCGCGCGGGCCTGATCGAGCCCTGACCCCGCACGCCGCCGGACCGCAGGAAGGGAGACGGCGCATGCACCGCACCGCCCCCCGCCGGACGCCGGTGGTGGCCGCCGTCCTGCTGGCGCTGCTGACGGCGCTGGGCGTCACCGCCGGGCCGTCCGCCCCCGGCCGGGCGGCGGGGTCCGGGCAGCACCAGGTCCGCGCCCCGTACGCCGACGACGGCTGCGACAGCCTCCGCCCGGCCCGCCCCGCGGCCCAGAGCCGGCAGCACGGCGAGCAGCCCGCCCCGCGCGGTCACACCGCCGCCGTCTGCCCGTACGACCGGATCGTCCTGGCCCACCGGTCCGTACGGACCACCGCACCGTACGAGGACCTCCCGCGCCCGCAGCCGTACGGGCGTCACCACCGCGGACGGGCACCCCCGGCGCCGGCCGGCAGCTGACAGCCCGAGTCCGTCCACATCCCGCACGCCCCCGCGGCGGCCCCGCGCCGGCCGCCGGTCCGGCGTGCCCGCCGGGAGGCCCCCGTGAACCGTTCCACACGCCTGCGCGCGCTCGTCGCGCTGGCCGTGATCGCCGTATCCCTGTACATCGCCGTCACCGTCCCCGTCCGCCTCGGCCTCGATCTGCGCGGCGGCACACAGATCGTGCTCGAGACCCGCTCCACGCCAACGACCGACGCCGACGGCGAGGTGACCGACCGGACGCTGGAAGTGCTGCGCGGCCGGATCGACGGGCTCGGGGTCTCCGAGCCCACCCTCGTGCGCTCCGGCGAGCGGCGGATCATCGTCGAACTGCCCGGCGTCCAGGACCCGAAGCGGGCCGCCGGCGTCCTGGGCCGCACCGCGCAGCTCACCTTCCATCCGGTGCTCGCCGAGGGCGACGGCCGCGTCCTGCCCGACGAGTCCGGCGCTCCGGTACGGCTCGGACGCGCCGCCCTCACGGGGCAGCACGTCGAGGAGGCCACCGCCTCGTTCGACGGACAGGGCGGCGCCGGCTGGCACGTCAACGTCGGGTTCAAGGGCGCCGGGACGCAGGACTGGACGCGGCTGACCGGGGAGGCGGCGTGCCGGCCGCCGGGGGATCCGGCGCGCCGGGTCGCCATCGTGCTGGACGACAAGGTGATCTCCTCGCCGCAGGTCGACCCGTCGGTCGCCTGCGGGACCGGCATCCCCGACGGCGGCACCCGGATCACCGGGTCGTTCGGCGCCGCGGAGGCCCGCGAGCTTTCCCTGCTGATCAACGGCGGCGCCCTGCCCGTCCCCGTCGAGACCGTCGAACAGCGCACCGTCGGCCCCACACTGGGCGCCGAAGCCATCACCGCGAGCGCCTGGGCGGCCGGGATCGGCGGGGTGCTGACGGCGCTGTTCGTCGTCGTGGTCTACCGGCTGCTGGGCGCGCTGGCCGCCGTCGCGCTCGCCTGTTACGGGCTCGTCTCGTACGCCGCGCTGGCCGCGCTCGGCGCCACGCTCACGCTGCCGGGCCTGGCGGGTTTCGTCCTGGCGATCGGCATGGCGGTGGACGCCAACGTGCTGGTCTTCGAACGCGCCCGCGAGGAGTACGCGGCCCGCGTCCGCCCCAGCGCGCGCTCGGCGCTGGCCGCCGGGTTCCGCAACGCCCTGAGCGCGATCGCCGACTCCAACATCACCACGCTCATCGCGGCCGCCCTGCTGTTCTTCCTCGCCTCCGGCCCGGTACGGGGCTTCGGCGTCACCCTCGGCATCGGCGTCCTCGCGTCCATGGTCAGCGCGCTGCTGATCGCCCGGGTGCTCGCGGAGTACGCGGTCACCCGCCCCGCGGTGCACCGCCGCCCCCGGCTCACCGGCATCTCCACCACCGGCCCGGTGCGCGACCGGCTGCTGCGGCGCGACCCGCAGCTGATGCGCCGCCCGCGCCGCTGGCTGGCCGTGTCCGCCGTCCTGATCCTGGTGGCCTGTTCGGGGCTGGCGGTGCGGGGGCTGGAGCTCGGCATCGAGTTCACCGGGGGACGGCTCGTGCAGTACGAGGCGACCCGCCCGGTCGACGTCGACCGCGCCCGCGACGCCCTCGCCGACGCGGGCTTCCCCCGGGCCGTCGTCCACTCCTCCGGCGACAGCGGGCTGACCGTCCGTACCGGAAACCTGACCGACTCCGAGGCGTCGGCCGTCACCCGTACCGTCGGGGCGCTCGGCGGCGACACCGAGGCCGTGCGCGACGAGCGGATCGGGCCCAGCATGGGCGAGGAGCTGCGCCGCAACGCGCTGATCGCGCTGGCCGTGGCGCTGGGCGCCCAGCTGCTGTATCTCGCGGTGCGCTTCAACCGGCTGTTCGGCACGGCGGCGGTCACGGCGCTGGTCCACGACGTGCTCATCCTGCTGGGCGTGTTCGCCTGGCTCGGCAAGCCCGTCGACGGGGTGTTCCTGGCGGCGCTGCTCACCGTCATCGGGTATTCGGTGAACGACTCCGTGGTCGTCTTCGACCGCATCCGGGAGCTGCGCCGGCGCGACCGGAAGGCGCCGCTGGACCGGATCACGAACCGGGCGATCCTGCAGACCCTGCCCCGCACGGTCAACACGGGCCTGGGCGCGGCGATCGTCCTCACCGCCCTGGCGGCGCTGGGCGGCGACTCGCTCACCGACTTCGCCCTGGCGCTGCTGATCGGGCTGGTGGTGGGCACGTACTCGTCGGTCTTCACGGCCGCGCCGGTCGCGCTCGAGCTGGAGGGGCGCGGTCGGCGGTGACTCCGCGGCCCGGTCCGTCCGCCGGACCGGGCCGCTTTCTGTCAGTGGCGGCTGACACCATCGGACACATGACGGAGATCTCGGCGTTCGACTGGCGTTCCTTCCTGCTGACATGGAGCGAGGAGTGGGCGGACTGCGTGCCGGACGAGGGCAAGCGGACCGAGGACGAGCCCCTGCGGCAGGCCCGCTGGCTCGGCTTCCCGCCGGCGTCCGAGGAGCGGATAGCGGCCATGGAGGAGCGGCTCGGGCGCCGGATGCCTCCGTCGTACCTGGACTTCCTGCGGGTCAGTGACGGCTGGCAGCACGCGGGCGGGTTCATCTGGCTGCTGGCCGGGACGAAGGAGGCGCGCTGGCACGAGGACGAGTCGGGGCTCGCGGAGATCTTCGAGGAGTACCTGGACGAGGACGCCACGCCCGGGGAACGGGTGGAGGCGGACATCTGGCGGCGCGGACTGCAGCTCGACGTGGAGTCCGACATCACCCATGTGCTCCTGGACCCCGAGGACATCGACGAGGACGGCGAGTGGGCCGTGTACACGTGGGCGAGCTGGCGGGCCGCACCGCCCGAGCGGCACGCGGACTTCCTCGCGTTCATGCGGGCGATGTACGCGGAGTTCCACAGCCTGGAGGCACCTCGGCGGGACGGGAGGCCGGTGTTCGCCAACGACACCACCCGAAGGCTGGACGAGCAGCGGGATCAGGCCCGCCTTGACGCCCTTCGCGGCGACTGGGAGCGGGCGCTGAAAGCCCTGGACGAGGCCAGGGAGTTCGGACGACCGCGGGCCCACGGGCTGGGCGACCAGATACGCCGGCTGCTCGGGCAGGTCTCCATGGTGTACTTCGAGGATCTGGTGACGGATCCGCGGTACGCGCCCGATCTGCTGCCGGCGCTGGTCGCCGAGCACGCGGCGAACTCGTACCGGGGCGACGACGTCCTGAGGTTCCAGCTGCGGGGCGCCGACGACGGCCTGGTCGCACGGGCCTACGCCACGCTGGAGCAGATACGCGACGGCACGTACCGGTACGCGCCCGCCGGCCCGTTCGGCGAGGCGGCCTCGCGGGCGCGGGAGCAGGCCCGGCACGGTGACGCCGACGGGGCGTGGCGGACGCTGCTCGACGCGCTGCCCGGGTGGGAGCCGCTGGGGCCCGACCATCTGGCGCCGCTCGGGTGGGTGGCCGACCCCGTACTGGGGCCGCTGCTGACGCCGGAGCGCGGTCGCGAGCTGCTGTCCGCGCCGAGGGGCCGCCGTCAGCCGATCCAGAGCTCGAACGCCCGGTAGGCCCGGTCGTCGAAGAGCACGAACCGGACCTCGTCGAAGTCCGCCTTGTTCACCGCCCGCTGCACGGCGCCGACCGCGATCCGGGCCGCGTCCTCGACCGGCCAGCGGAAGACACCCGTGGAGATCGCGGGGAACGCGACGGTGCGCGCGCCCAGCCCCTGGGCGACGGCGAGGGACTCGCGGTGACAGGAGGCGAGCAGCTCGGAGCGGTCCTCCTCGGCGGACCAGACGGGGCCCACCGTATGAATGACCCAGCGGGCGGGGAGCAGGCCCGCCGTCGTGGCGACCGCCTGTCCGGCGGGCAGGCCGCCGCCGTAGTGGGAGGCGCGCAGGGCGCGGCACTCCTCGAGGATGCGTTTGCCGCCGCGGCGGTGGATCGCGCCGTCCACTCCCCCGCCGCCGAGGAGGGAGGAGTTCGCGGCGTTCACCACCGCGTCGACGTGCTGGTCGGTGATGTCGCCCCGGGTCAGCGTGATGACGGCCATGGGGACACCGTAGAGGCGGCCCGCCGCCCGTACATCCGGATAACGCGGCGCGTCACACCGTGACGTCCGCGGTCCCCCGGGTGCGGGCGTCGCGGCGGACCAGCGCGGCGTAGCGGCCGCCGGCGGCGAGGAGTTCGTCGTGGGTGCCGAGTTCGGCGACGCGGCCGCCGTCGAGTACGGCGATCTGGTCGGCGTCGCGGATCGTGGAGAGCCGGTGGGCGATGGTGATCGTCGTACGGCCCGCGGACAGCGTGTCCATGGCCTGCTGCACGGCGTGCTCGGTGCGGGTGTCCAGGGCGCTGGTGGCCTCGTCGAGGATCAGCACCGGCGGGTCGCGCAGGATCGTCCGGGCGATGGCCAGGCGCTGCTTCTCGCCGCCGGAGAAGCGGTAGCCGCGCTCGCCGACGAGGGTGTCGTAGCCGTCGGGCAGGGACGCGATGTGGTCGTGGATCTGCGCGGCCCGGGCCGCCTCCTCGAGCTCGGCGTCGGTGGCGCCGGGCTTGGCGAAGCGCAGGTTGTCGGCCACGGAGGCGTGGAAGAGGTACGTCTCCTGGGAGACCACGCCGACCGTCCGCGCGAGGGTGTCGAAGTCGAGGTCGCGGACGTCGGCGCCGTCGATGGTGACGCGTCCGGCGGTCACGTCGTACAGCCGCGGCACCAGATAGCTCAGCGTGGTCTTGCCGGAGCCGGTGGGGCCGACGACGGCGAGGCTGGAGCCGGCCGGGACGGTGAGGTCGATGCCGGAGAGGGTGTCGGCGCCGGCATCGGCGTCGTAACGGAAGCCGACCCCGGACAGCGCGACGTCGCCGCGGACCTTGTCGAGCCGTACCGGATGCTCGGGCTCGTCGATGTCGACGGGCAGGTCCAGGTACTCGAAGATCCGCTGGAAGAGCGCGAGGGACGTCTGCACCTGCACGCCGGTGGACAGCAGACCGATCGTCGGACGGAACAGGCCCTGCTGGAGGGAGACGAACGCGACCACGGTGCCCAGCGAGATGTCGGGTCCGCCGCCGGCCATCGCCAGTCCCGCGGCCCAGTAGATGACGGCCGGCATGGCGGCCATCACCACGCCGATCGTGGCCATCCGCCAGCGTCCGGCCATGTTGGAGCGCACCTCGAGGCCGACGAGGCGCTCGGACTCGGTGGCGAAGTCCGCGGTCAGCGAGTCGGAGCGGCCCATCGTCCGGCCCAGCAGGATGCCGCTGACGCTCAGCGACTCGGTGACCTGGGCGGCCAGCTGGGCCATCTGCTTCTGGCGCTGCGAGGCTATGCGCTTGCGTTCGCGGCCGACCTTGCGGCTGACGCCGACGAACAGCGGGAGGAGCAGCAGGGAGACGAGGGTGAGCCGCCAGTCGAGGGCGAGCATCGCGACGACGGTGGCGACGACGCTGGTCGCGTTGGACACGATGGACGTCGCGGTGGAGGTGACGGTGGCCTGCATACCGCCGATGTCGTTGGCGATGCGGGACTGCACCTCGCCGGTGCGGGTGCGGGTGAAGAACGCCAGCGGCATGCGCTGCAGCCGGGCGTAGACACCGGTGCGCAGATCGTGCATGACGCGCTGGCCGACGGTGGTGGAGATGAGGGTCTGCAGGACGCCGAAGACGCCGCTGAGCACGGCGACGGCCAGCATGCCGAGCGCGAGCAGGGTCAGCAGGCCCGTACGGCCCTGCGGGATCGCGGTGTCCAGGGCCTCGCGGAGCAGGAACGGCGAGGCGACGGAGACCAGGGACGAGGCGGCCACCAGCAGGCCGACGATCGCCAGCCGTCCGCGATACGGGCGGAACAGGCGCAGGATGCGGCGGACCTGGGCGGGCTTCTCGGGGTCGGGGGGCGGGGGCGTCCATTCGGGAAGGTCACGGGGGTGCGGCATGGGCCTCCTACGGGCGGGGTCGGATACAAAGAGCCTAGCTCACTGTTACCTATACTCACAATGAGCATGATCCTGATATGCTCAACGCATGTCCAGGCCCGTTTCTTCCGAGCCCGCCGAGTCCTCCGACCGGCTCGCCGAGCAGCTGCTGCGGCTGACCCGCCGGCTGCATCACGCGCAGAAGGCCGCCTTCCGGCCGCTGGGCCTGACCCCGGCCCAGTCCCGGCTGCTGCGTACCGTCGGCGCGCACGGCCGGCACGGGGAGGCGCCGCGGATGGCCGACCTGGCGCGGCAGCTGGAGGTCGTGCCGCGCGCGGTGACCACGCTGGTCGACGCGCTGGAGGAGCGCGGCGCCGTCCGCCGGGCGCAGGACCCGGACAACCGCCGGGTGGTGCTGATCGAGCTCACCGACGAGGGGCACGCGATTCTGGGCAGACTCCGACAAGCCCGGCAGTCGGCGGCCGAGGGAATCCTCGAGGGCCTGACGCAGGAGCAGCGCGTCCAGCTGGGGGGACTACTCTCCACCTTGGTCGACGAACCGGAGAACGGCTCCTAGCCCCTCCGTACGCCGGCCCCGCACGACCGCACCGACGCGCCGTGCCGGCGTACCAGCTGAGGAGGCCCCGCCCCATGCCGCTTCTCGAGCCCGCACCCGGCGCACTCCGCCCCGCCGCCGTCGCGAGCCCGGCGCCCGACCGGGTGGCCGACTCCCTGGCGGACGGCACCCCGGAGCCGCTGCGGTCGGAGCTCGTCGCCCTGCTGGGCGAGGACAAGGTGCTGTGGCGGATCTCGGACCTCGTCCGGTACGCCTCGGACGCCAGCCCGTACCGCTTCCTGCCGCGCGCGGTGGTGCTGGCCGAGGACCGCGGCGACATCGCGAAGATCTTCCGCTACGCCCACCGCAACAACCGCAAGCTGGTCTTCCGCTCCGCCGGCACCTCGCTGAACGGCCAGGCGCAGGGCGAGGACATCCTGGTCGACGTCAAGCGGCACTGGGCGGGCATCGAGGTCCTGGACGACGGCGCCCGGGCCCGTATCCGGCCCGGTACGACGGTCATGCGGGCGAACGTCACCCTCGCCCGGTACGGCCGCGTCCTGGGCCCCGACCCGGCCAGCGCCATCGCCTGCACCCTGGGCGGGGTGGTCGCCAACAACGCCTCGGGGATGACGGCCGGCACCACCCGCAACTCGTACCGCACCCTCGCCTCGCTCACGCTCGTCCTGCCGTCCGGCACCGTCGTGGACACCGCCGCCCCCGACGCGGACGAACGCCTCGCGGCCGCCGAGCCGCAGCTGTGCGCGGGGCTGCTCGCGCTGAAGGCCGAGATCGAGGCGGACGCGGAGCTCACGGCCCGGATCCGCGCCAAGTACGAGATCAAGAACACCAACGGCTACCGCCTCGACGCCTTCCTGGACGCCGCGACCCCCGTCGGCATCCTGCGCGGACTGATGGTGGGCTCCGAGGGGACCCTCGGCTTCATCGCCGAGACGGTCTTCGACACCCTCCCCCTGCTGCGGGCGACGTCCACCGCGCTGCTGTTCTTCCCCACGCTGAGCGCCGCCGCTGCCGCCGTACCGCTGTTCAACGACAGCGGCGCGACCGCGGTGGAGCTGATGGACGGCAACACGCTGCGCGCCTCCGTCAGCGTCTCGGGCGTGCCGGCGGACTGGGCGCGGCTGCCGAAGGAGACCACCGCGCTGCTGGTGGAGTACCGGGCGCCGGACGAGGCCACGCTCCAGGGGTACGAGAAGACCGCCGGGGAGCTCCTCGCCGGCCTCGACCTCGTCGCCCCCGTCGAGTCCGTCACCAACGCCTTCACCCGGGACGCCGGGCGGATCGGCTCGTACTGGAAGGCCCGCAAGGCCTTCGTCACCGCCGTCGGCGGCTCCCGCCCGGCCGGTACGACCCTCATCACGGAGGACTTCGCCGTACCGCCCCCGCGGCTCGCGGAAGCCTGCACGGAGCTGCTGGAGCTGCAGGCCAGACATGGTTTCGACGCGGCGGTCGCCGGGCACGCGGCGCACGGCAACCTGCACTTCCTGCTCGCCTTCGACGCAGGCAAGGCGGCGGACGTCGAGCGGTACGCGGCGTTCATGGACGACTTCTGCGCGCTCACCGTGGAGCGCTTCGACGGCTCGCTGAAGGCGGAGCACGCCACCGGACGCAACATCGCGCCGTTCCTGGAGCTGGAGTGGGGCGAGCGGGCCACCGAGCTGATGTGGCGGATCAAGGAGCTCGTCGACCCGCACGGCGTCCTCGCCCCGCGGGTACTGCTCGACCGGGATCCGCAGGCCCATCTGCGGGGGCTGAAGACGATCCCGAAGGTGGAGCTGATCGCCGACCCGTGCATCGAGTGCGGCTTCTGCGAACCCACCTGCCCCAGCGGTGATCTGACCACCACCCCCCGCCAGCGCATCGTGCTGCGCCGGGAGATGATGCGCCAGGACCCCGACTCGGCGGTGAACGACGGGCTGCTGGAGTCCTTCGGCTACGACGCGGTCGACACCTGCGCCGGCGACTCGACGTGCAAGCTGGCCTGCCCGGTGGGCATCGACACCGGACAGCTGATGAAGGACTTCCGCCACCAGCGGCACTCCCCGCGCGAGGAGCGCGTCGCACGGGCCACCGCCCGGCACTTCAAGGCCACCGAACGCGCCACCCGGCTGGCGGTCGCCGCCGCCGACAGGATCGGCGACCGGCTGCTGACCTCCGCGACGGGCCTGGCCCGCAAGGCCGTACGCCCCGACCTGGTCCCGCAGTGGCTCCCGGAGATCCCCGGCGCCGCCGCCCGCACCCTCCCCCGCACCCGCCGCACGGACGCGGCCGCCGTGTACTACCCGGCGTGCGTCAACCGCATCTTCGGCGAGCCCGGGGGTCATACGGGCCCCAGCCTCCCGCAGGCCGTCGTCGCCGTGTCGGCGCGCGCCGGGAAGCCGGTGTGGATCCCCGACGACGTCGCCGGCACCTGCTGTTCGACCATCTGGCACTCCAAGGGCTACGAGGACGGCACCCGGCTGATGGCCAACCGGATCGTCGAGGCCGCCTGGGGCTGGACCGCCGGGGGACGCCTGCCGCTGGTCGTGGACGCCTCCTCGTGCACCCTGGGCATCGCCCACGAGGTCGTGCCGTACCTCACCGACGACAACCGCGAGCTGCACGCCGAGCTCACCGTGGTGGACTCGATCGTCTGGGCCGCCGACGAGCTGCTGCCGCATCTGGAGATCCTGCGCACCGCCGGCTCCGCCGTCGTCCATCCGACCTGCTCCATGCGGCATCTGGGCGACGAGGGTCATCTCACGGCGCTGGCGCGGGCGGTGGCCGACGAGGTGGTGGTGCCGGACGACGCCGGCTGCTGCGCCTTCGCCGGGGACCGCGGCATGCTGCACGAGGAGCTCACGGCGTCCGCGACGGCCCGGGAGGCGGCCGAGGTCACGGCCCGGGAGTTCGACGCGCATCTGTCGGCGAACCGGATGTGCGAGATCGGCATGGACCGGGCGACGGGGCGCAGTTACCACTCGGCGCTGCTCGAGCTGGAGCGGGCGACCCGTCCCTGATCAGCCCTTCGCCAGCGTCGCCCGGTCGCCCATCACGATCACCGGGTGCCTGGCGGGGTCGAGGGTGCGCAGCAGGGTGCGCATCGCGGTCTTCGGCAGGCTGACGCAGCCGGAGGTGCCGCTGCCGTGGTCGAGGTGCAGCCAGATGCCGCCGCCCCTGGCCCGGCCCAGCGGGCGGGTCGGGTCCAGGGGGGAGGTGCCCTTGACGCGGTTGTAGTCGATGGCGATGACCAGGTCGAAATCGTGCTGGTACGCCGGTTTCCACCAGCTCGGGGCCCTGAAGAGCGTGGAGCGGGTGTAGGGCAGCCTGACGCCGGGGGAAGAGAGGACGCCGCCGGCGTCGGAGAGCGTGAACACGCCTACGGGGCTGCGTTTGTCGCCCTCGTGGTGGTCGGGAGTCCAGCCCCTGCGGCCGTTGTGGGCGGGCCAGGTGGCGGTGCGGTGCCATGCGGTGCCGCTGCGGGTGTAGAGGGCCACGGTGGCGTCCGGGGCGCTGCGGGAGGTTCCGTAGACGGTGACGACCTGGGTGCTGTGGGCGGGGATCTTCCGCTGCAGGGCGCCGAGGCCGGGGATGCGGGTGGGGTCGGGCTTCTTCGAGGCGCCGGGGGCGGCGTGGGGCTCCTGCGGCCCGTTCGGCCCGCTCGGCCCGCTCTCGCCGGCCGAGCAGCCGGCGAGCAGGGCGGCGGCGAGGACGGCTCCGGCAGCACGACGTGGTATCCGCATGCCGTCCATGGTGACAGCCCGTCCGCGCCCGGCGTCGGCGCGATCCTCGCGAACGGCGGGAAAAGCAGTTGTCCGGGGCGGACGAATTCGGTCAGTGTTGCTCGGTTGCCTTCCCCCCCGCGAGCCCAAGGGACGCCATGCGACTACGCGATCTTCCGTATCCGGATCCCGGCGATCCCGATGTCCGGTCCGGACTCCGGTTCCTGGTCTGGCTGGGGCGCCGGCAGGTGGGCGGACAAGTCGCCTCGCTGCTGTGGGGTCTGGTGTGGATGCTGCCGATCGGCGCCCTGCCGGTGCCGCTCGGGATGGCCGTCCAGGCCGTCGTGGACCGCGACGGCGGGGCGCTGGTCTTCGCCGGGCTGCTGCTGCTCGGGCTCGGTGTGCTGCTCGCGCTGGGCGACAGCATGATCCACCGGGCGGCCGTCACCAACTGGATCACCAACGCCGCCCGGGTGCAGCAGCTTCTCGCCCGCAAGGCCGCGGAGCTCGGCTCGGTGCTCACCCGGCGGGTGGCGGCCGGCGAGGTCGTGGCCGTGTCGACCGGTGACGTGGAGAAGATCGGCTGGTTCGTCGAGGCGTTCTCACGCTGTACGGCGGCGTTCGTGACCGCCTTCGTGGTGGTGGGCGGCGTGGTGGTGTACTCCCCCGAGCTGGGTCTGATCGTCGCCGTCGCGCTGCCGCTGGTGGCGCTCGCGCCGCTGCCGCTGCTGCCGCGGGCGACCCGGCGGGCCGACGAGCAGCGCACCCGGGCCGGCAAGGCGACCGAGCTGGCCTCCGACACCGTGGCGGGCCTGCGGGTGCTGCGCGGCATCGGCGGCGAGGAGCTGTTCCTGGCGCGCTACCAGGCCTCCTCCCAGGAGGTGCGCCGGGCCGCGGTGCGCAGCGCCCGGATGTGGGCGCTGATCTCCGCGGTGCAGGTGGTGCTGCCGGGACTGATGCTGATCGGCGTGGTGTGGCACGGCGTCGGACTGGCCCGCGACGGCGCGATCGGGGTGGGCGAACTGGTCACCGTGTACGGCGCGGTGAGCTTCCTGCTCTTCCCGCTGCGGCACTTCGAGGAGATCGCGATGGCGTACTCCTTCTCCAAGCCGTCCGCCGAGCGGGCGGCACGGGTACTGCGGCTGTCGCGTACGACGTCGGGCAGCGCGGACGCCCCGGCCGGCGGGGACCTCACCGATCCGGCGACCGGGCTGCTGGCGCCCGCCGGGATGCTGACCGCCGTGGTGTGCGGCGACCCGGACGAGGCGGGCAGGCTGGCCGACCGGCTGGGCGGACACCCGCCGGATCCGGACGGCTCGCCCTCGGCCCGGCTCGCCGGGGTGGCGCTGGACGAGCTGGCGCTGGGCGACGCGCGGCGGCTGGTGCTGGTCCAGGACAAGGACCCGGTGCTGCTCTCCGGCACGCTGGCGGAGCTGCTCGACGTGCCGTCGTCCGGGGCCGTCGGGCCGAAGGAGGCGCTGGAGGCGGCGCAGTGCGGTGACGTGCTGGAGTCGCTGGCGCAGGCGTCGGTGGACGAGTCCGGGGACCCGATGCGTACGCCCGTCACCGAACGCGGCCGGTCGCTCTCCGGCGGCCAGCGGCAGCGGCTGGCGCTGGCCCGGTCGCTGGTCGCGGACCCGCCGGTGCTGGTGCTGGACGAGCCGACGAGCGCCGTCGACTCGCACACCGAGGCCCGGATCGCCGCCGGCCTCGGGCGGATCCGCGCCGGGCGCACCACCGTGGTACTCAGCTCCAGTCCGCTGCTGCTGGACCGCGCCGAACGGGTGGTGTTCCTGTCCGGCGGCACGGTGGCCGCGGTCGGTGTGCACCGTGAACTGCTGCACACCGTCCCGGAGTACCGCGCCACGGTGACCCGGGAATCCGGGGAGGACACCGCCGTCCGGCCGGCGGCGGTGCGGCTCGAGACCGTCGAGGAGTCCGCATGATCGGCGTGGCCGAACCCGAGTACGACCCGGCGGCGCCCCGGACCGCCACCACCCTCCCGGTCGCGTCGGGCACCACCGTGCGCGCCTACGTCAGGGGGATGCTGCGCCGGCACCGGCGGGCGTTCGCGCTGCTGGTGCTGGTCAACGCGATCGCCGTGACCTCGGCGATGGCCGGCCCGTATCTGCTGGGCGGGCTGGTCGAGGATCTGGCCGACGGGGCGGCCGACATCCATCTGGGGCGCGTCATGGCCCTGTTCGGGGTGGCGCTGGCCGTGCAGGGGGTGTTCCACCGGCTGGTGCGGCTGCGCGGGGCGATGCTGGGCGAGGAGATGCTGGCGGATCTGCGCGAGGACTTCCTGGTGCGGTCCGTGGGGCTGCCGCCGGGCGTGCTGGAGCGGGCCGGGACGGGGGATCTGCTGTCGCGGATCACGACCGACATCGACCGGCTGGCCAACGCGATGCGCGAGGCGGTGCCGCAGCTGTCGATCGCCGTGGTGTGGGTCGGGCTGCTGCTCGGCGCGATCACGGTGACCGCGCCGCCGCTGGCCCTGGCGATCCTGCCGGCGGTACCGCTGCTGCTCGCGGGCTGCCGCTGGTACTTCCGGCGGGCGCCGCGCGCGTACCGCTCGGAGGCCGCCGGCTACGCGGCCGTCGCGGCGGCCCTCACCGAGACGGTGGACGCCGGGCGGACCGTGGAGGCGCACCGGCTCGGCGAGGAGCGGATCCGCCTCTCGGACATCCGGGTCGGGCAGTGGGTGGCGTGGGAGCGGCGCACGCTCTATCTGCGCTGCATGTTCTTCCCCGTCTTCAACGCCACCCACATCGTGATCCTCGGCGGGGTGCTGATGCTCGGCGGCTGGTTCGTGTTCGAGGACTGGATCACCGTCGGGCAGCTGACCACCGGCGCGCTGCTGTCGATGATGCTCACCGACCCGGTCGGCATGATCCTGCGGTGGTACGACGAGCTGCAGGTCGCCCAGGTGTCCCTGGCGCGGCTGGTCGGGGTGCGCGAGATCGAGGAGGACGGCGGCGACGGATCGGTGGCGCCGGACGGCCGGACCGTGCACGCGGACACGGTGCGCTTCGGCTACCGCGTGGACGCCGACGTGCTGCACGGGGTGTCGCTGACCGTACGCCCCGGGACCCGGCTGGCGCTGGTCGGACCGTCCGGCGCCGGGAAGTCGACGCTGGGGCGGCTGCTCGCCGGGATCTACGCCCCGCGCACCGGGGAGATCACGCTGGGCGGCGCCGAGCTGGCCCGGATGCCGGCGGAACAGGTGCGCGCGCATGTGGCGCTGGTCAACCAGGAGCACCACGTCTTCGTCGGCACCCTGCGCGACAATCTGCTCCTCGCCCGCGCCGGCGCCTCGGACGCGGAGCTGTGGGCGGCGCTGGGCGCGGTCGACGCGGCCGACTGGGCCCGGGCCCTGGACGACGCCCTCGACACGGAGGTCGGCTCCGGCGGCACGGCACTCTCACCGGCGCAGGCGCAGCAGATCGCGCTGGCCCGCCTGGTGCTGGCCGACCCGCACACGCTGGTGCTCGACGAGGCCACGTCGCTGCTGGACCCCCGGGCGGCGCGGCATCTGGAGCGCTCGCTGGCGCGGGTGCTGGACGGGCGCACGGTGGTCGCGATCGCGCACCGGCTGCACACCGCGCACGACGCGGACGTGATCGCGGTGGTGGAGGACGGCCGGATCTCGGAGATCGGCAGCCACACCGAGCTGGTCGCGGCCGACGGCCCGTACGCGGCGCTGTGGCGCTCCTGGCACGACGGCGGATCGTCCCGGCCGGACCCGGCGGACCGCTCCGACCGGGACGACCGCTGAGGCCTTACCCGGCCGCCGGCCTCACCCGATGACGCCCATCGCGGTGAGGCCGCCGGCCGCGCCCAGCACCATGAACACCGGCATCAGCACCTTCAGCTCCACCCAGCTGCCGGCCCGGAACCGCATCCCCTTCGGCGGCCCCAGCGGATACCACCGCTTGCGCCCCAGCGGTATCGGCCACAGGATCGGGCACCCGGACACGGTGAGCGCGTCACCGACACAGTGCACGAGCGACCCGAGCACGATGGGCAGCCCCAGCCACAGATACTCCTGACCGGGATCGGTGAACAGCCAGTCCGACCCGTTGCCCGGCTTGTCCAGCACCCCCGCCAGAATCCACGCGCTGGTGGCCCCCAGCAGCCACACCAACACGTCACTGGACATCCGTGCCGCCCGCCACAGCAGGCCCTCGATGGCCAGCACCATATGGACGAAGAGGATCCCGACGACCGCCCAGCGCCCGCCCAGCACGGCCAGCGCGGAGAACCCGCCGCCCACCAGCACCGCCCAGATCCAGGTGTGCGTGAGCGTCCGGTGCCCGCCGGAGCGCCGCGGGTCCCCGGGCTTACGGGTGTTCTTGTAGGCGGCGTACGACAGCTTGTCGATGATCTCGCACAGCCATCCCGAGACCGGACCGAAGGCCCGCGAGATCGTCGCCGACTTGTGGTCGAGGTCCGGCGCCAGGGCGGCCCCGGCGCAGATCAGCGCGCCGACCGCGAGCACCGGCCAGGGCATGCCGTGCCCCGCGGCCTCGGCCGCGGCACCCACCCCCAGCCAGGCCGCCGCCCCCGACAGCGAGTGCGCTGGACCCATCATGCGACTTCCCCCAACCCCTTGTGGTTCGTGTCCCGTCCGCCGTGCGGCGGCGGCACACCCTACCGCGGATGATCTTCGCACCGGCGGCCGGTTCCCCGATCTCATCCGAAGAAGGGCAAGATGGGGGGCGTGACCCTCATCGATCAGCTGCCTGACACCGCCGACCCCGACGCCCTTTTCGAAGCCTTCTCGGGCTGGGCCGAGGAGCGCGGCATCAATCTCTACCCCGCGCAGGAGGAGGCGCTGATCGAGGTGGTCTCCGGGGCGAACGTCATCGTGTCCACGCCCACCGGCTCCGGCAAGAGCCTGGTGGCGGCGGGCGCGCACTTCACCGCCCTGGCCAACGACCAGGTCACCTTCTACACCGCCCCGATCAAGGCGCTCGTGTCGGAGAAGTTCTTCGACCTGTGCAAGCTCTTCGGCACCGAGAACGTCGGCATGCTCACCGGCGACGCGTCCGTCAACGCCGACGCGCCCGTGATCTGCTGCACCGCCGAGGTGCTGGCGTCCATCGCGCTGCGCGACGGCAAGGACGCCGACATCGGCCAGGTCGTGATGGACGAGTTCCACTTCTACGCCGAGCCGGACCGGGGCTGGGCCTGGCAGATCCCGCTGCTGGAACTGCCGCAGGCGCAGTTCGTCCTGATGTCCGCCACCCTCGGCGACGTCTCCCGCTTCGAGGAGGATCTGACCCGGCGCACCGGCCGCCCCACCGCGGTCGTCCGCTCGGCGACCCGCCCGGTGCCGCTGTCGTACGAGTACAAGCGGACCGCCCTGACCGAGACGCTCACCGAGCTGCTCGAGACCCGCCAGGCCCCGGTATACATCGTCCACTTCACCCAGGCGCAGGCCGTTGAGCGGGCCCAGGCGCTGATGAGCATCAACATG
Organism: Streptomyces smaragdinus; assembly: GCF_009604385.1. Lineage (GTDB taxonomy): Bacteria > Actinomycetota > Actinomycetes > Streptomycetales > Streptomycetaceae > Streptomyces > Streptomyces smaragdinus. Next base: position 223,628 of record NZ_WEGJ01000004.1, read on the forward strand.
TGCACCAAGGAGGAGAAGGCGCAGATCGCCGATCTGATCGGCAACTTCCGCTTCACCACCGGCTTCGGCCGCAACCTCTCCCGCTATGTCCGGCACGGCATCGGCGTCCATCACGCGGGCATGCTGCCGAAGTACCGCCGGCTCGTGGAGAAGCTTGCGCAGGCGGGTCTGCTGAAGGTCATCTGCGGCACCGACACCCTCGGCGTCGGCGTCAACGTCCCCATCCGCACCGTGCTGTTCACCGCGCTGACGAAGTTCGACGGCAACCGGGTCCGTACGCTGCGCGCCCGCGAGTTCCACCAGATCGCCGGCCGGGCCGGCCGGGCCGGTTTCGACACCGCCGGGCTGGTCGTGGCCCAGGCGCCCGAGCACGTCATCGAGAACGACAAGGCCCTGGCGAAGGCGGGCGACGACCCGAAGAAGCGCCGCAAGGTGGTCCGCAAGAAGGCACCCGAGGGCTTCGTCAGCTGGAGCGAGGAGACCTTCGAGAAGCTCATCGCCTCCGAACCGGAGCCGCTGACCTCCCGCTTCCGCGTCACCCACGCGATGCTGCTGGCGATCATCGCCCGGCCCGGCAATGCCTTCGAGGCGATGCGCCGGCTGCTGGAGGACAACCACGAGCCGCGCCGCAACCAGCTGCGCCACATCCGACGCGCCATCGCCATCTACCGCTCGCTGCTCGACGGCGGCGTGGTGGAACGGCTCGAGGAGCCCGACGCACAGGGCCGGATCGTCCGGCTGACCGTGGACCTCCAGCAGAACTTCGCCCTGAACCAGCCGCTGTCCACCTTCGCCCTGGCCGCCTTCGACCTCCTGGACCCCGAGTCCCCGTCGTACGCACTGGATATGGTGTCGGTCCTCGAGTCCACCCTCGACGACCCGCGCCAGATCCTCCACGCCCAGCAGAACAAGGCCAAGGGCGAGGCCGTCGCGCAGATGAAGGCCGACGGGATCGAGTACGAGGAGCGGATGGAACGGCTGATGGACATCAGCTATCCCAAGCCCCTGGAGGAGCTCCTCTCCCACGCCTACAACACCTACCGCACGTCCCATCCCTGGGTCGGCGACCATCCGCTCTCCCCCAAGTCGGTCATCCGCGACATGTTCGAGCGGGCGATGACCTTCAGCGAGTTCGTCTCCTTCTACGAGCTCGCCCGCACCGAGGGCATCGTGCTGCGCTATGTGGCGAGCGCGTACAAGGCGCTGCAGCACACCGTCCCGGACGACCTGAAGTCCGAGGACTTCCAGGACATCGTGGAATGGCTGGGCGAGATGGTCCGCCAGGTCGACTCCAGCCTGCTGGACGAGTGGGAGAAGCTCGCCAACCCGGAGGAGGAGTCCGCCGGGCAGGCGATGGAGCACGCCGACGAGGTCAAGCCCGTCACCACCAACGCCCGGGCGTTCCGGGTGCTGGTGCGCAACGCGATGTTCCGCCGGGTCGAGCTGGCCGCGCTGGACAACGCGACTGAACTGGGCGCGCTGGACGAGGAGTCCGGCTGGGACGCCGAGCGGTGGGGCGAGGCCCTGGACGCGTACTGGGACGAGTACGAGGACCTGGGCACCGGACCGGACGCCCGCGGGCCCAAGCTGCTGGCCATCGAGCAGGACGAGGCACACTCCCTGTGGCGCGTCCGGCAGACGTTCGACGACCCGAAGGGCGACCATGACTTCGGCATCAGCGCCGAGGTCGATCTGACGGCCTCGGACGCCGAGGGCCGGGCGGTGATCCGGGTGACCGACGTCGGCCAGCTCTGACCCCCGCCCGCCCGACCCCCGGGAGCACCCGTGACCGACAACCCCGCCGACCGGCTCGTCGGCCTGCTCGACCTGGAGCGGATCGAGGAGAACATCTTCCGCGGCCGCAGCCCGCAGGAGTCCCTGCAACGGGTGTTCGGCGGGCAGGTCGCCGGGCAGGCGCTCGTCGCGGCCGGCCGCACGACGGACGGCGAACGCCCGGTGCACTCGCTGCACGCCTACTTCCTGCGCCCGGGCATCCCGGGGGTGCCGATCGTGTACCAGGTCGAGCGGGTGCGCGACGGCCGGTCCTTCACCACCCGCCGGGTCGTGGCCGTGCAGCAGGGCCGCACGATCTTCAACCTCACCGCCTCGTTCCACCGCCCCGAGCCGGGCTTCGAGCATCAGACACCGATGCCGGAGGTCCCGGAGCCGGAGTCGCTGCCGCGCCTGGCGGACGAGATGCGTACCCAGCTGGGTGAACTCCCGCAGGCCATGCAGCGGATGGAGCGCCGGCAGGCGTTCGACATCCGCTACGTCGAGCGGCTGCGCTGGACGCCGGAGGAGCTCAAGGACGCCGAGCCGCGCAGCGCCGTGTGGATGCGGGCGACGGGCCCGCTGGGCGACGACCCGCTGGTGCACACCTGCGCACTCACCTACGCCAGCGACATGACGCTGCTGGACGCGGTCCGGATCCCGGTCGAGCCGCTGTGGGGCCCGCGCGGCTTCGACATGGCGTCGCTGGACCACGCGATGTGGTTCCACCGGCCGTTCCGCGCGGACGAGTGGTTCCTCTACCAGCAGGAGTCCCCGATCGCCACGGGCGGGCGCGGCCTGGCCCGGGGCCTGATCTTCGATCGCGCGGGGCGGCTGCTGGTCTCGGTCGTGCAGGAGGGGCTGTTCCGCCCGCACCCGACACCGCCGGCCTGAACCCACCCGGCGCCGCCGGCCCGCCGCGCTCAGCACGCGCCCTCTCCCGACCTGCGGCCGAACCAGCTGAGCATGCGGGGCCGCTCCCGGATCTGCTCCATCGGGACGGGCAGCGGCAGCGGGGCCGGCGAGGCCGCCGCGGTCGCGTCCGCGTCCGGCCCCGGAAGCCGGACCGGCACAGGGACCGGAGCCGGTACTCGGGCCGGCACCCGAGCGGGCAGTGGCGGCGGCACCGCGGCGGGCAGCCCCGCCCGCTCGTCCGCCCGGGCCTCCTCCAGCGCGAGGCTCAGCCCCAGCCGGCACCGGAGCACCTCGTCCGGATGGTCCGCCGCGAGCACCCCCGCCGTCACCGCCCGGGCCGCCTCCGAGCTCCCCTTCGCCGTCAGCTCCGCCGGCCGCAGGGCCTCGAGCCGGGCCCGCTCGCCCGGGTCCGGCACCGCCTCCGCCAGCTCCTCCCCCGTCAGCACCGCCGCCCTGACGGCGGCCCGGGCCCACGGATCGTCGAGGCCCGCCAGCACCTCCTGGACCCTGCGCTCCCGCCACAGCCGCGGGCGCCAGTCCGCCGCCTGCTCCGTCAGCGCCCGCACACCCGGCGGCGTCCGTCCCTGCAGCAGCTCGGGCTCCCGGGCCGCGAACTCCTCCAGTTCCTCCGCCCGGTACAGCCACACCACCGCCCGGTACCGGTTCACGTGGAAGCGCACCGGGACGAAGCACCCCGCCCGCGCCAGCCGCGCGAACCGGGCGGCGCCGACGCCGAGCAGGCGGGCGCCCTCCAGCGTGCCGACCACCCGCACCCGGGCCAGCAGCACCTCCGGATGACCGGCGCCGGACCGCACCCGCCGGATCTCCGCGGCCGGCACCCGCCGCCGCCCCTGCGGACCGGACACCGTCCGCACCGCACCGAGCCCGACGGCGATCTCCAGCTCCCGCGGCCTCAGCCCCAGCTCGACCGCCGCCCGGGCCAACGGCACCAGCTCCCCCGGCCGGGCCCCGTCACCCGAGGGCCTCGGCCTCCGCACCCCCGGACCGGACGGCCACGGCGCCGTCCGCGCCCGGGCGGCCCGACTCGTCCGCGCCCGGGATCCCGCTCGCTCGTAGACCGCCTGCTCGTAGACCGCCTGCTCGTAAACCGTCTGCTCATAACCTGCCTGCTCAGCCATCGCCTGCCCCCGTTCGTCCCGCACCCGCACGCCGCACTGCCGCATGCCGGATGACCGCAACGACGACCACGCTGTGTAGCCGCGACTACGTTGCGCTACGAAGCTAGCGAGTCCGCGATGGCCTTCGCATCCCCCTGTGGATAACTTGGGATCATGGGAAAGCAGATGAGCACCGTCGAATGGCACACCTTCGTCTCCGCGGGCACCCGAACCGGCAAGCTCTCCACGGTCCGGGCCGACGGCAGTCCGCACGTCGCACCGGTCTGGTTCCTCCTCGACGGCGACGACATCGTCTTCAACACCGGCGCCCGCACGGTCAAGGGCCGCAACCTCGCCCGGGACGGCCGCGCCGCGCTGTGCGTGGACGACGACCGGCCCCCGTTCGCGTACGTCGTCGTCCACGGGCGGGCCGAGCTGATCGAGGACCTCGGCCAGGTGAAGCACTGGGCGACCCGGATCGCCGCCCGCTACATGGGCGAGGAGCAGGCCGAGCGGTACGGCGAGCGCAACGGCGTCCCGGGCGAACTCCTGGTGCGGCTCCGGCCGTACAAGGTGGTCGCCGAGTCGGCCGTGGCCGACTGACCGGTCCCGGTGGGCCGGCCCCCGCCCCTACCCCACCGGGTCCGGTTCCGCCGGGTCGAGCAGCCGGGCGGAGTGCATCCGGCCCGCGTACTCGACGAGCCGGATGAGCACCTCCTTGCCCGAGTCCTTGTCCCGGGCGTCGCAGAGCACCACCGGCGTGCCCCCGTCCAGGTCCAGCGCCCGGGCGACCTCGTGGGGGCCGTACGAGCGCGAGCCGGGGAAGCAGTTGACGGCGACCAGGAACGGGATGCTGCGGTGCTCGAAGTAGTCGACGGCCGGGAAGCAGTCCTGCAGCCGCCGGGTGTCGGCCAGCACCACGGCGCCGAGCGCACCGGTGGCCAGCTCGTCCCACAGGAACCAGAACCGGTCCTGGCCCGGGGTGCCGAACAGGTACACCGCGAGGCCCGACCGGATCGTGATCCGTCCGAAGTCCATGGCGACGGTGGTCGTGGTCTTCTTCTCCACCCCGTCGATGTCGTCGACCAGTTGTCCGGCCTCGCTGAGCTGCTCCTCCGTGCGCAGCGGGCGGATCTCGCTGACGGAGCCGACCAGGGTAGTCTTGCCCACCCCGAAGCCCCCGGCGACCAGGATCTTGAGTGCCAGGGCGGTGCCGTCAACGGAGCGGTCAGAGCGCACGGAGTCCATCGATCACTTCTCTCAGGATCTTCTCGTCGGGCAGCTGTGCGGGTGGAACGGGGCGGCTGACCCTGATGACATTCATTTCCAGCAGATCGCCGAGCAGAACCCGCACGACACCGACCGGCAGGTCGGCGTCGGCGGCGAGTTCGGCGACGGTCTGGGTCTCCACCCGGCACATGTCGATCAGCTGGCGGTGTTCGTATCCGAGGGCGGCATCGTCCGCCTGGGCCAGGGCGTCCTCCTCGACGTCGATCAGGGCGATCAGATCGAAGGCGACGCTGGTCGGCCCCGGCCTGGTGCGGCCACCGGTCATCGCGTACGGACGGACCAGCGGTCCGGCCTCCGCGTCGTACCAGTGGCCGCTGCCCGGCGGCGTGTCGCTGGTTGGCTCCAAAGTCATCTCAATCCCCCACCTGTCACCCACCGGTCGGCGGTTCGCTGGACATCACCCGGGGCGGGGTGTGCAGATGCTCGCCGACACGCTTGACCAGGCGGGCCATCTCGTAGGCGATCAGGCCCATGTCCGCGTGCGCGGAGCTCAGTACGGCAAGGCAGGAGCCGTTGCCGGCGGCCGCGACGAACAGGAAGCCCTCGTCCATCTCGACCATGGTCTGGCGTACGTCCCCCGCGCGGAAGTGGCGGCCCGCCCCCTTGGCCAGGCTGTGGAACCCGGAGGCGACGGCCGCCAGATGCTCCGCGTCCTCGCGGGAGAGCGATCCCGACGCACCCACCGCCAGGCCGTCGTTGGACAGCACCACGGCGTGCTGTGCCTCCGCGACGCGCGCCACCATGTCGTCCAGGAGCCAGTCCAGCTCACCCGAACGGTGTGCGTGGTTGATCGTGCCCGGCTCGATCATTCCTGGTCTCCTTCACGCTTACCGCTGCTGTCGTTCTTTCTACCCGCGGGCCTCGCCGCCTTCTTGGGCCGCCCCGCGGTCATTCCACCACCGCGGACCCAGCCGCTGCGGTACGCGGCCATCCGGGCCCGGGCCTCCTCCGGCGTCCGGTCGCGCGGCGGTCTCTCCGCGGCGTCGGGACGGCCGTCCGGCGCGGACTCGCGGCGCCCGCCGACGTCCCTCAGCTGGGGGGCGAGGCTGGCCTGCCGTACCCGTCGCGGCAGATCGCCCTCGTCCCGCGTCCCCGGTCCGTCCTGCGGTACGGGAGCGGTGTCCCCGGCGGCGGGCCCCTTGACGGGGACCGCCTGGGCCGTGAGCGGGCGTCTGGCCTTGCGCTGGGGGAGCTCCAGTACGTCGTCGCGGCCGGCGGACGGCTGGGGTGTCAGCGCCGGGCCGGCGTGCACCGGCTGCGGGACGCGCTCCATCATCCGCTCGCGCAGGGGGGAGGGCGCCTCGGTGCCGTCGCCGGGGGCGGCGGGCTTGCGGTCGAGTTCCACGGGGGCCTGGAGCAGCGCCCTGGGGAGCAGGACGACGACGGTGGTGCCGCCGTACGGCGAGTCCCGCAGGGACACCTTGATGTCGTGCCGGGCGGCGAGCCGGCTGACGACGAACAGGCCGAGCCGGTCGCTGTCGAAGAGGTCGAGTGTCTCGGCCTGTTCGATGCGCCGGTTCGCGGCGTCGAGGGTCTCCTTGCCCATGCCGAGGCCGCGGTCCTCGACCTCGATGGCGTAGCCGTTGCCGACCTGTTCGCCGTAGACACGCACCTTGGTGTGCGGCGGCGAGAACTGGGTGGCGTTCTCGACCAGTTCGGCGAGCAGATGGGTGAGGTCGGCGACCGCCGCGCCGGCCACGGACTGCTCGGGCAGTGTCCGGACCTCGATCCGGGCGTAGTCCTCGACCTCGGAGACGGCAGCCCGTACGACGTTCTGCAGTGGTACGGGCATCCGCCAGGCGCGGCCGGGGGCCGAGCCGGAGAGGATGATCAGGCTCTCCGCGTGCCGGCGCATCCGGGTGGTGAGGTGGTCGAGGCGGAACAGGTCCTCGAGTTCGCCGGGGTCGTCGGCGCGCCGCTCCATGCTGTCCAGCAGCGCGAGCTGGCGGTGGACGAGGACCTGGCTGCGGCGGGCGAGGTTGACGAACACCCCGGAGATGCCGCTGGCCAGTTCGGCGCGTTCCACGGCGGCGTGCAGGGCGGCCCGGTGGACGGTGTTGAGGGCCTCGGCGACCTGGGCGATCTCGTCGTCGCCGGGCCGGCCCGCCGGGGCCTCCTTGTCGATGTCCAGGGTCTCGCCGCCGCGCAGCCGGCGCATGGCCGCGGGCAGGGTGCTGCGGGCGAGAGCGAGAGCGCTGTTGCGCAGGGTGATCAGTTCGACGACGAGTCCGCGGCCGACGCGGACGGAGATGACGAGGGCGGCGGCGACGGCGACGAGGCCGAGCAGCACGGCGGCGCCCGCCGCGCTGAGCACCCCTTCGGTCAGGGGATCGGAGCGGTTGGCGGCGGCCCGGGCGGCGTCCGCGGAGACGGTCTCGAACCCGGCGAGCACCTCGCCGGAGGCGCGGTCCCAGTCGCCGGCCGGCACGGCGGTGCCGGCGGCCTTGCCGGGCGCGGCGGCGGTGACCTTCGCCTCGAGGGCGAGGACGTCGCGGTAGGCGCTGCCGGCGGTGAGGTCCTGCCAGGTCAGCCGCTGCCTGCGCGCGAGGTCGCCGGCGGCGGCCGATTCGAGTACGGCGCGGGTGGCGGCCGCCCCGATGAACGCCCGGTGCTCGCGTCCGTCGAGGGAGCCCTTCGACTGCCCCCAGGCGAGCAGCGCGGTCTCCCGGGACAGCATTTCACCGGCGCGGGCGAACTCGAGCAGGACGCGGGCGTCCGAGGCGTCCCCGGTGTCCTGGATGGCGCTGAGCGAGCCGCCGACGGCGAACGCCTTGTCGATGGCGGCGCTGTACCGCCCGTACGCCTCGTACCAGTCCGTGCGTCCGTCCTGTACGGCGGTGCGCAGGTCGCCGAGCCGTTTCGTGTCGTCGACCAGCGCGCGCATCCGGCGCACGGCCTCGGCGGGGAGTTCCTTGCCGTCGGCCACCGTCCGGGTGCCGTCCAGCCGCAGGGCGCCCACGGCGGTGTCGGTCGCGGCGGCCTGGGTGGCGACGGCGCTCCAGCGGGTGTTGCCGGGGGCGGCGAGGTAACGGGCCACCGCCAGGCGCTCGTTCTGCAGTTCGGCGACGGTACGCGAGAGGGGGGCGCGTACCTGGGTGTCGACCTGCTCGAGCTGGCGCAGCCTGGCCACGTCCTGGGCGGTGGTGACCGTCGCGTATCCCCACAGGGCGATCAGGGAGACCACGGGGACCATCAGAACGGAGATGACCCGCGCGCGGACGGTACGCGGGGCCGGCCACCGGCGCCGGTCCCCGGAGGCGGCGTCCCGCGGCGCCGGACGAGTGGCGTCCGGGGCGGGTATCTCCCCGCTCTCGTCGGCCGGGGGACCGGCGTGCCGGCGGCGTCCGGACCGCTGCGGCGCCGGTGGGGTCCCGGTGCGCGGCGCCCGTTTGTCCGGGCCCTGCGGCCGGGGGCCGTGGGAGCCGTTCGCCGGAGTTCTGCCGGGTGTTCGCATGTGCGACCTCGCGTAAGGAAGACGCCCCCGTGAGAGGCAGATGTGCGTGCGTGCTGTCGTCGTACGGGCGTCAGGGGGCGGCGCCTTCCGGTAGTCGCTGGGCCGACGCGGAGGCGGCGTGTTCCTGCGCGGTCGGCGACAGCGCGACGAACGCCGAGGTGAGGAAGAGGTAGGAGCCGAGGCCGACGGCGAGGGGGAAGATGAACTGCATCGCCGTGGCCCCGGCCGGGCTGCCCGCAAAGGGGTCCGGGGTGACGGAGACGGCCGCCATCCCCGTGTAGTGCATGCTGCTGACCGCCGCGCCCATCACCAGGGAGGCGAACCCCATGGCGACGGGCGTGTGGATGTTGAGCGCCGCCCACAGGGCCGCCGTGGCGGCCACCACCGCGATGACGACGGACAGGCCGACGAGCATCGGGTCGTACGCGATCGAGCCCTTGACGCGGACGGCGGACATGCCGATGTAGTGCATGCTGGCCACGCCGAGTCCGGTGGTGAGTCCGCCGAGCGCGAGGGCCCGGCCGCGTCCCTGCCCGTAACCGACGGCGAACACGCCGCCGCCGACGACCGCCATCGCGACGATCAGACTCAGCACGGTCAGCGGCACGTTGTAGCGCAGCGCGCTGCCCTTGACGCTGAAGCCGAGCATGGCGACGAAGTGCATCGTCCAGATCCCCGTCCCCAGCGCCGAGGCCGCGGTGAGGAGCCAGTTGCGCCGGGAGCTGCCGGAGGCGGCCAGGGCGCGCAGCGTGCAACGCAGTGCGAGCGCCGCGCCGATGCAGGCCATGACGTACGACAGTAGCGGTGTCAGCCAGCCGAAGGTGGCATGGTCCAGGTGTCCCATATCCCCTGGACGCTAGTCCGCTCGGGGGCGCACGCCGGGGGCGCTGTCCGAAAGCTGACCGGATTTGACAGATTTCTTTGCTGATTTGAATCAAACTCGATCGACCGTGCCAAGGGATGCAATTTTCCCGTGTCATATGCATCGGCCTCACGCCGTCAACTGCCGTCCGATCGGAGGATGTTCACACCATCGGGGGGTTTCAGCGCTCCAGTTGCTTGCGGGTGACCCGGCGCAGCCGCTTGCGCTGCGAGGGGTCGAGCACCAGATAGCCGACGGCCGGCACACCCACCAGAACGAGCAGGGTGATCCACAGCGACCCGGTGATCAGCAGGAGCAGCGTCGCCGCGGCCACGCCGCCGACGACGAGCTTGGTCTTGTTGGACATCTTCGAGCCCTCCTCGGCGGCTCCCGGGGCCGCCCTCCCGGACGGAGAACGGACGGGCGATCCGCCCGGTTCCTTTATCCCACGCGGGAGACGGACCGGCCCTCCTGCGGAGGGAGGAGCACCGCCCCGGTATTTTCCGGGTGCCCGTGTCGGGGGTGATGTACACTCGGCCGCTCGCGAGTAGTCAAATTTGAGGAGTGCGTCGGTACGTGACCGCCCCCGTGATGACCGCCCTGTCCCGTCTCCCTGTCGTCTTCCTGCCCGCCGACCCGCCGCGCTGCGGACGGATCGCCTTCTGGAGTCCGGCGGACGAACCACCCGCGTACGAGGGCGGCGTCGCCGGCGGCCTCACCGTCGCCGTACCCGAACCCACCGGCGTCCGGGCGCTCCGGCTGTCCCTCGAGGACGCGCTGCCGGTACTGACCCGCGCCCGTGCGCTGCCGGACGCCGACCCCTCGGCGGCCTTCTGGGGCACCGCCGCGACGGAAGCCCTGCGGCTCGCCGCGCACGGCCGGCTGCTGCCCGGGCTGACCGCCGGCGACCACGACGCCTGGCGCGTCGGGCCGCTCGGGCAGCGGGACCTCGAGCGGATCCGCGCCCTGGCCGCCGCGATGCCGCCCGAGGCGCGCGCCGTCCCGCTGCCCGGCGCCGGCCCCGCCCGGCTGCCCGCGGCCGAGCCGCTGCTGCGCTCCTTCCTGGACGCGGTGGCCGACTGTCTGCCGCGTACGCCCGCCGCGGTGCTCGCGGCCGGCGGCCCCGCCCACGCGCTCGCCGGAGCACCGCCCCGGCCGCTGCCGGAGCTGCGCACCTGGGCGGCCCAGGTCGCCGCCGGGCACGACGCCGGCGTCCGGGTCTCCCTGCGCGTCGACATGGACGACACCGGCGCCCGGCCGTCGTTCCGCGCGGTGGCGCAGCTGCACAGCCTGAGCGACCCGGCGCTGGTGGCCGACGCCGCCGAGGTGTGGGCCGGGGAGACACCCGCGGCCCGGGCCTTCGGACCGCGGGCGCGGCCGGACACCCTGCTCGCCCTGCGCCGCGCCGCCGGGGCGTGGCCGGCGATCGGGCCGCTGCTGTCCGCCGCCGTGCCCGACGCGATCGAGCTCGCCGACGAGGAGATCGCCGAGCTCCTCGGCCCCGCGGTACGGGAACTGGCCGCCGCGGGGATCGAGGTGCACTGGCCGCGGGATCTCGCCAGGGCGCTGACCGGCCGGGTGGTGATCGGTCCGCGGGACGGCGCCACGGGATCCGGCCCGCCGTCGTTGCTGTCGGCGGGGGCCCTGGTCCGGTTCAGCTGGCGGTTCGCGGTCGGCGACACGGAGCTCACGCGGCAGGAGCTCGACCGGCTGGCGGAGGCCGGCCGGCCGGTGGTGCGGCTGCGTGACCGGTGGGTGCTGGTCGACCCGGGCTCCGTACGGCGGGCGCTGGAGCGCCGGGACGACGCGCTGACGCCGGCGGCGGCCCTCGGGGCGGCGCTCACGGGCTCGGTGGAGGTCGGCGGCGAGCAGGTGGAGGCGGCCGCCTCCGGCTGGCTGGACGCCCTGCGCGAGCGGATCACCCGGCCGCAGGACGAGGAGCCGGTGAAGCAGCCCGCCGCCCTCGCCGCGACGCTGCGCGACTACCAGCTGCGCGGCCTGTCCTGGCTGCACCGGATGACGTCGCTCGGCCTCGGCGGATGCCTCGCGGACGACATGGGGCTGGGCAAGACCATCACGCTCATCGCGCTCCATGTGCTGCGCCAGGAGGATCCGGGGACGGCCGGCCCCACGCTGGTCGTCTGTCCGGCGTCGCTGCTGGGCAACTGGCAGCGCGAGATCGAATCGTTCGCCCCCGGCACCGCGGTCCGTCGTTTCCACGGCTCCGACCGCGACCTCGACGAGCTGGCGCCGGACACGTTCGTGCTGACGACGTACGGGACGATGCGGCTGGACGCCGAGCGGCTCGGAGAGGCGGACTGGGGCATGGTCGTCGCCGACGAGGCCCAGCACGTGAAGAACCCGTTCTCCGGCACCGCCCGGCAGCTGCGCACCATCCCGGCGAAGGCGAGGGTCGCGCTGACCGGCACCCCGGTGGAGAACAACCTCTCCGAACTGTGGGCGATCCTCGACTGGACGACCCCCGGACTGCTCGGCCCGCTCGCCCGGTTCCGCGCCCTGCACGCCGACGCGGCGGAGAGCGGCACCGACCCGGCCGCCGCCGAACGGCTCGCGAAACTGGTCCGCCCGTTCCTCCTGCGCCGGCGGAAGTCCGATCCGGACATCGTGCCCGAGCTGCCGCCCAAGACGGAGACGGACCGGACGGTGGCGCTGACCGCCGAGCAGGCCGGACTGTACGAGGCGACGGTACGCGAGACGCTCGCCGCGATCGCGGGGGCGGACGGGATGGCCCGCCGCGGTCTGGTCATGAAGCTGATGACGGGCCTGAAGCAGATCTGCAACCACCCCGCCCAGTTCCTCGGGGAGGACAGGCCGCGTATCGCCGGCCGTTCGGGGAAGCTGGAGCTGCTCGACGAACTGCTCGACACCATCCTGGCGGAGGGCGCCTCGGTGCTGGTCTTCACCCAGTACGTCCGGATGGCGCGCCTGCTCGAACGTCATCTGGCGGACCGCGGGGTGCGCACCGGATTTCTGCACGGGGGCACGCCGGTGCCCGAGCGGGAGCGGATGGTCGATCGTTTCCAGCGGGGGGAGGTGCCCGTCTTCCTGCTGTCCCTCAAGGCCGCCGGCACCGGGCTCAACCTCACCCGCGCCGAACACGTCGTCCACTACGACCGCTGGTGGAACCCCGCCGTCGAGGCCCAGGCCACCGACCGGGCGTACCGGATCGGTCAGACGCGGCCGGTGCAGGTGCACCGGCTGTGCGCGGAGGGGACCATCGAGGACCGGATCGCACAGATGCTGACACGCAAACAGGGGCTGGCGGACGCCGTGCTCGGCTCCGGCGAGGCGGCCTTCACCGAGCTGACGGACGGCGAGCTGGCCGATCTGGTCGCGCTGCGAGGGGGCGGACGATGACCGAACTGACCTTTGCTCCCCTGCCGCCCGCGGGGGGCCGCGGTTTCGCCGTCACCTGGTGGGGACAGGCCTGGCTCCGGGCGCTCGAGGATTCCGTGCTGGAGCAGTGGTCGCTGGCCCGGGGGCGCAAGCAGGCCCGGGCCGGCGCGGTGGGCGCCGTCTCGGTCCGGCCGGGGCGGATCACCGCCATGGTCACCGGGCGGGACCGGGTCGTGCAGCGTACGGACGTGCTGCTGCCGGTGCTGTCCGAGGACGACTGGGAGCGGCTGCTCGACGTGGTCGCGGACCGGTCGGGGCATGTCGCGGCGCTGCTCGACCGGGACATGCCCGCGCAGTTGGCCGAGGACGCGTCGGCGGCCGGGGTGGAGTTGCTGCCCGGCATCGGGGATCTGCAGGCGGAGTGCGGCTGCGAGGAGTGGGATCACTGCGAGCACAGTGCCGCCCTGTGCTACCAGATGGGGCGGCTGCTGGACGCCGATCCGTTCGTCCTGCTGCTCGTACGCGGGCGCGGTGAGCGGGAGTTGCTGGCGGAGCTCCAGGAACGCGGCACCGCCGCGGCCCGCGCGGCGTCGACCGCCGGGAGCGGCGAGGAAGGGGCCGACGCCGACGAGGGGGTGCCGGCGGACGCCGTGTTCGCGGCGCCACGGGTGCCGTTGCCCGCGCCGCCGGAACCGGTGGCACACGCCGGTACGGCTCCCGTGCTGGGCGCGGGAACGGCGGCGCCCGCGGAAGTGGACGAGGCGGCGCTGGAGTTCCTCGTCGGGGCCACCGCCCGGCTGGCGCGCCTGATGCTCGCCGAGGCGCTCGCCCCCGGGCACCCCGGGGAGCCTTCCCCCGGCATGTCCCCCGACGTGTCCGCCGACGCGGCACGGCTGGCGGCCGGCGATCCGCCGCCGCGGGTCGCGGTACGGCTCGCCGCGGGCTCGGGACGGGACCGTGCGGCGCTGGCGCGGGCGGCCGCCGCCTGGCGGTACGGCGGTGCGGGCGCGCTGGAGGTGCTGGAGGGCGGCTGGACGCCGGACGCGGCCGCGCTCGTCCGGGCACGGGCACAGCTGGACGAGGCGTGGGCCGGTGACGAGGCCCCGGCGCTGCGCCGCTCCGGCGGGCGCTGGACGGTCGTCGGGGGCGCCGGGCAGTTGCGGCTGGGGCGGGACGGCCGGTGGTGGCCGTACCGCAAGGGTCCCCGCGGCGTGTGGGAGCCCGCCGGCCCGGCGGAGCACGACCCGGCGACGGCGCTGGCGGCGCTCGGCGAGCCGGCGGCCGGCTGAGCGCGGGGGTCCGGACACGGCTGTGCGCCGTGTCCGGACCCCCGCGTCAGGGCAGCGGCTGCGGGGCCGGCGGCCCCGCGTACCGTGCCGCGGGGCGGATGATCTTCGGGTCCTCGGCCTGCTCCAGGATGTTGGCGCTCCAGCCGACGACACGGGCCGCGGCGAACGTGGGCGTGAACATGTCCCGCGGCAGCCCGCACAGCTCCATCACCACACCGGCGTAGAACTCGACGTTGGTGTGCAGCTCTCGGCCGGGCTTGAGTTCGGCCAGGATCTCGACGACCTTGCGCTCCACCTCCACGGCGAAGTCGACGAGCGCTCCGCCGAACTCCCGGGCGATGCCCTTGAGCATCCGCGAACGGGGGTCCTCCGTCCGGTAGACGGGGTGCCCGAAGCCCATGATGCGGTCGCCGGCCAGTACCCGCTCGCGGATCCACGGGTCGATGCGGTCCGGGGTGCCGATCGCGTCCAGGGTGTCCAGGGCGCGGCTCGGGGCACCGCCGTGCAGTGGCCCGGAGAGCGCGCCGATCGCCCCGACGAGGCACGCCCCGAGGTCGGCGCCGGTGGAGGCGATGGTGCGGGCCGTGAACGTCGACGCGTTGAAGCCGTGGTCGACCGTGGAGATCAGATAGGCCTCGATCGCCCGCGTCCGGGCCGCATCCGGCTCCTCGCCGGTCAGCATGTAGAGGTAGTTGGCGGCGTACGGCAGGTCCGCCCGCGGCTCCACCGGCGCCAGTCCCCGGCCGATGCGCTGCAGCGCGGTGAGGATCACCGGCACCTTCGCGCACGCCGCCAGCGCGTCCTCGGTCCGCTGCCGGGGGCCGATGTCGTACAGCGGGCGGAAGCCCGCCGACGCGGCGGTCTGCGACAGGGCCGTGCGCAGTCCGGCGAGCGGACCCGACAGCGCGCAGGACCGGGCGATCGCGGGCAGGGCGTCGCGGATGTCCGCGGGCAGCGGGCGCAACGCGGCGGTGCGCGCCAGGAATTCGCCCCGCTGCTCCTCGTCCGGCAGCTCGCCGTGGAACATCAGGTACCAGACGTCCTCGAAGGTGCGGTGGCGTGCCAGCTCCACCGCCGAGTACTGCCGGTAGTGGTAGAAGCCCTCGCGCCCGCGGACGTCGCCGAGCCGGGTCTCCGTCACGATCACACCGCTGAGCCCTCGTGGGGCCTCCATGGGGGCGTCGACCGGAAGCGTTGTCATGGCTGTTCCTCCTTGTACTTGACCAACACCATCCATCCTTGACTGAAATTCTGTCAATGTTGACTGAATCAATGTTCTAGAGTGGATTTCCTCATGAACAGTCACGAGGACCGGTTGAGCACCCGGCAGACGGCCGAGCGGCTCGGGGTGAAGCCGGAGACCGTCTACGCGTACGTCAGCCGCGGACTGCTGACCAGCCACAAGTCACCCGGCAGCCGGGGCAGCACGTTCGACGCGAAGGAGGTCGACGCACTCGCCCGGCGGCACAGCCGCCCGGTGGCCACGGGCGCCGGGACGGACGGCGTCGCGCCCGGTACGACGACGATCCGCACCGGCATCACATTGATCGACCGTGACCGCTACTTCTTCCGCGGGGTGGACGCGACCGCCCTGGCGACGGCGTATCCGTACGAGGAGGCGGCCGACTGGCTGTGGACGGGACGCATCACCCCGGGCCTGCGGTTCACCGCCCCGGAGGAGCTGCTGTCCGCGACGACCGCCGCCGTCGCCGCGCTCCCCGCGCACGCCGGCCCCGTCGACCGGCTGCGCGCCGCGGCCGTCGCCGCCGCCGCGGCCGACCCGCTGCGCTTTGATCTGTCCGCGGAGTCCGTGCACGCCGCGGCGCGCGGGCTGATCGCGGCGTTCGCCGGCTCCCCGCCGGTGATCGGACGCACCCACCGGGCGGACGCCCCGATCGCCCGCCGGCTGTGGGCCCGGCTCAGCCCCGCCCGGCCCGAGCCCGCGGCGCTGCGCGTGCTGGACACCGCCCTGGTGCTGCTGATCGACCACGATCTCGCCGCCTCCACGCTCGCCGCCCGCGTCGCGGCCTCGGCCCGCGCCAATCCGTACGCCGTCGTGTCGACCGGCCTGTCCGCGCTGGACGGCCCCCTGCACGGCGCCGCGAGCGGGCTGGCGCACCGGATGCTCCTCGACGTCCTGGAGCGCGGCGCGGCGCCGGTGGTCTCGGAGCACTTCCGGGCCGGTCACCGGGTCCCGGGCCTCGGCCACCGGCTGTATCCCGGCGAGGACCCGCGCGCCCAGGTGCTGTTCGCGCTGCTGGACGAGGTGCCGGGAGCGCGCGGGGCGCTGGACGCGGCGCAGGACGTCGTCGAGATCTCCGCGCGCCACACCCCGCTGCACGCCAACGTCGACCTCGCGCTCGCCGTGCTGTCCGTCACCGCGGGCATGCCGGCGGAGGCGGGGGAGACGGTCTTCGCGGTGGCGCGGACGGCGGGCTGGATCGCGCACGCGCTGGAGGAGTACGAGGAGCGCCCGCTGCGGATGCGCCCCAGCGGGAGTTACGCGGGCCCCCGCCCGCCGCAGCCGCTGCCGTGACCGGCGGGACGGCGGCGCGTCACACCGCGGACGGACCGGCCCCCACCAGTGCCGTGACCGCCGTCCGCGCCACCCGTTCGACGAGCGCTATGCCGTCCTCGCGGGTGCGCTGATCCGCCGACAGTACGCTCACCAACAGCTCGTGCCCCTCGTACGCGACCACGCCGATGCTGTTGACGTCCCACAGTTTCGTCCGGGTACGCGGCAGCCAGCCGTTCTTCAGGATCCGGTCGGCGCCCGGATCGGAGGCGGCGGTGACCCCCCAGTCCTGGCCCGGGACGATCGAGCCCATGAGGGAGCGTATGTAGTCCCGTGCCGCCGCGGTGAGCGGCGAGTCGTCGCCGAACACGGCCTGGAGCAGGGTGATCTGGTCCGCGGCGGTGGTCTGGGTGAGTCCCCAGGTGCCCCAGTCGCCGGCCGTGGTGTGGCCGAGACCGAGGGTGTCGTTGGCGGCGTCGAGGGCGCGCGGGCCGCCGAGGTCGCTCCACAGGACGTCCGTCGCGTCGTTGTCGCTCTGCCGGATCATCTTCTCGGCGAGCTGCCGCTGCCCCGGGGTGAGCGCGATGCCGCCGTGGCCGCGCAGGAGCAGCGCCGCCAGGATGTCCACCTTGACGATGCTCGCGGTGTCGTAGGTACCGGTCCGCTCGCCGTACCGGGCCCGTACGCCGGTCCCCAGGTCCTCGACGGCCAGCGTGTAGCGGCCGGTGTGCGGACCGAGCGCGTCGAGGGCCTCGCGGACCGCGGTCACCGGATCGACGGCCGGCCGCGCGGTGGTGGGCGCGGGCGTCGGCGAGGGGGACGGGGTCCGCGAGGCGGCGATCCACGGGAACGACTGCGCCGGGGACGGCACATGGGACGCCGCCTGCGTCCGGGTCCCGGCGTTCACGCTGTCCGAGGGACGCCCGGCGTCACCGCCCGAGGCCGGTGATCCCCCGGCACCGAGGGCGGCGGTCACGGCGATCAGCGCGGCGGCGGCCGCCGGACGCCGTACCCTCCACGTCCCCGGAAGCTCCATCCCGGCGTCCCCTCCCCTGCGGCGGGCGACGCCCCGAACACCGCGTGAACAGGTACAACGCCCGTGGCGGCAACGCTATCCCGCAGGTCACCGCAGGTGAACCCGTGTTCGACGGCGCTGTTATGCCATTGAGACGCGCGAGGGCACGGTTCGGTGCCGCGCGTGTCCGGCGCCGCACGATCCGTCACGAGGTCCGGCGGGTACGCCGGCTCACTGGTCGGTGAACAGGTCGGACGGCAGGCTCGGGAAGTCGGAGGGCAGATCGGTCGGGAAGCCGGACGGCAGGTCCGACGGCAGGCTCGGGAAGTCGCTGGGCAGCCCGCTGGGCATGGTCGGCAGCTGCACGGACGGATTCGAGCCCCCGTCCTTGTCGCCCCCGCCGTCGCCGTCGTCCCCGCCGGACAGCGCGAACGCGACGACACCCCCCAGCACCAGCACACCGGCGACCGCGGCGGCGATGACCGGGCCACGCCGCGGCCCGCCGCCCGACGACGGGGGAGGCGGCGGACCCGGCGGCGGACCGCCGAACCCCTCGGGCGGACCGCCGAAGCCGCCACCGGGCGGGCCGAGTCCGCCGTCGGAAGGCGGACCCCCGTAACCGCCGCCGGGCGGACCGCCCGGCGGCGGCGGAGGCGTGGGCGGGGAACCGGGCGGCGGAAAGCTCATGCGACCAGCATGGGCGGTTACGCCCGGAAATCACACCACCGTGACCGACCCGCGACATTCCCCGCGCCTGAACCACACATTCCGGCCGAAGGGCCAAAAGCCGGACGCGTCAGGCGCCCAGCAGGTGCTCCATAGCCAGCTGGTCGAGCTGCTCGAAGGCCATCCCGCGCTTCGCGGCCGCCTCCACGTCGAACTCCTCGAACGCGCTCTTGTCGGCGAGCAGACCGGCCAGGCCCGCCTCGTCCGCCGTGGGCTGCGCCAGCTGGTCGAGCCGGCTGTCGAGCAGCGCCTGCTGAACCTTGGGGTCGGCGCGGAAGGCGGCGGAGCGCTCCTTGAGGATCAGGTAGTTGCGCATGCAGCCGGCCGCCGACGCCCAGACGCCGCCGAAGTCCTCAGTCCGCGGGGGCTTGAAGTCGAAGTGGCGCATGCCGGCGTAGCCGGCGCTCTCGAGCAGGTCGACGAGCCAGAACGCGGAGCGCAGGTCACCGGCGCCGAAGCGCAGGTCCTGGTCGTACTTGATGCCGCTCTGCCCGTTGAGGTCGATGTGGAAGAGCTTGTCCGCCCACAGCGCCTGCGCGATGCCGTGCGGGAAGTTCAGACCGGCCATCTGCTCGTGGCCGACCTCGGGGTTCACACCGAACAGCTCGGAGCGCTCGAGGCGCTCGATGAACGCCAGCGCATGGCCGACGGTGGGCAGCAGGATGTCGCCGCGCGGCTCGTTGGGCTTGGGCTCGATCGCGAAGCGCAGGTCGTAGCCCTGCTCGGTGACGTACTCGGCGAGGAGGTCGAAGGCCTCCTTCATCCGGTCCAGGGCGCCGCGGACGTCCTTGGCGGCGCCCGACTCGGCGCCCTCCCGGCCGCCCCAGGCGACGTAGGTGGTGGCGCCCAGCTCGACGGCCAGGTCGATGTTGCGGATCGTCTTGCGCAGCGCGTAGCGGCGGACGTCGCGGTCGTTGGCGGTGAAGGCGCCGTCCTTGAAGACGGGGTGGGTGAAGAGGTTCGTGGTGGCCATCGGGACCTTCATGCCCGTGGACTCCAGCGCCTGGCGGAAGCGCTTGACGACGGCCTCGCGCTCGGCGTCCGAGGAGCCGAAGGGGATCAGGTCGTCGTCGTGGAAGGTGACGCCGTACGCGCCGAGCTCCGCCAGCTTCTCGACGGTCTCGACCGGGTCGAGCGCCGGGCGGGTGGCCTCGCCGAACGGGTCGCGGCCCTGCCAGCCGACGGTCCACAGACCGAACGTGAACTTGTCCTGGGGGGTGGGGGTGTACGTCATGGCGCCCTCCGTGGCTCCGGGACGCCGGCCGAGCGGGCGGCGGTCGCCGCCGGTCAGTCGTCATCCATCTGTCATCGCTCCGACCATTTCGTTAGAGCGTTTTACAAATTAGTATGCCCGTCGAGTCAAGGGAAGAGCGCACGGCACGGAGGTTTGCAATGGGGCCGCTCGTCGTAGGGGTGGACAGCTCCACCCAGTCCACCAAGGTGCTGGTCGTGGAGGCGGACACCGGCCGTGTCGTCGCCCGGTCGCAGGCGCCGCACACCGTGACCGGGGCCGGCGGGGCGCGGGAGAGTGACCCGCGCGGCTGGTGGGACGCGCTCGCCACGGCCCTGGCCGGCTGCGGCGACGTGGTCCGGGAGGCGGCCGCCGTGTCGATCGGCGGTCAGCAGCACGGTCTGGTCACCCTGGACGCCGCCGGCGAGCCGGTCCGCCCGGCGATGCTGTGGAACGACGTCCGCTCCGCCCCGCAGCGCGACCGGCTGGTCGCGGAGCTCGGCGGCGCGAAGGAGTGGGCCGAGCGCACGGGCAGCGTCCCGGCGCCGTCCTTCACGGTGACCAAGTGGGCGTGGCTGCGGGACAACGAGCCGGAGGCGGCCGCCGCCACCGCGGCCGTGCGGCTCCCCCACGACTATCTGACGGAGCGCCTCACCGGCACGGGCACGACCGACCGCGGTGACGCCTCGGGCACCGGCTGGTGGGACTCCCGCTCCGGGGCGTACGACTCCCGGACGCTGGAGCACGTCGGCCTGGACGCCGCCCTGCTGCCCCGCGTCGTGGCGCCGGGCGAGGCCGCGGGCACGGTACGGGCGGGTCTCCCGCTGCCGGAGGGCATCCTCGTCGCCCCCGGCACCGGCGACAACATGGCGGCGGCGCTGGGGCTGGGGCTGCGCCCCGGTCAGCCGGTGCTGAGCCTGGGCACCTCCGGCACGGTGTACGCGGTGACCGGCGAGCGGCCGGTGGACCCCACCGGGACGGTCGCCGGTTTCGCGGACGCGGGCGGCGGCTGGCTGCCGCTGGCGGCCACCCTCAACTGCACGCAGGCGGTGGACCGGTTCGCGGCGCTGCTGAGCCTGGCCCGGGAGGACGTCGAGGCGGGGTCCGGGGCCGTGGTGCTGCCCTTCCTCGACGGCGAGCGGACGCCCGACCTGCCGCACGCCTCCGGGCTGCTGTACGGGCTGCGGCACGACACGACGCCCGGTCAGCTGCTGCAGTCCGCGTACGACGGCGCGGTGTACGCGCTGCTGACGGCGCTCGACCGGGTGACCGGGCCGGAGGCGGCCGACGACGAACCGATCCTGCTGATCGGCGGCGGCGCGCAGGGCGTCGCATGGCGCGACACCGTACGCCGGCTCAGCGGCCGCGCCGTCCGGGTGCCGCAGGTGCGTGAGGCGGTGGCCCTGGGGGCGGCCGCTCAGGCGGCGGGGCTGCTCCTCGGCGAGGACCCGGCCGCCGTGGCGCGCCGCTGGGGGACGGCCGAGGGGCCCTCGTACGGGGCGGTGCCGAGGGACGACGAAACGCTGCAGCGCATCGCCTCGGTCCTCGAGGACGGCGATGCGCTGCTGCGGCGGCCCGGCGCGTGAACGCCGGGGACGGGGGGTCAGAGGTGAACCGACGGTCCCCCGTTCCCGTTCTCGCCGCCCTTGGTGAACACCGCCACGCCCGCGGCGAGGACGGCGACCACCCCGGCGCAGGTGAGCGCGAGGCCCATACCGGAGATGAAGGAGCCGTGGACCACGTCGGTGATCCGCTCCACGACCCCGGCGGGCGTGCCCTTCGGCTGCGGCGGCACGTAGCCGACCTCGGCGGCGCTCGTCAGCCCCGCCTCCGCCTTGGCGTCCAGCGGGGGCAGGCCGGCCCGCTGCCAGCGCTCGGGCAGCGTGGTGCCCACCCGGGAGGCCATCACGGCGCCGAGGACGGCGGTGCCCAGGCTGCCGCCGACCTGCATCGCCGCCTGCTGGAGTCCGCCGGCGACCCCGGCGTGCTCCAGCGGGGCGTTGCCGACGATGACCTCCGTCGCGCCGACCATCACGGGCGCGAGGCCGAGGCCGAGCAGGGCGAACCACAGGGCCGTCACGGCCGTACCGGTGTCCGCGTCCAGGGTGGACATGCCGAACATGGCGATCGCGGTGAGCACCATGGCGCCGACGAGCGGGACCCGCGGGCCCACCTTCGTGATGAGCGCGCCGGCCAGCGGGGACGCGACGATCATGCCGCCGGTGAGCGGCAGCAGTCGGAGCCCGCTGTCCACGGGGCTGAGCCCGTGCACGTTCTGCAGGAAGAACGTGACGAAGAAAAGTCCGCCCATGAATCCGAACGCCATCAGCACCATGAGCACGGTGCCGGCGGACAGGGCGGCGGACCGGAACATGGACAGCGGCAGCAGCGGCTCGCGGGCCCTGGTCTCCCAGAGGACGAACAGCAGGAAGCCCACCACCGCGGCGCCCAGGAAGCCCAGCGTGCTCCCGTCCGACCAGCCCCAGAGGGGAGCCTTGATCAGCGACCAGATGAGGCTGAACATCGAGACGGACAGCAGCACGATGCCCGGCAGGTCGAAGGAGCGCGGGGCGTGCTCGGCGCGGTGGTCCAGCAGGATCACCAGGCCCAGCAGCAGCGCGACGACGCCGACGGGGACGTTGACGAAGAACACCGACTCCCAGCTGACGTGCTCCACGAGCAGCCCGCCGACGATCGGGCCGGCGGCCGTGGACGCGCCGATGACGGCGCCCCAGATGCCGATGGCGGCGTTCAGCTTCTCGGCCGGGAAGGAGGCCCGCAGCAGTCCGAGGGCCGCGGGCATCAGCAGGGCGCCGAACAGGCCCTGGAAGACGCGGAAGACGATGACCGCCGTCACGCTGCCGGACAGCCCGATGGCCCCCGAGGCGGCGGCGAAGCCGACGATGCCGACGAGGAACGTCTGCCGGTGGCCGAAGCGGTCACCGAGCTTGCCGGCGGTGATGAGGGAGACCGCCAGGGCGAGCAGATAGGCGTTGGTGATCCACTGGACGTCCGCCAGGGAGGCGCCGAGGTCCTGCTGGATGGCGGGGTTCGCGATCGCGACGATGGTGCCGTCGAGGGCGACCATCATCACGCCGATGGCGACGGCGAAGAGCGTGAGCCAGGGATGGCCGCGGAACCCGGTCCGCCGCGGCGCGGCCGGCTCCGCGGGCTCTTTGGAGAGGGTCAAGGTGGACTTACTGGTCATCTGATCGACAGTAGTGTCAGTGACTGACATTTGCCAAACGCGTCGGCCGCGACGACGCGAAGACGAGGTGAACGCGGCGGAAGACGGTGCTCGCGCCGCCGGTAAGCTGTGCCGCGACCAGCGGAAAGGCGGCGGGGAATTGACCGGTCTGCGGGAGCGGAAGAAGCAGCGCACGCGTGAGGCGCTGATCCGGTCCGCCGTCGAGCTGTTCGTGGAGCGGGGCTTCGACCGGACGACGGTCGACGAGATCGCGGCGGCCGTCGGTGTGTCGCAGCGCACCTTCTTCCGTTACTTCGCGACGAAGGAGGAGGCCGCCTTCGCGATCCAGGACATGGTCGAGTCGGCCTACTACGCGGAGGTCTGCCGCCGTCCCGCCGCCGAGCCCCCGGCCACCGTGCTGCGGGCGTCGATCGAGCGGGTGTGGGACGGCATGGCGCAGACCGTGGCGGAGACCGTTTCGGTGACGCTGTACACCCGTATGTGGCACGTCATCGAATCGACGCCCGCCCTCGTCGCGGAGGCGCTGCGCCGTTCCACCGTCATGTCCGAGCAGCTGGCCGAGGAGATCGCCCGCCGGGAGGGCGTGGACCTCGACACGGACCCCCGCCCCCGCGTCCTGGTGGCCGCCTTCAGCGCCGTCACCCAGGCCGCCGCACGCCGGTGGGGGACGGGCGACGACATGACACTGGCGTCCGCCCGCGCCACGACCATGGCCTACCTCGACCAGCTGCAGCCCTCGCTGGGGAGCACCTGGCACCGCGGGACGTCCGCGTGAGCGCTCCCGCGCCCGGCACGCAGCAGGCGATGCGCCGGCGCAACCTCTCCCTCGTCCTGCACGCGCTGGCCGCCGAGGACTCCCTGTCCCGGGCCGCCGTCGCCACCCGGATCGGGCTGACCCGCGCCGGGGTCTCCGCCCTCGTCGACGAGCTGCTGCGCGGCGGGCTGATCGTCGAGCTGGGCCCGGGCCGGCCGGGCACCGTGGGCCGCCCCGGCAGCGCGCTGGCGCTCAACGACCAGGGCCCGTGCGGGATAGGCGCGGAGATCGGCGTCGATCATCTGGCCGTCTGCGTGGTCGACCTGCGCGGCGCCGTCCGCGCCCGGATCGCGGTAGACGCCGCCAACCGCGGCCGTGCGCCCGGACCCGTACTGGCCGAGCTGGACGGACTGCTGCGCAAGATCACCGCCCGGGCCCGCCGCGAGGGCCTGACGCCCGCCGGGCTGGGCGTGGCGGTGCCGGGGCTGGTGGACCGCGACCAGTGCGTCGTACGGGCGCCGAACCTCGGCTGGCGGGCCGTGGACGTCCGGCAACTGCTGGCCACCTCGCTGCCCGTCACGGTCGACAACGAGGCCAACGTCGGCGCGCTGACGGAGCTGCGCGAGACGCAGTGGCGGGACTTCGTCCACGTGTCCGCGGAGATCGGGATCGGCGCCGCCGTGGTGGTGGACGGTGAACTGCTGCGCGGCACGCACGGGTTCGCCGGCGAGCTGGGCCACGTACCGGTGCACCCGGACGGGCCGGACTGCGCCTGCGGCGGGCGGGGCTGCCTGGAGCAGTACGCCGGCGAGGAGGCGGTGCTGCGGGCCTGCGGGATACCGCCGGAGCGGGCCGCGCGCGAGCATCCGGGACCGGGCGGGCGGATCGCGCTTCTGGCGCGGCGGGCGCAGGACGGGGACGCGGCGGTCGTGACGGCGCTGGACGGGGCCGGCACGGCGCTCGGCATCGCGCTGTCCGGTGTGGTGAACCTCCTGGACCCGCAGGCGGTGGTCCTCGGCGGCGCCCTGGCGGGGCTCGCGCCCTGGGTGCTGCCCGCCGTGGAGCGTGAGCTGGGCACCCGCCTCGCGGACCGGGCCCGCACCGTACGGCTGGCGGTGTCGCGCACCGCCGGCGAGGGCCCGCTGCTGGGGGCCGCGCACCGGGTGGTGCAGTCGGTCCTGGACGATCCGGCGGCCGTCGCCCGCCTCTGAACCGGGACAGACGTACAACTACCGCCATTGGCCTGCCCATTGGCATGTCCCAGCCCATCTTGGCAGGGGCGGTCCCGCCACTCATCATGAGTCACGCACCGTGCGTTCACGCCATGTATCCGCAGCACTCCCCCCACACCACCGGAGTCTGAATGGACCGCACCATGCCCTCGCGCAGACGTTTACTGCAGGGCGCCGCAGCGGGCGCGGCAGCCGCCGCCCTCGGACCGCTCACCGCCTCCCCCGCACGGGCGGCGGGCTATCCGGTCACCCACTGGATCCCGGCCAGCACCTCCAACTACACGGTCTCCAACCGGCCGGCGTCGTATCCGATCGACTACGTCGTCATCCATGTCACGCAGGAGACGTTCCAGGACGCCATGCGGATCTTCCAGAACCCGAGCCGCAAGGTCTCGTCCCACTTCATGGTCGCCTCCGGCGACGGCTACATCGGCCAGTTCGTCCGGCAGAAGGACATCGCCTGGCACGCCGGCAACTGGGACTACAACACCCGCAGCATCGGCATCGAGCACGAGGGCTGGGTCGACGACCCGTCCTGGTTCACGGACGTCATGTACCGGGAGTCCGCGCAGCTGACGGCCGCCGTGTGCGACGCGTTCGGCATTCCGAAGGACCGCCAGCACATCATCGGGCACAGCCAGGTGCCCGGCGCCACCCACACCGATCCGGGTCCGAACTGGAACTGGACGAAGTACATGAACTACGTCAGAGCAGCAGTCTGAGATCCGCGGGGGCGCCGGCGAAGGCGCCCCCGCCCTCCCGAGGGGGCCCCTTGCACCGTCGTACGACGACCCGCTCCGTCCTGGCCGCGCTCGGCGCGTTCGGGTTCTTCGCCACCGCCGCTCCCGCACAGGCCGCCGACGACCCGGACCTGCGCCTGTCCGCCGGCACCGAGACGGCACCCGGCATCGACTACCGCTCCTTCACCGTCGCCGCCTCGCACGGCAGCGTGACGGGCCACCTCGTCACCGTCGACCTGACCGACCCGCACGTCACCACCGACCTGCTGTACCCCGGCGCCGTGGCGGCGCGCGACGAGGTGACGGACATGGCCGACGCCGCCGGCGCGGTGGCGGCGGTGAACGGTGACTTCTTCAACATCGACGAGGCCCAGCACCCCGGCGTTCAGCCGACGGGCGCCTCCGTCGGCCCGGCGATCGCGGACGGCCGCGAGCTGAAGGGCGCCGTGCCGAACGGACAGCGGTTCGGTCCCGCACTGCCGCCCGGCACCTCTACCCGCGACGTCATCGGGGTCGGCGTGGACCGCCGGGCCCGGCTCGACAGCCTGGAGCTGACGGGCACCCTGCTGACGCCGAACGAATCGCTGCCCCTCGACGCGCTCAACCAGTACGCGATCCCGGTGAACGGGACGGGCGCGTTCACCGCCGACTGGGGAACACCGTCGCGGCTGCGCGCCACCTGCGGAACGGACACCCGCCGGGCCGCGCCGTGCAGCACCGACGTGTACGAAGTCGTCGTCCGCCACGGCCGCGTGGAGTCCGCCTCCGCCGGCATCGGCGGAGGGCCGATCGCGCGGGACACCACCGTCCTGGTCGGGCGCGAGGCCGGCGCGCAACGACTGCGCGAACTGAGCGTGGGCGAACCCGTACAGGTGCTGCACCGGCTGGACGCGCGGGGCGTCGTCCCGCTGAAGTTCGCGGTGGGCGGTTACCCGATCGCGCGCGGCGGACAGCCGCTCGCCGGCCTCGACAACGTGACGGCGGCCGGACGTTCGGCGGCCGGCACGGGGGACGACGGCAAACGGCTGTTCCTCCTCTCCCTCGACGGCAACGCGGAGACCAGCGCGGGGCTGACCATCGGCGAACTGGCGGCCCTCCTGCTCGACGTGGGGGCGGACGACGCCGTCAACCTCGACGGCGGCGGCTCCGCCACGCTGGCCGTCCGTACGCCCGGGGCGACCGCCACGACAGCCGTCAACCGCCCGCTGGGCAGCGCCGAGCGGCCGGTGCCGAACGCGATCGGGGTGTTCAGCAGGCCGTAGCACCGCCGAAAAGGTGGACACGGGTGCCGTCCGTGCGGTCGACTGCTCCTGCGCGGGCCGCCCGTCCGCCCGCGCCCCTCGAACGCGGCCGTCGCCGTCGAGGGTTCGGCGCACGGCTGCGGGAGCCCGGCGCCCCCGGTACCGCACCCCGGGGTGCCGCCGGGCTCGTCAGCGGCCGGCCGGCACAAGCTCCACCGACGTCACGGACCGCCGGCGCCGGGCGAAGCCCGCCGAGAGGAGCAGCGGTACGGCGGCCAGGGCGAAGCACACCGCGACGGGCACCTGTCCCGCCAGCCGTCCGGCGCCGGCGGAGCCCAGCGAACTGCCGAGGTTGAAGGCGGTGTTCACCCAGGTGCCGACCCGGGTCCGGTGCTCCTCCGCCGCCGTCTCGTCCGCCAGCAGATACGCGGTGGTCAGCGCCGGCGACACCAGCAGCCCCGCCACCGCCAGCACGCCGCCCAGCACCCACAGCCCGGGCGCCAGCCCCGCGACGGCGAGCACGAGGGCCAGGCCGGTCGTCAGCACCGGCAGCCGTACCCGCGCGGGCCGGCGCCAGGTACGGGTGCCGTACAGCAGCCCGCCGAGCGCGCTCCCCACCGCCAGCGCCGCCTCCAGCCAGGCGACGGCCGCGATCCGCCCCCGCCCGTCGGCGTACACCACGAGCAGCAGCGTCAGCGCCCCGAGCACGACCCCCAGCCCGGCCGCCGCGACGACCGGCTGGACGGGCAGCGCACCCCCGCCGCCGGACCGCCGCGCGGACCGCGGCCGGACGGCGGCGGACCGCAGCGGCGGCGCCGCGGTGAACGCGAGGGTCCCGGCCAGCACCAGCACGGCGCTGACGGCGACACCGAGGGCGGGCCGGGCGACGGCCGCCAGCAGCCCGGCGAGCAGCGGACCGGTGACGAGCAGCACCTCCTCGCACACCGTGTCGAGGCTGAACGCCCGCTGGCGCAGGGCGGGATCGGGCACGATGTCGCTCCACACGGCACGCATCGCCGGCCCGATCGGCGGCGCGCACAGCCCCGCGAAGCCGCCGAGCACGACGAGCAGCCACACCGGCGCGGCCCCCGGCCGCCAGGTGGCGACGGCCAGCGCCGTGAGGGCGACGGCGTAGACGCCGGCCATGGGCACCAGGGCCCGGCGGGCGCCGATGCGGTCGATGAGCCCGCCGCGCACCGGCGCGAGGAGCGAACCCGTCAGGCCGAAGAGCGCGATGACGCCGCCGGCGACGGCGTACGAGCCGGTGCTCGCGGTGAGGGCGAGCATGAGGGAGAGGAAGACCGTGCCGTAGGAGAGACGGCCGGCCAGCGAGGACAGGAAGGTACGGGCGGCGTACGGGACGCGCAGGACGGCGGCGTACGACGGCGCCCGTTCGGGCGTGGACATGTAAGTGGTTCCTCAACAGCCGTGCGGACAGGGACGCGTGTGGGCGACGCGTCGTCTACGCACGGGAAAGGAACATGGAGGAAAACCTACACCAGGGATCCACGGGCCGGCCAGGGCACGAATCCCCGGCCGGCCGGGACGTCGTCAGGCGGTCGTGGCCAGGATCTCCCGGGTCATCTCGTGCCGCAGCGGCTCGCCGGCCAGGAAGCGGCCGATCTCGTCCACCACGATCCGCCCCTGCCTGCGCCGCACCTGCACCGCGCCGGCGGCCTCGTGCGGCGTGAGCAGGACGTTGGGCAGACCGCGCAGGGGGCTCGACACGGGCAGCGGTTCCTCGTCGTACACGTCGAGCGCCCCGTCGAGCCGTCCCTCGCGCAGCTCCTCCAGCAGCGCGTCGGAGTCCACCAGCCACGACCGGGCGGTGTTGACGAGCCCGGCGCCGTCGGCCATCAGGCCGAGCTCGCGGCGGCCGATCAGCCGGCGGGTCTCGGGTATCGCCGGCGCGTGCAGGGCGACGATCCGGGACCGCTCCAGGAGTTCGTCGAGGGGGACGAGTTCGGCGCCCAGCGCGGCGGCCTGCCCGGCGGTGACCATCGGGTCGGCGAGCAGCAGGACGCCGCCGAGCGCCCGTACGAGCTCCATGTACGCCCGTCCGGTCCGGGACGCGCCGACCACTCCGATCACCGAGCCGCGCAGCTCACTGGCCTCCAGCGTGCCGTACTTGGTACGGGTCCACCCGGCGCCGGAGTGCAGGGCGTGGTCGAAGCGGTGGATCCGGTGCAGCAGCGTCAGGGTGAACGCCAGCGACACCTCCGCCACGGCCGGCGCCATCGCCTCCCCGGCCTGCGACACCCGGATCCCCCGGGCGAACACCTCGTCGCCGACGAGGAACCGCAGCGCCGCGCCCGTGTGGGCGACGAGCTTCAGCCGGGGCGCCGCCGCGAGCAGCTCGCCCTCGAGCCGCGGCGTGTTCCATCCGGTCACCACCACCTCGGCGTCGGCGAGCTCCTTGGCCAGCCGCTCCGGATCGATGCCGCAGATCCGCAGCTCCCCCGCCTCCTCGAGCTCCCTCCACTGCTCCGCGGTGAAGAACAGCCGGCGCAGGCCCTCCTCCAGAGCGACGGCGATGGTGGGGCGCATAGGGACCTCCTGGGCTCGGGGGACGGACACTGATCCGGTCCAGTCCCGAACCATAGATGCTGTGTTCGGTCGGCCGCAGCGCCTCGCGTGCGACCGGTCCGCCGGCCGTCCGACATTCCCGTGACCCCATCATTCAATGCCCGTTTTGCCGGAAATGTATAGTTTTGCCAGGCGGGCTCACCGCCGCTGCCCAGCGCAAGGGTCCCGGCGGCGGCGGGCCCGCCGCCATGGGCGAGGATGGCGGCATGACGGAGATCAAGGTCCTCGGAATGCTCAGCGGCACCTCCTACGACGGTGTGGACGCCGCGGTGGCCGGCTTCTCGGTGGAGGGCGACGAACTCGTCCTGCGCCCGCTGGGACTGCACAGCGCGGACTTCCCCCGGGTCCTGCGCGAGAACATCGCCCGCGCGCTGCCGCCGGCCCGTACGACGCTCGAGGACGTCTGCCGGCTGGACACCGAACTCGGGCAGTTCTTCGGCCGCGTGGCCGCCGACGCCTGCGCCGCCGTCTCCCCCGCGGACCTGATCGTCTCCCACGGCCAGACCGTCTTCCACTGGGTGGACGGCACCACCGCGCTGGGCACCCTGCAGCTCGGCGCGGCGGCCTGGATCGCCGAAGCCACCGGGCTGCCGGTGCTCTCGGACGTACGGACCCGCGACATCGCGGCGGGCGGCCAGGGGGCGCCGCTGGTGTCCACCATGGACGCCCTCCTGCTGCCCGCCGACGGCACCCGCCGGGGCGCGCTGAACCTGGGCGGCATCGCCAACATCACCGTGCGGGACGCGGACGGCACCGTCGTCGCGTACGACCTGGGTCCCGCCAACGCCCTGATCGACGCGGCCGTCACGGAGCTGACAAACGGCGCCGAGACGATGGACGCCGGTGGCGCCCGCGCGGCGCGCGGCACCGTGTCGGGGCCGCTGCTGGACCACCTCCTGACCGAGCCGTACTACCGCCTGCCGGCGCCCAAGTCGACGGGCAAGGAGGTCTTCCACGCCGCGTATCTGCGGGAGCACGCGGAGCCGTACGGCGTCGGGGGCGACGATCTGGTCGCGACGGTCACCGAGCTGACGGCCGAGCTGGTCGCCGCCGCCTGCCGGACGCACCAGCTCGCCGAGCTGGTGATCGCGGGCGGCGGGGTGCGCAACCCGGCGCTGATGGCGCGGATCCGGGCGCTCGCCCCGTCGGTGCGGGTCGGGGAGTCGGGCGAGCACGGGCTGCCGGCGCAGGCCAAGGAGGCGTATCTCTTCGCCCTGCTGGGCTGGCTCAGCTGGCACGGGCTGCCGGGCACGGTGCCGTCGGCGACGGGCGCGCGCACCCCGTCCGTGCTGGGCTCGCTCACGCCGGGGGCGGGGCCGCTGCGGCTGCCGGAACCGCTGCGGGAGCTGCCGCGCAGGCTGCGGATCGCGTAGCGCCCGGCTCAGAAGCGGTCCGGGTCGGCGTCCGCCCAGTCGTCGGCCCACTCGCGGGGCGGGCCGGCGAGCAGTTCGCCGGGCTCCAGCCAGTCGTAGAGGTCGGTGTACGGACGTACCGTCACCGGATCGGTGCGGCGCACCAGCTGGCGCGGCCGCAGGCCCGACGGGTCGGCCACGCCCATCGCCGCCATGATCTCCAGCGCGCTGGAGACGGTGGAGTGCTGGTAGCGGCGCACCCGTTCGGCCTTGTCCGGTACGTCGATGGCGCGGGTCAGGCGCGCGTCCTGGGTGGTGACGCCGACGGGGCAGGTGTTGGTGTGGCAGCGCTGGGCCTGGATGCAGCCGACGGCGAACATCATCGCCCGCGCGGCGTTGGTGTAGTCGGCGCCCTGCAGCAGCCGTTTGACGATGTCGCTGCCGGTGGCGACCTTCCCGCTGGCCCCGATCCGCACCCGGTCGCGCAGCCCGGCGCCGACCAGCGCGTTGTGCACCATGATCAGGCCCTCGGTGAGCGGGGTGCCGAGGTTGTCGGCGAACTCCAGCGGCGCCGCGCCGGTGCCGCCCTCGGCGCCGTCGACGACGATGAAGTCCGGCCCCGTCCCCTCGTCGGCCATCGCCTTGCACACGGCGAGGAACTGCCGCCGCGACCCCGGGCAGAGCTTGAACCCGGCGGGCTTGCCCCCGGCCAGCTCCCGCATCCGGGCCATGAAGCGCACCAGCTCCCGCGGCGTGCCGAAGACCTGGTGGTACGGCGGGGACACCACCGTCCGCCCCTCGGGCACC
This sequence comes from Streptomyces smaragdinus, assembly GCF_009604385.1. Lineage (GTDB taxonomy): Bacteria > Actinomycetota > Actinomycetes > Streptomycetales > Streptomycetaceae > Streptomyces > Streptomyces smaragdinus. The sequence continues at coordinate 255,090 of NZ_WEGJ01000004.1, forward strand.
CCCCGGGTCCGGGCGATCACGGCGTCGACCTTGGCCCCGGGCAGCAGCCCCCCGATGCCGGGCTTGGCGCCCTGCGACAGCTTCAGGGACACGCACTTGACCTCGTCGAGGCCGGCGGCCTTGTCCGCGAACGCCCCCGCGTCGAAGGCGCCGTCGGCGGTGCGGCAGCCGAAGTACCCGGTGCCGATCTCCCAGACGAGGTCCCCGCCCATCCGGTGGTGCTCGCTCAGCCCGCCCTCGCCGGTGTCGTGGGCGAAGCCGCCGCGGGCGGCGCCGGAGTTGAGCGCCCGGACGGCCTGCGCGGAGAGCGAGCCGAAGCTCATCGCGGAGACGTTGAACAGCGACATCTCGTACGGCCGGGCGCAGTCGGGTCCGCCGATCAGCACCCGGGGCGGCTCCTTCGCCACGGGCAGCGGCGCCATGGACGGCAGCAGGTACTCGTATCCGTCCTCGTAGACGTCGCGTTCGGTGCCGAACGCCTCCTGTCCGGCGATGCCCTTGGCCCGCTCGTAGACGCTGGTACGGACCTCACGGTCGTACGGGCGGCCGTCGTAGTTGCGTTCGATGAAGTACTGCTGGAGCTCCGGCCGGATCTTCTCCATCGCGTACCGCAGCCGCCCGACCAGGGGATAGTTGCGCAGCAGCGAACGGCGGCGCTGCGCGAGGTCGTACCCGGCCAGCGCGGCGAGCGCCAGCAGCGGCCCCGCGGCGATCCACCACCACACCGAGTGTCCGAGGGCCAGCGCGGTGGCGGCCACGGCCAGCGTCCAGACGACGGCGAGCACGACGCTTCGAATCATGTCCGCATTGAAGCGTATGCGGTGGTTCATCCCCTTGTCCCGTCGCGGCGCGGCGTGCCGGGGCCTCGCTCGTGCGTTCGCACCTGGGCGTATCGGTGCCACACTGGAAGTCAGTACGACTCACGGGGTCTGTTGCCTGATCAACCACCCCTAGGAGGTCACGATGGATGTCCTCGTACTGATCGGGCGGATTCTCTTCGTCGCCCTCTTCCTGAGCTCCGGCGTCGCCCATCTGTCCCAGACCAAGCAGATGGGCGCGTACGCGGCGTCCAAGGGCGTACCGGCCCCGGTGCCGGCGACGGCGCTCTCCGGCGTCGTGATGCTGCTGGGCGGGCTGAGCGTCGTGCTGGGCGTCTGGGCGGATCTCGGGGCGCTGCTGCTGGCGGTGTTCCTGTTCGTCACGGCGGTGATGATGCATCCGTTCTGGAAGGAGACGGACGCGGAGGCCAAGCAGATGGAGATGATCCAGTTCCTGAAGGACCTGTCGCTGTGCGGCGCGGCGCTGATGCTGCTGGCGCTGTTCTCGTTCGCGGGTCACGACCTGGGTCTGACGCTGACGGGTCCGCTGTTCGATATCGGCTGAGCAGGCGGGGGCGCGTCGCGGACGAACGACGCGCCCCCGGCCTCACGCCTTGCGGAGCCAGTCCAGCACCACCGGGTCGATCCGGCCCGGCACCAGGCGCTCCTCGAGGTTCTCGACGCCCGCCCACGACGCGAGCGCCGCGTCCGGCTCGCCGTGGTGGCCGAGCGCCGCGAGCCGGGCCGTGACCTCCGCCGCGAGTTCGCCGCCGAGGTCCAGCAGGGTCGCCGGGTCGGGGCGGGTGAAGTACAGCTCGTGCAGGCCCAGCAGCCGCTCGAGCACCTGGACCGGCGCCGCGTCGTCGTCGGCCCGCAGATCCACCTCGACGTCGCTCGCGCCCCCGTAGCCCCCGCCCCGGCGGGCCACCAGCAGCGCGGCGCTCTGCCGCCCGCGCCGGTCGCCGCCGGCCGCGTCCCCGGCCGTGAGCGCGGCGAGCAGCCGCCGGGCGAGGCTCTGCCCGGGGTCACCGGCCAGCCAGGCCGCCCGCATGGCCTCGACGACCTGGGGTCCGGCGAGGATGTTGCCCTGGATCGCGTAGCCGTCACCGGCCACCCCGCCGGCCCAGTCCATGCAGCCGCCGCCGGTGTACGTCGCGCCGTCCCCCGCCGCGCCCACCACGCCGACCTGGCGGACGTCGCGGTCGGCGTCGTCCCCCGTCAGTCGCGCCACGACCGCCGCCGCGTCCGCGCCGCCCTGCAGGAGGGCCAGCCCGTCCGGCCGGTACGCCAGATTCGCGTGGGCCTGCGTGGCGACCGCGCCGACGTCGGCGAGGACTGCCGGGACGGCGGCGCCGACCGCCAGGAACTTGCTGGCCACGGCCACGCCGAGGGACTCGCCGTCGGCTGATCGCGCAACGATGGAAAAGGTCACGGCACTCCTTGGGCCTCGGGATCGCCGCATCGTAGCCCCCGCCGCGCGGCCCCGGCCAGAACTACGCGATCAGCCCCCGTACATCCCCCACACCGCCCGTCACCCCGCCCTCCGCGACGAAGCGGGCCGCCGACACCAGCCGGGTCGCCGCCTCCGCCGCCAGCGCGCCGTCCACCGTGAACGGCACCCGGACGAAGCCCTCGAAGGCCCCGTCCACCCCGAACCGCGGCCCCGACGGGATCCGCACGCCGAAGCGCTCCCCCGCCTCCGCGATCCGCGAGCCGGAGAAACCGCCCGTCCTGACCCACAGCGTGAGCCCGCCGCGCGGCAGCTCGAACCGCCACTGCGGCAGCTCGGACCGCAGCGCCGCCGCGATCGCGTCCCGGTTGCCCCGCGCCTGCTCCCGGCGCAGCGCCACGGCCTCGTCCCAGCCCCCGGTCCCCATCAGCCAGCTCACCGCCAGCTGCTCCAGCACCGGCGTGCCGAGGTCGGCGTACGCGCGCGCCGAGACGAGCGAGCGGATGATCTCCGGGGTGGCCCGCACCCAGCCGATGCGCAGCCCCGCCCAGAACGCCTTGCTGGCCGAGCCGACCGTCACCACCGTCGAACCGGCCGGGTCGAACGAGCACATCGCCGGCGGCAGCTCCCCCGGACCGTCGTCGAGGCTGATCTCCAGCATCGTCTCGTCCGCGATCAGCGCCGTCCCCGCCGACCGCGCCGCCTCCACCAGCGCCCGCCGCTGCTCGGCCGTCGCCAGCGCCCCGGTCGGGTTGTGGAAGTCGGCGATCACATACGCCAGCCGCGGCGCCGCGTCCCGCAGGATCCGCCGCCACATGGGCAGGTCCCACCCCGTGAGCCCCTCCCCCATCGCCACCGGTACGAGCCGCGCGCCCTCCTCGCGCATCAGCTGCAGGATGTTCGCGTACGACGGGGAGTCCACCGCGATCCGGTCGCCGCCGCCGGTGAACAGGCGGATCAGCGCCGCCATCGCGCCCATCGCGCCGGTGGTGATCATGATCTGCTCGGGCATGGTGGGCACGCCGCGGGCGGTGTAGCGCGCCGCGACGGCCTCGCGCAGGACGGGCAGACCGGCCGGATAGTCGCCGTGGGTGTGGGCGTACAGGGGCAGCTCCTCCAGCGCGCCCCGCATCGACCGGGTCAGCCACGGCTCGGGGGCGGGCAGCGCCGCGCAGCCGAGGTCGATCATCGAGCCGATCATGTCGGGCGGCAGCGGCTCCAGCCCCCGGGCGGGCAGCGGATGCCCGGTCGGCAGGGACGTCCAGCTGCCGGCACCGCGCCGGGACTCCAGGAAGCCGGCCGACCGCAGATGCTCGTACGCGGCGGCGATCGTCGTCCGGCTCACCGCCATGGCCAGCGCCAGCTCCCGCTCGGCGGGCAGCCGGGTGGCCACCGGGAGTCGGCCCTCCAGGACGAGCAGCCGCACCCCGTCCGCGAGCGCCCGGTACGCGGGGACCTTGCGGCCCCCGGCGGGCGGCGGCTGCTGCGAACGCAGCAGCCGGGCCAGCTGAACCGCTCCGGTGGCAGAAGTCCACTGGGTCATCGTGTGCAGTCCACCTCTTCCCGATTGGCCATGGAGGGCCGATTCTTCCGGGCCACAGAGTGGCACGCATCGGTCCACCAATGCCAGAGGGGGAAGTGCTTTGTCCGCTGTACGGGATTCCGCCGGGAAATCCATCGAGGGATCCGTCCGCGGACCGCGCCTGGGGGCCCGGCTCGTCCGGCTCTACGCCGGTCTGGCGCTGTACGGGGCGAGCTGCGGCATGACGGTCGACGCGGGGCTCGGCGTCGACCCCTGGGACGTCTTCCACCAGGGCGTCGCCGAACGGACCGGACTGTCGATCGGCACCGTCTCGATCGCCGTCGGCGCGCTGGTGCTGCTGCTGTGGATACCCCTGCGCCAGCGCCCGGGCCTGGGCACGGTGTCGAACGTGCTGGTCATCGGGCTCACGATGGACGCCACGATGGCACTCGTCCCCGACGCGCACGCCCTCGGCTACCAGATCCCCCTCATGCTGTCCGGCGTCCTGCTCAACGGCGTGGCCACCGGCCTCTACATCACGGCCCGCTTCGGCCCCGGCCCGCGCGACGGGCTGATGACCGGTCTGCACGCCCGTACCGGACGCTCGATCCGCGCCATGCGGACCGTGATAGAAGTCACTGTCCTGGCCACCGGCTGGCTGCTGGGCGGCACGGTCGGCGCCGGCACCGTGGTCTACGCCGTCGCGATCGGCCCCCTCGCCCAGTACTTCCTGCGGGTATTCGCCCCCGAAAAGCCTGATGAGACCCCTGCCGCGGCCGTCCCCGCGCCCCGTACGGCGGACCCGGCGGACGGCCCCGCCGAGGCCGTGTCGATTTAGCGACCACGGACGCGGACCGGTAAGGTACCGCGTTGGCCCGCCGGTAAAACCGTGACCGCATGCTGCGAGACGACTTCAGAGGGTGACATCTCCTGTCAGATGTGACAAACCGGGCGGCGGTGGGTACAAGCAATGGGGCGGCACGACCGGCGACGCATGTCCCGATACGGGAATCTTCATCGCCGACCGGACGTTGACCCGGATGACGACGACAGCGACACCTGTCCTGTGGGCGACAAGCCCGGGAGGCACGATTCATGAGTGAGCGAGCTCTTCGCGGCACGCGCCTCGTGGTGACCAGCTACGAGACCGACCGCGGCATCGACCTGGCCCCGCGCCAGGCCGTGGAGTACGCATGCCAGAACGGACATCGATTCGAGATGCCGTTCTCGGTGGAGGCGGAGATCCCGCCGGAGTGGGAATGCAAGACATGCGGCGCCCAGGCGCTCCTGGTGGACGGCGACGGCCCCGAGGAGAAGAAGACCAAGCCGGCGCGTACGCACTGGGACATGCTCATGGAGCGGCGTACGCGTGACGAGCTGGAGGAAGTGCTGGCGGAGCGGCTGGCGGTACTGCGATCCGGCGCGATGAACCTGGCGGTTCATCCTCGCGACACGCGCAAGTCCGCCTGACGGCGGCATAGGCGTCCGGGGCCCGACTCCCTCGTGGAGGGTGCGGGCCCCTCGGCGCGCCCGGGGAGGGTCAGCTCCCCCGCGGCGGTTCGTCGTCGCGGACGACCTCGCCCCGGACGATCTTCCCGTCCGGGCGGTGAATCCTGGCCTGTGTGAACGCGCTGTTCAGATCACCGAGCCCGCCGGACGCCACCGGGCGCTCCAGCGCCCGCTCCATCCGCCGGCCCACCAGCGACCGCACGGGCGGCAGCAGCAGGATCAGCCCGAGGACGTCCGAGGCGAAGCCGGGGAACATCAGCAGCAGTCCGCCGAGCATCGTGACCGCGTTGCCGGACCCGTCCGTCTGCTCCGCCGGCGCCGCGGACGGCTGCAGGGACGCGGCCAGCCCGCGCCAGGCCCGGCGGCCGGCGCGCTTGACGACCGCGCCGCCCACGATCGCGCCCAGGACCAGCAGCCCGAACACCCCGAGGGCGCCGACCCAGTGGCCGACCTGGATCAGCAGCCAGATCTCCAGCACCGCCCACGCCGCCACCACGAGCGGCAGATAGCGGGCCCGGCCGCGCCGGCGCCGCGCGCCGGGGCCGGAGGGGGAGGACGGGGCGCCGGGGCCCTGGTGCGGGCCGCTCTCGCCCCCGTAAGGCTGCGGGGTGGTCATGACTCAAGTGTGCCTGCGTCCGAGAAGCTGGCGCGCGCGGGTGCCCACGCCCCAGGCCGTGATGCGCCACAGCGCCTCGACGACGATGTCCCGGTTCATCTTGGAGTCGCCGCGCTCCCGCTCCACGAAGGTGATCGGCACCTCCACCACATGGAACCCGCGATGGGCGGCGCGCCGGGCCAGGTCGACCTGGAAGCAGTAACCCTGCGAGGCCACCTCGCCGAGCCCGAGCCCCTCCAGCGTCTCCCGCCGGAACGCCCGGTAGCCGCCGGTGACGTCCCGTATCGGGACGTCCAGCATCAGCCGCGAGTACGTGCTGCCGCCGCGGGAGAGGAACTGCCGGGACCTCGGCCAGTTCACCACCCGCCCGCCGGGCACCCAGCGCGAGCCGAGCACCAGGTCGGCGCCCTTCAGCGCGGTGAGCAGCCGCGGCAGCTCCTCCGGCTGGTGGGAGCCGTCGGCGTCCATCTCGACCAGAACGCCGTACCCCTCCGCCATGCCCCACGCGAAGCCCGCGAGATACGCGGCCCCCAGACCCTCCTTGCCGGCCCGGTGCAGCACGTGCACGTGGTCGTCCTCGGCCGCGAGCTCGTCGGCGAGCTTGCCCGTCCCGTCGGGGCTGTTGTCGTCGGCGACCAGGACGTGCGCCTCGGGCACGGACGCCCGGACCCGCTCCACGATGGGCCCGATGTTCTGCGCCTCGTCGTAGGTCGGGATGATCACGAGTACGCGGCCCAGCGGTCCGTACTGCCGCTGCCCACCGTGCTTCACAGATTGGCCTTTCCTTGCTTGCGGGCGCGCCGGCCGAGTGCGTACGCGGCCGCGCAGGAGATCAGGCCCACGATAGCGAGGACCCACTCGGGAGCGGGGCCGAGCCGGTCGGAGACCGTCGTGCCGTCCCGCAGCGGGAGGCTGGTCGTCAGCACGTCCTGGGTGAATTCCGCCGTCTGCTGCTCGATGGTCCCGTCGGGCCGGACGATCGCGCTGATGCCGCTGGTGGCGGCGGTGACGATGGCCCGGCCGTGCTCGACGGCGCGCAGTTTCGACATGGCCAGCTGCTGTTCGGGCTGGCCGGTGTTGCCGTAGGTGGCGTTGTTGGTCTGGATGACCAGGGCGCGGGCCCCGGCGTTGACGGTGTCGCGGACGATCTCGTCGTACGCCACCTCAAAGCAGATCACGTCGCCGAGCCGCGCCGGGCCGGTCTGCAGGACGCCGGTGTGGTCGCCCGGGTAGAAGTCGCGCGGGACGCGCTGCAGCCGGGTGATGACCTTGCTGAGCTGCTCGCGGAACGGCACGTACTCGCCGAAGGGCACCGGGTGCTGCTTGGTGTACGACTTCCCGGGACCGGTGCCCGGGTCCCAGACGATGCCCTGATTCTCGACGTACCCCTCCTTGGTGGGGTGGTCGACGAGGGCGCCGACGAGGACGGGGACGCCGATGTCACGTACCGCGCCGTCGATGGCGGCGTAGGCCTCGGCCGAGGTGAACGGGTCGAGGTCGGAGGCGTTCTCCGGCCAGATCACCAGGTCCGGCTGCGAGGTGCGCCCGGCGCGGACGTCGGCGGCCAGCTTCTCGGTGGCCTCGACGTGGTTGTTGAGGATCTTCATGGGGCGGCCCAGGAAGTCCATGCCGGGCTGCTGGACATTGCCCTGGACGACGGCGATACGGACGGTGTCGTCGGCCCCGGTCGGCACCGGGACGGCGTAGCCGGCGGCCACGGCGGCCAGTGCCAGGGCGGCGGGGACGGCGACGGAGCGCAGGGACGCGACGGTACGGAGCCGGCCGCGCGCGTGCCACCCGGCGAGGACGGCCGCCGCGAGCAGCGAACCGGCCAGGGCCACGCCGAACGTGACGAGCGGCGCCCCGCCGAGGGCGGCGAGGGGGGTGAACGGGGAGCCGGTGTTGGCGAACGCCAGCCGGCCCCAGGGGAAGCCGCCGAACGGAAGCCGGTCACGGGCCCATTCCTGCGCCACCCACAGGCAGGCGCCCCACAGCGGCCAGGCGGGCAGCCGGGAGGTCGCGGCGAGCGCGGGGCCGAGGGCGAGGAAGAACGCGGCCTCGGCCACCGAGAGGCCGATCGCGGCGTCCCAGCCGATGACGTGCAGCCACTTCAGCAGGAAGACGAAGAAGGGGAGGGCGAAAGCGAACCCGAGCCAGCACGCCTGGCGGGCGGTACGGCCGCGCACCAGCAGGGCGAGCGCCGCCACGGACAGGAGCGACAGCGGCCAGATCCCGTACGGCGGGAAGGCGAAGGCCAGCGCCAGCCCGGCGGCCACGGCGATCCCGGTGGCCGCAAGGACACGGCGGACGGCGGCGCGGATACGGGCCATGCGGCCGGGGCGGGGGGCCTGGGGCGTCTCGGCCTCCCGGGGCTCCGGCCTCCCCGATCCGGGCTCCCCCGGCTCGGGCACGGCAGGTTCGGGTGCCGCGTCGGCGGTCGTGGCGTCCGGCGCCGGAGCGGCGGCGGAGGCGGTGTCTGGGCCCGGGTGCACGGTCGCTGGCCTTCCTGCAGGTCGTGCGGTGCTGGAGTGACCGTATAACGGGAAGGGGTGTTCGGTCATCGCAGGTCCCGGACAGGGGCCGCCGCACGGGCTCACGCGCGGCCGGTGCACGCGGTTCGGGGCCCGGCGCCCTTCGGTCCGACCTGGGACCCGCCGGCTGCGGATCGACCGAGGGCCGTTGTCTACTGAGCATCCGGGCCCCACCCGGGTCGCACCTGCCGGCCGGCGGGAATCGACCCTCGCCCCCATGCCGAAGACGCTGGACCTGGCTCCCTGTGACGGGCAGCCGGTGCGGCGGCCCGTCCAGACCCGAAGGGGCCCAGCGGCCTTGCGACGACAGGCGAAGATTCCGCGGCCGGACGTCCGGTGGTGGACTCGGCTGAAACTACCGGCCGCCGCCCGTACGGTGTCAACAGCTACGCCGCCTGGGGTGTCTTCCGGAATCACCAGGTCAGCGCCATGATCAAAGACCGGCCCCAGGAAGCCCCGGGGATCTGTTCCGGCCCATTGAAGATCGCCAATCACCCGTTCGGCCCACGCCTGTTCAAGCCTCAACTCCGAAACGGGCGGAAGAAAGCGCCTAACCGGAGTCCGGCGAACAGAAACCGATCACAAACGAAAGTCAACCGCCGTCGACCGAACATCGAACGGACACGGGAGTTTCACCCCCGTACGGACCCCGCCGATTCACCCCGCCGGGTACGAAGCGGAATCACGCCGCGCGGTACACCTCGCGGCCGCCCACGACCGTCCGCAGACACCGCGGCAGCTCGCCGCCGGGCGTGAGGTCCGGCAGCCCCGGGGTGCCCGAGCGCGGGTCGGTGGACCAGTTGGCGACCCGCTCGTCGGGGATCTGCACGACGAGCTCCCCCGCCGTCCACACCGCGTAGTCCGCGGGCGCGCCCGGCACCAGGGTGCCCGCGTCGTCCCGGCCCATCGCCCGCCAGCCGCCCCGGGTGTGGGCGGTGAAGGCCGCGCGCACCGACACCCGGTGCTCCGGGGTGCGGTGGAACGCCGCGGCCCGTACGCCCGCCCACGGGCCGAGCGGGGTCACGGGGGCGTCGGAGCCCAGCGCGAGCGGCACCCCGGCACGCAGCAGGGCGGCGTACGGGTTCAGCCCGGCCGCCCGTTCGGCGCCCAGCCGCTCGGCGTACATGCCCTCCGGACCGCCCCAGAAGGCGTCGAAGGCGGGCTGGACGGACGCGGTGAGCGCGAACTGCGCGAACCCGGCGATCGTCCCGGGGCTCAGCATCTCCGCGTGCTCCACCCGGTGCCGCACGGCCCGTACCCGCTCCAGCCCCAGCCGCTCGGCGGCGAACCGCGCGCCCGCGACCACGGCGTCGTTGGCGGCGTCCCCGATGGCGTGGAAGCCGCCCTGGATCCCGGCCTCCGTGCAGGCCGCGAGGTGGGTCGCGATCGCCTCGGCGTCGAGGTAGCCGTTGCCGGTGTGCGCGGCGTCCGCGTACGGGTCGCACAGGTGCGCCGTGTGCGAGCCGACGGAGCCGTCCGCGCACAGGTCGCCGGCGGCGCCGTGGGCGCCCAGGTCGTGCCGGATCGCAGCCGCCTCCTCCGCGGTGCGCACCGCCTGGCCCCAGTAGCCGACGACCCGCGGCCCGGCGAACTCGCGCGCGACCTCCAGCAGCCCCAGGAAGTCCGCCTCGCCGTTGATGTCCGGTCCCGCGCACTCGTGCACCGAGCCGATGCCCAGCGCCGCCGCCCGGGCCAGCGACGCCCGCTGGGCCTCCTCGCGCTGCGCGGGGCTCAGCGTGCTGTACGCGGCGGTGCGCACGGCGTGGTGGGCGTCGCGGGCGACGGGGAGCGCGGGGTGGTACCCGGCGAGGCCCGGCAGGCCGGGGACGGTGGCCGCGAGGGCCGTGGAGACGGCGGCGGAGTGGACGTCCACCCGGGAGAGGTACAGCGGGCGGTCGCCCACCGCCTCGTCCAGCTCGGTGCGCGTCGGGGGGCGCTGCTCGGGCCAGCGGGTGTCGTCCCAGCCGTGGCCGAGGAGCACCCGGTCGCCGGGGCGGGCGGCGGCGTGGGCGCGGATCCGGGACAGGGCGTCGGCGAGACTCTGCGCGTCGGCCAGGTCGAGGCCGGTGAGGGCGAGGCCGTTGGCGGTGGTGTGCACGTGGGCGTCCGTGAAGGCGGGCGTCACCAGGGCGCCCTCCAGCCGTACGACCTCGTCCACGCCGTCCGCGAAGCCGTCGGCGGCCCCCTCGGACCCCACCCAGGCGATGCTGTCGCCCTCCACCACCATCGCCGTGGCGAAGGGGTCGGCGGGGGTGTGGATCTCTCCGCCGCGGAGCAGCACGGTACGGGCGGTCTCGGTCACGTCAGCAGCCTCGGATCGGTGGTCAGACGCGCGGGGGGCGCGATTCGTACGGGGTGGACAGCACCACGGTGGTCCGGGTCGAGACGCCGGCCAGCGAGCGGATCCGGGCGAGCAGCTCCTCCAGCTCCGCCGGTGCGGCGACGCGGACCTTGAGGATGTAGTTCTCGTCGCCGGCGACGCTGTGGCAGGCCTCGATCTCCGGGACCTCCCGCAGGCGGTCCGAGATGTCGTCGGGGGCGCTCGGGTCGAACGGCTTGACCGAGATGAACGCGGTCATGGGCAGGCCGACGGCCTCCGCGTCGACGATCGCGGCGTAGCCGCGGATGACGCCGCGCTGCTCCAGGCGTCTGACGCGCTGGTGGACCGCGGACGTGGACAGGCCGGTGGCCTTGCCCAGGTCGGTGTAGCTCATGCGGCCGTCGGCGACGAGTAGTTCCACGATGCGTCTGTCCAGCTCCTCCACGGTGGATCAACTTACCGGGTCCTGTTTCGCCGCGCTGCGGGGGCTTCGCCCCCGGGCCCCCTTGTCGGGGCTGCGCCCCTCCGCCGGCGCTTCGCGCCTTGTCCTCAAACGCCGGACGGGCTGGAATGGACCGCTTCACGCCTTCGGCCGGCGGCCGGGCCGGGAGGGGGCCCTTGTGCCCTCCACCGGGAGAAGAACTTCTGGGACACCGCTTCCGCATGCGTCTCCTGAGGTGCGCGTACAACGCTTTTGCCCGGCGCATGTGACGAACGCCACATGTGTACCCGCAGGTCGGATCAGGTGGTGGGGTTAGGAGATTCGGGGGGTGGGAAATGCTGTGGTTGGTCGAGACCACTTCTCAACTGGTCGGCCTACCCGAGGGGGAATACATGGCGAAGCTGAAGCGCCTTGGGTCCGCACAGCAGGCCGGCGTGCCTGACGTCTGGGACGACAGCGGTGACGAACCGCTCGAAACATACGAGATGTTCCGCGTGGTCTGCCCGGACTGCGCCCAGTCGATCGCGCTGCTCGAGGGCGAGGAGCAACTGCCCGAGCATGCCCGGCTGGTGACTCCGTGGAACCCGTTCGGGCTGGCCGTCTGCGACGGCTCCGGGCGGGGCGTGGGCGAGACCGCGGCGGACGGGGACGCGGTGGAGGCGCCGGAGCAGGAGGCGGCCGCGATGCTGCTCACCCTGCCGGAGGGGCTGGACTGGCGCCGTCAGCCGTTCTCCCACGTCGGCGGGCCCGGTTCGAAGCCCGTACGGTTCCGCGTCCCGGGGATGCGGCGCGCCGCCTAGCCGTCACGGTCCGGTGAGCCGGGACCGATCCTGAGCTCGAAGTCCCCGTCGTATCTCTTCTCACCGGCGATCACGGCATCCGAGACAACCTCCCGGCCCGCCTCACCGCGGACGATGACCGGGTCCTCGTGCAGATCGCGCATCAGCGCCACGCACATGCCGATCATCACGAGGACGAACGGCGCCGCCACCAGGATCGTCAGGTTCTGCAGGCCCGCGAGCGCGTCGCCCTGTCCGTCGCCGATCAGCAGCATGATCGCGGCGACGGCGCCGGTCACCACACCCCAGAACACCACGACCGGGCGGGCGGGTTCATGGGCGCCGCGCTGGGACAGCGTGCCCATCACGATGGACGCGGCGTCCGCGCCGGACACGAAGAAGATCCCGACGAGGATCATCACGAGCAGGCTCATGGCGCCCGCGACCGGGAACTCGTTCAGCACGCCGAAGAGCTGTCCCTCCGGCGTGCTCTTCTCCGCCAGCCGGCCCTGTTCGGCCAGCCTCATCGCCGTACCGCCGAAGACGGCGAACCAGATGAGGCTGACCGTGCTGGGCACCAGGATGACGCCGCCGATGAACTGGCGGATGGTGCGGCCCCGGCTGATCCGGGCGATGAACATGCCGACGAACGGCGTCCAGGAGATCCACCAGGCCCAGTAGAAGACCGTCCAGCTGCCCAGCCAGTCGTGGATGTTCTTGCCGCTGGTCGCCTCCGTGCGCCCCGCCAGCTGCGGCAGCTCGCCGAAGTAGGAGGCGACGGAGGTGGGCAGCAGGTCCAGCACGATGATGGTCGGGCCCGCGACGAAGACGAACACGGCCAGGATCGCCGCCAGCACCATGTTGATGTTGGACAGCCACTGGATGCCCCGCTCCACGCCGGACACCGCGGACAGCACGAAGGCCACGGTCAGCACGGCGATGATGACGACGAGCAGCCCCGTGCCCGTCTTCTCCATCCAGCCCAGCTCCTCGAAGCCGCTGCCGATCTGGAGCGCGCCGAGGCCGAGCGAGGCGGCGGAGCCGAAGAGGGTCGCGAAGATGGCCAGGATGTCGATGATCCGGCCGGGTGTGCCGTACGCGGCCTTCTCGCCGATCAGGGGGACGAACACGGCGCTGATGGTCTGGCGCCGGCCGCGCCGGAAGGCGGAGTAGGCGATGGCGAGGCCGACCACGGCGTAGATCGCCCACGGGTGGAGCGTCCAGTGGAAGAGGGTGGTGGCCATCGCGGTCGTCATCCGCTCGGCCGGGTCGGCCGGGTGGGTGCCGGGCGGCGGGGTGGTGAAGTGGGCGAGCGGCTCGCTCACCCCGTAGAACATCAGTCCGATGCCCATGCCGGCGCTGAACATCATGGCGACCCACGACACGGTACGGAACTCGGGCTCCTCGCCCTCCGCGCCGAGGGTGATCCGCCCGTACCGGCTGACGGCGAGCCACAGGGCGAAGACGACGAAGCCGGAGGCGGCCAGCACGAACGCCCAGCCGCCGTCGCGGATCAGACCGTCGAGCAGGGAGCTGGACACGGACTCCAGGCTGTCGGTGCCCGTGGCCCCCCAGACGACGAAGGCCAGGGTGAGCGCGGCGGTGACGCCGAAGACGACCCGGTCGGTGCGGGCGAGGTGGCTGTGGTCCATGCGGCGCTCGAGATCCGCCGCCTCGGCCATCCCCTTGCGGCGGCGCCGGCCGGCGCCCGGCCGGGGACCCTTCGGTTCCACCTCATCGTGCGGCAACGACGCCACCTCTCATGGCATTACTGGAGAATTGTCACGTTATCTCCGGTCAGCCGATGGCGCGGCCGGGGCGATCCACTCGGACGAACCGCCCCGCGACGGCTCAGCCCTTCGACTCGGGCCCCGCCAGATGCCGGGCGATGACCACCCGCTGGATCTGGTTCGTCCCCTCGACGATCTGCAGCACCTTGGCCTCGCGCATGAACCGCTCCGCCGGAAAGTCCCCCGTGTAGCCGTATCCGCCCATGAGCTGCACCGCGTCCGTGGTGACCCGCATCGCCGTATCGGTGCAGAACAGCTTGGCCATCGCCGCCTGGCGGGAGTACGGCAGCCCCGCGTCCCGCAGCCGCGCCGCCGACAGGTACAGCGCGCGTCCCGCCTCGATGCCGGTGGCCATGTCGGCGAGCATGAACCGCAGCCCCTGGAAGTCCGCCAGCGGCCGGCCGAACTGCCGCCGCCCGGCGGTGAAGGCCAGCGCCTCGTCGAGCGCAGCCTGGGCGACGCCGATCGCGCACGCGGCGATCCCCAGCCGTCCGCCGTCCAGCGCGGCCAGGGCGATCGGGAAGCCCTGCCCCTCCTCGCCCAGACGCCGCGCGTCGGGCACCCGCGCGTCGTCGAAGTGGATCTGGGCGGTCGGCGAGCCCTTCATGCCCATCTTGCGCTCCGGCGCCGAGGCCGAGAGCCCGGGGGTGTCCGCGGGCACGAGGAAGGCGCTGATGCCCCGGGCGCCCGCCGCGCCGGTGCGGGCGAGCACGGTGTAGAAGTCGGCGACACCGCCGTGCGTGATCCAGGCCTTGGTGCCGTTGATCACCCAGTCGTCGCCGTCGCGCACGGCCCGGGTCGTCATCGCGGCGGCGTCGGAGCCGGAGGCGGGCTCGGAGAGGCAGTACGCGCCGAGCAGTCCGCCGCCGAGCATCGCCGGGAGGTGCTCGGCCCGCTGCTCCTTGGTGCCGAACTCGGCGAGCGCGTGGCAGGACAGCGAGTGCACGGAGACGCCGAGGCCGACGGTGAGCCGGGCGGCGGCGAGCTCCTCGAGGATCTGCAGATAGACCTCGTACGGCTGGCCGCCCCCGCCGAACTCCCCGTCGTAGGGCAGACCCAGCAGACCGGACTCGGAGAGCAGCCGGAACAGGTCCCGCGGGAAGCGGCCCGCCTCTTCCCCGGCGGCGGCCTCGGGCTCGATCTCACGCCTGATCAGCTCGCGGACCAGACCCAGCAGCTCCCGGGCCTCCTCGGTGGGCATCTGGCGTACGACCGGCTGGGGACCGTGGTCGGACATGGCGGCGCTCTCCTCCCTGTTCGGGCGCGTCGGTGGGCGGCCGGACCGGGATGAGGGCCGTGCCGCCGGATGGGTGCTGTCCCTGCCGATGCTCGTCCTCCGGATCACGGATGGCTCGGCGAATCGGCGTGGGACGCAAGGAGTATGCCCGATCGGAGGCGTGTCGTCACCGGCGCGTGGCCCGCATCACGCCACGGACGGGCCCCTCCCGGCGCACCCGCCGGGAGGGGCCCTCGGTCCGGGGTTCAGACGATGCCGACGGACGCCAGCGCGGCGCGCTGGGCGTCGGTGATCTCCGAGCCCCACAGGACGTAGCAGACGCCGCCGGTGCCGGAGGCGACGCTTCCCTTGTCGGTGTAGCGCTTGGTGCGCAGCCAGATGTTCTCGAACTCGCGCCGCCGGTAGACCTTGCGCACGGCGCTGTCCGTGGGCGAGTTCGCGGGGTCGTTGGCTATGACGTCGCCCTCGGCGGTGAAGCCGATGACGGTCATCAGATGGCCGGACGTGCCGTAGCCGGCGCCCGTCAGCTCCGCCTCGGTGAAGGACTGGGAGGTGATGAGGGGGATGCCCGCGGCGATCAGGGTCTCGGCGTCGGTGAGACTGCCGAGGCGGGTGACGACGCCGTTCATGGCGCTGTACGTGGCGGCGTAGGCGGTGTTGAAGGGCCAGTTGCCGCAGCCCTCGTACTGGCTGTCGTAGGTGAAGCGGGCCGCGTGGTCGACCTGGGGGTCCTGGTGCCTCTTCTTGCGCTGCAGATCGACCCAGGCCAGGTCGTCCGCGGTGGGGCGGCGGCCCCAGTACTCGACGATCATCTCGGTCGAGGTGGGGCTGCACCAGGCCTCGCCGCCGCCGTCGTACTCCTTGTAGTCGCCCTGGTGGATGGTCTGGGAGTACCGGGGCACCGTCAGTTCGCGGGCGACGGACCCGGTGGTGGCGGGGACCTCGAAGCGGTCCGGTACGTCCGAGGCCATCGCGCCGACCCGCCACACGGTGGGCGTGGCGCCGGTGCCGGCCGCGCGGTAGAGGGTGACGCGCAGCCGGTACGAGGCGAGGCGCAGCCCGGTCGAGGCGTCGTCGACGGCGAAGGTGTCCGTCCAGATGCTCGAGCGGCCGTCGCCCTGGCCGTCCACGCTGGTGCGCCGGAAGTCCGTGTCGCCGGCGGCCCAGCGGCCCATCACGAACCACCCGGTGTCCGTGCCGTCGTTGTACGTGCCGCCCAGCTCGACCTGGATCCAGGTGCCGGCGGGCGTGGCGGCGTTCCACGAGGCGACGGCCTCGGTGGCCGGCGCGGCCGGGGTGTGCGCCGGGGAGGTCCAGACGGCGTAGTCGTACGCGGTGGTGGTGCCGGTGTGCGGGTCGGTGTAGTCGGTGCGGCCGGCGGGCGTGCCGATCGCGATGCCGGGGCGGTCGCCGCCGGCGGGCGCCGCGCCCTCGGCGGCGCCGGCGCTCCAGTCGGCGGCGGTGGACCAGCCGCGGTAGTCGGCGTGCGGGCCCTGGACCGCGGCGGTGTGCGCGCCGGCGGCCGGGGTGGCGCCGGACGCGGTGGCCGGGGCGGACGCGGCGTTCGCCGCGGATACGAGGGCCGGGGCGGCGGTCGCGCCGGCGGCGGCCAGGGCGGCGGCGGTGAGCACGGTGCGCCGGGAGGCGGCGTGGGTCATGCGGACACTCCAGTCAGCGGGGACGGCGGGGGGTGACGCAACTATTCACCTTCGGCGCGCGTTTCGGCAGGGGCCCCGGGCGGTGACTATTGGCGTGGACCAGTGGTGCGGGCCGGGGCGCGTCGTACGCTGACCAGGATGAACCCGATCGAAACGCTCGCCGCCGAGCTGCGCGCCCTCCCCCCGTCCTGCGGCCCCGTACGGCTGGTGGGCGTGGACGGCCACGCCGGCTCCGGCAAGAGCACGTTCGCCGCCCGGCTGGCCGCGGCGCTGGGCGGCGCCCCGGTCGTCCACCTCGACGACCTGGCTACGCACGACGCGTACTTCGGCTGGCCCGAGCGGCTGCGCGCCCAGGTACTGGAGCCGCTGTCGGCGGGGCGCGACGCGGCGTACGAGGTATACGACTGGCGGCGGCGCGAGTTCACCGGGACGCGCCCGGTGCCGGCGGCCCCGGTGGTGATCGTCGAGGGGGTCGGCGCCGGGCGGCGGGCGCTACGGCCCGTGTTGGCGCGGCTGCTGTGGCTGGAGGTGCCGCCCGAGGTGTCCTGGGCGCGCGGACTGCGCCGGGACGGGCCGGAGCTGGCCGGTTTCTGGGCGGACTGGACCCGCGGTGAGCGACGCCACTTCGCGGCCGATCCGTCGCGCCCGTTCGCCGACTCGCTGATTCTTCTGGGGAAATCGGGGTACGAGGTACGTCCGGGACCTGCCGGGACGGCCGGAAATCGCTTTCTCGTCACGGGGAGTGAACAGTCAGAGACTGACCGGTAGGTCAGTAGCGAACCGGCCGCCGGGAGTCCGCCAAGTCGGCTTGACCCGGGAGCCGTACAGGTCTTACGTTCTCAATGTGCGGGTCGTCGACGACCGGCACCACGAAGCGCGAAGCCCCCGGTTGTTCCCCCGTGACCGGGGGCTTCGTCTTGCCCGCCCCGCCCGGACATCACTCACAGTGACCGCGGCCGGGGTCGTCGCGGGCCGTGCACGGGGCCTTGGACCCGGCCCGTACCCAGGTACCATGCAGGGGTCGGCATCTCAGTAACTCCCCTTCGTACACGGCACGTTGATCGGCCGCACGGCAATCCTCGGGGGAACGGTTGGTGGGGACGTGATGGATCGCGGCACAGAGGACTCGCACGCCCCGGCGGATCTCGCCTGGCTGCGTGCGGTCGACGCCTACACCATGGGGGCCTACAGCCGCGCCGAGGAGGAGTTCCGCACCGCGGTGCGCCTCGATCCCGCGATGGCCGACGCCTGGCTGGGGCTGCACGCGCTGCGCGCCGACACCACGGCCTCCCTGCTGCGGATGTTCCGCCACCGCGACCGCTTCGGCGAGCAGCGCGAGCGTCACGGCCGGCCGCTGAACTCCTGGTACTGGCTGGGCTGGTGGGTGCAGCCGGTCCTCGACTCCGACCGCGACCTGCTGCTGGCGCACGCCTCGCACTGGCTGGACGGCCGCCATGTCGCCGACCTGGACCGGGCGCTGGCCGAGTGCCCGCCGGTGGACACCGACCCGCAGGTGCGGTTCCTGCACGCCTGCCGCGCGTATCTGGTGAAGGACTGGGAGCAGCTCGTCCGGCACACGGGCCCGCTGCTCGACGACCCCCAGCTGGGCATCGAGGCCAGCCTGTTCGCCGGCATGGCGCGGGTGCGGCTGGAGATGTTCGGCCAGGCCGCGCCGCTGCTCTCGCGGGCGCTGATGCGCTGCCGCAGCGAGCAGCCGCAGCGCAAGGAGCTGCGCTACTGGCTGGCCCGGGCGCTGGAGGGCACCGGCCGCAGCCCGGCCGCGCTGCCGCTGTACCGGGCGGTGCACCGCGTCGACCCCACGTTCATGGACACCGCCTCGCGGATCACCGCGATCGCCGAGGGCGACGGCATCGACGCCGTCGCGGGACTGACCGCCGCCTCGCCCGCGCTGGACGCGGTGCTGGGCCGGGACGCCGAGGGCGGGCCGGAGTCCGGCGACGGCCCCGACGCGCTCCTCGCCCTCGACGACGACCCCGACCTGGGCACGGCGGCCCCCGTGGACGGCGACGCGGTGCGCGAGCGCGGACGCTTCGGCCCGCGCGGACCGGAGCCGGCGCTGCCGCCCGGTCCGACGGATCCGGCGCTGCTGGCGCGGGCGCTGGCGGAGCTGGACGCGATGGTGGGTCTGGAGCCGGTGAAGCGCCAGGTGCGGGCGCTGTCGGCGCAGCTCAACATGGCGCGGCTGCGGGTCGGTCAGGGACTGCCCGTACAGCCGCCGAAGCGGCACTTCGTCTTCTCCGGCCCCTCGGGGACGGGCAAGACCACCGTGGCCCGCATCCTGGGCCGGGTCTTCTACGCGCTGGGGCTGCTGGGCAGCGACCGGCTGGTGGAGGCCGGACGGGCGGATCTGGTGGGCGAGTTCCTGGGCCAGACCGCGGTGAAGGCCAACGAGCTGATCGACTCCGCGCTCGGCGGGGTGCTCTTCATCGACGAGGCGTACAGCCTGGCCGGCGTGGGATACAGCAAGGGCGACGCGTACGGCGACGAGGCGCTGCAGGTGCTGCTCAAGCGCGCGGAGGACAACCGCGACCGCCTGGTCGTCATCCTGGCCGGCTATCCGGAGGGCATGGACCGGCTGCTGGCCGCCAACCCCGGACTGGGCTCGCGGTTCACCACCCGCGTCGACTTCCCCTCGTACCGGCCGCTGGAGCTCACGGCGATCGGCGAGACCCTCGCCTCGCAGCACGGCGACGTGTGGGACGAGGAGTCGGTGGAGGAGCTGCGCAGCATCTGCGGCCATGTGGTGGACCAGGGCTGGATCGACGAGCTGGGCAACGGCCGGTTCCTGCGCACGCTGTACGAGAAGACCTGCGCGTACCGGGACCTGCGGCTGTCGGGGTACGCGGTGGTGCCCACCCGGGAGGATCTGTCGACGCTGCGGCTCGCGGACCTGATGCAGGCGTACGGGGAGATCCTCTCCGGCCGCGGACCGGACGACGAGCCGCTCTAGGGCCTGTCCGGAGTTCCCCGTCTGCGCCCCGACGCCCGGCACGCACTCTCGGCGTGCGGTGGACCAGGACAGGTGGCTCCGCCACATGACCTGGTCCACCGCACGCCGAGAGCACGCACCGAACGCCGCGACGCCGCGCTCCGCGCGAACGACGGGGAACTCCGGACAGGCCCTAGCCCCGGCCCCCCGCCGGACGCCACATGGTGTGCAGCACCGGCGCCCCGCGCCCCGGCCGTATCTCGCCCGTCACCCGGAAGCCGAAGCCCTCGTAGTACGGCACGTTCACCGGGTTGCTGGACTCCAGGTACGCCGGCAGCCCCGCCGCGTCCACCGCCGCCAGCCGTGAGGCCAGCAGCGCCGCCCCGTGCCCGCTCCCCCGTACGCCGGGGTCGGTGCCGATGAGCGCCAGATACCAGTGCGGCTCGGCCGGATGCACCTTCTCCATCGCGCGTACGACGGAGAAGCCCACCGCCAGCCGCCGCCCCGCCGCACGCACCGCGGCCGGCAGGGACACCAGGTCGTCCCGCAGCGACGTCCGCCACGTACCGGGCGGATTCCACAGCGCGCCGGCGACGGTCCGCCCGCCGTCGTCCGCCGTGTAGTCGCAGGCACCGTGGCGCAGATGGAAGTAGCGCAGCTGGGCGGAGAAGACGCGCGGCAGGATCCGGGCGAGGCGGGCGTCCGGGTCGGGGAAGACGTACGACCAGACCGGATCGTCCGCGAAGGCCCGCGCCAGCGTCTGGGCCAGCCCCGTCACCTGGGCGCGGCCCGCGGGCCGGATCTCGAGAGGCATGCCGGCGATCGTAGGGGACGCCGGCCGCCCCCGTCAGGGAATCACAACCCCGCCCGCACCGGCTGCGGCGCGCCCTCCCCGCTCCCGGCGGCGGGCACCCGCGGCCGCGGCGCCGTACGGTGCGCGGGGTCCTTGACCTCGCCCACGAGCATCTCCAGCACGTCCTCCAGCGCCACCAGCCCGCACACCCGGCCCCCGGGCCCCGCCACGGCGGCCAGATGGGTCCCGGAGCGGCGCATCGAGGTGAGCGCGTCGTCCAGCGGCAGCTCGGCGGCCAGCACGGTCATCGGACGCCATATCCGCTGCGGCACCGGACCCTCCTGGTCCTCCACGTCCAGCACGTCCTTGACGTGCAGATAGCCCATGAAGACGCCGCCCTCCCCGACGACGGGGAAGCGCGAGTACCCGGTGCGCACCGTCAGCTCCTCGAGCTCGCGGGGCGTGACCGACGGCGGGACCGTGACCAGCGACGACGGATCGAGGGCGACGTCCGTCACCGGGCGGCTGCCGAGCTCGAGGGCGTCCTCCAGCCGCTCCTGCTCCTCCTCGTCGAGCAGGCCCGCCTGCCGGGAGTCGTCGACCAGGTCGGTGAGCTGCTCGCTGGTGTACACGGCCTCGACCTCGTCGCGGGCCTCCACCTTGACCAGCCGCAGCAGCAGCTTGGCGCAGGCCGCGAGGAACGCGGTCACCGGCCGGGTGACGCGGGCGAAGGCGACCAGGCCCGGCGAGAACCACAGCGCGGTCTTCTCGGGGGCGGCCATCGCCAGGTTCTTCGGCACCATCTCGCCGATCACCAGATGCAGGCAGACGACGGCGATCAGCGCGATGAGGAAACTCAGCGGATGGATCAGCCCGTGCGGCAGCCGCACCGCCTCGAAGACGGGCTCCAGCAGCCGGGCGACGGTCGGTTCGGCGACGGCGCCCAGCGTCAGCGAGCAGACGGTGATGCCGAACTGCGCGGCGGCCATCATCTCGGGGAGGTGTTCCAGTCCGTGCAGCACCCGCCGGGCCCGGGCGGAGCCGGCGGCGGCGCGCGGTTCGATCTGGCTGCGGCGCACCGAGACGAGCGCGAACTCGGCGCCGACGAAGAACCCGTTGGCGAGCACCAGGAGCAGCGCGAAGAGCAGCTGGAGCAGACTCATGGGAGGGGCCCTCCGGTGGTGACCACGGCGCCCTTGGTACGGACGATACGGACGAGTTCCGCGCGGTGATGTCCCACCCGCCGTACCGACAGCCGCCAGCCGGGCGCGCCGGGCACGGCCGTGGAGTCGCCCGGCACGGGGATTCTGCCCAGCAGACCGGCGACCAGACCCGCGACCGTCTCGTACGGGCCGTCGGGGACGACCAGACCGATTGCGGCCAGCAGGTCGAGCCGGCAGCCGCCGTCGGCGTCCCAGGCGCTCGCGCCGTCGTCGCCCCCGGGCACCGGGCGCAGGTCGGGCACGCCGTCGGCCGGGCGGTCGTGCTCGTCGCGGACCTCGCCGACGAGCTCCTCGACGATGTCCTCGAGCGTGACGACGCCCGCCGTGCCGCCGTACTCGTCGACCACCACGGCTATCGGCTGTTCGCTGCGCAGCCGCTCGAGCAGCGGCTGGACGGGCAGGGTCTCCGGCACCAGCAGCGCCGGCTGCGCGAACCGGGCGACGGGGACGCGCAGCCGGTCGTGCGCGGGAACGCCGAGGGCGTCCTTCAGATGCACCATCCCGACGACCTCGTCCAGCCGCTCCCGGTAGACGGGGAAGCGCGAGAGCCCGGTCGCCCGGGTCAGGTTCAGCACGTCCGCGGCCGTGGCGTCCGTCTGCAGCGCGCTGACCCGCACCCGCGGGGTCATCACGTGCTGCGCGGTGAGGTCGGCGAGCGCCAGCGTGCGGACGAACAGGTCCGCGGTGTCGGCCTCGATGGCCCCGGCGAGCGCCGAGTGCCGGGCGAGCGAGACGAGCTCGGCGGGCGTACGGGCGGACGCGAGCTCGTCCGCGGGCTCCACGCCGAGCAGCCGTACGACGCGGTTGGCGACGTCGTTCAGCAGGGCGATCAGCGGGCGGAAGAAGCGGGCGAAGGCGTGCTGCGGGCCGGCCACGAACCGCGCGACCTGCAGCGGCCGGGAGACCGCCCAGTTCTTCGGGACGAGCTCGCCGACGACCATCTGCACGGCCGAGGCGATCAGCACGCCCAGCACGACGGCGACCCCCGGCACCGCGCCGGCGGGCAGGGCCAGCGCCGTCAGCGGGCCGTGCAGCAGACCGGCCATCGCGGGCTCGGCCAGCATGCCGACCACCAGCGAGGTGATCGTGATGCCCAGCTGGGTGCCGGAGAGCTGGAACGAGAGCTCGTGCAGGGCCTCGACGACCGTACGGGCGCGCTTGTCGCCCTCGGCGGCCGCGCGTTCGGCCTGCGGCCGCTCCACGGTGACCAGCCCGAATTCGGCCGCCACGAAGAACCCGTTCGCCAGAATGAGGGCGAAGGCCGCCGCGAGCAGCAGCAACGATGTGATCATGTCGCCGCCCCGGGATGCGGGGCGGCGCTGGTACTACCGGACGAACCGTCCATCGGCTTGCGGAGTCACTCCCCGGGTCGCAGGTGACAACAGGTGCCTCGGCGTGTGGGGACGCCGTCGCACTACAGGGTAATCAAGGAAACGGCACAACGGGCAGGGGCGTGCCCCCGGACCGTGCGTCCGGGTGCCTCAGCCGTCCGCCCGGCCGCTCCCCCGGGACGCGACGAGGGCGTGCAGGGCGCGGGCGTCGCGCAGGGCCGCCTCCCGCGCGATGCCGGGCTGAATGCCCATCGCGGCCATGCTGGTGCCGTCCGCCAGATCGAGCGTGACCCACGGGTCACCGGTGCGCAGATGGACGCCGAGGATCTCCGCCCAGGCGAGCCGGCGGCGGCGGGTGAGGTTGGTCACCGTGACGCCGTCCTCGTCGGCCGAGACGTGCGGGCGGCTGAGGAGCGCCAGGACGCCCAGGATCAGCAGTCCGGTGAAGACGAAGCTCGCCCGCTGCCCCGGCGCCAGCGGCAGCAGGAAGCTGACCCCGCTGATCATCAGGCAGCAGGCCGTTCCCGCGGTGAGCAGGACGGCCCGGGTGCGCGACGGCCGGAAGGTGACGGGGAGGGCGGGCGGTTCGGTGTCCATCGTTTCTCGCGGTGCGGGGTCTCGGGGGTCAGAGCCGGCAGGCGTGGATGTTCGTGGTGAGGATCGCCCGGGCGCCGAGGTCGTACAGCTGGTCCATGATCTTCTGCGCGCTCACGGCCGGGACCATGGAGCGTACGGCGACCCAGCCCTCGTGGTGCAGCGGGGAGATCGTCGGGGACTCGAGGCCCGGGGTGAGGGCGACGGCCTTCTCCAGCTGCTCGGCGCGGATGTCGTAGTCCATCATCACGTACCGGCGGGCCACCAGGACGCCCTGCATGCGGCGCAGGAACTGCGCGACCTTCGGCTCGCCGGTGTCGGCCTCGCGGCGCCGGATGACGACGGCCTCGGAGGTCAGGATCGGCTCGCTGATGATCTCCAGGCCGGCCTGGCGGAGCGTCGTGCCGGTCTCCACCACGTCGGCGATGACCTGGGCGACGCCCAGCTGGATCGCGGTCTCGACGGCCCCGTCGAGGTGGACGACGGAGGCCTCGACGCCGTGCTCGGCGAGATGCCGGGAGACCAGCCCCGAGAACGAGGTGGCCACCGTCATCCCGCCGAACTCCTTGACGTCGGAGGCCGTCCCGGGCCGGGTGGCGTAGCGGAACGTGGAGCCGCCGAAGCCGAGCTGCATGATCTCCTCGGCGTTCGCGCCGGAGTCGAGCAGCAGGTCCCGGCCGGTGATGCCGATGTCGAGCTTGCCGGAGCCGACGTAGACCGCGATGTCCCGCGGGCGCAGGAAGAAGAACTCCACCTCGTTCTCGGAGTCGACGAGGACCAGCTCGCGCCGGTCCTTGCGCTGGCGGTAGCCGGCCTCATGGAGCATCGCCGACGCAGGCTCGGAGAGAGCACCCTTGTTCGGGACGGCGATGCGCAGCATGGTGGCGGCTTCCTTCTCTTCTTCTGGATGCGGGGCTTGCGGTCTGCGGGGCGGAGGTACGGCGCCGGTCAGAGATGGGCGTAGACGTCGTCCAGGGTGATGCCCCGGGCGACCATCATCACCTGCAGGTGGTAGAGGAGCTGGGAGATCTCCTCGGCCGTGCGGTCGGTGCCCTCGTGCTCGGCCGCCATCCACACCTCGGCCGCCTCCTCGACGACCTTCTTGCCGATGGAGTGCACTCCCTGCGCCACCAGCTGGGCGGTGCGGGAGGTCGCCGGGTCGCCGGAGGCGGCCTTCTTCTCGAGCTCCGCGAAGAGCTCCTCGAACGTCTTGTTGGCCATGGTGGGGTCAGCTTACGGGGTACGGGGGTGTGCTCATCGCCATGGTTCGGATACTGAACGCAGGACGGTCGCGGTGGCCACGGCGGCGGTCACGGCCTCGTGTCCCTTGTCCTCCGTGGAGCCCTCGAGTCCCGCGCGGGCCAGGGCCTGTTCCTCGGTGTCGCAGGTCAGTACGCCGAACCCCACGGGAACGCCGGTCTCCACCGAGACCTGGGTGAGGCCGTTGGTCACGCCCTGGCACACGTACTCAAAGTGCGGGGTGCCGCCCCGGATGACGACGCCCAGGGCCACCACGGCGTCGTAGCCGCGGCCGGCGAGGACCTTGGCGACCACCGGCAGCTCGAAGCTGCCGGGCACGCGCAGCAGGGTCGGCTCGTCGATGCCCAGATCGCCGAGCGCCCGCAGCGCGCCGTTGACCAGGCCGTCCATCACCTGCTCGTGCCACTGGGCGGCGATCACGGCGACCCGCAGGTCCTGGCAGTTCTTCACGGTCAGTTCGGGGGCACCCTTGCCGCTCACGGCTCTCCTCGGTTCGCGCTGGTCGTTCGGTTGTCTCGGTGGTTACGGGGTCACTGGTTGCCGCAGGCCGACAGCGGCTCCGCGTCCAGCCACGGAAGATCATGACCCATCCGGTCCCGCTTGGTGCGCAGGTAGCGCAGGTTGTGCTCGCCGACGCCCACGGGCACCCGCTCGCGGGAGACGACCGTGATGCCGCCGCGCTGCAGGGCCTCGGCCTTCTGCGGGTTGTTGGTCATGAGCCGCACGCCGCGCACGCCGAGGTCCGCGAGCATCGCGGTGCCGGCCGCGTAGTCGCGGGAGTCGGCGGGCAGGCCCAGCTCCAGATTGGCGTCCAGGGTGTCGCGGCCGCGCTCCTGCAGTTCGTAGGCGCGGAGCTTGGACAGCAGCCCGATGCCCCGGCCCTCGTGGCCGCGGAGGTAGATCACCACGCCCCGGCCGGCCTCGGCGACCTGGCGCAGCGATTCGCGCAGCTGGGGGCCGCAGTCGCAGCGCAGGGAGCCGAAGACGTCGCCGGTGAGGCACTCGGAGTGCATCCGGACCAGGACGTCCTCGCCGCCCTCGACGTCGCCGGCGACGAGCGCGATGTGCTCGACGCCGTCGGCGGCGCGGTAGCCGTAGGCGCGGAAGTCGCCGTGGGCGGTGGGCAGCCGGGTCACGGCCTCGCGCCGCACGGCGGGCTCGGCCGGCGCGGGGGTCTGGGCCGGGGCCGGGGCGGCCGGGACGGGGACGGTCTCCGCGGCCCGGCGGTAGTCGATGAGGTCGGCGATGCTGATGATCGCCAGGTCGTTGCGGCGGGCGAACGCGACGAGCTCCGGGAGCCGCAGCATCTCGCCCTTCTCGCCGGCGATCTCCACGATGGCGGCGGCGGGCGCCAGGCCGGCGAGCCGGGCCAGGTCCACGCCGGCCTCGGTGTGGCCGGGGCGGGTGAGCACGCCGCCCTCGCGGGCGCGCAGCGGGAAGATGTGTCCGGGTCGCACGAAGTCGCCGGGCTCGGCGGTGGGGTCGGCGAGCAGGCCCAGCGTGGTCGCCCGGTCGCTCGCGGAGATGCCGGTGGTCACGCCGTGCCGGGGCGCGGCGTCGACGGTGACGGTGAAGGCGGTGCGCATCGACTCGGTGTTGTCGGCCACCATCTGCGGCAGGGCCAGCCGGTCCAGGACGGCGCCGTCCATGGGGGCGCAGATCATGCCGGAGCACTCGCGCATCATGAACGCCACGATCTCGGGCGTGATCAGCTCGGCGGCGGCGATCAGGTCGCCCTCGTTCTCCCGGTTCTCGTCGTCGACCACGACGACGGCCCGGCCGGCGGCGATCTCCGCGATCGCGCGCTCGATGGTGTCGAGGGTCAGGTCGTGCTCGTACTGCACGGCGGTGCTCATGCGGTGGCTCCTTCCAGAGCTGCGCCGCCCGGGGCGGGGCGGGCGGGTCGGCTCTCGATCCACCAGGCCCGAAGGCCCAGGAGGACGAGCGCGCCGTACACGATGTAGACGACGGCGGAGAAGGCCAGTCCGCTGTCGAAGGCCAGGGGGACGCCGACGACGTCCACGGCCAGCCAGGCGAACCAGAACTCCACCAGTCCGCGCGCCATCGCCACCATGGCGACGACGCTGCCGACGAATATGTAGGCGTCGGGCCAGGCGTTCCACGACAGGCTCGGGTACGCCTTGAAGAGCAGGCCGACGGCGAGCGTCCCGGCCGCGGCGGCGCCCACCAGCCAGGCGCGTTCGGTCCAGGTCGCGAAGCGGACCCTGACCTCGCCGGACTCGCGGCGGCCGCGCTGCCACTGCAGCCAGCCCCACACGGCGACGGCGACCACCAGGACCTGCTTGCCGACGCCGCCGGTGAGGTTGGCGTGCCAGTAGGCGGTGACCAGGATCAGACCGGAGAGCAGCTGGGCGGGCCAGGCGAGGACCGAGCGGCGCCAGCCGAAGGCCAGGGCGCCCAGGCCCAGGACGTTGCCCAGCAGGTCCGACCAGATGATCTTCTGGTCGAAGAGGGTGACGGCCGTGGTGTCCAGCCAGTCCAGGGCACTCATCGGGCGTCCCGGGCGGGCGCCGCGGCGGTGCCGGTCGCGCCGAGCATCCGCTCGACGTACTTGGCGATCACGTCGATCTCCAGGTTGACCCGGTCCCCGGGCTGTTTGAAGCCGAGGGTGGTCAGGTCGAGGGTGGTGGGGATGAGGCTGACGGTGAAGTGGTCGTCGTCGGCGCCGACGACGGTGAGGCTGACGCCGTCGACGGTGATGGAGCCCTTCTCCACCACATAGCGGGCGAGCTCCGGGGGCAGCGAGACGGTGACGACCGTCCAGTTGTCGGAGGGCTCCCGGGAGACGACCGTGCCGGTGGCGTCGACGTGGCCCTGCACCAGATGGCCGCCGAGCCGGCCGCCGAGCTGCGTGGGGCGCTCGAGGTTGACGCGGGCGCCGGGCGCGAGGTCGCCGAGGCTGGAGCGCTTCAGGGTCTCCGCCATGACGTCGGCGGTGAACCAGTCGGCCTCGGTGTCGACGACCGTCAGGCAGACGCCGTTGACCGCGATGGAGTCGCCGTGGCCGGCGCCGTCGGTGACGACGGGGCCGCGGAGGGTGAAGCGGGAGGAGTCGCCGAGGTCCGCTACGGCGACGACCTCGCCCAGTTCTTCGACGATGCCGGTGAACACGTCAGTTCTCCTCAGGGGCGGTGGTGACGGGGGTCAGGGGGACGGCCGTGATCCGCAGATCGGGGCCGAGGCGGGTGACGTCGGTGAGGTCCAGGCGGACGGCGTCGCCGATGGTGGCGACGCCGGCGCCGGCGAGGGCGGCGGGGCCGGCGCCGAGGAGGGCGGGGGCGAGATAGCCGACGACCTCGTCGACGAGGCCTGCGGCGAGGAACGCCCCGGCGAGGGTGGGCCCGCCCTCCAGCAGTACGGAGCGCACACCCCGCTCGTAGAGCTCGGCGAGCAGGGCGGTGAGGTCCAGTCCGGGTCCGTGGGCGGCGCGGGGCAGGCGCAGTACGGCGGGCAGGTGCCCGGCGTCGGCGTCCGGCGCGACGGCGATCAGCGTGGGGGCGGTGTCGTCCAGCACCCGGGCGCCGGGCTTGACCGCGGTGGCGTTGGTGTCTACGACCACCCGCAGCGGCTGCGTGACGGGGCCGTCGACGCCGCGTACGGCGAGCTGGGGGTCGTCGGCGCGGGCGGTGCCGGCGCCCGCGACCACGGCGTCGGCCTCGGCGCGCAGGCGGTGGACGTCGGCGCGGGACTCGGCGGAGGTGATCCAGCGGCTGGTGCCGTCGGCGGCGGCGCTGCGTCCGTCCAGGGTCGCGGCGTACTTCCACCGGACGTACGGGCGGTGTGCGGCGACGGCGGTGAGCCAGGCCCGGTTGCCGGCGGCGGCCTCTTCGGCGAGCACCCCGCCCTCGACGGCAACCCCGGCGGCGGCGAGGGTGTGGGCGCCGCCGCCGGCGACGGGGTTCGGGTCGGCGACGGCGTACACGACGCGGGCGATCCCGGCGTCGATCAGCGCCCGGGCGCAGGGGCCGGTGCGGCCGGTGTGGTTGCAGGGCTCGAGGGTGACGATCGCGGTGCCGCCGCGGGCCCGGGCGCCGGCCGCCCCGAGGGCGTGGATCTCGGCGTGCGGTCCGCCCGCGCGGCGGTGGTGGCCCTCACCGGCGACCTGTCCGGCGGCGTCGAGGACGACGCAGCCGACGACGGGGTTGGGGCTGGTGTGGCCGAGGCCTTCGGCGGCGAGGGAAATCGCGCGGGCCATCGCCTGGCGGATCGCGCTCTCGCTGATGGGGGCCACCGGGTCCTCCTGCCGCTTCGGGCAAGGACTCCGGGGCTGTCGGGAAACCGACGGTGAAGCAGAACGCCGGGAAGCGACCGGGGCACGGCCCGACGGGCCGGCGCGCGGCGCACCCGTGCATCCCGCCGCGCACTGCCTCCCATCCGGACTTTAACCGTCGGTCCAGGAATTTCACCTGGTCAACCGGCCGCTGGCGGCGGACGGGTCGCGGACTGTAACCGCCGGTTCGGAATTGCACCGACCCCGGAGTGCGCTTGCGTTGTCACTGGTACGGATCCAGTCTGCCACGGCCCGAGGGGGACGAATCCCCGGTGTGGGAAGTATCACGCCGGATCACGTGTGCTCGCATCCGGTCAGAACACGGCTCGCCCCGGATCCATTCCCGGCCCCGCGTATTCACGCCCAGGGGTGATGACCCGGGGCCGCGCCGGCTGTCATCGTGGCGGTCATGACGTCAGGGGAGCTCGCCGCGTCGGTGGCGGCGCGGTTGCGCGGGATCGGCGACGCGCTGCCGCCGGGGGACGGCGCCGGGGTGTTCAACGGCGTGTATCTGCGGGTCGTCCAGGAGGCGGGCGGGGCGTATCCGGCGCTGCTGGGGGCGGCCGCGGAGCGCTGGCTGGGGGCGGTCGGGGACGCCGCGGCCGGCCGCCGTCCGCCGGCCTGCTGGCGGCCGCTGCTGGAGGCCCGCCGGCACGGCGGCGTGCGTGCGCCGCAGTTCGCGCTGGCCGGGCTCAACGCCCACGTCGGCCACGACCTGCCGCTGGCGGTGATCGCGGACTGCGCCGCCCGGGAGCGCGAACCGGAAGCGGCGCGCGGGGACTTCGAGCGGGCGTGCGCCGTCCTGGAGCGGCTGGAGGAGCGTATCCGCGACGAGCTGACGCCGGGCCCGGAGCTGCTGGACGTGACGGACCCGCTGACGCATCTGCTCGGCGCCTGGAGCCTGGACCGGGCCCGCGAGAGCGCCTGGGCGACGGTCGCGGCCCTGTGGCCGCTGCGCGAACTGCCCGGGGTGTACGAGGAGTTCGCGCGGCGGCTCGACCAGAACACCGGCCTGGTGAGCCGGTGCCTGCTGACCCCGCTGCTGGTACCCCGTTAGGGCCTGTGTGGAGTTCCCCGTCGTTCGCGCGGAGCGCGGCGTTCGGTGCGTGCTCTCGGCGTGCGCCGTCCCAGGTCATGTGGCGGAGCCACCTGTCCTGGGACGGCGTGCGGCGAGATGGGGGTACCCCCTGCTCGAGCGAAGCCGAGAGCTTGGGGGAGTGCCGGGCGCCGGGGCGCAGACGGGGAACTCCACACAGGCCCTAGTCCTCCGGCAGCTCCACCGGCGCGATCTCGTCGTACACGTCGCCCGGTCCGGGGTTGGCCGGGTCCGTGCCGCCGCCGAGGTGGTGCATGACGCCCCAGACGGCGTTGAGCGCGGTCTGGACGGCGCCCTCGGCCCAGCCCGCCGTCCACGAGATGTCGTCGCCGGCCAGGAACAGCCCCCGCTTGCCGGCGGGCAGCCGGTCCTGCATGAAGTGCGTGAACAGCCGCCGCTGATAGCGGTAGTGGCCGGGCAGGTTGGCCTTGAACGCGCCCATGAAGTACGGCTCGTTCTCCCACGACACCGTCACCGGGTCGCCGATGATGTGCCGCCGGATGTCGACCTTGGGGTAGATCTCCCGCAGCGACTTCAGCATGACCTCGAGCCGCTCCCCCGCGGACAGCGGCAGCCACTTCAGGCTGTCGTCGCACCAGGTGTACGACAGGCAGATCACCGCGGACCGGTCCGGCCCGTCGTCCAGCAGATACGTACCGCGGGTCATCCGGTCGGTGAGCGTCATCGACATCACGTCCCGCCCGGTCTCCTCGTCCTTGTCCAGCCAGAACGGCCGGTCGACGGGCACGAACAGCTTGGACGACTCCATGTAGTGGGTGCGCTCGACGGCCGTCCAGTGGTCGATGGGGAGCAGCTCGTCGTCGCAGTCGATCTTCGACAGGAGCATCCAGGACTGGGCGGTGAACACGGCCGCCCGGTACGTGCGGACGGCGCCGGTGGCGTCCGTCACGGTGATGCGGTCGCCGGCGGTGCGGTGCAGCCGGGTGACCGCCGGACGCGGCGTGCCGTCCGCGTGCAGCGTGGCGAGGGAGGTGCCGGGCGCCCAGTGCACCAGCTTGCCGGGGGCGCGTTCCCACAGCCGCAGCGGCAGTTGCTGGCTGCCGCCGACGATGCCGCGGTGGTGGTCGTCGGCCTCGGTGTAGACGACGCGCAGGATCTCCAGGATGGAGTTGGGGAAGTCGGTGTCCCAGCCGCCGCTGCCGAAGCCGACCTGGCCGAAGATCTCGCGGTGCCGGAAGGACTTGAAGGCCTCGGAGTCACAGAGGAAGCCGTAGAAGGTCTGGTTGTCGAACTTCTCGACGAGCCGGCCCCAGATCTCGCGGATGCGCCCGGCGTCGCGCTCGCGGATGGCCTGGTTCATGTCGGAGAAGTCGGCGCCCTCCTCCAGACAGGCGTTCCACGCCGCGGCCACGTCGCGGTAGACCTGCGGGAGGTCGTCGATGGTCTCGGCGTAGTGCGACTCGCCCTTGAGGTCCACGACGGTGGAGGGGGTGTCGGGAGCGAGGGGGTTGGGGAAGGGCCTGGTCTCGAGGCCGGCCAGGTCGATGTAGTGCTGCAGCGCCGTGGAGGACGGCGGGAAGCGCATCGCGCCCATCTCGGCGGTCAGCCCGTCACCGACCCCGTCGAAGCCCACCGTGCGCAGCCGTCCGCCGATCTTGTCGGCCTCGTAGACGACGGGCTTGAGGCCCATCTTCATCAGCTCGTACGCGGCCACGATCCCGGAGAGTCCGCCGCCGATGACGGCGATCTCGGTGCCGTGTTCGGTGGCCGGTATCCGGCCGAGTCCGGCGGGGTGGGCGAGGTGCTCGTCGTAGGCGAAGGGGAAGTCGGGACCGAACATCGTGACCGGCCGCGCCGGGGTCTCCGCGGCCGGTTCGTCGGTGGCGTGGACGGCCGTGGGCACCGTGGACGTCATCGGCGGGTTCTCCTCTTGCGCAAGGGGTGGCGCCCCCGCGGTCGGCGGGGGAACGGTGACGAGGGGCGGGGGTGTCAGCCCCGGGGGTGGTAGAGCTCGGGGCGCCGGTCGGCGAGGTACGGGTTCTGCGCGCGGGAGGCGGCGAGCAGTCCTGGATCGACGTCGGCGAGGATCAGGTCGTCGCCGAGGCCGGCGCGGGCGCGTACGGTGCCGTCGGGGGCGGCCAGGCAGCTGAGTCCGGCGAAGTGGAAGCCGCCCTCGGGGCCGGCGCGGTTGGCGTAGGCGACGTAGAGCTGGTTCTCCCAGGCGCGCGCCGGGATCAGGGTGTTGGGGACGATCTCGTACGGGCGCATCAGCGCGGTGGGCGCCAGCAGCAGCTCGGTGCCGGCCAGCGCGTGGGCGCGGACGGTCTCCGGGAACTCGACGTCGTAGCAGATCAGCAGGCCGATCCGGAGTCCCGCGAAGACGGTCTGCGCGACGAGGGTGTCCCCCGGGGTGAAGTGCTCGGTCTCGAAGTCGCCGAAGAGGTGGGTCTTGCGGTAGCCGGCGAGGGCGCGGCCGTGCGGGTCGATCAGCTGGACGGAGTTGTAGACCGCGTCGCCGGCCCGCTCGGGGTAGCCGTACGCGATGGCCAGGCCGTGTTCGGCGGCGATGGCGGCGACGGCGCGGGCGCCGGGGCCGTTCGCCGTCTCGGCGCGGGCGGCGACGTCGTCGCCCAGGGCGTAGCCGGTGAGCCACAGCTCGGGGGTGAGCAGCAGCCGTGCGCCGCCCGCGGCCGCGGTGCGGGCGGTGGCGTCGAGGGCGCGCAGGTTCGCGCGGGTGTCGCGGGGGACAGCGCCGGCGCTCTGGTGGAGCGCGATGCGCACGGGCGCCATGGAACCTCGCAGGTGGAGCGTCGGGGGGACGTGATCGACCGTACGTCCGACGCCGGGCGGCGGCCAAGGCCGCTCCCTTGCGTTTCAACCCTCGATCCGTTGCGTCTTTCCGGCCGTCCGCGGCGATTCGTTGCGCGGGGCTGCGTGCTCAGGTGGGTGAGCCCGCGCTGTAGCGCCTGAGCAGCGGGGACAGCACCAGCACCGACTTCGTCCGCTCGACGAACGACTCCCCCGCGATCTTCTCCAGCACCCGCTCGAAGTGCCGCACGTCGGAGGCGAAGACCTGCACCACGGCGTCGGCCTCACCGGTGACCGTGGACGCGGAGGCCACCTCCGGGAAGCGCACCAGCGCGTCGTGGATGTCCTCCGGGGACGTCCGGCCCCGGCAGTAGATCTCCACGAACGCCTCCGTGGACCAGCCCAGCGCCGCCGGATCGACCTGCACCGTGAAGCCGGTGATGGCGCCGGAGTCGCGCAACCGGTCCACCCGCCGCTTCACCGCGGGCGCCGACAGACCGACCTCGGCGCCGATGTCGGCGTAGGAGCGCCGGGCGTCCTCGGCGAGGGCGCGTACGATCCGCTCATCGAGATCGTCGAGTCTCATACGTGGAAGTAGAACACGGTTCGAGGAGGACGTCCGAAGATGGGCATCTACGACATTGAGCTGCACACCCTGGCCGGCGGGCCCGCGTCGCTGGCCGACTACCGGGGCACGGCGGTGCTGGCGGTCAACGTCGCGTCGAAGTGCGGTCTGACACCGCAGTACGCGGGGCTGGAGCGGCTCCAGGAGAAGTACGCCGGGCGCGGCTTCACGGTGGCGGGCTTCCCCTGCAACCAGTTCGGCGGACAGGAGCCGGGCACGGCCGAGGAGATCGCGACGTTCTGCTCCGCGACGTACGGCGTGGCCTTCCCGATGTTCGAGAAGCTGGAGGTCAACGGCCCGGGCCGGCATGCGCTGTACGAGACGCTGACGGCGGTCCCGGACGCGGACGGGGAGGCCGGGGACATCCAGTGGAACTTCGAGAAGTTCCTGATCGCCCCGACGGGCGAGGTCGTCGGCCGCTTCCGCCCGCGCACCGAGCCGGAGGACCCGGCGCTGGTGGCGGCGCTGGAGGCCGTACTGCCGCGCTGACGCGTTTTCCGGGGGCCGGCGGCCGTGTGCCGCCGGCCCCGCGTCCGTCGTCTGTCAGCTGTCCTGGCGGACGAACGACGGACCGTAGGTCTTGACCACGACCTTGAAGAGGGTGACCTGGGACGGGTCGCCGCCCAGCCCCTTGGCCTGGCAGTGGAATTCGGTCTCGTCCCCGTCCTTGACGGTCTGCGCCTCGGGCATCTCGTCGCAGGACAGCTCGTCGGCCGTCTTGCCGAAGGTGTTCCAGAACTCGTTCTGTACCCGCTTGGCTATCAGAAGCACGCCCTGCGGCTCCGCCCGGTAGGGCGTGATGAAGCTGCCCTCCTTGTAGTTCGCGCCGATGGTGACGGTGTACGGGATCTTCGCCGCGCCGTAGGTGACGGTGCACTTGCTGACGGCGTTGGCCTGCTGCGTGATCCCGTCCGGGCAGTCGGCGCTGGTCTCGGCCTCCACCAGGGCCTTGTGCAGGGCGTCCGTGCGCAGGGCGTACCTGATCTGGGTGGCGAAGTCGGCGCCGGAGGGGGGCTTCCCGGACGGGTCGGCCATGTCGGAGGTGCTCTTCGCCACTCCGTCCTGGGGACCGGTGACGGGTACGGCCAGTGCCTCGGCCGGCGCGGCCGCGGACTCCCCGGCCGCCGGGGTGGCCGGGGCGCTCGCGCTGTCGGTGGACTCGGTGTCGGCCTGCTCCGGGTTGCACCCCGTGGCCAGCGCGGCAACGGCGGCCACGCCCACAAGAATTCGTGCTGTTCGCATGCCCGTGAGGCTATGGGGAAACAGGCGGCACATCATCCGATCTTGGCCTGATCCGGTCAATCGTCGCCCAACGGTCGACGGTTCGTTACGCCCCCTGAACAACTGACGTCACATCAGCCCCAGCAGCACCGATGCGGGCGATTCCCGCGCCGATTACCGGTGCTGCCGGGGGATTGCTTCACGCCACGCTCGGCGCGGTCTACTGCCACGACGCGTGCAGCGGCTTGCCCTCCGCGTAGCCCGCGGCCGACTGGATGCCGACGACGGCCTTCTCGTGGAACTCCTCGAGCGTGGACGCGCCGGCGTACGTGCAGGAGCTGCGCACCCCCGCGATGATCGAGTCGATCAGGTCCTCGACCCCGGGCCGCGCCGGGTCCAGGAACATCCGCGAGGTGGAGATGCCCTCCTCGAAGAGCGCCTTGCGGGCCCGGTCGTACGCCGACTCCTCCGACGTCCGGTTGCGCACGGCGCGCGCCGAGGCCATGCCGAAGGACTCCTTGTAGAGCCGCCCGTCGGCCGTCTGCTGCATGTCGCCCGGCGACTCGTACGTCCCGGCGAACCACGAGCCGATCATGACGTTCGACGCACCCGCCGCCAGCGCCATCGCGACGTCGCGCGGATGGCGCACCCCGCCGTCGGCCCACACGTGCTTGCCAAACTTCCGGGCCTCCGCCGCGCATTCCAGCACCGCGGAGAACTGCGGGCGGCCGACGCCGGTCATCATCCGGGTCGTGCACATCGCGCCGGGGCCCACGCCGACCTTGATGATGTCGGCACCGGCCTCGACCAGGTCCCGTACGCCCTCGGCGGCGACGATGTTGCCCGCGACCACGGGCACCCGCGGGTTCAGGGCGCGTACCGCCTTCAGCGCGGAGAGCATCGACTCCTGGTGGCCGTGCGCGGTGTCCACGACGAGCACGTCGACGCCGGCGTCGAGGAGCTGCTCGGCCCGGGCGGCGACGTCGCCGTTGATGCCGACCGCCGCGGCGATCCGCAGGTGTCCGCCGGCGTCGGTGGCCGGGGTGTAAAGGGTGGCCCGCAGGGCGCCCCTGCGGGAGAGGATGCCGACCAGCATCCCGTCGGCGTCGACCGCGGGCGCGAGTCGCCGGTGCGCGCCGTCGAGCCGGTTGAACGCCTCGCGCGGATCGATGTCCGCGTCCACCAGCAGCAGATCGCGGGACATGATCTCGGAGAGCTGGGTGAAGCGGTCCACCCCGGTCAGGTCGCTCTCGGTGACGATGCCCAGCGGCCGTCCGCCGTCGACCACGACGCCCGCGCGGTGGGCCCGCTTGGGCAGCAGCGACAGGGCGTCGGCGACGGTGGAGTGCGGGTGGAGCACGATGGGGGTGTCCAGCACCAGATGCCGCCGCTTGACCCAGGACACCACCTCGGCGACGACATCGATCGGGATGTCCTGCGGGATGACCGTGAGCCCGCCGCGCCGGGCGACGGTCTCGGCCATCCGGCGGCCGGCGATGGCGGTCATATTGGCGACGACCAGCGGAATCGTCGTCCCGCTGCCGTCGGCGGACGAGAGGTCCACGTCCTGCCGGGAGCCCACCGCGGAGCGGCGCGGCACCATGAAGACGTCGTCGTACGTGAGGTCGTACGAGGGCTGCAGATCGTTGAGGAAACGCACGTGCTGGGCATCCAGTCAGCTCGGGACGGCCCCCGGGCGGTCCGGCCCGGGGGGAAAAGCACGTACTTCATTGTCCCACGGGTACGGAACATCGCAGGCCGGACGAATCCTCCAGGGTCCGGACGGGACGTTCGTGTGATCGACTGAGAGCGGATACCGGCCGGTACTCCGAAGACGCGGGCGGGAAGCGCGATCATGACGGGATGCAGACCGACTACGTGAGCATCGCCGGGCTGACCCGGGCCCCGTCCGCCGTCGTCGTCATCGACGTCATGCGCGCCTTCACCACCACCGCCTGGGCCTTCGCCCGGGGCGCGAGACGGGTGGTGCTGGCCGAGGACCTGGACCAGGCCCGTACGCTCAAGGGCCGCAACCCGGACTGGATCACGCTCACCGACGGCGAGCCGGTCCCCGGTATCGACACCGTGAACTCGCCGGGAGAGCTGCGCACCCTCGATCTGGCGGAGCGGACGCTGGTCCAGAAGACCCGCAACGGCACCACCGGCGCCCAGGCGGCGCGGCACGCCCCGCTGCTGCTGTGCGCCGGGTTCACCGTCGCCGCCGCGACCGCGCGCCTGCTGCTCGCCCGCCGGACCGGCGCCGTCACCTTCGTGGTCACCGGCGGCGACGGGCGGGCGGAGGAGGACCTGGCGTGCGCCGAGTACATCGCCGCGCTCCTCGCGGATCCGGCCGCCGACCCCGCCCCGTACCTGCGGCGGGCGGGCGCCTCCAAGGACGCGGCGCGGCTCGCGGAGGGCGCCCGCAGCGGGCTCCCGGGGATTCACGCGGACGACCTCGAGCTGTGCCTGGAGGCCGACCGGTTCCCCTTCGCCATGGCCGCCGCGCCGGAGGACGGGCTGATGACGCTGCGGCCCCTGGCCCTCACTCCGTGAGCCAGTCCCGCGTGCTCCGGTGCCGCAGCAGCCCCAGGCGTCGAACAGCTCGCCGGTGAGGGGCACGAGGGCCGGCCCCTGGCCCAGCCGCACGGCGCGGGCGTACGGGACGTCCCGTACGGCCGCGGCGAGCAGCTCGTGTCCGGCGATGACGGCGTTCAGTACGTACGCCATGCTCTTCCCTCCCTCCGGCGTCCGCGCGTCTCCCGTTCCGCCTGCGCGTGCCACCACCGCGGCGGGAACGGGCCCCGGACCCGGGACGTGGGCTGGTCGGGATGGAGGCCGAGGGGGCGCAGGGCGGCGGCGGGGACGCGGACGGTGATCCAGCCGTGCCGGCGGCCGTCGTCACCGGGTCCGCAGGCGAGGTCGACCCGTACGCCGGCGTCGTCGAGCACCGGCCAGTCGATGCCCCGGTCGCGCAGTCAACCGCGCAGGGCGGCGAGCGGCGGCGGGCAGCCGCGGACGTTCTCGTACGTGGCGACGGTGACCCATTCCCCGGACATGGGGCCATCCTCCGCCGTCCGGCGGGGCCGTGTCGAGCGGGTTGCGGCCACCTGCCGTCAGACGTCGTCCGGGTCCGCCCGCTCCAGGGCCGGGCGGACCGGGGGGCGGGACTCGTGCAGCAGGTAGTCCGCGGCGGCCGTGTCCGTGACGAGGCTGGTGACCAGGCCCGAGCGCAGCACCGCGCCGATCGCCGCCGCCTTGCGCAGTCCGCCGGCGATGGCGACGACCTCCGGGATGCGGCGCAGCCGGTCCGCCTCGACGGTGATGCACCGCTCCCCCAGATCGCGGCCGATGCGGCGGCCCGCGTCGTCGAAGAGGTGCGCGGACATCTCGGCGGCGGCGCCCAGGGAGGCGTAGTGCTCGCGCTCACCGGCGGTCAGCATGTCGTGCACCGTGGAGATACCGGCCTCCCAGGAGCCGATGGACACGGCGGCGACGGTGACCTTGTCGAAGTACTCGAACGCCCGGGCCACCCCGGTCTGGCTGCGCAGCGCGTTCGCCGTGGCGACGTCCGGCAGCAGCATCGGGGCGTAGATCGGGTGGGCCTCGCCGCCCGCGACCTCCGCGGCCCGGCGGACGGCCTCGACGGAGCCGCGCTCGGCGGTGCCCGCGTCGTACACGCCGGTGAGCTGGACGACCGTGCAGGGCGGGAGATGGCGCAGGGCGGCGGCCATGTTGATGGTGGACCGGCCCCAGGCCAGGCCCAGCACGTCGCCCTCGTCGACCAGCTCGCCGAGCAGGTCGGCGGCCACCTCGCCGAGGTTCTCCGGGTCGGGGTGCTCCTCCACGGCCGGGGAGTCGGGCGGGGACTCGACGACGACCGCGTGCCGCAGGCCGTACCGGGCCCGCAGGGCGTCGGAGCGCTCCGCGTCCAGCTCGGCGGGCACCCGGATCTCGATCCGGACGAGGTCGCGTTCGAGCGCCGTCTCCAGCACCCGCGCCACCTTGAAGCGGCTGACGCCGAACTCCTCGGCGATCTGGATCTTCGATTTGCCCTCGAGGTAGAAGCGGCGCGCCATCGCCGCCGCCTGCACCAGCTCCGCCGGCCCCATCCGCATAGCTGTCCGGCCCGTAGACACCGCGGTCTCCTTACCTATGCCGAGCGCCTCGCGTCGAGGCGCGGCGCATGCTGTTCATCCTGTCAGAACCCGGCCCGGTCGTTCAGCCCCCGGCCGCGGACCCCGTGTGAAGAGCGGGCGAACTGTCCGCGAAGGTCCGCCCGTCGGCGCCCCTCAGTGCCCGTGGCACGTCAGGGATCCGGCGGCCGACCGGGTGGCGGCCGCCGCCTTCTCCCGCAGGCCGCGCACGGCGGCTGCCGGGTCCGCGGCGCCGTAGACCGCGGAGCCCGCCACGAAGACGTCGGCCCCGGCCTCGGCGCACCGTTCGATCGTGGCGTCCGAGACGCCGCCGTCCACCTGGAGCCACAGCTCCAGTCCGTGCTTGTCGATCAGCTCCCGGGTGCGGCGGATCTTGGGCAGCATGACGTCCAGGAACGCCTGTCCGCCGAACCCGGGCTCCACGGTCATCACCAGGAGCATGTCGAGCTCGGGCAGCAGGTCCTCGTACGGCTCGATCGGGGTGGCCGGCCTCAGCGCCATCGAGGCGCGGGCGCCCTTGGCCCGGATCTCGCGGGCCAGCCGGACGGGGGCGGCGGCGGCCTCCACGTGGAAGGTCACCGAACCGGCGCCGGCCTCGACGTAGGCGGGGGCCCAGCGGTCGGGGTCCTCGATCATCAGATGGCAGTCGAGGGGGGTGTCCGTGGCCCTGCCCAGCGCCTCGACCACCGGGACTCCGAGGGTGAGGTTCGGTACGAAGTGGTTGTCCATGACGTCGACGTGGAGCCAGTCGGCGCCCTCGACCGCCTTCGCCTCCTCGGCGAGGCGGGCGAAGTCCGCGGACAGGATGCTGGGGTTGATCTGCGGCATGGCGGGGAGACCTTGATCGCTCAGGCGGGACGGCTGGGTCCGAGCCTACAGCTCAGATGAGCGCGATGCGGCGCGGGTGCCCAGCGATGTCCACTATGCGGACACACGTTCGGTACACCTCTGCGGCGCGCGCCGCCCCCACCCGTTGACCTGCGAGTTTTTCCACCATTTTACGTGCATACGCCAACCGGTGAGTTACTCGCTGCGGATTG
This sequence comes from Streptomyces smaragdinus, assembly GCF_009604385.1. Lineage (GTDB taxonomy): Bacteria > Actinomycetota > Actinomycetes > Streptomycetales > Streptomycetaceae > Streptomyces > Streptomyces smaragdinus. Next base: position 295,109 of record NZ_WEGJ01000004.1, read on the forward strand.
TCAGTGCCGCGTGCCATGCTGACGGGCGTTGTCAGTCCACGACAGGCCGAGGGGGCGCCATGTCGGACGTACAGGACACATCAGGGGATCAGGACAGCACGGGGAAGAGGAGCGGCGCGGAGGCCGGGCGCGGCGTCGCGTGGCTCGTCTGCGGCCGCCGGACCAAGTGGGTCGTGGTGGTGCTGTGGCTCGGGATTCTCCTGGGCCTCGGCGGATTCGCGCAGAAGCTCACCGACGCCCAGGACAATCAGACCGTCAACTGGCTGCCCAAGTCCGCCGAGTCGACGCAGGTGCTGCGCGAGTCGGAGGACTTCCGCCCCGAGCAGATGCCGACGGTGATCGTCTACGCCCGGGAGTCCGGGCTCACCGACGGGGACCGGGCCCGGATCGACGAGGACCTGGCGCAGATCCGGGCGCTGAAGGGGCACGGGCTGCGCGCCGCCGAGACCCCGGACCCGCAGTTCGAGAAGGGCGACGCCCCGCGCGCCGCCCAGATATTCGTGCCGCTGACGGTGGGGACGGACGCCTGGCAGCGCATCGTCCCCGCGGTCGACGACATCCGCGGGGCCGTCGGAAGGAGCGCGGACGGTCTGAGCGTCCACATCACCGGACCCGGCGGTTCCAGCGCCGACTTCGCCGAGGGCTTCGAGGGCATCGACTCGACGCTGCTGATCGCCGCGATGTCGGTCGTGGTCGTCATGCTGCTGCTGACGTACCGCAGTCCGACGCTGCTCTTCGTCCCGGTGATATCCGTGGTCGCGGCGCTGCTCACGGCGCAGGCGCTGGTCTATCTGCTGGCCGAGCACGCGGGCCTGACGGTGAACGGCCAGAGCGCCGGCATCCTCACGGTGCTGGTGTTCGGCGCGGGGACGGACTACGCGCTGCTGCTCGTCGCCCGGTACCGGGAGGAGCTGCGCCGGCACGCGGACCGGCACGAGGCGATGGCGCTCGCGCTGCACCGCGCCGGTCCCGCCGTGCTGGCCAGCGGGGCGACGGTGATCATCGCGATGCTGGTGCTGATGTTCGCGGAGCTCAACTCCACCGCGGGTCTCGGCCCGGTGCTGGCGATCGGTGTGGCGGTGGCCCTGCTGGCGCTGCTCACGCTGTTCCCGGCGCTGCTGGTGATCATGGGCCGGTGGATCTTCTGGCCGGTGCGGCCCGCCTTCGGCTCCGCCGAGCCGACGGAGAGCGGCGTGTGGGCGCGCACGGGGCTGCGGATCGCCCGCCGGCCGCGCCGGGTGTGGGCCGTCGGCATGCTGGTCCTCGCGGGGCTGTCGGTGGGGCTGATGCAGCTCAAGGCGTCCGGCCTGAGTTACGAGGACTCCTTCACCGGGCGGCCGGACTCGATCGTCGGCAGCGAGGTGCAGGCGCGGTACTTCCCGGCCGGCGGCGGCGATCCGCTGGTCATCCTGGCGAACGCCGACCAGGCCGACCGGGTCGGGGAGACCGTGGCCGCCGTGGACGGCGTGGCGGACATACCGATCGCCACGCCGCGGGGAGTGGCCGCGGAGCGTTCGGGCCGGGTCTATCTGGAGGCCGTCCTGGACGACAACCCGAGCAGCGGCGCGGCCAAGGACACCGTCCGGATGGTGCGCGACGCCCTCGGGGCCCGGGCACCGGACGCGGAGGCGATCGTCGGCGGCACGACGGCCGCGGTCGTCGACATGGACGCGGCCGTCGAGCGGGACGACAAGCTGATCATCCCGCTCGTGCTGCTGGCCGTGTTCGTCGTCCTGGTGCTCCTGCTGCGGGCGCTGCTGGCGCCGGTACTGCTGATGGCGACGGTGGTGCTGTCGTTCGCGGCGGCGCTGGGCATCAGCGCGCTGTTCTTCCGGCACGTCTTCGACTTCGCCGGCGAGGACACCTCGTTCCCGCTGCTGGTGTTCGTGTTCCTGGTGGCGCTGGGCATCGACTACAACATCTTCCTGGCCACCCGGATCAAGGAGGAGGCGCAGCGGCGCGGCACCCGGCAGGGCGCGGTCACGGCGCTGGCGGCCACCGGCGGGGTGATCACGTCGGCGGGTCTGGTCCTGGCCGGCACGTTCGCGGTGTTCGGGACGCTGCCGATGGTGTCGTTCGCCGAGATCGGGTTCGCGGTCGCCGTGGGCGTGCTGATCGACACGTTCATCGTGCGGTCGATGCTGGTGACGGCGCTGTTCCTGGACATCGGGCGCCGCGTCTGGTGGCCCAACGCCCTGATGCGGCACCGGGACGAGCCGGTGACGACGCCGGCCGAGGTGCCGTCCCGGCAGGCGGAGGGAGCCGAGACGCACTGAGCTCGCCGGGGGGTTGTGCGGCGCACAGCCCCCCGGGGTCCGGGCTCAGGCCGAGCGGCGGATCAGCGCCAGGTACATCGCGTCGGTGCCGTGGACGTGGGGCCACAGCTGTACGTCCGGCCCCTCCCCCAGCCCGGGCACCCCGGGCATCAGCTCCCGCGCGTCCAGCAGCTCGCCCCGGACGTCCCTGAGCACGTCGTCCACCACGGCCCGGGTCTCCGCCGGATGCGGCGAGCACGTCGCGTATCCCACGACACCGCCCACCCGCACGGCGTCCAGGGCGGACCGCAGCAGCGCCCGCTGCAGCGGCGCGAAGCCCTCGAGGTCCTCGGGCCGCCGCCGCCAGCGCGCCTCGGGCCGGCGCCGCAGCGCGCCCAGCCCGGTGCACGGCACATCGACGAGCACCCGGTCGAACGCCCCCGGCCGCCACGCCGGACGCGTGCCGTCCGCGGTGATCACCTGGTACGGCCCGGGGTTGCCGTCCAGCGACCGCGCCACCAGCCGCGCCCGGTGCGGCTGCTTCTCCGACGCCACCAGCGCCGCGCCCCGCCCGGCGGCCAGCGCCCCGAGCAGCGCCGCCTTCCCGCCCGGCCCGGCGCACCCGTCCAGCCACAGCCGGTCGGAGCCCTCCACCGGCGCGTTGGCCAGCGCGACGGCGACCAGCTGGCTGCCCTCGTCCTGCACCCCGGCCCGCCCCTCGGCCACCGCCGGCACGGCCCCGGGCTCGCCGCCCTCGGTCATCCGCACTGCGTACGGCGACCAGCGCCCCGGCAGCGTGTCCGGCGACGACAGCTCCTCGGTCGTCGACCGCCCCGGCCGCGCCACCAGCGTCACCTCGGGCCGCTCGTTGTCGGCCTCCAGCAGATCCTCGATCCCCGCCCGGCCACCGCCCAGCGCGTCCCACAGCGCCGAGACGATCCACCGCGGATGCGCGTGCACGACGGCCAGATGATCCTCGGGGTCCTCGTCGTACGGCGGCGCCACGACCTCCAGCCACGCCGGCAGATCACGCGCCGCGATCTTCCGCAGCACGGCGTTGACGAACTTCGCCCGCCCGTCGCCCAGCACCACCCGCGCCAGCTCCACCGTCGCCGAAACGGCGGCGTGCGTGGGGATCCGCGTCCCCAGCAGCTGGTGCGCGCCCAGGCTCAGCACGTCCAGCACCGGCGGGTCGACCTCCCGCAGCGGCCGGTCGACGCACTCCGCGATGATCCGGTCGTACGTCCCCTGCCGGCGCAGCGTCCCGTACACCAGCTCGGTGGCCAGCGCCGCGTCCCGCGCGTCGAAGGACCCGCCCTCGCGCGCCTTGCGCAGCAGCGGCGGCAGGACGAGGTTCGCGTAGGCGTCCCGCTCGTCCACGGCGCGCAGCGCGTCGAAGGCGAGGATCCGTACGGGGTCCTTCTGCGGTCTGCGGTAGGGCTTGGCGGGACGACGGCGGGGTTCACTCACGGGAAAGGTGCTCCGGGGGTACGTGGAAGAGACTGCCTTCAGCGTACGTCGTGGCGCCGCGGCACACGCCCCCGGCCGCTCCTCACGCCCCCAGGCGCTCGCCGGCGGCGATCCGGGCGCCGCGCGCCCAGTCGGCGGCGTTCATCGGCTTCTTGCCCTGCGCCTGCACCCACAGAAGCTCCACGGCGTGCGACCCGGTGCCCGCGTGCACCGCGTTCTTGGACACCGCGAGGTCACCGGGCGCCAGGTCCCCGCGGTCGGGCGCCATCCCCACCGACATGACCTTCAGCCGCTCGCCGCGGAACACCGTCCAGGCGCCGGGGGCCGGCGCGCAGCCCCGGACCACCCGGTCGATCCGCATCGCCGGGTCGGTCCAGTGCAGTTCGCCGTCCTCGACGCTGATCTTCGGGGCGAGGGAGACGCCGTCGGCCGGCTGCGGCCGCGGGTCCAGCGAGCCGTCCTCGATGCCGTCCATCGTCGCCAGCAGCAGCCCCGCGCCGGCGAACGCCAGCCGGGTGAACAGGTCCCCGCTGGTGTCCGTGGGCCGCACGGCCTCGGTGACGACCCCGAACACCGGGCCGGAGTCCAGCCCCTCGTCGATCCGGAAGGTCGTCGCGCCGGTCATCTCGTCGCCCGCGAGGATGGTGTGCTGCACCGGCGCCGCGCCGCGCCACGCGGGCAGCAGCGAGAAGTGCAGGTTCACCCATCCGTGGGCGGGAATGTCCAGCGCGGACTTGGGCAGCAGCGCGCCGTACGCCACCACGGGGCAGCAGTCGGGGGCGATCTCGGTCAGCCGCGCCCGGAAGTCCGCGTCCCGCGGGTGCGCGGGCTTCAGCACCTCGATCCCGGCCTCCTCGGCCCGCTGCGCCACCGGGCTCGCGACCAGCCGCCGGCCACGCCCCGCGGGAGCGTCCGGCCTGGTGACGACGGCCACGACCGCATGCCGCTCCGAGGCGATCAGGGCGTCCAGGGACGGAACGGCGACCTCGGGCGTACCGGCGAAGACGAGCCTCATGACTGGCTGCTGACCTCTCGTGGGCAGTGTGTGAACGGGTTCAGTCTAGGGGGGTGAACGGGGGCGTACGCAGGAGGGAGCGCGCTGCGGACATCCGGCCGCACGCCCCCGTAGCGTGACCGTGTGAAGACTGTGGCGTTGCTCAGTGAGATTGACGGAAAACGGGCCGCCCCTGTCGCCGGACGCTGACACCGGCGAGAGGGCGGGCCCGCAACTTGACGCCGTTCGAGAGGCTCTTTCATGGCCGACCACGCAACTCACGACGCCCAGGCACGGGCCAGCCTGCAGGTCCTGGTGCGGGACATCGAGCGGGTCCGCCGGCAGGTGGATGCGCTGCGCACCCTGACCGCCCAGCTCGGCAACGTCTACCGCCCCCGGCGGACGGGACCGTCCGCGGGCTTCGTCGTCTACGGACGCGCGCCCGCGCCCACGGTCCGGCTCGCCCAGGAGCTGCGGGACAGCGTGGAGACGCTGGTCACGGCAGCGGTGGACTTCGACCGTTCGCTGGGTTTCTCCTGGGACGCGGTGGGCTCCGCCCTCGGTGTGACGAAGCAGGCGGTGCACCGCCGGTACGGCGCCCGGCGCCCGGCCGCGCCGCCCCCGGCCGAGGCGTCCCGGAGCCTGCCGGTGGTGCCCGCGGCCCGTCCCGCGCCGGGCACGGTGGGCCTGTCGGCGGGCCTGGCGCCCGTGGTGCCGCGCGAGGAGCCGGAGCCCGCCGCCGTACGGCCCGATCCGGGCGACCCCCTGCTCGCGGAGCCCGGCGGCATCCGGACGGACGCGCTGTCGGCGCACTCGTAGGCCCGCCCGGGGTGGCCCGGGGCCGGACCCCGGGCTACCCGATGTCCGAAGGATCGATCCGCACCCGGACCGGCGCCGTCTCCCGCCGCACCATCCGGGCCGCCTGAGCCGCCTTGAGCGCCGCCGCCAGCGCCGCCCCCGTCCCGCGCGGGACCCGCAGCAGCACGCGCTCCCACGGCTCGTCGCCGGCCGGGGCCGGCGCCGGATCCCCGGGGCGGCGCGGACGCCCGGCGGGCCCCGGGGCCGGCACGGGGACGGGCCCCAGGACGTCGGTGTCCGCCGGCAGCCCGGCGCCGAGCAGGAACTCCGTCACCGCCGACCCCGGCCCCGCGACGGACGCCATCCGCGACACCGGCGGGAAGCCGAGCTCCGCCCGGTCCGCCAGCTCCCGCGCGGCGAATCCCGCGGGGTCCCACCGCACCAGCGCCTGCACGGGCCGCTGCGCCGGATCGGCGACGACCACGACGGTGCCGCCCGCCGACTGCGGCCGCACCAGCGACGCGGCGCCCAGCCAGCGCCGCAGCGCCTCCTCCCCCGCGTGCAGGTCGGGCCGGCCCAGCAGCGCCCAGCCGTCGAGCAGCAGCGCCGCGGCGTAGCCGCCGTCGGCGACGGGCTCCGCGCCGGGCGTGCAGACGACGAGCGCGGGCAGGTCCGGCACCCGGTCCAGCACGTGATCGCGCCCCGACGTGCGCACCTGGACGGCCGGGAAGGCGCGGCCCAGCTCCTCCGCCGTGCGCCGGGCGCCGATGACCTGGGCGCGCAGCCGGCTCGCGCCGCACTCGGGGCAGTGCCAGTCTGCCTCCTCCCGCGCGCACCACGCGCAGTGCGGCGGCTGCTCCGGCCCCCGGCTCTCCAGCGGTCCCGAGCAGGTCCCGCAGCGCGCGGGCGCACGGCAGCGCTCGCAGGCCAGCCGGGGCGCGTACCCCCGCCGGGGCACCTGGACGAGCACGGGGCCGGACCTCAGCCCGTCGCGTACGGCCTGCCAGGCGAGCGACGGCAGCCGCGCGGCACGGGCGGCGGCATCGCGGGCCTCCTCCGTCTCCCCGACCGTCCGGATCAGGGGCGCCGCCGCCCGCACCTGCTCGCGCGAGGCGGTGAGCGGCCGGGCCCAGCCGGTCTGCAGCAGCTGGGCGGCGTCGACGGTCACGCTGTGGCCGCCGATCAGGAACCCCGTCCGCTCGTGCGCCGCGCGCAGCAGCAGCACCTCGCGGGCGTGCGGCTGGGGCGCGTGCTGCTCGCTGTGGCTGCTGTCGCCGTCGTCCCACAGGGCGACCAGTCCGAGGTCCTGGACGGGGGCGAACACGGCCGCCCGGGTGCCGACCACGGCCCGCACCGAGCCGCGGCTGACGGCCAGCCAGCGGCGGTAGCGCTCCTCGGGGCCGGTCTCCGCCGCGAGCAGGACGTGCCGGCCGGCGCCGATCAGCGCCGTGAGCGCCTCGTCCACCCGCGCCGCCGCCCGCCCGTCCGGGACGACGATCAGGGCGCCGCGGCCGGAGGAGAGGGCGGCCGCGGCGGCGTACGCCAGCTCCTGCGGCCAGGACGGTCCCGGCAGGGCCGTCCACACGGCGCGGGGGCTGTCGCGGCGGGCCAGCGCGTGCAGGAAGCCCGGCCCCGTCTCGTACCGCCCCCAGGGCCCCGGGCCGGTCAGCGGGAGCGGCGGGGCGAAGGGGCGGGCGGGGGGCTGCTGCTCGACGCGGGCCCGGCGGGGCGGCACGGCGAGCTGGACGACGTCGGCGAGGGAGCCGGCGTAGCGGTCGGCGACGGCCCGGCACAGGTCGAGCAGCCGGGGCGTGAGCACCCGCTCCGTGGACAGCACCTGGGCGAGGGGCGCCAGCGGTCCGGCGTAGTCGCTGGCCTCGGCGCGCTCCACGATGAACCCGTCGTGCAGCTCCCCGCCCTCGCGCCGCCCCTTGACGACGCGCGCCCCGAAGCGCACCCGGACGCGGACGCCGGGCTGGGCCTCCTCGTCCATGGCGGCGGGCACGGCGTAGTCGAAGTACCGGTCGAGATGGCTGAGGCCCTTGTCGACGAGCACCCGGGCGACGGGCAGCCGCTCGGCCCGCGGCGCCCCGCGCCAGGTCCGCGGCTTGGCCCGGGGCTTCTTCGCCTCGCGCACCGTCTCGCGGATGAGGGCAAGCTGCTCACCCCCCGCGGGGGAGGCGTCGGGCTTGTCGTCGTCGCGGCTCACGTATCCGTTGTACCGGACAGGGGTGACAGACCGCGGCCCGGGCGTCCGAGATCAACAACGGTGGCGGTACGGGTGCCATCTGCGTCTGCCAGTTTCGCCACGACCGGCCCCCGGGGGGACCGACGGCGGGACTCGAACCCGCAAGAACTTTTCTGTTCGGAAGGAAGTAACCGTCACCTTCGCACCGGACGCCCCGGCGCCCCCACAGAGTAGGGGCGCCGGGGCGTCCGGTGCAGCCGTATTACCGGGGGACCTACAGCCCCGTCGCCTTGCGCAGCGCCTCGACGCGGTCCGTGCGCTCCCAGGTGAAGTCGGGGAGCTCGCGGCCGAAGTGCCCGTAGGCGGCCGTCTCGGAGTAGATCGGGCGCAGCAGGTCCAGGTCCCGGATGATCGCGGCCGGACGCAGGTCGAAGACCTGGCCGATGGCCTGCTCGATCTTCTCGGTGTCGATCGTGGCCGTGCCGAAGGTCTCGACGAACAGACCCACCGGCTCCGCCTTGCCGATCGCGTACGCGACCTGCACCTCGCAGCGCGCCGCCAGGCCCGCCGCGACGACGTTCTTGGCGACCCAGCGCATCGCGTACGCGGCCGAGCGGTCGACCTTCGACGGGTCCTTGCCGGAGAAGGCGCCGCCGCCGTGCCGGGCCATGCCGCCGTAGGTGTCGATGATGATCTTGCGGCCGGTCAGCCCGGCGTCGCCCATGGGGCCGCCGATCTCGAACCGTCCGGTGGGGTTGACCAGCAGCCGGTAGCCCTCGGTGTCGAGCTTGATGCCGTCCTCGAGGAGGCTCGCCAGCACCGGCTCCACGACGAACTCGCGGATGTCGGGGGCGAGCAGCGAGTCCAGGTCGATGTCGGAGGCGTGCTGCGAGGAGACGACCACCGTGTCCAGACGGACGGCCTTGTCGCCGTTGTACTCGATGGTGACCTGCGTCTTGCCGTCGGGGCGCAGGTAGGGGATGGTGCCGTTCTTGCGGACCTCGGTCAGCCGCTTGGACAGCCGGTGCGCCAGATGGATCGGCAGCGGCATCAGCTCGGGCGTCTCGTCGCAGGCGTAGCCGAACATCAGGCCCTGGTCGCCGGCGCCCTGCCTGTCGAGCTCGTCCTCGTCGCCCTCGACCCGGTTCTCGTACGCGGCGTCGACGCCCTGCGCGATGTCCGGGGACTGCGAGCCGATGGACACCGAGACACCGCAGGAGGCGCCGTCGAAGCCCTTCTTCGAGGAGTCGTAGCCGATCTCGAGGATCTTGTTGCGCACGAGGGTGGCGATGTCCGCGTACCCCGAGGTCGTCACCTCACCGGCGACATGCACCTGGCCGGTGGTGATGAGCGTCTCGACGGCCACCCGGGAGGTGGGGTCGTCCTTGAGAAGCGCATCGAGGATCGCGTCGCTGATCTGGTCAGCGATCTTGTCGGGGTGACCTTCGGTCACGGACTCCGAGGTGAAAAGACGACGGGACACATCGCTCCCTGGGTTGCAGCGGCTGCTGGCTCATACAAGTCGGACGGCGGTCCCGGCGCCGGCGGGGCGGGCGCTGGTCGGTCCGGCCTGAAGTTTATCGGGCGGGTTCGGGGTGCGGGCAACCCGTCTCGCTCTTTGGGCTGTCTTCGACCGGGGAAGCCGGTGATCCACCGGTTTCGTACGGTATCGACCTCACGGAGTGTCGCACATTCCCGGCCACCGGCGAAGCCGCCGCGAGGTTCAGGTCAGCCGCTCGGCGACGAGGTCCCAGACGGTGTCGGCGAGGGCTTCCTTCGGCCCGTACGGCACGGGGTGCTCGGAGCCGTCGGCGGACAGCACCACGGCCTCGTTCTCCTCGGAGCCGAAGGCCTTGGTGTCCCCCACCTCGTTGACGACGAGCAGGTCACAGCCCTTGCGGGCGAGCTTCTTGCGGCCGTTGGCCAGCACGTCGTCGGTCTCGGCGGCGAAGCCCACGACGAGCTGTCCGGCCTTCGGACGGGTGGCGGAGAGCTCGGCGAGGATGTCCGGGTTACGGACCAGGGCGACCGGCTCCGGGTCCCGGCCGTCCACCTTCTTGATCTTGCCGGAGGCGTAGACGGCAGGCCGGAAATCGGCCACGGCGGCGGCCATCACGACGGCGTCCGCGTCCGCGGCGGCCGCCAGAACGGCCTCCCGGAGCTGGACGGCGGTCTGTACGTGGACCATGTCGGCCCCCGCGACGTCGGGCAGCCCGGCGTTGGCGGCGATCAGCGTGACCCGCGCGCCGCGCGCGACGGCGGTCCGGGCGAGGGCGTAGCCCTGCTTGCCGGAGGAGCGGTTGCCCAGATAGCGCACGGGGTCCAGCGGCTCGCGCGTACCCCCGGCGCTGACGACCAGCCGGAGCCCGGCGAGGTCGGGCCCGACCCCGGCCACGCCGCGGGCGAGGACCCGGCGGCAGATCTCGAAGATCTCCCCGGGGTCGGGCAGCCGGCCCTTGCCGGTGTCGACGCCGGTGAGGCGGCCGACGGCCGGCTCGATCACGACGGCGCCGCGTTCGCGCAGCGTGGCCACGTTGGCCCGGGTCGCCGGGTTCTCCCACATCTCGGTGTGCATCGCCGGGGCGAAGACGACGGGGCAGCGGGCGGTGAGGAGGGTGTTGGTCAGCAGGTCGTCCGCGAGGCCGTGGGCGGCGCGGGCGAGGGTGTCGGCGGTCGCCGGGGCGACGACGACGAGGTCGGCCTCCTGGCCGATGCGTACGTGGGGCACCTCGTGGACGTCCGACCAGACGTCGGTCGCGGCGGGCCGGCCGGAGAGCGCGGACCAGGTGGCCTCGCCGACGAAGTTCAGCGCGGAGGCGGTGGGGACGACGCGGACACGGTGCCCGGACTCCGTGAAGCGCCTCAGCAGCTCGCAGGCCTTGTACGCCGCGATACCGCCGCTGACGCCCAGCACGATCCTCGGTCCCGTCATCGGGTGCCTCCCCGTTCGCTCGCCGTCACTCCCCCATCTCACACCACCGGGTCCGGGGACGCTCCCGCGGGGTACACGAAAGCGCCGGTCCCGGGGCTGCCGCGGAACGGGATCGTCTCCCGTCCGCGACCGCCCGGAACCGGCGCCGGTGCGGTGCTCAGGCCGCCGGGGTGTCCGTGGACTCCGAGGTCAGCAGGCCCGCGTTGATCTCACGCAGGGCGATCGACAGCGGCTTCTCGTGGACGTGCGTGTCGACGAGCGGGCCCACGTACTCCAGCAGGCCCTCGCCCAGCTGCGAGTAGTACGCGTTGATCTGCCGCGCGCGCTTGGCCGCGTAGATCACCAGGCTGTACTTCGAGTCCGTGGCCTCGAGCAGCTCGTCGATCGGCGGGTTGATGATGCCCTCGGGCGCGGTCATGGGAGAGGACAACTCTCAGGCCTTCCGCTCAAAAGAAAGAAAACGATCTATGAAACCTTCATCAAGGCTAGCAGCTCGCGCGCCACATCCTCGACGGAGGTATTGACAAGCGTCGTATCGAACTCCGACTCGGCGGCCAGCTCGACCCGCGCGGCCGCCAGCCGCCGCTCGATCACGTCCGCCGCCTCGGTGCCCCGCCCGGTCAGCCGCCGGACGAGTTCGTCCCAGCTCGGCGGGGCGAGGAAGACCAGCTGGGCGTCCGCCATGGACTCGCGGACCAGCCGCGCGCCCTGCAGATCGATCTCCAGCAGCACCGGCTCCCCGGCCTCCAGCCGCTCCTGCACGGCCCCGCGCGGGGTGCCGTAGCGGTTGCCGGCGAATTCGGCCCACTCGAGCAGCTCACCGTTGGCGATGAGTTTGTCGAATTCGTCGTCGGAGACGAAGAAGTAGTGGACCCCGTCGCGTTCCCCGGGCCGCGGCCTGCGGGTGGTGGCCGAGACGGAGAGCCATACCTCGGGGTGGACGGTGCGCATATGGGCGACGACCGTGCTCTTGCCGACCCCGGAGGGGCCGGAGAGCACGGTCAGCCGCGGACGTTCTGTCATGCAGCGATTATCCAGGTTCCCGGGAGTGCCGGGAACGTCAGGAGGTGGCGCCGCCGAACTCGCGCTCCAGCGATGCGATCTGGTTGGAGCCCAGACCGCGCACGCGACGGCTCTCGGAGATACCGAGCCGCTCCATGATCTGCTTGGCGCGGACCTTGCCCACGCCGGGGAGGGACTCGAGCAGGGCCGAGACCTTCATCTTGCCGATGACATCGTTCTCCTGGCCCTGCTTGATGACCTCGTGCAGGGAAGCGCCGGAGTGCTTGAGCCGATTCTTGACCTCGGCGCGCTCCCGGCGAGCCGCTGCGGCCTTCTCGAGCGCGGCTGCGCGCTGTTCAGGGGTAAGGGGCGGAAGAGCCACGCCTACGTCACCTCGGATGTTGAACTTGTCGGATATGGGCTGGTGGTGCATGTCGTGCCCGGCTCCCTCGCACCTGCGGGGGAACCGATAACGCGCAGGTACACGCGCTATGCCAGTGGAGACTAGCGGCCGAGTTCCCCTCAGTCAGCGAGAACAGTCGAAAAGTCCTGGTCAGACTGAACTTGCTCGAGAATTCATACGGTTATCAACCATTTTGTCCGATTACGATGCGTACATCATCGGCCAGCTGTACGGCCGCGTTCCGTAGCGCCGCGACGTCCGGACCGTGCTTCAGCACACTCCGGCTGGCGCTCGGGACCACGTTGCCCAGCGCCGCGCCGAAGACCGCCGGGAGATCGGCCGGGGTCGCCCCCTGGGCGCCGATACCGGGGGCGAGGAGGGGTCCGCCCACCGCCAGATCCGCGCCGGCGTCCGTGAGGGTGGCGCCGACGACCGCGCCGACGGAACCCAGCGGCTCGGCGCCCCGGTTCTCGGCGGCGATGTGCTCCAGCATCGCCTGGCCCACCGTCCGCCCGTCCGCGACGGCGGCGCGCTGCACCTCGACGCCCTCCGGGTTGGAGGTCAGGGTGACGACGAAGACGCCCGTACCGCTCACGTGGGCGGCGTCCAGCGCCGGGCGCAGGGACTCGAAGCCGAGGTAGGGGGTGACGGTCAGGGCGTCGGAGAACAGCGGGGAGTCCTTGTCGAGGAACGCCGAGGCGTAGCCCGCCATCGTGGAGCCGATGTCGCCGCGCTTGGCGTCCATCAGCACCAGCGCGCCCGCCTCCCGGGCGGCCTGGACGGTCTTCTCCAGCACGGCGACGCCGCGCGACCCGAAGCGCTCGAAGAACGCCGACTGGGGCTTGAGCACAGCCACCCGGTCGGCGAGCGCCTCGACGACCGTCAGCGCGAACCGCTCCAGGCCCGGGACGTCGTCGTTCAGGCCCCAGGAGGCGAGCAGCGAGGCATGCGGATCGATGCCCACGCACAGCGGGCCGCGGGTGTCCATGGCGGCCCTGAGCCGCGTTCCGAAGGTCTCCGTCATGAGGTGTGTGCCTTCCTGGTGTCGGCGCCGACGGCGTCGGCGAGCGTGGCGTACGGGGAGGCGGCCAGCAGCCGGTCCAGCCCGTGGTGGATCCTGCGGGGCCACAGCGGGCCCTCGTAGACGAACGCGCTGTAGCCCTGGACGAGGGTGGCGCCGGCCAGAACGCGCTCCCAGGCGTCCTCGGCGGTCTCGATGCCGCCGACGCCGACCAGGGTGATCCGGTCGCCGACGCGGGCGTACAGCCGCCGCAGGACTTGGAGCGAGCGTTCCTTCAGGGGCGCGCCGGACAGTCCGCCGGCGCCCAGGGAGGCGACGTGCGCGGGGTCGGTGCGCAGGCCGTCGCGGGAGACGGTGGTGTTGGTGGCGATGACGCCGTCGAGGCCGAGCTCGAGGGCCAGGTCGGCGACGGCGTCGATGTCCTCGTCGGCGAGGTCGGGGGCGATCTTCACGAGCAGCGGTACCCGGGCGGTCGTCGTACGGTCGGCGGCCTCGCGTACGGCGGTCAGCAGCGGCCGCAGCACCTCGACCGCCTGGAGGTTGCGCAGGCCGGGGGTGTTCGGGGAGGAGACGTTGACGACGAGGTAGTCCGCGTACGCGGCGAGGCGTTCGGTGGACGTCACGTAGTCGGCGGTGGCCTCCGCCTCGGGGACGGTCTTCGTCTTGCCGATGTTGACGCCGACCACGGTGTCCGGGCGGTACGGGCGGCGCTGTCCGTGGCGGCGGCGGGCGAGGCGGGCGGCGACGGCCGCGGAGCCGTCGTTGTTGAAGCCCATGCGGTTGACGAGCGCGCGGTCCCCGGTGAGCCGGAAGAGGCGGGTCTTCTCGTTGCCGGGCTGGGCCCGAGCGGTGACGGTGCCGATCTCGACGAAGTCGAACCCGAGCATCGCCAGGCCGTCGATGCCGACGGCGTTCTTGTCGAAGCCGGCCGCGAGGCCGAAGGGGCCGGGCAGGTCCAGGCCGAGGGCCCTGACCCGCAGCCGCGGGTACGCGGGGGCCGCGACGGCCCGTACGCCGCCGCGGGCGCCGGGGACGGCGGCGGCGGCGCGGATGGTGTCGAAGGCGAGGTGGTGGGCCCTCTCGGGGTCCATCCGCCGGAAGACGGTCTTGAAGAGCAGGGGATACATGGGAGGGGCCTTTGCTGGTGGGCCCGCCGGTCCCCGGGGGGCCTCCTGTGACGAGCCCCGCCGGTCGGGGTGACCGGCGGGGCTCCGATTCGCTGTTACCGGCCGGCTCGGCCGGCGATCAGATGCTCCGCGTGTTCCTGGAGGGACCGCACGCCCACGTCGCCGCGGGACACCGCCTCGATGCCCTGGACGGCCGCGGCCAGCGCCTGGACCGTCGTCAGACAGGGGATGCCGCGGGCGACGGCCGCCGTGCGGATCTCGTAGCCGTCGAGCCGGCCGCCGGTGCCGTACGGGGTGTTGACGATCAGGTCGACCTCGCCGTCGTGGATCAGCTGGACGATGGTCTTCTCGCCGCCGGGGCCCTCGCCCTCGGACTGCTTGCGGACCACGGTCGCGTTGATGCCGTTGCGCTTGAGGACCTCGGCGGTGCCGGAGGTGGCCAGCAGCTCGAAGCCGTGCTGGACCAGCTCGCGGGCCGGGAAGATCATCGAGCGCTTGTCGCGGTTGGCGACGGAGACGAACGCCCGTCCCTTCACCGGCAGCGCGCCGTACGCGCCGGCCTGCGACTTGGCGTACGCCGTGCCGAAGACCGAGTCGATGCCCATGACCTCGCCGGTGGAGCGCATCTCCGGGCCCAGCACGGTGTCCACGCCGCGGCCGTGGATGTCGCGGAACCGCGACCACGGCATCACGGCCTCCTTCACGGAGATCGGCGCGTCCATCGGCAGCGTGCCGCCGTCGCCGGTGGCGGGCAGCATGCCCTCCGCGCGCAGCTCGGCAACGGTGGCGCCCAGCGAGATGCGGGCGGCGGCCTTGGCCAGGGGGACGGCCGTCGCCTTGGAGGTGAAGGGGACGGTACGGGAGGCCCGCGGGTTGGCCTCGAGGACGTACAGGATGTCCCCGGCCAGCGCGAACTGGATGTTGATCAGCCCGCGCACGCCCACCCCCCGCGCGATGGCCTCCGTGGAGGCGCGCAGCCGCTTGATGTCGTGGCCGCCGAGGGTGATCGGCGGCAGCGCGCAGGCGGAGTCGCCGGAGTGGATGCCGGCCTCCTCGATGTGCTCCATCACGCCGCCGAGGTAGAGCTCCTCGCCGTCGTACAGGGCGTCGACGTCGATCTCTATGGCGTCGTCGAGGAACCGGTCGATGAGCACCGGGTGGTCGGAGATCAGCCCGGCGTGCTTCTCCAGGTACTCCGCCAGGGACGGCTCGTCGTACACGATCTGCATGCCGCGCCCGCCCAGCACGTACGACGGGCGCACCATGACCGGGTACCCGATGCCGCCGGCGATCCTCGCGGCCTCGTCGAAGGAGAACGCGGTGCCGTACTTCGGCGCGGGCAGCCCGGCCTCGGTCAGCACCCGGCCGAAGGCGCCGCGGTCCTCGGCGGCGTGGATGGCCTCCGGGGAGGTGCCGACGACGGGCACGCCGTTGTCCTTCAGCGCCTGCGCCAGGCCCAGGGGGGTCTGGCCGCCGAGCTGGACGATGACGCCGGCGACCGGGCCGGCCAGGGTCTCGGCGTGGACGATCTCCAGCACGTCCTCCAGGGTGAGCGGCTCGAAGTAGAGCCGGTCGGAGGTGTCGTAGTCGGTGGAGACGGTCTCCGGGTTGCAGTTGACCATCACGGTCTCGTAGCCCGCAGCGCTGAGGGCGAAGGAGGCGTGGACGCAGGAGTAGTCGAACTCGATGCCCTGGCCGATGCGGTTGGGGCCGGAGCCCAGGATGATGACGGCGGGCTTCTCGCGCGGGGCGACCTCGTTCTCCTCGTCGTACGAGGAGTAGAAGTACGGGGTCCGCGCGGCGAACTCGGCGGCGCAGGTGTCGACGGTCTTGTACACCGGGCGGATGCCCAGGGCGTGGCGCACCTCGCGGACGACGTCCTCGCGCAGCCCGCGGATCTCGCTGATCTGCTGGTCGGAGAAGCCGTGGCGCTTGGCGTGGCCGAGCAGCTCCGGGGTGAGCTCAAAGGCGGCGGCGAGCTCCTGGGCGACCTCGTGGATCAGGAAGAGCTGGTCGACGAACCAGGGGTCGATCCGCGTGGCCTCGAACACCTCCTCCTGGGTGGCGCCGGCCCGGATCGCCTGCATGACGGTCTGCAGCCGGCCGTCGGTGGGCATCCGGGAGGCGTCGAGAAGCTCGTCCTTGTCGCCGGGATCTCCGGTGAAGGCGAACTGGGCGTCCTTCTTCTCGATGGAGCGCAGCGCCTTGTTCAGCGCCTCGGTGAAGTTGCGGCCCAGCGCCATGGCCTCGCCGACGGACTTCATGGTGGTCGTCAGCGACGGGTCGGCGGAGGGGAACTTCTCGAAGGCGAAGCGGGGGACCTTCACCACGACGTAGTCGAGGGTCGGCTCGAAGGAGGCCGGGGTCTCCTCGGTGATGTCGTTGGGGATCTCGTCCAGCGTGTAGCCGACGGCCAGCTTGGCGGCGATCTTGGCGATCGGGAAGCCGGTGGCCTTGGAGGCGAGGGCGGAGGAGCGCGAGACGCGCGGGTTCATCTCGATGACGATGACCCGGCCGTCGTCGGGGTTGACGGCGAACTGGATGTTGCAGCCGCCGGTGTCGACGCCGACCTCACGGATCACGGCGATGCCGATGTCGCGCAGGATCTGGTACTCGCGGTCGGTGAGCGTCATCGCCGGGGCGACGGTGATCGAGTCGCCGGTGTGCACGCCCATGGGGTCGAAGTTCTCGATGGAGCAGACGACCACGACGTTGTCGTGCTTGTCGCGCATCAGCTCCAGCTCGTACTCCTTCCAGCCGAGGATGGACTCCTCCAGGAGCACCTCGGTGGTCGGCGAGAGGGTCAGGCCCTGGCCGGCGATACGGCGCAGCTCGTCCTCGTCGTGCGCGAAGCCGGAGCCGGCCCCGCCCATGGTGAAGGACGGGCGGACGACGACCGGGTAGCCGCCGAGGGTGTCGACGCCCGCCAGGACGTCGTCCATCGAGTGGCAGATCACCGAGCGGGCGGACTCGCCGTGGCCGGTCTTGGCCCGGACGGCCGCGACGACGTCCTTGAACAGGTCGCGGTCCTCGCCCTTGTTGATCGCCTCGACGTTGGCGCCGATCAGCTCCACGCCGTACTTCTCCAGCGTGCCGGCCTCGTGCAGCGAGATCGCGGTGTTGAGCGCGGTCTGGCCGCCGAGGGTGGGGAGCAGGGCGTCCGGGCGTTCCTTGGCGATGATCTTCTCGACGAACTCCGGGGTGATCGGCTCGACGTAGGTGGCGTCGGCGATCTCCGGGTCGGTCATGATCGTGGCCGGGTTGGAGTTGACCAGGATGACCCGCAGGCCCTCGGCGCGCAGGACGCGGCAGGCCTGGGTACCGGAGTAGTCGAACTCCGCGGCCTGGCCGATGACGATCGGGCCGGAGCCGATGACCAGGACGGACTGGATATCGGTGCGCTTAGGCACGCTGGCCCTCCATGAGCGAGACGAAGCGGTCGAACAGGTACGCGGCGTCGTGGGGACCCGCGGCCGCCTCCGGGTGGTACTGGACGCTGAACGCCGGGCGGTCGAGCAGCCGCAGGCCCTCGACGACGTCGTCGTTCAGGCAGACGTGGGTGACCTCGGCACGCCCGTACGGGGTGTCGACGGGGCCGTCCAGCGGGGCGTCGACGGCGAAGCCGTGGTTGTGGGCGGTGACCTCGACCTTGCCCGTGGTGCGGTCCTGGACCGGCTGGTTGATGCCGCGGTGGCCGTACTTCAGCTTGTACGTGCCGAAGCCCAGCGCCCGCCCGAAGAGCTGGTTGCCGAAGCAGATGCCGAACAGCGGCGTGCCGCGCTCCAACACTCCCCTGATCACCGTGAGGTCGGCGGTGGCGGGGTCGCCGGGGCCGTTGGAGAGGAACACGCCGTCGGGGTCGACGGCGTACACCTGCTCGAGCGTGGCGTCGGCGGGCAGGACGTGCACCTCGATGCCGCGCTCGGCCATCCGGTGCGGGGTCATGCCCTTGATGCCGAGGTCGAGGGCGGCGACGGTGAAGCGCGCTGTGCCGATGGGGACGGCTTCGCCGTCGGGCCCGATCGCGGGGACGACGTACGGCTCGGTGGTGGCGACCTCGGCGGACAGGTCGGCGCCGGTCATCTCGGGGGCCCGCAGCACCCGGGCCAGCAGTGTCGCCTCCTCGGCCAGGGCCTCGCCGGAGAAGATGCCGACGCGCATCGCGCCGCGCTCGCGCAGATGGCGGGTGAGCGCCCGGGTGTCGATGCCGGAGATCCCGACGACGCCCTGGGTGCGCAGCTCCTCGTCCAGCGAGCGGCGGGCGCGCCAGTTGGAGGGGATCCGGGCGGGGTCGCGGACGACGTAGCCGGCCACCCAGATGCGCTTCGACTCGGGGTCCTCGTCGTTGACGCCGGTGTTGCCGATGTGGGGGGCCGTCATCACGACGACCTGGCGGTGGTACGACGGGTCGGTCAGGGTCTCCTGGTAGCCGGTCATGCCGGTGTTGAAGACCGCCTCGCCGAAGGTCTCCCCCTCGGCCCCGTAGGCACGGCCGCGGAACGTGCGGCCGTCCTCCAGGACGAGGACTGCCGGGGCCTTGCTGGTGGTCATCGTGTGCCTTCCGTCGTCTTGTGCCGGTCGTTCAGGGCGGCGACCCAGTCGCCGTGCTCCGCCGCGTGGTCGGAGCGGAAGCCGGAGTCGTACTCCTTGCCGCCGTGCTCCCAGGTGATCACCAGCAGGCCGCCCTCGGTCAGGACCTTGCCGGCGATGCCCTTGTCGAGGCGGGCGCCGCGGATCTTCGAGGCGGGGACGAAGAAGTCCGTGGCCCCGGGGCGGACGACCGCCACGCCCTGCGCGGTGAGGGTCAGCTCCACGCGGGAGCGGGTGCCCAGGCCGTGGGCGACGACCCGGTCCAGCCAGTGGCCGGCGGTCGTGGTGCCGTGGTAGCGGCCGCTCATCGTGAGCAGCGGCTCCCCCGCAGCGGCGGGGATCTCGCGCAGCTCCGGCATCGCGGACTGCAGGGTGCCGCGCCACTTCCAGCCCTGGCGCATCAGCCAGTAGCACAGGGCCACGAACAGCAGGAGCCCGACGACCCAGCCGATCCGCTCGCCCAGATGCGTCACCGGCTGCGACTCGCGCGCCTCGGCCAGCAGCAGATAGGGGTACGTCACGGTCGTCACGCCAGCTCACCGTCCACGACCGTCGCCCGGCCCCGCAGGAACGTGTGGGTGACCCGGCCCGGCAGCTCCCGGCCCCGGTAGGGGCTGTTGCGGCTGCGGGACGCGAAGTCCGCGGGGTCGACCGGGGCGCGGTGGGCGGGGTCGAGCAGCGTGAGGTTCGCGGGCTCACCGGCGGCGATCGGACGGCCGTGGCCGCCGAGCCGGCCGATGACCGCGGGGCGCCAGGACATCCGGTCGGCGACGCCGGCCCAGTCGAGCAGCCCGGTGTCGACCATCGTGTGCTGGACGACGGACAGCGCGGTCTCCAGGCCGACCATGCCCATGGCGGCGGCGGCCCACTCGCAGTCCTTGTCCTCGTGCGGGTGCGGTGCGTGGTCGGTGGCCACACAGTCGATGGTGCCGTCCGCGAGGGCCTCGCGCAGCGCCAGCACGTCCGTCTCGGTGCGCAGCGGCGGGTTCACCTTGTAGACCGGGTCGTAGCTGCGTACGAGCTCGTCGGTGAGCAGCAGATGGTGCGGGGTGACCTCGGCCGTGACGTTCCAGCCCTTGGACTTCGCCCAGCGGACGATCTCCACCGAGCCGGCGGTCGACAGATGGCAGATGTGCACCCGGGAGCCGACGTGCGCGGCGAGCAGCACGTCGCGGGCGATGACCGACTCCTCGGCGACGGCGGGCCAGCCGCCCAGGCCCAGCTCGGCGGAGACGACGCCCTCGTTCATCTGGGCGCCCTCGGTCAGCCGGGGCTCCTGGGCGTGCTGGGCGATGACGCCGTCAAAGGCCTTCACGTACTCCAGCGCCCGGCGCATCATCACCGCGTCGTCGACGCAGATGCCGTCGTCGGAGAAGACCATCACCCCGGCGGCCGACTCGTGCATGGCGCCGAGCTCGGCGAGCTGCTTGCCCTCCAGCCCGACGGTGACCGCGCCGACGGGCTGCACGTCGCAGTAGCCGGACTCCCGGCCCAGCCGCCAGACCTGCTCGACGACACCGGCGGTGTCGGCGACGGGAAAGGTGTTGGCCATGGCGTGCACGGCGGTGTAGCCGCCCCGGGCGGCGGCACGGGTGCCGGTCAGCACCGTCTCGGAGTCCTCGCGCCCGGGCTCGCGCAGATGGGTGTGCAGGTCGACGAGCCCGGGCAGCAGGATCAGCCCCGCGGCCTCCACGACGGCCGCGCCGTCCGGCACCGGCAGGTCCGCGCCCACGGCCTCCACGTACTCGCCGTCGACCAGCACGTCCTGCGGCTCACCGCCCAGCACCTGCGCGCCTCTGATCAGGATCTTGCTCATCACTACTTGCTCTCCTCGGAGGCGTTGCGGATCGGGGCGTCGGTGTCTGGCAGCACTGCACCACCCAGGAGCAGATACATCACGGCCATCCGGACGGACACGCCGTTGGCGACCTGCTCGACGATGGTGGAACGGTGGGAGTCGGCGACGTCGGCGGAGATCTCCATCCCGCGGTTCATCGGCCCGGGGTGCATGACGATGGCGTGCTCCGGCATCCGCGCCATCCGCAGCCCGTCCAGCCCGTAGCGGCGGGAGTACTCGCGCTCGGTGGGAAAGAACGCGGCGTTCATCCGCTCGCGCTGCACCCGCAGCATCATCACCGCGTCGGACTTGGGGATGACGGCGTCCAGATCGTACGACACCTCGCACGGCCAGGACCCGACGCCGATGGGCAGCAGGGTCGGCGGGGCGACGAGGGTGACCTGGGCGCCGAGGGTGTGCAGCAGCTGGACGTTGGAGCGGGCGACGCGGCTGTGCAGGACGTCGCCGACGATCGTGATCCGCCGCCCGTCCAGGTCGCGGCCGGTGCCGTCGCCGGGGCCCCGGTGGTGGACGGGGCCGCCGTCCGCCGCGCCGGCCAGATGGCGGCGCATGGTGAACGCGTCGAGCAGCGCCTGCGTGGGGTGCTCGTGGGTGCCGTCGCCGGCGTTGATCACGCTGCCGTTGAGCCAGCCGGAGGTGGCCAGCCGGTGCGGGGCGCCGGAGGCGTGGTGGCGGACGACGACCGCGTCGGCGCCCATGGCCTGCAGGGTGAGCGCGGTGTCCTTCAGCGACTCGCCCTTGGAGACGGACGAGCCCTTGGCGGAGAAGTTGATGACGTCGGCGGAGAGGCGCTTGGCGGCGGCCTCGAAGGAGATGCGGGTGCGGGTGGAGTCCTCGAAGAAGAGGTTCACCACGGTGCGCCCGCGCAGGGTCGGCAGCTTCTTGATGGGCCGGTCGGCGACCCGGGCCATCTCCTCGGCGGTGTCGAGGATGAGGATGGCGTCGTCCCGGCTGAGGTCGGCGGTCGAGATGAGGTGGCGCTTCATCTGCGTGCGTACTCCAGTTTCGCGGCTTATGACTGTTTACGGGCGGGCATGCCGGGGCGCCGGACTCCCGACGGGGGGATCCGGCGCAGGGGCTACTGCTCGCCTGCCGGGGTGGTCGCCTTGTCGCCGAGCAGCACGGCGTCGCGGCCGTCCTCCTCGGTGAGCTGGACCTTGACCGTCTCCCGCAGGGAGGTGGGCAGGTTCTTGCCGACGTAGTCGGCGCGGATCGGCAGTTCGCGGTGGCCGCGGTCGACGAGGACGGCGAGCTGGACGGCGCGCGGCCGGCCGATGTCGTTCAGCGCGTCGAGGGCGGCGCGGATCGTCCGGCCGGAGAAGAGCACGTCGTCGACCAGGACGACGAGGCGGCCGTCGATGCCGTCCGCGGGGATGTCCGTGGGGCCCAGCGCGCGGGCGGGGCCCATGCGCAGGTCGTCGCGGTACATCGTGATGTCGAGGGAGCCGACGGGCTGCTTGCGGCCGGTGATGTCCCGGAGCTTGCCGGACAGCCGCCGGGCGAGGTGGACGCCGCGGGTCGGGATGCCGAGGAGCACCACGTCGTCGGCGCCCCTGGCGCGTTCGACGATCTCGTGGGCGATGCGGGTGAGCACCCGCTGGATGTCGGGCGCCTCCAGGACGGGCCTGGGGGCGGAGCCGGCGGTGTTACTGGTGTCCATACGTCAAGGACCTCCTTCCCAGCCTCACGGGACTGGTGTTAAAGGACGTCTGGGTCCCTCATACGGTAGCAGCGCCCCCGACCGCCCCGCGAACCGGCCCCCCGCAGGTCAGCGCGCCGGTGGCGGTGCACGAGTGGCGGCAGGAGACAATCTTCCGCTTGACGGCGGGACATTACGCTGCGTAACCTCACAGTGAGTTACTGAGTCACGCGCGGCTCATCCGCCGCCAGGTTGATACAGCGTCCGGGGAGTTTTATGTCCAGCGAATACGCTAAACAGCTCGGGGCCAAGCTCCGGGCGATCCGCACGCAGCAGGGTCTCTCCCTCCACGGCGTGGAGGAGAAGTCGCAGGGCCGCTGGAAGGCGGTCGTGGTCGGTTCGTACGAGCGTGGGGACCGCGCGGTGACCGTGCAGCGGCTGGCCGAGCTCGCGGACTTCTACGGTGTCCCGGTGCAGGAGCTGCTGCCGGGGACCCAGCCCGGCGGTGCGGCCGAGCCGCCGCCGAAGCTGGTCCTGGACCTCGAGCGCCTCGCGCACATTCCGGCGGAGAAGGCGGGGCCGCTGCAGCGGTACGCCGCGACGATCCAGTCCCAGCGCGGGGACTACAACGGCAAGGTGCTGTCGATCCGCCAGGACGACCTGCGCACCCTCGCCGTCATCTACGACCAGTCGCCCTCGGTCCTCACCGAGCAGCTGATCGGCTGGGGCGTCCTGGACGCCGACGCGCGGCGCGCGGTGCACACCGAGGACGTGTAGCGCCGGTCCGCAGAAACGTCACGGCGGTTGCCGTACGGCGAACGGGCGGTGCCGCCCCCGACTCGGGTCGGGGGCGGCACCGCCCGTTCGTGTTCCGGGATCCTCCGGCCGGTTACTCGCCCTCGCGGCGGAGCTGGGGTTTGAGGTCCTTGAGCCTGCCGAGCAGGCCGTTGACGAAGGCCGGCGAGTCGTCCGTGGAGAACTCCTTCGCCAGCTGGACGGCCTCGTCGATCACGACCGCGTCCGGCGTCTCGTCCTCCCAGAGGAGTTCGTACGCGCCCAGGCGCAGGATGTTGCGGTCGACGACCGGCATCCGGTCCAGCGTCCACCCGACGGCGTACTGCCCGATGAGCTCGTCGATCCGGCGGGCGCGCGGGCTGTAGCCCTCGACCAGCAGCATCGTGTACTCGCTCACCGGCGGCTGCCGGGTGTCGCTGTGGGAGTGCCGGATCCAGTCCGCAAGCACCGTCTCCACGGACGCACCTCGCTGGTCCGCCTCGAAGAGGATCTGGAAGGCGCGCTTGCGGGCCTTGTTGCGGGCAGCCACGGTTAGCTGTTCACCCGGCCGAGGTAGTCACCGGAACGGGTGTCGACCTTGATCTTCTCGCCGGTCGTGATGAAGAGCGGCACCTGGATCTGGTAGCCGGTCTCCAGCGTGGCCGGCTTGGTGCCGCCGGTGGAGCGGTCGCCCTGCAGACCGGGCTCGGTCTCGGCGATCACCAGCTCGACGGCGGCCGGGAGCTCGACGTAGAGCGGGTTTCCCTCGTGCATGGCGACGACGGTGTCGAAGCCCTCGAGGAGGTAGTTGGCGGTATCGCCCACGGTCTCGGGGGAGATGTAGATCTGGTCGTACGTCTCCATGTCCATGAAGACGTAGGACTCGCCGTCCTTGTACGAGAACTGCATGCCCCGCTTGTCGACATTGGCCGTCTCGACCTTGGTGCCGGCGTTGAACGTCTTGTCGACGGTCTTGCCGGAGAGCACGTTCTTCAGCTTCGTACGGACAAAGGCGGGGCCTTTGCCGGGCTTGACGTGCTGGAACTCGACTACGGACCAGAGCTGGCCCCCGTCGAGCTTGAGCACCATGCCGTTCTTGAGGTCGTTCGTGGTGGCCACGGTCGCGGAATCTCCTGGACTGCCTTCGGACGACCGAGGAGCGGACGGGCCCGTCAGAGCGCGAGCAGTTCCTTGGTCGTGATGGTGAGTAGCTCTGGACCGCCGTCCGCCGCGGGGCGGACGACGAGCGTGTCATCGATCCGGACTCCGCCCCGGCCCGGGAGATGGACCCCCGGTTCGACGGTGACCGGCACACAAGCGTCCAGTTTACCCATGGAGGCCGGTGCCAGTTTCGGGTCCTCGTCGATTTCGAGGCCCACGCCGTGTCCCGTCCACGGCCCGAGGCCCTCGCCGTGGCCCGCCGCGTCCAGCACCTGGCGGGCGGCGCGGTCGACGTCGCGGTACTCGGCGCCGGGCACCAGCGCCTCGCGGCCGGCCCGCTGGGCGGCGAAGACCAGGTCGTACAGCTCGATCTGCCAGGTCTCGGGGGCGGAGCCGATGACGAAGGTGCGGCCGATCTCGCAGCGGTAGCCGTGGTAGCGGGCGCCCAGGCCCACGCTGAGGAAGTCGCCCTCCTCGACACGCCGGTCGGTCGGGACGTGGCCGGCCCTCCCGGAGTGCGGGCCGGTGCCGACGGAGGTGGCGAACGCGGGGCCCTCGGCGCCGTGGTCGACGAGGCGGCGTTCGAGCTCGAGGGCGAGATGGCGTTCGGTGCGGCCGACGAGGATGGACTCCAGGAGTTCGCCCAGGGCCTGGTCGGCGATCTCGGCGGCGACGCGCAGGGACGCGATCTCGTCGTCGTCCTTGATCAGGCGCTGCTGTTCCACGGCGCGGCCCAGGTCCGTCAGCCGCAGGCCGGGGGCGACGGAGTACAGCGCGCGGTGGCGGGCGACGGTCAGGTGGTGCTCCTCGACGGCCAGCGCGCCCGCGCCGGCCTCCCGGGCCAGGTCGGCGGCGGCGACGGCGGGATCGCCGTCCGGGGCGCCGAGGGCGTGCACGCGGACGCCGTCGATCTGCGGGGCCTGGTCGTCCGCCGGGGGGAGGTCGCCGGGGCGGATGAGGAGGTCGTCGGCGGGGCCCAGGAGGAGGACGGCGCCGGTGGGGGCGCAGCCGGTGAGGTAGTGGATGTTCGCGGGCCGCGAGACGAGGGCGGCGTCGCTTCCGGCCCCCGCGCAGTGGGCCCGCAGGCGGGTGCGGCGGTCTGCGTGGTCGGGCATATGGGGAGCGTATGCCCGGCTTGTGGGGGTTCGCTTCCTGGGGGCGTCTGTCCGGGGGTGCGGTTTGCGCCGGCTGGCGCGCATCGGGCTTCGCCCTCTGTCCTCAAACGCCGGACGGGCTGTAAACCCTGTCGGCACGGGAGCCGGCGCCGCGGGGGGCTACCAGGACGGAGGATGGGTCAGGGCCCTGGTGACCACGTCGTCCAGCATGCGGGCCGTCGTCGCCACGTCGTAGTGCGTGTTGTCCAGGATCGGGAGGCCCGAGCTGTACCAGCCCGCCATCCGGCCGTGGATGCGGGCCACCTCCTCGTCCGCCAGGCGGCGGGTGCCGTGGCGCATGGCGTTGCGGGCCAGGACCGCCTCCAGGCCCGGGAGGAGGATCACCGGGAGCAGGCCGGGGCCCACGTGGCGTTTCCAGCCGCCCAGGCCCACCACCGGGCGGTCGGGGAAGACCGCGTCGTCGAGGATGCAGGAGATGCCGTTCGCCAGATAGTTGCGGGCGGCGAAGCCGCAGGTGCGGCGGGCCAGGCGGTACTGGGCCTCCGACTGGTCGGTCCAGCCGGCCCGGGGGTCGGCGAATCCGGCGCGGACGAATTCGCGTACATCGTCCAGGGAGATATGGGCGGTCGGCCCCCGGCGGGTGTCCGCCCAGTAGCGGGCGACGCTCGTCTTGCCGGCCCCCGCGGGGCCGATGAGCAGCACCGCGACCGTCGGCGGGGGCGCGCCGTGCGGCGGGGGCATCGGCGGCGGCGCGGGAAGCGGCACCAGCCCGCCGGCGGGCAGCCGCAGCGCGCCCGTCGTCTCGGCGGCGCTCTCCGGCGCCAGGTGCGTCCCACGGGGCGGTGTCGGAGCCCCCACTGCGTGCTGCATCCGGTGTAACTCCGTCTCGTGCCTTCACTCGGGTTCGCGCTGCGGTGCTCTGTAGGACGCCCCCAGGGGGTCATCCGCCTGGCACCGTACCCGTACTCACCGTCGGATGGGGAACGAACCACCGTGGCCGACGGTGCCCCCGGGTGGTCGTGCGCCGTGTCACCCGGGCACGGGCCCGCGGAAGGTACGGCGGTACGCGGCCGGTGTGGTGTGCATCGCGCGGTGGAAGTGGCGGCGCAGATTGAGCGCCGAGTGCAGTCCGACGCGGGCGGCGACGGCCTCGACGGGGAGGTCGGTCTCCTCCAGCAGCGCCCGGGCGGCCGCCACCCGCCGGTCGAGCAGCCAGCGGCCGGGGCTGAGGCCGAGCTGCTCGGTGAACCGGCGGGCGAGGGTACGGGGCGACAGCCCGGCGCGGGCGGCGAGTTCCTCCACGGACAGGGGCTCGGCGAGGCGTTCCGCCGCCCAGTCCAGCAGCGGCGCCAGCGAATCCGACGGGCCGGTGGGCGCGGGCTCCGGCTCCGCGTACTGCAGCTGGCAGCCCTCCCGGTGCGGCGGCATCACCAGGGCCCGGGCCACGCGGGCGGCGTAGGCGGCGCCCCGGTCGGCCCGTACCAGATGGAGGCACAGGTCCAGGCCCGCACCCGCGCCCGCGCTGGTGGCCACGTCGCCGTGGTCGATGTACAGCCGCCCCGCGTCCACCGTGACGCGCGGCGCGTACGCGGCGAGCCGGGACGCCAGCCGCCAGTGCGTCGTCGCGGCGCGCCCGTCGAGCAGCCCGGCCTCGGCGAGGAGGAAGGCGCCGGAGCAGATGGCGGCGATCCGGGCGCCCCGCGCGTGCGCCGCCCGCAGCGCGTCCAGGACGGCCGGCGACGTGGCCTCCTCGGTCAGCGGTTTGCCCGGTACGACGACGGTGTCGGCGCCGCGCAGGGCCGCGAGGCCGTGGCGCACCCGCATCTCGTAGCCGGCGTCGGTGGCCACCGCGCCGCGGCGCTCCGCGCAGACGGTGAAGTCGTACGCGTCCCGGTCGCCGAAGACCCGGGCCGCGCAGCCCAGTTCGAAGGGGGACTGCGGCGGCAGGGAGAGGGCGACGACACGGTGGACGGCGGTCATGGCAGGAAAGTACCCGTGGGAGTCTTTCTTGTCACTGGGCAGCCGCGCACCGCCCGCGCAGGCTGGGGAACATGACAGAGAACAGCACGCAGCCCGACGTCCAGTACGTCAACATCCACGACCTGCCGCACGTCCGCCACGAGAAGGAGTCCGGCATCCGCATGGCGGCGCTGCCGGTGACCGACCGCGCCCGCGGCTGGATCCTCGACTTCTTCCCCGGCACCCGGTGGCCGGAGGTGGACCACCACGCGGAGGAGGAGCACTTCTATGTGCTGAGCGGCGAACTCATCGACGGCGACCGGGTGCACCGGGCGGGCGACTACGTGGTGATGGCGGCGGGGACCAGCCACCAGCCGCACACCGAGTCGGGCGCGTCGCTGCTGGTCCTCGCCATCGGCGCGCCCACGGCCTGACGCCCTAGTCCCCCAGCTCCTCCGCCAGCGCCCGCAGCGCCAGCCGGTACGACCCGATCCCGAACCCGGCGACGGTCCCCGACGCCACCCCCGCGATCACCGACGTGTGCCGGAAGGTCTCCCGGGCGTACGGGTTGGAGATGTGCACCTCGATCAGCGGCGCCGTCCGCTGGGCGGCCGCGTCCCGCATCCCGTACGAGTAGTGCGTGAACGCCCCGGGGTTGATCACGACCGGGACGCGGCCGTCCGCGGCCTCGTGCAGCCAGCGGATCAGCTCGCCCTCGTCGTTGGTCTCGCGCACCTCGACCTCGAACCCGAGCTCCTTGCCGAGCGCGGTGCACTGCTCCACCAGCCCGGCGTACGAGACGGACCCGTACACGTCGGGCTCGCGCGAGCCCAGCCGGCCCAGGTTCGGCCCGTTCAGCACCAGGACCCTCATGACGCGATCTCCGCGTGCGCGGCGAGCAGCATCGCCGGGTCGGGGGCCTCCAGCACGGTGGGCTTGGCCAGCCCGTCGAGGACGATGAAGCGCAGCCGGTCGCCGCGGGACTTCTTGTCCACCTTCATGGTCTCCAGCAGCATCGGCCACTGGTCTCCCCGGTACGTGACGGGCAGCCCGACGGACTCCAGCACCGCCCGGTGCCGGTCCGCCGTCGCGTCGTCGAGGCGGCCCGCGATCCGGCCCAGCTCGGCGGCGAACACCATGCCGACGGAGACGGCGGCACCGTGGCGCCAGTTGTAGCGCTCGTTCTTCTCGATCGCGTGCGCGAGGGTGTGACCGTAGTTGAGGATCTCGCGCAGACCCGACTCCTTCAGGTCGGCGGACACCACGTCCGCCTTGACCCGGATGGAGCGCTCGATCAGCTCCGCGGTGTGCGGGCCGTCGGGACTGCGGGCGCCCTCGGGGTCGGCCTCGATCAGGTCGAGGATGGCGGGGTCGGCGATGAAGCCGGCCTTGATGATCTCCGCGAGGCCGGAGACGTAGTCGTGGACCCCGAGCGAGCCGAGCGCCGACAGGTCGCACAGCACGCCGGCCGGCGGGTGGAAGGCGCCCACCAGGTTCTTGCCCTCGGCGGTGTTGATGCCCGTCTTGCCGCCCACGGCGGCGTCCACCATGGCCAGCACGGTCGTCGGCACGGCGACCCAGCGCACGCCGCGCAGCCAGGTCGCGGCGACGAAGCCGGCCAGGTCGGTGGTGGCCCCGCCGCCCACGCCGACGATCACGTCGGTGCGGGTGAAGCCGGACTGCCCGAGGGCCTTCCAGCAGTACGCGGCGACCTCGGCGGTCTTCGCCTCCTCGGCGTTGGGCACCTGGATGGCGACGGCCTCGTACCCCTCGGCGGCCAGGTCCGCGCGCAGCACCTCGCCGGTCTCGGCGAGCGCCTCGGGGTGGATGACGGCGACGCGCTGCGCCTTCTTCCCGATGAGGGAGGGCAGTTCGCCGAGCAGCTGGTGGCCGATCAGCACGTCGTACGCCTCGGTGCCGGCGGTTGCCCCGACGGTGACGCGGGTGACTTCGGCGGTCATACGGGCTTGAGCTCCAATGCGTCGACGATGGCGTCCGCGACCTCGTCCGGGGTGCGCCCGGCCGTGGTCACGGTGACCCGGGCGACCTCGGTGTACAGGGGGCGGCGCTGGTCCATGAGGGTGCGCCACTGCTGCCGCGGGTTGACGACGAGCAGGGGGCGGGGGGCGTCCAGGCCCACCCGCCGGACGGCGTCGGCGAGCTCGACGTCGAGGAAGACGACCGGCAGGCCCGTGAGCAGCTCGCGGGTGCCGGGGTCCATGACGGCGCCGCCGCCGAGGGAGACGATGCCGTCGTGGCCGGTGACGGCGGCCCGTACGGCCTCGCGCTCCAGGGCGCGGAAGTGCGGCTCGCCGTCCTCGAAGAAGATGTCCGGGATCGGCTTGCCCGCGGTCTTCTCGATGTCGGCGTCGGTGTCGCGCAGGGACACCCCGGTCCGGGCGGCGAGCAGCGCGCCCACCGTGGACTTGCCCGCGCCGGGCGGGCCGACCAGGACGACCGTGGGGGTCACCGGATCGCCAGGTTCTCGAGGTAGGTACGGGCGTTGCGGGCGGTCTCGGTGACGGAGTCGCCGCCGAACTTCTCGCACACCGCGTCCGCCAGGACCAGGGCCACCATGGCCTCGGCGACAATGCCCGCGGCGGGGACGGCGCACACGTCGGAGCGCTGGTGGTGCGCGACGGCGGCCTCGCCGGTGGCCACGTCGACGGTGGCCAGGGCGCGGGGCACGGTGGCGATGGGCTTCATCGCGGCCCGTACGCGCAGCAGTTCGCCGGTGGTCAGCCCGCCCTCCGTACCGCCGGAGCGGCCGGAGGAGCGGCGGATGCCGTCGGGGGTGGGGACGATCTCGTCGTGCGCCTGGGAGCCGGGGATCCGGGCGAGGCCGAAGCCGTCGCCGACCTCGACGCCCTTGATCGCCTGGATGCCCATCAGCGCGCCGGCCAGGCGGGCGTCCAGGCGCCGGTCCCAGTGCACGTGGGAGCCGAGGCCCACGGGCACCCCGTACGCCACGACCTCGACCACGCCGCCGAGGGTGTCGCCGTCCTTGTGGGCCTGGTCGATCTCCGCGACCATCGCCTTCGAGGCGTCCGCGTCCAGACAGCGCACGGGGTCGGCGTCCAGCCGCTCGACGTCCCCGGGCTCGGGGACCAGCCCGTACGGGGCCTTCGCGGCGCCGAGCTCCACGACGTGGGAGACGATCTCGATGCCGACGGCCGCCTCGAGGAAGGACCGGGCGACCGCACCGAGCGCCACGCGGGCGGCGGTCTCGCGGGCGGAGGCGCGCTCCAGGATGGGCCGGGCCTCGTCGAAACCGTACTTCTGCATCCCGGCGAGGTCGGCGTGTCCGGGGCGGGGGCGGGTCAGCGGGGCGTTACGGGCCAGCTCGGCCAGCTCAGCGGGGTCCACGGGGTCGGCCGACATGACCTTCTCCCACTTGGGCCACTCGGTGTTGCCCACCATGACGGCGACGGGCGAGCCGAGGGAGAGCCCGTGGCGGACGCCGCCGAGGAAGGTGACCTCGTCCCGCTCGAACTTCATCCGGGCGCCGCGGCCGTAGCCGAGCCGCCGCCGGGCCAGATGATCGGCGACGAGCTCCGTGGTGACCGGCACACCGGCCGGCAGCCCCTCGAGCGTCGCGACGAGCGCGGGTCCGTGCGATTCACCGGCGGTGAGCCAGCGCAGCCTGGTCAACGGTGCTCCCTTGTGCGGTATGCGATGCCTGGGCCGATCCTCCCATGCCGCGGGCCCGCGACCTCGCCCCGGTCCACTATTCGGGCCGCGGCGCTCACACCCCGGACGCGCCCAGCGCCGCCTCGCCGGCCGCGCGCATCGCCGCCAGCGGGGCGCGGGGGACGCCGGTCATCTGCTCGACCTGGAGCACGGCCTGGTGGACGAGGAGGTCCAGCCCGCCGAGCACCGGGCCGGTCCAGGCGGCGGCCAGGGGGGTCGGCCACGGGTGGTACAGCACGTCGAACAGCGCGCCTGCCTCCTCGGGCACCTCCGCCGCGAGGGCGTCCGCCGCCCCGGCCGGGGTGGTGGCGACGACCAGGGGCGCCGTCAGCGCGCCGGCCGCGTCGGCCCAGTCGGCGGTGCGCACGGCGACGCCCAGCCGCTCGCCCCAGTGGCGCATCTCCCGCGCGCGGGCCTCGCTGCGGACGTACGCCGTGACCTCGCCGTCGCAGATCCGGGCGAGCGCGGCCAGGGCGGACGACGCGGTGGCGCCGGCGCCGAGGATCGCGGCCCCGCCGACCTTCTCGATGCCCCGCTCGCGCAGCGCCTCGATCATCCCGGGGATGTCGGTGTTGTCACCGGTGCGCCGGCCGTCGTCGGTGAAGACCACCGTGTTGACGGCCTCCACGGAGGCGGCCGTGTCGGTGATCCCGTCGAGCAGCGGGATGACGGCCCGCTTGAGCGGCATCGTGAGCGACAGGCCCGCCCACTCCGCCGCGTCGAGACCGGCGAGGAAGCCCGGCAGGGCCGCCTCGTCGACCTCGAACCGCTCGTACGTCCAGCCCTCCAGCCCCAGCCCCGCGTACGCGGCGCGGTGCAGGACCGGCGACAGGGAGTGGGCGATGGGCGATCCGAGGACCGCCGCCCGGTGCCGTTCGGTCACCCCTCGCTTGCCCTCTCCTCGTTGTACAGCTCGACGTTCTTCTGGTGCTCGGCGTTGGTGACGGCGAAGAGGGTCTTGTCCTTGAGGGAGACAAAGTAGTTCCAGTCACCCTTGGCCGGGCTGTGGGTAGCCTCGATCGCGACGACACCCGGGTTGTTGATGGGCCCGGCGGGCAGACCTCGGACGTAGTACGTGTTGTACGGGTCCGCCAGCTCACGCATCTTGGACGCGGACGGGACGTCGAGCGTGCTCTGCTGCTTGATGTAGTTGTACGTCGAGTCGAAGTCGAGCCGGCCGACGGTCTCCGGGTTCGACGGCACCATCCGGTTGAGGACAACCCGCGTGATCTTCTTGAAGTCCTCTTCGTTGTTGCCCTCGGCCTCGACGAGGCTGGCCACGGTCAGGACCTGCCACGGGTCCTTCAGCCCGAGCTTGGCGGCGTTGCCCACCACGTCGGCCTTGGTGAACTCGGCGTTGGCGCGGGCGACCATCTGCTTGAGCAGGGCCTCGGGCTTGGTGCCCTTGCCCGCGTTGTACTGCGCGGGGAAGAGGAAGCCCTCCAGCGGGTCCTTGATGTCGCCGCCGGACTTGGCCCACTTCGGCAGGCCCAGCTCCTTGTAGTGCTTCTTGCCCGCGGCCTTCGACGTACCGTCCTTCAGCCCCAGCTTGTCGTCGATCATCGCGTAGATCTCGTAGTTCGACGTGCCCTCGGGGATCGTCAGCGCGTTGCGTTCCTTCGGGTCGAGGAGCGCCTTGATCGCGTTGGACGCGGACATCTCCTTCTCCAGCGTGTACGTGCCCGGCTGGATCCCGGCCGACTTCTCGTTGTCGGAGGCGGCCTGGGTGAAGGCGTCGACGCTCTGGACGACGCCCTTGTCCTTGAGGATGTTGCCGATCGCGCCGATGGTCGAACCCGGCGGGATCTCGAACGTCACGGGCGTGCCGTTGCCGTCGCCCTCGAAGTCGGGCGCCGAGGCCAGGAAGGTGTCGTGGATGTAGTTGTAGCCGTAGTACGCCACCGCGCCACCGCCGCCGACCAGCACCAGGGCCACCACGAGACACGCGCAGCCGTTGCGCCGCTTCGGCTCGTCGTCGCCGCCGCGCCGCTCGCGCTCGCCCCGGCGGCCGCGTCCGGCGCGGTCCGGACCCCGTCCGCCGCGGCCGCGTTCGGCGGCCCGGCCGCCGCGGCGGGGGACGATCTCCTCCGGTTCGTCGTCGTCGGAGAAGAAGGCGTGGTCGCGCTCCGGCGGCAGCCCCTCGTCCCAGGCCCCCGGCGGCTGCTCCCGGCGCGGTCCGCCGGGGCCGCGCCGCGGCGGCGCGGGGGGCGGGTACGCCTCGGGGGTGCCGTAGTAGTCCGGCGCCGGGGCGGCGGGCTGCTGGGGCTGGCCGTAGGGGTCCACGGCGGGCATGTTGCCGGTGGGGTAGCCGCCGCCCGGGTACTGCGGCTGCGGGCCGGTATGGCCGCCGCCGGGGTACTGGGGTTGCTGGCCCGTATGCCATCCGCCCTGGCCGCCGCCCTGTTGGGGATACGGCTGCTGGCCGCCTCCGTAGGAGGCCTGGGCGCCCCAGGCGCCGTGCTGGCCGGTGTTGCCGGCGAGCGGGTCACCCGGGTACCACGGTTCGGAGCCTGGGCCCCGGCCATACTCAGTCATCGATCCCCTAGAGCCTGTTGGCTGTCGGTTTACCTGCTGGCTGTCGGTGCGTTTATATGACAGCTGCCATGTCCGCGCGGAACGTTACCGTATCGCGATCAGATAATCGGTTCGACGCTCTCCCCGGGAGCTTTACCAGTGGCCCGTTCGGAGTCAAGCGCACCCTGCAGGATGACTACGGCGGCCGCCTGATCGACCACGGAGCGTCCCTTCTTCACCGACACACCCGAGGCTCGCAGCCCGTGCGCGGCGGTCACCGTGGTCATCCGCTCGTCGACCAGACGCACCGCCACTGGCCGGACGGTGTCCGCGAGCGTCTGCGCGAACGCCCGGACCTTGGCGGCGGCCGGGCCCTCCTTGCCGCTCAGCGAGCGCGGCAGGCCGACGACGACCTCCAGCGGCTCGTACTCCGCGACGATCGCCGCGAGTCTGCGGTGCGCGGCCGGCAGGTCCCGGCCCGGTACGGTCTCCACGGGCGTGGCGAGTACCCCGTCGGGGTCGCACGAAGCGACCCCGATCCGGGCGTCCCCGACATCGACGGCGAGCCGTCGTCCCCGGCGCATCAGACGGCTCTCACACGTTGCGGTCGGCTCACGCGCTCTCGGCCACCAGTCGCTCGACGGCGCCGATCGCCTCGTCCACGGCGTCCGGGTTCTGCCCGCCGCCCTGGGCGATGTCCGGCTTGCCGCCGCCCCCGCCGCCGAGGGTCTTGGCCGCGGCGCGGACCAGGTCGCCGGCCTTCAGACCGCGCTCACGGGCGGCGTCGTTGACGGCGATCACCGTCAGCGGACGGCCGTTCGCCACGGTGAACAGCGCCACGACCGCAGCCCGGCCGCCCTGGATCCGGCCGCGCACGTCGAGGACGAGCTTGCGCAGATCGTCGGCGGAGGTGCCGTCGGGCACCTGGGCGGCGACGAACGCCAGGCCCCGGATGTCCTTGGCGCTGTCGACGAGCCCGCCGGCGGCCTGCAGCACCTTCTCCGCGCGGAACCGCTCGATCTCCTTCTCGGCCTCCTTGAGCTTGCCGAGCATGCCGGAGACCCGGTCCGGGAGCTCCTCGGGCCGGCCCTTGAGCAGCTCGGTGAGCTGGGCGACGACCGTGTGCTCCCTGGCGAGGAAGTTGTACGCGTCCACGCCGACGAGCGCCTCGATGCGCCGTACGCCGGAGCCGATGGACGATTCGCCGAGCAGCTTGACCAGCCCGAGCTGGGCGGTGTTGTGCACGTGCGTGCCGCCGCAGAGCTCCTTGGAGAAGTCGCCGATGGTGACGACCCGGACCCGCTCGCCGTACTTCTCGCCGAACTCGGCGATGGCGCCCTGCTTCTTCGCCTCGTCCATCGACATGACCTCGGCGTGGACGTCAAGTTCGCGGGTGAGGACCTCGTTGATCTTCTGCTCGACGTCGGTGAGCACACCGCCCGGCACGGCGGCCGGGGAGCCGAAGTCGAAGCGGAAGCGGCCCGGGGAGTTCTCCGAACCGGCCTGGGCGGCCGTCGGGCCGAGCGCGTCGCGCAGCGCCTGGTGCGTCAGGTGCGTGGCGCTGTGGGCGCGGGCGATGGCGCGGCGCCGGCGGATGTCGATCGCGGCGTACGCGGAGGCGCCGACGGTGATCTCGCCGACCTGGACGACCCCCTTGTGCACGCTGACGCCCGGGACGGGCTGCTGGACGTCGCGGACCTCGACAACGGCGCCGGAGTCGAGCCGGATACGGCCCTGGTCGGCGAGCTGGCCGCCGCCCTCGGCGTAGAAGGGGGTGCGGTCCAGGACGACCTCGACGTCGTCGCCCTCGGTGGCGGCCGGGGAGGGCACGCCGTCGACGAGCAGGCCGAGGACGGTCGCCTCGTTCTCCTGGAGGGTGTAGCCGGTGAACTCGGTGGTGCCCGCGGTGTCGGCGAGCGAGCGGTAGGCGGAGAGGTCGGCGTGGCCGGTCTTCTTGGCCTTGGCGTCGGCCTTCGCCCGCTCGCGCTGCTCCTTCATCAGCCGGCGGAAGCCGTCCTCGTCCACCGTCAGGCCCTGCTCGGAGGCCATCTCCAGGGTGAGGTCGATGGGGAAGCCCCAGGTGTCGTGGAGCAGGAACGCCTTGTCGCCGGAGAGGACCGCGGAGCCGGCGGCCTTGGCCTCGGTCACGGCCGTGTCCAGGATGTTCGTCCCGGACTTCAAGGTCTTGAGGAAGGCGGCCTCCTCGGCGAGCGCGACGGTCTCGATGCGCTTGCGGTCCGTCTGCAGCTCGGGGTACTGCTCGCCCATGGTCTGGATGACCGTGTCGACCAGCGCGCCGGCGACCGGGCCGGTGGCGCCGAGCAGGCGCATGTTGCGGATGGCGCGGCGCATGATGCGGCGCAGGACGTAGCCGCGGCCCTCGTTGCCCGGGGTGACGCCGTCGCCGATCATCATCACGGAGGCGCGGACGTGGTCGGAGACCACGCGCAGGGACACGTCGGAGCGGCCGGCCGCGCCGTAGGCGACGCCGGTGAGCTCGGTGGCCCTGTCGATCACGGCGCGCGAAGTGTCGATCTCGTACATGTTCCGCACGTCCTGCAGGATCATCGCCAGGCGCTCGAGGCCGAGACCGGTGTCGATGTTCTTGGACGGCAGCTCGCCGAGGATCGGGAAGTCCTCCTTGCCGTCGCCGGCGCCGCGCTCGTACTGCATGAAGACCAGGTTCCAGATCTCCACGTAGCGCTCGTCGTTGACGGCGGGGCCGCCCTCCTCGCCGAACTCCGGGCCCCGGTCGTAGTTGATCTCGGAGCAGGGGCCGCAGGGGCCGGGCACGCCCATGGACCAGAAGTTGTCCTTCATGCCCAGACGCTGGATGCGCTCGGCGGGAACGCCGATGACGTCGCGCCAGATCTGCTCGGCCTCGTCGTCGTCCTTGTAGACCGTGATCCACAGGCGCTCGGGGTCCAGCCCGTAGCCGCCGGCGCCCACGGGCGTCGTCAGCAGCTCCCAGGCGAGCTTGATGGCGCCTTCCTTGAAGTAGTCGCCGAAGGAGAAGTTGCCGCACATCTGGAAGAAGGTGCCGTGCCGGGTGGTCTTGCCGACCTCTTCGATGTCGGGCGTGCGGATGCACTTCTGCACGGAGGTGGCCCGCGGGTACGGCGCCTTGACCTCGCCGAGGAAGTACGGCTTGAACGGCACCATGCCGGCCGGGACCAGCAGCAGGGTCGGGTCGTCCGCGATCAGCGACGCCGACGGCACGACGGTGTGCCCGCGCTCCTCGAAGAAGCGCAACCAGCGACGGCGGATTTCAGCCGACTCCATCAGAGGTCCTCTTTCCGGTTGTACGTGGTGTACGGGTGCTTCGGGCGCCCCGGCAGTGCCTTGAGGCGCGGGCCGGGGAGTTCGGCGGGCCGGGAACCCCGGTCCAGCCCGAGCGCGTCGTTGAGCTGGGTCTCACGCTCCGCCATCGCGGAGCGTACGTCCTCGGCGAAGAGCTTCGCGCGCCTGCCCGCGTCGACGGCCCGGTTGACGGCGGTCGCCGCGAGGCTCTCGGGGGTGAGGCCGCGCACGAGGCGCTGCGCCTTGGTGGTGGCCCAGACGCCGGTGACGGCTCCGGCCGTGAACCAGAAGGTACGGCGGAACAATGCTACTCAGCCCTTCCTGCGTCGTGTGCCCAGCCTGCCGCGGCGGGCGACCGGACGACCGGGGATCACCTCGGCGTCCCCGGGGGTCCGCGGACGGCCCAGGGCCCGGCGGACGCCGTAGCCGAACGCGGCGACCTTGACGAGCGGGCCGCCGAAGGCGGTGGAGACCGTCGTGGAGAGCGCGGAGGCGTTCGCCGTGACCTCCTGGACGTCGGCCGCGATGGCGTCGACCCGGGCCAGCTGGGTGTGGGCGCTGCGCACGGTCGCCGAGGCGTCGGCGAGCAGCGGCACGGCCTGCTCGGTGATCCGCTCCACCAGCGCGCTCGCGGAGCGCAGCACCTGCGCCAGCCGGATCAGCGCGAGGGCGAGGAACGAGACGAGGATCGCCCAGAAGACGGCCACGAGGATGCCGGCCACCTCACCACCGGACACGATGCGCGCCCCCTTCCGGACCGGCCGCGGGGACCGGGGCGGCCCCGCCGCGTTGTG
The DNA here is from genome assembly GCF_009604385.1 of Streptomyces smaragdinus. Lineage (GTDB taxonomy): Bacteria > Actinomycetota > Actinomycetes > Streptomycetales > Streptomycetaceae > Streptomyces > Streptomyces smaragdinus. The sequence goes on from NZ_WEGJ01000004.1 coordinate 332,693, forward strand.
TGACATCGGGTAACTGTGACGGGTCCAAACCCTATCGCGCCGCGGTGACACTCCCGTCCAGCCCGCCTCGGCGCATCCGGCGGGCGGGCGGGCAGATTGTACGTTCCGCTTATCACCGAGTACGCTCCGTGTTCCATGCGATCCTCCTCGCGCCCCCGCGGCACATCCGCGCGGTGGCCCGCACCGGGCAATCTCCCGGCGGAACTCAACCGGTTCGTCGGCCGCGCGCCCGAACTGGCCGAGCTCGGCCGGCTGCTGTCCGACGCCCGTCTCGTCACCGTCACCGGCGCCGCGGGCGTGGGCAAGTCACGTCTCGCGCTGCACGCCGCGAACGCTGTGCAGAAACGCTTCGGCAACGGTGTGTGGCTGGTCGACCTGTCCGCGCTGCGCGACGAGGAGCTGCTGCCGCACGCGGTGCTCGACGCGCTCGGCCGTACCGACGCGCCGGGTGTACGCGGCCCCGTCGAGCGGCTGCTGGCCCGGCTGGCCGGACGCCGGCTGCTGCTGGTGCTGGACGGCTGCGAGCATCTGGCCGCCCCCTGCGCCCGGCTGGTCGCCGAGCTGCTGCGCCACTCCCCCGGGCTGACGGTGCTGGCGACCAGCCGGCGCACCCTGGACGCCGAGGGCGAGCGGCTGCTGCCGCTGCTCCCCCTGCCGGTGGACACCCCGCAGGCCGCCGAGCTCTTCGACGACCGGGCGGCGGCCGTCCTGCCCGGCTACGACGCCGGCGCCCACCGCGAGGACGTCCTGGAGCTGTGCCGCCGGCTGGACGGCATCCCCCTCGCGCTGGAGCTGGCCGCCGGGCGGCTGCGCGCCCTGTCGGTGGGCCAGATCCTGCAGCGGCTGGACGACCGGTTCCGGCTCCTGGCCGGCGCGGGTCACGGCGCGCCGCCCCGGCACCGGACGCTGCGTACCGCCGTCGGCTGGAGCCACGAGCTGTGCCTGCCGGCGGAGCGGCTGCTGTGGGCGCGGCTGTCGGTCTTCGCCGGGGACTTCGACCTCGACGCGGTGGAGTACCTGTGCGCGGACGACGACCCGGTGGCCGAGGACGTCCTCGGGGCGCTGGAGGAGCTGGTCGCGCAGTCGGTGGTGATCCGCGAGGAGTCGCACGGCCGCACCCGTTACCGGATGCTTCCCACCCTGCGCGAGTACGGGGCGTGCTGGCTGGAGCGCCTGGAGCCGGCCCCGGCGCGGCTGCGGCGGCGGCACCGCGACTGGTATCTGGGCCTGGCGACGTGGTGCGAGCTGGACTGGTTCGGCCCGCGCCAGACGGAGGTCGTGGGCCGGGTGGAGGAGGAGCTGCCGAACATCCGCCTCGCCCTGGAGTTCTGTCTGGAGACGCCCGAGGAGGCGCACGTCGGGCAGTATCTGGCGGCCACGCTGTGGTTCTACTGGGTGGCCTGCGGCCGGCTCGCCGAAGGGCGGCACTGGCTGGAGCGCACGCTGGAGGTGCCCGGCGCGCTGCCGGAGCCGCACGCCAAGGCGCTGTGGGTGGCCGGCTATCTGGCCACGCAGTGCGGGGAGACGGTCGCGGCGCTCACCGCGCTGGAGCAGTGCCGGCGGCTCGCGGCGGCGGTCGGCGACGAGCGGGCGGACGCGTACGCCGTACAGATGCTGGGGGTGGCGGCGGCGATGAGCGACGACATGCCGCGCGCGGTGACGCTGCTGCGCCGCGCGCTGGAACGGTTCCGCGCGATCGGCGAGTTCGGCCCGCTGGTGCTGCTGGCCCAGGTGCAGCTGGCGACGGCGGTGTCCTTCGGCGACGTGGACGAGGCCGTGCTGCTGCACCGCGAGGCCCGGGACATCGCGCGTGAGTCGGGCGAGCGGTGGGCACAGGCGTACGCGCTGAACGGGCTGGCGCACGCGCTGTGGCGGCGGGGCGGCGCGGGGGACGCCGAGGGGGCGCACCGGTATGTGCGCGAGGGGCTGGCGCTGCACGCCTCGTTCCACGACGTGCTGGGCATGGCGTACGCCGTGGATCTCCTGGCCGTACAGCTGGCCGGCGAGGACGCGGCGCTCGCCGCGCGGCTGCAAGGGGCGGCTGCCGGGGCCCGGCGCAGCCTCGGGCCGGAGCGCTTCGGCGCCTGGCACTTCACCGAGAACCGGCGCGGCGCCGAGCAGCGGGCGCGCGAGGCCCTGGGCGACGTCCGGTACGAGGAGGAGTCGGCGCTCGGCCGCGAGCGCGGGCTGCCGGCGCTGGTGTACGAGGTGCTCGACACCCCGTGCCCGGCGGACCGGGCCTGCTGCCCGCCGGCGTCCGGGGCGGGCGCGGGGCCCGGGGCCGTACCGTCGGCTCCCGCGCCCCGGCTGCCGGGTCAGCGGGCGTAGAACTCCACGACGAGCTGCTCGTCGCAGATCACCGGGATCTCCTTGCGGTTGGGGTCCCGGTCGAGACGGAAGGCCAGCGCCTGCAGATTGACCTCGAGGTAGCGGGGGGTCTCGCCCTCGCCCGCGTAGCCGCCCTCGCGGGCGACCTGGAACGGGTACTTGTCGCGGCTGCGCTCGCGGACCATCACGACGTCGTCGGGGCGGACCCGGAAGGACGGCTTGTCGACCTTGCGGCCGTTGACCTCGATGTGGCCGTGCACGACCATCTGCCGGGCCTGGTAGATCGTCCGGGCCAGACCGGAGCGCAGGACCAGCGCGTCCAGACGCCGCTCCAGCTCGACGATCAGTGCCTCGCCGGTCTTGCCCTGCACCTTGGAGGCGCGCTCGTAGGCGCGGACCAGCTGGCGCTCGCTGATGTCGTACTGGGCCCGCAGCCGCTGCTTCTCCAGCAGCCGCACCTTGTAGTCACTGGTGGACTTGCGGCCCCGGCCGTGCATGCCCGGCGGGTAGGGACGGGCCTCGAAGTACTTGACGGCCTTGGGGGTCAGCGGGATGCCGAGCGCCCGCGACTTGCGGACCTTGGGGCGCGACTGGTTCACGGTGTGCGGTTCCTCCGGTGACGATGCACTTCAGGCATGGCAGATCGACTGCATTGCAGATTAGGTATGCCTTACCTTACGCGACGGATCGCGGGGAAGGCCACCCAAGGTGAACGACCTCACGGACCCGGACATTCCCGGCCGGGCCTATTCCTCGCCGGCGAGCCGCCGCCGCACCCGCTCCACCACGTCCGCGTACCGCGCCTCCGCGCCGTACCGGGTCGGCGCGTAGTACCGGGTGCCGCGCAGGACGTCCGGCGCGTACTGCTGGGCCGCGATCCCGCCCGGCACGTCGTGCGGGTAGACGTAGCTCTCCCCGTGCCCGAGCTTCTTGGCGCCCTTGTAGTGCGAGTCCCGCAGATGCGGCGGTACGGGCCCGGCCCTGCCGTCCCGCACATCCTGCAGCGCCGCGCCGATCGCCGTCGTGACGGCGTTGGACTTGGGCGCCAGGGCCAGCGCGATCGTGGCGTGCGCGAGGGTGAGGGACGCCTCGGGGAAGCCGATCAGGGCGACCGCCTGGGCGGCGGCCACGGCGGTCTGCAGCGCCGTGGAGTCGGCGAGCCCGATGTCCTCGCTGGCGGAGATCATCAGCCGCCGGGCGATGAACCGCGGGTCCTCGCCCGCCTCGATCATGCGGGCCAGATAGTGCAGCGCGGCGTCGACGTCGGAGCCGCGGATGGACTTGATGAGACCGCTGGCGACGTCGTAGTGCTGATCGCCGTCGCGGTCGTACTTCACCGCCGCCTTGTCGACGGCCTCCTCCATCGTCAGCAGCGTGATCTCCGGCTCACCCTTGGCGATGGCCGAGCCGGCGCCGGCCTCCAGCGCGGTGAGCGCGCGGCGGGCGTCGCCGCCGGCGATCCGCACCAGATGGTCCTCGGACTCCGCCGGCAGCGTGACCGCCCCGCCGAGCCCCCGCTCGTCCGACAGCGCGCGGCGCAGCAGGCCGCGGATGTCGTCGTCGGTGAGGGACTCCAGGGTGAGCAGCAGGGAGCGGGACAGCAGCGGCGGGATGATCGAGAAGTACGGGTTCTCGGTGGTCGCCGCGATCAGCGTCACCCAGCGGTTCTCCACCGCCGGGAGGAGGGAGTCCTGCTGGGCCTTGCTGAAGCGGTGGATCTCGTCCAGGAACAGGACGGTCTCCTTGCCGTACCCCCCGGAGGCCCGCCGGGCGCCCTCGATGACGGCGCGGACCTCCTTGACCCCGGCGGTGATCGCGGACAGCTCCACGAAGCGCTTGTTGGTCGCCTTGCTGACGACGTACGCGAGGGTCGTCTTCCCGGTGCCGGGCGGGCCCCAGAGCAGCACCGACGAGGGTCCCGCCGGGCCTCCCGCCCCGTCTCCCACCAGCCGGCGCAACGGGGCCCCGGGCTTCAGCAGATGCTGCTGTCCCACCACCTCGTCCAGGGTGCGCGGCCGCATGCGTACGGCGAGGGGACTGGCCGTCGGGTCGCTCTCCTGGCGCTCCTCGGCCGCGGCGGTGAAAAGATCGGGCTCCACGCCCCCGACCCTATGTCACCGGTCCGACAAGCCTCACGCGAAGAGGTCGTTGCCCCACTTCAGATAGATCAGCATCGCGATCACGCCGTACCAGAGCACGGGCACGACCCAGTGGAACTCCAGCACGTTGGACCGCAGGCGCTCGGGAACGCGGAAGACGCCGGTACGGATGTTCTGCACCGTGACGTACCAGAACGACAGGATCGTCGCCGCCCAGGCGATCATGCACCACAGGCAGAGCCGGCTGATCACGTACAGCGAGGAGTACTGCAGGAAGAACACGAAGGCGATGCCGCCCAGGCAGCCCAGCCACAGGCCCACCCACCACCAGCGGCGGAAGGAGCCGCCGGCCAGCAGCGAGAAGCCGATGACGATCATCATCGAGAAGGCGACGAAGCCGATCCAGGGGTTGTCGAACCCGAAGATGTGCGCCTGCGAGCTCTCCATCACGCTCTTGCAGGAGAAGATCGGGTTCAGACTGCAGGCCGGCGTGTAGTCCGGGTTCTTCAGGATCTCGAGCTTGTCGTGCGTGATGACCGCGGAGGCCGCGAGCCCGAACACGCCGCAGATGATCAGCAGCCAGGCGAAGCCGCGGCCGGCGCCGATGAGGCCGCTCTTCTCCTCGTCCGTACCGCCCCCCGTACCGGAGCGGTTGAGTTCCGCAGTGGTCATCGCTCGGTACATCCCATCGTCGTGGTGGCCGCCGGGCCGGCAGCGCCCATTGTGCCGCACGGGAGCCGTGCCCGGACACCGCCCGTCCCGGTTCGTACCGGTCGGGCAGGGTGCGGTGCCATCCTGCCCGACCGGCCGTTCGGTTGGCGTAAGGAGACGCCCGGAACGCGGTCCTGATTCAGCCGAGCCGGCGCCCCAGCTCCGCCACGACGGCGTCCAGGGCCACCGGCGACTGCTCGCCGGACTCCAGGTCCTTGAGCTGGACGACTCCCCCGGCCAGGTCCCGCTCGCCCGCGACGAGCGCGAAGCGGGCACCGGAGCGGTTGGCCGACTTCATGGCGTTCTTCAGGCCCTTGCCGCCGAACGCGAAGTCCGCTGCCACCCCCTCCCGGCGCAACTCGGTGACCAGCGAGAACAGCGTCCTGCGGGCCTCCTCGCCGAGCGGCACGGCATACACCTGGGTGGCCGCCGGCAGCTCCAGCTCCACGCCCTCCGCCTCCAGCGCCAGCACCGTGCGGTCGACGCCGAGCGCCCAGCCGACGGACGGCAGCGCCGGGCCGCCGATCATCTCGGAGAGCCCGTCGTACCGGCCGCCGCCGCCCACCGCGGACTGCGAGCCGAGACCGTCGTGGACGAACTCGAAGGTGGTGCGGGTGTAGTAGTCCAGCCCGCGCACCAGCTTGTCGTCGTCCTCGAAGGCCACACCCGCCGCGGTCAGCAGCTCGCGCACCTGCTCGTGGTACGCCTTGCACGCCTCGCACAGGTGGTCGCGCATCAGCGGGGCGCCGGTGAGCTGCTTCTGCACCTCGGCGCGCTTGTCGTCCAGGACGCGCAGCGGGTTGATCTCGATCCGGCGGCGGGTCTCGTCGTCCAGGTCGAGGGCGCGCAGGAAGTCCTGCAGCGCGGCCCGGTAGGCCGGGCGGCACTCCTTGTCGCCGAGGGAGTTCAGCAGCAGCCGGAAGTTCCGCAGGCCCAGCGACTTGTACGCGTCCACCGCCAGGATGATCAGCTCGGCGTCCAGCGCCGGGTCCTCCGCGCCGATGGCCTCGGCGCCGACCTGCGAGAAGTGCCGGTAACGGCCCTTCTGCGGGCGCTCGTAGCGGTAGTACGAGCCGGAGTACCAGAGCTTCACCGGCAGATTGCCCAGCTTGTGCAGGCTGTTCTCCAGCGCCGAGCGCAGCACGGACGCGGTGCCCTCGGGGCGCAGCGCCAGTTCGGTGCCGCCCTTGGTGGTGAGGGTGAACATCTCCTTGGTCACGATGTCGGTGGACTCGCCGACACCGCGCGCGAACAGTTCGGTGTGCTCGAATCCCGGGGTCTCCACATAGCCGTAACCGGCGCGGCGCAGCGGCGCGGCCAGCGCCTCCCGGACGGCCAGATAGGTCGCGGAGGCCGGGGGGATGAGGTCGTAGGTGCCCTTGGGGGCCTGGAAGGTACTCACGGAAAGACTCGTCACATTCCTCGTCGGGGAGCGGCTGACGTGCCGCCCGGGCCGGCGGCGGCCACGTCCCGCAGGAAGGGGTTGGTGGCGCGCTCGCGGGCGATGGTCGTCTGGGGGCCGTGGCCGGACAGGACCACGGTCGAGTCGTCGAGGGGCAGACACACGCGGGCCAGCGACTCGGCCATCTCGTCCGGGTCACCGCCGGGCAGGTCGGTGCGTCCGACGGAGCCGGCGAACAACAGGTCGCCCGAGAAGAACACCTGCGGAACGTCGTCCGCCTCGGGCATCCGGAAGGTCACCGACCCCTTGGTATGGCCGGGCGCGTGCGCGACGGTGAGCGTGAGCCCCGCGAGTGTCAGCTCCGCCCCGTCCGTGAGCTCCTTCACGTCGTCCGGCTCGCCCACGGTCAGCTCGCCCATCAGCTGGGCGCCGATGGAGGCGCCCAGGGCGCGCTCCGGGTCGCTCATCATGTAGCGGTCGGACGGGTGGATCCACGCGGGGACGCCGTGCGCGCCGCAGACCGGGACGACGGACGCGACATGGTCGATGTGGCCGTGGGTGAGCAGCACGGCGACCGGCTTCAGCCGGTGCCTGGCGACCGCCTCGGCGACGCCGTCCGCGGCACGGTGGCCCGGATCGATGATCACACACTCCTCGCCGGCGGCGGGGGCGACCAGATAGCAGTTGGTCCCCCAGGCCCCGGCGGGGAACCCGGCAATGAGCACGATCATCCTTCGAATCGTCAACAGGGGAGGGCGGCCTGTGACGTCTTGGTCACGGGCCGACGTCCACAGCGTACCGGCGCTGCTCATCGGGGGGCGAAGCGATATACCGTACGCCTCACACACATCCGTTTTTTCGATATGCCTGGCTGGCAGGCGTCCGAGGCAAGGGAGAGGTACGCGGTGGTCACCAAGGACCAGCGGCGGCGGCAGCTCGCCCGGGAGAAGTTCGAGCGGCAGCAGCAGCGTCGGGTACAGGCGCGGTCACGCGCGCGGCAGCGCAACATCGTGATCGCGTCCGCACTCGCCGTGATCCTGGCGGGCGGCGGCATCGTCTGGGCCGCGGCCCCGTGGGAGAAGGACGACACCAAGGACAACGCCTCCGCGGACGCCTCCCCGAGCGCGGCCCCCACGTCGAAGGCCCCGGACCCGTGCGAGAAGCCGGCCGAGGGCGCGGTCAAGACGGCCACGTACAAGAAGGAACCGGCCCTCGCCATCGACGAGTCGGCCGACTACACGATGAAGCTCGAGACCACCTGCGGCGACATCGGCATCGACCTGAAGGCGAAGGCCGCGCCGCACACGGTGAACTCCTTCGACTTCCTGGTCGGCAAGGGCTACTTGGACCACACCAAGTGCCACCGGCTCACCGACCAGGGCATCTTCGTGCTCCAGTGCGGTGACCCGAAGGGCGACGGCACCGGCGGCCCCGGTTACACCATCCCGGACGAGAACCTGAAGGACCCGGTCCTGAAGGGCGACGTGTACCCGGCGGGCACGGTGGCCATGGCCAACCAGTACAACGCCCAGGCCAAGCAGGGCCGCGACACCGGCGGCAGCCAGTTCTTCCTGGTCTACCAGGACAGCCCGCTGCCGCCCGACTACACACCGTTCGGCACGATCGACGAGGCCGGCATGAAGACCCTGAAGAAGATCGCCGACGCGGGCGTCGGTCCGATGGAGCCGTCGCAGAACACCCCGCCGAACGCGACCGTGGTGATCAACAAGGCGACCGTCACCAAGAAGTGAGCCGGCGGCGCGTACCCGGGCCCGGGCGCCCGGGTACGCGCTTACCGGGCGGCCGGGTGTGATTGGTCTCGCGCGGGATGCGGACAGCCGGGCCACCGGTCGCCTATGTTGGCGTTGTGTAAGGCGCCCGAGCCGGCAACCGTCGGCCGGGTGGAGAACCGGCCGGAGCCGAACGGACGCTGTCCGGCCGAAGACAACTGTGGACGATACCGGCGGGTCGACCCGCTTTGGTGTCATATGAGGAGGCGCTGTGAGCAGCGACCCGTGGGGCCGTGTCGATGAGTCGGGAACGGTGTATGTGCGTACGGCCGACGGTGAGCGCGCCGTAGGTTCGTGGCAGGCCGGTTCGCCGGACGAGGCCCTCGCCTACTTCAAGCGCAAGTACGACGGTCTGGTCGTGGAGATCGGCCTCCTCGAGCGCCGCGTGCGGACCACCGACCTGTCCGCCAAGGACGCGACCACCGCGATCGAGCATCTGCGCGCGCAGGTCGTCGAGGCGCACGCCGTGGGCGATCTCCAGTCCCTCGCCGAGCGGCTGGACAAGCTGGTGGCCTCCGTCGAGGAGCGCCGCGAGGAGCGCAAGGCCGCCAAGGCCAAGCAGTCGGAGGAGGCGCGTTCGGCCAAGGAGACGCTCGTCGCCGAGGCCGAGGAGCTGGCGAACTCCGAGCAGTGGCGGGCGGCCGGCGAGCGGCTGCGCGCGCTGGTCGACACCTGGAAGGGCCTGCCGCGGCTGGACCGCAAGAGCGACGACGAGCTGTGGCACCGTTTCAGCCACGCCCGTTCGGCGTTCTCCAAGCGGCGCAAGGCGCACTTCGCGGCGCTCGACGCGCAGCGCGAGGACGCCCGCCGGCGCAAGGAGAAGCTGGTCCAGGAGGCCGAGGCGCTGTCCTCGTCGCGCGAGTGGGGGCCGACGGCCGCCCGCTACCGCGAGCTGATGGCCGAGTGGAAGGCCGCCGGCCGGGCGCAGCGGGAGTCCGAGGACGATCTGTGGAACCGCTTCCGCGGCGCGCAGGACGTGTTCTTCCAGGCCCGCGGCGAGGTCTTCGCGGAGCGGGACACCGAGCAGCGGGAGAACCTGACGCGCAAGGAGGAGCTCGCGGCCGAGGCGGAGAAGCTGCTGCCGATCGCGGATCTGAAGGGCGCGCGTGCGGCGTTCCGGGCGATCAACGAGCGCTGGGAGGCCATCGGCCATGTGCCGCGGGACGCCCGGCCGAAGATCGAGGGGCGGATGCACGCCGTGGAGCGGGCGCTGCAGGAGGCCGAGGAGGCCGAGTGGCGCCGTACCAACCCGGAGGCCCGGGCGCGTGCGGCGGGCCTGACCGGTCAGCTCCAGGACGCGGTCGACAAGCTGCGGGGCCAGATCGACACCGCCCGGGCGCAGGGCAACGACGCGCGGGCGGAGAAGCTCTCCCGGGAGCTGGAGGGCCGCCAGGCGCTGCTGGACCAGGCGCTGAAGGGGCTGCAGGAGTTCGGGGGCTGACCCCGCGCGCAGGCTGACGGCGCAGGGCCCCGGTTCGCTGCGAACCGGGGCCCTGCGCCGTACGTACCGTCAGTTGTTACGGGCCGACGTCACCCGGTACACGTCGTACACGCCCTCGACCTTCCGTACCGCCTTCAGGACGTGCCCGAGGTGCTTGGGGTCGCCCATCTCGAAGGTGAACCGCGAGGTGGCCACCCGGTCGCGGGAGGTCTGCACGGCCGCCGAGAGGATGTTGACGTGCTGGTCCGACAGGACCCGGGTGACGTCCGACAGCAGCCGCGAGCGGTCCAGGGCCTCGACCTGGATCGCCACCAGGAAGACGGACGACTGGGTGGGCGCCCACTCGACCTCGAGGATGCGCTCGGGCTGCTGCGACAGCGAGTCGACGTTCACGCAGTCCGCCCGGTGCACCGACACGCCGTTGCCCCGGGTGACGAAGCCGATGATGGGGTCGCCCGGCACCGGGGTGCAGCAGCGGGAGAGCTTGACCCACACGTCGTCGACGCCCTTGACGATCACGCCGGGGTCGTTGGCGGAGCGGCGCTTCTTGCCGCGGCCGCGCAGCGGGGGCGCCGTCTCCTCGATGTCCTCGCTGGCCGCCTCCTCGCCGCCGAGCGCCTGGACGAGCTTCTGCACCACGTTCGGCGCGGAGACGTGCCCCTCGCCGATCGCCGCGTACAGCGAGGAGATGTCGGGGTAGCGCATCTCGTGCGCGATGGTGACGAGCGAGTCGCCGGTGAGGATGCGCTGGATCGGCAGGTTCTGCTTGCGCATGGCGCGGGCGATGGAGTCCTTGCCCTGCTCGATCGCCTCGTCGCGGCGCTCCTTGGAGAACCAGGCGCGGATCTTGTTGCGCGCGCGCGGCGACTTGACGAAGTTCAGCCAGTCCTGCGAGGGACCGGCGCCCTGCGCCTTGGAGGTGAAGACCTCCACCGTGTCGCCGTTGTCGAGCGTCGACTCCAGTGGTACGAGGCGTCCGTTGACCCGGGCTCCGACGGTCCGGTGGCCGACCTCGGTGTGCACGTTGTACGCGAAGTCGACGGGCGTGGCGCCGGCCGGCAGCGCTATCACGTCCCCCTTCGGGGTGAACACGAAGACCTCGTTGCGCGACAGGTCGAAGCGCAGCGCGTCGAGGAACTCGCCCGGGTCCTCGGTCTCCTTCTGCCAGTCCAGCAACTGGCGCAGCCACGCCATGTCGTTGACGGTCTCCTCGCCCTTGCCGGAGCGGCGGGGGGTGTCCGTGCGGACCTTGGACTGGCCGGCGACGGCCTCCTGCTTGTACTTCCAGTGCGCGGCGATGCCGTACTCCGCGCGCCGGTGCATGTCGAAGGTGCGGATCTGCAGTTCAACGGGCTTGCCGCCGGGGCCGATGACCGTCGTGTGCAGCGACTGGTACATGTTGAACTTGGGCATCGCGATGTAGTCCTTGAACCGTCCGGGGACGGGGTTCCACCGCGCGTGGATGGTGCCGAGGGCCGCGTAGCAGTCGCGGACGGTGTCGACGAGGACCCGGATGCCGACCAGGTCGTAGATCTCCGCGAAGTCCCGGCCGCGGACGATCATCTTCTGGTAGACGCTGTAGTAGTGCTTGGGGCGGCCGGTGACGGTCGCCTTGATCCGGGCGCTGCGCAGATCGCCCTGGACCTCGTCGGTGACGACGGCCAGATACTCGTCCCGCTTGGGGGCGCGCTCGGCGACCAGCCGGACGATCTCGTCGTACATCTTGGGGTAGAGGATCGCGAAGGCGAGGTCCTCCAGCTCCCACTTGATGGTGTTCATGCCGAGCCGGTGGGCCAGCGGCGCGTAGATCTCGAGGGTCTCGCGGGCCTTCTGCTCCTGCTTCTCGCGGCGCAGGTAGCGCATGGTGCGCATGTTGTGCAGCCGGTCGGCGAGCTTGATCACCAGGACGCGGGGGTCCTTGGCCATGGCGACGACCATCTTGCGGACCGTCTCGGCCTGCGCGGCCTCGCCGAACTTGACCTTGTCCAGCTTGGTGACGCCGTCGACGAGGAGGGCCACCTGGTCGCCGAAGTCCAGCCGCAGGGTCTCCAGGCCGTACTCGGTGTCCTCGACCGTGTCGTGCAGCAGTCCGGCCATCAGGGTCGCCGGGTCCATGCCGAGCTCGGCGAGGATCGTCGTCACGGCGAGCGGATGGGTGATGTACGGGTCGCCGCTCTTGCGCTTCTGGCCCCGGTGCCAGCGCTCGGCGACCTGGTAGGCGCGCTCGATCTGGCGCAGCGTGGAGGTCTCGGCCTTCGGGTCGTTGCCGCGCACGATCCGCAGCAGCGGCTCCAGCACCGGGTTGTACGGGCTCTGCCGCTGGACGCCGAGGCGGGCGAGGCGGGCCCGTACGCGGTTGGGCGAGCCGGAGCGGGCGGGCGCGCCCGGCGTGGGACGGGCAGCCTTGGCCGGGGCCGGGCCGGGGCGCGCGGCGGAGCGGTCCCGCTCGGGACCGGCCGGCGGGCGCGAGCCGTTCGGCTCGGCGGGCGCGTCGGCAGCCGTCTCGTCGGGCTGCGCGGCGGCGTGGGGCTGGGCCTCGTCCTGCAAGTGCACTCCCTCTGGCAGTCCGGACCTCCTTCGGGCGAACACCGCACGAAGGAGCCGGGTAGCCATGGTAACGGGCCGAAGCCGCGCCCCACGCGCCGGTCCGCCCCCTCAGACGGTGACCAGGGCCTCCAGCGGCGCCCCGCTCAGGGCGGCCTCGGCCTTGGCGCGGCCGTCCAGGAAACCCAGCTCCATCAGCACGGCCAGCCCGGTGACCTGTGCGCCCGCCCGGCGGATCAGCTCCAGGGATGCCTCGGCGGTGCCGCCGGTGGCGAGCACGTCGTCGATCATGAGCACCCGGTCGTCCGCCGTCAGGGCGTTCGCCTGGATCTCGACCTCGGCGCGACCGTACTCCAGTGCGTACGTCTGTCCGAGGGTGGCGCCGGGCAGCTTGCCGGCCTTGCGCACGGGGACGAAGCCCACGCCGGCCCGCACGGCCACGGGGGCGGCCAGGATGAAGCCGCGGGCCTCCAGGCCGACGACCTTGGTGGCGCCCTGGCGCAGACAGATCTCGGCGAAGGCGTCGGTGAGCGCGGTGAACGCGGCGGAGTCGGCCAGCAGCGGGGTGATGTCCTTGAAGACGATGCCCGGCTTGGGGTAGTCGGGTACGTCCTTGATCCGGCTCAGCAAGAGCTCCTGCAAGCTGGTCATCAACCGCCTCATCCGTGAGAAAAGTCCGCCGTGCCGGTACGGCCCGTGCAGCCTGAACGGTAGCAGTGCGCCGGGGGCGGACACGGCGAAGGGGCGCCGGATCGGATCCGGCGCCCCTTCGGCTCGTGCGTATGCCGCTCAGCGGCGCTTGCCCGAGGGACGGCCGCGGCCGCGGCCCCGCGAGGACGGCTGACGGCGCTGGCCGCCCACCACCCCGGGACCGCCGTGCGCGGCACCCGCCGGCTCGGCGTCGACGGGCTCGTCGTCGGCGTCCGCGGACTCCTCGGCGGCCTTCTCCTCCCGCGCGCTGCGGGCGTCGGAGGCCCGCCGGGCGGCGACCCGCTTGGTGTGCGCCCGGATCTCCGGGTCGCGCTCCTTGAGGTCCACCACCAGCGGTGTGGCGATGAAGATCGACGAGTACGCACCGGCGGCCAGACCCACGAAGAGCGACAGCGCGATGTCGTTCAGCATGCCGCCGCCGAGCACGCCGCCGCCGATGAACAGCAGACCGGCGACCGGCAGCAGCGCCACCACGGAGGTGTTGATCGACCGGACCAGCGTGCCGTTGAGCGAGCGGTTGGCCAGCTCGCGGTAGGTGAACCGGGTCTGCTTGGTGAAGTCCTTGCTGGACTCCTTCAGACCGTCGAACACCACGACCGTGTCGTACAGCGAATAACCGAGGATCGTCAGCAGACCGATCACCGTACCCGGTGTGACCTCGAAGCCCACCAGGGCGTACACACCCACGGTGATGGTGAGGTCGTGGATCAGGGCGATCAGCGCCGCGACGGCCATGCGCCACTCGAAGGCGATCGCGAGATAGATCACCACCAGGACCATGAAGATCCACAGACCCTGCCAGGCCTTGCTGGCGATCTGCTCGCCCCAGCTGGGACCGACGAGCTGGGCGTCGATCTTGCCGGCGTCCGCGATCCCGAAGTCCTCGGCCAGCGCGCTGCGGACCTTGTCCGACTCGCTGGTCTCGATGCCCGCGACCTGGATGCGCAGCTTGTCGCCGCCGAGCTGCTGGACGATCGCCTGGTGGCCGGAGGCCTTCTCCGCGGCCTCCTGGGCGTGGGCGACCGAGACCTGGGTGTTCTGCGGCGTGGTGAAGACCGCGCCGCCCTGGAACTCAATGCCCATGTTCAGACCGCGGACCAGGAAGCCGGCGAGCGCCACGACGGTGATCAGGATGGAGATGCCGTACCAGATGAACCGCTTGGCGACGAAGTCGTAGCCGACCTCACCGCGGTAGAGCTTGGCGCCAATATCGCCGAGTCGCGACATCTCACGCCTCCTTCGTCAGGTCGAGCGGGGCGGCGGTGCGGCGACCGCGGCGGATGGGGGGCTGCACCCCGAGCCGGCGCGGGTCGAGACCCGACCAGGGATGCCCGCCGGAGAAGAACTTGGTCCGCGCCAGCAGGGTCACCACCGGCTTGGTGAAGAGGAAGACCACGACCACGTCGAGCACGGTGGTCAGGCCCAGGGTGAAGGCGAAGCCCTGCACCTTGCCGACGGTCACCGCGAAGAGCACCGCGGCGGCCAGGAAGGACACGAAGTCGGAGACCAGGATCGTGCGCCGCGCACGCGGCCAGGCACGCTCCACGGCCGGGCGCAGCGAGCGCCCGTGCCGGATCTCGTCCCTTATACGTTCGAAGTACACGATGAACGAGTCGGCCGTGATACCGATCGCCACGATGGCACCGCAGACGGCCGGCAGGTTCAGCGCGAAGCCGATGGTCGGGCCGAGGAGCGCCATGATCGTGTACGTCAGGGCGGCCGAGACCAGGAGGCTGGCGATCGCGATGAGGGACAGCCCGCGGTAGTAGAAGACCAGGTAGATCACGACCAGGGCGAGACCGATGGCACCGGCGATCAGACCGGCCTGCAGCTGCTCGGAGCCGAGCGCCGCGGACACCGTGTCGACGGAGGCCTCCTCGAAGGACAGCGGCAGCGCGCCGTACGACAGCACGTTGGCCAGCGACTCCGCGGACGCCTGGGTGAAGCTGCCCTCGATGAAGGCCGAACCGCCGGCGATCGACTCGCTGACGCTGGGCGCGGAGACGACCTGGCCGTCGAGCTCGATCGCGAAGCGGTTCTGCGGCGGGGCCTTCTGCGAGATCTCACCGGTGACGGAGGCGAACTTCTTGCCGCCGGAGCCGGTGAAGTCCATGTTGACGATCCAGCCGCGGCCCTGCTGCGTGTCGTACGAGGCCTGGGCCTTGTCGACGTCCGTGCCGAGCACCGCGGCCGCGCCGAGCGCGTACTTCTCGGCGCCGTCCTCGGAGCAGGCGACGATCGTGGCCTTCTCGGTGGCCTTGGCGGCCGTCTCGGCGGCCGCCGCGCGCTTCTCGGCGGTGGAGCAGTCGAGCTTGTCCAGGGCCGCCTGGGTCTTGGCGTCCACACCGGGGGCGGCGGGCGCCTGCTCGGCGGGGGCCGGGGAGCCGGTGGCCGCGGGAGAGGCGTCGGCCTTCGGGGACTCGTCCGCCTTCGGGGAGCCGGAGGCGGCGGGGCTCTCGTCCTGCTGCTTCAGGCCCTGGGTGAGCGCACGGCCCTGGGTGGTGGAACTGGCCGACGGGGAGGCCGAGGCGTCACCCTTGTCGGATTTGTCACTCTTGGCCTTATCGGTCTTCGCCGTGTCGCTGGGGCTCGGCGTGGGGCTGGCCGGCTGCTGCGCGGTGGGGGAACCCGCAGCAGAGGTCAGGACGGGGCGGAAGTACAGCTTGGCCGTGGTGCCGACCTGCTCGCGCGCCGTCTTCTGGTCCGTGCCCTTGGGGATGTTGACGATGATGTGCCGGTCGCCCTGGGTCTGGACCTCGGCCTCGGAGACACCCAGGCCGTTGACGCGGCGCTCGATGATGCCGACCGCCGTGTCCATGTTCTGCGGGTTGATCGCGCCCTGCTTGCCGGGCTGCTCCTTGGCCTCGAGCGTGATGCTCGTGCCACCGGCGAGGTCGATGCCCAGCCGGGGCTTCGTGTGGCCGGAGATGAACATCCCTCCGGTGAGCGCGACGAGGGCGATCAGGATCACCAGCAGCGGGCGCCCAGGCCGGCTCTGCGATCCCTGGGCCCCGCGGCCCCTGTTCGGTGCTGCCACCTTGTCGTTTCTCCTGTCCAGCCACCGCACCCGCGACCTGGTCGGATCACGGGCCGGCGAAGTCTTGTGAAGACACCCCTGCGGCCCTCGGCCGCCGCGCGGACGGCCGGGAACGGCCTACTTCGTGGCGGTGCCGTCCTGGTCGTCGCCGTCCGCCGAACCCTTGGCCTTGCCCAGGTCGACCTCCGTGGCGTCGTCGTCCGGGGCACCGGTGAGGGACGAGACGTCCTCGGGGGCCTCCGGCAGGTCGTCGTCCTTCTCCGGCTCGACGCCGTGCACGATGCGGTTGTACTCCTCGTCGTCGAGGACGACGCCGATCGCGTTCTTGGCGTAGTACGCGTGCACGCCGGGCGCGACCTCGAGCAGGACCGAGTCGTCCTGGACCTCCTTGACCACGGCGTACATCCCGCCGATGGTCCGCACGCCGGAGCCCGGCTGCATGGTGTCCCGCATCTGCGCCGCAGCGCGCTGCTTGTTCTTCGCCGACCGGGTCATGAGGAGCATGGCCCCGATCAGAATGATGAACGGCAGTAGAAGTCCGATATCCACGGTGTCTTGATTTTCCTTTAATGGCCGCATTGGCGGCCTCGAATTCGGGGGTGGGGCGTCGTCCGCCGGACGGATGACGTCGGCGGAGTCTAAGCCAGTCTCCACCTGATGAACAACGCCCAGCATGGCACCGCGGTTCCTGGCCTGGCCAATCCCCCCGCCGCCGTACGGGTCACATATCCGGCAGCGGGGTTTGACGGACGCTCCCGGGCGACCCCTGCGGCGGCACGAGGCCCAGGTGGGCCCACGCCGCGGGGGTGGCGATCCGGCCGCGCGGGGTGCGGGCGAGCAGTCCCTCGCGTACCAGGAAGGGCTCGGCGACCTCCTCGACCGTCTCCCGCTCCTCCCCCACCGCGACGGAGAGCGTCGACAGACCGACCGGGCCGCCGCCGAACAGCTTGAGCAGCGCCAGCAGCACCGCCCGGTCCAGCCGGTCCAGGCCGCGGCCGTCGACCTCGTAGACCTCCAGCGCCCGCGCCGCGAGCTCCTTGGTGACCTCGCCGTCCGCCTTGACCTGCGCGTAGTCCCGCACCCGGCGCAGCAGCCGGTTCGCGATACGGGGCGTGCCGCGGGAGCGGCCGGCGATCTCGGCGGCGCCGGCCGGGTCGATCGTCACGTCCAGCAGCCCGGCGGAGCGGTGGATCACCCGCTCCAGCTCGCGCGGGGCGTAGAACTCCATGTGGCCCGTGAACCCGAAGCGGTCGCGCAGCGGGGGCGGCAGCAGACCGGCCCGTGTCGTGGCCCCGACCAGGGTGAACGGCGGCAGCTCCAGCGGGATCGCGGTGGCGCCGGGGCCCTTGCCGACGATCACGTCGACGCGGAAGTCCTCCATCGCCATGTACAGCATCTCCTCGGCCGGCCGGGACATCCGGTGGATCTCGTCGAGGAAGAGGACCTCGCCCTCCTGGAGGGAGGAGAGGATCGCGGCCAGATCCCCGGCGTGCTGGATCGCGGGGCCGGAGGTGACCCGGATCGGGGCGCCCATCTCCGCGGCGACGATCATGGCCAGGGTCGTCTTGCCGAGGCCGGGGGCGCCGGAGAGCAGGACGTGGTCGGCGGTCGCCCGGCGCCCGCGGGCGGCCCGCAGGACGAGGTCCAGCTGCTCGCGGACCCGCTCCTGGCCGATGAACTCGGCCAGGTCCTTCGGGCGCAGGGCGGCCTCGACGGCCGCGTCCTCGATGTCGGCCGCCGCCGCGACGAGGCGGCCGTCGGCCGGCTCCTCGCCGTGCGGTGCGTCCCATGTCACGTCAGGTCACCTCGGGTGCGATGGTCGGTCGTCGGTCCGTACGGTCATCGGGCGCGGTTCAGCGTCTGCAGCGCCGCGCGCAGCAGCCGGCCCACGTCCGCGGTCCCCGCGGCCTCCGCCTGGGGCGCCACGGCCGCCACGGCGTCCTCCGCCTCCCGGGGGGCGTAGCCGAGGCCGGTGAGCGCGGTGTGCAGCTGGTCGCGCCAGGGGGTGGGGCCGGTGGCGGTGCCGCGGGCGCCCGGGACCGCGGAGCCCACCGGCTCGCCGAGGCGGTCCTTCAGCTCCAGCAGCAGCTTCTGGGCGCCCTTCTTCCCGATGCCCGGGACCGCCGTGAGGGCCTTCTCGTCGCCGGTGGCCACCGCGATCCGCAGGGCGTCCGGGGAGTGCACGGCGAGCATCGCCTGGGCCAGCCTCGGGCCCACGCCGGAGGCGGTCTGCAGCAGCTCAAACACCTGCCGCTCGTCGTCGTCCGCGAAGCCGTACAGGGTGAGCGAGTCCTCCCGGACGACCAGGCTGGTCGCCAGCCTGGCCTCCGCGCCGATCCTGAGGCCCGCCAGGGTGCCGGGCGTGCACTGCACGGACATGCCGACGCCGCCGACCTGGAGGACGGCGGAGTCCGGCGCGAGGGCGGCCACCGGGCCGCTGACGAAGGCGATCACGGGCGCCCCTTCGGTTGCTGGGCGGCCGCTGCCGCCTGGGCTTCGCGCAGGCGCTGCTGCGCGCGGGTCTCGGTCGTACGGGTCGGGGCCTCGAGGAGGCGCTCCTGCGCGGGCGTGAGGCCGGCCCGCGCGCGGCGGAGGCGGTCCTGGGCGGGGGCGCGCCAGATGTGGCAGATGGCCAGCGCGAGGGCGTCGGCCGCGTCCGCGGGCCTGGGGGGCGCGTCCAGCCGCAGCAGGCGGGTCACCATGGCGCCGACCTGGGCCTTGTCCGCGCGGCCGGAGCCGGTCACGGCGGCCTTGACCTCGCTGGGGGTGTGCAGGGCGACCGGGAGGCCGCGGCGGGCGGCGCAGAGCATCGCGGCCGCGCTGGCCTGGGCGGTGCCCATCACCGTGCGGACGTTGTGCTGGCTGAAGACGCGTTCGATGGCCACGAGGTCGGGGGTGTGGGCGTCGAGCCAGGTCTCGAGGCCGCGCTCGATCTCCAGCAGGCGTTCGTGGACGGGGGCGTCCGGGGGTGTGCGGATCACGCCTACGGCCTTCATGTGGAGGGGGCGGCCGGGAGTGCCGTCCACCACGCCCACGCCGCAGCGGGTCAGGCCTGGGTCCACGCCCAGTACGCGCACGTCGGTGCCCCCTTCTTGTCGCCGGTAACGGCAGGTTAGTCGGTGGCACCGACAACGCCTCGGCGCTGGTCGCGGTTGCGCTGCGGGGGCTTCGCCCCCGGACCCCCTTTTCGGCGCTGGCGCGCCTCGTCCTCAAGCGCCGGACGGGCTGGAAGGGGTGCCGTTGCGCTCTCGGCCGCCGGACAAGCGGAAAACACCCCCGACACGCCGCGGTGCGGCACCCCCGTCGGGGATGCCGCACCACTGCGGGTGTCACCGCTTACGCGTCGACCTTCTCCATGATCTCGTCCGACACGTCGAAGTTCGCGAAGACGTTCTGCACGTCGTCGCTGTCCTCCAGCGCGTCGATCAGGCGGAAGATCTTGCGCGCGCCCTCCTCGTCCAGCTCCACCTGCATGGTGGGGACGAAGTTGGCCTCCGCCGAGTCGTAGTCGACGCCCGCGTCCTGCAGCGCCGTGCGGACGGCGACCAGGTCCGTGGCCTCCGAGATCACCTCGAAGGACTCGCCGAGGTCGTTGACCTCCTCCGCGCCCGCGTCCAGGACCGCGCCGAGGACGTCGTCCTCCGACAGCTCGCCCTTGGGGACGATGACGACGCCCTTGCGGTTGAAGAGGTACGACACCGAGCCGGGGTCGGCCATCGAGCCGCCGTTACGGGTCATCGCGACGCGGACGTCGGAGGCCGCGCGGTTGCGGTTGTCGGTGAGGCACTCGATGAGGACCGCGACGCCGTTCGGGCCGTAGCCCTCGTACATGATCGTCTCGTAGTCGGCGCCGCCGGCCTCGAGGCCCGCCCCGCGCTTGACGGCCGAGTCGATGTTCTTGTTGGGGACCGACTGCTTCTTGGCCTTCTGCACCGCGTCGTAGAGCGTGGGGTTGCCCTCGAGGTCGGCGCCGCCCATCCGGGCCGCGACCTCGACGTTTTTGATCAGCTTCGCGAAGAGCTTGCCTCGCTTGGCGTCGATCACGGCCTTCTTGTGCTTGGTGGTTGCCCACTTAGAGTGGCCGGACACGGTGTGGCTCCATTCAACGACACTACGGAGAAACGAACGACTGGATCCTACCGGGACAGCGTCACCCCGCGGCGCGCACCATCGCCGCGAACAGCCGGTGCACCCGGTGGTCCCCGGTCAGCTCGGGATGGAAGGACGTCGCGAGCAGGTTCCCCTGCCGTACGGCGACCGCGTGCTCGCCGTGGCGGGCGAGGACGTCCGCCCGCGCGCCGACCGACTCGACCCACGGCGCCCGGATGAAGACGCCCTCCACCGGACCGCCCTCGATGCCGGCGACGTCGACGGCCGCCTCGAAGGACTCGTTCTGCCGGCCGAAGGCGTTGCGGCGGACGATCATGTCGATCCCGCCGATGGTCTCCTGGCCGGACCGGGGGTCGAGGATCTTGTCGGCCAGCATGATCATGCCGGCGCACGAACCGTACGCGGGCATCCCGGCGCGCACCCGCTCGCGCAGCGGCTCCATCAGCCCGAAGGCGATGGCCAGCTTGGAGATCGTGGTGGACTCGCCGCCCGGCAGGACCAGCCCGTCGACCGCGGCCAGCTCCTCGGGGCGCCGTACGGTCGTGCCGGTCGCGCCGGCGCTCTCCAGGGCCGCGAGGTGCTCGCGGACGTCGCCCTGCAGGGCCAGGACACCTATCACGGGGGACACGGGACACAACCTCTTTCGTACGGAACGACGGCGGACGGCCCGGCCCCGCGGGGTGCCGGGTCCGGACCGTCCTGGGTACTGATGCGGGCGATTACCAGCCGCGGTTGGCGTAGCGCTCGGACTCGGGCAGCGTGTCGCAGTTGATGCCGACCATGGCCTCGCCCAGGTTCCGCGACGCGTCCGCGATGATCTTCGGGTCGTCGAAGAACGTGGTGGCCTTGACGATCGCGGCGGCGCGCTTGGCCGGGTCGCCGGACTTGAAGATGCCGGAGCCGACGAACACGCCCTCGGCGCCGAGCTGGCGCATCAGCGCGGCGTCCGCGGGGGTGGCGACACCACCGGCGGAGAAGAGCACGACCGGGAGCTTCCCGAGCTTCGCGACCTCGGCCACGATCTCGTACGGGGCGCGCAGCTCCTTGGCGGCGGCGTACAGCTCGTGGTTGTCCAGGCCGCGCAGCTGGGCGATCTCGTTCTTGATCTGGCGCAGGTGGCGGACGGCCTCGACGACGTTGCCGGTGCCGGCCTCGCCCTTGGAGCGGATCATGGCCGCGCCCTCGGCGATCCGGCGCAGGGCCTCGCCCAGGTTGGTGGCGCCGCAGACGAAGGGGGTGGTGAAGGACCACTTGTCGGAGTGGTTGACCTCGTCGGCCGGGGTCAGGACCTCGGACTCGTCGATGTAGTCGACGCCGAGGGACTGCAGCACCTGGGCCTCGACGAAGTGCCCGATGCGGGACTTGGCCATGACGGGGATGGAGACGGCCTCGATGATGCCCTCGATCATGTCCGGGTCGGACATCCGGGCCACACCGCCGTCCTTGCGGATGTCGGCCGGCACCCGCTCCAGCGCCATGACCGCGACGGCGCCGGCGTCCTCGGCGATCTTCGCCTGCTCCGGCGTGACGACGTCCATGATCACGCCGCCCTTGAGCTGCTCGGCCATCCCGCGCTTCACGCGGGCGGTGCCGGTCTCGGGGGCCTGGGAGGGGTTGCTGGACACGGTTGACCTCACTCGTGTGACGAATGGTGCGATGTATCTATCGTAGGCGCGTTCGGGGGCAAGTCCGACCACGGGCCGGCTGACCCTCGGGCCAGGAAACCGCAGGCAGCGCGCGCGGGGAAAGAGCCAATCGCAGGGCCGTGGCCATCTGGCCCGGCGGTGTCAGCGGGCGACGCGTTCGGTCAGGGCCGTGGGCGGCTCGTCGTCCATCTCGAAGGCCAGCGGGAACGGGGCGTGTCCCGCCAGCCGGAACAGCCGCACCTTGCGGTGCCGGCGCAGCGCCCGCGCGGCCCGGACGGCGTCGTTGTGGAAGCGGCGGGCCATCGGGACCCGCCGGGCGGCCTCCGCCAGCTCCCCGACGGATTCGTCGCCGCCGGGCGCCCGGCGCAGGGCCTCGATCTGCTCGGGCTCCTCGAAGACCGCCCGCAGGGCCTGGCTGAGCTCGCTCTCGGCGACCTCCCGCTGGTCCTCCTCCGCCTGCCGGGCGGCGTGCGCGGCCTGGTGCAGGACCATGGCCGCGGCGGGATCCAGCAGCCCGCTGACGGCCAGTTCCTGGGTGACGGAGGCCCGGCGCAGCAGCTGGGCGTCCAGCGCGGCCCGGGAGGCGTCGATCCGGGTGTGCAGCCGGTCCAGCCGGCCGGCCGTCCAGCTCAGATAGACCCCGATCAGGAACAGGGCGACGGCGATCCAGACCAGTGACAGAGGGAAGTCCACGAGCGACGAGGCTAGCCCCTGCGTGAGGGGGCCCCGTACACGGGACTAGTCCCGCGCCAGCCCCAGCCGGCTCCACAGGCCCGCGCGCTCGTCCTCCGCGACGGACGCGGCGCCCTGGGTGACCGTCTCGTACACGGACAGGATGTCCGCCCCGACCGTCGACCAGTCGAAGCGCTGTACGTGCCGTCGCGCCCGGTCCCGCAGCTCCGCGCGCCGTGCGGGGTCGCGCAGCAGGTCCACCGCCTTGGCGGCGAGGTCGTCCGCGTCCTCGCTCGTGAACAGCTGCCCCGCCTCTCCCCCGTCGAGCACCTGCGCGAACGCGTCCAGATCGCTGGCCAGTACGGGCGCGCCCGCCGACATCGCCTCGACCAGGATGATCCCGAAGGACTCGCCGCCGGTGTTCGGCGCCACGTACACGTCGACGCTGCTCAGCAGCTCGGCCTTGGCCTCGTCGGTGACCATGCCGAGGAACTCGACCCGCTCGCGCATCTCCTTCGGCAGCCCCGCCACGGCCTCCTTCTCGTCCCCGCGCCCGGCGACGAGCAGCCGGGTGTCCGGGAGCTCCCGCAGGATCTTCGGGAGGGCGGCAATCAGTACGGGCAGGCCCTTGCGCGGTTCGTCGATCCGCCCGATGAAGCCGAGGGTGCCGCCCTGCCACTCGGCCCGGGGCCGCGCGCGTTCGAAGAAGCCGACGTCGACGCCGTTGGGGATGACGACCGCGTCACCGCCCAGATGTTCCACGAGGGTGCGCCGGGCGTACTCGCTGACCGCGATCCGCGCGCTGATCTTCTCCAGCGCGGACTGCAGGATCGGGTACGCGGCGATCATGCCGCGCGAGCGCGGGTTGGACGTGTGGAAGGTGCCGACGATCGGCCCCTGCGCCGCCCAGCAGGCGAGCAGCGCCAGCGACGGCGACGCGGGTTCGTGGATGTGCAGGACGTCGAAGTCGCCGTCGTGCACCCAGCGCCGGACCCGGGCGGCGGACAGGAAGCCGAAGTTGATCCGGGCCACCGAGCCGTTGTACGGCACGGGCACCGCACGGCCCGCGGAGACCACGTACGGCGGCAGCTCGGTGTCCTCGTCGGCGGGCGCCAGCACGGACACCTCGTGGCCGCGGCCGATGAGGTGCTGGGCGAGATCCCGGACGTGGAACTGGACGCCGCCCGGCACGTCCCAGGAGTACGGGCAGACGATGCCGATCCTCACCGGGGCTCCAGGTCGTCGAGCCAGAAGCGCTGCAGCATGTGCCAGTCCTCCGGGTGATCGGCGATCGCCGCGGCGAACACGTCGGCCACCCGCTGCGTCATGACGGCCGTCTTCTCCGCCCGGGTGCCCTCGGCGGGCACCTCGACCGGGGGGTGCACACGGCCCTGGAGTATCGACGAGTCGTCGTACCAGAGCGTCACGGGCAGCAGCAGCGCCCCCGTCTGCTGGGCGAGCATCGCCGGACCGGCCGGCATCTTGGCCCGGCCGTCGAAGAAGTCGACCTCGACGCCCGACGCCGACAGATCCCGGTCGGCGACCAGGCACACCAGGCCCCCGGCGCGCAGCCGCCGCGCCAGTACGCCGAAGGCGCCGGCGCCCTCGTGGGCCAGCACCTCCATGCCGAGGCTCTCGCGGTACGCCACGAACCGGTCGTACAGGCTCTCGGGCTTCAGCCGCTCGGCGACGGTGGTGAACGGCACCTCCAGCTTGCTGGTCACCCAGGCGCCGGCCATGTCCCAGTTCCCCATGTGCGGCAGCGCGAGGATCACCCCGCCGCCGGCCGCCAGCCCGTCTTCCAGCCAGTGCGCGTCCTTCGGGTCGAACCCGTCGCGCATCCGCTGCTTGCTGTACGCGGGCAGCCGGAAGGCCTCCATCCAGTACCGCAGGTACGAACGCATCCCCGCCCGCGTCAGCTCCGCCAGCTCCGCCGCGGACGCCTCGGGGCGCACCCGCGCCAGGTTCGACCGCAGCCGCCGTACGCCCTTGCCGCCGCGCCGCCAGGCGGTGTCCGCGATCCGGTTGCCCAGCGCCCGGGCGGCCGGTTCGGGCAGGAGCTTGACCGCGGACCAGCCGGCGCCGTACGCCGCGTCCGTCAGCCGGTCCTTGATCACGCGCTCTCCCCCCGCCCCGCGCCGGCCGCCGCCTCCTCGGCCGCCGCCGCGTCCGCCTCGGCCGACTCCCGCCGGACGGTGACCACGCGCTGCCCCAGGGTGATGAGGCTGCCGACGGCGACCACCCACAGCGCGATCGGGAGGAGCACGTCGATGTGCGGGACGCCGAACTTGTGCAGCCCGGAGAACCCGGCCAGCGTCAGCGAGATCACCAGCCGCTCGGCGCGCTCGACGAGCCCGTTGACGTTCACGGGCAGGCCGATGCTCTCGCCGCGGGCCTTGGTGTACGACACGACCTGCCCGCTGGCCAGGCAGAAGATCGCCACCGCGCAGAGCGTGATGCTGTCGCCCTCGCCCGCGTACCAGAGCGCGAAGCCGCCGAAGATCGCGGCGTCCGCGACCCGGTCCAGGGTGGAGTCCAGGAAGGCACCCCAGCGCGAGGACACCCCGGCCTGACGGGCCATGTTGCCGTCGACCAGGTCGGAGAAGACGAACAGGGTGATGATCACCGTGCCCCAGAAGAACTCGCCCCGCGGGTAGAAGGCCAGGGCTCCGGCCATCACTCCGGCGGTCCCGATCAGGGTCACCGCGTCGGGGCTGACCCCGCGGCGCAGGAGAAAAGCGGCGAACGGCGTGAGAACACGCGTGAAGAACGCACGCGCGTACTTGTTCAGCATGGCCTTCCCGATGGTTGCTGGACCTGGGGCCCACGTCGTCAGAGAAAAACGCAGCCGGGGCCGATGGGCCCGCCCATCGTAGCCACGGCGCCACGGGCGCGTGCCGGTGGACCCCGGCGCATCGTCCCTTGTGTGACGTATGGACGCATCGTGACCACGGTGGAAAGCTCGATGCACCGAAGGTTTCGAGCCTCGGAAGGCGGGACTACACATGGGTGACAAATCGAGTGCACACCCCGGAGCCGCCGGCAGGGCAGCCACGGCCGCCCAGCCCTCCTCCATCCGGAACGTGGTGCTGGTCGGCCATAGCGGATCCGGGAAGACCACGCTGGTGGAAGCGCTGGCGCTGGCGTCGGGAGCCGTGACCCGGGCCGGCCGGGTGGAAGACGGCGGCTGCCTCTCCGACTACGACGAGATCGAACACCGGCAGCAGCGTTCCGTACAGCTGTCCCTCGTGCCGGTGGAGTTCAACGGCATCAAGATCAACGTACTGGACACCCCCGGCTACGCCGACTTCGTGGGCGAGCTCAGAGCCGGTCTGCGCGCGGCGGACGCGGCCCTCTTCGTCGTCTCGGCGGCGGACGGCGTGGACGGCGCCACCCGGATGGTGTGGGAGGAGTGCGCGGCGGTCGGCATGCCGCGCGCCATCGTCGTCACGCATCTGGACGCGGCGCGGGCGGACTTCGACGAGATGACGGCGGTGTGCCGGCGGGTCTTCGGCGGCGACGACCCCGACGCCGTGCTCCCGCTGTACCTGCCCCTGCACGGCGAGGAGGGGCCGGACGGACAGGCCCCGGTCGCCGGACTGATCGGGCTGCTGTCCCGGCAGATCCACGACTACACCTCCGGCGTGCGGGTGGAGCGGCCGCCGGACGCCGCACATCTGCCGCTGATCCAGCGGGCCCGGGACCGGCTGATCGAGGGGATCATCGCCGAGAGCGAGGACGAGACCCTCATGGACCGCTATCTCGGCGGCGAGGAGATCGACGTCAAGACGCTGGTGGAGGATCTGGAGACGGCCGTGGCCCGCGGCTCCTTCCACCCGGTGCTGGCCGCCGCGGCGGCGCCCGAGGGCGGCACGCAGGGCCTGGGGACGATCGAGCTGCTGGAGCTGATCACCGGCGGCTTCCCGACGCCCGCGGAGCGGGAGGTCCCGGCGGTGACGACGCCGCACGGCGACCCGCGCCCGCCGCTGGCCTGCGATCCGGAGGGCCCGCTGGCCGCCGAGGTCGTCAAGACGTCCTCCGACGCGTACGTCGGCCGGCTGTCGCTGGTACGGGTCTTCTCCGGCACCCTGCGCACCGACGCCACCGTGCACGTCTCCGGCCACGGCATGGAGGACCGGGGACACGAGGACCACGACGTCGACGAGCGGATCGGCGCCCTCTCCTCGCCGTTCGGCAAACAGCAGCGCCCGCTCACCCGGGCCGTCGCCGGTGACATCGCCTGCGTGGCGAAGCTGACCCGCGCGGAGACCGGCGACACCATCTCGGCGAAGGACGAGCCGCTGCTGATGGAGCCGTGGGTGATGCCGGACCCGCTGCTGCCGGTGGCCATCCAGGCGCACAGCAAACAGGACGAGGACAAGCTCTCCCAGGGCCTGTCCCGGCTGGTCGCCGAGGACCCGACGATGCGGCTGGAGCAGAATCAGGACACCGGCCAGGTGGTGCTGTGGTGTCTGGGCGAGGCGCACGTGGACGTGGCGCTGGAGCGGCTGCGCGCCCGCTACGGCGTCGCGGTGGACGCGGTGGCGCACAAGGTGTCCCTGCGCGAGACGTTCGGGGCCAGGGCCTCGGCCCGCGGCCGGCACGTCAAGCAGTCCGGCGGACACGGGCAGTACGCCATCTGTGAGATCGAGGTGGAGCCGCTGCCGGGCGGGTCGGG
Source organism: Streptomyces smaragdinus (assembly GCF_009604385.1). Classification (GTDB taxonomy): domain Bacteria; phylum Actinomycetota; class Actinomycetes; order Streptomycetales; family Streptomycetaceae; genus Streptomyces; species Streptomyces smaragdinus. The sequence goes on from NZ_WEGJ01000004.1 coordinate 359,862, forward strand.
CATCGAGTTCGTCGACAAGGTGGTCGGCGGTTCGGTCCCGCGCCAGTTCATCCCCTCGGTGGAGAAGGGCGCCCGCGCCCAGGCGGCCCGGGGAGTGGCCACCGGCTACCCGCTGGTCGACGTGCGGATCACCCTCACCGACGGCAAGGCGCACTCCGTCGACTCCTCCGACGCCGCGTTCCAGACGGCGGGCGCGCTCGCCGTGCGGGAGGCCGCCGCCCAGGTGAGGATCCATCTCCTGGAACCGGTCGCCGAGCTGCGGGTCCTGGTGGGCGACGAGTACGTCGGCCCCGTGATGAGCGATCTGTCCGGCCGCCGCGGCCGGGTGGTGGGCACGGAGCAGGCGGCCGGCGCCCGCACTCTCGTACGGGCCGAGGTGCCGGAGATCGAGATCGGCCGGTACGCGGTGGACCTGCGCTCGCTGTCCCACGGCACCGGACGCTTCAGCCGTTCGTACGTACGACACGAGCCGATGCCCCCACAGGTCGCGGCCAAGATCCGGGAACAGCAGGAAGAGGGCGGCTGACCGGCGCTAACCTGGGCGACAGGTGTGCGGGGGGCCGTAGTTGGGAATGGCCGCACCAACGTTTCTTTCGCGTGTGGGGGTCAGTGTGGCGAGGTCGAGGGATCCCTTCCAGCAGGAGGGCGGGCTGGATCTGCGGCCCGGGGCGGAGATTCCGGTCGCCGGCGGCGCCGGACAGACCGCCGCCACCAACGCGCTCGCCTCCGCCGCCTACCGCGACGGCAACCGCGGCGAGGACGACAAGATCGGCGACTGCAATGTGGCCAAGATCCTCGAGGCCGACAACGAGTGGCACAAGTCCACGGTCAAACCGGGGAAGCTCAAGCTCTTCGAGGTGAACCTCGGCGAGGCGTTCGCGCGCGCCGTCCAGCTGCGGATGCTGGGCGGCAAGCGCAAACAGCTCGTCCAGTCCTTCGGGATGGAGCCGCAGACGGTCGTCGAGCACTGTCTGTCGGCGTCCGGTATCCGCCGTGCCCGCGACAACCAGCTCACCGTGATCATGCTGGTGTTCGGCCTGGCGTTCCTGCCCGGCCTGCTGCTCTGGCTCGGCGCATTCTGGCTGCGCCGGATCTTCGCCGGCGCGCAGGACAAGAAGGTCAACGCGTACGGCATGGCGGCGCTCGCGGCGATCGGCATCCTGGCGCTGCTGGTCTTCATCAGGATGCCGCTGAACGGGCTGGCGGGCGTCTACGCCCGCGCGATGGTCATCGCACCGGTGGTGGGCTGGCTGTGGGCCAAGCAGATCTGTGAGCGGACCGCGAAGGACCTGCGGTCGCGCTGGGCCGGTCTGCTCAGCGGCGGCGGCGTCGCCGCGAAGGTGCCGGAGGCGGTGCCGCGCACGCCCGGGGAGACGGCCGCGGAGGCGCTGCGGATGAGCCTGGCGAAGCTGTCCGCGGAGCAGCAGAGCAACGTCGTCTTCTACGCGGGCCCCAAGGGGATACTGGGCATGGGCACCCGCTGGGGCAGCTGGCAGCTCGCCGAGGACCTCGTCCCGCTGGAGGCGGGGACGGACATCAACCCGTTCCGCAGCTGGGACGTCATCCGGGCGATCCACGACCAGCTCCGCCTCCTGGAGCGCAAGCCCGTCCACACCGGGGGCTTCCCCGCGCCGTCGATACGCCACTGGGTGGTGTCCCCGGTGGGCGAGAAGGCCGGGGAGGTCTCGCGGCCGTCCGGCACGGAGACGGACGGGTTCAGCATCAAGGACTTCGAGGTCCAGCGGATCTGCAACGACCAGCAGTTCGGCAGCGGCAACCGGCACTATCTCGGGGTGCAGTTCGTCCTGTGGGACGGGCAGCTGATCATCACGCTGCTGGTGACGGTGACGGTGCTGCACCAGACGCTGCGGATCGAGGTCACGGGGCACGCGCTGGGGCCGGTGCATCCGCTGTTCACCTCGAAGCCGTCGGCGCCGTCCAAGGACGTCCCCAAGAGCTTCAAGTTCTGGGAGACCAAGTCGGTGCCGCTGCCGGTCGTCCCGGCCCGGGAGGTCGTGCGGCTGGCGGTACGGGCGCCGTTCCACCGGCTGCCGGGGTTCCTGGAGTGGGCGGGCGGGAAGCTGTCCCTGCCCGAGCCGTTCGGGCTGCGGCATGTGTGGGCGGATCCGCCGTGGCGTCACCGGTTCATGGCCGATGACGCCTTGCGGGCGGCTACGCCGGTGCTTCGGGTGGTTCATACGGCGGCGTTGCGGGTGCTGGCCGAGCACGGCGTCGACACCTCCGCCTTCGGCGACAGGTCCCGGTTCCTCAGCGGGGCGGTCCAGGGCGCGGAGCCGCGCAAGGCGGACGTCTACGACGCGTGACCCCTGCGGGGGGCTCCGCGGTGTCCGTCTCGCCCTCGGCGGCGGCTCGCCTCCGGCGGGGCGGGCGTTGTGCTCTTGGTGGGCCGGGGGCCGTCGGCCTGCCGCGCCTCCGGCGCGGGGAATGTCCCACCCGCAAAGCCACCCGTGACCGGACAGCAGGGTGACCCCAGGCCGACTACGGAGAAACCGCCGGCCGCCGACGCGGGCAAGGGGACGTCCGACACGCCTGCGCGCGTACGGGAAACGCACCCAACCCGACCACGACGCGGCAGTACGCGCGCAGGTGTGTCGGGCGGCCCCGACCCACCGTGACGGCGGCGCACCCCCCGCCCAGCGGCGACCCGACGACGCGAACAAGACCCCTATCCAGCCCGCCCGGCGTTTGAGGGCAAGGCGCGCAGCGCCGAAAAGCCCGGCCGAGCCTCCGCGGCCAAGGCGCGCAGCGCCGTCAAAGCCCGGCCGCAGGCCGAGAGCGCGAAACAGCCGAATCCAGCCCCGCCGGCGCCGGAGGCAAAGGGCTCCCGGCGCCGGCCCGAAGGGCCGGGGGGCACCGCCCCCCGGAGGAGACGCGTCAGGCCCGGGGATCTCCCCAGATCCCCGGGCCACGCGTCCGTCCGCCGCACCCCCGTCCCCACGGGGCTGAGCCGGCTGTCCCCGACCCGGGCCGCTCTCCCGGATCATCAAGACAGGCACTCCGAGCTACACGCTCAAAGCCCCATCATCCCGGCCACGGACGACGCATTGAGGGCGACCGCCTCCCACCCGCCGAAGGCGACGGTGAGGAGGGCCGCGAGAGGAAGGACCATGGCGAGCGCCACCACCGGATGCCGCCGCCCGGGCGCCGTACCGCGTCCGAAGATCTGCGCCGGCATGGTCCGTCCTCCTGATGTCTTGGGGCGGCGGGCGTTTGACCTCGGGGGACGAGTGCTGCGCCCGCCGCTTGACTTCAAATCTAGGCGCGGGAGGCCCGCGGGTCGTCATGCCCGCGTACCGCTTCCCGGGCCTCCCCGAGGATGACGCGGCGTCACCTCGGCTACTCCCCAGGGTGGAGAGGGGGTCCTAGGTCCCCGGGTCTTCCCCCAGGGGACGCTCCGACTCGTCGGTACGCGGCACCGGATGCTCCACCAGCGCGAGCACCCGCGCCGCCATGAACCGGGCCGTGCGGACCACGGTCCCGTTGCGCGTGACCTCGCTCACCTCCACCACGCCACGTTTGACGGACGTCTCGACGCGGCGGCCCGCCCGGGAGGCCACGACGAGGTACGTGCGGGTGGAGTCACCCGCGTCCACGACTATCTCGACACGATCGCCTTTCACAGCGGCAATCCCCCTGTCCGAGACGGCGGTTCACCGGACCCCACCGGCCCACCGACCACCGTCTTCCCGTACCTCCATGGTCCCACCCGGCACCGACAATCCGGCGCTCGGAGGACCCGAACGGGCGTGGGAGCCACCGGTGTTTCGCGCCCAGGCTCTAAGCTGTCCGGGACAGGCCGCACGGCACCGCGCGAGCACGGGCGGCACGGCATCGGGCAGCACACACACCGCAGCGGGGATGATCGATGGCGATGATGCGGCTCCGGCGCGAGGATCCGCGGGTCGTCGGCTCGTTCCGCATTCACCGGCGGCTCGGCGCGGGCGGCATGGGCGTGGTGTATCTGGGTTCGGACCGCCGCGGCCAGCGGGTGGCGCTGAAGGTCATCCGCCCGGATCTGGCGGAGGACCAGGAGTTCCGTTCCCGCTTCGCCCGCGAGGTGTCCGCCGCGCGGCGGATCCGCGGCGGTTGTACGGCGCGGCTGGTGGCGGCCGATCTCGACAACGAGCGGCCGTGGTTCGCCACGCAGTACGTCCCCGGGCCCTCGCTGCACGACAAGGTGGGCGAGGACGGCCCGCTGCCGGCGGCCCGGGTGGCGGCGATCGGCGCCGCGCTGGCGGAGGGGCTGGTCGCGGTGCACGAGGCCGGTGTGGTGCACCGGGACCTGAAGCCGTCGAACATCCTGCTGTCCCCCAAGGGCCCCCGGATCATCGACTTCGGCATCGCCTGGGCGACGGGGGCGAGCACGCTCACGCACGTCGGTACGGCGGTGGGTTCGCCCGGGTTCCTCGCGCCCGAGCAGGTGCGCGGGGTGGCGGTGACCCCGGCGAGCGACGTGTTCTCGCTGGGGGCGACGCTGGCGTACGCGGCGACGGGTGACTCCCCCTTCGGGCAGGGCAGTTCCGAGGTCATGCTGTACCGGGTGGTGCACGAGGACCCGCAGCTGCGTGGTACGCCGGACGCGCTGGCGCCGCTGATCCAGGCCTGCCTCGCCAAGTCCCCCGCGGACCGGCCGACGACCCTGCAGCTGTCGCTGCGCCTGAAGGAGATCGCGGTCCGCGAGGCCCGCGGCGCCACGGCCCCCACCGCGCCCGCGCCCCGCACGGCCGAGCCCCGCACGGAGTCGATGCCCCCGCCGGCCGGCACCGGACACGAACGGACGGGCCCGGACCCGGCGTCCGGCGCGCAGAAAGCCCAGGGAGCCCAGGGAGCCCAGAGGCCCCACGGAGCCCAGAAGGCCCAGGGCGCCAAGAGCCCCGGCGCGACGGCCCGCCCCCAGCGCGCCCCCAAACGCCCCGCCCCCGCGTCCCGCCCGACGGGCGGCCGCACCCCCGCCCCCCGCCGGCCCGGCGGCCGCCGTCCGGCCCCCCGGCGCCCGGCACGCGACCGGATGCTCCGCCAGCGCCTGATCGTCTTCGTGATCGTCACCCTCCTGGTGGCCCTGGGCATCGCCGCGGCGCAGGGCTGCCAGGGCCCCCTGTGACGGCCTGGGGCGCACGTACCATCGAGGCGTGCAGCCCAGCCTCAGCCAGCGCCTCGCGGACCTGCGACCCGGTCACCCCCACCGGGTGCTCGCCGACCGTCCCGACGCCACGGTGATCGCCGGCGGCGGCGTGGTCCTCAAGGCGCACGCCCCGCGGACCGATCCCGCCGAGCTGGCCGTACGGCTGCGGATCGCCGCCCACCCCGCGCTCGCCGGCATCCTCCTGGCCCCCCTTCCCGGCCCCCGCACCGCCCTGGACGACCGCCCGGTGACCCGCTGGCCCGAGGGCGGCCCTGTGTCACCGGTCCCCGACGACGCCCCCTGGGCGGCGGCCGGCCGGCTGCTGGCCCGCCTCCACCGGGTCCCCCTCGACACCCTCCCGGGCCCCGTCCCGGCGATGCGCGGCCCCGCCAAGGCCGCGCGGGCCGTCGGCCGGCTGCGCGCCCTCGGGACGTACGAGGACAAGGCGGACGGGAACGAGGCGGACGCCGTGCTGCGCGCCTGGGCGCCGCTGCCGGCCTGGACGCGCGGGGAGGCGCCGTACACCGGGCCGGGCGCCCTGTGCCACGGGGACCTGCATCTGGGCCAGCTCGTCCGGCATCCGCTGCCCGGCGGGCCGTGGCTGCTGATCGACATAGACGACCTCGGCGCCGGCGACCCGGCCTGGGACCTGGCCCGCCCCGCCGCCTGCTACGCCACCGGCCTGCTGCTGCCCGAGGAGTGGGCCACCCTGCTGACCGCCTACCGCGACGCCGGCGGACCGGCTGCCGGTACCCCCGCCGACGGTCTGTGGCCCGCCCGGCTGGACGTCCCCGCCCGCGCGCTGACGGTCCAGCTGGCCGCCCTGTCCCTCGTCCGCGCGCACGAGGAGGGACGTCCCCCCGACGACGTGGACCTCGGGCTGGTGGAGGCGTGCGCGCGGATGGTTTGCGCCCCGGCCCCTCCGGGCGGGGACGAGTAGACGTACGCTGGGGCGGTCAACCACGGCCGTCCGAGGAGTTGAGACGACCCATGCAGTGTCCCAAGTGCGGTGCGCCCATGCAGACGTACAACCGCAGTGGCGTACAGATCGAGCAGTGCAGCGGCTGCCGGGGAATCTTCCTCGACTACGGCGAGCTGGAGTCGATCACGCGGATGGAATCCCAGTGGCAGCAGGCGCCGCCGCCGGCCCCGCCGGCGCAGCCCTACCCGCCGCAGGCGCCCGCCTGGGGCGGCCAGCACGGCGGCCACTACGGCTACGGGCACCGCAACAAGGGCTTCGCCCGGATGCTGTTCTCGTCCTGAGCGGTCCCGGGTACGCGCGAGGGCCGGCACTCCGATCGGAGTGCCGGCCCTCGGCTCGATGTGGACGATACTGGGATTGAACCAGTGACCTCTTCCGTGTCAGGGAAGCGCTCTCCCGCTGAGCTAATCGTCCGTGCGGAAACGCGGTGACGCGTGCGCGATACTGGGATTGAACCAGTGACCTCTTCCGTGTCAGGGAAGCGCTCTCCCGCTGAGCTAATCGCGCGGGGGCCCGAAGGCCCGGTGGACGATACTGGGATTGAACCAGTGACCTCTTCCGTGTCAGGGAAGCGCTCTCCCGCTGAGCTAATCGTCCGAGGTGGAGACGGGATTTGAACCCGTGTAGACGGCTTTGCAGGCCGTTGCCTCGCCTCTCGGCCACTCCACCAGGCAGGGGGCAGGGAACTCCCCCATCGAGCGGACGACGAGATTCGAACTCGCGACCCTCACCTTGGCAAGGTGATGCTCTACCAACTGAGCTACGTCCGCCTGTCATGGTCCGGTCCGCCTCGCGGCGTCCCGGTGACGTCATGAACTGTAGCGGATTCCGGGGCCAGCTCAAATTCCGTATCCCCGCCCCGCCCGGCGGGTCGCCGCTGGCCAGCACCTTCCGCACCCGGCGGGGGGCGGTCCTACACTCGGGGCGTGCCCGCCCTCGCCCCTCTCGCCCCACTCGCCCGTTTCGGCCGGACGACCGCCACGGATCTGCGGGACGTCACCACCGACCCCGCCGCCCTGGAGTCCGCCGGGTGGTGGGCCGTCGTCGCCGACTTCGAGGGCAGGGTGCTGTGCGCGCGCTTCGGCGACGTACGCGAGAGCCCCGCGAAGGAGCGGCCCGCCGGACGCTGGCGCGGGCCCGCGCCCGGGGACTGGACGTCGTCCCTGGACCACGCGGCGTACACGGCGGGGGTGCGGCGGATACGCGAGCACATAGCCGCCGGCGAGGTCTACCAGGCGAACCTGTGCCGGGTCCTGACCGCTCCGCTGCCCGACCCCGCCGCGAGCGACGTGGACGCCCTCGGCGCGCTCCTCGCCCGCGGCAACCCCGCCCCGTACGGGGGCATCGTCCGGCTCCCCGCGCACGGCGCCGAGGTGGCGAGCGCCTCGCCGGAGCTGTTCCTGCGGCGCACCGGGCGGACCGTGGAGTCCGGCCCGATCAAGGGCACCGGGCGTACGCCCGGGGATCTGCTGGAGAAGGACCACGCCGAGAACGTGATGATCGTCGACCTGGTCCGCAACGACCTCGGCCGCGTCTGCGCCACCGGCTCCGTGACCGTCCCGGAGCTGTGCGCGCTGGAGCACCACCCCGGGCTGGTGCATCTCGTCTCGACGGTACGCGGCGAACTCGCGCCCGGGGCCGGCTGGCCGGAGCTGTTCGGCGCCGCCTTCCCGCCCGGCTCCGTCACCGGCGCCCCCAAGAGCAGCGCGCTGCGCATCATCGACGCCCTGGAGACCGCCCCCCGCGGCCCGTACTGCGGCGGCGTCGGCTGGGTGGACGCCGACCGCGGCACCGGTGAACTCGCCGTCGGCATCCGTACGTTCTGGATCGACCGCCTCTCCCCCGGCGGACCGGTGCTGCGCTTCGGCACGGGGGCGGGTATCACCTGGGGGTCGGACCCGGAGCGCGAGTGGGCGGAAACCGAGCTGAAGGCCTCCCGGCTGCTCGCGGTAGCGTCGCGGACGGAACACGCACCGATCCAAGGAGCACGCACGTGAAGATCTGGCTCGACGGGGCACTGCGGGACGCGGGCGACGCCCGGGTGTCCGTCTTCGACCACGGACTGACGGTCGGCGACGGCGTCTTCGAGACGGTGAAGGCGACGGACGGGCAGCCGTTCGCGCTGACGCGCCATCTGCGGCGGCTGGCCCGCTCCGCGGCGGGTCTGGGCCTGCCCGAGCCGGACCTGGACGAGGTCCGCCGGGCGTGCGCGCAGGTGCTCGCCGCCAACCCCGTACCGCTGGGGCGGCTGCGGATCACGTACACCGGCGGCGTCTCCCCGCTGGCCTCGGACCGCGGCCAGGTCGGGCCGACGCTGGTCGTCGCCCTCGGCGAGGCGCGGCGCCGCCCGGACACCACGGCGGCCGTCACCGTGGAGTGGACGCGCAACGAGCGCAGCGCCGTCGCGGGCCTGAAGACCACCTCGTACGCGGAGAACGTCGTCGGCCTGGCCCGCGCCCGCGCCGCCGGGGCCTCCGAGGCCCTCTTCGCCAACACCCGCGGCCGGCTCTGCGAGGGCACGGGGTCCAACGTCTTCGTCGTCCTGGACGGCGAGCTGCACACGCCGCCGGTCGGCTCGGGCTGTCTGGCGGGCATCACCCGCCAGGTGATCGTCGAGTGGACGGGGGCGCGGGAGACGGATCTGCCGTTCGACGTGCTCGACCGGGCGGAGGAGATCTTCCTGACCTCGTCCCTGCGGGACGTGCAGGCCGTCCACACCCTCGACGGCCGCGCGCTGGCGGGGACCCCGGGGCCGGTCACCTCGAAGGCGATGCGGGTCTTCGAGGAGCGGTCCGCCGCGGACATCGACCCGTAGACGCCGATACGAGGGGGCCGAATCCGGATGACGACGACACTGCGGCCGACGGGACCCGAGCGGGCCGAGGCGGACGGCGGACGCGCCCGCGACTACGACGTGTGCGTCAACGGCCGCCCGGTCGGCCGGGTGAGCCTGGGCACGGACGAGCGCGGCGGGCCCGGGGCGGGCCGGATCCGGGCGCTGCGCATCGACGAGGCGGACCGGCACCGGGGCCGCGCCACCGTGGCCGCCCTGGCCGCGGAGGAGGTGCTGCGGGGCTGGGGCTGCCGCTCGGTCGGCGTCACCGTCCCCGCGGCCGCCGCCGCGGCGCTGGGCCTGGCGACGGCGCTCGGGTACACGGAGGCGGGCCGCGCCATGTCCAAGGCGCTGACCGATCCCCCGGAGCTGGCCCCGGAGTACGCGGTACGGCCGATCACCGGCGCCGGGTACGCGGCGTGGCTGGCGGAGTCCGTCGCCTCCTCCGTCGCGCAGCGCACGGCCGCCGGCACCCCCCTGGACGCGGCGCGGCGGGCGGTGGACCGGTCCGTCCGCGTACAGCTGCCCCAGGGCGCCGCCACGCCCGGCACGGCGCTGCGCACGCTGGACCACGCCGGGGTGCCCGTGGGCAGCCTCTGGGTGGCCCTGCGGCGGCCCCACGAGCCCGGCGGCTGGGTGTTCGACGTCGTCGTCCACCCGCCGTACCGGGGCCGGGGCCACGGGCGGGCGCTGCTGCTGCTCGCCGAGCGCGAGTGCCTGGCGGCCGGGCTGGACCGCCTCGGGCTGCACGTCGTCGCCGGGAACACCCCGGCGCTGCGGCTCTACGAATCCCTGGGCTACACGCCCACCGAGTTCCGCCTCGCCAAGCCCCTGCTCTGAGGCACGCCGGCCGCCTGGGAGACTTGTCCCATGACTGACGCATCCCCCGCCCCCGTACTCGACGTCTGGTGCGAGCTGCAGTGCCCCGACTGCCGGACCGCGCTCGACGACATCCGCGCGCTGCGGGAGCGCTACGGGGACCGGCTGGAGATCCGGCTGCGGCACTTCCCCCTCGACAAGCACAAGCACGCCCTGGCGGCCGCCCAGGCGGCGGAGGAGGCCGCGGAGCAGGGCCGGGGCTGGCCGTACACCGAGGCGGTGCTGGCCCGGGTCGCCGAGTTCGACGCGCGGGGCGAGCGGCTGCTCACCGACGTGGCCCGTGAGCTGGGACTGGACGCCGGCGAGCTGGAGACGGCGCTGGTCGACGGCCGCCACTTCCTGGCCGTCGACGCGGATGTGGCGGAGGGCAAGGCGATCGGCGTCACGGGCACGCCGACGTACGAGATCGCCGGCACGCGGCTGGACGGCGGGAAGAGCCAGGAGGGTCTGCGGGAGCGGATCGAGGAGATCGTGGACGGGCTGCTCGCCTGACCCCGGTGCTCAGATGCCGTGCTTCTTGAGGATGGCCTCGATGTCGCTGAAGTCCTCGCCCGCCGGCTCCGCCCGGCGCGCCGGGGCGCGGGTCGGCTCCAGGGCGGGCGCGGCGGCCTTGGGACCCGGCTGCGCGGCGCGCCGGGCGGCCTTGCGCCCGGCCCGGTCGGGAGCCCTGCCGGCGCCGATCCTCGAGGCCAGATAGAGGACCACCGACAGGGCGAGCACGGCGAAGCCCGCCCAGACGGTGGGCTTGAGGACGAGGTCGGCGGCCCATTCGCCGACCGCCGTCCCGACCTTGCGGCCCATCGTCACCAGCCCGGCCATGGCCAGACCGACGGGCAGCAGCGACACGGCGGCGATCTTCGTGGCCCGCCGGAAGCGGCGCCGGTACGCCGTGAGCAGCGCGACGGCCAGACCGGCCGCGGACAGAGCGGCACAGACGGTGGTGGTGAACATGCCTCCATCGTGCACCGCCGGACCCCCGCTCGGCCATGCCCGGCGGCCGTACTCAGGGAGATGTCGGGGACGCGCTCCTCCGCAGGGACCATCCGCGCCGGTACCGGGTCACCACGGGATGAGGTCGTGCGCCCCGGTGAGCGCGATGAGCCCGCCCACCACCGTGAGGAACAGCATCAGCGGGGGCTGGGAGAGGGCGAAGAGGCAGCCGCGGGCCTCGGAGGGCGCGGCAGGCGTGTCTGGGGGCGGGACGGAGTCCTCGGTGATGTGCGCCATGGCGGCACCGATGATGACGCACGGCCCTGCGCCGCGGGGGCAACACGCGAGGATTCAAGGGGCTGTTCATCCATCGGCACCTGGCGCGAAGGGGTGGCGAATCCGCGCGGCTCAGTCCGCGTTGACGCCGGCCTCGCGCCGCCGGGCCCGGTACGCGGCGACGTGCAGCCGGTTGCCGCACGTACGGCTGGAGCAGTAGCGGCGCGAACGGTTGCGGGACAGGTCGACGAAGGCCCGCCCGCAGTCCGGCGCCTCGCACCTGCGCAGCCGCTCCTGCTCCCCCGCGACGACCAGGAAGGCCAGCGCCATCCCGCAGTCGGCGGCCAGATGGCGGCCCAGGGAGGCGCCGGGGGCGAAGTAGTGGATGTGCCAGTCGTAGCCGTCGTGGTCGGTCAGCCGGGGCGTGGTCCCCGCGCCCGCCACGAGGTCGTTCAGCAGCCGGGCGGCGGACCGGGCGTCGGGGGCCGCGAAGACCCGCGCGAACCGGTCCCGCACCGCGTGCACCTCGGCGACGTCGCCCTCGCCGAGCGCGCCGACACCGCTGATGCCGTGCGCGGTGACGAACCGCCGCAGCGCGGCGGCGTCGGGCAGCCCCTCGTCCCCCGCCCCGGTGCCCGCGGTGTTCAGCAGTCCCACGACGGCGTCGAGCGCGCACCGGGTGTCGTGATTGATCAGCACGGGATTCCCCACGTCGAAAACCTGACCGGGGAGTCGACTGTACCCAGGTTCCCGGCGGGGTGTCCGGGCCGGGTTCCGGGTCCGTACGGGCCGGCGCGCCGCACGGGGAACGCGGCACGGCACCGCCGTCGCGGTGTCCCGCGGCCACGGTGCCGTGCTCGTATCCGGTTGTGTGGTCAGTTGTACGTTCCGTCCCGCGCCGTCTCCCCGAGTCGGACGGCGTCGGGCGTCTCGTCAGCTCTCCGCGAGGATGTGGGAGAGCTCTGTGTCGAGGTCGAAGTGACGGTGTTCGGTGCCGGGCGGGACGGCGGCGTCGGTCCGTTTCAGGAACGACTCCAGCGCCCGCGCGGGCGCCTCCAGCAGGGCCTCGCCCTCCGGAGAGCTCAGGGCGATGCACACCACGCCCTGACCGTGGCTGCGGGACGGCCAGACTCGGACGTCGCCGGTGCCGGTGGGCCGGTGCAGGCCCTCGGCGAGGAGGTCGCGGGCGAACACCCATTCGACCGTTTCCTCGGCTCCGGTGTGGAAGGTGGCGTGTACGGCGTAGGGATCCGCCGTGTCGTACCGCAGGCCCGCCGGGACGGGCAAAGAGGACTCGCTCGACACAACGAGGCGCAGGTGCAGCTCGCAGCTGACCGTGGTGTTCATAAGCGCCAGGGCCTTTCGCTCAGTGTGCGCTCGGGGATTCGCACGTCGGCGAAGTCGACATGCCACCTACCGGGGCGTTGTAAACCCCTCTGACCGTTTTGTGATGATTTAGGTACTTCGTATGGCCTAGTGGTGATACTGCGAACTCGGCCATTCCGGTGAAGTCCCGGGCTCAGGTAGTTTGGGCTGCATGAATGCGGAGAGTAACGGAGGGGGCCGTTCCGTCCCGGTAGGCGCGACGGACGGCGCGGGAGATGACCCGGTCGAGGGAACGGACCGCGTCCTCAAGGAGCCGGCACCCGGCATATCCAAGGCGCCCCAGTTCATCCAGGCCCGGCGCACACTCCACCTGAGCTGGCAGGTCGGCGTCTTCGTCGTCGGCCTCGCCATCGTCGGCCTTGGCATCGTCATGCTGCCGCTGCCCGGCCCCGGCTGGGTGGTCATCTTCCTCGGCATGGCCGTCTGGGCCACCGAATTCGTCTGGGCACAAGTCGTGCTCCACTGGACCAAACGCAAGGTCACCGAAGCCGCCCAGCGCGCCCTCGACCCCAAGGTCCGCAAACGCAACATCACCCTGACCGTCATCGGCTGCGCCATCGCCGGCGCACTCCTCGCCGCCTACATCGCCCGCTACGGCATGGAAATGCCCTGGAAGACCGACCACTGACCGCCGCCCCCGCGCTCCCCCGCCCGCAGCGTCACGACCACCGCCTGACATGCGGTAACGTTGACCCCGCACCCGGGCGATTAGCTCAGTGGGAGAGCGCTTCGTTCACACCGAAGAGGTCACTGGTTCGAACCCAGTATCGCCCACTCGGGAGAGGGAGAACCGTGTCTGCGGACTGCGCAGACCGGGGCTCCCTCGTTTGTTTTTTGCGCACGGCTTCGCCGGCGCGGGTGGGGGGCTGCGCCCCACCCACACCCCCCGCGTCGCGGTCGGCGGGGTGACCCCCTCAGTTCGTGCGGCGGGGTGTGTCCTTGGGGTTCCTTCGTGTTTCTCTTCTTCTGGATTCTCCTGTGGTGGTTTTTGGGCAGAATTGGGGGGTGAGCTGGAGTCGTTACCGGTTTCGTAGTGTGTGGGTTTTCGAGGCCTCGCCGGAGGCTGTGTTCGATGTGCTTGCCGATGTGGAGGGGTATCCCTCGTGGTGGCCTCAGGTTCGGGGGGTGCGGCAGGTCGACGGGGAGTCCGGGGAGTTGAGGTTCCGGTCCTTTCTGCCGTATTCGCTTCGGGTGGTGGGGCGGGAGGTTCGGCGGGACCCGGCCGACGGGGTGCTCGAGCTGGGGATGCGGGGGGATCTTGTGGGGTTCGCCCGGTTCACCGTGGTGGGGGACGGGGGGCGGGCCCGTGCTCTGTTCGAGCAGGAGGTCGAGGTCACCGTGCCGTTCATGCGGGTGTTCGGGGTAGTGGGGCGGCCGTTCTTCCGGGCCAATCACGCGTGGATGATGCGGGGCGGACGGCGGGGGCTGCGGCAGGCGCTCCGGGAACGGGTTTGAACAGCGGGGGGCGGGCCCTGTAATGTTCTGCGCAGCGGGCGATTAGCTCAGCGGGAGAGCACTTCGTTCACACCGAAGGGGTCACTGGTTCGATCCCAGTATCGCCCACCCGTGATCAGCGGCCCGAGTCCTCGGACTCGGGCCGCTGTCGTGCGTTCAGGCCGCCGTGCGCAGGTCCGGGCGCAGCGGCCAGGCCGGGTCCACCGTCTCGTCCGAGCCGTTCTTCGCGAACCACGTCTGCAGGCCCCGCGCCTGCGCCGCGTGCCAGACCGTCTGGCGGGCGTGCAGCTCCGCCGGGCGGTGCGCGCCTATGCGTTCCGTGAAGCGGGCGCCTATCCGGCGGACCACCGTCAGCGCGGCGATCGCGTCCGCCGCCGCGTCGTGCGCCTCGCTCAGCTCCACCTCGTACGTCTCGCACAGGTCCGTCAGCGTGCGGCGGCCCTTGCGGTAGCGGTCCAGATGCTTGTCCAGGACCCGGGGGTCCAGGACCGTCAGGGGGCCCGCGCCCAGATACGCCTGCAGGGAACTGTTGCGGTGCCGGCGCAACTCGCGGTCCAGCAGCGTCAGATCGAACGGCGCGTTCATCACGACCAGCGGCACACCCGCCGCGGACTGCGCCGCCAGGGCCCGGCCGATCTCCTCCATCACCGGCGACGGCCAGCGGCCGAAACGCTGCAGATGGTCGTCCGTCAGCCCGTGGATCCGGCTCGCCTCCGCCGGCACCGCCACGCCCGGCGACACCAGCCAGCGGGTGATACGCGGGGGTGACGTCGGCTGATGCTGGATCACCAGCGCCGCCGAGACGATGCGGTCGTGCTCCACGTCGACGCCCGTCGTCTCCGTGTCGAACGCCGCCAGTGGTCCCTCGTACCAGAGTGTGGTCGACTCCAAGACCCCAACTCCTCGCTCTAGCCCGGCCGGTGGTGCATCGGTCCCCGCCCGACCTGGTCATACCCGCATCCGCAAGGAGTCGAACAGGGTTCGTTTCGCCGTTACTCGCGGTGGCGACAACCATAGAAGGAACAGAACGGCTCATTCCCGGAAGGCAGTTGGGGTCATGGCGTTCGCGCAGCCCGAACCCGGTGGGCTGATGGCGCCGCAGCGCGGCGGGCTCGCCGTCACCGCCTGTATGGAAACCCTCCAGGTCGGCTATCTGCACGCCGTCGCGGCCGCCGCCGGGTGCTCCCTCGCCCAGCCCTTTCCGGACAACGGGATCGACTGGCACGTCAGCCACAGCGCCCCCGGGCACGCCGTCGACGACGAGGTCACCATCAAGGTGCAGCTGAAGGCCACCTACCAGGTGCCCCCGCGGCCCACGGGGCCGGCGTTCTCGTTCACCCTGGACAACGCGCATCTGGCGAAACTCGCCCGCACGCCGGTGTCGGTGCACAAGATCCTCGTCGTGATGCTCGTGCCCCGTACCCGGGACGAGTGGCTGCGCGCCGGACACGACCGGCTGGAGCTGCGGCACTGCTGTTACTGGATCAGCCTGGCCGGGCATCCGGTCACCGGGCGGACGAGGACCGTCGTCCGGATCCCGACCGCGCGCGTCTTCGACGACCGGGCGCTGTGCGAGATCATGACCCGGGTCGGCAGGGGAGGACGGCCATGAACGGTTACGGACCCGACGCGCCGGCGGTGGACCCCGCCGTCCTCACCGCCCTGCTCGACCGCCACGGCTGGCGCCGCCACGGGGCCGCCGCCGCCCGCTACGCGCGCTGGACCCCGCCGGGCGACGGACCCGGCGGGACCAGCCTCCTCGTGCCCCGCGACCGCTCCTACCCCGACAGCGGCGATCTGCTCGCCGAGGCGGTCGAAGCCCTCGGGCACAGCGCCTGCCCCTCCGCCCGCGACATCCTCGTCGGCCTCGCCGTGCCCAGCGACGAGGTCCGCTGGGAGCAGGACCTCCCCGCCGGCGGTGACGGTACGCCCGTGTGGACCGCGGCCGAGCAGCTGCGGGGCGCGGCCCGGGCCATGCTCCTCGCCGGGGTGCTGGCCGTACGGGAGCGGGCCGGGTACCACGGCGCGCGGCACCGGCGGCAGGCCGAGGCCGAGCTGGAGCGCGTCCTCGTCGGGCCCGGGTCCGGCGCCGGGCGGCTGACGGCGTTCGTGCCCGTACCGGCGGGGCGGGCCGCGGTGGCCGTGCTGCACGGGGCGCTGCAGGCCGTACGGGACGCCGTGGACTACGCGCGGGCCACCGGCGGCATGGAGGCGTTCGACGCCGCCGTGGAGCTCGGCGTCTGCACCGAGCTGACGGCCGCCCTCACCGCCCTCGTCCGCGGCACCCACGGCGTCGGCGTCACCCTCGCCTGGGCCCCCGCCACCGGCGGCCCCCTCGGCGTCTCCCCCCGCCCCGAGCCGGTCCGCTTCACCCCCGGCGACCTGCCCGCCCTGCGGCACGCCGGACGCCGCTACCGGCGCGACGAACCCTCCCTCCCCGTCCGGCTCACCGGCACCGTGGTCCGGATGCGCCGCGACGGACCCCACGGCCCCGGCCGCGTCCGGCTGCGGGTCCTCGCCGGGGCCGAGGTCACCGCCGTCCGGGCCGCCCTGGACGAGGAGGACTACCGGATCGCCGGACAGGCGCATCTGGTCGGCATGCCGATCCGGCTCGACGGACGCCTCGAGAGCCGCGGCGGCTTCCGCCGGGTGACGGGCGTGTCCGGCGTCACGCCCGTACCGCTGGAGGAGGCCGAGCGGGACCGGATGCTGAAGTCGCTCCACGAGAACCTCGACTTCTTCGAGGACGCCTGCGGCGGCTGAGCCCGCGGCACGGGGCCCGCGTTTTCGTTCACGGCACCCCGGCTCGGTACGATTCAGGCCGCACCCCGCATCGGCGGTGCCCGAACCGAGTCCCCGAGGAGTTTCCGGTGTCCGACGTCAGTGTGATCATCAAACGCGCATCCGCCGAGCCGGAAGAGCGTGTGGTCACGACGGGGACGACGGCCGCCGCGCTCTTCGAGGGCGAACGTACCGTCGTCGCCGCCCGGGTCGCCGGGCAGCTGAAGGACCTCGCGTACGAACTCGCCCCCGGCGACGAGGTCGAGCCCGTCGAGATCAGCTCCGAGGACGGGCTGAACATCCTGCGCCACTCCACCGCGCACGTCATGGCGCAGGCCGTGCAGGAGCTCTTCCCCGAGGCGAAGCTGGGCATCGGCCCGCCCATCAAGGACGGCTTCTACTACGACTTCGACGTCGAGATCCCCTTCACGCCGGAGGATCTCAAGGCGATCGAGAAGAAGATGCAGGAGATCCAGAAGCGCGGCCAGCGCTTCTCCCGCCGGGTGACCAACGACGAGGACGCCCGCGTGGAGCTGGCGGACGAGCCGTACAAGCTGGAGCTCATCGGGCTGAAGGGCTCCGCGGCCGAGGCCGCCGAGGGTGCCTCGGCCGAGGTCGGCGCGGGTGAGCTGACGATCTACGACAACCTGGACGCCAAGACCGGCGAGCTGTGCTGGCGCGACCTGTGCCGCGGCCCGCACCTGCCGACGACGCGGAACATCCCGGCGTTCAAGCTGATGCGGTCGGCCGCCGCGTACTGGCGGGGCAGCGAGAAGAACAAGCAGCTCCAGCGGATCTACGGCACCGCGTGGCCGACGAAGGACCAGCTGAAGGCGCATCTGGACTTCCTCGCCGAGGCGGAGAAGCGCGACCACCGCAAGCTCGGCAGCGAGCTCGACCTGTTCTCCATCCCGGAGGAGATCGGCTCCGGTCTGGCCGTCTTCCACCCCCGCGGCGGCATCATCCGCCGGACCATGGAGGACTACTCGCGGCGGCGGCACGAGGAGGCGGGCTACGAGTTCGTCTACACGCCGCACGCGACGAAGGGGCGCCTTTTCGAGAAGTCCGGGCACCTGGACTGGTACGCCGACGGCATGTACCCGCCCATGCAGCTGGACGAGGGCACGGACTACTACCTCAAGCCCATGAACTGCCCCATGCACAACCTGATCTTCGACGCGCGGGGGCGGTCCTACCGTGAGCTGCCCCTGCGGCTGTTCGAGTTCGGAACCGTGTACCGGTACGAGAAGTCCGGCGTCGTGCACGGGCTGACCCGGGCCCGGGGGTTCACCCAGGACGACGCGCACATCTACTGCACCAAGGAGCAGATGGCGGGCGAGCTGGACTCGCTGCTGACCTTCGTGCTGAACCTGCTGCGGGACTACGGTCTGGACGACTTCTACCTCGAGCTGTCGACCCGGGACCCGGAGAAGTCCATCGGCTCCGACGAGGTCTGGGAAGAGGCCACGGAGACGCTGCGGCAGGCCGCCGAGAAGCAGGGCCTGGAGCTCGTGATGGACCCGGGCGGGGCGGCGTTCTACGGGCCGAAGATCTCGGTCCAGGCGAAAGATGCCATCGGGCGGACGTGGCAGATGTCGACGATCCAGGTCGACTTCAACCTGCCGGAGCGTTTCGAGCTCGAGTACACCTCCCCGGACGGGACGAAGCAGCGGCCGGTCATGATCCACCGGGCGCTGTTCGGGAGCATCGAGCGGTTCTTCGCGGTGCTGCTCGAGCACTACGCCGGTGCGTTCCCGGCATGGCTGGCGCCGGTGCAGGCCGTGGGGATCCCGGTCGGTGAGGGGCACGTGCAGTATCTGGAGGAGTTCGCCACCGAGGCCCGGCGGAAGGGGCTTCGGGTGGAGGTCGACTCGTCGTCGGACCGGATGCAGAAGAAGATCAGGAACCATCAGAAGGGCAAGGTCCCCTTCATGATCATCGTCGGTGACGACGACATGACTGGCGGAACGGTGTCGTTCCGGTACCGGGACGGGTCGCAGAAGAACGGGATCCCCCGTGACGAGGCGCTGGCCGAGCTCGTTGATGTCGTGGAGCGACGGGTTCAGAACTGACCGTTCCCGTCCGTACAGGGCGGATCCGTCCAGGGGCGGTCCTTCTCCGGAAGGGCCGCCCCTCGCGCTCTCGCGGCGCCGCCGCCCGCATATGCTTGCCCGCATGACGAACGAGCCGGAGCTGCAGATCGGGGTGGGTTCGCCGGATGGGTTCCAGCGGCTGTGGACCCCCCATCGCATGGCGTACATCCAGGGGGAGAACAAGCCGACGGGACCCGGGTCGGACGACGGCTGCCCCTTCTGCACGGTGCCCGGCAAGTCCGACGAGGACGGCCTCGTCCTGGCGCGCGGCACGCATGTGTACGCGGTGCTCAATCTGTACCCGTACAACGGCGGGCATCTGATGACCGTCCCGTTCCGGCACGTCGCCGACTACACGGACCTCACCGCCGAGGAGACCGTGGAGCTCGCGGAGTTCACCAAGCAGGCGATGCGGGCACTGCGCGCCGCGTCCGGCGCCCACGGGTTCAACATCGGGCTGAACCAGGGGCCCGTCGCCGGCGCGGGCATCGCGGCGCATCTGCACCAGCACGTCGTGCCGCGGTGGGGCGGGGACACGAACTTCATGCCGGTCATCGGGCACACCAAGGTCCTCCCGCAGCTGCTCGCCGACACCCGGCGGATACTGGCGGAGGCCTGGGAGACGGCGTAGCCGCCTACCGTGCCGGGCGGGCCGCGTAGAACGCGACGGCGGCCGCCGCTCCGACGTTGAGGGAGTCGACGTCGTGGGCCATGGGGATACGGATCAGCCGGTCGGCCGCCGCCATCGCGCGGCGGGTGAGGCCGGCGCCCTCGGCGCCCACCAGCAGCGCCGCCTTGTCCCGGGTGTGCAGGGCCGCCTCGTCGATGGAGATCGCCCCCTGTGCCGGGGTCAGGGCGTAGACCGTGAAGCCTGCCTCGCGGACCGTGGTGAGGTCGCTCGGCCAGTGGTCGAGGCGGGCGTACGGGACGGTGAAGACGGCGCCCATGGAGACCTTCACCGAGCGGCGGTACAGGGGGTCGGCGCAGTCCGGGGAGAGCAGGACGGCGTCCATGCCGAGGGCGGCGGCGCTGCGGAAGATGGCGCCGATGTTCGTGTGGTCGTTGACCGCTTCCATGATCGCGACGCGGTGGGCGGACGCGAGGAGGTCCGCGGGCGGCGGGAGGGGTTTGCGCCGCATGGAGGCCAGTGCGCCGCGGTGGACGTGGTAGCCGGTGATCTGTTCGGCCTGCTCGGCCGTGACCAGGTAGGCCGGGGCGGGGGCGGCGTCGATGACGTCGTGCATCTGGTCGAGCCACTTGGGCTCGAGGAGCATCGAGCGCATCGTGTAACCGGCGGCCAGGGCGCGGCGGATGACCTTCTCGCCCTCGGCAATGAACAGGCCCTCGGCGGGTTCGCGGCGGCGGCGCAGTTCCACGTCCGTCAGGCCGGTGTAGTCGTGGAGCCTGGCGTCGGCGGGGTCGTCGATCGTGATGAGTCCGTGCATGGGGTGCTCTCTAGCGTCCGGAACGCTTCACGACGTCGCCGATGACGATGACCGCGGGCGGGCGGATGTCCTCGGCGGCGATGACGGCGGCCAGCTCCGACAGGGGGGCGTCGACGCGGCGCTGGGCGGCGGTGGTGCCCTCCTGGATCGCGGCGGCGGGGGTGTCGGCGGGGCGGCCGTGGGCGATGAGGGCGTCGGCGATGGCGGCGGCGCGTTCGACGCCCATGAGGACGACGAGGGTGCCGCGGGTCTGCGCGAGGGCGGGCCAGTTGGTGAGGGAGCGTTCGTCGTCGGGGGCCACGTGGCCGCTGACCACGGTGAACTCGTGGGCGACGCCGCGGTGGGTGACGGGGATGCCGACGGCGCCGGGCACGCTGATGGCGCTGGTCACGCCGGGGACGACGGTGCAGGTAAGGCCGGCCGCCGCGAGGGCTTCGACCTCCTCCGTGCCGCGGCCGAAGACGAAGGGGTCGCCGCCCTTGAGGCGGACGACGGCCTTGCCGGCCTTCGCGTGTTCGATGAGGGCGTTGTTGATGGCCTCCTGGGCCATGTAGCGCCCGTACGGGATCTTGGCGGCGTCGATGACCTCGACGTGGGGCGGGAGTTCGTCGAGGAGGTCGCGCGGGCCCAGCCGGTCCGCGATGACCACGTCCGCCTCGGCGAGCAGCCGGCGGCCGCGGACGGTGATCAGGTCGGGGTCGCCGGGGCCGCCGCCGACGAGGGCGACGCCCGGGGCGCGGTCGCGGTGGCGGGGGGCGGCGAGGGTGCCGGTGTGCAGGCCCTCGACGACGGCGTCCCGGACGGCGGCGGAGCGGCGGGGGTCGCGGCCGGTGAGGACGGCGACCGTGACGCCGTCGCTGCGGCCGGTGGCGGGGGTCCAGGCGGTGGCGGCGCCCGCGTCGTCGCTGCGTACGCACCAGACGCGGTGGGCCTCGGCCTCGGCGGAGGCGCGGGCGTTGGCGTCGGGGTCGCTGGTGGTGACCAGGGCGTACCAGGCGTCGGCGAGGTCGCCGTCGCGGTACGGGCGGCGTTCCCAGCGGATCTCCCCGCCGGTGGCCATGGCCTCGACGGAGGGGGTGGCGTCCGGTGAGACGAGGAGGACGTCGGCACCGGCGGCGATCAGCGCGGGAAGGCGGCGCTGGGCGACCTGTCCCCCGCCGAGTACGACGACCTTCTTGCCCTCGAGGCGGAGTCCAACGGGATAGGTCACTGCTCTGATCTCCTCATGTCGCGCTGACCTGACGATACCGTCCCGTCAGTCGGGGGTGTCCGTGCGGCCTTGTCCCCCGGCCGGGGGTCCGGGGGTTGCCCCCGGGAAACACAGCCCGACGGCGCGGGCGGGGGCGGCCGAGGTCTGAGGGGTGGACAGGGTCATGCGGCGCCGAGCCGGTTGATGTCCCGGGTGCGCAGGACCGTGGGGCCCTCGCCCGCCAGGGCCGTGACGGCGATCATCGCGCGGCCGACCGTGTCGGTGGTGGTGACGTGGTTCGGGACCAGCCGGCGCAGCAGGGGGTAGAGCCAGGACAGGCCCCGGTAGAGAACCCGGTAGAGAGGGGTCCTGGAGACCACGCCGTCGACGGGCTGGATGTAGCCGGGGCGGAACATGTACGCGTGGCAGGGCATCGCGAGGAGTTCGTTCTCGGTACGGCCCTTCACCCGGGCCCACATGACGCGGCCCTTCTCGCTGCTGTCGGTGCCCTCGCCGGAGACGTAGACGAAGGTCATGGCGGGGTTGCCGGTCAGGGCGCGGGCGGCGGCGAGGGTGTAGTCGTGGGTGATCCGGGTGTACTCGGCCTCCTTGCGTCCGACGGAGGTGACGCCGAGGCAGAAGAAGACGGCGTCCGGTTCGCCGAGGCCGTCGCGGATCGCGGAGTAGTCGGTGAAGTCCGAGTGGGTGATCTCGCGCAGACGGGCGTGTGACACGCCCAGGGGGCGGCGGACGACCGCGAGGACCTCGCCGATCCGTTCGTCGCGCAGACAGGCGCGCAGGACGCCCTGGCCGACCATGCCGGACGCACCGAAGATCACTACACGCATGGCCGCTCCAGAACGAGTGAGGGGGAGCTCGGTCAGGACACCGTAGAGGCCCCGGCCCGCTCCCCCGTCCCGGACTACTTCTCGGTGACGCCCGCGGCGTCGAACGTCGCGACCTCGTGCATCGCCCGGGCCGCGGACTGGACGAGGGGCAGCGCCAGCAGCGCGCCGGTGCCCTCGCCGAGGCGCAGGTCCAGGTCGATGAGGGGGCGCAGGCCGAGCTTGGTGAGCGCCGCGGTGTGGCCCGGCTCGGCGGAGCGGTGTCCGGCCACGCAGGCGGCCAGGGCCTCGGGGGCGATGGCGCGGGCGACGAGGGCCGCGGCGCCGGCCGAGACGCCGTCGAGGATCACCGGAGTGCGCAGGGAGGCGCCGCCGAGGATGAAGCCGACGAGCGCGGCGTGTTCGAGGCCGCCGACGGCCGCGAGGACGCCCACCGGGTCGGCGGGGTCGGGGCGGTGGAGCTCCAGGGCGTGGCGGACGACCTCGACCTTGCGGGCGTGGGTCTCGTCGTTGATGCCCGTGCCCCGGCCCGTGACGTCGAGGGGGTCGGTGTCGGTGAACACGGAGATCAGCGCCGCCGACGCGGTGGTATTGGCGATGCCCATCTCGCCGGTGAGGAGCGCCTTGTTGCCGGCGGCCACCAGATCGCGGGCGGTCTCGATGCCCGCCTCGATGGCCTTGAGGGCCTCCTCGCGGGTCATCGCGGGCCCGGCGGTGAAGTCGGCCGTCCCGGCGCGGACCTTGCGCGGCAGCAGGCCCGGCGCGGCGGGGAGGTCGGCCGCGACGCCGACGTCGACGACGCAGACCTCGGCGCCGACCTGGGCGGCGAAGGCGTTGCACACGGCGCCGCCGGCCAGGAAGTTGGCGACCATCTGCCCGGTGACCTCCTGGGGCCACGGGGTCACGCCCTGGCCGTGCACCCCGTGGTCGCCGGCGAAGATCGCCACGGCGGCCGGTTCCGGCACGGGGGGCGGGCACTTACGGGACAGTCCGCACAGCTGGGCGGAGATGATCTCCAGCATGCCGAGCGAGCCGGCCGGCTTGGTCATCCGCTTCTGCCGCTCCCACGCCTCGCCGAGCGCCTTGGCGTCCAGCGGGCGGATCGCGTCCAGAGTCTCCAGCAGCAGGTCGTGCGGGTCCTCGCCGGGCAGGGCGCGGCGGCCGTACGACTCCTCGTGCACCACCCACGACAGCGGGCGCCGCTGCGACCAGCCGGACTCGACCAGCTCGGGCTCCGCCGGGAACTCGTCGACGTAACCGACGCAGAGATAGGCGACGATGTCGAGGTGCTCGGGCAGCTCGAGCTCGCGGCACAGCTCGCGCTCGTCGAAGAAGCTGACCCAGCCGACGCCCAGGCCCTCGGCGCGGGCGGCGAGCCAGAGGTTCTCGACCGCGAGCGCGGAGGAGTACGGGGCCATCTGGGGCTGCGTGTGCCGGCCCAGGGTGTGCCGGCCGCCGCGGGTGGGGTCGGCGGTGACCACGATGTTCACCGGGGTGTCGAGGATGGCCTCGACCTTCAGCTCCTTGAACTGCTTGGCGCGGGCCTTGGGCAGGGACTGCGCGTACGCCTCGCGCTGCCGGCCGGCCAGTTCGTGCATCCGGCGGCGGGTGTCCTCGGAGCGGATGACGACGAAGTCCCAGGGCTGGGAGTGGCCGACGCTGGGCGCGGTGTGGGCGGCCTCCAGGACGCGCAGCAGGACCTCGTGCGGAACGGGGTCGGGGCGGAAGCCGTTGCGGATGTCGCGCCGTTCGCGCATCACGCGGTGGACGGCCTCGCGGGCGTCGTCGTCGAAGGGGGCGGCGGGCGGGGCTTCGGGGGCCGGCTCCTGGGCCTCGGCTCCGGGGGCGGGCTCGGGCTCCTGCGCGGGCTGCGGCTGCGGCTCGGGGGCGGGCGCCGCGGCCTCGGCCGGCGCCGGCTCCTGCGCGGGCTGGGGGACAGCGACCGGCTCTGGCTCCGGGGGGACGGCCGCTTCCGCGGCGGCCGGTGCGGCGTGGTCCTCCGGCGTCGGCTCGGCGGGCGGGACGGCCTGCGTCGCGGGCCGGGCGACGGCGGGTTCGGCCTCCGGGACGGGGGCGGGCGCCGGGGTCCAGGGCTGCGGCTGCGGCGGGATGTGGCCCAGCTGGGGGCCGGGGAGTTCGCCGCCCGGGCCCGTCACGTCGAGGTACTCCGCGACGGCAACCGGCTGCGGCTGTACGGCGATCGGGGGCGCCTCGGCGACGGGGGCCTCCGCCACGGGGGCGGGCTCCGCGACCGGCACGGCGGCGGCCGGCGGCGGCGCGGCCTGCTCCGCCGGCGGTTCGACGACCGCGACGGGCTCCACCGGCACGACGGCGACCGGGACCGGGGCGGGCGCGGGGGCCTGAGCGGGTACGGGCGCCGCGACCGGCTCGGGCGTGGCGGCGGATACGGCGACCGGCTGGGGCTCCATGGCCGGCGCGGGTACGGCGACGGGGGCCTGGAAGGGCGCGGGCTGCGCCGCGGCGGCCGGTGCCGGCACCGGAGCCGGGCCGCGGTCCGCCAGGGACCGGACGACGCCGCCGGTCTGCCCCGGCACCGCCGGGCCGCGGTGCAGCGGGCGCCCCGGCCGCCGATCATCTGCTGTGCGCGGCGTCCGACGACCCGCTGATCGTCGCGGAGGCCCATATGACCTTCTATCACCTGCTGTGGGAGCTGACGCAGGTGTTCCTCGAGCAGT
>NZ_WEGJ01000040.1 GCF_009604385.1 Streptomyces smaragdinus
CCCGCCCAGCCCCTCCCCGCCGCCCTCCTCGAGGTGACCGACCTCCTCGTCCCCAACGAACACGAGGCCACCGCCCTCACCGGCGAGACGGACCCGTACCGGGCGGCAAGAGCCCTCCTGCGCCAGGTCCCCGAGATCGTCGTCACCCTCGGCGCGGCGGGCTCCCTCTACGCGACCCGCGACAGCGCCCCGCTGACCGTCCCGGCCCCGAAGGTCCGCGCGGTGGACACGACGGCCGCCGGCGACACGTTCGTGGGCGCCCTGGCCGCGGCGACCGCCGGGGGCCGCCCGATGCCCGAAGCCCTCCGCTGGGCGTCCGCGGCGGCGGCCCTGTCCGTACAACGCCCGGGCGCCTCCGCCTCGATGCCGGCCCGCGAGGCGATCGACGAACTCTCCCGGAGCACCCCATGACGACCGACCCGATGACAACGGCCCCGCCCCTCCAGGGCCTCCGCGTCCTCGACCTGGCCACCCTCTTCGCCGGCCCCCTCGCCGCCACCATGCTCGGCGACTTCGGCGCCGAGGTGATCAAGGTCGAGCACCCCGGCAAACCCGACCCCTCCCGCGGCCACGGCCCCGCGAAGGACGGCGTCGGCCTCTGGTGGAAGCTCCTCGGCCGCAACAAACGCGCCATCACCCTCGACCTCAAGACGGACGGCGGCCGCGAGGTCCTCCTCAGACTGGCCGCCGAATCCGACGTGATCATCGAGAACTTCCGCCCCGGCACCCTCGAGCGCTGGAGCCTCGGCTGGGGCGACCTCTCCGCCGCCAACCCCCGCCTGGTCCTGGCCCGCGTCACGGGCTTCGGCCAGTTCGGCCCGTACGCCCACCGCCCCGGCTTCGGCACCCTCGCGGAGGCGATGAGCGGCTTCGCCGCCACGACCGGCGAGCCGGACGGGCCGCCCACGCTGCCCCCGTTCGGCCTCGCGGACTCGATCGCCGCGCTGTCGACCGCGTACGCCGTGATGACGGCGCTGGCAGCACGTGAGCGGACGGGCCGCGGACAGATCGTCGACATGGCGATCATCGAACCGATCCTGACCGTGCTCGGCCCCCAGCCCATCTGGTACGACCAGCTCGGCTACGTCCAGCCCCGCACCGGCAACCGCTCGGCGAACAACGCCCCGCGCAACACGTACCGCACCCGCGACGACGGCTGGGTCGCCGTGTCGACGTCCGCCCAGTCGATCGCCGAGCGGGTGATGCGCCTGGTCGGACGGCCGGATGTGGTGGCGGAGCCCTGGTTCGCGACGGGCACCGGGCGGGCGGGGCACGCGGCGGAGCTGGACGAGGCGGTCGGCGGGTGGATCGCGCGGCACACCCGGCGGGAGGTGATCGACGCGTTCGAGAAGGCGGAGGCGGCGATCGCGCCGGTCTACGACGTACGGGACGTGCTGGCGGACGAGCAGTACGCGGCGCTCGGCACGTTCACCACCGTGCCGGACGAGGAGCTGGGCGAGGTACGGATGCAGAACGTGCTGTTCCGGCTCTCGGAGACCCCCGGCGCCATCCGCTGGGCGGGCCGCCCGCACGGCGCGGACACGGACGCGGTGCTGGCGTCGCTGGGCTACTCCCCCGAGGCGGTCGCGGCGCTGCGCTCGGGCGGGGCCTTGTGACGGCGGACCCCGATGACGTCATCCTGACCTGGCTCTACGCCCCCGGCGACCGCCCGGACGTCGTCGCCAAGGCGCTGGCCTCGGGCGCGGACGTGGTGATCGTCGACCTGGAGGACGCCGTCGCCCCCGACCGCAAGGCCTACGCCCTGGACGCGACGGCGGAGCTCCTGGCCGCCCGCCCCCCGGTCCCGGTGCACGTCCGGGTGAACGCCCTGCACGGACCGTGGGCCCGCGCGGAGCTGGCGCGGCTGGCCGGGCTGCCCGGGGTGTCGGGGGTGCGGCTGCCGAAGGTGACGGGGCCCGAGGACGTCCGGGAGGCCGCCGGGCTGGCACCGGGCGCGGCCCTGTACGCGCTGCTGGAGTCCGCCCGGGGCGTCGAGGAGGCATACGCGATCGCCCGCGCGGGCGTGCACGGCGTGGCCCTGGGGGAGGCCGATCTGCGGGCGGAGCTGGGGGCGTCGGGCGAGGCGGGGCTGGCGTACGCGCGCGGCCGGGTGATCGTCGCGGCACGGGCCGCGGGGCTGCCGGCGCCCGCGCAGTCCGTGTACCCGGACGTACGGGACCTGGCGGGGCTGGCCCGGTCCTGCGCCGCGGGGCGGGGGCTGGGGTTCCTGGGGCGGGCGGCGATCCATCCGCGGCAGCTCCCGGTGATCGAGGCGGCGTTCCTGCCGTCGGAGGCGGAGGCCGGGGCGGCCGGGGAGATCGTACGGGCGGCGGCCGGCGATCCGGGGGCGCTGGCGCTGCCCGACGGGCGGTTCGTGGACGCGGCGGTGGTGGCCGGAGCGCGCCGTACGCTGGCGCTGGCGGCGCGCCGTAAATGATCGCGCAATACCGCGCGACCTGATCATTTACCGGAACAGAAAGATCGAATTTCTCGACCCACGAGAATTCGATCATGTTTTCCGGCCAAGATCGATAAGCGAAAAGCCCGATCCGCGACCGGCGCCCCACTGGCTCCGCTCTGCACCGATTCCCCCCGCCGCCGGACCCATGCAACTTCCGCGTAACCCTCCCGGCATGCAGCTTTCACGTCGATAACGATGCCGAACTTGTTTAGACCAGGGGCTTGCAGAACTCCGTTGAAGTGACGGTATGTTCACGACCTACCGAACGCGCGCACCAGTTGTTCAAGCCATGGAACCCCTTGGGGGACCTCTCCTACGCGGAGGGTGGATGAGCACAACCGCACCAGACGTAGCGTCAGTCCGGACCGGTGAACGCACGACCGGCATCGCCCGTCGGATTCTGCGCAACTACGTCGTACGACGGGTGTTCCGCAGCCTGTTCGTGATCTGGGTCGTCACGACCGTCATGTTCTTCATGCTCCGCCTGCTGCCGGGTAATCCGGTCGACACGTACATCGCCACCCAGATGCGTGCGGGAGGCTCGTACGAGTCGGCCGCGGCAACGGCGGCGGGCCTGTTCACGTTCGATCCGTCGACCCCGCTGATCCAGCAGTACGGCGACTATCTCTGGGCCCTTCTCCACGGTGACCTGGGCAATTCGCTGACCGGCACCACGGTCGTGGAGAAGATCTCCTCGGGTCTGCCCTGGACCCTGTTCAGCGTCGGGTACGCGCTGCTGATCGCCATCGGCGTCGGCCTGCTGCTGGGCGTCCTGATGGCCTACCGGCGCGGCGGCGTCCTCGACCACACCGTCTCCGTGATCGGCTCCGTCCTGCACGCCATCCCCAACTACCTGTTCGCGATCATCCTGGTGGTGTTCGGCGGCGTACAGCTCGGCCTCTTCGACGTGGCCGACATCCGTGGCACGTACACGGCCGGCGTCGAGCCCGAACTCTCCTTCACGTTCGTGTCCGACGCCTTCTACCACGCGTCCCTCCCGGTCACCGTCTACGTGCTGACGACGTTCGGCACCTGGGCGCTGGTGATGAAGGCGTCCACCATCACCACCCTGGAGGAGGACTACGTCACGGTGGCCCGCGCCCGCGGTCTGTCGGACCGGCGTATCGGCACCCAGTACGTGGGGCGCAACGCGGTGCTGCCGATGATCGCGCAGATCGCCACCCAGGGCAGCTTCGTCTTCGGTACCGCGATCTTCGTCGAGCTGATCCTCAAGTACGACGGCATCAGCGCCGAGTTGTTCGCCGCGATCAACGACCGCGACTACGCCACCGTGCAGGGGATCCTGCTGCTGATGACGTTCGTGGTCGTCTTCTCCAATCTGCTGGCCGAGCTCGTCAACAGCGCGCTCGACCCGCGGATCCGCGAATCGGCGAACGGAGCCGGGGGATGACAGCGATCGCACCCGGCGTCGCCGAGCCGGCGCTCGCGGCCCCCGCGCCCCGTACGGACGGCGTCTGGCGCACGATGGTCCGCAGCAAGTCGGGCCTGGCCGGGCTGGTCCTCGTGGTGCTCATCACCGGGATGAGCTATCTGGCCCCGCTGTTCGTCGACGACCACAACCCCGTCGACGCGCAGAACCGCTGGCAGGGCCCCAGTGGCGAACACTGGCTGGGCACCGACCACTCCGGCAAGGACGTCCTCAAGCAGGTCGTCCTCGGCGGGCAGACCATCATCTACGTGGGCTTCCTGGCCGCGGTGATCACCCTGGGCGTGGCCGTGGTCCTCGGCTCGCTCGCCGCGTACTACCGTGGCCGGCTGGACTCCGCGCTGCTGCAGCTCACGGACATCGTGATGACCGTCCCCGCGGTGGTCCTGCTGGCCGTCGTGGGCGCGTTCTTCGGGCTGACCACGCCGACCACCCTGGCCCTGCTGCTGGGGCTGATCACCTGGCCGGTGCTGATGCGCTCGATCCGGGCCCAGGTGCTGTCGCTGAAGGAACGGGAGTTCGTCGAGGCGGCCCGGCTGCAGGACCTCGGGAACATGCGGATCATCTTCGTCGAGATCGTCCCGAACATGGCCGGCTACATCCTGATCAACTTCATCATCGCGGTCACCAACGCCATGTACGCCCTGGTCGGCCTGTACGTCCTGGGCCTCGCCCCGCTGGCGGGCGCGAACTGGGGAATCATGATCCACCAGGCCTGGACCTACGGGGCGATCTATCTGCCCGAGGGCCGCGCCTTCATCCTCGCCCCGGTGTGCGCGATCGCGCTCTTCCAGCTCGGGCTCGTGATGCTCACCCGCTCCCTGGAGGAGATCTTCAACCCCCGGCTGTCGAAGGGATGACGTGATGACCGAGACGGCACTGCTGTCCGTACGGGATCTGCGCGTCGCGTACCGCACCGGCGGCGGGCGCATGGTCGAGGCGGTGCGCGGCGTGGACTTCGACCTCTACCCGGAGCAGACCCTCGCCCTGGTCGGCGAGTCCGGCAGCGGCAAGTCGACGCTGGGCCTGGGCCTGCTGCGGCTGCTGCCGCGTACCGGGCACATCACCGGCGGCGAGGTGGTGTACCGGGGGTCGGACCCCGAGGGCACCGACGTGCTGCGGATGGAGGGCTCGCGGCTGCGGCGCTGGCGGTGGAGCGAGGTCGCCATGGTGTTCCAGGGCGCCATGAACGCCTTCAACCCGGTGCTGAAGGTGGGCGACCAGTTCGCCGACACCATGCGGGCCCACCTGCCGCGCCAGCGGCTGGGCAAGGCGCAGGTCCGCGAGCGGTCGGCGGAGAGCCTGCGCGCGGTGCGGCTGGAGCCCGGCCAGGTGCTCGACTCGTACCCGCACGAGCTCTCCGGCGGGATGCGCCAGCGCGCGCTGATCGCGCTGGCGCTGATCCTGGAGCCGCGGGTGCTGGTGCTGGACGAGCCGACCACCGCGCTGGACCTGCTCACCCAGCGGGCCATCGTGGACATGCTGCAGGAGCTGCGGGCGGAACGCGGCTTCTCGATGATCTTCATCTCGCACGATCTGGCGCTCGCCTCCGAACTCGCCGACCGGGTCGCCACGATGTACGCGGGCCGGATCATCGAGTCCGGCACGACGCCCGACCTCTTCCGCGCCCCCCGCCACCCGTACACGGTGGGCCTGATCCGCGCCGTCCCGCCGGTCCGCGCGGGCGCGGTGGAGCCGGTGTCCATCCCGGGCGCCCCACCCAACCTGGCGCAGCTGCCCCCGGGCTGCTCGTTCGCCCCGCGCTGCGGCCACGCGACGGACGCGTGCGAGGCGACGGACCCGGCGCTGCGGACGGTCGAGGCCCGCCCGGCCGGGCAGCCGTCGCACGAGGCGGCGTGCCTGCACTGGGAGTCGGTACGGCTGGACACCGCACCCGCAGCCGCACAGGACGGCACCCCGAACGACGCCCCCGCGAAGGAGGTCGCCCAGTGACCGGTGAGCCCTTGCTGTCGCTGAAGCACGTCTCGCAGACCTTCGCCTCCAAACGTGGCGACCTGCCCGCCGTCCGCGACGTCACGCTGTCCGTGGCCCGGGGCGACGTCCTGTGCCTGGTCGGCGAGTCCGGCTGCGGCAAGACGACCACCGCCCGGATGGCGGCGGGGCTGGCGAAACCCACGGCCGGCACGGTGGAGTTCGAGGGCGCGGACATCAACCGGATGGACCGGGAACGCCACCGGGCGTACCGCAAGGCCGTCCAGTTCATCCACCAGGACCCGTACGCCTCCCTCAACCCCATCCGTACCGTCTTCGCCACCCTCTCCGCGCCCCTGCGCCGGCACGGTCTGGCGAAGAATCGCGACGAGGCCTGGGAGCAGGCCTCGGACCTGCTGCGCCGGGTCGAGCTGACCCCGCCGGCGAACTATCTGGCCAAGTACCCGCACCAGCTCTCCGGCGGCCAGCGCCAGCGCGTCGCCGTCGCCCGGGCGCTGGCCCTGAACCCCCGGCTGATCATCGCCGACGAGGCCACGTCGATGCTGGACGTGTCCATCCGGGTGGGCGTGCTGCGCATGCTGACCCGGCTGCGCGAGGAGCTGGACGTGGGGTTCGTGTTCATCACCCACGATCTGGCCATCGCCCGCTACTTCGGCGCCGGCGGCCGGATCGCCGTGATGTACCTCGGCGAGGTCGTGGAGTACGGGGCGACGGCCGACGTGATCGACGACCCGCGGCACCCGTACACCCGGGCGCTGCTCTCCGCGGTACCCGACGTCGACCCGGGACCGGAGGGACGCCGCGACCCGGGACTGCGCGGCGTCGACATCCCGAGCCTGACGGCACTGCCCTCCGGCTGCACCTTCCACCCCCGGTGCCCGCTGTTCGTACCCGGTACCTGCGACACGGCGGCGCCGGCGCTGCGGGCCGTGCCCGGCGCCGGGCAGGAGGTGGCCTGCCATGTGGTCGCCGGCAAGGCGGGCGATCCGGACGCCGTCGGGCAGCCGGCCGGGAGCGGCGCCTAGTGGAGCTTCTCGCCCGTATGACGCTGACCGTGGCGTCCTTCCTGGTCGTCGGGTCGCTGCTGATGCTGGTCACGACGAAGCCCCACACCCCGGAACACACCATCACCGTGGTTGCCCTCATCGGTGGCGTCGCCGCGATGGCGGCCGCCGTGGCCCTGATCCGGTTCAGCCACCGGCGGGGACGATCTCCTCAGGAGGGGAAATGACAGGAACAGCACCATCCGACATCTCACGCCGGCGGCTCTTCCAGGTCCTGGGGCTCGGCGCGGTGGCCGTCGCGGGCGTCCCCGGGCTGGCCGCCTGCAGCAAGGCCGACCCCAAGGACGACGACAAGAAGTCGAGCGGCGAGTTCCACGGCGCGTACCCCTTCAACAAGCCGCCGGACGGCCACTTCAACCGCGGCGGCGGCCCCAACGGCCTGGCCCCGGTTGCCATGTACCTGCTTGACGGCCCGTACTCGGACCTCATCCACATGCCGGGCGCCCTGTGGGAGTGGGAGGCCAAGAAGTGGGTGTACTACCTGGCCGAGAGCTCCGAGTTCTCCGCGGACTTCTCCACCTTCACGGTGAAGCTGCGCGCGGGCCTGAAGTGGTCCGACGGCAAGGAGCTCACGTCGCAGGACTATCTGACGACGATGTACGTCCAGTGGATCCAGAACTCGCCGTCCTGGGCGTCGATCGACAAGATCGAGGCGCCCGACAAGCAGACCTTCGTGGTCACGCTGAAGTCCCCGGCGGCCATCATCGACCGCTACATCCTGAAGAGCGCCGTCATCGACACCGGCACCTACGGTGACTTCGCGAACCGGGCGAAGGCGCTGGTCGAGTCGGGCAAGGCGACCGACAGCCCGGAGGCCGTCGCGCTGAACAAGGAGTTCAACGCGTTCCGCCCGAAGGGGATCGTGGCGTCCGGCCCCTTCACGGTGGACCCGAAGCTGATCACCGCCGCCAAGCTCACGCTGGTGAAGAACGAGAACGGCTACCGCGCCGGCGACGTCAAGTTCGACAAGATCATCCTGTTCAACGGGGAGACCCCGGACGTGGCGCCCCTGGTGGAGTCAAAGGACGTCGACTACGCCACCCACGGCTTCACCCCCGCGCAGGAGAAGGCCTTCGAGAGTGTCGGCTACCGCATCATGCGCCCGCCGACGTACAGCGGCCCGGCCCTGTTCATCAACCACGACAAGGTGAAGGCGTTCTCCGACAAGCGCGCCCGGCAGGCCCTGGCGCACGTCATCAAGCGCGGCGACGCGGGCGCGGTGGCCCTCGGGGACTCCGGAAAGGCCGTGGACTTCATGGCCGGCTTCTCCGACGTCCAGGTGCCGGACTGGCTGTCGGCGGAGGACCAGGGCAAGCTCAACAAGTACGAGAACGACCTGGCGAAGGCCGAGGACCTGCTCACCCAGGCCGGGTGGAAGAAGAAGGGCGACAGCTGGCAGACGCCGGACGGCAAGACCGCCGAGTTCGTCATCTCCTACCCGTCGGACTTCGCCGACTGGTCGGCCGCCGGGGACAACGTGGCCGAGCAGCTGAGCGACTTCGGCATCAAGGTCACCCCCAAGGGCCAGAAGTTCGAGTCGTACAACCCCGAGGTCGACAAGGGGAACTTCGAGCTGGCGATCCACGCCTGGGGCGCCTCGCAGCACCCCCACCCGCACTTCTCGTTCTCGGCGGACCTCTTCGTCCACAACATCCCGATCGCGCGGAACGCGGGCGGCCGGGGCATGGGCTTCGAGCTCAAGGTGGACTCGGACACCATGGGCAAGCTGGACCTGGAGGCCGTGGTCAACGACGCGGGCCGCGGTCTGGACGAGGCCGAGCAGAAGAAGAACGTCACGAAGGCGGCGCTGGTCTTCAACGAGCTGCTGCCGATCATCCCGCTGTTCGAGCGGTACGGGAACAACCCGGTGCTCGAGGGCACCCGGGTGGCGAAGTTCCCGGCGGACAGCGACCCGATGATGAAGAACGCCCCGTACGGCGACAACGCCGTCGTGATGGGCATCCTGGGCGGCACGATCACCCCCGCCTGACAGGTACGCGAGAGGGGGCCGGCGCACGATGCGCCGGCCCCCTCTCGGTGTCCGGGTCGGGCCCCTGGCCCCGCGGATCAGGACTTGGACGCGGCGTCCGCACCCTCGTTCTCGGCGGGCGAGTCGTCGCCCTCGGCGGCGTCCTTGCCCTCGGGAGCGTCGTCGCCGTCCTCGGAGCCGGCAGCCTCCTCATCGGCGTCGTCACCCTTGGTGAGCACCACGGACTCGTCGTCCCCGTCGTCCCCGTCGTCCTTCCCGCCCGTCTCGGCGGCGG
Source organism: Streptomyces smaragdinus (assembly GCF_009604385.1). Lineage (GTDB taxonomy): Bacteria > Actinomycetota > Actinomycetes > Streptomycetales > Streptomycetaceae > Streptomyces > Streptomyces smaragdinus. Next base: position 9,190 of record NZ_WEGJ01000040.1, read on the forward strand.
CCTTGGCGTCGGCTCCCCGCTCGGGCTCCACGACGGCCTCCCGCCCCGGACGCATCCGGGCGGAAAGGATCATGTAAACGACCGCGAGGACGAAGACGACGATCGACGTCCACACGTTCAGCCGGATGCCCAGGAACGGCTCGTGCGCCTCGTCGATCCGCAGATACTCGATCCAGCCGCGGCCGGCGCAGTACAGCGCGACGTAGAGCGCGAAGGCCCGCCCGTGACCCATCTTGAAGCGGCGGTCCGCCCAAATGACGACGAGGGCCACACCGACGCACCACAGCGACTCGTACAGGAACGTCGGGTGATACAGACCGGGCACCCGCTCACCGTCGGCGCGGGTGATCTTCAGCGCCCAGGGAAGCGTGGTCTCCCTGCCGTAGAGCTCCTGGTTGAACCAGTTGCCCCACCGGCCGAGGGCCTGGGCGAGGGCGATACCGGGCGCGACGGCGTCCGCGTACGCGGGCAGCGGGATGCCGCGCAGCCGGCAGCCGATCCAGGCTCCGACCGCGCCGAGGGCGATGGCGCCCCAGATACCGAGGCCGCCCTCCCAGATCTTGAAGGCGTCGACCCAGTTGCCGTCCTTGCCGAAGTACGGCTCGTACGTCGTGATGACGTGGTAGAGCCGGCCTCCGACGAGGCCGAAGGGGACCGCCCAGATGGCGATGTCGGTAACGGTGGTCCGCTTGCCGCCGCGCGCCTCCCAGCGCCGTCCGCCGAGCCAGATGGCGACGAAGATGCCGGCGAGGATGCAGAAGGCGTAGCCGCGGAGCGGAACGGCGCCGATGTGCCACACGCCGTTGTCAGGGCTGGGGATATAAGCGATGTCCATGGCGCTCCGACCGTATCGTGCCGGGCAGGGCCTGTGACAACCCGCCTCACAACGTCTGGATAACTCCTGCGGCCCCGCCCGGGTTCCGGACGGGGTCGCGGGACCGCAAGTGTCAGGCCTTCCCGGCCTCGGCGACGAGCGACTTCAGCCTGTCGGGGGTGAGGTCCGAGCCCTGCCCGTAAATGTTCTTGCCATCCAGAAGCACGGTCGGCGTCCCGCTGTGACCGGAGTCACGGAAGGCGTTGTCGGACCGCTTGACCCAGGAGTCGTACGTACCGTCGTCGACGCACTTGCGGAAGGCGGCGCCGTCGAGCCCGCCGGCCGTCTTCGCGAGGTCCAGCAGCTTGCCGTTGTCGGCGAAGGCGTCATCGGTCTCCGGCGGCTGGTTGGCGTAGAGCACATCGTGATAGGCCCGGAACCGCCCCCGGTCGGAGGCACAGGCGGCGGCATTGGCCGAACGCAGCGACCCCTCACCACCCAGATTGCCGTCGATCAGGGTGACCAGCCGGTACTCGGTCTTCAGCTGCCCGCTGTCCACGAGCTCGTGGATGGTCTTGCTGAAGCCCTTCTCGAACGCGGCACAGGCCGGACACCGGAAGTCCTCGTAAACGGTGAGCGTCGCAGGCGCACCACTCTTCCCGTCGAGAATCGCCAGCCGGTCCTTCCCCGTGACCCCCCGCGGATAAGCCTGGGGGCTGCCGCGCCCGTCGTCCTTGCTGTTGGTCACCACGGCGGCGGCGATCCCGGCGACCGCCAGCACACCCACGACGGACAGCAGCGCCAGCAGCGTCCGCCTCCGCCGGTGCGCAGCCGCCTGCCGCTCCCGCTCGACCGCCAGCCGCTCCCGGGCGGCCCGTTTGCCCTCGCTGTTCTTCGCACTCACGTGGGGCTCAACGAGAACGCCCCGGGCACGTCACGGCCCCCGCGCTATCGTGACGGCACGAACCGTTTGGGGGACGTGATGGCGGAGAGCCCGCAGGACGACAAGCTGCCCGACGACATATGGGCGAAATTCCAGGACGACTCCTGGGCGCGGACATCAAACGCCCCGAAGGAACCCTCGGCCAGAGCCCGCATGGTCACGGACCGCCTCCGCCACGAGGAGGCATCGACCCCCCGCCCCCGCAAACCACGCAAACCCCGCCCCCGCTACCTCCGCTGGCAGGGCGGCCTCCGCCCCTGGGCCATAGGCACGGCAGCACTGGGAGGCGTCGTACTCCTGTCCTGGCTGGCGGCGCAGATCCCCCCGCACTGGATCTTCTGACCGGAAAAACACGAACCGCACCCGCCGACGCAACAAGACGCCGGGCCGCAGCACTGCCGGAAAAGAAACAAACCGCACCCGCCGACGCAACAAGACGGCGGACCGCAGCACTGCCGGAAAGAAGCAAACCGCACCCGCCGACGCAACGAGGGGACGGGCCGCAGCAGTGGCGGAGCGTGGCCCGGCACCGAGACCAAGATCTCCACGTCCAGCGGAGCCACTGCTGCGGCCCGTCCCCGGACACACGACGCCGATCAGCCCGCCCGGCGTTTGAGGGCAAGGCGCGAAGCGCCGACGGGGTCTGGGGCGGAGCCCCAGAAACGTCACCCCCTGCGGACCCCCGCAGCAAGCTCACCGGCAAGCGCCCGAACCGCCGCCAGCCCCGCCGAACGATCGGAACCGGCGTCAAGCAACCGCGCGACAAAGGCGGAGCCCACGATCACGCCATCGGCAAACGACGCCACCTCCGAAGCCTGGGCAGCGTTGGAAACCCCCAGCCCCACACACACCGGCAACGCCGTAACGGCCCGAGTCCGCCGCACAAGATCGGCCGCCTGCTCCCCCACGGAGGCCCGCGTACCGGTAACCCCCATCAGGGAAGCCGCGTACACGAACCCCGACCCAGCAGCAGTGATCTTCGCCAGCCGCGAATCCCGGCTGGACGGCGCGACGACAAACACCGTGGCCAGCCCGAACTTCTCCGCGGCGGCCCGCCACACAGCGGACTCCTCCACCGGCAGATCCGGCAAAATGCACCCGGCCCCCCCGGCGGCCGCGAGATCTTCGGCAAACCGCTCGACCCCGTACCGGTCCACAGGATTCCAGTACGTCATCACCAGCACAGGCGCGGACGTCCGCCGATAAACCTCGGCCACGGTCCGAAGCACATCAACGATCTTCAGCCCACCCCGCAGCGCGATATCGTCCGCGGTCTGAATCACAGGCCCGTCGAGCACCGGATCGGAGTGCGGCAGCCCGACCTCGACCACATCGCACCCCCCCTCCAGCATGGCGACGAGCGCCTCGATCCCCCCGTCCACATCGGGGAACCCGGCCGGCAGATACCCGACCAGCGCCGCCCGCCCCTCGGCCGAGGCCGAGGCGAGGACCGAGTCCAGCGAAGAAATGTTCCCGCGAGTCACTGAGCCGCCCCCTCGTCGTACAGCCCGAAGTACCGGGCAGCCGTGTCCATGTCCTTGTCACCGCGCCCGGAGAGATTGACCACGAGCAGCCCCTCCGGCCCGAGCTCCCGCCCGAGCTCCAGCGCACCGGCGAGCGCGTGGGCGCTCTCGATGGCCGGAATGATGCCCTCGCTGCGCGACAGCAGCCGCAGCGCCTGCATCGCGGCGTCGTCGGTGACCGCGCGGTACTCGGCCCGCCCGGTGTCCTTCAGATACGCGTGCTCCGGCCCGACGCCCGGGTAGTCGAGGCCGGCGGAGATGGAGTACGGCTCGGTGATCTGGCCGTCCTCGTCCTGCAGGACGTACGACCGGGAGCCGTGCAGGATCCCGGGGTCGCCCTGGCTGAGGGTGGCCGCGTGTTCGCCGGTCTCGATGCCGTGGCCGGCGGGCTCGCAGCCGACGAGGCGGACGGCGGAGTCGTCGAGGAAGGCGTGGAAGAGGCCGATGGCGTTGGAGCCGCCGCCGACGCAGGCGACGGCGGCGTCGGGGAGCCGGCCGGCGCGTTCGAGGAGCTGGCGCCGGGCCTCGACCCCGATGACCCGGTGGAAGTCGCGGACCATGGCGGGGAAGGGGTGGGGGCCGGCGACCGTACCGAAGAGGTAGTGGGTGCGGTCGACGTTGGCGACCCAGTCGCGGAACGCCTCGTTGATGGCGTCCTTCAGGGTGCGGCTGCCGGAGGCGACGGAGACGACCTCGGCGCCGAGCATCCGCATCCGGGCGACGTTGAGCGCCTGGCGCTGCGTGTCGACCTCGCCCATGTAGATGGTGCAGTCGAGGCCGAAGAGGGCGCAGGCGGTGGCGGTGGCCACGCCGTGCTGGCCGGCGCCGGTCTCGGCGATGACGCGGGTCTTGCCCATCCGGCGGGTGAGCAGCGCCTGCCCCAGCACATTGTTGATCTTGTGCGAGCCGGTGTGGTTGAGGTCCTCCCGCTTGAGGAAGACCCGCGCGCCGCCGGCGTGCTCGGCGAACCGGGGCACCTCGGTGAGCGCGGAGGGCCGGCCGGTGTAGTTGACGAGGAGGTCCTCCAGCTCGGCGGCGAAGGAGGGGTCGTGCTTGGCCTTGTCGTACTCGACGGCGACCTCGTCCACGGCGGCGACGAGGGCCTCCGGGATGAACTTGCCGCCGAAGGTGCCGAAGTAGCCGCTGGGGCTGGGGACGACACCCTGTGGGTCGGGAATGAAGAACTCGGACATCCGAGGCTCCTTCTGCGCTGCATTATTCCGGGGGCAACCCCCGGACCCCCGGCCGACAAGCAGTGGTCGGCCGGAGTGATCGGAGCACCGTCACAGAAACGGGGCGACGGTGGCGTAGGGGACAGGTCTGCGGGGCGTCAGCCCCGCCGTCCCCCGCGCCATCGGCGCCCGTTGATCTGTCCGGGCTCGGCCCCGATGTGGTAGCGGACGCGCCGGCCGCGGATCCGGCGCGCGGGCGCGCGACAGCCACGGGGCCGGCAGCCCCGGGCGAGTCGCGCACAGATTCTCATACGAAAAGTCAGCTCCGCCCGTGCCGCAGCGCCGGGTGCGCGCCCGCCGCCACCAGGTCGGCGACCGCGGTGCGCGGGTCCTTGCCGGTGACCAGGGACTCGCCGACGAGGACGGCGTCCGCGCCGTCGTTGGCGTACGCGATGAGGTCGTGCGGCCCGCGGACGCCGGACTCGGCGACCGTGACGATCCCGGCGGGAATCTCGGGGGCGACGCGGCCGAAGGTCGAGCGGTCGACCTCGAGCGTCTTGAGGTTACGGGCGTTCACGCCGACGATCTTCGCACCTGCGGCGACGGCCCGTTCGGCCTCCTCCTCGTCGTGCGCCTCGACGAGCGGGGTGAGCCCGATGGACTCGGCCCGCTCGATGAGGGAGACGAGGGCCTCCTGCTCCAGCGCGGCGACGATGAGCAGCGCCAGGTCGGCGCCGTACGCGCGGGCCTCCCAGAGCTGGTAGGCGGTGACGATGAAGTCCTTGCGCAGGACGGGGATGTCGACCTTGGCGCGGACTGCCTCGAGGTCGGCGAGGGAGCCGCCGAAGCGGCGCTGCTCGGTGAGCACGGAGATGACGGCCGCGCCCCCGGCCTCGTAGTCGGCGGCGAGCGCCGCGGGGTCGGCGATGGCGGCCAGCGCGCCCTTGGACGGGCTGGAGCGCTTGACCTCGCAGATCACCCGTACCGAGTCGCCCTTCAGGGCGGCGACGCCGTCACGGGCGGACGGTGCGCGGGCGGCACGTTCCTTGAGCTCCTCGAGGCTGACCCGCGCCTGCCGCTCGGCGAGGTCCTCCCGGACGCCGTCGATGATCTCGTCGAGCACACTCACGGGAGCGGACCTCCTTGAGGGGGGTGTGGGGCATCTGTGATGGTATCCGGCCACGGGCGAAGGGCCCGCATCCGGTTGACGGCGTCCCGGGTGGTGGACACGGACGGGTGCCCCGGGGGCGGCCGGCCAGGGGGTTCAGGGGGCGAGGACATGGCCGAAGGGGAGGTTGCGTACGACGGTGAACGCGACCATGAGGGCGCCTGCCGCCCAGCCGTGCGCCGTGCGCACCGGGAGCGTGAGCTCGCGGTCGCGGGCGGCGGCCAGGGCCCAGGCGGTGAGGACGAAGAGGGTGGCGGCGACGGCGGCGAGGGCCAGCGCGTTGGCGCCGGCGGCTCCGGCGAGGTCGCCGTGGGTGAGGGCGTGCACGCTGCGCAGACCGCCGCAGCCGGGGCAGTACCGGCCGGTGAGGGCCAGGACGGGGCAGCCGGGGTAGTGGCCGGGCTCGTTCGGGTCGACGGCCGCGACATAGGCCGCGGCCCCGGCGGCCAGCGCCAGGGCCGTCCCGGGTCCCGCCAGCCGGCGGACGAGGGCGGGAGCGGGGCGGGGGGTGTCGGGCACCCCCCGATTCTCCCGCCGCACGCCTCGTACCGCTACGCGGTCGCCGCCGGCGAGGTCCCCCGGAGGGTCACTCCGCGGTGCGGACCGGGGTGGCGTCCGGCTTGCCCATGCCCGCGGCGCTCATCACGCCGCCGACGACGGCGGCGAGGCCGATGACGCCGATGCTGGCCCAGAAGCCGACCGGCGAGCCGGCGACCAGGAAGTAGCCGCCGGCGAGGAAGCCCACGAACGCGATGATCACGCCGGTCCACGCCGCCGGCGTGTGGCCGTGGTCGGTGCCGTGGCCGTTGCTGTCCGCCATGAGTGCTCCTTGCCGAGGTACGAGAAGGGTTGACGTGTGTGTCGGTCGGGGCCGGTACACGGCCCCGGTCGGGGCGGCTGTACGGCTCCCCTCTCATTGTCCCCGATCGGAGTAACGCCCCGGCCCCCGGGGGTCAGCTCGCGGCCGTCGGATCCTCGCCGCGGTCGAGTGCCTGCCACAGCTCCTCGGGGCGTGCGGGGCCCGAGGACGGGGTGGCGCGGCGGGGCGCGGGGGCGCCGGAGCGCTCGTAACGGCCGGACATCGCGGGCCAGTTCGCCCCGTGGCGCAGGGCGAGGGCGCCGGCGAGCAGGAGCAGGAGGCCGCCGGCGGCGGCGACCCAGGGCCAGGCGGTCTGTGTGAGGTTCTCCACATTCGCCCCGGTCAGTCCGGAGGTCCGGGAGGCCTTCTCGGTCAGCGCCCCGCCGTCGCCGCGGACGGCGAGGGAGACGGCGGTCACCCCGGCGCCGGAGAGCGTGAGCAGCGCGGCGACGATGCGGCGTCCGGTACGGCGGACGGCGAACACCGCGACGAGGGCGGCGAGGCCGACGACGGCGAGGGCGGCGGGCAGCTCGGTGACGTCCCGCCCGCTGGCGACGACGTGCAGCGCGCCCTCGCCGGTCACGGCGGGGGCCTCGCCCTCGATCCAGACGCGCCCGGCGGACGCGAGCACGACGGCGGCGCCCGCCGCACCGCCGAGCAGTGCGAGGGCGAGGGGCTTACGGGGGGTGGGGGGCGGGGTGGTCACGTCCTTCAGTGTGCCTCAGCCGTCCCGGGGGCCGTGGACACCCCCCGTCGGAGCGCTGAGGGAAACGTTTCACCGAATTTACGATCACCCTCTGTTCGAGCATGACATGTACGCGTAATATCCCGCCGACTGCGGGAAACCCCCGCCGACTTCCCTCACCGAGGAGACCGATGCGCACCCTCTCCCTCCCCCGCAAGCTGCTGGGCGCCACCGCCCTGGCCTGCACCCTCTCCCTCGCCCCGCTCACTACCCCGAGCGGACTGGCCGCAAGCGCCCCGACCGCCTCGGACTGCGCGCCGACCGACTCCTTGGCCCGCAAGGCGGACACGCACAAGTCGAACGGCGCGCACGAGCCGAACGAGGTGACCGAGGCCAAGGCCGCCGCGATGGACAAGGACCTCAGGGCCCGCCTCGCGGACAAGCGGCGCACGGGCGAGAGCACCGCCATGGTGGCCGCGACCGTACCGGTGTACTTCCACGTGATCCACAACGGGTCGGCCGGCAATCTGACCTCGGCGGACATAGCCGCGCAGATGGACGTGCTGAACGCCGCCTACGCGGGCGGGGGCACCGGGAACACGGACACCGGCCTGCAGTTCACGCTGGCCGGCACCGACTGGACCGACAACGCCACCTGGTACAACCTGACGGACGGCTCCACCGCCGAGCGCGCCATGAAGACGGCGCTGCGCCAGGGCGGCGCCAACGCGCTGAACGTCTACACGGCGAACCTCGGCGGCGGGCTGCTCGGCTGGGCGACGTTCCCCAGCTCGTACGCCTCCAACCCGGCGATGGACGGCGTGGTCATCCTCGACGAGTCGCTGCCGGGCGGCTCGGCCACCAACTACAACCTCGGTGACACCGCCACCCACGAGGTCGGCCACTGGGCGGGGCTCTACCACACCTTCCAGGGCGGCTGCAACGGCAAGGGCGACTACGTCGACGACACCGCGGCGGAGAAGGCTCCGGCGTACGCCTGCCCGACCGGTCAGGACAGCTGCGCCCGTCAGGCGGGCGTGGACCCGATCCACAACTTCATGGACTACACGTACGACTCCTGCATGTACCAGTTCACCCCGGGCCAGGTGGCGCGGATGCAGGCCGCCTGGACGGCCTACCGCGCCTAGGACCCCAGGCGGTTGGCCGTGTCCACGGCCCTGAGCACCGCCGCCGCCTTGTTGCGGCACTCCGTGTCCTCCGCGGCGGGGTCGGAGTCGGCGACGACTCCGGCCCCGGCCTGGACGTACGCCGTCCCGTCGCGCAGCAGCGCGGTGCGGATGGCGATCGCCGTGTCGGCGTCCCCGGCGAAGTCCAGATAGCCCACGCAACCGCCGTACAGCCCGCGGCGGGTGGGCTCGAGCTCCTCGATGATCTGCATCGCCCGGGGCTTGGGCGCGCCGGACAGGGTGCCGGCCGGGAAGCACGCGGTGAGCACGTCGAAGGCGGTGCGGTCGGCGCGCACCGTGCCGGTGACCGTCGAGACGATGTGCATGACGTGGCTGTAGCGCTCGACGGACATGAAGTCGACGACCTCGACGCTGCCCGGCTCGCAGACCCGGCCCAGGTCGTTGCGCCCGAGGTCGACGAGCATCAGATGCTCGGCGCGCTCCTTGGCGTCTCCCAGCAGTTCCTCCGCGAGCGCCGCGTCCTGCCGCGGCGTCGCGCCGCGCGGCCGGGTGCCGGCGATGGGGTGCAGCATCGCGCGCCCGTCCTCGACCTTGACCAGGGCCTCCGGGCTGGAGCCGACGACGTCGAAGCCGTCGAAGCGGAACAGGTACATGTACGGGGACGGGTTGGTCGCCCGCAGCACCCGGTAGACGTCCAGGGCGCTCGCCCGGCACGGGGTCTCGAAGCGCTGCGACGGGACGACCTGGAAGGCCTCCCCGGCGCGGATGCGCTCCTTCACGTCCTCGACGGCCTTCTGGTACTCGGATCCGCCCCACTGCGCCGTGAACTCCGGCACCACGGACGGCGGGAGCGGCGCGGCGCCGGCGGCGACCGGGCGGGCGAGGTCCGCCTCCATGGCGTCGAGGCGGGCGACGGCGTCGGCGTGGGCGTCGTCGACGCCGGTGTCGAGGTCGTTGTGGTTGATGGCGTTGGCGATCAACAGGACGCTGCCGTCCCAGTGGTCGAGCACCGCGAGGTCCGAGGTGAGCATCATCGTCAGCTCGGGCAGGCCCAGGTCGTCGGTGGCCGAGTCGCCGACGCGCTCGAGGCGGCGGACGATGTCGTATCCGAGGTAGCCCGTCATCCCGCCGGTGAACGGGGGCAGTCCGAGGTCCTGGTCGTGCAGGTCGCGCGGGGTGTGCAGGGCCTGGATCGTGGCGCGCAGGGCCTGCAGCGGGTCGCCCGAGGCGGGGACGCCGACGGGCGGGGTGCCGAGCCAGTGCGCCTCGCCGTCGCGGACCGTGAGGGTGGCGGAGCTGCGGACGCCGACGAAGGAATAGCGCGACCAGGAGCGGCCGTTCTCCGCCGACTCCAGCAGGAACGTCCCCGGGCGCTCGGCGGCCAGCTTGCGGTACAGCCCGACGGGCGTGTCCCCGTCGGCGAGCAGCCGGCGGACGACCGGAATGACCCGGCGGTCCTTCGCCAGCGTGCGGAAGGTGTCGAGGTCGGGAGTCGTCATGGCCCCAGACCTTAGCGCCCCAGCGGCAGGTCCCCTTCGTCGAAGCAGGTGCGGGTGCCGCGGTGGCAGGCGGCGCCGACCTGGTCGACCTTCACCAGGATCGTGTCGCCGTCGCAGTCCAGGGCCACGGACTTCACGTGCTGGACGTGGCCGGAGGTGTCGCCCTTCACCCAGTACTCGCCGCGGGAGCGGCTCCAGTACGTGGCCCGGCCGGTGGTGAGCGTGCGGTGCAGGGCCTCGTCGTCCATCCAGGCCATCATCAGCACCTCCCCGGTGTCGTACTGCTGCGCCACGGCGGCGACCAGCCCGTCGGCGTTGCGTTTGAGGCGGGCGGCGACGGCGGGGTCGAGGCCGGACGCGGGGGGCTGCGGCGAGGTGTGCATGGGCACATTCTGCCAACGAAAGGGGGACTCCCTGAATCGCACCTGCTCCGGGTAGGGCATGCTTCGGCCATGTCTTATCCTCCGCCGCCCGGTCCGAACGACCAACCCTCGCAGCCCCCCGCGGGCGGCTTCGGCCCGCCCGGGAGCTTCGGCCCGCCGGAGCAGCCCACGGTGCAGGCGCCCGGCGGATACGGCTACCCCGGGGCTCCCGGCGGTCCCGGCTACCCCGGGGGCGGCGGCGGTTACCCCGGTCCCGGCGGCCCGTATCCCCCGCAGCAGCCCGAGGGCGGCAACGGGCCGAAGATAGCGGCCGCGGTGATCATCGGCGCGCTGCTGGTGGCGGCGATCGTGGTCAGCGTCGTGCTGCTCACCCACACCGACGACAAGGGCGACGACGCGGACGGCAAGCACTCGCCCACCCCGACGGACACCGCGACGGGGGATCCCTCGACGGACCCCACGGACAGCGCGTCGCCGACGCCGAGCGAGTCGGAGTCCGAGACGGCGCTGCCCACCGGCGATCCGACCGACCCGTTCATCCCGTACGTCGTCCTCGAGCCCGGGACCTGCTTCGACCATCCGCTGCTGGACTCCAGCGTGAAGATCGTCGAGCGGCGCAAGTGCACCGAGCCTCACGACGGGCAGGTCATCACGAACCACACCCTGACCGGTGAGTTCAAGACGGAGAAGCTGCTGCAGGACAAGGTCCTGGAGCTGTGCAAGAAGGACGCGAACGAGCGGCTCCAGACCATCGGGGACGGACGGTTCTACTACTTCTACGCCCTCTACCCGCGGCTGGCCTCGTACCAGTACCAGAACCAGGACGTCGTCTCCTGCGCCCTGACCCTGAGCAACAGCAAGGACGGCAAGAAGCTCGATGCGCCGCTGAGCGGTTCGTGACCCGGTGGCCGGCGGGCGCCGGACGTAGGCTGGCGTCATGACCACTCACGCGAAACGCGAACGCCTTCTGCTCGCCGATCTGCTGGAGACGGCCGGGCCCGACGCCCCCACCCTGTGCGGGGGATGGACGACCCGCGACCTGGCCGCCCATGTGGTCGTCCGGGAGCGGCGCGGCGAGGCGGCGGGGATCCTGCTGCAGGCGCTCGCACCGCGGCTGGAGCGGGTGCGGCAGGAGTTCGCCGCGAAGCCGTACGGGGAGCTGCTGGACCTGGTGCGCCAGGGGCCGCCGCGGTGGTCGCCGTTCGCGCTGAAGCAGATCGACGAGGTGTCGAACACCGTGGAGTTCTACGTCCACGGCGAGGACGTCCGCCGCGCGCAGCCCGACTACCCGCCGCGGACGGTGGACCCGGTGCTGGCGGACACGCTGTGGAAGCGGCTGGAGCGGATGGCCCGGCTGATGGGCCGCAAGGCGCCGGTGGGGATCGTCCTGCGCCGCCCCGACGGCCAGACGACGGTGGCGCACCGCGGTACGCCGGTGGTCACGGTCACCGGTGAGCCGGCGGAGCTGCTGATGTTCGCGTACGGGCGGCAGCAGGTCGCGGACGTCGAGGCGGAGGGCGACAAGGACGCGGTGGCGAAGGCGTTCGGGGCGTCGATGGGGGTCTGAGGCTCACGCCCCGGGCAGCTCCGCCCGGCGGACCGCCCGCGACGACAGTCCCCCGACGACGCCCAGCGCGCTGAAGGCGCAGCCGGCGACAAACACCGGCCGTACGCCCCACTGCGCGAGCGCGGCGCCGAACAGCGGCAGGCTGAGCGGCGCCAGTCCGACGCCGGTGAGGCTCATCGCCGAGGTGACCCGGCCCAGATAGGCGGGCGCCGCGGAGGTCTGGATGAGGGCGATGGCCAGGCCGCCGCACAGCCCCGAGCACAGCCCGGAGACGAAGGACACCGCGACCGCTCCCCCGAGCCCGGGGGCGAAGACGACCGCCGCGACGGCCGCGGAGCTGACGACCAGCATCACGTTCTGCGTCAGCCCCGCCCGCGGCACCCGCCCCCGCACGGCGAGGAGGCCGGCCGTCAGGGCCTGCCCCAGCCCCGTGGCGCCGACCAGCAGCCCGTAACCACCGGCGCCCCAGCCCCGCTCGTCGCTGAGCACGATCAGCCCCACGCCGATCAGCCCCGTCAGCCCCAGCTCACTCATCGCGCCCGACACCATCAGCGGCCCGATCACCTTGTGCCGCCGGATGTACCGCAGCCCGTCCACCAGATCACCCCAGGCCCCCGTGGAAGGCGCGTCCCGCTCCGGCGGCGGCCGGTGCAGCCGCAGCGTCGTCAGCAGCGGCACGGACACGGCGAACAGCAGCCCCGCCACGCCCAGCGCGGCGGCAGCCCCGCCGTGCACCATGGCGAACCCGCCCACCGGCGGCCCCACGATGTTGCTCACCCGGATGGCCAGCAGCCGCAGCCCCTGGATCCGCCCGAACTGCTCTGTCCCCGCCAGCCGCGGCGGCAGCGCCCCGACGGCCGGCATGAACAGCGCGTCCACCACCCCGAACACCACCGCCCCCGCCACCAGCACCCACAGCCCCGGCGACCCCAGCGCCAGCGCGGCGGCGACGGACAGCACCACGACACAGCGCACCGCGTCGCTGCCCACGACCACCCGGCGCGGCCCGAACCTGTCCGCCACCACCCCGCCGCCCAGCATCAGGAGCGCCCGCGGCACCGCCCCGGCGGCCATCACCATGCCCACCTGCGTGGGCCCCGCGACCTCCTTCGCGGCGAACCCGAGGGCCACCAGACAGACGAAGTCGCCGATCAGGGAGATGGCGTAGGAGGCCAGCCAGCGCAGGACGTTGGGGTCGCGGTAGGCGGGTATCTCCCGTACCGGAGCCCCGGTCTCGTACGTCGTCACGCGGATCCCCCTCAGGGCCGGAACGGATAGCCGTACATCTGCAGCTCGACGTGCTCGCGGCCCTCGGTGTCGCCGGCCTCCTCGGCGGCGCGGCTGCGGGCGAGCCAGCGGTCCTGGAACGCCGCCGCCTCCTCGGCCATCTCCTGCAGCTCGGCGGCGGTGAGCTTGAGGAGAAAGCCGCCTCCGAAGGCCGCGGTCGCCCAGACCGTGGGCCAGGCGGCCTGGTTGTCGACGTACGCCATGAGGTTGGTCATCCGGGCGGACACGATCTGGTGGCTGGTGCCGACGTACGCGGCCACGCCCTCGGGATCGTCCGCGAAGTCCTTCCAGTGCATGTTCACGACGTCGGCCGCCGGCTGCCACCACCGCTCGCGGCCGTCGCCGCTCTGCTGCGGCGCCTCCTCGATGTAGCCGTACTCGGCCAGCTTGCGCAGGTGGTAACTGACCAGGGAGACCGGCTCGTCGACCAGATCGGCGAGCTGGGTCGCGGTGGCGCGGCCTGCCGTGGCCAGGGCCCGGTCCAGCCGGATGCGCAGGGGGTGCGCGAACGCCTTGAGCGCCGCGACATCGGTGATCTTCTTGGACGCCATGCCGTCCACCGTAGATACAAAAGAAAAACTGCGCAATATATCTTTCGCATCAGGACGGCGAAGAGGCCCGGACCGGGCGCGGTCCGGGCCTCGTCCGTATGGGCCCTAGACGTTCAGGCCGTAGCTCTCCAGCCAGGCGACCGGGTCGATCGCCGTACCCCACGCCGTCGAGGTGCGGACCTCGAAGTGCAGGTGGGGGCCGGTGACGTTGCCGGTGGCGCCGGAGAGGGCTATGCGGTCGCCGGCGTCGACGCTCTGGCCGGCCGAGACGTCGATCTGCGACAGGTGCGCGTACATCGAGATCTTGCCGTCGGCGTGTTCGATCATCACCTCGTAGCCGAAGGACTCGTCCCAGTCGGCGACGACGACCGTGCCGTCGACGGCGGCCTTCACCGTCGTGCCCACCGGTACGGACCAGTCCTGGCCCGTGTGGCTGCCGGTGGACCAGTTGGCACCGGAGTCCTCGAAGCCGGCGGTGGCGGTGCCGCCGCTGACCGGCATGACGGCCGTCGGGGCGGCGGGGGCGGCCTCCTGGGTGGAGGTGCCCGCGTCGGAGGTGTCGAGCGTGAGGGTCTCGCCGGGGCTGATGATGTCGGGGTTGTCGCCGACGACGGACTTGTTCGCCGCGTAGAGCGCCTCCCAGCCGCCGTCCACGTCCTGGTCCATGGCTATGGACGAGAGCGAGTCACCGGCCTGGACGGTGTACGAGGGGGACTCCGCGGCGAACGCGGAGGTCGCGGCGGCGCCGATCACCGGGAGGGCGAGGGTGGCGCCGGCGGCGGAGGCACGGGTGGCGATACGGCGGGTGGCGCTGGGGGCGCGCCGGCCGCGGTGGCGGTTCGGGGTGTCGTTCGGTGTCGTGGGGGACGGCATCGAGAGGTGTTCTCCTCTCCGGACGGTTGCACGGTCCGGTGGTCCCGCGAGCGCCGGGGCAGGACTCGGTGGTCCGGCGGAAGCGGTGTTCGCCTTTCGAACGCACCGCACGCTAGGGGGACCGCGGACAGGAATTCAAGCTCATCCGCCGAGCTGACCCTTGAATTCACGGACGCTCCCGGCGAGTTGCCGGTGAATTCCCTGCCGCGCTCAGACAACATCCTATTTGCCCACAATGTATTGACATCCTCCTGGAAAGGCAGAAGAATCCGCGCGCGAAGTCTCCTTGGCGGCTGATACGGGGGAGCAGACCCGGCACGGCCGCATCCCGCCCTGTCCGCACACACAGGAACGGCTCCGCCGCCCGGCCGGGCGGCGGATTCACGTACGCGCTGAGGAGCCAGTCAGATGACACCTTCGTCCTCCGCCCCCCGGACCCCCACCCGCAGACAGGCACTGGCCTCCATGGCCGGTGCCGCCGTCGCACTCGGTGCCACCCAACTGCCCGCCGCCGCCGAACCGGTGACCTCCCGGGCCCGGGCGCTGGCCCGCCGGATGACCCTGGAGCAGCAGGTCGGCCAGCTGTTCGTCCTGGAGGTGGCCGGCCGGGACGCGTACGAGATCACCGACGCGGCCAAGGCCGTCAACCGCGCCCGCTACGGCGTGGACACCCCGGCCGAGGTGGTACGGAAGTACCAGCCCGGCGGCGTCATCTACTTCGTCGCCCGCAGCGACGACAACATGGGTGACCCCCGGCAGATCGCCCGGCTGTCCAACGGGCTGCAGGAGGTCGCGGCGGGGCTGCCCGGCGCCACCCCGCTGATCATCTCCACCGACCAGGAGGGCGGTCTCGTCTTCCGGCTGCCCACTCCCCCGGCGACCGAGCAGCCGGGCCATATGGCGCTGGGCGCGACCTGGTCGCCGGCCGACGCGTACCGCAGCCACCAGATCATCGGCTCCGAGCTGCGGGCCTGCGGCATCACGGCGAACTACGGCCCGGTCGCGGACGTCAACGTCAACGCCGCCAACCCGGTCATCGGCATCCGGTCGTTCGGCGCCGAGCCCGGGGCCGTCGCGGCGCTGGTGCGGGCGTCGGTGGAGGGCTTGCACCGGGGCGGGGTCGCGGCCACCGCCAAGCACTTCCCCGGGCACGGGGACACCGACACCGACAGCCACTTCGGGCTGCCCCGGATCACGCACAGCCGGGCGCAGCTGGACGCGATCGACCTGCCGCCGTTCCGGGCGGCGATCGACGCGGGGATCGAGACGATCATGACGGCGCACATCGTGGTGCCGTCCCTGGATCCGACCCTGGTGCCGGCGACGATGTCGCGTCCGATCCTCACCGGGCTGCTGCGCGAGGAGCTCGGCTTCGAGGGGCTGATCGTCACGGACGCCCTGGACATGCAGGGCGCCAGCGCCGAGTATCCGCCGGACGTCGCGGCGGTGACGGCGTTCGGGGCGGGGGCGGACATGCTGGTGCTGTCGCCGAATCTGCCGCTGGCGTACGGGGCGCTGCTGGCCGCGGTGCGGTCGGGGGAGATCAGTGCGGCGCGGGTCGAGGAGTCGGTCGTACGGATCCTGTCGCACAAGATCCGCCGGGGGCTGTACCAGGATCCGGGGGTCAGCGAGAACCGGGCGGTGAAGGTGGTCGGGAACGCGGAGTTCCTGGCCGACGCGGACGCGATCACCGGGCGGTCCACCACGCTGGTGAAGAACGACGGCGGGCTGCTGCCGCTGGCCGCCGGGCGGCGGGTGCTGGTCACCGGCTGGGGGGTGGCCACGGTGGCGAACCTCGCGGCCGGGTTCACGGCCGCCGGGCACACCGCCTCCTCGCTGGAGACCGGTGCGGTGCCGACGCAGGCGAAGATCGCGGCGGCCGTCGCGGCGGCGGGGGACGCCGACGTGGTGGTCGTGTCGTCGAACATCCTCGCGGCCGGGGGTACGGAGAAGGGCGTCGCCCAGGTGGCGCTGGTCAACGCGCTGCTGGCGACGGGGAAGCCGGTCGTGGGGCTGGGCGTGCGGCTGCCGTACGACATCGCGCGGTTCCCCGCGGTGCCGGCGTATGTGGCGACGTACGGCTACGGACTGACGAATCTGCGGCACGGCGTCCAGGTGATCACCGGGGAGCTGAGCCCGGGCGGGCGGCTGCCGGTGGCGATCACGGCGGCGGGCGATCCGACGGCGGTGCTTTATCCGATCGGTCACGGAATGGGGCTGTGACGTGCGTCATTGATCCTGCGGGAGGCTCGGCGGCGCGTGATTGACTGCGCCGCATGAGCAATGAGAGACCCTGGAACATCGCGGTGCTCGGCCCCGGCGGAGTGGGCGGTCTGCTGGCCGCCCTGCTCTCCCGGGCCGGGCACCGTGTCGTCTGCCTCGCCGGGGAGGAGACCGCGGAGGCGCTGCGCGGCGGCGGGATCACCGTCAGCAGCAAGCAGTTCGGTGACTTCACCGCCGGCGTGTCCGCCGACACCGAGCTGCGTACGCCGGTCGACGCGGTGATCATCGCCGTCAAGGCCACCGCGATGCCGGGGGCCCTGGACCGGCTGCCCGCGTCCGCGCTGGGCGACGCGCTCGTGCTGCCGCTGCTCAACGGCATCGACCACATGGCGCTGCTGCGCGAGCGGTACGCCCCGGAGCAGGTGGTGGCCGGGACGATCCGCGTGGAGTCGACGCGTACGGCGCCGGGCGTCGTCGTGCAGGGCAGCCCGTTCGCGAACCTGGAGCTGGCCTCCGACACCGCCCCGGCGGAGCGTGTCGAGGCGCTGGCGGCGGTGCTGCGCTCGGCGGGCCTCGGGGCGACGTCGGAGGCCGGTGAGGCGGAGATCCTCTGGTCGAAGATGGCGTTCCTCGCCCCGATGGCCCTGACCACCACGCGCCACGACGCCCCGGTCGGCGTCGTCCGCTTCGCCCACCGCGACGACCTGCTGGACGCGCTGGCCGAGACGGCGGCGGTGGCCGCGGCGGACGGTGTCACGGTGGACACGGAACGGGCGCGCGCGATGTACGACGCGTTCGCCCCGGAGACCAAGTCCTCCATGCTCCGCGACGCGGAGGCGGGCCTCCCCCTGGAGCTGGACGCGATCGGCGGCGCGGTCCTGCGCGCGGCGGCCCGCGGCGGCGTGGCCGTCCCGGTGACGGCGCGGCTGGTCGCGGAGATCGAGGGAAGCTAGCACCCCCGGGGTCCACCGATCGGTGCTGCATTTTTACGGGGGATAACCCCCGTACCCCCAGCCGACGGCAGTCCTCCGCCCACGGCTGTCTCCCGGGGATGCGTTCCGGGCCCCGGGGTCCACCGATCGGTGGACCCCGGGTTCAACTGGCCGGTGCTGTCGGCGGATATGCCCCTCCGACCAGCATTGACGGCATGAAGAACACCACCGTACGTATGGCGCGCTGGAGCGCGTACCACCCCTGGCGGGCGATCGCCGGATGGTTTGTCTTCGTCGTCCTCTGCCTCGGCGCGGGAGCGGCGATCGGCGGGAATCCCGCCACCGGGAAGGACTTCGGCGTCGGCGAGGCGGGCCGCGCGGAGGCCATGGCCCTGGACGGCGGGCTGGAGCAGCGGCCCCTGGAGCATGTGCTGATCACGGCGCCGGAGGGCGGCGGCGCGCTGGACCGTACGAAGGCCATGGCGGCCGCCGCGGACGTCGCGGCGCGGATGCGGACGCTGCCCGAGGTACGGGCCGTCGCGAAGCCCGTGGCCGTGAAGGACGCCGTGCGGGTCACCGTCACCCTCAAGGGCGCGGAGCTCGACGGGAAGAAGCACGTCGAGCCGCTGCGGGCGCAGACGGAGAAGACGCAGGAGCGGTTCCCCGGGCTGCGGGTGGAGGAGACCGGCGGGCCCTCGGTCAGCAAGGGCGTCGAGGAGCTGCGCGGCAAGGATCTGTCGCGGACCGAGATGATCGCCCTGCCGGTCACCCTGCTCACCCTGCTGATCGTCTTCCGTTCCGCCTCGATGGCCCTGGTCCCGCTGCTGCTGGCGCTGTCCTCGATCGCCGCGAGCATCGGCCTGTCGATGGTCGCCTCGCACGCCTTCCCGGACGCCGGGGTCGGCGCCAACATCATCCTGCTGGTGGGGCTGGCGGTGGGCGTCGACTACACGCTCTTCTACCTGAAACGCGAACGGGAGGAACGCGCCCACGGCCGGCAGGGCGCCCGGGCCCGGGTGGAGCTGGCCGCCGCGACCTCGGGGCGCGCGGTCGTGGTCTCCGGTGTCGCGGTCGCCGCCTCCAGCGCCACGCTCTATCTGGCGGACGACGTGATCTTCTCGTCCATCGCCACCGCCGCGGTCCTGGTCACCCTGGTCGCCGTGGTCAGCTCGCTCACCGTCCTCCCCGCCCTCCTCGCGAAGCTCGGCGCCCGCGCGGAGCGCCGTGAGCGGCGGCGTGAGGCCCGCGGCAAGGCCCGGACCCGCCCCGCCGGCCCCGGCCGCCTCACCCGCGCCCTGCTGGACCGCACCCGCCGCCGCCCCGTCGTCACCCTCGCCCTGGCGACCGCCGCGCTGCTGGCCCTGGCCGCCCCGCTGCTGGGCATCAAGCTCACCGACATGGGCCGCGAGACCCACCCCCGCGCCATCCCCGAGATGCGGACGTACGACCGACTCAACGCCGCGTTCCCGGAGCTCAAGTCGATGCACCAGGTCGTCGTACGGGCCACCCCGGAGCGCGGGGCGGAGGTCGCGGACGCGCTGCGGGCGCTCGCCGCGCGGGCCGCCGGCGACCCGGCGATCACCGGCACGCCCGCCCTGCGCACCTCGCCCGACGGCCGGATCAGCCTGCTGGAGCTGCGCGTCCCGTACTACGGCAGCGATGCGCAGGCCACGGACTCCCTGGACCGGCTGCGCGACGACTACGTCCCCGCGACGGTGGGGAAGCTGACCGGCGTGGAGTCGGCCGTCACCGGTGACGTGGCCCGTTACGCCGACTATCCGGAGCACCAGAAGCAGAAGCTCCCGCTGATCATCGGCACCCTCCTGCTGGTCACGTTCGGCATGACGGCCTGGGCGTTCCGCTCGGTGGTGCTGGCCGGGGTGGGCGTGGTGCTGAACCTGCTGTCGGCGGGGGCCTCCCTGGGCGTCCTGGTCGCCGTCTTCCAGCACGAATGGGCCGAGGGGCTGCTGGACTTCACCTCGACCGGCACCATCGGCTCCCGGGTGCCGCTGTTCCTCTTCGTGATCCTCTTCGGGCTGTCGATGGACTACCAGATCTTCGTGATCAGCCGGATCCAGGAGGCGGTCCGGGCCGGCGTGCCCACCCGGCAGGCGGTGGTGGACGGGATCGGCCGCTCGGCGGGCGTGGTCACCAGCGCGGCGTTCGTGATGGTCACGGTGTTCGCCAGCTTCGTCCCGCTGCACATCATGGAGATGAAGCAGGTCGGCTTCAGCCTGGCCGTCGCGGTGCTGCTGGACGCGTTCGTGATCCGCGTACTGCTGCTCCCGGCGCTGCTGCTGCTCCTCGGTGAACGCGCCTGGTGGCCCGGGCGCACGGACCGCCCGGCGGACCGGACGTCCGACGCCCCGGCCGGCCGTGTACCGCAGCCCGTACGCTGACCGGATGCTCCAACGGCCTCGGCGCGGCGACCCGTACTGGATCTGGCTGCTGCACTCGTGGGACAGGCTCTCCTGGGCGATCGTCGGCATCCTCGCCGTCGTCACCGTCCTGGGCGACGTCCCCGCGCAGCGCAAGTACGGGTCGCTCGCGCTGCTGGCCGTCCTCGCCGTCGCCTACGCGGTCGCCCGGCGCCGCGGCGGGGCGCGGGTCGGGCACGCGTATCTGGGGCTGCTGGTCGTCGTGCTGGGGCTGCTGGCGTATCTGCGGGACGGCTACGGCGTGCTGTACAGCGTGCTGCTGGCGCAGTTCGTGGTGTACGTGAACAGCCTGCGCGCGGCGCTGGTGTCCAGCGCGCTGGGCGCCGTCGCGATCACCGTGGGCGCGGTGCTGCGCGAGGGGCCGGACTCCGGCACGATCACCCGTAACACCGTCTCGTCGCTCGCCGTCTACGCGGTGGGCGCCCTGCTCGCGCTGCTCACCCCGCGGGCGCTGGAGCTGCGCGACGAGCGGGCGAAGCTGCGCGAGGAGCTGGCCAGCACCCAGCTGGAGCTGTCCGAGGCGCTGCGCCGCGAGGGCGCCGCGGCCGAACGGGACCGCATCGCCCGGGAGATCCACGACACCCTGGCCCAGGGCTTCGCCTCGATCGTGGTGCTGGCCGAGGCGGCGCGGGCGGGGCTGGCGGAGGATCCGGGGCGCAGCGAGCGGCAGTTGCGGTCCATCGAGCACACCGCCCGGGAGAATCTGGCGGAGGCGCGGGTGCTCGTCGGCTCGGGCCCGCGGCTCGCGCCGGCGTCGGTGGCGCAGGCGATCCGGCGGACGGTGGAGCGGTTCGCGGAGGACACGGGGCTGGTGGTGGACGCCGACCTCCCGGACGTGGACTGCGACCAGCCGGCGCGGATCGCGCTGCTGCGGTGCGCGCAGGAGTCCCTGGCCAACGTCCGCAAGCACGCGGCGGCGTCCACGGTCGGGGTGGTGCTGGCCGAGCAGCCGTACGGCGTGGAGCTGGAGATCACCGACGACGGCCGCGGCTTCACCGTCGCGGACGCCCCCGGATTCGGCCTGGACGGCATGCGCCGCCGCCTCGCGGAGCTGGGCGGGGACCTCACGGTCACCAGCTCGCCGGGGGACGGGACACGGATACTCGCGGTTCTCCCTCTGAAGGGTCAGGTGTGACATGGCGGACAGCCTCCGCGTCATCGTGATCGACGACCACACCGTCATGCGCGCCGGCGTCGTCGCCCTGCTCGCGGCGGAGGACGGCATCGAGATCGTCGGCGAGGCGGCCGACGGGCGCGCCGCGGTGGCGCTGGCGGAGGAGCTGCGGCCCGACGTGGCGCTGATGGACCTGCGGATGCCCGTCCTGGACGGCGTCGCGGCCACCGGGCGGATCGTCGCCGGCCCCGCCCCGACCCAGGTGCTGATCCTCACCACGTACGACACGGACACCGACATCGAACGCGCCGTGGAGGCGGGCGCGATCGGCTACCTCCTGAAGGACGCCACCCGCGAGCAGCTCGCCGACGCCATCCGCTCCGCCGCCCGCGGCGAGACCGTGCTGGCGCCGCGGGTCGCGCAGAAGCTGGTCGCGAAGCTGCGCCGCCCGGCGCAGGTGCCGCTCACGCCGCGCGAGGTGGACGTCCTGAACGGGGTGGCGGACGGGCTGTCGAACGCGGAGATCGGCGAGCGGCTGTTCATCGGTGAGGCGACGGTGAAGACGCATCTGCTGCGGGTGTTCGCCAAGCTGGACGTCTCCGACCGCACCCGGGCGGTGGTCGTGGCGATGGAACGGGGCCTGCTCGTACGGTGATCAGCCCCGGCCCACCAGCCGGCGCGCCGTCAGGGCCAGGGAGAGCTCCACCAGGTCCTCGGGGCGGTTGAGGTCACGGCCGCTGAGGTGTTCGTACTTGCGGATCCGGTTGAGGACCGTGTTGCGGTGGCAGTAGAGCCGCGTCGCCGCCCGCTGGGCCGAGCCGCCGTCCGCCAGCCAGGCGTCCAGGGTGTCCAGGATCAGCGCCCGGTCGGCGGGCGTCAGCTGGGCCAGCGGGGCCAGCAGGCGGTCGGTGAGGGCGGCGCCGAGCTGCGGGGCCGAGAGGACCAGCGCGGCCGGCAGATGCTCGTCCAGCCGGGCGGCGGACCCCGGCGCGCACACCCGCAGCGCCGTCTCCGCCAGCCGCCGCCCCTCACCCAGCGCGGCGAGGGTGTCCACGGGGGTGCCGATGCCGATCCGTACCCCGGCGGGCGCCGGCGTGAGGGCGTCCGCGAGCCCGTCGACGGACTGCCCCGCGAGGTGGGCGACCGCGAAGTCGGGGCCGCTACCGCCCGGTTCGGCGGCGTGCCACAGCAGCCGGATCCCCGGGGGGTCGTCCGCGGGGCGGACCAGCGCGCGGCGCCGTCCGGTGACGGCGATCACGGCGTACGACCCGCGCTCCGGCAGCCCCAGCCGCGCGGCGACGGCGGGCAGTTCGGCGACCGGGGTGCTGCCGTCCAGCAGCGTGCGTACGGCGGCCCGCAACCGTTTCTCCTCACGCCAGGCCGTCTCCCGCTCGACCTGGCGGTAGGTGTCGGCGATGACCATGCAGTGGTGGTCGACGAAGTTCCACACGTTCGCGGCGATATGGATCAGCCGCCGTACGTCCTCCGGATCGCGGCGCCCCGCGGACTGCAGCAGCCGCTCCCACACCAGCACCCCGCCGAGGCGGAAGGCGTGCAGCACCGCGTCCAGGGGGAAGTCGGCGCGGGCCTTGGCCATCGCGATGGAGCGGGTGACGTCCAGGGCGCGTTCGCGGCAGGCGCGGGTGGGGATGAGGGAGCCCACGTTGTGCCGCAGCGACTGGTGGACCTCCTGCCACAGCTCCTCGGGCGCCGCGTCGTGCGCCGCCCGGTAGGCGGGCTGTTCCTCGCACAGCCGCTCCACCACCCGGTCCGTCATCTCGGCGAGCTCCGCGACGAGGGTGCGCGCGCAGCGGTGCAGTACGGCCAGCGCGTGGACGTCGAGTCGTTCGTCGGGGCGGGGGGCGGTGTGGCCGGTGCGGGCGGGCAGTTCGGTACGCATCAGGACCTCCGCGCTCGGTACGGGCGGTGCGGGCGTCCGTCGAGGATGACACGGGTGAACACCCCGTGACACGGGGTCGTCGGGCGCCGCTTCGGGCCGGTGCCTCACGCGTCCGTGTCCGCGTCGTGGACGAGGCGGGCCAGTTCCACCCGGGAGCGGACGCCGAGCAGGGCGAAGGCGTTGCGCAGATGGTGGTCGACGGTGCGCGGGCTCACCGACAGGCTGCGGGCGATCTCCCGGTTGGTGGAGCCCTCGGCGACCTGGCGGGCGATCCGGGCCTGCTGCGGGGTGAGCCGGCCCAGCTGTCCGGGGTCGGCGCGATCCGTGGCGCCGCCCGTCGCGCGCAGTTCGGCGCGGGCGCGGGTGGCCCAGCCGCCGGCGCCGCAGCGTTCGAAGGCCAGCAGCGCGGCGCGGAGCTGGTGGCGGGCCTCACAGGGGCGGCGGGCGCGGTGCAGGGTACGGCCGAACAGCAGCTGGGTACGGGCCCGTTCGAATCCGGCGCCGGGTCCCTGGGCGTCGTGCAGGGCGAGGGCGCGCTCGAACAGGGGGCGGGCGGCGGCGGGGTCGGGGGCGATCAGGGCGCGGCAGCGCAGGAGGCGGGCGGCGGCGCGCGGGTCGTGGACGGCGTGGCGTTCGTACGCGGCGACGGCGGCGCGGGCGGCGTCCGTCTCGCCACAGAGGGCGGCGGCCTCGGCGCAGCAGGGGAGGGCCAGGGTACGCAGGGCGAAGTGGCCCTCGTACGGGCCGGGGAGCACCAGGGGTACGAGGCGGGCCGCGGCGGCGTCCGCGTGTCCCGTCAGCAGCTCCGCGCGGGCCAGCGCCCAGGTGGCGAGGGTGGCGGCGGCGCCCTGGCCGTGGGGGCCGGCGGCGTGGGCGTGCCGGGCGGTGGCGGGGGCGTCGCCGGTGGTGGCCGCGGCGAGGGCCAGGAGGGCGTGGTGGCGGGCGGCGAGGGCGGGCTGGCCGGTGCGCTCGGCCAGGCGCAGGCCCTCGCGGGCGTGGCGGGCGGCGGTACGGAAGTGGCCCAGGCGCAGCTCGGCGCCGGCCAGCAGCTCCAGCGCGCGGGGCTCGCCGGCCCGGTCGGCGGCCTCCCGGACGGCGTCGAGCATCCGCCGGGCCAGGTCGCGGGCGATGGCGGGGTCACCGCGGAGCTGGGCGTGGACGGTGGCGTGGGCGAGGCGGGCGGGGTCGGCGTGACCCCCGGCGCCGGTGAGGCCCGCCCGCCGCACCGCCGTCCGCCACGCCCCCGCGTCCCCCACCGCCCAGGCCGCCTCCGCCGCGTACACCCACGCGGTCGGCGACCCCCCGCCCGTACCCGCCGCCCGCACCAGCAGCCGCAGCCCGTCCTCCGCGCTCCCCGCCCGCGTCTCCACCACCCCCCGCAGGAGCAGCGCCCGCCCGTCGTCACCGCCACAAGCCTCCCGCAGCAGCCCCCGCCCATCATCGTCACCACCGCCACAAGCCTCCGCCGCCGACTCCCCCTCCCCCAGCAGCCCCCGCCCGTAGTCGCCGCCACAAACCTCCCCCAGCACCCCCCGCCCACCGTCACCACCACCACAACCCTCCGCCGCCGACTCCGCCTCCCGCAGCAGCCCCCGCGCCCGTCCCGGGTCCCCGCCCCGCCACGCGTGCTCCGCCGCCGTCAGCAGCCGCCCCCGTCGCACCCCCGGCGTGGTCGCCAGGCCCGCCGCCAGGGCGTACGCCTCCACCCGCAGCGCGCCCGGCAGGGTGGGCGCGGCGGCCGCGAGGGCGTCTCCGAGGGCCGGCGCCGGGGCGGCGACCGCGCGGTGCAGGAACCGGCGCGGGTCGTCGCCCAGCACCGCGGCCAGCGCGGCGTGCGCCAGCGCACGGTGGGCGAAGGGGCGCCCCTCGTAGGCCTCGGCCCGGACCGCCGCCCCCGTGAACCGGATCCGCCCGTCGGCCACCCGGATCACGCCCGCGCGCTCCGCCGGCAGCAGGCAGAAGGGCCCGGCGCCGGCCGCCCGCAGCAGCCCGACGGGCGCGCCGTCCGGGTCGAAGCGCTCCGCCGCCGCGGCGAGCAGCAGCGCGCGCCGGGTGGCCCCCGGCACCTGACCGGGGCGATCCGCGAGCCGGCCGCGCAGCTGTGTCCCTGCCGTCACGCGGTCACCGTAGGACGGCGCCGGGGGCCTGGAAAGCCCCGCCCGCTACCTCCGGGTAGGGCGGTGTGCACGCCTTTGACCGGCCCGGATCCGCCCGCCGGCGCCCGAAAATTGTGCACCGTCGCCGTCCGCCCCGGGGCAACGCTGTGCGGGCGCACAAGGCGCCTACTTCTCCGGCGTGTACCGCAGCAGCACGAACGCCGAGTCGTCGTGGATCTGCGGCGCCCACGCCTCCAGATCCCGCCGCAGCGCCGCCAGGACGGCCGCGGGCGGCCGGTCGCGGGGCGCCGTCGCGTACCGCCGGATGAGCGGGAAGAACTGCCCGCGGCTGTCCCGCGCCTCCAGCACCCCGTCCGTCACCAGCAGCAGCTCGTCCCCCGCCGCCAGCGACACCGTCACCATGTCCGGCGTGGGGTCGGGCACGTACAGCCCGATGCCCAGCGGCACACCGGACTGCATCCGCACCTCCCGCACGGCCCCCGCGGCGGTGCGCACCAGCGGGCACGGATGGCCGAAAGTGAGCCCTGTCCACACCCCGTCGTCGCCGGCGTTGAAGACCAGCACCGTGGAGAAGCCCTCCGGGCCCGTGTCGCGGCCCAGGCTGCGGTCCATCCACGCGGCGACCTGGGCAAGGTCCTCGCTCTCGTGGGAGGCCTCGCGGAAGACGCCGATGGCCATGGCGGTGGTACGGACCGCGCTCAGCCCGTGGCCGCGCACGTCGCCGATGACGCCCCGGGTGCCGAAGCCGGTCGCCTGGACCTTGTAGAAGTCGCCGCCGATCTTCGCCTCGTCCGCCGCCGCCTCGTACGAGACCGCCACGGCGTACGGCCCCACCCGCTCCGGCTGCTCCGGCAGCACGGCCCGCTGCACGGCGTCGGCCACCCGGGTGACCTGGGTGAGCTTGCGTTCGCGCACGAGGCGCTCGCGCAGTGCGTACAGGGCGATCACGGTGGCGCCGACGACCGCCACGATCCGGCCGCCGGTGGTGACCTGGAACAGGTCCTCGGCCCGCGCGCTCATGACCAGGGTCAGGGCGAGAGCGATCGTCCCGGCCACCCACACCGCCGGTGCCCGGCCGTTGATCGCGACCAGCAGCGGCAGGACGGAGTAGGCCGCGGCGGTGGAGTGGTCCGGGTCCGAGGTCAGGTCGATCGCGGTGACGAACACCGTGATGATCCCCGCGGCCCAGTAGGGCCAGTAGGTCCAGTAGGACCACTTCCGCAGCACCTGCACCCCACCAGCCTCGCGGCTGCGGACCCGCCCCGCGACTCAGGGGCCGCCGGGCCCGGATGTCCGGCGGCCGGCCGGACGGGGAATGATCGGCCAACTCCTCGCGGGGGTCTGCCGTTTGACGCGGACACGTCCTATCGTTGCTCGCCGTGACCACACCAAACCCTCGCCGCCGCACGGTGGTCAAGGCAGCCGCCGCCACCGCCGCGCTCGCCACCGCCGCCACCACGTCCACCGCCCACGCCGCGGACACCCCCGCGTTCCTGCACGGTGTCGCCTCGGGTGACCCGCTCCCCGACGGCATCCTGCTGTGGACCCGTGTCACCCCGACGCCCGCAGCCGTACCCGGTTCGGGGCTGGGCGCCGACACGACCGTGAGCTGGGAGGTCGCCGAGGACGCGGCCTTCACCCGGATCGTCGTCCGGGGCTCCGGCACCTCCCGCGCCGCCTCCGACCACACCGTCAAGGCCGACATCCGGGGCCTGCGCCCCGCCACCGCGTACTACTACCGCTTCACCGCGGGCGGCGTGACCTCGCCCGCCGGCCGCACGAAGACCGCGCCGCCGCTCGACGCGTCCGTGGCGGGACTGCGCTTCGGCGTGGTGTCCTGCGCGAACTGGGAGGCCGGCTACTTCTCCCCGTACCGGCACCTCGCGAACCGGGGTGACCTGGACGCGATCCTGCACCTCGGGGACTACATCTACGAGTACGCGACCGGCGACTACGCCACCCGGGGCGGTCCCGTCCGGGTGCACGCGCCCACCCACGAGATCCTCACGCTCGCCGACTACCGCACCCGGCACGGCAAGTACAAGACGGACGCCGACCTCACCGCCATGCACGCGAAGCTGCCGGTCATCGCCATCTGGGACGACCACGAGGTCGCCAACGACGCCTGGTCCGGCGGGGCGGGCAACCACGACCCCGCCACCGAGGGCTCGTACGCCGCCCGGGCCGCCGCCGCCAGGCAGGCGTACTTCGAGTGGATGCCGGTCCGGCCGTCCGTCGCGGGCACCACGTACCGGCGCATCCGCTTCGGCAACCTCGCCGACCTGCACCTGCTGGACCTGCGGTCCTTCCGCTCGCAGCAGGCGTCCATCGGCTCCGGCGACGTCGACGACCCGGACCGGACGATCACCGGGCGGGCCCAGCTGGACTGGCTGAAGTCGGGGCTGTCCGCCTCCTCCACCTCCTGGCAGCTCGTCGGCACGTCGGTGATGATCGCCGACACGGCGTTCGGCTCGGTGCCGGCGTATCTGCTCGCGCCGCTCGCGGAGCTCCTCGGACTGCCCTCGGAGGGGCTCGCGGTCAACGTCGACCAGTGGGACGGCTACACCGACGACCGCCGTGAGCTGCTGGCGCACATCCAGTCGCAGGGCATCCGCAACACGGTCTTCCTCACCGGCGACATCCACTCGGCCTGGGCGAACGACGTCCCCATGCACGCCGCCACCTACCCGGACTCCGGCACGGCGGGCGTGGAGTTCGTCGTCACGTCCGTCACCTCGGACAACATCGACGAGATCACCGGTCTGCCGGCCGGCACGGTGTCCTTGATCGCGGAGGCCGCGATCAAGGCGGCGAACGGTCACATCCAGTGGCTGGACCTGGACTCGCACGGCTACGGCGTGCTGTCCGTGACGCCGCAGAGCTCGCAGATGGACTACTACAAGGTCTCCGACAAGAAGAGCCCGACGGCGACCTCGAAGTGGCTCCGCTCGTACCGCACGCTGAGCGGCACCCAGACGGTGGAGCGGGCGAGCGCCCCGGTCGCCTGATCCCGCCCGCCGCCCGCCCTCCTCTCCGGGACCCCGGGGAGGGCGGGCGGCGACGGATCGTGGACGACACATCTCGCTGCGTGGACCGGCCGGACAAGCGCGGCCCGCGGTCTGACACACTTGACCACGTGATTTCCCGAATCGATCTGCGCGGCGCCGCCCTCCCCGAGGGTGCGGCCCTGCGCTCCGTGCTGCCCCGTGCCGACTTCGACGTCGCGGCCGCCCTGGAGAAGGTGCGGCCGATCTGCGAGGACGTGCATCATCGCGGGGACGAGGCGCTGATCGAGTACGCGGAGAAGTTCGACGGCGTGCGGCTGGACCGGGTCCGGGTCCCGGCCGAGGCGCTGACGGAGGCCCTGGCGTCGCTGGACCCGCAGGTCCGGGCGGCCCTGACGGAATCCATCCGCCGGGTGCGGATCGTCAGCCGCGAGCAGCGCCGGCAGACCTCGGTCACGCAGGTCGTGCCCGGCGGGACGGTCAGCGAGAAGTGGGTGCCCGTGGACCGGGTGGGGCTGTACGCCCCCGGTGGCCGCGCGGTCTACCCGTCCTCGGTGATCATGAACGTGGTGCCGGCGCAGGAGGCCGGTGTGCCGTCCATCGCGCTGGCTTCCCCCGCGCAGAAGGAGTTCGGCGGTCTGCCCCACCCGACGATCCTGGCGGCCTGCGAGCTGCTGGGGATCGACGAGGTGTACGCGGCCGGCGGCGCCACCGCCGTGGCGATGTTCGCGTACGGCACCGAGAGCTGCGCCCCCGCGTCCATGGTCACCGGTCCCGGCAACATCTGGGTCGCCGCCGCGAAGCGCTACTTCACCGGCGTGATCGGCATCGACGCCGAGGCCGGCCCCACCGAGATCGCCGTCCTCGCCGACGACACCGCGGACCCGGCGCATGTCGC
This sequence comes from Streptomyces smaragdinus, assembly GCF_009604385.1. GTDB lineage: Bacteria > Actinomycetota > Actinomycetes > Streptomycetales > Streptomycetaceae > Streptomyces > Streptomyces smaragdinus. The sequence continues at coordinate 38,289 of NZ_WEGJ01000040.1, forward strand.
CGCCGACCTGATCAGCCAGGCCGAGCACGACCCGCTGGCCGCCGCCGTCCTGGTCACGGACTCGCCGGCCCTCGCCGACGCCGTGGACAAGGAGCTCGTCCCGCAGGTCGCCGCCACCCGGCACGTCGAGGACCGGATCGCCCCCGCGCTGGGCGGCCGGCAGTCCGCGATCGTGCTGGTCGACGGCCTGGACGAGGGGCTGGCCGTGGTCAACGCGTACGGCGCCGAACACCTGGAGATCATCACCGCCGACGCCGCCGCGGTCGCCGACCGGGTCCGTAACGCGGGCGCGATCTTCGTCGGCGCGTACTCCCCGGTGTCCCTCGGCGACTACGCCGCCGGGTCCAACCACGTGCTGCCCACCGGCGGCTGCGCCTGCCACTCCTCGGGGCTCAGCGTGCAGTCGTTCCTGCGCGGCATCCATGTCGTGGACTACTCGCGCGACGCGCTCGCGGAAGTCGCCGCGCATGTGGTGACCCTGGCGGAGGCGGAGGACCTGCCGGCGCACGGAGCGGCGGTCAAGGCTCGATTCGACTGGACGGTGCCCGGGACGTGACCCGTATCGACGACCTGCCGATCCGGGACGAACTGCGCGGGAAGTCGCCCTACGGCGCCCCGCAGCTCGACGTCCCCGTCCGGCTGAACACCAACGAGAACCCGTACCCGCTCCCCGAGGAGCTCGTCCGCCGGATCGGCGAGCGCGTCACCGAGGCGGCCCGCGAGCTCAACCGCTACCCCGACCGCGACGCCGTCGAGCTCCGTACGGAGCTGGCCGCGTACCTCAGCCGCACCGCCGGGCTGCCGGTCACGGTCGACAACGTGTGGGCGGCCAACGGGTCCAACGAGATCATCCAGCAGCTGCTGCAGACCTTCGCCGGCCCCGGCCGGACGGCGATCGGCTTCGAGCCCTCGTACTCGATGCACGCGCTCATCTCGCGCGGCACGGGCACGGGCTGGATCAGCGGGCCCCGTCACGACGACTTCACCATCGACGTCGAGGCCGCCGAGCGGACCATCGCCGAGCTGGAGCCCGACGTGGTCTTCGTCTGCTCGCCGAACAACCCCACCGGCACGGCGGTCGACAAGGACACCGTGCTGCGGCTGTACGACGCGGCGCTCGCCGCGAAGCCGTGCGTGGTGATTGTCGACGAGGCGTACGGCGAGTTCAGCCACCAGCCGTCGCTGCTGCCGCTGCTCGAGGGCCGGCCGACGATGGTGCTCACCCGCACCATGTCGAAGGCGTTCGGCGCCGCGGGCCTCAGGCTCGGCTATATGGCGGCCGACCCGGCCGTGGTCGACGCCGTCCAGCTGGTGCGGCTGCCGTACCACCTGTCGTCCGTCACCCAGGCCACCGCGCTGGCCGCGCTCGAGCACACCGATACGCTGCTGCGGTACGTGGAGCGCCTGAAGTCCGAGCGGGACCGGATCGTCGCCGAGCTGACCGCCCTGGGCTGCGAGGTCACCGCGTCCGACGCGAACTTCGTGCAGTTCGGCCGGTTCGACGACGCCCACGCCATGTGGCAGCGCCTGCTGCGGCACGGGGTGCTGGTCCGCGACAACGACGTACCGGGTTTCCTGCGGGTCACCGCCGGCACCCCGGAGGAGAACGACGCGTTCCTGGAAGCGGTACGCGCCAGTCTTAAGGAGAGGGACGCATGAGCCGCACCGGCCGTGTGGAACGTACGACGAAGGAGACGTCCGTCGTCGTCGAGATCAACCTCGACGGCACCGGACAGGTCGATGTGGCGACCGGGGTCGGCTTCTTCGACCACATGCTCGACCAGCTGGGCCGGCACGGCCTGTTCGACCTGACGGTGAAGACCGACGGCGATCTGCACATCGACTCCCACCACACCATCGAGGACACCTCCCTCGCCCTGGGCGCCGCCTTCCGCCAGGCCCTCGGCGACAAGAAGGGCATCGTCCGCTTCGCCGACGCGTCCGTCCCGCTGGACGAGTCCCTGGCGCAGGTCACGGTGGACCTCTCCGGCCGCCCGTACCTGGTGCACACCGAGCCCGAGGGCATGGCCCCGATGATCGGCGCCGAGTACGACACGACCATGACCCGGCACATACTGGAGTCCTTCGTGGCCCAGGCGCAGATCGCGCTGCACGTGCACGTGCCGTACGGCCGCAACGCGCACCACATCGTGGAGTGCCAGTTCAAGGCCCTGGCCCGGGCGCTGCGCTACGCCAGCGAGATCGACCCCCGCCAGCCCGGTATCCCGTCCACGAAGGGCGCCCTGTGAACGGCCTGTCCACCGTACTGATCGTCGTCGGCCTCTTCTTCGCCGGCGGCGTGTACTCGTTCGCCAAGCAGGGCAAGCCCAAGGGGCCCATCGTGGTCCTGGGCCTCGCCGCGGTGCTCGCGCTGGCCGCGGGGCTGCTGCGCGTCGACTGGTAGGGGGACCGGTGAGCCAGAAGAAGGTCGTCGTCTTCGACTACGGCTTCGGCAACGTCCGCTCCGCCGAACGGGCCCTGGCCCGCGCGGGAGCCGACGTCGAGATCACCCGTGACTACGACACCGCGCTGAACGCGGCGGGCCTGCTGGTCCCCGGCGTCGGCGCGTTCGAGGCGTGCATGCGCGGGCTGCGCGGCGCGCGCGGCGACTGGATCGTCGAGCGCCGGCTGGCCGGCGGGCGCCCGGTGCTGGGCATCTGCGTCGGCATGCAGATCCTCTTCGCCCGCGGTGTGGAGCACGGGGTGGAGACCGAGGGGCTGGACGAATGGCCCGGCACGGTCGAGGCGCTGCGCGCGCCGGTCGTCCCGCACATGGGCTGGAACACCGTCGAGTCCCCCGCGGGCTCGCGGCTCTTCGCCGGGGCGGACGAGGAGGCGCGCTACTACTTCGTGCACTCCTACGCCGTGCGGGACTGGACGCTCGAGATACACAACCCGCGGATGACCCCGCCGCTCGTCACATGGGCCACCCACGGCGAACGGTTCGTCGCCGCGGTCGAGAACGGGCCCCTGTGGGCCACCCAGTTCCACCCCGAGAAGTCCGGCGACGCCGGCGCCCAGCTGCTGACCAACTGGATCGGAACCCTGTGATGCCTGCCCTTGAGCTCCTCCCCGCCGTCGACGTCCGCGACGGCCAGGCCGTCCGCCTGGTGCACGGCGAGTCCGGCACCGAGACCGGCTACGGCGACCCCCTCGAGGCCGCCCTGGCGTGGCAGCGCTCGGGCGCCGAGTGGCTGCATCTGGTCGACCTGGACGCGGCGTTCGGCACCGGCGACAACCGCGCCCGGATCGCGGCCGTCGCCAAGGCCATGGACATCAAGGTCGAGCTGTCCGGCGGCATCCGCGACGACGCCTCCCTGGCCGCCGCCCTCGCCACCGGCTGCACCCGCGTCAATCTGGGCACCGCCGCGCTGGAGAGCCCCGAGTGGGTCGCCAAGGTCATCGCCGAGCACGGCGACAAGATCGCGGTCGGCCTGGACGTGCGCGGTACGACGCTGCGCGGCCGGGGCTGGACCCGCGACGGCGGCGACCTGTACGAGACCCTGGCGCGGCTGGACTCCGAGGGCTGCGCGCGGTACGTGGTGACGGACATCGCCAAGGACGGCACGCTGCAGGGGCCGAACCTGGAGCTGCTGCGGAACGTGTGCGCGCGCACCGACCGCCCCGTCGTGGCCTCCGGCGGCGTGTCGTCGCTGGACGATCTGCGGGCGCTCGCCACGCTGGTGTCCGAGGGCGTGGAGGGCGCGATCGTGGGCAAGGCTCTGTACGCCAAGGCGTTCACCTTGGAGGAGGCTCTGGAGGCGGTGGGGTAGATGGCCGGAATCGAGCGTGTCCCGGGCGAGGCCTGGGAGGACGCCATGGGCTTCTCCCGGGCGGTCGCGGCCGGGGAGCGGGTGGTCGTCTCGGGCGGTATCCCGTTCACGGGCGGGGTGCTGCAGGGCGAGGGGGATCCGTACATACAGGCCAAGGCCGCGTTCGGTAACGCGCTCGACGGCATCGGGGAGCTGGGCGCGGGCATCGGGTCGGTGATCCGCACCCGGATGTACATCGCGCACGCCAGGGACGTCGACGAGGCGGGGCGGGCGCACAAGGAGCTGTTCGACGCGGTACGGCCGGTGGGAACGCTGGTCGTGGTCTCCGGGTTCATCGACTCGCGGATCCTCGTCGAGGTCGAACTCGAGGCGTATCGAGGAGAGTCGTAGGTCATGACCCTTGCGGTCCGAGTCATCCCCTGTCTGGACGTCGACGCCGGCCGGGTGGTCAAGGGCGTCAACTTCCGCGACCTGCGCGACGCCGGCGACCCGGTGGAGCTGGCGAAGCGGTACGACGCGGAGGGTGCCGACGAGCTGACGTTCCTCGACATCACCGCCTCCTCCGGCGACCGGGAGACGACGTACGACGTGGTGCGGCGCACCGCGGAGCAGGTGTTCATCCCGCTGACGGTGGGCGGCGGCGTCCGCACCCCCGACGACGTCGACCGTCTGCTGCGCGCGGGCGCGGACAAGGTGGGCGTCAACACGGCGGCGATCGCGCGCCCGGAACTCCTGCGGGAGATCGCGGAGCGCTTCGGCCGCCAGGTGCTGGTCCTGTCGGTGGACGCGCGGCGCTGCGGCGGCGGGACGCCATCGGGTTACGAGGTCACGACGCACGGCGGCCGCCGCGGCACGGGCATCGACGCGGTGGAGTGGGCGCACGAGGCGGCGGAGCTGGGGGCGGGGGAGATCCTGCTCAACTCCATGGACGCGGACGGCACGAAGGACGGCTACGACCTCGAGATGATCGCGGCGGTACGCAAGCACGTCACGGTCCCGGTGATCGCTTCGGGCGGCGCGGGCAAGGTCGCGGACTTCCCCCCGGCGGTCTCGGCGGGCGCGGACGCGGTGCTGGCGGCGTCGGTGTTCCACTTCGGTGAGCTGACGGTCGGCGAGGTGAAGTCGGCGCTGCGGACCTCCGGGTACCCGGTTCGTTGACGGCGTCCTGGGAGGAGCGCCTGGGCTGGACCCGGGGGCTCCTCTCGCCCGACCCTGCTGCCCGCGCGACGGCGCTGCGCCGGCATCGGGCCGCGCAGGAGGCGGTGGGGGCGGCGATCACCGCGTACAACCGCCACTGGATCCAGCCCCGCACGCCGGCCTGGCAGGCGGCGCTGGACGGATGGCGTGCGGCGGACGCGGTGGCGTTCCCGAACGGCCTGTGGCGGTCGATGTACGACCGCCGGCGGGGGTTCACGGATCCGGAGGCGGTCCCGTACGCGCTGACGTTCCTGGAGTGGGAGGCGCGCGACCCCGCCGTCTGGACGACGCACGCCAAGAAATGGGGCACGAAGTCCCTCCTGATACGGGCCCTGTCCCGCCACTGCCCCGGCACCGCCCACCGCGCCCGCCTCACGACGCTCGTGGAGCTGGCGCTGACCCGCCCGTACCGCTGCAAGGACCGCCGCTACACGGCGGCCGCCCGCACGGTGGACAGCCCGGCACTGCGGGCCACGCTGACGCGCCTGGCGGAGTCCGACAACCCGTGGGCCCGCCTGACGGCCCCGTACGTCCTGTCCCGCCTCGAGGACCCCACGCTGCCGGACACCCTCCCCGCCTGGCGGCGGTACCTGAACGGCCGGGCTATGCCCCCGCGTTGAGACGGCCGTTCGGAAGATCACCGGTCGTCCTATACAGTGCCGTGGCGAGGGTGATGCCCAACTCTGCCCGTACGCAGCGGTACTCGGCCACCACGGCGACCGTCCCGGCCACCCGACAGGAGCGACTCACGGTGAACAGCCGCGAAGAACAGACCCAGCTGCAGAAGCACACCATGAGGCCGATCATGTACGCCCTCGGGGTCAACGCGGTGGCCATCATCGGCGGGATGCTCCTGGCCGGACTCGCCCATGACGTATACGCGTCGATCGGCGGCGGATGGACGGTCACCGGCGTCGTGGTGGTGAGCACGCTCGTGGGGACCGCCCTGTACATGGGCCGCGTCCGACGCCTCCAGATGACACAGGACGATCTGCGTAAACCTCAGGCATGACAACAACGGTTGCGGCCAGTCAACCGCACTGACCTGCAGGTTTCCTTGAGTGAGCGGTCCGGTTGAGTGCTGTCGCGGCCAACCGCGTTCGCCCTTGCTGACGAGTTGAGCAGGGAGCATCCTGATCTCGCTCGTCAGGTGCTGCCGGTGGCTCCCGACGGCAAGTCGTTGGCGTTCGCCGACACCAGCGGCCGGGTCGTGCAGGACTGCTACCAGGAGGACAAATGGAATGGCCCCGGAGTTATCAGCGGCTCCGCTGACCGGCAGGACCACGGTCCCTCCCCCCGTGGATCGGACGGGCAGAGGGACCGGCCTGTTCCCGGAGCACCGGCCCCGGGAGGGGGTGTCATCCGGCCGGGAACTCCCCGCGCCGGACGGCGGCGACGAACGACGACCACGCCGCGGGTTCGAAGGTCAGGGCCGGGCCCTCGGGGTCCTTGCTGTCGCGGACGGGGACGATGCCGGAAGCCGCACGGGACGGGGCCCATTCGACGCAGGCTCCACCACCGTTGCTGCTGTAGCTCGACTTGATCCACTCGGTGTCGACGGGACTCATGTCGGCAGTTCCTCCCTCACGGATCGAATGAAGTCCGCCGATTCGCGCGGCGTCAGGGCGGACATCCTCTGCAGATCGTACGACCGTTGCAGACGAACGGCACTCTCCAAGTCTTCATACAGCGTTGACGTCATGACGCCTTCGTCGGCGAACACACGCGTGCCTTTGTCCATCGTCATCAGCGTGAGGAAGCCACCGGCCAGCGGATGTCCCTCCAGATCGAACGGAAGGATCTGGATCGTCGTCCTCGGGGTGAGCGTCAGGTCGATGAGGTGATCGAGCTGCGCCCGCATGACCTCCGGCCCGCCGAAACCTCGCCGGAGCGTGGCCTCGTCCAGGACGGCCGAGTAGTCCATGAGCGTCCCGGCCGTGAACACCGCCTGCCTGCTCATCCGGGCCACCACCAGCTCCTCGACCTCACCTTTGGACGCCCAGGGCTGCCCCGCCCGGAACTGCGCCCGCGCGTACGCCTCCGTCTGCAGAAGCCCCGGGATGATCTGGCTGGCGTACTCACCGATGACCTGCGCCCGCCGCTCGAGCTCCATCCGCCGCTTGAACTGATCCGGATGGATCTCCTTGCTCGCGAGCCCGTACAGCTCCTCGAAGATCCCGTCCGTCCCGAACGCCGCGTCCAGCCTCCCCGGCAGATCCGGCGGCGGCATCGCCTGGGCCGTCTCGATCCGCGCCAGATGACTACGGCTGATGTTCACGACCCCCGACAACCCCTCGAGACTCATCCCGGCCCGCTCCCGGCAGGCCCGCATCTTCGCCCCGAACAGATCACGGGCACTCCGGTCGGGCGTCAGTTCACGCGGACGAGCGGACATGCGGCGGCTCCCATCTCCCGGTGACGGCACGGGACATGAGTCCCTGTCGGCGACCGCTACCGGAGTGCGACGATCTCGCAACGCAAAGTATCCGATCCCCCTTGCGGAGGTGGCTACATCCGCGGTCAGTCACCCGGGAGGGTAAGCCGATGCCCGGGACGCGGGCGACGGAAATCCCACCGCCCGTGTCCCGGGCACCTCGGCGGAGAGGGACGGAGCCAACGGACTCAGTGGTTGAGTACGAAGTCCGTCACCAGGCGGTTGAACTCGTCCGCGTGCTCCAGCTGGGCCCAGTGGCCGCACCGGTTGATGAAGTGGGCGCGGGAGTCGGGGATGTGGGCGTTGAGCATCAGCGACCCCTCCATGGTAGCGACGCGGTCGTCCCGGCCGTGGATGAGCAGGGTCGGGGCGGTGATCTCGCCGAGCCTGGACTGGTCGACCCAGATCGGGATGGGCGCGAAGGGGATCCTCTTCGCGACGTTCTCGAGGTGCTCGGGGCGCTTGAGGGCGTTGGCGGAGCGTTCCCGCATCAGTTCGGGGCTGGCGAACCGTTCCTTGTCGAAGACCATGATCTGGACAAGCCGCTCGAACATCTCCGGGCTGGGGTCGTGGTAGGTGCCGTACATGGTCTTGATGCCCTCGCTGGGGCCGCCCGCTCCGAACAGGAAGGGCTTGGGCTGGACCGGCGGGCCCATGGTGATCAGGTGCGAGACCCGTTCGGGGTGCTCGATGGTGAAGCGGATGGAGTTGTGCCCGCCCATCGAGTTCCCGACGATCGCCGCCTTGTCGATGCCGAGCGCGTCGAAGAGCTCGACGAGAACCTCGACGTGGTCGATCGTGTCGAAGTCGACCGGGTCGGAGTCGCCCCATCCGGGCATGTCGGGCGCGATGACGCGGAAGTGCCGGGAGAGTGCCTCGATGTTGGGCTGGTAGTTGCTCCAGCCGGTCGCGCCGGGGCCGCCACCGTGCAGGAGGACGACGGGGTGACCCTGGCCGGCCTCGTAGTAGTGGATCTTCCAGTTCGGCGTCCGGACGTCCTTGCCGATCAGGTTCGGGTCGAGTGCCATGTCAGTGTCCGATCTTCGAGTTGGCGGCGCCGGCGGCGAGCATCTCCGCGACGGGACCGGCGGGCAGGTGGCCCCAGCTGTTCAGCTGGTCGAGGGTCTTGACCTCCCAGGTCGCGTCGTCGATGAGGAGGCCGCCCCAGCCGTACTCGACGTTGAACCCCGAGGGCGTCTCGACGTAGAAGCTGAACATCATGTCGTTCGGGTGCATGCCCAGGGTCATGTGGAAGGGCTGGTGGGCGGCGAGGCACCGGTCCCAGGCCAGACCGACGTCGCGGATGTCGGAGACCTCCACCATGAAGTGGTGGTTGCGTTTGGGGAACGGCATGTCACCGAGCGCGACGGAGTGGTGGCGCGGGTTGCAGTGCAGGAAGATCAGGTCGGCGAAAACGCCGGGGGCGACTTCCTCGACGATGATGTCGCTGGTCCGGAAGCCCAGCAGATCGTTGTAGAAGTGCAGGTAGTCCTCGCGGCCGACCCCGCCGGAGAGCAGCACCTGATGGCCGGCGCCACCCGTGCCGGTGACGAAGCCGCCGAGCAGGCGCTCGGACTCGAAGGGCGTGCCGGCGTCGGCGAAGCCGGTGACGAGCTCGATCCGGTTGCCCATCGGATCGGTGGTGATCACGATCCGGTCCACCTTGCGCTCGGCGGCGAGCGCGGCGTCACCCTCGGTGACCGCCACGCCGTCGGCGCGCAGCTTCCCGGCGAGAGCGTCGAGTTCGGCGGCCGAGGCCACCGAGTAGCCGGACGCGACGAGATCGTCCTCGGCACCCTCCTCGATGACCCAGCGGTGGGCCTTGTCGTCCGTGCGCAGGGTGAAGCCCCTGGTGGTCTTCCCGCCGTACTGCATGCCGAGCAGCTCGACGCCGAAGCGTTCCCAGTCGGCGAGGTCGCTGACCTCGTACACGACGTAGCTGAGTTCGGTCACTCCGCTCATGGTGGTTGTCTCCTTGGTGCGGGGGGTGTCGATCGTGGTGCCGGCGCGGTGCCGCTCAGCGGTCGAGGATCTGCCGGAGGACGTCGACGAGACGGCTCGCGTGCGTCGAGTCCTGGGCGCGCCACCCGACCATGTGGTCGGGCCGGACCAGCAGGGCGCCGTCCTCGGCGATGCCGGCGTGGCGGCCGAAGGTGCCGTAGGTGTCCTGGTACTCGGCGCCCAGGCCGATGGTGTGTACGGTCACCTCCAGCCCGAGCTTGTCCTGGACCAGGGCGGCGGCGGACGTCCAGTCCGCCGCCCCGGAGGGCCCGGTGAGGACGGTGAACCGGCCCTTGCCGACCAGGTCGATGAGCGGCACCTTGCGCTGGTCGCGGGTGAGCCAGATGTGGATCAGGTGGTGGCCGGGGAACGTGGAGGGGAAGTACCAGAACTCCGGGTCCTTCTCCGGCCGCGGGGCCGGCAGGCCGTCGGTCACGACCGCGGTGGAGTCGTAGATCTGGTTCATCTCCATCCCATGGGTGTGGAAGATGGGCAGCGTTCCCAGGACGGCGTCGGCGAGTTCCCTGCGCTGGGCCGCGTTCTCCTTGGTGGGCACCTGGATGGCGGCCAAGGCGGCGTCGTAGGCGTCCCGGTCGGCAGTGGGGGGCAGCCGCAGGGCCCGGAACATCGGCGGCACCACGCCGAAGGTCCGGTGCACCCGGCCGACGAGCTTGCGGGCGACGGGCACCCGCTCGGCGCGGTAGGTCTCGAGCAGGCCGGGGCCGGCCAGGCCCTTGAGCACGTGGGCGAGTTTCCAGGCGAGGTTGAAGCTGTCCTGGACGGAGGTGTTGGAGCCCAGGCCGTGCATCGGGGTGTGCCGGTGGGCGGCGTCGCCGGCGACGAAGACCCGGCCGGACATGTTGTCGGTGACGTTCATGTGGTTGACCGACCAGAGCGACACGGACTCGATCGTCACCGGGACGGTGTCGTCGCCGATGAGCTGGTGCGCGATCCGGGTGCCGAGCTCGTCGGTGAGCTCCGGGGTTCCCTCGGCGGGGTCGTAGCCCCAGGTGGCCATGAAGCGCTTGTACGGCTGGATCATCCGGAGCACCCCCAGCCCGAGCCCGCCGTGACCGGTGCCGGGCTGGATCATCCAGATCATGTCCGCCGGGCGGTGGGCCAGCAGATGGCTGAGGTCGGCCTCGAAGACGACGTTGATGTTGCCGCCCTCACCCATCTCGCCCTCCAGCGGGAGGCCGAGCTGCTCGACGACGGCGGAGCGGCCGCCGTCGGCGCCGATGAGGTACTTGGCCCGGATCTCGTAGGTGTGGCCGGTCACCCGGTCCCTGACCTGCGCGGTCACGCCGTCGGCGTCCTGGGTGAAGGTGAGCAGCTCGGTCTTGAGCAGCTGGGTCGTGCCGCGCAGGCCCGCCGCGCTGACCAGGATGGGCTCCAGCCGGTCCTGCGGGAGGTCGCAGATGGCGGTGGCGGACGCCAGGTCGTGCTGGCCCTTCCACTCGGGGTGGGTGTACCAGCCCCGCAGCCGGCCGAACTCCATGCCGGTGAGGCTCGAGGCCCACACCGTGGTCCCCATCATCTCCTGGTCCATCGCCCAGGCCTTCGCCTGGTCCTCCAGGCCGAGGTCGCGCAAGACCTCCATGGTGCGCTGGTTCGTGATATGGGCGCGCGGGCTGTTCGCGACGCTGCCGTACCGGTTCAGCATGATGGTGGGGATGCCCTGCGAGGAGAGCAGTGCCGCCGCGGTAGCGCCCGCGGGACCGGATCCGACGACCAGGACATCGGTCTCGACAGTGGTCATGTGTGCGTCCTTCACAGGGACCAGTTTGTGGAAGCTGACTGACCGGTCGGTCAATCAGCTCCACGGTCACAGGAAATACGATCGTCGTCAAGCCGTAACGTGGAAACCCGGTAGTCTTCGCGCGATGGCAGGCACGAATCGCACCCGGTTGCGCGGCGAGAAATCACGCGAGGAGATCCTCGACGCCGCCCTGCGTCTGATGGGGGAGCGCGGCTACGACGGCACGTCCGTCGCGGCGGTCTCCGCGGCGGTCGGCGTCCCCAAGAGCCTGGTCTTCCACCACTTCGGTTCCAAGCTCGGCCTGCTGTCGGCGGTGATGATCCGCGGCGCCTACCGGTTCTTCGACGCCATGAAATCCGCCCGGGCGGACGTGCCCGAGGGGGGCACCCACGTCAAACGGCTGACCTGGCTCCTCAGCCGCACCGCGGAGGCGTTCGACACGCACCACGATTTCCACCGGCTGCACACCATCCTGATGATGACCTCGGACGCGGCCGAGCCCGAGGTGCAGCAGGCCATCGACCAGGTACGCACCGAGGGGCGGGTCCAGATGCACCGTCTGGTGAGTCTCGCCTTCGCCGACCTCGGTCCCGGGGTCGCCCGGGCCGTGGCCGACGAACTCGACGACTTCGGCATGCTCGGCTTCGACGGTGGATTCATCGCCGAGCGGGGAGACGGCACTCCACTGGTGAGTCAGATGGGACGGTTCGCCAGGGCCATGGCGGCCATCGGCGAAGGCAGGGCCGCCGAACTGGCCGCCGATGAAGCCACGCCCACCGACCGGCGGGCCTGAGACAGCCGACGTACCCTTGCCGTCGGCTTTCCCGAAGAGATGGACCCGAGATGCGTGCGATGGTGATGGAGCGGTTCGCGGCCCCGCCGACGGTGTGCGAGGTCCCCGACCTCACCGCTCCGGACGGTGGTGTGGTGGTGCGGGTCCTCGCGACCGGACTGTGCCGCAGTGACTGGCACGCGTGGGCCGGGCACGACGACGACGTGCGCCTGCCGCACGTGCCCGGTCACGAACTCGCCGGGGTGGTGAGTGCCGTCGGCCGGGGCGTGACCCGATGGCACCCCGGTGACCGGGTCACCGTGCCGTTCGTCGAAGGCTGCGGGCAATGCGAGTGGTGCCGCTCCGGCAACGCGCAGGTCTGCCCCGCCCAGCGGCAGCCGGGCTTCACGCACTGGGGTTCGTTCGCCGAGCACGTCGCGCTGCACGCCGCGGACACCAATCTCGTGGCCGTTCCGGACGGTGTCTCGTACGAGGCCGCCGCCGCCCTCGGCTGCCGCTTCGCCACCGCGTACCGCGCTCTCACCGGCCGGGCCGGTCTGCGGGCGGGTGAGTGGGTCACCGTCGTCGGCGCCGGGGGCGTGGGGCTGTCCGCGACGATGATCGCCAAGGCGATCGGGGCGAAGGTGATCGTGGTCGACCGCAACGCCGGCGCCCTCGACGTCGCCATGGACGTCGGTGCGGACCACGTCATCGTCAGCGACGGCACACCCGTTCCCGACGCGGTCGCCGACCTCACCGGTGGCGGCAGCCACGTCGCCGTCGACGCGGTGGGGAGCGAGCAGACCGCCGCCGACTCGATCCTGAGTCTGCGCCGGCTCGGCCGGCACGTGCAGATCGGACTGCTGCCGCCGGCCGGCGGCCACCCCCGTATCCCGATGGCGCGGGTGATCGCCTGGGAGCTGGCCCTTCTCGGCAGCCACGGCATGGCCGCGGCCGACTACCCCGCCATGCTCGCCCTGATCGAGAACGGCACGTTGCGCCCGCAGTCGTTGATCGGGAAGGTGATCGGTCTCGGCGAAGCGGCGACCCTGCTGCCCACCTTCGACACCGCGTCACCCGTCGGCATGACCGTGATCGATCCGCGCCGGCCCTGACCCCGGGCCCGTGGTGACGCGCGGGAGGGCGTACGGGTGGTGCTCCACCAGCCACGCGATCAGGGCCTCCCGGACCTCGCAGCGCAGGCTCCAGACCGCGTCCGCGTCGCGGGCCGTGACCAGGGCGCGGACCTCGATCGTCGTGGGGGTGGTGTCCGTGACGACCAGGTTCCAGTTGCGGTGGTCCCAGTGGGCGCTGGCCTCGACGATCTCCCCGAGGTGTGCGCGCAGGGCCGGGACCGGGGTGGTGTGGTCGAGCTGGAGGAATACCGTGCCGGTGATCTCCGGGCCGCCGCGGGACCAGTTCTCGAAGGGGCGGGAGGTGAAGTACGAGACGGGGACCGTGTAGCGGCGTTCGTCCCAGGTCCTGACCGTGAGGAACGTGAGGGTGATCTCCTCGACCGTCCCCCACTCCCCCTCGACGACGACGGTGTCCCCCAGCCGTACGAGGTCGCCGAACGCGATCTGCAGACCGGCGAAGAGGTTCCCCAGGGTCGACTGCGCCGCGATGCCGGCGATGATGCCGATGATCCCGGCGGAGGCGAGCATCGAGGTGCCGACGGCCCGCATCTGCGGGAACGTCAGCAGCATCGCGGCGACGGTGACGACCACGACGGAGAAGTCGACGACCCGCTGCACCAGCGTCAGCTGCGTCCGCACCCGCCGCAGCCGCGCGGCCTCGCGCGAGCGGGCGGAGTAGCGGGTGAAGGTGACCTCCACGACGACGTTCACGATCCGGATGACGAGCCACCCCACGCTCGCGAGCATGGCGAGCGTCAGCCCCTGCTCGACGACCCGCTCGTGCCCCCGGGCCAGCCGCGACTGCCCGTACGTTCCGAGCAGCAGCGCCGTCAGCACCACCCACTGCAACGGCACCCGGCACCGCCGCAGCAGCCCCCAGAGCGGCGTCTCGGGATGCCGCGCGTCGGCCCGGCGCAGCAGGAGGTCGACGGCGGCCCCCAGCACCAGGGTGACGACAACGGATCCACCGGTGACCAGCAGCGGTCGCAGCACGTCCTGCGTCGACACGGGGGAGCCCTCCTTCGGGTCGGCTCCGTACGACGATAACGGCCCCACCGAATCCCCGTACGATCCCCGTCCTCCGGTTCGCGAAGCCGCTACGCGGCGGTGCCGCTCCCGTGGGCGGTGAGGGTGATCACCGGCTCGTCGGCGTCGTCGTCGATGTCGATGTGGAACGTGCCGTCCAGCCCCCGGGAGAGCTTGTACAGCAGCGCCAGCGTCGGCACCGCGTCACTCCCCTCGATCCGGGAGATCTTCCCCTGGTCGAGGCCGCACCGCTCAGCGGTCTCGGCCTGCGTCAGCCCCAGCTCCGTACGCCGCTGATACACGACGACGGCAAGCGCCATGGCCAGCAGATTCTCCCGTCGCGCCTGCGCCCGCTCGGCGCTCTCCCCGTATCCGCCCCTGAGCCGCTTGTCACGGAGCGTCTTGAACTTCTGGTGCCCGCTCATCGGTGATCTCCCGTCCGTGGTCGCGCGGTGAAAACTGCCGCTCGCCGGCTCGTGCTCGGCCTCACACTGTTTTCGGGCGAGAACCGCGCGGTCGATCTGCTTCTCCTCGTGCTGCCGGGTCTTACGGAACCACGTGAGGAACACGATCCGTCGGCCCGGCGCGAACCAGTAGGTGATCCGCGCGTTGGTGTCGCCGAGTGCGAGCCGGAGCTCCCAGACGCCGTCCCGTAACGGCCTCGCGATCGGCATGGGGGTGGTTGGCCCCAGCTCGGCCAGGAGACCGGCGGTATCGTCAATCTTGTCGAAATGCTTCGTCGACAGACTTTCGGGCCACGCCGCGACTTCCGGCTCCAGCTCGATCTCATAGAACTCGCTCACCTCCGCGACGCCATATGTCGTCGACACCATATTCGGGGGATGATGCCCGGCGGAACCCGAACGTGTGAACCTGCATCATGGACCCATGACGATCGTTCTCTTCCACTCCGCCTACGGCCTCCGCCCCGCCGTCCACGAAGCCGCCGAGCAGCTGCGCGAAGCCGGGCACGAGGTGGTTGTCCCCGACCTCTACGACGGGCGTACCACCGAGACCGTCGAGGAGGGGATGGCGATCCGGGAGGAGATCGGGAGCGATGAGCTGCTGCGGCGGGCCGTCGTCGCCGCCGCGCCGTACTCCGACGGCGGGGTGGTGTACGCCGGGTTCTCCCTCGGGGGGTCCCTCGCGCAGAATCTGGCGCTGGCCGACGGGAAGGCGCGGGGGCTGCTGATGTTCCACGGGACGTCCGACATCGCGGAGGACACCGTGGCGGCCGTCGACGAGCTGCCCGTACAGCTGCATGTCGCCGACCCGGACCCCTTCGAGACGCACGACTGGCTGAACGCCTGGTACCTGCGGATGGGCCGCGCCGGGACGGAGCCGGAGATCTTCCGGTACCCGGGGGCCGGGCATCTGTTCACCGACCCGGAGCTGGACGACTACGACCGCGAGGCGGCGGAGACCGCGATGCGCCGGGCGGTGGCGTTCCTGGACGAGCTGCGGGACGGCGGGGAGGGCTGAGAGCCCCGCCCCGCCGCCCCGGCGGAGGTCACTTCAGCTTGGCGGCGATCGCCTTGTCGAACTCGTCGCCCGTCATCGGCGTCTGGTCCGTGCCCTCGGTCGTCAGCTTCTCGCCGTTGAGCACGAGGGTCGGGGTGCCCTGCTGGTCGAAGGTGGCGGCCATCTTCGTCGCCCAGGTGTCGTACGTACCGTCCTCGACGTCCTTCTTGAACGCCGCGTTGCCCTTGAGCGCGTCGACCGTGTCGGCGATCTTGAGCAGGTAGGAGTCGTCGTTGAACTTGTCGTCCGCCTCGTCGGGGTGGAAGGCCTTGGAGTACAGGGCCGTCTTGTACTCGAGGAAGGCGTCGGGGCTGACGTTGAGGGCGGCGCCCAGCGCGTTCAGCGCGTTGCTGGAGCCGTGGCCGGCGGCGCCGTCGCGGTCGAGGAAGTTGGCGAGCGTGAACTGCAGCCGGTACTTGTTGTCCTTCATGCCCTTGAGCACGTTCTCGCCGGCGGACTGCTCGAAGCTGGCGCAGACGGGGCAGCGCGGGTCCTCGTAGACCCGCAGGGTGTTCTTCGTGTTGTCGCCGATGAACACGTCCGTGCCGTTCTTGCCGGCGGTGTTCGCCGGCTTGACCAGCGGCCCGGTGTCCTCGTCGCCGCCCAGGCTGTTGACCGCGAAGATTATGCCGCCGGCGACCGCGAGGACCGCGAGGACCGCACCGCCGACCAGCAGCTGGCGGCGGGTCTTCTCCTTCTTGGCCTGCAGCTCCCGCTCGATCCGCAGCCGGTCGCGGGCGGCTCGCTTGGCTTCCTGGCTGTTGCGCTTGCTCATGGTGATGGGTGCTCTCTGCTCGATGTGGGGTGTGGGGGTGTCGCCGGTCCGCCGCTCAGGCGGCGGGTGCGGGAACCGGCGGCCCACGCCGGGCCAGGGAGTGCGAGAGCAGGGCGAGGCGTGACGGCGCCGCGGGCGCCGGGGTGCGCCACGTCGTACAGGGGCGCACGGCCGGCCGCGTACGCACGGCGGCGACCGCCAGCAGCAGCGGCCGGAACGCCATCACCGCCGCGGCCCGCGCCAGCCCCGCGAGCGCGGCCTCCCCGCGCGCCAGCCACGCCGCGCCGACCAGCCCCACGGCGAGATGCGCCGCGAGCAGCAGCCACGGCGACACAGCCCCCGCCGTCAGCAGCGAATCCCCCCGGGCCGTCATCCGCGCCAGCGGGGTCCCGAGGTCGCCCCCGCCGCACAGCAGGTCCACGCCCAGCGAGCGCAGGGTGCCCGCGATCGGGCCGCCGGAGGCGCCGTAGCAGGCGTGCTGGCCGGTGGTGAAGACCGTGTCCGCCGCCAGCTCCAGCGGCACCAGCAGCGCCGCGATCCGCAGGAAGCCGCGCTCCCGGGTCCCGGCGAGGGCGAAGGCCAGGGCGAAGACCCCCGCCGTCAGCCAGCCGACCGTGACGGCCGGCAGCGGCGCGGCGGAGAGCAGGACATGCGCGCCGGCGGACAGCACGACGCACAGCGCGGTGAAGAGCGCCGCCCGTACTGCCCGGATGCGTATGTCTGCCGTGTCCATCGCCGCCGAGTCTCCCACGGAGGGGCGTAAAGGGTCACTAAGGAACGGACCTCAGTCGAGTCCCGCAATCCGTCCGTTACGGAACAGGTCGACGAACGTCTGATGGTCCGCGCGCGCCTGCGCGCCGTAGGAGTGCGCGAAGTCCACCAGCAGCTCCGCGAAGCCCTCCGCGTCGGCGCCGACGGCCGCGTCGATGGCCTTCTCGGTGGAGAAGGGCACCAGGTCGTGGCCGCTCTCGTCGACGTCGGCGGCGGCGTGCATGGTGGCCGTGGCCCGCCCCAGGTCGGCGACGACGGCGGTGATGTCGGCGGGGTCGTCGATGTCGGACCAGTCGAGGTCCACGGCGTACGGGGACACCTCGGCGACCAGCTGCCCGTTCCCGTCGAGCTCGCTCCAGCCGAGCCACGGGTCGGAGGCGGCCTGCAGGGCGCGCTGGGAGATGACCGTGCGGTGGCCCTCGTGGCGGAAGAAGGCGCGGATGGCGGGGTCGGTGACGTGCCGGGAGACGGCGGGGGTCTGGCCCTGCTTCATATAGATCACGACGTCGTTCTCGAGGGCGTCGCTGTGGCCTTCGACGAGGAAGTTGTACGAGGGCAGCCCGGCGCTGCCGATGCCGACGCCGCGGCGGCCGATGACGTCCTTGACGCGGTAGGCCTCCCGGGAGGGGCGGCCGGAGTCGGGGATGGTCTCGAGGTACGCGTCAAAGGCGGCGAGGGCCTTCTCACGCGTGGCCTCGTCCAGCGGGATCGCGCCGCCGCGGGAGAAGCGGCGCTCGTAGTCAACGATCTCCGTCATGGAGTCCAGCAGGGAGAACCGGGTGTGCGTCCGGGCCTGGCGCAGGGCGCCGAGCAGCGGGCCGCGGGCGGTCTCCAGGGTGAAGGGCGGCACCTCGTCGGCCTTGGCGCCGGTGGCCAGGGCGTGGATGCGCTCGTGGTAGGCGGCGGCGTACTCGCGGACGATCGCGGAGATCTGGGTGTCGGAGAGGGCCTTGGTGTAGCCGATGAGGGCGAGGGAGGCGGCGAGGCGCTTGACGTCCCAGGTGAAGGGGCCGACGAAGGCCTCGTCGAAGTCGTTGACGTTGAAGACGAGGCGGCCGTTGGCGTCCATGTACGTGCCGAAGTTCTCGGCGTGCAGATCGCCGTGGATCCAGACCCGGGCCGTCCGCTCGTCGAGGAACGGTCCGCCCTTGGCCTCGCGGTCGAGGTCGGCGTAGAACAGGGCGGCGGTGCCCCGGTAGAACGCGAAGGCGGAGGCGGCCATCTTCCGGAACTTGACCCGGAAGGCGGCGGGGTCGGCGGCCAGCAGCTCGCCGAACGCCGTGTCGAAGACCTCGAGAATGTGATCGCCCCGCTGGGCCTGCGTCTGCGCCATGACACGGGAGCGTACTCCGTGGCCCGGGCGGCTCTGTCAGAGTCGGCATCTAGACTTCTGGGCGTCTCCTGGATGTCATGCCGCCCCGTACCGCTGGAGGTCCTCCGCCGTGGCCAAACCGCCGTTCACGCACCTGCACGTACACACGCAGTACTCGCTCCTGGACGGGGCCGCGCGGCTGAAGGACATGTTCGCGGCGTGCAACGACATGGGCATGACCCATATCGCGATGACGGACCACGGGAACCTGCACGGGGCGTACGACTTCTTCCAGCAGGCCACCAAGGCGAACGTGACGCCGATCATCGGCATCGAGGCGTACGTGGCGCCGGAGTCCCGGCGCAACAAGCGGCGCATCCAGTGGGGCCAGCCGCACCAGAAGCGCGACGACGTCTCCGGCTCGGGCGGGTACACGCACAAGACGATCTGGGCGGCGAGCGCCACGGGGCTGCACAATCTCTTCCGCCTGTCGTCCGACGCGTACGCCGAGGGCTGGCTGACGAAGTGGCCGCGGATGGACAAGGAGGTCATCGCGCAGCACTCCGAGGGCCTCATCGCCTCCACGGGCTGCCCGTCGGGCGAGGTCCAGACGCGGCTGCGGCTCGGCCACTTCGACGAGGCGCTGAAGGCCGCCGCCGAGTACCAGGAGATCTTCGGCAAGGGGCGGTACTTCCTGGAGCTGATGGACCACGGCATCGAGATCGAGCGCCGGGTCCGCGACGGTCTGCTGGAGATCGGCAGGAAGCTCGGGATCCCGCCGATCGTGACGAACGACTCGCACTACACGTACGCCTCGGAGGCCACGGCGCACGACGCGCTGCTGTGCATCCAGACCGGCAAGAACCTGTCGGACCCGGACCGCTTCAAGTTCGACGGCGGGGGCTACTACCTGAAGACGACGGACGAGATGTACGCGATCGACTCGTCCGACGCCTGGCAGGAGGGCTGCGCCAACACGCTGCTGGTGGCGGAGCAGATCGACACCTCCGGGTGGTTCGAGAAGCACGACCTGATGCCGCGCTTCGACGTGCCCGAGGGGTACTCGGAGATCACCTGGTTCCAGGAGGAGGTCAAGCGCGGCATGGCCCGCCGCTATCCGGGCGGTGTCCCGGAGGACCGGCAGAAGCAGGCCGAGTACGAGATGGACGTCATCATCCAGATGGGGTTCCCGGGGTACTTCCTGGTCGTCGCCGACTTCATCATGTGGGCCAAGGAGAACGGCATCGCGGTGGGCCCCGGCCGTGGCTCCGCGGCCGGCTCGATCGTCGCGTACGCCATGGGCATCACGGACCTCGACCCGATCCCGCACGGGCTGATCTTCGAGCGGTTCCTGAATCCCGAGCGCGTGTCCATGCCCGATGTCGACATCGACTTCGACGAGCGCAGGCGCGCCGAGGTGATCCGGTACGTGACGCAGAAGTACGGCGCGGACAAGGTCGCCATGATCGGCACGTACGGCACGATCAAGGCGAAGAACGCGATCAAGGACTCCGCGCGGGTGCTGGGCTACCCGTACGCGATGGGCGACCGGCTGACGAAGGCCATGCCCGCGGACGTCCTGGGCAAGGGCATCCCGCTCTCCGGCATCCTCGACAAGGACCACCCGCGCTACAGCGAGGCGGCGGAGATCCGCGGGATGTACGAGAACGAGCCGGACGTGAAGAAGGTCATCGACACCGCCCGCGGCGTCGAGGGCCTGGTCCGTCAGATGGGTGTGCACGCGGCCGGCGTGATCATGTCCAGCGAGGCGCTCACCGACCACGTCCCGGTCTGGGTGCGGCACACCGACGGCGTGACGATCACGCAGTGGGACTACCCGACGTGTGAGTCGCTGGGCCTGCTGAAGATGGACTTCCTGGGCCTCCGGAACCTGACGATCATGGACGACGCCGTCAAGATGGTGAAGTCCAACAAGCAGCAGGACATCGAGCTGCTGTCGCTGCCGCTCGACGACCCGACGACGTTCGACCTGCTCTCCCGCGGCGACACCCTGGGCGTGTTCCAGTTCGACGGCGGCCCCATGCGCTCCCTGCTGCGCATGATGAAGCCCGACAACTTCGAGGACATCTCCGCCGTCTCGGCCCTCTACCGGCCGGGCCCGATGGGCATGAACTCGCACATCAACTACGCCCTGCGCAAGAACAAGCAGCAGGAGATCACCCCGATCCACCCGGAGCTGGAGGAGCCGCTCCGCGAGGTCCTCGACATCACCTACGGCCTGATCGTCTATCAGGAGCAGGTGCAGAAGGCCGCGCAGATCATCGCCGGTTACTCGCTGGGCGAGGCCGACATCCTGCGCCGCGTGATGGGCAAGAAGAAGCCCGAGGAGCTGGCGAAGAACTTCACCATCTTCCAGGCCGGCGCCCGGAAGAACGGCTACAGCGACGAGGCGATCCAGGCGCTGTGGGACGTGCTGGTGCCCTTCGCGGGATACGCGTTCAACAAGGCGCACTCCGCGGCGTACGGGCTGGTCTCGTACTGGACGGCGTATCTCAAGGCGAACTACCCGGCCGAGTACATGGCGGCGCTGCTGACGTCCGTGCGCGACGACAAGGACAAGTCGGCGATCTATCTCAACGAGTGCCGCAAGATGGGCATCAAGGTGCTCCCCCCGGACGTCAACGAGTCGGACGCGAACTTCACCCCGCGCGGCTCCGACACGATCGTCTTCGGCCTCACGGCCGTGCGCAACGTCGGGGCGAACGTGGTGGACTCGATCGTCCGCTGCCGCAAGTCCAAGGGCCGCTACACGTCGTTCCCCGACTTCCTGGAGAAGGTGGAGGCGGTCGTGTGCAACAAGCGGACCGTCGAATCCCTCATCAAGGCGGGCGCGTTCGACACCATGGGCCACACCCGCAAGGGGCTGACCGCGCACTACGAGCCGATGATCGACAACGTGGTGCAGGTCAAGCGCAAGGAGGCGGAGGGCCAGTTCGACCTGTTCGGCGGGATGGGTGACGACGGGGCCTCGGACGAGCCGTCGTTCGGGCTGGACGTCGAGTTCTCGGACGTCGAGTGGGACAAGGCGTATCTCCTCGCCCAGGAGCGGGAGATGCTGGGGCTGTACGTCTCCGACCATCCGCTCTTCGGCATCGAGCACGTGCTGAACGAGAAGTCGGACGCGTCGATCGCCCAGCTCAACGGCGGGGAGCACGCCGACGGCGCGATCGTCACGATCGGCGGGATCATCTCCGGACTGCAGCGGAAGATGACCAAGCAGGGCAACGCCTGGGCCATCGCGACGGTGGAGGATCTGGCGGGGTCGATCGACTGCATGTTCTTCCCGGCGACGTATCAGCTGGTGTCGACGCAGCTCGTCGAGGACGCGGTGGTGTTCGTCAAGGGCCGTCTCGACAAGCGGGAGGACGTGCCGCGGCTGGTGGCGATGGAGCTGATGGTCCCGGATCTCTCGGAGGCGTCGGCGAACGCGCCGGTGACGATCGCGATCCAGACGGTCAAGGTGACGCCGCCGCTGATCGAGCGGCTCGGGGAGGTGCTGACCCATCACCGGGGTGCGACCGAGGTCCGGGTCAAGCTGATCGGTACGCAGAAGACCACGGTGCTGCGGCTGGACCGGCACCGGGTGACCCCGGATCCGGCTCTGTTCGGGGATCTGAAGGCTCTCCTGGGGCCGTCCTGCCTCGCGAGCTGAGCCGGGAGTACGCCGGAGGGGCGCGGCCCGTAAAGGCCGCGCCCCTCGGCGTACCACGGGTCAGTTGTGCCCGAACTTCTTCGTGCGGTGGTGCTGGGTCTTGTGCGACCCCTCACCGCCACCGGTGTTCACGGCGTTGCTGACCTTGTCCTCGGACCCTCCGGAGGCGGAAGACCGCTCCTCGGGGGACTCCCCCCGCTCAGCGGGCTGCGCGGCCCGCTCGTCGTGTATCCGGTTCCGGTCCTTGCGTCCCACCGCGTCTCACCGACCCTCGTAGTGCTCGGGCCCGTGGGCGAAGTCGTCCACCTCGGGGGACGACCCACGCCGCTGGGAGCGCTCCGCCGACCGCTCGTCGCCCTGCGAGGTCCGCTCGGCGCGGCCCTTCGGGTCGACCGCGTACCGGTCGGTGTGCTGGTGCTGCTGTTCCTGGTTCCTGCGCTTCTTGCCCTTACCCATGAAACTTCCTTCGGTTTGCGGGTATCCCCCCGCGCAAGCCACCGTCGCACGACCAGCATTTCACCGCATGTCGGACAATTACCCTGGGTAGGCGGAGCACGCCACGCCGATGATCGGCGAGCGGCTGATAACCCCCCGCCAGTCGGGCAGACTCGAAGACAACCCCCCGCACGACCCCGCCGCCGGAAGAGGGTGAATCGTGGACCGCTGCGTCGTCCTGGTGGACGCCGGCTATCTGCTGGGCGCCGCCGCGAGCCTGCTGGCCGGTGAGCCGGCCCGCTCCCGCATCAGCATCGACCACGCGGCCCTCATCCAGGGCCTGCGCGACCGTGCGGAGGCCGACACCGAACGGCCCCTGCTGCGCATCTACTGGTTCGACGGCGCCCCCGACCGTGTCCCCCAGCCCGAGCACCGCCGGCTGCGCGTCATGCCCCGGGTCACGGTACGGCTGGGCGCCCTCACGCGCAGTGACGGCCGATGGGCCCAGAAGGGTGTGGACGCCGCGATGCACGCGGAGCTCACGGAGCTCGCCCGCAACCGCGCCTGCACCGACATCGTGCTCGTCACCGGCGACGGCGATCTGCTCCCCGGCATGATGTCGGCGAAGGAGCACGGGGTCGCCGTCCACCTCTGGGCGGTGCAGGCGGCCGACGGGGACTACAACCAGTCGGAGGATCTCGTCGCCGAGGCCGACGAACGCCGCGTGCTGGACCGCCAGTGGATCACCCGCGCCGTCCGCCCCAAGGACCTCACCGGCGTCTGCGCCCCCACCCCCGTCCCCCGCCCGGAGATCGCCGCGATCCTCTCCGCGCCGCTCCCCTCCG
>NZ_WEGJ01000041.1 GCF_009604385.1 Streptomyces smaragdinus
TGAGGGGCGGCGCTGCGCGCCTTGGGGGAGGCTCGGCGCTGCGCGCCTCGTGATGCGGAGTGAGGGAAGCCGCTGGCGCGGCTTCGGATGTGGAGTGAGGCGTCGGCGCTTCGCGCCGCCGGGCCGGCGACTGCGGGGGCGACCGTTCGAGGGCCTGTGCTCCGGTGGAGTTCCCCGCGGTTGGCGGGCTGGAGGGGGCGGTGACCAGGGACAATCCGGTGGCCGCCGACGCGGGCAAGGGGACGTTCGACACGCCTGCGCGCGTACGGGAAACGCTCCCAACGCGAGCACGACGCGGCAGTACGCGCGTAGGTGTGTCGGGCGGCCCCGACCCCCGGCGGGACTGCGGCGCACCACATCCGGAGGCGAGGTGCACCCCCGCCCGGCGGCGAGCCGACAGCGGAGAGAGACCCCCTATCCAGCCCGCCCGGCGTTTGAGGGCGAGGCGCGCAGCGCCGACAAGCCCGGCCGGCGCTTGAGGCCTCCGGCCGAAGGCCGGATGCGCGACAGCCGACGCAAACGGCAGCCGAAGACCCCCCGAACGGCCACCGGCCGGAGGCCGAAGACCGACACACACCGCCGCGCGACGGAGGCCAGCCCCCACCGGACGGTGACCCTCAACGCCCCCCGAAGCCCACGGCAAGAGGCATGCGGAGCCCCAACGGCGGCGGAGCCGCAAGCGCGTCGGCGACCGGCCGCGCGAAGTCCCGCTCGAACAGCGACCCCAGGACGAAGTCCGCCGTCAGCGCCATGACCTCCGCCCGATGCCCACCCAGCCCGTGCGCGTCGGAGTGGACCTCGAACCGGCACACCTCACGGTTCGCCTTCTTCACCCGCTCCGCGAGCCGGTACGACAGCTCCGGATCCGTCCGCTCGTCGTCCGTCCCGTGGACGAGCAGCACCCGCCGCCCCGACAGCTGCTTCACCGGCTCCGTCGCGACCGCCTCCCCCGGCAGCCACGGCTCCAGCGCGACCACCGAAACGACCGCCGGATGCCCCGAGGCCCGCAGCGCCGCCCGGGCGCCCATGTCGACCCCGATCAGGCTGACCGGCACGTCCCCGTGCCGCCGCACCACCTCGTCCAGCGCCCAGGAAGCGTCCCGCACCGGATCCGCCGCGGAGTCGTTCCACCCCCGCACCCGGTACCGCACCACATGCACGCCCAGCGCGTCGGACCGCCCGCGTCGGGCCAGGCAGCGGGCCAGCGCGGCGACGGCCGCCACGGACCGCCGGGTCGGCCGGCCGGCCCCCCGCGCCGCGCCGGACGGCAGCACCAGCGCGACGCCCTGCGGCGTACCCGCCGTACCGTAGGGTCTGCCGAGGGTCGCTTCCCGGGAGCGGCCGTCCCCGGCCGAGCGCATCAGCATGCCGCCGATTTTCCCAGACGGGACCGGGCCGGGGAAGCGTTCATCCACAGGTCATCGCGCCGCGCAAAAGGTTCGCCCCCGCTCTCTACGCGCGTAGCCGACAGCGGGGTATGGTGCGAGGATGAAGAGCGAGACCCCGGGGGTGCCCACCCCCGACCAGATCAAGCGGGCGCCGAAGGTCCTCCTGCACGACCACCTCGACGGTGGCCTGCGCCCCGCCACGATCGTCGAGCTGGCCCGTGAGTGCGGGTACGGGCAGCTCCCCGAGTCCGACCCGGAGAAGCTCGGTCTCTGGTTCCGCGACGCCGCCGACTCCGGTTCGCTGGAGCGGTATCTCGAGACCTTCGACCACACCTGCGCCGTGATGCAGACCCGCGACGCCCTCTTCCGCGTCGCCGCCGAGTGCGCGGAGGATCTGGCGGCCGACGGCGTCGTGTACGCGGAGGTCCGGTACGCCCCCGAGCAGCACCTCACCGCCGGCCTCACCCTCGAGGAGGTCGTCGAGGCCGTCAACGAGGGCTTCCGCGAGGGCGAACGCCGCGCGCTGGCGGCCGGCGACCGGATCCGGGTCGGCGCCCTGCTGACCGCGATGCGGCACGCCGCCCGCGCCCTGGAGATCGCCGAACTCGCCAACCGCTACCGGGACAACGGCGTCGTCGGCTTCGACATCGCCGGCGCCGAGGCGGGCCACCCGCCGACCCGGCATCTGGACGCGTTCGAGTATCTGAAGCGGGAGAACAACCACTTCACCATCCACGCCGGCGAGGCCTTCGGGCTGCCGTCCATCTGGCAGGCCCTGCAGTGGTGCGGCGCCGACCGGCTGGGCCACGGCGTGCGCATCATCGACGACATCGACGTCGCCGACGACGGCACGGTGACCCTGGGCCGGCTGGCCGCGTACGTCCGCGACAAGCGGATCCCGCTGGAGCTGTGCCCCTCGTCGAACCTGCAGACGGGGGCGGCCGCCTCGTACGCCGAGCACCCCATCGGGCTGCTGCGCCGGCTGCATTTCCGCGCCACGGTGAATACGGACAACCGGCTGATGAGCGGTACGAGCATGAGCCGCGAGTTCGAACACCTGGTGGACACGTTCCATTACACGCTCGACGACATGCAGTGGTTCACCGTCAATGCGATGAAATCCGCGTTCATTCCTTTCGACGAACGTCTCGCGATGATCAATGACGTCGTCAAACCGGGTTACGCGGAGCTGAAAGCCGAGTGGCTGTTCCGTCAGACGGCGGTGACCAGCGAATCTTCGGCGGCGCACAGCTGATCCGATGAACAGGAGACGGGGCCGTACGGGTCATCTTCCCGGCGGCCCCGTCGCGCTTGTCCGGGTTTCGGGGCCGTGGCTAGCGTTGGCTGCCGATCCAGCCGACGAGGACGAGGACTCGAATTCCATGAACCCCCGCAAGATTCTGGGTGCCACGCTGCTCGGCGCCGCTTTCGCCGCCGCTTCCGCCGGTGCCGCGTGCGCCGCCGACGGTGTCCCGGGCAACCTCCCCGGCCTGTCCGGCCTCGCCGGTCTGGGCTCGGGCGGTGTGACCGCCCCCGACCAGACCCCGGTGGACAGCTTCACGGCCGTGGGCCAGCAGACCGGCCCCAAGATCGGCTCCGTCGGCAAGCCCAAGCTCGCCGTCGCCGGTATCACCGACAACCTGCCGGGCGGTGGCGTCGGCGGTCTGCAGAAGACCCTCGGCGGCCTGCCGGTCGTCGGCGGTCTGGGCGGCTGAGCAACGCACGCCGACGGAAAGGCCGCGCATTCCCGGATCCGGGACGCGCGGCCCTTCCGTGTTCCGGGAACGGATTACCAGGCGCCGGCCTGTTTCACCGCCTTGTCCTCGGACGGCATGACCACCCAGAGGACGATATAGAGCAGGAACTGCGGGCCCGGGAGAAGGCATGACGCGAGGAAGATGATCCGCATGGTGGTGGCGGAGATGCCGAAGCGCCGGGCCAGTCCCGCGCAAACGCCGGCAATCATCCTTCCCTCGCTGGGGCGGGTCGGTACGGCCATGGTCGGTGTCTCCTCGGATCGATGTCGTCCCGTCCTTCCGACGGTAATTCCACGGTAGGCGGACATCGATTTCCCGGCATCGGGCTACGGAGCGACTCCGACCCCGGAGAATCTCGGGGTCTCACCCTGAGATTCCGTACGGACGGGATTCGGGGCCCCGCTTTCCCGCCGCCTCAGCACCGCCCGTACCGTCGGCACCACGGCCAGATGCAGCACGGCGACCCCCGCCGTGCCCAGCAGCACCGCGTCCACGTTCCCCACCTGCCCCGGCACCCCCGTGCGCAGCAGCTCGACCACGAGCCCCAGCATGCTGCCGGCGAAGACGGTCCGGACGAAGGAGCCCACCGGGGCCACGTGCAGCCGCCCGCCCAGCATGGGCAGGACGACGCCGGCGGGGGCGAGGAGGGCGAAGGGGCCGCCGATGCCCCGTACCGCCGCCCAGCCGCCCTCGGACACCTTGGCGCGGATGGTCTGGAGCGGCTCGAGATTCGTACCGTCGACCCAGGGGACGGACGCGGGGCGCAGCGTGAACCACCAGATCGCGGTCAGGTGGACCAGCAGGAGCACGAACCCGGCCGCCCGGATCCACAGGGGTGCCCGCCCCGCGGGCGTAAGACGCTGCACGTCACCGAAGACGCGGGTGGGACGGGGTCCGGTTCCGTACGAGTTGCCCTTGTGGGGCAGGCCACGGCCGCGTTCCGCGGGCCCGGACGGCACCGGTCAGCCCGCGACCGACGCCCGCGCCGCCGCCGCTATCCGCACCAGCGCCTCCCGTTTGCCGCAGGCGTGCGCCCCGCGGCCCACCGCGCGGGCCACGATCGACGGCTCCGCCTGCAGCAGCCGCCAGCCCCGCAGCAGCAGGACGTGCGGCGCCTTACGGCCTTCCCGCAGGTCACGCAGCAGCCGGCGGCGGAACGTACGCCCGGCGCCCCGGCTGAGGCACAGCGCGTCGGCCAGCAGCCCGCGCTCGGCGCACACGGCGGTGATCTCCGCCGCGAAGATGCCCTCCGCGACGAACAGCGGCGCGCCCGCCAGGTCCAGCACCCGGTGGCCGGTGACCGCGCTGCGGGAGATGTCGTACACCGGGGTGTCCGTGCGTCCCGCGGCGCAGAGCCCGGCGATGGCCGCCACCGCCGCCTCCGCGTTCCAGGCGTCCGGGGAGTCCCAGTCGACGCCGTGACCCCCCGCCAGGACGGGCAGCGTGGGGTCGCCGGCCTCCTTGTAGAAGTCGTCGAGGCGCAGTACGGGAAGTCCCGCCTCGGCGGCGAGGCGGGACTTCCCGGAACCGGACGGGCCGGTGAGCAGGATGACGCGAGCGGGCATACCGCCCAGTATGAGGTCCGCGCCCGCAGGCCCGGAACGTGAGGCCGTCATCAGTACGAGGAGCCCCCGGCGCCCAGCGGGCCGGTCGGGTGCCAGACCGTCTTCGTCTCCAGGAACGCCGTCAGCCGGGCCGTCCCCGGGTCCGCGCTCCAGTCGTCGGCGCCGGGCCGCAGGACGCGCTTGAGGTTGTCCGCCGCGGCCGCCTCCAGCTCCGCCGCGAGGTCCGCGGGGGCGCCGGTGAGGTCGATGGCGTTGACGTCCATGTGCGCGGCCAGGGTGGGCGCGATCTCCGCCGTACGGCCGGAGAGCACGTTCACCGTGCCGCCGGGGACGTCGGAGGTCGCCAGCACCTCGCCCAGGGAGAGGGCGGGCAGCGGGCGGTCCTCGGAGGTGACGACGACGGCGGTGTTGCCGGTGGCGATCACGGGGGCGAGGACGGACACCAGGCCCAGCAGCGACGACTTCTGCGGCGCCAGCACGGCCACCACGCCCGTCGGCTCGGGGGTGGAGAGGTTGAAGTACGGCCCGGCGACCGGGTTGGCCCCGCCCGCGACCTGCGCGATCTTGTCGGTCCAGCCGGCGTACCAGACCCACCGGTCGATCGCCGCGTCCACCTGCGCCGCGGCCTTGCCCCTGGACAGCCCCTCGGCCTCGGCGACCTCCAGCGCGTACTGCTCGCGCCGCCCCTCCAGCATCTCCGCGACGCGGTAGAGGATCTGGCCCCTGTTGTACGCGGTGGCTCCCGACCAGCCGCCGAACGCCTTCCGGGCGGCCACGACGGCGTCCCGGGCGTCCTTGCGCGAGGACCGGGGGGCGTTGGCCAGCCACTGGCCCTTGGCGGAACTCACCTCGTACACCCGTCCGCTCTCGGAACGGGGGAACTTGCCCCCGACGAAGTTCTTGTAGGTCTTGAAGACACTCAGCCGCACAGCAACATCAACTGCATTCATTTCAGCGCGCCCCCTTCGGGGTCGACGGGGCGAGGTACGCCTCCAGACCATGCCGGCCGCCCTCGCGGCCGAAACCCGACTCCTTGTAGCCGCCGAACGGCGAGGTCGGGTCGAACTTGTTGAACGTGTTGGCCCAGATCACCCCGGCCCGCAGACTGTTCGCCACGGACAGGATCCGCGACCCCTTCTCCGTCCAGATGCCGGCCGACAGCCCGTACTGGCTGTTGTTGGCCTTCGCGACGGCCTCCGCGGGCGTACGGAACGTCAGCACCGACAGCACCGGGCCGAAGATCTCCTCGCGCGCGATCCGGTGCGCCTGCGTGACGCCCGTGAAGAGCGTCGGCGCGAACCAGAAGCCCTCGCCCGGCAGCTCGCACGGCGCCGTCCAGCGCTCCGCGCCCTCCGCCTCGCCGGCCTCGGACAGCGCGGTGATACGGGCCAGCTGCTCGGCGGAGTTGATGGCGCCGATGTCGGTGTTCTTGTCGAGCGGGTCGCCCAGGCGCAGGGTGGACAGCCGGCGCTTGAGGGAGTCCAGGACCTCGTCGCGCACCGACTCCTGGACCAGCAGCCGCGAGCCGGCGCAGCAGACCTGGCCCTGGTTGAAGAAGATGCCGTTCACGATGCCCTCGACGGTCTGGTCGATGGGGGCGTCGTCGAACACGATGTTCGCGCCCTTGCCGCCGAGCTCGAGGGTGACCTTCTTGTCCGTACCGGCGACGGCGCGGGCGATGGCCTTGCCTACGGCCGTGGAGCCGGTGAAGGCGACCTTGTTCACATCCGGGTGCGCGACCAGCGCGGCGCCCGTGGAGCCGTCGCCGGTGAGGATGTTGACGACGCCCTTCGGCAGCCCCGCCTGACGGCAGATGTCGGCGAAGAACAGCGCGGACAGCGGGGTCGTCTCGGCGGGCTTGAGGACCACGGTGTTGCCGGTGGCGAGCGCCGGGGCGATCTTCCAGGCGAGCATCAGGAGCGGGAAGTTCCACGGGATGACCTGGCCGGCCACGCCCAGCGGCTTCGGCTCGGGGCCGAAGCCGGCGTGGTCGAGCTTGTCGGCCCAGCCCGCGTAGTAGAAGAAGTGCGCGGCGACCAGCGGCAGGTCGGCGTCGCGCGTCTCGCGGATGGGCTTGCCGTTGTCCAGGGTCTCCAGGACGGCCAGCTCGCGGGAGCGCTCCTGGATGATGCGGGCGATCCGGAAGAGGTACTTGCCGCGCTCCCTGCCGGGCAGCGCGGACCACTTCTCGAACGCCTTTCGGGCGGCCTTGACCGCCCGGTCGACGTCCGCCTCGCCGGCCTGCGCGACCTCGGAGAGGACCTCCTCGGAGGCCGGCGAGATCGTCTTGAAGACCTTCCCGTCGGCGGCCTCGGTGAAGGCGCCGTCGATGTACAGCCCGTAGCTCGGCGCGATGTCGACGACCGAGCGGGACTCGGGCGCGGGGGCGTAGTCGAACGCCGGTGACTTCTTGCTTGCCATCTCGATCAGTCCACCGTCACGTAATCGGGGCCGGAGTAGCGGCCGGTGCTCAGCTTCTGCCGCTGCATCAGCAGGTCGTTGAGGAGGGACGAGGCGCCGAAGCGGAACCAGTGGTTCGACAGCCAGTCCTCCCCCGCCGTCTCGTTCACCAGCACCAGGAACTTGATCGCGTCCTTGCTGGTCCGGATCCCGCCGGCCGGCTTCACCCCGACCTGCACGCCGGTCTGCTCCCGGAAGTCGCGGACGGCCTCCAGCATCAGCAGCGTGTTCGCCGGGGTGGCGTTGACGGCGACCTTGCCCGTGGAGGTCTTGATGAAGTCCGCGCCGGCCAGCATCCCGATCCACGAGGCCCGGCGGATGTTGTCGTACGTGGACAGCTCGCCGGTCTCGAAGATCACCTTCAGCCGGGCGGAGCCCGCGGCCTCCTTCACGGCGCGGATCTCCTCGTACACGTCGAGGAAGCGGCCCGCGAGGAAGGCGCCGCGGTCGATGACCATGTCGATCTCGTCGGCACCGGCAGCAAGGGCGTCCCTCGTGTCCGCGATCTTGACCTCACGGGAGACCCGCCCGGCGGGAAAGCCCGTGGCCACGGACGCGACCTTGATCCCGGACCCCTTCAGTGCCCCGGCGGCGACCCCGGCCATGTCGGGGTAGACGCAGATCGCGGCGACGCGCGGGGTCGTCCGGTCCAGGGGATCGGGGTTGATGCCCTTGGCGCACAGGGAGCGGACCTTGCCGGGGGTGTCCGAGCCCTCCAGCGTGGTCAGGTCGATCATCGAGATGGCCAGGTCAATGGCGTACGCCTTGGCCGTCGTCTTGATGGAACGGGTGCCCAGAGACGCCGCCCGCGCCTCGAGGCCTACGGGGTCCACTCCGGGGAGCCCGTGCAGGAAGCGGCGGAACGCGCTGTCGGAGGACGTGACGTCGGCTGCGAGGCGCTCGGCGGTCTTATTCGGGGGCATGCTCACCAGACGAGCATATCTACACGCGTAGCAGCTCGTCATCCCGTGGGCGATCGATGCCGTACCGCAACGTCCGCATACCGGACCGTGGTGCACAATCGCACTCATGAGCTCGGACACACCCACGCCCCAGCCACCCGCCGACGGGGAACCCGTCTACGCCGATCGCGTCTACCGCTCCGCGGGTGGTGTGGCCGGCGGCGTGCTGCTGCTGGCCCTCGCCCTGTGGCTGGGCATCGACGCCCTGGTCCGCGGCGACAGCCGGGTCCGGCTGCTGGCCGCGAGCGCGCTGCTGTGGGTGGTGCCGCTGGTGTTCGGCTACGCGGTACGTCCGGCCGTGTTCGCCGGCCGGGAGAAGCTGCGGGTGCGCAATCCGCTGCGTACGGTGACCGCGCCGTGGGGCGCGGTGGACGGGCTGCGGGCCGGGATGAGCAACGAGTTGCTCGCCGGTGACGCGAAGTACCAGCTGTGGGCCATCCCGGTGTCCCTGCGCGGCCGCAAGAAGGCGATGCGCAAGCACGAGCGGGCCCGGGCCACGGGTCCGCTGGGCGGCGGGCCGGGCTCCGCCACGCACGAGCCGGCGCTGGCGGTCGCGGAGGACCACCGCTCGGCGGGCGACAAGTCGATGAACGAGCTGCGCGACCTGATGGAGACGAACGGCGGCCGCCCCGCCGCGCAGGGCCCGGTGACGGTCACGTGGGCGTGGGAGCTCATCGCCCCGTTCGCGGTGGGCCTGGTGGCGTTCGTGATCGTCGTCGCGGTCGGCTGACCGGGACGTACGGACAGGGAAAGAGGGGCCGGTCCAGTGGACCGGCCCCTCTTTCTGTTCCCCCGGGGAACCCCCGTTCCCCGTTTCCCCGTCCCCCGTGATGTCCCGCCGGCCCCTTCCTCAGGCTGGTGCAGACCCCCACAGCCGCACCACGGCCGGCGCCCCCGGACACCGGTCAGGCGACGAGTTCCCCGAAGCACTCCTCCTCGTCGCGGCCGAAGCTCAGCGCCTCGTCGTCCCGCAGCCGCCGCAGCGAGCGCCAGATGCTGGACTTCACCGTGCCGACGCTGATGTTGAGCACATCGGCGATCTCCGGGTCCGTACGGCCCTCGTAGTACCGCAGCACCAGCATCGTGCGCTGCAGTTCGGGCAGCCGGGCCAGCGCCTGCCAGAGCACCGCGCGCAGCTCCGTGCCGCGCATGGCGTCCGTCTCGGCGGCGGTCTCGGGGAGTTCCTCGGTCGGGTACTCCGCGAGCTTGCGCCGCCGCCAGGCGCTGATGTGCAGATTGGTCATCGTCCGGCGCAGATAGCCGCCGACCGCCGCCTTGTCGCTGATCCGGTCCCACGCCCGGTACGTCGAGAAGAGCGCCGACTGGAGCAGGTCCTCGGCCTCGTACCGGTCACCGGTCAGGTGGTAGGCGGTGGCGTACAGGGAGGCGCGGCGCTCCGCGACGTAGGCGGTGAACTCCGCCTCGCTCGCCGAGATCCGCTCCCCCGTGTCCTCCCCGTACGCCGTTCCCCCGTTCCCCCCGCGGTCCTCCGTGCCGTTCGCGCGGGCCGGCTGTGGAGCCGACTCGATCGCGACGATGTACGGCGATCGCCTCCCGGTGCCGCGGACGCACCCCCGTCCGCCCACAGCACCGGAGTTCAGGTGCAGCTCCAGGCCCCTGCCGTTGGTGTGCAGACGCGTGTGAACGCTGGCCTTGCCGTTCGTGCTGTCGTGCAGTGCGTTCATGACGTCCGCCCCCCGGATCGTGTGGAGCCTGGTTCTGTGCTGACTCCACAGAGACTGCCCGGGGACTTTCATGGCGCTGTCCGTCGACTGTCACAGGCTTGCAACAGGGATCGAACCCGCTGACCGGGTCGATCCCTGGGCTCCGGTAGGCCACAATGACGCGCGTGCCTTCACTGTTGCTCATCGAGGACGACGACGCGATCCGAACCGCCCTGGAGCTGTCCCTCTCCCGCCAGGGCCATCGGGTGATGACCGCCGCGTCGGGCGAGGACGGCCTGAAGCTCCTGAAGGAGCAGCGGCCCGATCTGATCGTGCTGGACGTGATGCTGCCCGGGATCGACGGCTTCGAGGTGTGCCGCCGGATCCGCCGCACCGACCAGCTGCCGATCATTCTGCTCACCGCCCGCAGCGACGACATCGACATCGTCGTGGGTCTGGAGTCCGGTGCCGACGACTACGTCGTCAAGCCCGTCCAGGGCCGGGTGCTGGACGCCCGGATCCGGGCCGTGCTGCGGCGCGGGGAACGGGAGACGACGGACTCCGCGACGTTCGGGAACCTCGTCATCGACCGGTCCGCGATGACCGTGACCAAGAACGGCGAGGATCTGCAGCTCACGCCGACCGAGCTGCGGCTGCTGCTGGAGCTGAGCCGCCGGCCCGGCCAGGCGCTGTCGCGCCAGCAGCTGCTGCGGCTGGTGTGGGAGCACGACTACCTGGGTGACTCCCGGCTGGTCGACGCCTGTGTGCAGCGGCTGCGGGCCAAGGTGGAGGACGTGCCGTCCTCGCCGCGGCTGATCAAGACGGTGCGCGGCGTGGGTTACCGGCTGGACTCGCCGTCGTGACGAAGGAGCCCGGTCTGTTCCGTGGCTGGGCCGCGTCGATGCTCCGGTGGATAAGTCTGCGCCTGCGGCTGGTCATCGTGTTCGCCCTGGTGGCGCTGGTCTCGGCGGTGTCCGTGGCCGGCATCGCGTACTGGCTGAACCGGGACTCGGTGCTCAAGCGCGCCCAGGACTCCTCGCTGCGCAGCTTCCGCGAGGGGCTGAAGGCGCACACGGACTCGCTGCCGCTGGACGCCGACTGCGCGGCGGTGCGCAAGGCCGCCGGGCAGGTCGCGGACACCGAGCAGGGGTACCAGGTGCTGCTGCTCAGCGACGCGATGCCCGGCTGTACGGCCGCGTCCGGCCGGGAGTTCGCGGTGCCGGACACGCTGCGGAGGGCGGTGGACAAGCCGCGGGCGGACGACGCCGGCGCGTACCACCTGTACTGGATACGGATCACCATGGACGGCGACCCGTATCTGGTGGGCGGGGCGCGGGTGGAGGGCAGCGACTGGACCGGCTACATGCTGAAGTCGCTGAACCCCGAGCGCGACGACCTGAACTCCCTGGCCTGGTCGCTGGGCATCGCCACCGCGCTGTCGCTGATCGGCTCCGCGCTGCTGGCGCAGGCCGCCGCGACGACGGTGCTGCGGCCCGTGCAGCGGCTCGGCGAGGCGGCGCGGGCGCTGGGCGAGGGGAAGCTGGACACCCGGCTGCGGATCACCGGGACCGATGAACTGGCCGATCTGTCCCGTACGTTCAACCAGACCGCGGAGCGGCTGGAGCAGCAGGTGGAGGCGCTGAGCGAGCGGGACAAGGCCAGCCGGCGGTTCGTCGCCGACATGTCGCACGAGCTGCGCACCCCGCTGACCGCGATCAC
The DNA here is from genome assembly GCF_009604385.1 of Streptomyces smaragdinus. GTDB lineage: Bacteria > Actinomycetota > Actinomycetes > Streptomycetales > Streptomycetaceae > Streptomyces > Streptomyces smaragdinus. The sequence goes on from NZ_WEGJ01000041.1 coordinate 11,516, forward strand.
CGCGGTGACGGAGGTGCTGGAGGAGGAGCAGGACTCCCTCGACCCGATGATCGCGCCGGCGGTGCGGCTGGTGGTGAGCGAGACGCGTCGGCTGAACGACCTGGTCGAGAATCTGATGGAGGTCACCCGCTTCGACGCCGGTACGGCCCGGCTGGTCGCGGACGAGGTCGACGTGGCCGACCAGATCACCGCGTGCATCGACGCGCGGGCCTGGCTGGACGCGGTGGACCTGGACGCGCCGCGCGGGCTGACGGCGCGGCTGGACCCGCGCCGGCTGGACGTGATCCTGGCGAACCTGATCGGCAACGCGCTCAAGCACGGCGGATCGCCGGTGCGGGTGACGGCCCGTACGGAGGACGACGATCTGGTGGTGGAGGTCGCCGACAACGGGCCCGGTATCCCCGAGGACGTGCTGCCGCACGTGTTCGACCGGTTCTACAAGGCGGACGCCTCGCGGGCCCGTTCCGAGGGCAGTGGCCTCGGGCTGTCCATCGCGGTGGAGAACGCGCGGATCCACGGCGGGGCGATCAGCGCCGCCAACCGGCCCGAGGGCGGGGCGGTGTTCACGCTGCGGCTGCCGCGGTACGCGCCGGCGCCGGACGAGGAGGAGCGATGAGGGCACTGACCCGGTCCGTGGCCGTGGCCCTGTGCGCCGTCGCGCTGGCCGGCTGCGGGATCAGGCCCACCAGCGTCCCGGTGGACGCCGGTTCGGCGCCCACCCGGGCGCGCTGCGGCAGCGAGGACCCGCCGGCGGCGCCGCGCAAGGACGGGTCGGCGCAGGTGGACGTGTTCCTGGTGTGCGGGCCGAAGGTGTCGCCGGTGCGGCGCGGCGTACGGCCGCCGGCGGGGTCGGCGGCGACCGTACGGGCGTATCTGGAGCGGGAGCTGCTCGCCCAGCTGCTGCGCGAGCCGGGGCCGCGGGAGTCGACGGACGGGTACGACACGGACGTGGCCCGCATCGCGCTGTCGGCGCCGCGCGCGGGTGACCCGCCGCGGGCGGTGCGCTTCGACCGGGACCCGGAGGAGCTGTCCAAGCAGGGGCTGGCCCAGCTGGTGTGCACGTTCGCGGCGCTGGACGACGGGACGCGGGCGGTGCTGGGGACGCGCGCGCAGCTGCGGGAGTACGACTGCACGCGGGCCGTGCAGGACGATCCGCTGCGGGTGCTGGAGGGGTCGCGGGAGTACCGGGTCAGCCATTGAGGAGGCGGCCCCGGCGGCCCAGGAGGAACTTCTTGAACGCGGCCACCGGCGGCGTGTCCACCGCCCCCGCCTGCCACGCCAGCCCGATCTCCCGTACCGCCCGCTGCCCGGTGAGCGTCAGCTCGACCACCCCCGGGCGGGGCACGGCGGGCGGGGGCAGCAGGGCGACGCCCAGGCCCGCGGCGACCAGCCCGCGCAGGGTCTCCGCCTCCTCCCCCTCGAACGCGACCCGCGGCGTGAACCCGGCCTGCGCGCACAGGGCGTCCGTCATCCGCCGCAGCCCGTAGCCCGGCTCCAGGGTCACGAACGCCTCCTCCGCCGCCTCCGCCAGCCGCACCCGCTTGCGCCCGGCGAGCCGGTGGTCGTCCGGTACGACCAGACGCAGCCGCTGTTCGTCCAGCCGCCGCCCGACGAGGTCGGGGTCGTCGGGGACCGGTGAGGTCAGGCACAGGTCCAGCTCGCCCTCGCGGAGGCGGTCGAGCATCCACTCCCCGTACGACTGGACCAGCTGGAACCGCACTCCCGGGTGGTCGACGCGGAACTCCCGCAGCAGCTCCGGGACCGTCTCCGGGCCCATGGTGTGCAGGAAGCCGAACGCCACCTTGCCGGCCGAGGGGTCGGCGTCGGCCCGTACCGCCTCGGCCGCCCGGCCCACCTCGCCGAGCGCCCGGTCGGCGGCGGTGCGGAGGTCGTGGCCGGCCTTGGTGAGCGTGAGCGTGCGGCCGTGGCGGGTGAAGAGGGCGACGCCCAGGTCGGCCTCCAGGCGTGCGACGGCGCGGCTCAGCGTGGGCTGGGGGACGCCGAGTTCGAGGGCGGCGCGGGTGACGTGCTCGTGCCGGGCGACGGCGGCGAACTGGGCGAGGCGGGGGGCGAGGAGGGCCGCCCAGCCGGCGGCGGACTCGGGAGCGGCCTCTGTAACAGATGTATCTTGCAGATGTCCAGATGGTGACATCGGCCGCGCTGACCTGTGCTCATGCATCATCGTATGGATTCTGCCATCCTCATGCATTGGACGCATTATTTTGCATTGCGTACTTTCGATGGCATGCCAGCCGAACCAGTCCGGGTGGCCGCCGAGCGGCCCGCGGACGCCCCCGTCCCCTCCTCCCTCACCAAGCTCACGCCGGGCGACGCCGGTTACCGTCGCATGATCCTCGCGCTCTTCGCGGCGGGCACGGCCACCTTCGCCCTGCTCTTCTCCACCCAGGCGCTGCTGCCCGCGCTCACCGGTGAGCTCCACGTCTCGGCGAGCACCGCCAGCTGGACGGTGTCCGCCACGACCCTCGCGCTGGCCCTGGCGGTCGTCCCGCTGAGCCTGGTGTCCGAGCGCGTCGGCCGGCGGGCGATGCTCTCGTACGGGCTGACGGCCGCCGTCGCGCTGGCGCTGGTGATCCCCTTCGCGCCCGGCGTCGACACCCTGATCGTGCTGCGCGCGCTGCAGGGCGTGGCCATCGCCGGGATCCCGGCCTCGGGCATCGCGTTCATCGCGGACGAGGTCGAGCAGAAGTACGTGATCGGCGCGATCGGGCTGTTCGTCGCCGGCAACAGCGTCGGCGGTATGACGGGGCGCATCCTCACCGGCTGGGTCGCCGACGCGTGGGGCTGGCGGGCGGCGCTGGCGGCCGTGGCGGTGCTGTCCGTGCTGTGCGCGGCGCTGTTCAGGGCCACCCTGCCGCGGGCGCGGCACTTCACGCCGGGGCCGGCCGGGACGCGGGCGATGCTCGCGACCGTACGGGGGCATCTGACGGACGGGCTGATGGTGCGGCTGTACGCGATCGGCGCGCTGTTCATGACGGTGTTCGGGTCGGTGTACACCGTGATCGGGCTGCGGCTGGCCGGGGAGCCGTTCGGGCTGTCGCAGGGGCTGATCGGCTCGGTGTTCGTGATCTATCTGGTCGGTACGGTCTCCTCCGCCGCGGCCGGCCGGTTCGTCGGGCTGCTGGGGCGGCGCGGCACGCTGTACGCGGCGGCGCTGACGACCGCGGCCGGGCTGCTGCTGACGTCGTCCGGCACGCTGTACGTGGTGCTGCTGGGCCTGGTGCTGCTCACGGCCGGGTTCTTCGCCGGGCACGCGGTGGCCTCCGCGTCGGTCAGCCGGGCGGCGACCGAAGGGCGGGCCCAGGCGACGGCGCTGTACCAGGTGGCGTACTACGCCGGCTCCAGCGTCGGGGCCACGCTGGGCGCGATCGCCTTCCACGCGGCGGCGTGGGACGGGGTGGTCGTGCTGGGGCTGGTCGCGCTGGTGGCCATCGGCGGGATCACGCTGTACGCGACCCGCAAGGCGGTCACCGAGCGGCGGACGGTGGCGGTCGCGGGGCGGTAGTCCCGCGGTCAGATCCTCGTCGTCCGCAGGGCGTGCGGGCGGAGGTCCGACTTCTTCGTACGACCGGGCGCCCCCGGGTTTCCGGGGGCGCCCTTGTCCTTCCCGGCGCGGGAGTTCACGGGGCCCGTCGTGCCGCCCTGGGGGCCCTCGTCGGTCTTCGCGCGGTGCGTGGCGTCCTCGCGCAGGACGCGGGCGCAGTACGGGCCCAGGGGCTGTCCGTGGGCGGCGTCGGCCAGCCGGCGTTCCTGGCCGGGGGGCAGGGTGTGGTCCTTGGCCAGGGCGTGCTCCCGGGCCCGGCACAGGGCGGCGCTCTCCCGGGCGGGGGCGGTCGTCTCCGCGGGGACGGCCGGGGTCAGCGGCGTGGGGGTGCCGGTCGTCGCCGGCTCGGGGTTCGGGGTGGGGGTCGCCGCGCCGGGGGCCACCGGGCGGGAGGTCACCGGGCGGGGGTGGTCGTCGCCGCCGAAGCCGGGGACCGGGACGCCGCCCGACGCGACGGCGACGCCGCCGAGGGCGAGCAGCGCGGCGATGCCGGTGAGGGCGCCGGCGAGGATGCGGCGGCGGGGGGCGCGGACCGGCTCGGGGCGGGCGTGCTGGGCGCGGAAGGCCGCCAGGACGGCGTCCTCGTCGGCGGCGGCGCGGGCGGGGTCGGGGGGCAGCGGCTCGCGGGCGGCGGCCAGGAGGCCGCTCAGCCGGCGTACGTCCGCTCCCCCGTCCCGTACGTCCTCGCCGGACAGCAACCGCTCCACGGTCACCTCGTCCAGCCCGTCCCGCTCGTCACGTCCGCGCACGGCAGCCCTTCTCGTCGCCCGGCCGGCCCGGCCCACACCGTACGTGTCGGCAACCGCGGCCCGGAAGAGGGGCCCCTCGGGCGGCCTCCGATCCTTCCCCGGGCAAGCGGAAGGCGCAACACCGCCTCGGCCCTGTTACCGAACCCCCGCACGAACGGGGAGGGTTCGTGACGTCGGGCGACGCGCTCTCCCGGCGACAGCCCGCCCTCAGCCGATCCGCCCCAGGATCAACGGCACGGGCTCGAACCCCGTCCCCTCCCCCGCCACGTCCACCGCCCCCTCCAGGGCCTGGCGGGCGTACGCGAACTTCTCCGGCGTGTCCGTGTGCAGCGTCAGCAGCGGCTGCCCCGCCGTCACCGTGTCCCCCGGCTTCGCGTGCAGCTCCACGCCCGCGCCCGCCTGCACGGGATCCTCCTTGCGCGCCCGGCCCGCGCCCAGGCGCCAGGCGGCGACGCCCACCGCGTACGCGTCCAGGCGCGTCAGGACGCCCGAGGCGGGGGCGGTGACGGTCTCCGTCTCGCGGGCCGTCGGCAGCGTCGCGTCGGGGTCGCCGCCCTGGGCGGTGATCATCCGGCGCCAGACGTCCATCGCGGAGCCGTCCGCGAGGGCCTTCGCCGGGTCGGCGTGCTCCAGCCCCGCCGCGTCGAGCATCTCGCGGGCCAGCGCGAGGGTCAGCTCCACCACGTCGGACGGGCCGCCGCCGGCCAGCACCTCGACGGACTCGCGGACCTCGAGGGCGTTGCCCGCGGTCAGGCCGAGGGGGGTGGACATGTCGGTGAGCAGCGCCACCGTCCGTACCCCGTGGTCCGTACCGAGACCGACCATCGTCGAGGCCAGCTCGCGGGCGTCCGCGAGGTTCTTCATGAACGCGCCCGAGCCGACCTTCACGTCCAGGACGAGCGACCCCGTCCCCTCCGCGATCTTCTTCGACATGATCGACGAGGCGATCAGCGGGATCGACTCGACGGTGCCGGTGACGTCCCGCAGCGCGTAGAGCTTCTTGTCGGCCGGCGCCAGCCCGTCGCCCGCCGCGCAGATCACCGCGCCCGCGTCGCGGAGCACGCCCAGCATCTCGTCGTTGGACAGCAGCGCCCGCCAGCCGGGAATGGACTCCAGCTTGTCGAGGGTGCCCCCGGTGTGGCCGAGGCCCCGGCCGGAGAGCTGCGGGACGGCGGCGCCGCAGGCGGCGACGAGCGGGGCCAGCGGCAGGGTGATCTTGTCGCCGACGCCGCCGGTGGAGTGCTTGTCGGCGGTGGGCCGGGGCAGCGCGGAGAAGTCCATCCGCTCGCCGGAGGCGATCATCGCGGCGGTCCAGCGGGCGATCTCGGCGCGGTCCATGCCGTTGAGGAGGATCGCCATGGCGAGCGCGGACATCTGCTCGTCGGCGACCTCGCCGCGGGTGTACGCGGCCAGGACCCAGTCGATCTGCGCGTCGTCGAGACGGCCCCGGTCACGCTTGGTACGGATGACGGAGACGGCGTCCATCGGACACCCCTTTCACAAACGGAAGAACGCGGGTCAGCGACCCAGCTGCGCCGGCCCGAAGGCGTCCGGCAGAACCTCGGTCATCGGCCGTACGCCGCTCACGGTGTCCACGAGCAGCTCCGGCCCGCCGTGCTCCCAGAGCAGCTGGCGGCAGCGCCCGCACGGCATCAGGACCCGCCCGTCGCCGTCGCAGCAGGAGAACGCGACGAGCCGGCCCCCGCCGGTGCGGAAGAGCTCGGAGATCAGCCCGCACTCGGCGCACAGGGCCACCCCGTAGGCCGCGTTCTCCACATTGCAGCCGGCTACGATCCGGCCGTCGTCGACGAGGGCGGCGGCGCCGACGGGGTAGCCCGAGTAGGGGGCGTAGGCCCGGGACATCACGTCCCGGGCCGCGTCCCGCAGCGCGGACCAGTCGACGGGCGCGGCCATCAGCCCTCGCCCTTGCGGTACGGCAGTCCGTCGGCCTTCGGCATCCGCAGCCGCTTGGAGAACAGCGCCAGCACGACGATCGTCGTCACGTACGGGGCCATGGCCACGAACTGGCTCGGCACCTGGTCGGTGGCCAGGTACCACCACAGCAGCAGCGCGGCGACGACCGCGGTGAACACGGCCGGGACGGGCTTGCGCTTGTACAGCTGCCAGACGACCGCCAGCGCCAGCAGGATGACCAGGAGCAGCAGCAGCGCGTGCACGTTGTCGCCGCCGGAGCGGACGTTGAGGCTGTCGGTGTAGCCGAAGAGCAGCGCGCCGAGCGCCGTGCCGCCGGGCAGCCAGTTGCCGAAGATCATCGTGGCGAGACCGATGTAACCGCGGTTGCCGGTCTGGCCCTCCTGGTAGATCCCGGCCGCGTCGGCGAGGAAGTAGCCGCCGAGCCCGGCCAGGGCGCCGGAGACGATCACGGCGACGTACTTGTACTTGTACACGTTGACGCCCAGCGACTCCGCCGCGTGCGGGTTCTCGCCGCAGGAGCGCAGCCGCAGCCCGAACGGGGTGCGCCACAGCAGGTACCAGGTCGCCGGGATCAGGGCGATCGCCAGGATCGTCAGCAGCGAGATGCCGGTGACCACGCCACCGGCGAAGCCGGCGATGTCGGAGACCAGGAACCAGTGTTTGCCGTTGAGGGTCTTCATCCAGTCGGAGAGCCCCGGCAGGGTGACGGTGTCGATGCGCTCGATCGACGGGGACTGCTTGGCGCTGCCGCCGGACTCCTGGAAGGTGAACTTCGACAGGTATTTGGTGGCACCGAGCGCCAGGATGTTGATCGCCACACCGGAGACGATGTGGTTGACGCCGAACGTCACGGTGGCGACGGCGTGCAGCAGCCCGCCGAGGATGCCGCCGATGATCCCGAACGCCACCCCGGTCCACGGGCCCCACTGGTAGCCGGCCCAGGCGCCGAACCAGGTGCCGAGGATCATCATGCCCTCGAGGCCGATGTTGACCACGCCGGCCCGCTCGGACCACAGTCCGCCCAGGCCCGCGAGGCCGATCGGCACGGCGAGCCGCAGGGCGGCGGAGACCTGGCCGACGGAGGTGATGTCGTCGGCGCCGGTGATCAGCCGGACCAGGGAGACCAGGCACAGGGCGCCGGCGAGGATGATCAGCATCCACGGCCAGGTGAGCCTGAACCGCTTGGCGGGCCTGCCGGCCGGCTGCTTCAGCGTCGCGTCGGTCACGGTGGCCATCACGCCGACACCTCCTTACGGTTCTTCTTGGCCTGGGCCGCGAGTTCCTCGCCGACCCGGTGCTGCTGGCGCCGCTGCCCGTAACGGCGGACCTGCTCGTACGAGATGACCACGGAGAGCACGATCAGGCCCTGCATGATCTTGGCGATCTCCGCGGGGTAACCCTCGAGGTTCAGCTGCGAGGAGGCCTTGTCGAGGAAGGCGATCAGCAGCGCCGCGAAGGCCACGCCGATCGGGTTGTTGCGGCCGAGCAGGGCGATGGTGATGCCCGTGAAGCCGACGCCGACGGGGAAGTTCGAGCTGTACGTATGGGTGCCGCCGAGCAGCTCCGGCATCCCGGCCAGACCCGCGACGGCGCCCGAGATCAGCATGCTGACCAGCACCATCCGCTTGGCGTCCACGCCGCTGGCGGCGGCGGCCGACTCGGAGGCGCCGGAGGCGCGCAGGTCGAAGCCGAAGCGGGTGCGGGACAGGACGTACCAGTAGACGACGCCGACGGCGGCGGCGATGAAGACGAAGCCGTAGATCTCGCCGGCGAAGTCGCTGACCTTGATCCCGGGGAACCAGCCGGACTCGTCGATGAGGCCGGTCGTCAGGTCGTTGGAGCCCTCGGCCTGCTCGCCGAACTGGTCCTTCAGCACCATCCAGGCGATCAGATTGCCGGCGATGGCGTTGAGCATGATCGTCGAGACGACCTCGCTGACGCCCCGGGCGGTCTTCAGCACACCGGCGACGCCCGCCCAGATCGAGCCCACGACGATCGCGGTGAGGATGATGATCAGGATGTGCAGCGGGCCGGGCGCGGAGACCTTCACGCCGACGATCGCGGCCAGCACGGCGGCGAGCCGGTACTGGCCGTCGACGCCGATGTTGAAGAGGTTCATCCGGAAGCCGACCGCCACCGCGAGGGCCGCCAGATAGTACGTGGCCCACTGGTTGACGATCAGGACCTGGACGTCCTGCTCCTGCAGGGAGGAGAACATGATCTGGAACGGCTCGATCGGGTCGAGCCCCGAGGCCACCAGGACCAGGACGCTCAGCGCGAACGCGACGGCCAGTGCGAGCACCGGTCCGGCGATGCCCAGGAGCAGTCGTTCCCTGTCGAACTTGAATGCGTTCTTCATCGCCGGCCGTCCTCGGTGTCCGCGCCGGCGCCGGGGGCGTCGTCGGGTGTCTCGAGGTGGCCACTGGCCGCGCCGGTCATCGCGGTGCCCAGCTCCTCCGGGGTGACGGTCGCGGGATCGGCGTCGGCGACGAGCTTGCCGCCGAAGATCACGCGCAGGGTGTCGGACAGGCCGATCAGTTCGTCGAGGTCGGCGGAGATCAGCAGGACGGCCATGCCCTCACGGCGGGCCTCGCGGATCTGGTCCCAGATCTGGGCCTGGGCGCCGACGTCGACACCGCGCGTGGGATGCGCGGCGATCAGCAGCTTGGGGTGGTGGCTCATCTCCCGGCCGACGATCAGCTTCTGCTGGTTGCCGCCGGACAGGGAGGCCGCGGTGACGTCGATACCGGGGGTGCGGACGTCGTACTCCTCGACGATCCGCTCGGTGTCGGCGCGGGCCGCCTTGATGTCGAGGCGGAAGCCCCGGGAGTTGGGCGGCTCGGTGACATGGCCGAGGATGCGGTTCTCCCACAGCGGGGAGTCCAGCAGGATGCCGTGCCGGTGGCGGTCCTCGGGGATGTAGCCCAGGCCCGCCTCGCGGCGCCTGCGCACCGGCCAGGACGAGACGTCGGTGCCGTCGAGCCGGATGGTGCCCGAGTCGGGGGTGTGCATGCCGATGATGGCGTCGATCAGCTCGGTCTGGCCGTTGCCCTCGACGCCGGCGATGCCCAGGACCTCGCCCTTGTGGATGGTGAAGCTGATGTCGTCCAGCAGCTTGCGGCCGGCCGCGACGGTCTCGGTGGTGGCGCTCTCCGGGAGCGTCGTGCCGCCCGCGCCGGTGTGCGCCAGCGGGGCGCTGACGCCGCCCTCGGCGAGGGTGAGGTGCTCGAGCTGGAGCATCGGCTGGTCGGTGACCGTGGACTCGCGGGTCTCCGGGGTGGGCAGCTCGCTGCCGACCATCAGCTCGGCGAGCTGCTTGCGGGTGACCTCGCCGGGGGTGACGGAGGCGACCGTCGTGCCGCGGCGGATGACGGTGATGTCGTCGGCCACGGAGAGCACCTCGCCCAGCTTGTGCGAGATGAAGATGACGGTCAGGCCCTCGGACTTGAGCTCGCGCAGGTTGTGGAAGAGGGCGTCCACCTCCTGCGGGACGAGGACCGCGGTCGGCTCGTCGAGGATCAGGGTGCGGGCACCGCGGTAGAGGACCTTGAGGATCTCCACGCGCTGGCGGTCGGCCACGCCCAGGTCCTCGACGAGGACGTCGGGGCGGACGCCGAGGCTGTAGGCGGCGGAGATCTCCATGATCTTCTTACGGGCCCTCCCTCCGATGCCGTACAGCTTCTCGGCGCCGAGGGTGACGTTCTCCAGGACCGTGAGGTTGTCGGCGAGCATGAAGTGCTGGTGCACCATGCCGATGCCGCGGGCGATCGCGTCGGCGGGGCCGGCGATGTCCACGGTCTCGCCGTCGACGGCGATCGTGCCCTCGTCCGGCTTGTGCATGCCGTAGAGGGTCTTCATCAGGGTGGACTTGCCCGCGCCGTTCTCACCGACGATCGCGTGCACGGTGCCCTTGCGGACCGTGATGTGGATGTCGTGGTTGGCGACAACACCGGGGAAGCGTTTGGTGATCCCCGTCAGCTCAACGGCGGGGGGAGGGCTGGACGCGTTGATGGCGCACTCTCCGGGGGACGGTGGTCTGGTACGGGCGGGGGCTCACAGGGGAACGGTAGTGCCCACACGGGCATGCTACGCGCGTAGCGCCCGTGATCGAACCCCGACGGACAGGCAGGGACCTTCCGGACGGTTCCGGAGGCCCCTGCCCGCCTGATGCCGAGAGGTTTACGGCTCGGTCTTGACCGTGATCTCGCCGGACACGATCTTCGCCTTGGCGGCGTTGACCGCCTCGACGACGTCCGTCATCGCGGTGTAGGCCGGGTTGGACTCGGTGAGGCCGACGCCGTCGCCCTTGAGGCCGTAGCGCTGCTCGCCGGACTGCGGCTTCTTGTCGTGCACGGACTTGATCAGGTTGTAGACCGCGCCCGTGGCGTTCTTGGTGGCGGAGGCCAGGATCTTGTCCTTGAACTTCGCCAGGGTCGGCGCGTTGTACTGGTCGGAGTCGACACCGATCGCCCACTTGCCGGCGGTGGCGGCGGCCTCGATGGCGCCGTTGCCGGCGCCGCCCGCGGCGTGGTAGATCACGTCGGCGCCGGCGTCCAGCTGGCCCTCGGCGGCCGACTTGCCCTTCGCCGGGTCGGCGAAGCCGCTGAAGTCCGGCGGCTGGGTCAGGTACTTGACCTCGACCTTGACGGACGAGTCGGTGTCCTTCACGCCCTGGACGTAGCCCGCCTCGAACTTCTTGATCAGCGGGGTCTCGACACCGCCGATGAAGCCGACCGTCTTGGACTTGGTGACCTTCGCCGCAGCCACACCCGCGAGGTAGGACGCCTGCTCCTCGTTGAAGACGAGGTTGGCGATGTTCTTGCCCTCGACCGGGTCGTCGATGATGCCGAAGTTGGTCTTCGGGAACTTCTTGGAAACCTCGCCGACGGCCTTGGAGTAGACGAAGCCGACCGCGATGACCGGGTTGTAGCCCTTCTTCGCCAGGTCGGTCAGCCGCTGGATCTTGTCCGCGTCGGTCTCACCCTCGTTGGGCTCGACCTCCATGCCCTCCCAGCCGAACTCCTTCTTCGCCTGGTCGAAGCCCGCCGCGGCGGCGTCGTTGAACGACAGGTCGCCGCGGCCGCCGATGTCGTACGCGAGCGCGGCGCCCTTGTCGGCACCGCCCTTTCCGGAGTCGCCGTCGCCGCTGTCGTCGCCGCAGCCGGTGACTGTGAATGCAAGTGCCGCGGTCGCGATGCTCGCGACCGCCATCTGGGTTAGCCGACGCAAGAGAGGGCTCTCCTCGAGGGTGAAGGGGCGCGCTCCGGGATCCTCCCCCGGAGGGGTCCCATGACGCAGGTTGCGCCGCATCGTAACGCGCGTAGATGCGCGCGCGGAGAGCCTTGACCCGCCGTTATCGGATCGTCGTTAAAACCGGTCGGAGCGCGTGACACGAACCGGTGCCCGCCGGGTGAACCGACGGACACCGAGGGTGTGCGGACAGCTGTTCTATGGCGTGGTCCTGACTTTGATGTCGCCGTTGATGATCTTGTCGGTGGCGTCCTTCACCGCGGTCTGCACGTCCGCCATGTCCTGGAACGCCGGATTGGACTGGGAGAGGGAGACGCCGTCGTTCTTGAGCGTGTACGTGATCACGCCCGTTTCGGGCTTGCCGTCGTGGACGGATTTGCCCAGGTCGAACACCGCGCCCGAGACGTTCTTCATCACCGAGGTGAGGATCTGGTCCTTGTAGGCGGCCAGCCCCTTCTGCTGGTACTGGTCGGAGTCGACGCCGATCGCCCACTTGTCCGCCCCGGCCGTCGCCTCGATGACGCCCCGGCCGGCGCCGCCGGCGGCCTGGTAGATCACGTCCGCGTTCTGGTCGAGCTGGCCCTGGGCGGCCTCCTTGCCGAGGTCGGGCTTTTCGAAACCCGAGAAGTCCGGCGGCTGGCTCAGATACTTCGTCAGCACCTTCACCGAGTCGTCGGTGTCGGCGACGCCCTGTTTGTAGCCGGCCTCGAACTTCCTGATCAGCGCCGTCTCCACCCCGCCGACGAAACCGACGGTCTTGGTCTTGCTGACCTTCGCCGCCACGACGCCCGCCAGATACGAGCCCTGCTCCTCGGCGAAGACGAGGTTGGCGATGTTCTTCCCCTGCACCGAGGAGTCGTCGATGATGCCGAAGGTCGTGTCGGGGAACTTCGCGGCGACCTGCTTGACGGCCGGCGCGTAGACGAAGCCGACGGCCACGATCGGGTCGTAGCCCTTCTTGGCCAGGTCGGTGAGGCGCTGGGCCTTGTCGGCGTCGGACTCGCCGGCCGACGGCTCGGCCTCCTGGCCCTGCCAGCCGAACTCCTCCTTGGCCTTGTCGAAGCCGGCCGCGGCCGCGTCGTTGAACGACTGGTCGCCGCGGCCGCCGATGTCGTAGGCGAGCGCCATGCCCAGGTTGTCGGAGCCGGACCCGGAGCCCGAGCCGCCGCCGGAACCGGAGCCGCTGTCGTCGTCGCCGCAGGCGGTGGCCGTGAAGGCCAGCGCGGCTGCCGTGAGGACCGCGACGGCGAGATGGGGTACGCGACGCACGAGGCTTCCTTCTTTCTCTCTGCGAAAGCGCCTCTTCTCCAGGGACGGCGCCGATCTCGCCCGCAGCGTAACGCGGCATTTGCCCGTTTCGCCCGTTAGGTTGAGCCGTCCGGAGTGCGTCGGAGGAGTACGGGACTACAGGCGCCGGTCCGCGTCCAGGAGCGCCGCCGCGGTGAACAGCTCGACGCCCACCCGGATCGCCTCCTCGTCCACGTCGAAGTCGCCGGCGTGCAGATCGCGCGCCGCGCCCGTGTCGCCCGGCGGGCGGACGCCCAGGCGGGCCATGGCGCCCGGGACGTGCTCCAGGTACCAGGAGAAGTCCTCGCCGCCCAGCGACTGCTCCGTGCCCTCCACCGCGTCCGTGCCGCGCCGCGCGGTCATCGCGTCGGCCAGCAGCCGGGCGGTGGACGCCTCGTTGACCACCGGCGGCACGCCCTGGACGTAGGAGATGGACGCCTTCGCCCCGTGCAGCGCCGCGACCTCCTCGATCGCCGCGTGCACCAGGTCGGGGGCCCGGCGCCAGGTCTCGATGTCGAGCATCCGGCAGGTCCCGGACAGCTCCGCGTGCTGCGGGATGACGTTGCAGGCGTGGCCCGTCTCCAGCCGCCCCCACGTGACGGCCATCCCGGCGCGGGTGTCGACGCGGCGGGCGAGGACCGCCGGGACGTCGAGGGCGACGCGGGCGGCGGCGGTGACCAGGTCGGTCGTCAGATGCGGGCGCGCGGTGTGCCCGCCGGCGCCGTCCAGGCTGACCTCCAGCCGGTCGCAGGCGGAGGTGATGGCGCCGGTGCGCAGCCCGATCCGGCCGGCCTCCACCCGCGGGTCGCAGTGCACGGCGAGGATGCGGCCGACGCCGTCCAGCACCCCGTGCCCGATGGCGTCGGTGGCACCGCCCGGCAGCACCTCCTCGGCGGGCTGGAAGAGCAGCCGTACGGGCTGGGGCAGCCGCCCGTCGCGGGCCATCTCCGCCAGCACCAGGCCGGCGCCCAGGACGACGGCGGTGTGCACGTCGTGGCCGCAGGCGTGCGCGCGGTCGGGGAAGGTGGAGCGGTACGGCGTGGTCTTGGTGTCCGGGATGGGCAGCGCGTCGATGTCGGCGCGCAGGGCCAGCAGGGGCCGGGCGCCGTCCCAGGCGTCGGCCCCGATGTCGCAGATCAGCCCCGTGCCGGGCGGGAGCACGCGGGGCTTGAGGCCCGCCTGCTCCAGCCGGTGGACGAGGAGGGCCGTGGTGCGGAACTCCTGGTTGCCGAGCTCCGGGTGCATGTGCAAGTCACGGCGGAACTCGATCAGTTCGGCGCTCAGCTCCGGCGGCAGCGCGCCGGGCAGTCCTCCGTCGGAGTCGGAGCCGGAGGATGGGTCGGCGGGCGCCTCGCCGGCCGATGACGGCGACATCAGTTGGTTCACCTTTGACAGCGTAGAGCGCCAGGGGCCCCAACTGAGACTCGATCAGCAAAATTTCAGTCCGATGGGGGTTAACGCTCTACCCCGCTGGGTATCCTCCGCCCTCCTCCGCGTGTACTTGTCATGCTGCGGACGCAGCTGGGGGCAACTGCACCGATCTGGCGCCTTTCTCATGCTGTGCGGCCCCCGCGACCGTCGCGAGAAAGCCCTGCGCCCGCGGGGAGGCCTGCGCGGTGAGCCACTTCTCGTCGATCTCCACCACCGCGACCTTCACCCCGGTGCCCGCGAGGGCGAGGGGCAGGGTGTGCACCACGGTGGACGGGAAGCTGACGATCGTGTGCCCGATGGGCCCGCGCCGCGCGATCAACTCGAGCGGCAGGTCCGGCCGTACGATCTCCAGGCCCGTCGCCAGATGGATCGCGTGCAGCTTCTCCGCGCTCTCACGGCGGTGCGCGAAATAGCGTCCGACACCGTGCGCGCGGGCCAGCTGACCGACCGCGTCCAGATACCGGTCCGGATCGACGACACCCGTCTCGACCAGGGACGTTCCCACCAGATCCGTGTCCTTGGCGATCCGCGGCGGGCCGAATCTGGCGCGCGCCCAGGCGAATTCGCACCGGGTGACGTGGACGCCGTCCGGGGCCTCGACCGGCATCGAGCTGAACACCTCGACACGCCGGCCGGCCCGCGGGGTGAGGCGGCGGCGGGCGGCGCCCGACACGGGAGCGTAGGCCAGTGCGCGCACGCCGCCGCCGCGTCCGCTGCGGTGCCAGCGGACGAACCGCTCCCCCCGGGCCAGCTGGCCGACGAACTCCATGGTGGCCGTGCCGTCGTCGACGACCACGACCTCCGGCGGCCGGGCGAGGGCGAGGAGGAGCTGGATCCAGCGGGAGAAGGGGTCGCCGAGGACGAGCCGGCGGGCGGCCCGCAGGGGGCCCAGCAGCCGCTTCAGCGCGCCGGGACCGTCGCTGCGCGCCTCCTCCCAGCGCACGGTCAGCCCCTCGTCCGCGGCCAGCTCCGCCATCCGGCGCAGCTGGCCGCGGGACATGGGGTCACGGGGCGGGAGGACGACCACCGTGCACGGGGTGACGGTGCCTCCCAGATACGCCCACTCCAGGACGTTGAGCAGCTGCACCGGGCTCTCGACCAGTGCCAGAGTCTCTCCCGCCGCCGGGTTCATACCGCGACCGGCTCCTTCTCCGTACCCTCGGTCTCGGCGACGACGCCGGTGACGCGGCGCAGCTTCTTCATCGGGCCGAGCTCGCTCTCGTACACCTTCTTCACGCCGTCGCCGAGGGACGCCTCGATGGTGCGGATGTCGCGCACCAGCCGGGTCAGGCCCTGCGGCTCGACGGAAGCGGCCTGGTCGGAGCCCCACATGGCGCGGTCGAGGGTGATGTGCCGCTCGACGAAGACGGCGCCGAGCGCGACGGCGGCGAGGCTGGTCTGCAGGCCCGTCTCGTGGCCGGAGTAGCCGATCGGGACGTTCGGGAACTCGTTGTGCAGGGTGTGGATCATGCGGAGGTTGAGCTCCTCCGCCTTCGCCGGGTACGTGGAGGTGGCGTGGCAGAGCAGGATGTTGTCGCTGCCCAGCACCTCGACCGCGTGCCGGATCTGCTTCGGGGTGGACATGCCCGTGGAGAGGATGACGGTGCGGCCGGTGGCGCGCAGGGCGCGCAGCAGCTCGTCGTCCGTCAGGGAGGCCGAGGCCACCTTGTGGGCGGGGACGTCGAACTTCTCCAGGAAGGCGACGGCCTCGGTGTCCCACGGGGAGGCGAACCAGGCGATGCCGCGCTCCTTGCAGTGCTCGTCGATCTTCTGGTACTCGTCCTCGCCGAACTCCACCCGGTGGCGGTAGTCGATGTACGTCATCCGGCCCCACGGCGTGTCCCGCTCGATGTCCCACTGGTCGCGCGGGGTGCAGATCTCCGGGGTGCGCTTCTGGAACTTCACCGCGTCGCAGCCGGCCTCGGCCGCGACATCGATCAGCTTCAGGGCGTTGTCCAGCTCACCGTTGTGGTTGATGCCGATCTCACCGGTGACGTAGACCGGGTGACCCGGGCCCACGGGGCGGTCGCCGAGTGTGCGGAATCGAGGGGTGGGGCTCATGAGGGATGCTTCCTTACGGTTTTGTGTCTGCGGGGGTCAGAGGGAGGGGCCGAGGATCCACGAGGCGATCTCTCTGATCGCTCCGTCGCCCCCCGAGGCGGTGGTCACGGCACGGGCCGCGTCGCGCACCACGTCGTGCGCGCTGCCGACCGCGACGGGCCAGCCCACCAGGGCGAAACAGGGCAGGTCGTTCACGTCGTTGCCGGCGTAGAGGACCCGCGCGGGGTCGAGGCCGTGCTCGTCGCACCAGGCGCGAAGGGCCTCGGCCTTCTTGTCGATCCCGTGCAGCACGGGGATCCGCAGCTTGCGGGCCCGCGCGGCGACGACCGGGTTCTGCTCGGTCGACAGGACAAGCAGCGGCAGGCCGGTGTCGCGCAGGGCGGCGATGCCCAGGCCGTCGCCGCGGTGGACGGACACGAACTCGCGTCCGTCCGCGTCGATCAGCACCCGGTCGTCGGTCTGGGTGCCGTCGAAGTCGAGGACCACGGCGTCGATGTCGGCGCGCGTGGGAAGGTCCGCGGCGGTCGCGTCCAGCAGGGGTACGAGGGCGCGGGCGCGGGCCAGGTCGTGCGGGTCGTCGATCTCCAGCACGCGGGCCGGGTCCGTGCGGACCGGGGCGGTGCGGCCGAAGAAGCGGTGGCGGTGCTCGCGGAAGCCGTCGGCGCGCATCGCGTAGGCGGCGCCCGTCTCGAGGAGGTCCTGCGGGCGGTCCTGGCGGCGGGGGCGGTACGACTTGTCGTGGTTCACCCCGTAGCCGGTGGCGCCCAGGCGGGCGATGACCTCGGTGTCGCCGTGGGTCCGCTCGCGTTCCTCGGTCCCGGACGCCGGGGGCTCGTCCGCCTCGTCGCGCCAGAGGAAGCCGTGGAAGGGGGCGACGGTCAGGGCCGTGTCGGCGCCCTCCTCGAGCACCGCGCGGGCCACCGCGTCGACGTCCCCGGCGGTGAGGAAGGGGCTGGTGCACTGGGCGAACACGATGGTGTCGACGGTGCGTCCGGTCCGGGACTCGAAGGCGTCCACGGCATGCAGCACGGCCGCCTCGCTGGTCGCCGTGTCCCCGGCGATGTCCGCCGGGCGCTCGACGACCTCCGCGCCGGCCGCGCGGGCGGCGGCGGCGATCCCGGCGTCGTCCGTGGAGACGACCACGTCCGTCACCGCCGACGCCCCGGCGCAGCGGCGGACCGCGCGGGCGACGAGGGAGGCGCCGCCGACCGTGGCGAGGTTCTTGCCGGGGACCCCTTTGGATCCGCCGCGGGCGGGGATGACGGCCAGCACGGTGGGTGGCACAGGTGCTCCTTCGGTTGCTCGGCTGTTCACAGGGCCCCCATCCGCCGGATCAGCGGGGCCACGCGCTGCACGCCGGAGCGGTACGCCCCGCGGGCGGCGCGGCGCACCACGGTGCGGGCGGCGCGGCGCGCGGCGCTCTCCTTCACGGCGTCGGCGCGCAGCGCGCTGCCGTCCGGGGCGAAGCCGTAGCGGGCCAGCAGCGGCGGCAGGAAGCCGGGGGCGGTGCGGGGGGTGAGCCAGGGGGTGAGCGGGGGGCGTTCGGTCGCGGTCAGGGCGGCGATCCGGGCCCGTACCGCGGTGTACGCGGGGTCGGCGGCGCCGTGCCGGGCGACCCAGGCGGGGTCGGGCTCGGGGAGCTCGCCGGCGTCCAGCTGGTCCCAGGAGGCGTAGCAGCCGGAGCCGAGGAAGTAGTGGTTGCCCAGCGGCTCGCGGATGCCCAGGTCGGTGAGCACGGCCGTGGGGATGCTGCGGTGCAGGGACTCCAGGGCGGCCGTGGAGCTCACGGTGACCAGCAGGTCGGTGCGGTCGAGCAGCTCGCCCATGTGCCCGTACACCAGACGGCAGTTGGCGGGCAGCCCGCCGGGCAGCTTCTCCGCGAGCCGCTGGTACGGGGCCTCCTCGACGTGCGTGGTGTGCTCGCCGGGGCGGCTGCGGAGCTTGACCAGCACCTCGCGCTCCGGGTGGGCGCGGGCGTGCCCGACGGCGCGGCGCAGCAGGTAGGCGCGCTCGGGGCGGCTGTCGGGCACGGAGGGCTGGACGGCGAAGACGACGGTGTACGGGCGGGTCGCGTCCGGCTCGTACGGCTTCCCGCCGAGGAACGGCAGCCCGGCCTCCACCACGCTCGCGGCGTCGGCGCCGATGCCCGCGTACACCTCGCGGAAGCGCTCCGCGTCGTGCCGGCTGTTGGCCAGGACCACGTCGGCGCCGTGGCGCAGCAGCAGACCGTCGGGCAGCTTCTCGTAGACGACGCCCACATAGCCCGTCACGACGACCGGGCGGCGCTCGAGGCGGGCGAGGCCGTGCAGCAGCGCCTGCACGCCGCGGCCGACGCAGGCGAGGACGACGACGTCGTACTCCCGCGCACGCTCGGTGAACTCGGGGCCCGTCACCTCTCCCGCGACCTCCACCCCGACGCCCGTCTCCGCGAGCTGGCGCGGGGTGGGAGTGGCCCGGCCGCGCAGCAGGAAGCCGTCGGCCGACGCGGCGGGAGCCATGCGGCGGGCGGCGAGCACACCCCATTTCCAGCGGGTGTCGGAATCCGCGATGACCGCTGTTCGAAGGGGCGTGGGGGAGTTGTCGAGCACGACGCAGACGCTAGGCACGCATTCCAGTTGATGGCCCAACGCCGTCGGTACAGCCGGTTAACAACACATCGCCGAATGGCGAATCCGGACGGCGGCACCCGCTGTTCACCGTGGGGCGGCCGGTAGTTCACCGAGATGACCGCCGGGGGCCCGAAAGCCCTTGTGCGGGCGCTCTATCGTGCTGCTGTGGCAGGTACCCGCTCCGATTTTCCCGGGCTTCAGATCTTCTCCGCCGCGTCGCCTTTCGCGGTCGCGATGTTCGCGGCGGCCGTCGACGCGGGGCAATTCCCGCGCGGCGGCCGGCGGATTCTGGTGGTGACGAAATCCCCGGCCCCGCTTTCCGGAATGCCGGGGTTCGACGAACTCGGTACGCGCTTCGACGCGGTCGTCACCTGGGACGACGTCGTCGCGCCGCTGTCCCCGGCCCACTGGCGGGTGCGCGGGGAGGACGTGCCGGTCTGGGAGCGTCAGCTGCGGCGGTGGTGGGAGCTCGGGGAGGAGCCCGCGGGCCTGGTGCTCGACGGGCTCACCGGCCAGTCCCTGGCCCTGGCCCGGATCTTCGCCTCGGCGCAGCTCACGGTCTGCGCGGGCGGCGCGGAGGCGTACGGCGCGACGCCGGCGAAGGTGGCGCGGACGGTGGGGCTGCGGGTGCGGCGGCTGCTGCACCTCGGGCTGCTGCCGGGGACTTCGCCGCTGTACCTGAGCGAGTTCGGGGTGCCCGCCTCGGCGCTGCCCGCGTCGGCCGTACGGGACGTGATGCCGTCGGTGCCGCTGCCGGGCGGCGTGCCCTCCGGCGACAGCGCGCTGCTGGTCGCGCCGACGGAGGAGGAGCTGTGCGAGCTGCTGCTGCTTGCCCGGGCGGCGGGGTACGGCCCCGTGGTCGCTCTGGGTACGGGGCGGCTGCGGGCGCTGGAGCGGGCGGCGCGTGAGCAGAGCGCGCCGCTGACGGTGCTCGAGCCGCCGTACCTCGTCGAGTCGGTGTGCGCGGCGCTGCGCCCGGCGGCGCTGTTCACCCCGGACGCGACGCTGCTGCTGCGGGCGCGGGCGCTGTACGGCGTCACGCCGGTGCTGCACCCCGCGCACACCTCCGCCGAGCCCCTGGCAGCGGCGGCGGCCTCCGCCCCGCCCGACCCGCCGGCGCTGGCGGCCCTGGCGGGCACGCTGGCGTACGTCCACCAGCCCCGCGTCTACCCGGCCCTGCGCGCCCAGGCCACGGCGTACCTCCGCACCACCCGCGTCCCGTCCCTCCCCCGCCGCCGCCTCATAGCCCTCGGCCTCCCCGGCGGCGCCCCCGCGCCCCTCCGCCCCCTCCTGCGCACCTCGACGGTCCCCCGCGCGGCCCGCGCGGTCCTGCGCAACCGGACGGTCCGCCGCTCGGCGAAGCGGCTGCTGGCGAGCAGCGGGGCGGCGCGGAAGGTGGCGCGGCGGGTGAAGGGGCTGTAGGGCTGCGCCACATCGACGCGCGACCTCCCCTAACGGGTGAATACGGCCTTACGAGACGTAGTGGGTCGGGCGGCCCTACGATGATGTTCTCGGCACTACCCGGGGAGGCACGTGATGGCGACCGCTGTTGAGAGGCATGGGATGTCCGCAGCCGATGAGCGCCCCGAGTCCGCGCTTTCGCTGGCCGCGGCGGCCGACCTGCTGTCGGAGGCACACCCGGGGTTTCGCGTCGAGATCATCGGAGGCCAGATCCTCGTGTCCCCGCCCGCAGACGGCCTGCACGCGCGTGCGCTGACGCGCCTCATGGCTCCATTCCTGACAGCGGGTCCGATCGGCGAGGGATTTGAGGTGCTCCAGGCCGTCGGCCTGTGGCTGCCGACCGGCGCCGAGGACTACGCGATTCCCGACCTGGCGATCGTGGACGCAGACTTCTACGAGCATCGCGTCGGGAAGAATTGCTACGACCCCGTCGTCTTCCGACTGGTACTCGAGGTCACGTCCAGCAACTATCGAACCGACCTGCGCACGAAGGTTGCCGCCTACGCCGACGCGCAGGTCCCGGTGTACGTCATCGTGGACCGTAAGCATGACCGCCTGCACGTACTGACCGAGCCCGAGGGTTCGGACTACGCCAGCCACGAGATTCATCCCCGAGGCCAGCTCGTCGCTCTCCCCGACTCGATTGGTGCCAAGGTGACCCTGGACGTGACGGCCCTGCTGGACGCCGCCACCCTCGGCGAGTGACCCCTCAAGAGACCGTTGACCTGCGAGTGTGACGTTTTTGAGGGCTCCGGCGCTGAATGGAGTGTGCCGACTGGTCATCGGCCCGAGCGGAGCCGGGGTTCCCCCCGTACCTACGGCTTCGCGAAGTGAAGGCGCGGGCGGAGTGCGTTCCCCCAACTCCGCCCGCGCCGCTCTTCGTTCCGGCCTCCCGGCCCCACCGCCTCAGCGGTAGATGACCACCTTCGTACCGATCGCCACCGCGTCGAAGAGCGCGGCGATCTTCGCCCGGTCCCGGACGTTCACGCAGCCGTGCGAGGCGCCGTTGTAGCCGCGGGCCGCGAAGTCCGCCGAGTAGTGCACCGCCTGGCCGCCGTCGAAGTACATCGCGAACGGCATCGGCGAGTTGTACAGCCGCGACCAGTCGTCCCGGACCTTGTTGTAGATGTAGTGCGTGCCCTCCCGCGTCGGCGTGGCCGCCGCGCCGAAGCGGACGTCCATCGACGACAGCACCTTGCCGTCGCTCATCCAGCGCAGCGAGTTGCTGGTCTTGGAGATGCACAGCACCCTGCCGGTCATGCACCGCGGATCGGGGGCGTCCAGCGCGCCCGGCGCCGGGGCGTACAGCTGCGCGTGCGTCGGCTCCGTGGTCATGTTCAGCAGCCGCTGCCAGGTCACCTCGTCCACGGTGCCCGTCTTCGGCAGCCCCCGCTTGCCCTGGAAGCCCTTGACGGCCGACGTGGTGACCGACCCGTACTGGCCCGTCGGCGCCGCGTTGAACCACGCGATCTGCCGCAGCCGAGCCTGGAGCTCACGCACCTGGCCGCTCTTGTCGCCGGGCCGCATGAGGATCTTCGGCGGTTTCTTCTTCGTCGCGCTCGGCAACGGCGTCACCGCGGCCGAGGGAGACGTGGAGGCGGACGGCGAATGGGACGCCGAGGGGCTGGCCGACGGCGACGGCGACTGCGTGGCAGGCGCTGTCGACCCGGCCGGTGGCGAGGGGTCCTCGGACGCCCCCGCCGTCGCGGAGCAGCCTGCGGCCGCTCCCACAGTTATGAGAGCAGCCGCGACGGCGGCGGCCGCTCTGCGCATGGTGTGTCTCGTCACACCCCATAGACGCTTCGACCCCACCCCTGGGTTGCATTACAAAGTGGCATCGACCTGCTGCTTTACGCCGCGTGACCACCCCCGCGTCCCCCTGCCGGGGCGCTGTGAGCAAGGTCCCAGCGTGGAGGACTCCACCCGCCGCACGGTGCTGGCTACAGTCCGTGGTGGCGGACGACCAGACGAGCGGGAGGCGGCACAACCTATGGCGCGGCAATCGGAGTCGGGGCTGCCCATCGAGCCGGTGTACGGGCCGAAGAGCCTGGCCGAGGCCGGATGGGACGCGGCGGAGAAGCTCGGCGAGCCCGGCTCGTACCCCTTCACCCGGGGTGTCTACCCCTCCATGTACACCGGCCGGCCCTGGACGATGCGCCAGTACGCGGGCTTCGGCACCGCCGTGGAATCCAACGCGCGGTACAAGCAGCTGATCGCCAACGGCACGATGGGCCTGTCCGTGGCGTTCGACCTGCCCACCCAGATGGGCCACGACTCCGACGCGCCGCTCGCGCACGGTGAGGTCGGCAAGGTGGGCGTGGCGATCGACTCCGTCGACGACATGCGGGTGCTGTTCGGCGGGATCCCGCTGGACAAGGTGTCCACGTCGATGACGATCAACGCGCCCGCGGCGCTGCTGCTGCTCATGTACCAGCTCGTCGCCGAGGAGCAGGGCGTCGAGGCCGGGCAGCTGACGGGCACCATCCAGAACGACGTGCTGAAGGAGTACATCGCCCGCGGCACGTACATCTTCCCGCCGAAGCCCTCGCTGCGGCTGATCGCGGACATCTTCCGCTACTGCAGGGCCGAGATCCCCAAGTGGAACACGATCTCGATCTCCGGCTACCACATGGCCGAGGCTGGCGCCTCGCCCGCGCAGGAGATCGCGTTCACCCTGGCCGACGGCATCGAGTACGTCCGTACCGCGGTGGCCGCCGGGATGGACGTGGACGACTTCGCGCCGCGGCTGTCGTTCTTCTTCGTCTCCCGTACGACGATCCTCGAGGAGGTCGCGAAGTTCCGGGCGGCCCGGCGGATCTGGGCGCGGGTGATGAAGGAGGAGTTCGGGGCGAAGAACCCGAAGTCGCTGATGCTGCGGTTCCACACCCAGACCGCGGGCGTGCAGCTCACCGCGCAGCAGCCGGAGGTCAACCTGGTGCGGGTCGCCGTACAGGGGCTGGCGGCTGTCCTGGGCGGGACGCAGTCGCTGCACACCAACTCCTTCGACGAGGCCATCGCGCTGCCCACGGACAAGTCGGCGCGGCTCGCGCTGCGGACGCAGCAGGTGCTGGCGTACGAGACGGACGTGACGGCGACGGTGGACCCGTTCGCCGGGTCGTACGTCGTGGAGTCGATGACCGACGACGTCGAGGCGGCGGCGCTGGAGCTGATGGCGAAGGTCGAGGAGATGGGCGGGGCGGTCGCGGCCATCGAGCGGGGCTTCCAGAAGGGCGAGATCGAGCGCTCGGCGTACCGGATCGCGCAGGAGACGGACAGCGGCGAGCGGGTCGTCGTCGGCGTCAACCGCTTCCAGCTCGACACGGAGGACCCGTACGAGCCGCTGCGCGTCGACCCGGCGATCGAGGCCCAGCAGGCGGCCCGCCTCGCCGCGCTGCGCGCGGACCGCGACAACGCGGCGGTGGACGCGGCGCTGGCGGCCCTGCAGCGGGCGGCCTCGGGCACGGAGAACGTCCTGTACCCGATGAAGGAGGCCCTGCGCGCCCGCGCCACGGTGGGCGAGGTCTCCAACGCGCTGCGCGAGGTGTGGGGGACGTACGTTCCGTCGGAGGTGTTCTGAGGACCCCGCCGCCCGGGCCTGGCGCTCCAGCCACGGCCCGGCGGCGGCGCCCCTCAGCGGTAACACGCCGCGTTACCGTGGCCGCATGGCGATCGTCCGGTTTTCGGTGAGCATGCCGTCCGAGGTGCGCGACAGGATCAAGGCGCACGCGGCCGCGGCCAACCTCGACGTGTCGGCGTTTCTGGCCGTCGCGGCAGTGGCGCAGATGGACGCACAGGATCGGGTGGGGCGGATACTGGCTCCGTTCGAGGAGGCCCGGGCCGAGGCCGAGGCCGCCGCGGCTGACGCCGCCGCCGACAGCTGGACGGACGGGATGGTCCTCACCGCCGAGGAGCAGGCCGAGGTCAACCGGATTCTCGGCCGTCCCCCCGCGGACGGCGGCGGTGCGACGGCCGCGTGAGCGTCATCGTCTACGACACCGGCATGCTGATCGCCCTGGTGAACCAGGACCGCCGGGCTCGAGCCCGGCACGCGGGCTTCGTCGCGGCGGGCGGACACCCGGCGGTCGTACCCGGCCCCGCGCTCTCGCAGGCGTGGCGGACCAGCCCCAAGACCGCCTACGCGTGGAAGCGGCTGCTGGCCGAGACCTTCGTGCTGCCGGCCGGGCGGGCATGCCGGCCGGACGAGGCCCAGCCGGGGTTCCTGCCGTGCACCGCCGGGCTCGGCGTGGAGGACTGGAAGACCGTCGGCGACATCCTGGGCAAGGCGACGCTGCCGCCGAAGAAGCGGCCGGACCCGGTGGGTGCCCTGTCCGTCCTCATCGCCGCCAAGCACGGCGGGGGTACGGTCATGACCTCCGACGCCGACGACATCGAGGCATACGCGGCGACCGTGGAGGGCTGCGAGATCGTCGTCACGTCGGTCTGACCGACCGCCCGCAGGGCGTCCAGGGACTTGCGGGCCTCCGGGCGCCCGAGCGGCGGCCGACACCGGACGCACGAACCCCGCCCCCTGCCGCGGCAGGAAGCGGGGCTCGGTGACCGGACCGGAAGGTCAGAAGCGGCGCGTGATCAGCGCCCGCTTCACCTCCTGGATCGCCTTCGTGACCTCGATGCCGCGGGGGCACGCGTCCGTGCAGTTGAACGTCGTACGGCAGCGCCAGACGCCGTCGCGGTCGTTCAGGATCTCCAGCCGCTGCTCCCCCGCCTCGTCGCGCGAGTCGAAGATGAAGCGGTGGGCGTTGACGATCGCCGCCGGGCCGAAGTACTGGCCGTCGTTCCAGAACACCGGGCAGGACGAGGTGCACGCCGCGCACAGGATGCACTTGGTCGTGTCGTCGAAGCGGGCGCGGTCGACGTCGGACTGGAGGCGCTCGCGCGTCGGCTCGTTCCCCTTGGTGACCAGGAACGGCATGACGTCCCGGTACGCCTGGAAGAACGGCTCCATGTCGACGACCAGGTCCTTCAGGACCGTCAGGCCCTTGATGGCCTCGACCAGGATCGGCTTCTCGGGGTTGAGGTCCTTGATGAGGGTCTTGCAGGCGAGACGGTTCTTGCCGTTGATCCGCATCGCGTCGGACCCGCAGATGCCGTGCGCGCAGGACCGGCGGAACGTGAGCGTCCCGTCCTGCTCCCACTTGATCTTGTGGAGGGCGTCCAGGACGCGCTCCTTCGGGTCCATCTCGACCAGGAAGTCCTGCCAGACGGACTCGGCGGAGATCTCCGGGTTGAACCGGCGGATCCGCATGGTGACGGTGATGTAGGGGGACGCCGCCGACTCGGCCTCGACCTTGTCCAGAACGGGAGTGCTCATCAGTACTTACGCTCCATCGGCTGGTAGCGGGTCACGACGACCGGCTTGTAGTCGAGCCGGACGGAGTCGTTGCCGTCCGCGTCGACCTCCCGGTACGCCATCGTGTGCCGCATGAAGTTGACGTCGTCGCGGGTGGGGTAGTCCTCGCGGTAGTGACCGCCGCGGGACTCCTTGCGGGCGAGTGCGGAGATCGCCATGACCTCGGCGAGGTCCAGCAGGTTGCCCAGCTCGACGGCCTCCAGCAGATCGGTGTTGAACCGCTTGCCCTTGTCCTGCACGGACACGTTCTTGTACCGCGCGCGCAGCTCCGCGATCGTGTCGACGGCCGTCTTGATGGTCTGCTCCGTACGGAACACCATCACGTTGGCGTCCATGCACTCCTGCAGCTCGCGCCGCAGGTCCGCGACCCGCTCGGAACCGGTGGACTCCCGCAGGCCCTCGATCTGCGCGAGCACGCGCTCGGCGGGGTTCTCGGGGAGTTCGACGAAGTCGGCCTTCGCCGAGTACTCCGCGGCGGCGATGCCCGCGCGGCGGCCGAAGACGTTGATGTCCAGCAGCGAGTTGGTGCCGAGGCGGTTGGCGCCGTGCACGGACACGCAGGCGACCTCGCCGGCGGCGTACAGGCCCGGCACGACGGTGGTGTTGTCGGAGAGCACCTCGCCCTCGACGTTGGTCGGGATGCCGCCCATGGCGTAGTGCGCGGTCGGCTGGATCGGGATCGGGTCCGTGTACGGCTCGATGCCCAGGTACGTCCGCGCGAACTCGGTGATGTCCGGCAGCTTGGCGTCCAGCTGCTCCGGCGGCAGGTGCGTGAGGTCGAGGTAGACGTGGTCGCCCTCGGGACCGCAGCCGCGGCCCTCCCGGATCTCCGTGTAGATGGAGCGGGACACGACGTCGCGGGAGGCGAGGTCCTTCATGACGGGCGCGTACTTCTCCATGAAGCGCTCGCCGTCCTTGTTGCGCAGGATGCCGCCCTCGCCGCGGGCGCCCTCGGTGAGGAGGATGCCCATGCGCCAGATGCCGGTCGGGTGGAACTGGAAGAACTCCATGTCCTCCAGCGGCAGCCCGCGCCGGAACACGGCCGCCTGGCCGTCGCCGGTGAGGGTGTGCGCGTTGGACGTCACCTTGAAGAACTTGCCGGTCCCGCCGGAGGCGTAGATCACCGCCTTGGCCTGGAAGACGTGGATCTCACCGGTGGCCAGCTCGTACGCGACGACGCCCACGGACTTCTTGACGCCCGTCTCCGGGTCCTCCGCCAGCAGCTGGTCGAGGACGTAGAACTCGTTGAAGAACTCCACACCCTCCTTGACGCAGTTCTGGTAGAGCGTCTGCAGGATCATGTGGCCGGTACGGTCCGCGGCGTAGCACGCCCGGCGGACCGGGGCCTCGCCGTGGTTGCGGCTGTGGCCGCCGAAGCGGCGCTGGTCGATGGTGCCGTCCGGGGTCCGGTTGAACGGCAGGCCCATCTTCTCCAGGTCGAGGACCGAGTCGATGGCCTCCTTCGCCAGGATCTCGGCGGCGTCCTGGTCGACCAGGTAGTCACCGCCCTTGATCGTGTCGAAGGTGTGCCACTCCCAGTTGTCCTCCTCGACGTTCGCGAGGGCGGCGGCCATGCCGCCCTGGGCGGCGCCGGTGTGGGAGCGGGTCGGGTAGAGCTTGGTGAGCACGGCGGTGCGGCTGCGCTTCGTCGCCTCGATGGCGGCGCGCATGCCGGCGCCGCCCGCGCCGACGATGACGGTGTCGTACTTGTGGATCTTCATTGCGTTCGTTACCTCAGCCCTCAGCGGATGTTCGGGTCGAAGGTGAAGATCACCAGCGTGCCCAGCAGGACGGTGAAGACGGTCGCCGTGTACAGCAGCATCTTCAGCCAGAAGCGCGTGCCGTCCTTCTCCGCGTAGTCGTTGATCACCGTGCGCAGGCCGTTGGAGCCGTGCAGCATGGCCAGCCAGAGCATGGCCAGGTCCCAGATCTGCCAGAACGGCGAGGCCCAGCGGCCCGCCACGAAGGCGAAGCTGACCTTCGACACACCGCCGTCCAGGACCAGCTGGATCAGCAGATGGCCCAGCACCAGGACGACGAGCACGATGCCCGACAGGCGCATGAACAGCCAGCCGTACATCTCGAAGTTGCCGCGGGTCGACTTGGGCGTGCGGCCGGTCCGCTTGCGCGGGGGCTCGATCACGGGGGCGGGGTTGTCGACACTCACCGCCGCCGAGGAGTCCGTCATCTGGATCTCAGAAGTGCTCATGTCCTGCCTCAGCTCCCGAACAGCTCACGTGCGGCGTGGCCGAGGACGGGGTAGATCGCCCCGGCCATCAGCACCACCCAGATGCCGACGACGATCCAGAGCATCTGCTTCTGCAGACGCGGGCCACGGGACCAGAAGTCGACGGCGATGACGCGCAGGCCGTTCAGGGCGTGGAAGAGGACGGCGGCGACGAGGCCGTACTCCAGCACGGCCACGAGCGGCGTCTTGTAGGTGCCCACGACCTCGTCGTAGGCCTCGGGGGAGACGCGGACGAGTGCGGTGTCCAGGACATGCACGAACAGGAAGAAGAAGATGAGGACGCCGGTGACTCGATGAGCCACCCAGGACCACATGCCTTCCCGGCCGCGGTACAGCGTTCCAGCCGGCACGGAAAAACCCTCCGGTGCGTTGAAGGGGGTACAGCCGGCCTTGTGTGTCGGTCAATACCCGGCCGGGTACGGTCCTCCGGCCGTGGCCATCGTAGCGACGCGCCGCCCATTACCCCGCCCGGGGGGCGCCAGTGTGATCGATCAGGCACGGACGTCACTCGGATGTCGGATAGTTCGGCATATGACCCACTCCAACGGCCGATATCCGGACCCCGGTCAGCGCTGTGCGGTGCTGAGGGTCCGCCTGCTGAGCCGGGTGAGCCGGCCGCGGGCAAGCTTGCGCAGCTCCTCGGCGGTGACGACGAGCTCCTCGTCGCGGCCGTGGGAGAGCCGGGTGCGGATGCCGGCGAGGACCTGGTCGAGGTGCTCGGACGGCTCGTAGGCGTCGAGACAGACGACGAACACGTGTCCGAAGCGGCTCTCGTACGCGGCGTTCGCCGCCTGCCACGCGGTGTGCGCGGCGAGGCTGGGGAGGGCCGGCGGGCGGGCCGCGCGCTCCAGGGCCAGGGCCTCGCCCAGGTCGGCGGGGGTGAGGTCGTACGCCGCCTCGTCCGCGGCGGCGAGCAGGGCGCCGAGGTCCGGGTAGGGGCGGTGGGCCGTGAGCCGGCGGGCCCAGCGGTGGCTGGCGCAGCAGAGCATGAGCGCGGCCTCGGCGTCCGCCGGTGCGGCTGTGTTGAGGGCGTCGAGGCCGGGCAGGGCTCGCTCCTGTTCGGTGGCACGGGAGGTGGGGCTACTCAGTCGAACGACGATGCGTCACGGTAACGGAGGAACCGAACGATCCGCCGTCCGAACCGTGAACTTCACCCGGACGGGGAGGTTTGGGCACATCACGGCTGCTCGGAGGCTTGGGTGAGCGGGGGCGGGGCGAGGCGTCTAGCGTCGGGGGAGGGGCCGTAAGCCGCTGGAGGTACCGATGAAGTCCGTGTGGCGCGCGATACGCCGCGTCCCTGCGCCGTCCCGCCCGGCGGCCCTCGGCGTGAGCGCCCTCGTGGTGCTCCTCGCCGGCGTCCTCCTGCTCCCCGGCGGCGGCGCCCCCCAGGACAGCGCGGCGGTGTGGGGGGCGATACGCCGGCTGCCGGCCGTCCCCGCCGAGGCCCCCCGGACGGTGCCCGCCGTCCGCGCGTACACCCCCGGCACCGGCCCCGGCTGGCGCCCCTCCCCCGTGACCCGGGTCGTCGCGCCGGCCGGGGGCGTCCTGGCGGACGAGGCGCGCCGCCTCGCCGGTGAGCTGGACGTCCGGCAGAGCACCGGCCCGGCCCGTACCGGCGACGTCCGGCTCGCCCTGGACGCCGACGTGCCGGGTGGCCGCGAGGCGTACCGGATCCGCGTCCCCGCCGACGGCCCCGCCGAGATCACCGCCCCCTCCGACGCCGGCGTCTTCTACGGCACCCGCACCCTGCGCCAGGCCGTGCGCACCGGCGGCGGGCTGCCGCCGGGGGTGATCGAGGACCGGCCGGACCGGGCGCAGCGGGGGTTCATGCTGGACGTCGCGCGCAAGCACTACCCGCGGGCGTGGATCGAGGCCCGGCTGCGCGAGCTCGCGGAGCTGAAGTACAACCAGTTCGGCCTGCACTTCTCCGACGACCAGGCCTTTCGCGTACAGAGCGACAAGCACCCCGAGATCGTCTCCGACCCGCATCTGACGAAGGCCGACGTCCGCCGCATCGTGCGGACCGCGGGCGCGCTGCACATCGAGGTCATCCCGGAGATCGACTCCCCCGGTCATCTGGGCGCCGTCCTGGCCGCGCATCCGTCGCTGCAGCTGCGCGACGGGGCCGGCGAGGCCGTGCTCGGGGCGATCGACGTGACGAAGCCCGCGGCGCGGAAGTTCTTCGACGAGCTGCTGACGGAGTACGTGCCCCTGTTCCCCGGCCGCTACTGGCATCTGGGCGGCGACGAGTACGCCCCGCTGCTGAGCGCCGACCCCGAGGCGCGCTACCCGGCCCTGGCAGCTGCCGCGCGCAAGGAGTACGGGCCGAAGGGGCGGATCCAGGACCTCGCGGTGGGGTGGCTGAACGACCGGGGCGAGCTGCTGCTCGACCACGGCAAGCGGCTCAAGGCGTGGAACGACGGGATCTATCCGGCCGGGGTGGCCCGGACGCCCAGGGACCGCGAGGTCGAGTACTGGACGGGCAAGGAGTACGGGGCCCGCCCGCCGTCGCCGTACCTCGAGGAGGGGCGGCGGCTGGTGAATGTCAACGACGAGTACCTGTACTACGTCCTCGGTCAGCCGAACGAATTCGTCTACCCCACCGGCCGGCGGATCTACGAGGAGTGGACCCCCGCGGTCCTGCGCGGCACCACGCCGGTGCCCGCCGCGCTGGCCGGCCCGGACCGGGTCCTCGGCGCGCGGCTCGCGGTGTGGGGCGACGTACCGGGGGCGCAGACGGCGGACCAGGTGGCGGCGGGGATCCGGCTGCCGCTGGCGGCGCTGGCGCAGAAGACCTGGGACCCCCGGCGGCCGGCGCTGCCGTGGGCGCGGTTCCGGGCGCTGGCGGTGGAGGTGCGGGGGTCGTGAAACGGGGCCGGCCCCTCCCCCGCGGCTGCGGTGGAGGGGCCGGCCGGTGTGCTGCCCGGAGGGTTACGGGGCGAGCACCGCGCCGATCCGCAGATCGGCGGCGACGCCCAGCGAACCCTTGCCGTAGTAGACGCCGCCGGCGTTGCTGATGCCCGCCGAGCCCGCGTCCAGCTGGAGGATCGTGCCGTCGTTGGTGTCCTCGCCGTCCGCGCCGATCGCGAGGTCGGCCCGGCCGTAGCCCGACAGGTCGGCCAGCTGGACCTCGGCGCCGAGGCGGTCGCCCGCCTCCGCGCTGCCCGCGATGCCCGAGGTGTCCGCGGTCCAGGCCAGCCCGCCGGACGGGTTCAGACCGCTGGAGGAGCCCTTGAACAGCCAGGCCATACCGGCGTCGGCCTTGGTGCCGACGTCTTCGCCGGGGGCGCCGGTCAGGACGTCGCCGTAGCCGTCGCCGTTGTAGTCGCCGACCGCGACGGAGAAGCCCATCGCGTCGTTGCTCTCGGAGCTGCCCTCGACGCCGGTGGTGTTCTGGTGGATCGTCTTCTTCACCGTGGTCGAGGTCCAGCCGCCGGTGGCGCCCAGCAGCGTGGTGATCTGGCCGCCGGTGTTCCCGGCCGACTCGGCGCTGTACGCCTGGCCGACGACGAGGTCGTCGATCATGTCGCCGTTGATGTCGCCGGCGGCGACGGAACGGCCGCCCGGGGTGGCCAGGACGCTGCCCTTGACCAGGCCGGTGGCGGAGCCCTTGAAGCTCAGCAGCTTGCCCTTGCCGGCCGTGTCGCGGTAGTTCAGCACCACGTCGGCGTAGCCGTCGCGGTTGAAGTCGCCGCTGGTCGCGGCGGTGTAGGCGATCGCGCCGGTGGCGGTGGTGACCGTACCGGTGGTGACCTTGGCGGTGGCGCTGTCGCGCACCCACCAGGCGCCGCCGGTGCCGGTGCCGGCGGAGAAGATGTCCGCCTTGCCGTCGCCGTTGAAGTCACCGACGGCGGTGGTGGAGCCGGCCTTGGCACCGGCCTTGGTGCCGGCGAAGGAGCCGCCGGTGGTGAGGCCGGGACCGTACAGGAAGGTGACGTTGCCGACGTCCGTCTGGGTCGCCGTACCGTCCTCGCCCGGGGCGCCGGCGACGAGGTCGGCGACGCCGTCGCCGTTCAGGTCACCGGCGGAGACGGCGCTGCCGAAGGCGTCGCCGGACTCGCTGGAGCCGGGGACACCGGCGCTGTTCTGCGTGAGGTTGAGCCGGCCGCCGGTCACGGGGCCGTCGTCGCCGCCGGGGAGGATGCTCACCAGACCGGCCGAGGAGCTGGCCTTCGGCACTCCGGCGAACATGTCGCCGATGCCGTCCTTGGCCGCCTTGCCGGAGGCGGAGCGCAGGTCGGTGGTCGCCAGCGCGTGCGAGATACCGGGGGCGACGGCGGCGTTACGGATCTTGCCGAGGCGCTCGTACAGCTTGGTGCCGGGGCAGGCGGTGTTGTAACCGTCCTTGTGACCGGCTATCCGGTAGAAGGTCTGCTTGAGACCGGTGGGCACCGGCTCATCCGTTTTTTCGTCCACCGTCATCTGGGCCAGCGTGACCTGGCTGTTGGCCTTCACGCCGTACTGGCCGAGCTTCCATGCCGCGACCCGGGCGACGGAGTCCATCGCCGCGCGGGTGGGGATGTCGGTGGTGTACGTGCCGAGGACGGCGATGCCCGTCGAGTAGCTGTTGTAGCCCTCGGTGTGCGCGCCCTTGACCGGCAGGTCCATGCCGCCGCTCATGCCCTCGAAGACCTGGCCGCACTTGTCGACCAGGAAGTTGTAGCCGATGTCCTTCCAGCCGTTGTGGTCGACGTGGAAGAGGAAGTCCGCGCGGATCAGCTGCGGGGACTGGGCGCAGGTGTAGTTGGTCGCGTCGGTCGTGTGGTGGACGAACGCGACGTCGATCTTGTCGAGGTACTCGATCGGGTTGTCGTCGGCGATGTTCGCCGCGACGCGCGCCTCGTCGGCGGCCGTCGCCCAGCTGGAGCGCGGCTTGATCGGGGGCTTGACCACGGTGGACGGCCGCGGGGCCGGCGGCGCGGGCGGGGGCTCCTCGCCGGGCGGCTCCTCGGTCTGCGTGGGCTCGGCGGTCGCCGTCGGCTCCGTGGTCTGCGTCGGCTCCGTGGTCGCCGTGGGCTCGGTGGTCGCCGTGGGATCCGTCGTCGGGTCCGTCGTCGCCGTCGGATCCGTGGTCACCGACGGGTCGGCGGTCGGCGTGTCCTGTACGGAGTACGCCGCCGTCTCGAAGTCGTCCGACCCCGGCTCCGCCGCCTTGGCCTCCGCGGGCGTCACGCCCGGGTCCACCAGGACCAGCTCCATGCCGGCCGGCAGCGGGCTCTCCGTGGCGTCCTCGGCGACGACCTTCGCCTCGGCGGCGTCGGACGGACCGACCCAGCGCGTGGCGGAACCGCCGCGTATCTCCGAGGTCGCGTCGTCCGGCAGGTCCGTCTGCTCCTCGAGCGGCAGCCACTCGGTCCACTCGCCGGTCTCCAGCGACCGGGTGCGCACCTGGACGCTGCCGTCCAGCTGCTGCGTGGCCTTGTCCCAGCTCAGACCGACCAGCGAGAACTGCTGGGTCTCGGTCTTCCCGAGCTGCTTCTTGCCCTTGGTGCCCGTCAGGTCGAGCGCACGCACACTGGACTTACGCGCCTCGACCGGCTTGGGCCCGCCCGGACCGTCCTCGCCCGCGACCGCGATGGTGACGGCCCCCGCGCCACCGAGCACGACCGCGCCGAGCGTGATCCAGGCCCTCCGTTTCAGACTCAGCGGCCTGTAGGCATGCGCTTTCCTCTTGAACACGAAGCTACCTCTCCGGTCTCATCCGTCACATGTGGCCCCGTCTCCGACCAACCGGGTTCCGGATTGGTTGTACGGGGAGAGCTGACGCGCCCGTAAACGCCTGAAATGTGACGACCGGGGCCGCTACCCCCCACAGGAGAGACCCCGGCCGTCGCTCAGGGATCGGACCGGCGTTCGAGCCAGTCCGTATACCGTTCAGCGCCGGACGCCCCGGAATTGTCACACCCGCCCCCCGGACGCCCTCCCACCGGTCCGTACCATCGCTCTGTCCCACTCCCCTGGACGTGGGGTGTCCCGGCCACGTAGCGTTCTGAAGCCCGCATTTACCTGCGGGCCACAGACATGCAGACCCGGCCCAAACGCGGCCGGACGTCCGGGGGTTACAGAACTGACCGCAGTGCACAAGGACGACGTGGCGCTCACCGCTGCGGTGCGCTCGGCGCAGAAAGGGGACGAGGCCGCCTTCCGCGCCGTCTACCGGGCGGTCAACCCCCGGTTGCTCGGCTATGTGCGCACCCTCGTCGGTGAGGGCGACGCCGAGGACGTGGCCTCGGAGGCGTGGCTGCAGATCACCCGTGATCTCGCGGGGTTCAAGGGCGACGCCGACCAGTTCCGCGGCTGGAGCGCCCGCATCGCCCGCAACCGCTCGCTCGACCACATCCGCGCGCGCTCGCGCCGGCCGGCGATCGGCGGGGACGAGACGGAACTCACGGACCGCGCCGCCGCGTCGGACACGGCGGCCGAGGCGATGACGGCGCAGGCCACGCGCCGCACGCTCTCGCTCATCTCCCGACTGCCGCGCGGCCAGGCGGAGGTGGTCACCCTGCGGGTGGTCATGGGCCTTGACGTGAAACGTACGGCGGAGATCCTCGGCAAGCGGCCGGGGGCCGTCCGCACGGCCGCGCAGCGGGGTCTGAAGCAGATCGCGGAGTGGCTGGAAAGCGACAGCGGTGTGACGGAAACGGCGGCACGGACGCTTAAGGGAATGTGATGGCCGAGAAGCCCCTCGGATGGCTGGACGAGGATGCCGCGGAGCATTTGCTGCGCGGCGAATCCGTCCTGCCCTCCCCGGGTACGGCCCGGGACGTGGCGGAGGCCGAGCGGCTCGCCGCGTTCCTCGCGACGCTCGCCGACACCGGCCGGCGGTACCCGGACGACGCGTACGCGCCCGGCCAGGAGGCGGCCGTGGCCGCGTTCCGCGCCGCCCGCCGGGAGACCTCGCACGGCTTCGGAACAGCCCTGTTCGCCCTGGTCCGCCGGATCCGTCCGCTGCGGGCGGCCGCCGCGGTGACGCTGCTGGCGTGCACGGCGGGCGGGATGGCGGTGGCCTCCACGGCCGGTCTGTCGCCGTTCACCGACACGCCGGCGAAGCCGCCGGCGACCGTCTCGCCGCTGCCGGGGACCTCCATGCCCGCGGCCGGCGGCAGCGCCACCCCGGGAAACGATTCTTCGCCGTCCGCGGACCCGGACGGACACAGGTCCGGCGACCCGGACAACAGCGGTCCGGGGCCCGACGCCAAGGAGAACAGCGGCAAGGACGCCACGCCCCCGCCGAGCGCCGCGCAGCTCGAGGACGACTGCCGCGCCTTCGTCACCGAGCAGACCCGGGGCGAGCGCCCGGACCGGGAGACGATGAACCGGCTGAACAAGGCGGCCGGCGGGACGTCGAAGATCGGCCCGTACTGCGACGGGCTCCTCGGCTCCCCGGGCGGCTCCACCGCGGACGAGTCGCCGGACGGCCCGGCCACCGCGAGCCCCGACTCCACGCTGTCCGACCCGAACGACGGGCCGGTGCCGGACGCCGGCTCACCGACCTCGCCGGACAAGGCGGTGGACAGCGCCCCGCAGGACGCCGAGCCCGCGGCCGGCACCGGTGAGACCACCGCTCCCACGGCCGCGACGGACTGATGGCGGACGCCTGGTCCGTCGGCCGGCGCAGCCGTCTGTGGCTGGCGCTGCCGGTCACGGTCCTGCTCGTGGCGCTGCTGTACGACCGGTGGGGCGGCCCCGTGACGGACCGCCTCTTCCCTCCCCCGCCCCCGCCGAAGACCCCCGTGGCGCTGCCGGGCGGGGGCACCGCGCGGCTCGCGGACTGCGGGAAGGGCGAACCGGGGGCGCTGGAGAGCAAGGGGCTCGTGCTGCACTCCTACGGGTCGAGCAGCGTAGGAGGGCCGCACCGGCCGCCGACCGACAGCGACGGCCTGATCGGCAAGCTGGAGTTCACCATCGACCTGGGCGTCGAGCGCACACGCACGGCCGGCGAAGGCACCCGCGGCTACCGCGCCGACGTGGAGTTCTGGGGCCCGCACGGACTCGGGCTGCTGGCCCGGGCGAAGGACCTGTCCCCGGAGATCTACGACCGGGCGGCGGCCAAGCGGATGGGCGCCGACGCGCCCCCGGTCCCCGACGACTACACGGTCCTCACCATCGTGCTGCCGCGCGAGGCCCTCTGTCCGGGGCTCGACTTCCCCGATCTGTCGGCGGGCCACCCGTCCGGCAGCAACCAGATCGAGGACTACCCGTCGCTGCGCCTCACCGTCGAGGACGTGGCGACAGGCGAGCGTTTCACAGCGTCGGAGCCGGACCTGCCCGCCCCTCTCACCGCGTAACCCCGTGTGACGCACGGCATACGGGTCTCTTCGTACCCATCAGTTGAACACGTTCAAGATTCCCGCTACCTTCCTGTCCGTAAGGAGAATTGAACACGTTCAAGGAAGGCGGAACCATGGATCTCACCGTGCTCACGTACGTGCTCTACATCGCCGTCAGCATCGGCCTCACCGTCTGGGTGGCCCGTACGCTGAGCCGCAACGGCAAGGTCTTCCTGGCCGACGCGATGCGCGGCAACGAACAGCTCGCGGACGCCGTGAACCATCTGCTCGTCGTCGGCTTCTACCTGGTCAACCTGGGCTTCGTGGCCCTGTTCCTGAAGACCGGCACCGACGTCGACAGCCAGCAGGAGGTCGTCGAGACCCTGGCCGGCAAGCTCGGCATCGTGCTGCTCGTCCTCGGCGGCATGCATCTGACCAACGTCTTCGTCCTCGGCCGCTACCGCCGCCGCAGCCTGCTGGAGCGCGAGCAGCAGCCCCCCGTCGAGCCCGACGCCTGGGCCGACGCCGCGCCGGCCGGGGCCTGAGTACCGTGCGGCTCACCCAGAACGCGGCGCGCACCGCCGCCCGGCCGCCGCTGCGCCGGCTGACGGTGCTGTACGACGCCGGCTGCTCGCTCTGCGTCTTCCTGCGGAACTGGCTCACCCGCCAGCGTCAGCTCGTACCGCTGGATCTGGTCCCCTGCGGCTCGGCCGAGGCGCGGCGCCGCTTCCCCGGGCTCGACCATCCGGCCACCCGCGAGGAGATCACCGTCGTCGGCGACGCGG
Organism: Streptomyces smaragdinus; assembly: GCF_009604385.1. Lineage (GTDB taxonomy): Bacteria > Actinomycetota > Actinomycetes > Streptomycetales > Streptomycetaceae > Streptomyces > Streptomyces smaragdinus. The sequence continues at coordinate 48,532 of NZ_WEGJ01000041.1, forward strand.
GGCAGGTCTACCGGGGGGCGCGGGCGTGGATCGTGGTGCTGTGGGCGCTGCACGCGCACCGGGCCACCGCGCACCGGCTGTCGTCGGGGGCGGGGATGGGTCTGGCCCGGGCGGCGGTGCTGGCGGCGGCCAAGTACCGGGGGGCGCGTTCGGCAAGCTCCTGGGGCGGTGGGGCCTACCCGGCCCGGGACGGCTGGCGCTACCACCCGGCCCAGGGCTGGAGCCGGAATTGCACCGACGACGGATGCGCCGCCCCGCCCGGATAGTCTTCGACGACATGAAGCCCGAACCCGCCACCGAACCGGCCCCCGAGCAGTCCACGGGGGCCGGCCCGTCCGCGCCCGCGAAGACCAAGGGCGAGGAGACCCGCACGCTGATCCTCGAGACGGCGATGCGGCTCTTCCAGGAACGCGGGTACCACAAGACGACGATGCGGGCGATCGCCGCCGAGGCCGGGGTCTCGGTCGGCAACGCCTACTACTACTTCGACTCCAAGGCCGCCCTGATCACCGGCTTCTACGACCGGATGTCCCGCGAGCACGCGCTGGTGGCCCGGGAGCGGATGGCCGGGGTCACGGACTTCGGCGAGCGGATGGACATCGCCGTCATGGCCTGGGTGGACTGCGCGGCGCCGTACCACGAGTTCGCCGCCCAGTTCTTCTCCACGGCCGCCGATCCGGAGAGCCCGCTGAGCCCGTTCTCCGACGACTCGCATCCGGCGCGGGCGGAGGCGGTGGCCATCTTCCGGGACGTGCTGGACGGCTCGCAGCTCGGGCCGAAGATCGACGCCGAGCTGCGCCAGCTGCTGCCGGACCTGCTGTGGCTGCATCTGATGGGCGTCGTCCTGTACTGGGTCTTCGACCGTACGGAGGACACCGAGCGCACCCGCGCCTTCGTGCACCGGCTGACCCCCATGGTGTCGAAGGTCGTCCGCCTCACCCGCTACCGGGCGTTCCGGCCGCTGGTGCGCGAGGCGGTGGGGCTGATGGAGGAGTTCGTGATCCCCAAGGTCCGGGCCGGGGCCGAGGCCAGGGGCACGTAGGTCAGGCGGCCTCGGCGGGCAGCAGGACCTGGTGCTCGCCCGCGTACGCCGAGTGGGAGACGATCATGCGGGGCGCGCGCAGGCCCTCGTACGTACGGTAGAGCTCCCGCAGCCGGTCGAACCCGGCCGACGAGGACGCCTCGGCGGCGGCGTCCAGCACCGCGTAGTCGGCGCCCCCCAGTAGCTCCGGCACGGCCTCCGCGAGGCCCCAGCCGTCCCAGGGCAGCACCTCGACGCGGTTCAGGGCGGCGACGTCCTTCACCAGGTTGCCCTGGACCTCCGGCAGCCCGCGCAGCGCCTGCAGGACGCTGACGCCGAAGGTCAGCGGGTCGCGGCGGCCCGTACGGCAGGCGCGCCAGGCGTCGCCGGCGACGAGGAAGCGGTCGCGGGGGACGCGCAGCGGGTCGAAGGGGATCTCGTACCGCTCCTTCTCGGCGAGGGCCGCGACCGGATCGCCGAGCACCTGCGCGTCGGCGAGGGTCCAGCCGCGGGTCTCGTCCCAGTACTCGGTGACCCAGTGGTCCTCGTGGAAGTCCCGGACCAGGTACGTCGCGTAGCCGCAGCGGATCCGCGCGGGCGTGCCCGTGTGCCGCAACAGCGCGCTGTGCAGCAGGGCGAAGTCGCGGCACGTCCCGACGAACCGGTCGGCGAGACGGCGCGGCCGGGTGAGGGGGGCGGGGTCGCGGGCGAGGACGAGGCGGAGGATGTCGGCGGCGTAGCGGGTGTCGGGGTCGGAGGCGAGCCGGCCGGCCGGGATCTCCTCGGCGAAGCGCCACTCGGTCTCGACGGGGTGCATCATCAGGCCACGGACCAGCAGCGCCAACTCGCCCGGATCGGCGGGCAGTTCATCGGGCGGGCCCCCGGCCCCGAGGTCGGACGCGCGGCTCGGACGCAGGTAGAAGGCCCGTTCGTCGTCGGTGAGCATCGGCGGACTCCCAAGCGCGAGCGGTTGCTACGCGATCAGGCTGACAGGTTTTTCGCCGCGAACGCAAGGAGCCGTCGGGCCTCTTGACCATGCTGTACGGTCTGTCAGCAGGTCTGCCCTCGGTCACTCCCCGCGGACCGGCACCGGGCGTTCGAAGAACGTCTCCAGGACCACCGTCGCCCGGGTGCCGCTCACGCCCCCGATCGCGTACAGCCGGCGCAGGACGTCCTGCAGCTGCTCGGTCGTCGCGGTGCGGACCTTCACCAGCACCGACGCCTGACCTGCGATGACGTGCGCCTCCTGGATCTCCGGCAGGGCGGCGAAGAGGTCCGCCGACTCCCCCATCCAGGACGTCGACTCGACCATCACGTACGCCAGCACTCCCCCGCCGACGGCCGCCGGGTCGACGTCGACCGTGGTGCGGCGGATGACGCCGCGCTCGCGGAGCTTGCGCACGCGCTCGTGGGCGGCGCCCGCGGAGAGTCCGACGGCGGCGCCGAGGGCGGCGTAGGACTCGGTGGCGTCCTGCTGGAGGCGGGTCAGCAGGGCCCGGTCGATGGCGTCCATGGGTCTCCGTTCGGAATGTGCTTGCCGCGACAATATCCCATCCTGCAATACTCGCTTACGGCAGGAATTCATTCGGATAGGTGGGGTGTTCCATGGATACGCTGTACGAGTGCCTGGACGACCGGTTCCGCACCGGCCGCTGTATGAACGGCGACGACACGCTCGACGTGCTGTACACCGGGTGCCGCTGGGCGGAGGGGCCGCTGTATCTGCCGGCGTGGCGGCAGCTGGTCTGGAGCGACATCCCCAACGACCGGATGCTGCGCTGGGACGAGGAGACGGGCGCCGTCTCGGTCTTCCGCCGCGCGGCCGGGCACACCAACGGCAACACCCTCGACGGACAGGGCCGGATCGTCACCTGCGAGCAGGGCAACCGCCGGGTGACGCGCACCGAGCACAACGGGACGGTGACGGTGCTGGCCGACCGCTGGCAGGGCAAGCGGCTGAACAGCCCGAACGACGCGGCGGTGCGGTCCGACGGGACGGTGTACTTCTCCGACCCGGACTTCGGCATCACCAGCGACTACGAGGGCTATCGCGCGGACAGCGAGATCGGCGCGAACAACGTCTACCGGACCGACCCGGCGACGGGCGAGGTGCGGCTGGCGGCGGACGGCTTCGCGGCGCCGAACGGGCTGGTCTTCTCGGCGGACGAGCGGCAGCTGTACGTCTCGGACACCCGCGCCGGGTACATCCGGGTCTTCGACGTCCGCGAGGACGGCTCGCTGTCCGAGGGGCGGATCTTCGCCGAGGCGTCCGCCCGCCCCGAGGCCCGGTTCGACAACCTCCGCTTCGACGACGGCGGCAGGCTGTGGGCGGCGGCGATGAACGACGGCGTGCACTGCTACGACCCGGACGGGACGCTCATCGGGCGGATCAACGTACCGGAGGCGGTGTCGAACATCTCGTGGGGCGGGGCCAAGCGCAACCGGCTCTTCCTCACGGCGACGACCTCGCTGTACTCGCTGGTCAGCGGGGTGACGGGGGTGCACCCGACGGGGCCGGGGCGGCAGCCCTGGCGGTGAGCCGTCAGGACCGCTCGACCTCGGCCATCACCCGGCGCAGGAGGGCGGAGAGCCGGGCGCGTTCGGGCGCGGAGAGCACGCCCAGCACCCGGTCCTCCTCGTCGCCGAGCCGGTCCAGCGCCGCCCGCCACGCCGTCGTACCGGCCTCGGTGATCGCCACGTCGACGCGGCGGCGGTCGGTGGCGGACGGCGTGCGGACGAGGAACCCGCGGTGCTCCAGACCGTCGAGCCGGCCGGTGACGGAGGCGGGGGCGAGGTCCAGGTCGGCGGCGAGTTCGGAGGGGGTGGCGCGGCCGCCGCGGCCGGAGAGCTTGTGGAGGGTCTCGTACTCGTGGCGCTCCAGGCCGGTCTCGGTCAGGGAGCGCTCCTTCACCCGGCGCAGATGGTCCGTGAGCCGCTTGGCGCGGGTGACGATCCCCTCGATGTCCCGGTCGAGGTGGGGCAGCACGGCGAGCCAGTCGTCGAGGTGGGTGTCGGTCCAGTCGCGGGGGGCGGGCATGGCGGCATCGTAGCTCCGGCTCCATATATTTCGTTGACGAATAATTCGGCGTCGAAGTACTGTCGCGGCCATGCTGACCGCTGCCCCGCATCCGCTGCGGACGAGACGTTTCCGACTCCTGTTCACCAGCCGGGCGTTGGCCCTGCTCGGGGACGCCGTGACGCCCGTCGCGCTGGCCCTGGCCGTACTGCAGGTCACCGGTTCGACGAGTGACCTGGCGCTGCTGCTGGGCTGCGCGATGGTGCCGCGGCTGCTGTTGCTGCCGGTCGGCGGGGTGGCCGGGGACCGGTTCGACGCCCGGACGATCGGGATGGCCACCGCGCTCGTCCGGGCCGTGGCGCAGGTCTTCGTGGGCGTGCAGTTGCTCGGCGGGGCGCCGGAGCTGTGGCAGCTCGCGGTCGCCGAGGCGTGCGGGGGTGTGGCGACGGCGTTCGGGCAGCCGGCGTTCTCGCCGCTGGTCATCGGCACCGTCACGGAGCCGGCCGCGCGGCAGCGGGCGAACGCGGCGATCGGCGCCGCGACCTCCGCCAGCCGGCTCGCCGGGCCGCCGCTGGCGGGGGTGCTGCTGCTCGCGGAGGCGGGCTGGGCGTTCGTCGTGGTGGGCGTGGGCTATCTGGTGAGCGCGGGGCTGCTGGCGCTGGTGCGGGTCAGGCATGTGGCGCCAAAGCGGCGGCCGTTCTTCGCGGATCTGCGGCAGGGGTGGGCGGAGGTGCGGTCGCGGGACTGGTACTGGACGTCGCTCGTCGCGCACTCCGTGTGGAACGGCGCGGCGGCGGTGCTGGCCACGCTGGGGCCGGCCGTCGCGCTGGAGGAGCTGGGCGGGGAGGGCGCGTGGGTGGCGCTGACCACGGCCGGCGGGGCGGGGCTGCTGGTGGGCTCGCTCGTCGCCGACCGTGCGCGGCCGCGCAATCCGGTGCTGACGGGGAACCTGGGGCTGACGGTCTACGCCGCGCCGCTCGCCCTGCTGGCGGTGCCCGCGCCGCTGTGGGTGATCGTCGGGGCGTACGGGGTGGCGCAGGCGGCGCTGGGCTTCCTCAACCCCGTGTGGGAGACGGCCGTGCAGGACGCCATCCCGGGGCCGGTGCTGGCGCGGGTGGTGTCGTACGACTGGCTGCTGTCGCTCGCCGCGATGCCGGTCGGCTACGTGCTGGGCCCGCTGGCGGCCGGCGCGTGGGGGCCGGGGGTGCCGCTGGTGGCGGCGGCGGTGCTGGTGGCCGTGGCCTGCGCGGGGACGGCGGCGGTGCCGGGAGTGCGGGACTTCGGGCGGCGGTCGGTGGAACTCGCGGTGAAGTGAGGGTGGTTGGTTCTGCCGGGGGTCCGGCACCCTGGGCGTATGAATCGCTTTCGGGTGTCGGTCCTGGGGCTTCCCCGCGACCGGTTCGAGCAGGCCGTACGGATCGGGGTGCGGGTGCTCGAGGAGGGGCTGCCGGACGCGGGGCGGGAGAAGCCGGGGCCGGGGGTGGAGTATCTGAGCCCGGACGAGCTGACGCTGGTGCGGGTCACCGCCTGGGATCCGGACGTGGAGCATGCGGCGCGGCTGGAGTTCGACGACGGATTGGACTTCGTCGCGGAGGGCTCGGCGTCGCTCAGCAGTGTCGGGCGGCCCCGGGTGCTGCGGGTGTCGGGCGGGGTGATGTTCACCGGGCTGCGGTGGTTCCGCGGGTGGGGGCGGGTGGACTTCGCCCTGGAGCTGGATCTGGAGCGGTGGTGGGCGGCGGCGGGACCGCTGCGGAAGGCCGCCGACCGGCGGCGGGGGGCGCCGCTCACCGGGCGGGTCACCCATCGGGTGGGGGCCGTCGCGTTCCGGGTCACGCCGGCCGCGGACGGGACGGAGCGGTGGCGGATCACGCTGGAGCTGGCGCCGCGCGGGCGGGGGGTGTTCCGGGTGCCGGTGGCGGTCGCGGCGCGGGTCTTCCGGCGGCGGATCCGGGGCGGGATCGAGACGGGGCTGGCGGAAATGGCGGGCGAGTGGGACGAGGAGATGGCCGAGCTGGCGCGGATGACGCCGGAGGAACTGTACGGGGAGCTGGCCGCGGACCTGGCCGAGTCACTGGCCGGGGATGAGGGCTGAAGGCCCTGGTGGGGGGACGCGCGGGCGGAGTTGTCGGTGGCGTGTCCTAGAGTCGGGGGCTGACATCCATCGCACCGGCGACCCGAGGGGGACATGATGCCGATCGACCGCAGGACGGCTCTGGCGGCCCGCTTCCGTGAGGTCAACGGGGACCATCCGATGACCCCGGCCGACGACACCTATGTGAGCGGGCAGTTCACGGTGCTCGAGGAGCTGTGCGCCACCCGGGGCCAGGACCCCGACGAGGTGCGCGGGCAGATGCTCGTCGGACTGCTGCCGCTGCCCGGGTATCTGCGCTCGGACGGCGCGGAGATGGTGCCGGTCGACCTGTTCGCGCTGACCGACCGGGCCGGCGGGGTGGAGCGGCTGCACGGCTGGTTCACCGCGCACTGGGAGGACGCCGCCGAGGGGGAGGCCGAGTGGGCCGCGTATCTCAGCGGGCGGTACGTGTGCCTGGTGTCCGTCACGCCGACGACGATCCGGCGCAAGGACCATCTCGTCGCGGCGATAGACGCGGCGCTGCGGGCGCCGTCGCCGCACTCCACGGAGTGGCTGCGGCAGCTGCACGGGCTGGTGGACGAGCTGCATGTGCTGGAGCCGGCGTTCACGGCGTACGACCGGCTCCGCTTCGGTGGGCCGACGTCGCGGGACCGGTGCATAACGGCCGTGCGGGAGCGGTATCCGCGGCGGCGCGTGGCGGCCTGAGTTCTGGTTCAGCCCACCGCGCGGGTCACCCGCTCGCCGAGTTCGCGCAGATACGCCGTGAGCTCCGCCGGCTCGTGCACCTCGAAGTCGCAGCCCAGCCCCGCCAGTCGCAGCGCCGCCCAGTCCAGCGCCTCCGTCTCCAGCCGCAGCCGGCAGCGGTGCTCGTCCACGACCTCCAGCTGCCTCGCCGCGTCCCCCATCCGCGGCGCCAGCTCCTTGTACGGGGCGTGCAGCGTGGCCTCCACCCGGTACACGGGCCGGTCCCGCGTCATCCGCTCGCCGATGAACTCCGCGGGGCTCGCCGCCGGGAGCTGCCGGGGCGCCGCCCGGACGCCCGTGAGGAACGGCTTGGTCACCCGGTCCACGCGGAACACCCGCCAGTCCGCCCGCCCCTCGTCGTACGCGACGAGATACCAGCGCCGCCCGGCCGACACCAGCCCGTGCGGCTCCACCAGCCGCTTCGTCTCGGCGCCGTCCGCCGCCCGGTAGCCGAAGCGCAGCTTCTCCCGCGCCGCCGACGCCGTCGCCAGCGTGGTCAGCACCGTCGGGTCGATGCGCGGCCCCTGCCAGCGGTGCAGCGTCGTCGCCGACCCCAGGGACTTCACCCGGCGCCGCAGCCGCGACGGCAGCACCTGCTCCAGCTTCGCCAGCGCCCGTACGGACGCCTCCTCCACCCCCTCGACGTCACTGCTCGCGGCGCCGCGCAGCCCCACCGCGATCGCCACCGCCTCGTCGTCCTCCAGCAGCAGCGGCGGCATCGCCGCCCCCGCCACCAGCCGGTACCCGCCGACGGCGCCCCTCGTCGCCTCCACCGGATACCCCAGATCCCGCAGCCGCTCCACGTCACGCCGCACCGTCCGCGTCGTCACACCGAGCCGCCCCGCGAGCTCGCTCCCCGGCCATTCCCTGGGCGTCTGCAGCAGGGAGAGCAGTTGCAGCAGCCTCTTCGGAGTTTCTGTCGTCATGTTTCCAGCATCCCCGCCAACTAGGACCGGATCTGTCCTATACGGCTTCTAGTTTAGAGCCATGACCTCACACAACGCCCTTGAATCCGCCGCAGGGAACGGCCCGGCGACGGCGGCCGACCGCCGCCGCTGGATCGCCCTGGCCGTGCTGCTGACCGCGTCGTTCATGGACCTGGTGGACGCCACGATCGTGAACATCGCGCTGCCGTCCATCGCGGACGACCTCGGCGCCTCGTACACCGCCCTGCAGTGGGTGACCGGCGGCTACGCGCTCGCCTTTGCCATCGGGCTGATCACCGGCGGCCGGCTGGGCGACATCTACGGCCGGCGCAGGGTCTTCCTCCTCGGCATGGGAGGCTTCACGGCCGCCTCGCTGCTGTGCGGGATCGCCGGCGACCCGGATCTGCTGATCGCCGCGCGGTTCCTGCAGGGCGGGACGGCAGCGCTGATGGTGCCGCAGGTGCTGAGCATCATCCACGTCACCTTCCCCGCCGAGGAGCGCGGCAAGGTGTTCGGGATGTTCGGCGCGATCGTCGGGCTCGGCGCGGTCACCGGGCCGCTGCTCGGCGCGCTGCTCACCCAGTGGGACATCGCCGGTCTCGACTGGCGGCCGATCTTCCTGATCAACCTCCCGGTCGGCATCGCGGGTCTGATCATGGGCCGCCGCTACATCGACGAGTCCACCGCCCCGCAGGCCCTGCGGCTGGACCTGATCGGCGTGGTGCTGGCGAGCGCGGGGCTGCTGGCGCTGCTCTACCCGCTGACCACCGGGCGTGAGCACGACTGGCCCGTGTGGGGCTTCGTGTCGATGGCGGCGAGCGTGCCGCTGCTGATGGTGTTCGTGGCGTACGAGCGGTACAAGACGCGCAAGGACGGGTCGCCGCTGGTGGAGCTGTCGCTGTTCAAGGTGAAGCGGTTCGCCGCGGGGATCGGGGTGCAGCTGGCGTTCTCCGCGACGCTGGGTGTGTTCTTCCTGGTCTGGACGCTGTACATGCAGCTGGGCCTGGGCTGGACGCCGCTGCACGCGGGGCTGACCGGGGTGCCGTTCTCGATCGCGTGCTCGGCGGCGGCGGGGATGTCGGTGGGGAAGATCGCCCCGCTGCTGGGGGCCCGGCGGACGCTGCAGACCGGCGCGCTGACGATGGTCGCGGGCGGGCTGGTCTACCTGGGCTTCGCGGACCGGTACGGGACGGGGATCTCGTCGTGGCAGATGGTGCTGCCGCTGGTGCTGATGGGCGCCGGGATGGGACTGATCTTCGCGGTGCTGACGGACGCGATCCTCTCCGAGGCGCCGCGGGAGCACGCGGGTTCGGCGTCGGGGTTGATCAACACGACCAACCAGACGGGGTTCGCGCTCGGGCTGGGGCTGACGTCGGTGGTGTTCTTCTCCGTCGTCGACGAGAAGCTGCCGGTGGAGGGCCAGCGGGCGTTCGTCACGGCGTTCGGCAACGCGATGTGGTGGGTGAGCGGGGTGCTGGGGCTGGTGTTCCTGCTGATGTTCGCGCTGCCGAAGCGGGCGGCCGTGGCTCCGGACGCTCCGGTGCCGGCCGAGGAGGCCGCGCCGGAGAAGGTGCCGGCCGGGGTCTGAGACCTGGCTCTGTCGGACGGGCGGTCCTCCCGGGGCCGCCCGTTTCCGTGTGCGCCGATGAATCCGCGTGTTCCGGCGGGTCATTAGTCCGGCACAGTTCTGCAGAGAGGTAGGGGCAGATGGCGGACCGCGACGACTTCGCGCGGGTGGCTGATCCGTATCGGGGCGAGTTGCTCGCGCACTGCTACCGGATGCTCGGGTCGGTGCACGACGCCGAGGATCTGGTGCAGGACACCTATGTGCGCGCGTGGCGGGCGTTCGACCGGTTCGAGGGGCGGTCGTCCGTACGGGCCTGGCTCTACCGGATCGCCACCCGGGCCTGTCTGACGGCGCTGGAGCGGCGCGGGCGGCGGCCGTTGCCGTCGGGGCTCGGGGCGCCGGGGGCGTATCCGGAGCGCGGGCCGGGGCCGGCCGCCGACGCCGTGGAGTGGCTGGAGCCCTTCCCGGGGCCGTTCCGGGGGCCTTTCCCGGGGTCGTACGATCCGGCGGCGGCCGTCGCCGAGCGGGAGAGCGTACGGCTGGCGTTCGTCGCCGCGCTGCAGCATCTGCCCGCCCGGCAGCGGGCCGTCCTGCTGCTGCGGGAGGTGCTGGGGTGGACGGCGGCCGAGACCGCCGAGCTGCTGGACACGTCCTCGCCCGCCGTCAACAGCGCCCTGCAGCGCGCCCGCGACCGGCTGCGCGCGGTGGCGCCGCGGGAGGACGCCACCGCGCCGGGGCTGGACGACCGCACCGCGCAGGGGTTCCTGGACCGGTACGTGGAGGCGTTCGAGAAGGCCGACGTGGCGGGGCTGGTGGAGCTGCTGCGCGAGGACGTGGTGATGGAGATGCCACCGGTGCCGGTGTGGTTCCGGGGGCGGGCGGACGTGGCGGTGTTCCTCGCGTCCCACGTGCACCGGTTCGGGCCGGGCTTCTTCCGGCTGGTGCCCGTCGTGGCCAACGGGCAGCCCGCGTACGGGACGTACGCGCGGGCGGCGGACGGGTCGTATCACGCGGACGCGCTGCAGGTCGTCGACCTGACGGCCGGGGGAATCGCGCGGGTGACCGCGTTCCGCCGGCCGGTGCCGTTCGCGCGGTTCGGGCTGCCGGAGCGGCTCGACTCCTGAGATTTCCCGGGCGGCACCGATGAGCCGGGCCGGCCCCGCGGGTCTCTATCCCGTTGTTTCGACCGGACCACGGGACTGGAGATCACAGACATGACGCACGACTCGTCGGGCCGCCGGGGGTGGACGCTCGTACTGGCGTCGCTCGGCGGCTTCATGGCGACCCTGGACACGCTCGTGGTGGCCACCGCGCTGCCCGTGCTGCGGGTCGACCTGGGCGCGAGCCTGGCCGACCTCGAATGGACCGTCAACGCCTACAACCTGGCCCTCGCCTGCCTCATCCTCACCGCCGCCGCCCTCGGCGACCGGCTGGGCCGCAAACGCATGTACGTCACGGGGCTCGCCCTCTTCACCGCCGCCTCCGTCGCCGCCGCGCTCTCCGGCGGGCCGGGGCCGCTGATCGCCGCCCGCGCCGTGCAGGGCGCGGGCGCGGCGCTGGTGCTGCCGCTGGCGCTCACCCTCATCGCCGAGGCCTTCCCCGCCGAGAAGCGCGGGACGGCGATCGGGCTGTGGGCGGGGGTGAGCGGCCTCGCGGTCGCTGCGGGGCCCGCCGTCGGCGGGGCGATCGTGGAGGGGATCAGCTGGCAGTGGATCTTCTGGCTGAACGTGCCCGTGGGGCTCGTGCTGATCCCGCTGTCGCTGCTCAGGCTGACCGAGAGCCACGGCCCGCGGCCGCATCTGGACCTCGCCGGCGTGGTGCTGGCCGGGGGCGGGCTGCTGGCGCTGACCTGGGGGCCGGTGCGGGCGCCGGATCTGGGCTGGGGCAGCGGGGAGGTCGTCGCGTCGCTGGTCGCGGGGGCGGCGCTGGTCGCCGGGTTCCTGGTGTGGGAGCGGCGGGCGGCGCATCCGATGCTGCCGCTGGGCTTCTTCCGGCGGCCGGACTTCAGCGCGGCGAACGCGGTGGGGTTCTTGCAGGTCACGTCGCTGTACGGGGCGCTGTTCCTGTTCGTGCAGCTGATGCAGACGGCGATGCGGTACTCGCCGCTGGAGGCGGGGGTACGGATTCTGCCGTGGACGGCGACCCCGGCGGTCGTCGCGCCGCTGGCGGGGGCGCTCGCGGACCGGGTCGGCAACCGGCCGCTGCTGGTGGGCGGGATGACGCTGCAGGCCGTGGGCCTGGCGTGGGTCGCGTCGGCGGCGGGCGTGGACGCCGGGTACGGGGACCTCGTGGGCGGGCTGGTCACGGCGGGGGTGGGGATCTCGATGTGCCTGGCGCCGGTGGCCAACGCGGTCGTCGGGTCGGTGCCCCGGGCGGAGGCCGGGGTCGCCTCCGGGGTGAGCAACGCGCTGCGGCAGCTGGGCGGGGCGTTCGGGGTGGCGCTGGCGGCGGCGGTGTTCGCGCGCTACGGCGGGTACGGCGGGACGCGGGCGTTCCTCGACGGCTTCACGCCCGCGGTCTGGGTGACGGCGGGGGTGGCGGCGCTGGCGGTGCCGGTGGCGCTGTTCGCGGCGCCGCGCCGGCCGGCTCCGGCACCTGAGGTGCGGGAGCCGGCGGGCGAGCGGGCGCTGGTGGAGTAGGCGGCTACTGCCCCGGCCCGGGACGCGGGTCGGCGGGGGGCGTGTCCTTGGCCGGGGCGGGGGCG
>NZ_WEGJ01000042.1 GCF_009604385.1 Streptomyces smaragdinus
CTACGTGCGGACGCCGGACGGCACCTGAATCGGGCGCCGCCACCTCGGCAGGAATGCGGATGTGGCTACGCCTGTTGCAGCGGGACATGCGCCCCGACCCCAAGCCGCCCGGCGGCATCCACCCCCGTATGACAACCGAGTACACCAAGGAGTACGGCCATGGCCGTCGTCACGATGCGGGAGCTGCTGGAGAGCGGCGTCCACTTCGGGCACCAGACCCGGCGCTGGAACCCGAAGATGAAGCGATTCATCTTCACCGAGCGCAACGGCATCTACATCATCGACCTGCTGCAGTCGCTGTCGTACATCGACCGCGCCTACGAGTTCGTGAAGGAGACCGTCGCCCACGGCGGTTCCATCATGTTCGTCGGTACGAAGAAGCAGGCGCAGGAGGCCATCGCCGAGCAGGCCACCCGCGTCGGCATGCCCTACGTGAACCAGCGCTGGCTGGGCGGCATGCTCACCAACTTCTCCACCGTCTACAAGCGTCTGCAGCGCCTCAAGGAGCTCGAGCAGATCGACTTCGAGGACGTGGCCGCCTCCGGCCTCACCAAGAAGGAGCTGCTGGTCCTCTCCCGCGAGAAGGCCAAGCTGGAGAAGACCCTCGGCGGTATCCGCGACATGCAGAAGGTGCCCAGTGCCGTCTGGATCGTGGACACCAAGAAGGAGCACATCGCCGTCGGCGAGGCGCGCAAGCTGCGCATCCCCGTCGTCGCGATCCTCGACACCAACTGCGACCCCGACGAGGTCGACTACAAGATCCCGGGCAACGACGACGCGATCCGCTCCGTCACGCTGCTCACCCGCGTGATCGCCGACGCCGTCGCCGAGGGCCTCATCGCCCGCTCCGGCCAGGCGCAGGGCGACGTGAAGGCCGAGAAGGGCGCCGGCGAGCCCCTGGCCGAGTGGGAGCGCGACCTGCTCGAGGGCGAGAAGGCCAAGGCCGACGAGGCCGCCGAGGCCCCCGCCGCCGAGGCTCCGGCCGCGGCCGAGGCCCCCGCCGCGGAGGCCGCCGAGGCCCCGGCCGCGGAGAGCACCGAGGCCAAGGCCGAGGGCGAGCAGGCCTGACCCAGGCCCCCGGAACACGGCGCGCGACGGCGGGGGAGTGATTGGCCCCCGCCGTCCGCCGCGTTGATCCCCGTAGATCCGACTTCCGAGAGAGAAATCCAAGATCATGGCGAACTTCACCGCCGCCGACGTCAAGAAGCTCCGTGAGCTCACGGGCGCCGGCATGATGGACTGCAAGAAGGCGCTGGACGAGGCCGATGGCGACGTCGAGAAGGCCGTCGAGCTGCTCCGCGTCAAGGGCCAGAAGGGCGTCGCCAAGCGCGAGGGCCGCGACGCGTCGAACGGCGCCGTCGTCTCCCTCATCGCCGACGACAACACCTCCGGTGTGCTGGTCGAGCTGAAGTGCGAGACCGACTTCGTCGCCAAGGGCGACAAGTTCGTCGGCCTCGCCGAGGCCCTGGCCGCGCACGTCGCCAAGACCTCCCCGGCCGACCTCGAGGCGCTGCTCGCGTCCGAGATCGAGCCCGGCAAGACCGTGCAGGCCTACGTCGACGAGGCCAACGCCACCCTCGGCGAGAAGATCGTCCTGGACCGCTTCGCGCAGTTCACCGAGGGCTACGTGGCCGCGTACATGCACCGCACCATGCCGGACCTGCCCCCGCAGGTCGGCGTCCTGGTCCAGCTGGACAAGGAGAACGCCGAGGTCGCCCGGTTCGTCGCGCAGCACATCGCCGCCTTCTCGCCGAAGTACCTGAGCCGCGAGGACGTCCCGGCGGAGACCGTCGAGAACGAGCGTCGCGTCGCCGAGGCCACCTCCCGCGAGGAGGGCAAGCCGGAGGCCGCGCTGCCCCGTATCGTCGAGGGCCGCGTCAACGGCTTCTTCAAGGAGAACGTGGTGCTCGAGCAGCCGTTCGCCCACGACCCCAAGAAGACCGTCCAGAAGGTGCTGGACGAGGCCGGTCTGAAGCTGCAGCGCTTCGCCCGCATCCGCGTCGGCGCCTGACGTACCTGCGCGCGGCCGCCCGTCCCGATAGGGTCGGGTCGGGGGCGGCGGTCCCGTGCGGACCGCGCCTCGCCCCGGCCGCAGACGGTGCGACGACCGAATGACGAGGAGGCCATTGCCGTACAGGGTGTCCGACGAGGACCCCGGCAATGGCCTTCTCGGTTTGTGCACGAGGAGACCTGGATGAATGACGGAGCGGATCACGCCAACCCCCTGGAGGACCGGCCGCGACGCTTCCTGCTGAAGCTGTCCGGCGAGGCTTTCTCCGGCGGTACGGGCCTCGGGGTGGACCCCGACGTCGTGCACAAGATCGCCCGTGAGATCGCCGCCGTGGTCCGCGACGGCGCGGAGATCGCGGTGGTGATCGGCGGCGGCAACTTCTTCCGCGGCGCGGAGCTGCAGCAGCGCGGTATGGACCGGGCCCGTTCCGACTACATGGGCATGCTCGGCACCGTGATGAACTGCCTCGCCCTCCAGGACTTCCTGGAGAAGGAGGGCACCGACTCGCGCGTGCAGACCGCCATCACGATGGGCCAGGTCGCGGAGCCGTACATCCCGCTGCGTGCGGTACGGCACCTGCAGAAGGGCCGCGTCGTGATCTTCGGCGCCGGGATGGGCATGCCGTACTTCTCCACCGATACCACCGCCGCCCAGCGCGCGCTGGAGATCGACGCGGAGATGCTGCTGATGGGCAAGAACGGGGTCGACGGCGTCTACGACGCGGACCCGCGCACCAATCCCGACGCGGTGAAGTACGACGCCCTCGAGTACAGCGAGGTCATCACCCGCGACCTCAAGGTGGCCGACGCCACCGCCATCACGCTGTGCCGGGACAACAAGCTGCCGATCCTCGTCTTCGAGCTGCTGGCGGAGGGCAATATCGCCCGCGCCGTGAAGGGTGAGAAGATCGGCACGCTGGTGAGCGACCACAGCGTACGGGACTGAGTCCCGGGCGGAGGGGCACAGCTGCCCCTCCACGGGGGATGGACAACTGCCTGCCGGTCGGACACCGTGCAGGGGAGACGCGTGCAGGAGCGGGGCCGGCCTCGCTCACTGACGAGACCAGGAGCCAATGGTGATCGAAGAGACCCTCCTCGAGGCCGAGGAGAAGATGGAGAAGGCCGTCGTGGTCGCGAAGGAGGACTTCGCCGCCATTCGCACCGGCCGTGCCCACCCGGCGATGTTCAACAAGATCGTCGCGGACTACTACGGCGCCCCGACGCCCATCAACCAGCTGGCGTCGTTCGCGGTGCCCGAGCCGCGGATGGCCGTGGTGACCCCGTTCGACAAGAGCGCGCTGCGCAACATCGAGCAGGCGATCCGCGACTCCGACCTCGGGGTCAACCCGTCCAACGACGGCAGCATCATCCGGGTGGTGTTCCCGCAGCTGACGGAGGAGCGCCGCAAGGACTACATCAAGGTCGCCCGCGCCAAGGCCGAGGACTCCCGGGTGTCGATCCGCTCCGTGCGCCGCAAGGCCAAGGAGACCATCGACAAGGCGATCAAGGACGGCGAGGTCGGCGAGGACGAGGGCCGCCGGGGCGAGAAGGAGCTCGACGACACCACGCACAAGTACGTGGCCCAGGTCGACGAACTGCTCAAGCACAAGGAAGCGGAGCTGCTGGAGGTCTGACGACACCGTCGTCGGACACGGTCCGCGCCGGCGGGGACGCC
The DNA here is from genome assembly GCF_009604385.1 of Streptomyces smaragdinus. GTDB lineage: Bacteria > Actinomycetota > Actinomycetes > Streptomycetales > Streptomycetaceae > Streptomyces > Streptomyces smaragdinus. Next base: position 3,686 of record NZ_WEGJ01000042.1, read on the forward strand.
GGCGCCGGGCCCGTCCTCCCGCGAATCCACCGGACCAGCTACTTCGAGGGGCACCTCAGCAGTGAATGATTCCGTCTGGGGCGCCCCGGGAAGCGCCGGTCACCGGGGACAGAGTGACCGGGGACCCGCTTCGGCGGGTCCCGCGCCACGCGGCGCCGAACCGGCGCAGACTCGGCCCATGCCGATGGTGCCCGACTTTCCGCCGGACGACCCCGCGGGGGACGATGCCGTGACGCCCCCGCAGCCCGAGCCCAAGAAGCAGCGCGGCGGCCGTGACCTGGGCGCGGCCATAGGGGTCGGCCTCGGACTCGGCGCGGTGATCATCGCCGCGCTCTTCGTCTACAAGGTCGTCTTCGTGGGCGTGGTGGCCGCCGCCGTGGTCGCCGGCCTGTGGGAGCTCACGTCGCGGCTGCGCGAGCGCAAGGACGTCAACGCGCCGCTGGTGCCGCTCGCCGTCGGCGGCGTCGCCATGGTCGTCGTCGGGTACTGGCGCGGTGCCGAGGGCGCGTGGGTGGTCATGGCCCTGACGGCGCTTGCGGTGCTGGTGTGGCGGATGAACGATGTGCCGCAGGACTATCTGCGGGACGTCACGGCGGGCGTGTTCGCCGCGTTCTACGTCCCCTTCCTCGCCACGTTCGTGGTGATGCTGCTCGCCGCCGACGGGGACGGACCGTGGCGGGTGCTCACGTTCCTGATCCTCACGGTCGTCAGCGACACCGGCGCGTACGCGGTGGGCTACAAGTTCGGCAAGCACAAGCTGGCCCCGCGCATCAGCCCCGGCAAGACCCGCGAGGGGCTGGCCGGCGCGGCGGGCTTCGCGATGGCCGCCGGCGCCCTGTGCATGCAGTTCATGATCGACGACGGACAGTGGTGGCAGGGCCTGCTGCTGGGCCTCGCGGTCGCCGCCAGCGCCACCCTGGGCGACCTGAGCGAATCCATGATCAAACGCGATCTGGGCATCAAGGACATGGGCAGCCTGCTGCCGGGCCACGGCGGCATCATGGACCGCCTGGACTCCCTGCTGCCGACGGCCCCGGTCGTCTGGCTGCTAATGGCGGTGTTCGTCGGCTCGGACATGTAGCCGATCAGGAGTTCCCGGCACCTGTGGGACACTGGTGAGGCTATGCCCAAACCCGGAGAACTCACTTTCGTCGCCCCCCGCGCCGCCAAGAAGCCGCCGCGGCATCTCGCCGACCTCTCGCCCGCCGAGCGGAAAGAGGCCGTCGCCGCGCTGGGGGAGAAGCCGTTTCGTGCCAAGCAGCTGTCCCAGCACTACTTCGCGCGGTACACCACCGATCCCGCGGACTGGACGGACATCCCGGCCGCGCGGCGGGAGGGGCTGCGCGACGCGCTGGTCCCCGAGCTGATGAGCGTGGTGCGGCATCTGTCGTGCGACGACGACACGACGCGCAAGACGCTGTGGCGGCTCTTCGACGGGACGCTCGTCGAGTCCGTGCTCATGCGGTATCCGGACCGCGTCACCATGTGCATCAGCTCACAGGCCGGCTGCGGGATGAACTGCCCGTTCTGCGCGACGGGGCAGGCGGGGCTGACCCGTAACCTGTCGACCGCCGAGATCGTGCACCAGATCGTCGAGGGCATGCGTGCCCTGCGTGACGGCGAGGTGCCCGGCGGGCCCGCGCGGCTGTCGAACATCGTGTTCATGGGTATGGGCGAGCCGCTCGCCAACTACAACCGCGTGCTCGGCGCCATCCGCCGGCTCACCGACCCCGAGCCGGACGGCCTCGGGCTGTCGCAGCGCGGCATCACGGTGTCCACGGTGGGTCTCGTCCCGGCGATCAACCGGCTGGCCGACGAGGGCCTCAAGTGCCGGCTCGCCGTCTCGCTGCACGCCCCCGACGACGAGCTGCGCGACGAACTGGTGCCCGTGAACACCCGGTGGAAGGTCCGCGAGGTGCTGGACGCCGCCTGGGGGTATGCGGAGCGGTCCGGGCGGCGGGTGTCGATCGAGTACGCCCTCATCCGGGACATCAACGACCAGGCGTGGCGCGCCGACCTCCTCGGCCGGCTCCTCAAGGGCAACCGGGTGCACGTGAACCTGATCCCGCTGAACCCCACCCCGGGGTCGAAGTGGACGGCCTCCCGCCCCGAGGACGAGCGCGCGTTCGTCGCGGCCCTAGAGGCGCACGGCGTGCCGGTCACCGTCCGCGACACCCGAGGTCAGGAGATCGAGGGCGCCTGCGGGCAGCTGGCGGCCGCCGAGCGGTGATCCCCGCCGGGGTCGCTGCTATCGTTCATCGGAATAACCGACAGGGGAGCGCTCGCAGCGCTGAGAGTGCGGCAACAGGGCCGCAGACCCTCGAACCTCGCCCAGGTAATTCTGGGTAGGAAGTTCGGATCTTTCTCTCTTCGTGCTGTTTGCGGCTGCCCGCTCAGGAAAGCGGCACCATGCAGCGAATGAACCACGGGCTCCGCCCGAGACGTACGGCCGTCACGGCCCTGGCCCTCGTCCTCGGCGCGGGCACGCTCGCCGCCTGCGGCGACGACACCGCCTCCTCCGGGGGCGGCGAATCGAAGACCGTCACCCTGCTCACCCACGACTCCTTCGCCGCCTCGGACGCGGTACTGAAGGAGTTCGAGGCGAAGAGCGGCTACAAGGTCAAGGTCCTCAAGGGCAAGGACGCCGGCGCCACCGTCAACCAGGCGGTGCTGTCCAAGGACAACCCGCAGGGCGACGTCCTCTTCGGCATCGACAACACCCTCCTGTCCCGCGGCCTGGACAACGGGATCTTCACCCCGTACGAGGCCACGGGCCTGGACACGATCCCCGGCGAGCTGCAGCTCGACAAGGACGAGCACCGGGTCACCCCCGTCGACTTCGGCGACATCTGCGTCAACTACGACCGCAAGTACTTCGCCGACAAGAAGCTGGACCCGCCGCAGACCTTCGCCGACCTGGTGAAGCCCGCGTACAAGGACCTCCTGGTCACCGAGAACGCCGCGACGTCCTCCCCGGGCCTCGGCTTCCTCCTCGGCACCGCCGCCGCGTACGGCGACGACGGCTGGCAGGACTACTGGAAGCAGCTGAAGGACAACGGCGTCGAGGTCGTCGACGGCTGGGAGCAGGCGTACTACGAGCGCTTTTCCGGCGCCGGCAAGGGCGACAAGCCGCTGGTCGTGTCGTACGCCTCCAGCCCGCTGGCCGGGGTGCTGGACGTGAAGCCGCAGCCCGAGCAGGCGCCGACCGGGGTGTCCACCGGGACGTGCTTCCGGCAGATTGAGTTCGCCGGCGTGCTGAAGGGCGCGGACAACGAGAAGGGCGCGCAGGCGCTCGTCGACTTCATGATCGGCAAGACGTTCCAGGAGGACATGCCGCTCAACATGTTCGTCTACCCGGCGAACCCTGACGCGGCGCTGCCGGAGCTGTTCACCAAGTACGGCGAGAAGATCGACGACCCGAAGAGCCTCGACCCAGCGACCATCGACAAGAACCGGGAGCAGTGGATCAAGACGTGGACCTCGCTCGTCGTGAGGTGACCACCACCCAGGAGCCGCCCCGCCGGGACCCCCGCGAGTCCCGGCGGCGGTGGCCCCTGCGCGGGAGCGCGGTCCGGTTCGGGCTGATCGCCGTGCCGGCCGCGTTCTTCGCGGTGTTCTTCGCCTACCCCGTGGCGGCCATCGTGGCGCGCGGGCTGAAGGACGGCGGGCAGTGGCGGTTCGGCCGGTTCGGCGAGGTGCTGGGGGATCCCGGGATCCGGGAGGTGCTGTGGTTCACGCTCTGGCAGGCGGCCGCGTCCACGGCGCTCACGCTGCTGATCGCGCTCCCCGGCGCGTATGTCTTCGCGCGCTTCGACTTCCCCGGGAAGCAGCTGCTGCGGGCTGTCGTCACGGTGCCGTTCGTGCTGCCAACGGTGGTCGTCGGGTCGGCGTTCCTCGCGCTCCTCGGCCGCGGCGGGCTGCTGGACGAGGCGGTGGGTCTGCGGCTGGACACCACGGTGTGGGCGATCCTCCTGGCGCACGTCTTCTTCAACTACGCCGTCGTCGTACGGACCGTCGGCGGCCTGTGGGCCCAGCTCGACCCGCGTCAGGAGGAGGCCGCCCGGGTGCTCGGCGCCGGACGTCTCGCCGCCTTCCGGCGGGTGACCCTCCCGGCGCTCGCCCCGGCGGTCGCCGCGGCGGCGCTGATGGTGTTCCTCTTCACGTTCACCTCCTTCGGCGTCATCCAGATCCTCGGCGGCCCGTACTTCGCCACCCTCGAGGTCGAGATCTACCGGCAGACCGCCGACTTCCTCGACCTGCCGGCCGCCGCCGTGCTGTCCCTCGTGCAGTTCGCCGCCGTCGGCGGGGTGCTGGCGGTGCACGCCGCGACGGTGCGCCGGCGGGAGACGGCGCTGCGGCTCGTCGACCCCGAACGGACGTCCCGTCCGCCGCGCGGGGCGGGGGAGCGGGCGCTGCTCGCGGGGGTGCTCGTAGTCGTCGCGATTCTTCTCGTGCTCCCGCTGGCCGTCCTCGTCGAGCGTTCCTTCGCCACGCCGGAGGGATACGGCCTCGGTTTCTACGAGCGGCTGCGGAGCGCCGACGGCACCTTCGCCGTCCCGCCCCTGGAGGCCGTCGCCAACTCCCTGTCGTACGCGGCCGTCGCCACCGCGATCGCCCTGGTCGTGGGCGGTCTGGCGGCCGCGGCCGTGACCCGGCGGGCGGGGCGGCTGGTGCGCGGGTTCGACGCGCTGCTGATGCTGCCGCTGGGCACCTCCGCGGTGACCGTCGGCTTCGGGTTCGTCGTCGCGCTGGACGAGCCTCCGCTGGACCTGCGGTCGGCGTGGATCCTGGTGCCCCTCGCGCAGGCGCTGGTGGGGGTGCCGTTCGTCGTACGGACGATGCTTCCCGTACTGCGGGCGGTGGACGACCGGCTGCGCGAGGCGGCGGCCGTGCTGGGGGCGTCCCCCTGGCGGGTGTGGCGGGAGGTCGACTTCCCCCTCGTGCGGCGGGCACTGCTCGTCGCGGCGGGGTTCGCGTTCGCGGTGTCGCTGGGGGAGTTCGGCGCGACAGTGTTCATCGCGCGCGCCGACAACCCGACGCTGCCGGTGGCCGTGGCCCGGCTGCTGGGGCGGGCGGGTGAGTACAACTACGGGCAGGCGATGGCGCTCAGCACGATCCTCATGCTGGTGTGCGCCGTCGCGCTGCTCCTTCTGGAGCGCCTCAGGGGCGACGGATCGGGAGAGTTCTGATGCTGACCCTCACGGACGTCACCGTCCGCTTCGGCGACCGCACGGCCGTCGACGGCGTGTCGCTGGCCGTCGCCGAGCACGAGACGGTGTGCGTGCTGGGCCCCAGCGGCAGCGGCAAGTCGACGCTGCTGCGGGCGATCGCCGGACTGCAGACCACGGACGCCGGGCGGATCTCCCTCGCCGGCCGCGATCTGGCCGGGGTGCCGGTGCACCGTCGGGGCGTGGGCCTGATGTTCCAGGACCACCAGCTCTTCCCCCAGCGGGACGTCGCCGGCAACGTCGGCTTCGGCCCGCGGATGCACGGCGTCCCCCGCGAGGAGGCCGCCGCGCGCACCGCCGAGCTGCTGGGCCTCGTCGGCCTGCCCGGCGCCGGACGGCGCGCCGTCGCCACCCTCTCCGGCGGCGAGCAGCAGCGCGTCGCCCTGGCGCGGGCGCTGGCGCCGCGGCCCGAGCTCTTGATGCTGGACGAACCGCTGGGGCAACTGGACCGCTCGCTGCGTGAACGCCTCGTCGTCGAGCTCCGCCGGCTGTTCCGCGACCTCGGGACGACCGTCCTCGCGGTCACCCACGACCAGGGCGAGGCGTTCGCCCTCGCGGACCGGGTGGTCGTGATGGACGCCGGGCGGATCGCCCAGACGGGCACGCCGGTGGAGGTGTGGCAGCGTCCGGCGTCGGCGTTCGTCGCCCGCTTCCTCGGCTTCACGAACGTGGCGGACGCCACCGTCCACGGCGCCGTGGCCGACACCCCCTGGGGCAAGGTCCCGGTGCCGGCGGACGCGGCGCAGGGCGGGCGCACGGTGCTGATCCGCCCGGCGGGCGTACGGCTCACCGGCGTCGCGGACGGGCTGCCGTGCCACGTCGAGGGGCGCACGTTCCGCGGCGACCACGTCCTCGTACTCCTGCGCCCCGACGACGCCCCGCCGCTGGAGGCCGCCTGCCCGCTGACCGAGGCACCGGAGCCGGGGACGACGGTGGGCGCCCAGTTCCTGGCGGAGCACGTGAGCGTCCTCGGGGCCTAACCCATCGCCGCCAGCGCGCCCGGCACCTCGTCCACCCGGTCCACCAGCGCGATCCGCCCCGCCATCGGCCGGCCCTCCGCCAGCGTGCCCAGCAGCGGCCACGCCGGGAGGCGCTCCGTCCAGTGGGCGCGGTCGACCAGCACCATCGGGCGGGGCTTCCCGTACGACGCGTAGTAGTTCGGCGTCGACGCGTCGAAGATCTCCTGCACCGTGCCCGCCGCCCCCGGCAGGAACACCACCCCGGCCGTCGACCGGGCCAGCAGCCCGTCCTCGCGGATGGCGTTGGCGAAGTACTTCGCGATCCGCCCCGCGAACGCGTTCGACGGCTCGTGCCCGTAGAACCACGTCGGGATGCCCACCGAATCGCCGCCCCCCGGCCACCTCTCCCGTACCTCGAACGCCGCCCGCGCCCATGCCTCGACGGACGGCTCGAACGACGGCGTCCGTGCCAGGATCCGCCCGGCCTCCGCCAGCATGCCGTCCGCCAGCGGCGCCGCGTACGCCCCCAGGTTCGCCGCCTCCATCGCCCCCGGACCGCCGCCGGTGGCGATGGTGTAACCGGCGCGCGTGAGGGTACGGCCCAGTTCGGCCGCCGCCAGATACTCCGGCCCGCCGCGCGCCAGCGCGTGACCGCCCATCACGCCGATCACCCGCGCGCCGTGCAGCTGTTCGTTCAGCGCGTTGGACATCGATTCGTCGTGCATCGCCCGCACCACCGCGGCGAATATGTCGTGCTCCGCCTTCGTCCGCAGATACCAGGCGTACGTCCGGGCGTCGGGCGTCTTGCCGTACGAGCCGGACAGCCCGTCGTACAGCCCCTCCGGCGAGTAGAGCTCCCCCCGGTACGGGTCGAACGGCAGGTGCGGGATCACCGGGAAGACCAGCGCCCCGGCCTGCTGCACCCGGTACTCGGCCTCCCACGACATCGCGCAGCCGAGGAACACCGCGCCGTGCACGTCGGCGTGCTCCAACTCCGCGACGCGCCGCGTCAGATCCACCGACTGGACGCGGTAGCCGCTGAGCGACCCGCCCTCCGCCAGGATCCGGTCGAACTCGTCGAGGGACTCGATCTCGTACAGCGAATGCGGCATTCGAACACCGTACGACACGGTCGCCCTACCGCAGGGGCAGTACCGCGAGTTGGGCCACGAGCACCACCGCCGGCCCGAACACCGCCACCAGCGCCGCCGCCCGCAGCGCCACCGCCCCCCGCAGCACCCCCGCCGGGGTCCCCAGCCGCCGCAGCGCCGCCGTGGTGTCCGCCCGCACGCCGCGCGTCTCCAGCGCCGCGATCAGCACCGTCGCCACCGCGCACCCCACGACCAGCCCGGCGCCCGTCACCACGATCGGCCCGAGCCGCGGCCCCTGCCCGCCCGCCTGCAGCGTCACCAGGATCCCCGCGCCCACCGCGGACAGCGCCCCCAGCGGCCGCCCGATCCGCCGGGCCTCCTCCAGCAGCACGCGCCCGGCGAACAGCCGCAGCGCACCGGGCCGCAGCACACACAGCGCGCGCCCGGCGAGGTACGTCATCCCGGGACCGGCGAGCACCATGCCCAGCGCGATGACCCCCCAGCTGCCGAGCACCGCCGGCGACAGCTCCCCCAGCCCGCCGCCGGCTCCCGACCGGCTCGCGTACGCCCCGATCGCCAGCCCCGTCGCCACCAGCGCGGCACCCCACGGCAGGTCACCCGGCGCGGACAGCCCCGCCGCCCGGTCACCGGAGGGCGCGGGAGCCGCGGCCACCGGCCGCAGACCGAACGCGCTGGCCCCCGCGGCGAGCACCGGCGGCACGACCAGCAGCGTGAGCGCCGCGGCCGGCGGCAGCGGCCCCCCGGCCCCCAGCAGCCCGGCCGCCGCCCCGTCGAACGGCAGCCCCGCGATCTCCCCCCGCAGATGCAGGAAGAACAGCAGCCCCACCGCGCTCCCCGCCAGACACGACACCAGCGTCGACACCGCCGCCAGCACCGGCACGTTCACCGGCCCGAATCCGGCCGCCGCCTGCACCGCCGTGGGCCGCGCGTACGGATCCGTCCGCGCCACCACCACCGCGAAGTGCGTGACGGCCGCCATCGGCACCGCGCACCACAGCAGCCACGGCACGGACGCCTGCCCCAGCGCCGCCAGCAGCAGGAACCCAACCCCCGCCGACGCGCCCGCCACCAGCAGCCGCCGCAGCGTCGCCCCCGGCCGGGCACCGCGCGCTAGACGGAGAGCGAGCACGAGTCCTCCGCCGTCGGTCGGGGCGTACGCACGGCCGTACCGCGCACCCGTCCGTCGACCAGCGTGACCACCCGGTCCGCCAGGTCCACGGCCTGGTGCAGATGACTCGCGACCACGGTCGTCACCCCGTGCGACCGGCAGGCGGCGATCAGCGTGCGCAGCACCTGCGCCCCCTCCATGGTGTGCAGCGCGGCCGTCGGCTCGTCGGCGAAGACCACCGCCGGCTCGTGCACCAGGGCGCGCGCGATGGCCACCCGCTGCGCCTGCGCGGGGGTGAGGGAGCGGGGCCGGGCCTTCATCAGATCACCGGCGTCCAGCCGGTCCAGCCACTCGCCCGCCGCCTTCCTGGCCCGGCGGTGCGACTCGCCGGCCAGCAGCAGCGGCAGCGCGGCGTTCTCCCACGCCCGCAGTTCGGGGACGAGCTCGGGCCGGGTGTCGATCCAGCCGAAGCGGGTCAGCCGCAGCCGCTCGCGCCGCGCGGCGCTCAGGGTGTGCACGGCGCCGCTGTTGAACCACACCTCGCCCTGCTCCGGCTTCAGCTGCCCGGACAGACACCGCAGCAGCGTCGTCTTCCCGCTGCCGCGCGGCCCGTCGACGGCCAGGACCTCGCCCTCGCCCACACCCAGCGAGACACCGGCGAGCGCGGGTGTCGTGCCGTAGCTGTAGTGCAGGGAGCGGGAGAACAGCACGTCGTTGTCGGGCGGAGCCATCTCGGACACCTCGGTCGCCTCGTCGGTCGGGGCCTGGGAGGCGCGGCCCCCGTCGGAGGAACGACGGTGTCCCGGTTGAGTCACTCGCACCCGGCGCACGATAGGCGGCCGGGCGCCCGCGGACGCGGCCGCACGGCGGCGCGCCGCGATGATCCGCTCGTATGGATCACCGGGCGCGCCGGACCCGCCGAAACCGTCAGAGCAGCGTGTACGCCTCGCTGAGCACCCCGCGCAGGATCTGCTCCGCCTCGTCGAACAGCGACTGGTCCGCGGTCAGCGGCGGCGCCAGCTGGACGACCGGGTCGCCGCGGTCGTCGGCCCGGCAGTACAGCCCGTTCTCGAAGAGCTTCTTCGACACGAACCCGTACAGGATCCGTTCGCTCTCCTCGTCGCTGAACGTCGCCTTGGTCGCCTTGTCCTTCACCAGTTCGATGCCGTAGAAGTACCCGTTGCCGCGCACGTCGCCGACGATCGGCAGGTCGGTGAGCTTCGACAGCGTGGCGTGGAAGGCCGCCTCGTTGTCCAGCACGTGCTGGTTGAGGCCCTCGCGCTCGAAGATGTCGAGGTTCGCCAGCGCGACCGCCGAGGAGACCGGGTGGCCGCCGAAGGTGTAGCCGTGCGGGAAGGAGTTGCCGCCCGAGTAGAACGGCTCGGCGATCCGGTCGGAGACCAGGCACGCCCCTATCGGCGAGTAGCCCGACGTCATGCCCTTGGCGCAGGTGATCATGTCCGGTACGTAGCCGAACTTCTCGCAGCCGAACATGGTACCGAGCCGGCCGAACGCGCAGATCACCTCGTCGGACACCAGCAGCACGTTGTGCCGGTCGCAGATCTCCCGCACCCGCCGGAAGTACCCGGGCGGCGGCGGGAAGCAGCCGCCCGCGTTCTGCACCGGCTCCAGGAACACCGCCGCGACCGAGTCCGGGCCCTCGAGAACGATGGCCTCCTCGATCCGGTCGGCGGCCCAGCGGCCGAACGCCTCCGGGTCGTCGCCGTGCGCGGGCGCGCGGTAGATGTTGGTGTTCGGCACCTTGTGCGCGCCGGGGACCAGCGGCTCGAAGGGCGCCTTCAGGGCCGGCAGCCCGGTGATCGACAGGGCGCCGTGCGGGGTGCCGTGGTAGGCCACCGAGCGGGAGATCACCTTGTACTTGCCGGGGTTGCCGGTGAGCTTGTGGTACTGCTTGGCCAGCTTCCACGCCGTCTCGACGGCCTCGCCGCCGCCGGTGGTGAAGAACACCTTGTTCAGATCGCCGGGCGCCAGCTGCGCCAGCCGCTCCGCGAGCTCGACGGCCTTGGGATGGGCGTACGACCAGATGGGGAAGAACGCCAGCTCCTGGGCCTGCTTGTACGCGGTCTCGGCCAGCTCGTGCCGGCCGTGCCCGGCGTTCACCACGAACAGGCCGGCGAGCCCGTCGATGTAGCGCTTGCCGGCGGCGTCGTAGATGTACGTGCCCTCGCCGCGGACGATCGTCGGCACGGGGCTGTGCTCGTACGACGACATGCGCGTGAAGTGCATCCAGAGGTGGTCGTAAGCGGCCTTGTCGAGGTCCTTGCCCACGGCTATCTAGCTCCCCATTGATAGGTCTGCTTGCGCAGCTTGAAGTACACGAAGCTCTCGGTCGAGCGGACGCCGGGCAGCGTCCGGACCCGCCGGATGACGTCCAGCAGCGCGTCGTCGTCCTCCACGACGACCTCCACGAGGAGGTCGAAGCTGCCCGCCGTGAGGACCACGTAGTCCACCTCGGGCATGGCGGCCAGGGCGTCGGCGATCGGCTCGAGGTCGCCCTCGGCGTTGATGCCGACCATCGCCTGCCGGTGATAGCCGACGGTCAGCGGATCGGTCACGGCGACGATCTGCATCACGCCCTGCTCGATGAGCTTCTGGACGCGCTGGCGCACCGCGGCCTCCGACAGACCGACGGCCTTGGCTATCGCCGCGTACGGCCGCCGCCCGTCCTCCTGCAGCTGCTCGATGATCGCGCGGGAGACGGCGTCCAGGGACGAGGTGTTCTTGTCACGAGGGGCCACGGGCGCCACTCTGCCTCACGGGCCGATACGCTGGCAAGGGCGGGTCGCGACTGAATCCGTTGCCTGATGACCGCCATTCGATGGAATCGCTTGCGGAGTGTGTTCCTCGCTGACAATCTCGTGAGTGAGAACCGGTGTCACCCCGGGGCCGGCGGGGGAGCGGGCCGGGGCCGGAGAATCTTCGGTTCCGATGCGTATGAACCGATGAATGTGCCGGGTTAGGGTGGGTTCACCGACATGGTTTCGACGACGAGTCAAGGAGGGGTGCAGTGACCGCTGAACTGCGCCGGCTGCGCAACTACATCGCCGGAGAGTTCCGGGATGCCGCCGACGGCCGTACGACCGAGGTGACCGACCCCGCCACGGGTGAGGTCTACGCCACCGCCCCCCTGTCCCGCGAGGCGGACGTCGACGCGGCCATGGACGCCGCGAAGGCGGCCTTCCCCGCGTGGCGCGACGCCACACCGGGGGCCCGCCAGCTGGCTCTGCTGAAGATCGCGGACGCGCTGGAGGCCCGCGGCGAGGAGCTGCTGGACGCCGAGTGCAAGGACACCGGAAAGCCCCGGGAGCTCACCGCCTCCGAGGAGCTGCCGGTCATGATCGACCAGATCCGCTTCTTCGCCGGCGCCGCCCGGCTGCTCGAGGGCAAGTCCGCCGGCGAGTACATGGACGGCATGACGTCCTTCGTCCGCCGCGAGCCCGTCGGGGTGTGCGCGCAGGTCGCGCCGTGGAACTACCCGATGATGATGGCCGTGTGGAAGTTCGCCCCGGCGCTCGCCGCGGGCAACACCGTCGTCCTCAAGCCTTCCGACACCACCCCGGCGTCGACCGTGCTGCTCGCGGAGATCCTCGGCGGCGTGCTGCCGAAGGGCGTCTTCAACGTCGTGTGCGGCGACCGCGACACCGGCCGCCTGATGGTCGAGCACCCCGTACCGGCGATGGCGTCCATCACCGGCTCCGTCCGGGCCGGCATGGAGGTCGCCGCCAGCGCCGCCAAGGACGTCAAGCGGGTCCATCTGGAGCTGGGCGGCAAGGCGCCGGTCGTCGTCTTCGAGGACGCCGACATCGCCAAGGCCGTCGAGGACATCTCCGTCGCCGGCTACTTCAACGCCGGCCAGGACTGCACCGCCGCCACCCGGGTGCTGGTGCACGAGTCCGTGCACGACGAGTTCGTCACCGCGCTGGCCAAGGCCGCCGCCGGGACCAAGACCGGCGCCGGCGAGGCCGACGCCCTCTACGGCCCGCTGAACAACGCGGGGCAGCTGGAGCGGGTCGCCGGGTTCATCGAGCGGCTGCCGGCCAACGCCAAGGTCGAGGCGGGCGGCCACCGGGTCGGCGACAAGGGGTACTTCTACGCCCCGACCGTCGTCTCCGGGCTGAAGCAGGACGACGAGATCATCCAGAACGAGGTCTTCGGCCCCGTCATCACCGTCCAGTCCTTCTCGGACGAGGCGCAGGCCACCGAGTGGGCGAACGGCGTGGAGTACGCCCTGGCCTCCTCGGTGTGGACCAGGGACCACGGCCGCGCGATGCGGATGTCCAAGGCGCTGGACTTCGGCTGCGTGTGGATCAACACCCACATCCCGCTGGTCGCGGAGATGCCGCACGGCGGCTTCAAGAAGTCCGGCTACGGCAAGGACCTGTCCGCGTACGGCTTCGACGACTACACCCGTATCAAGCACGTGATGACGGCGCTCTAGCCGGCACCGTAACCCCGGAGGGCCCGCGCGTATCACCGCGCGGGCCCTTTGGCATGGGGGAGCACGCCACGTACATCCCCGGGGAAGACTGATTCCGTCGCTTAACCAAAAGGAAACGACGGAATCCCTTGCCGGACACCATCCGGCCTGCCAGGATCACCAATCAGCCCCGGCCGATACGACATCCCGGAGTGATCCCCCTTGAGCATGGCACCGGCTCCCCGCCCCGACGCGGCCGCGCGCTTCACCGCGCACGGCGCCCACCACATCGGCGGCCGGCTCCGCCCCGGCACCGCGGGCCGCACCCACACCGTCGTGGACCCGGCGACCGGCGAGGACGTCCTGACCTACGAGCTCGCCTCGCCCGCCGACGTCGACACGGCGGTCGCCGCCGCCGCGGCCGCCTTCCCCGGCTGGTCGGGCGCCACCCCCGGCGAGCGCTCCGCCGCGCTGCACCGCCTCGCGGGCCTGCTGGGCGAGCGGGCCGGGGACCTCGCGTACGCCGAGTCGCTGCAGTGCGGGAAGCCGATCCGGCTGACGACGGAGTTCGACGTCCCCGGGACCGTCGACAACACCGCCTTCTTCGCCGGCGCCGCCCGGCTGCTCGAGGGCAAGGCCGCCGCCGAGTACAGCGGCGACCACACCTCGTACGTCCGCCGCGAACCGATCGGCGTCGTCGGCTCGACCGCCCCGTGGAACTACCCGCTGCAGATGGCCGCCTGGAAGATCCTCCCGGCGCTCGCGGCCGGCAACACCATCGTCCTCAAGCCGTCCGAGCTCACCCCGCTCACCTCCCTGATGCTCGCCGAGGCCGCCACCGACGCCGGCCTCCCGGACGGCGTGGTGAACATCGTCTGCGGCACCGGACCGGAGGCCGGCGAACACCTCGCCGGCCACCCGGACGTCGCGATGACGTCCTTCACCGGCTCCACCGCCGTCGGCCGGAAGGTCGCCGCGATCGCCGCCCGCGGCGCCAAGCGCGTCCACCTGGAGCTCGGCGGCAAGGCCCCGTTCGTCGTGTTCGACGACGCCGGCCTCGAGGCCGCCGTGCACGGCGCCGTCGCCGCCGCCCTGATCAACACCGGCCAGGACTGCACCGCCGCCACCCGCGCCTACGTCCAGCGCCCCCTGTACGACGCCTTCACCGCCGGCGTCGCCGGCCTGATGGCCCGCGTCCGCCTCGGCGACCCCCTCGACCCGGCGACCGACCTGGGCCCGCTGATCTCGTACGCCCAGCGCGACCGCGTCGCCGGCTTCGTCGCCCGCGCCGTCGCCGCCGGCGCCCGCGCGGTGACCGGCGGCCGCGCCCCCGACGGCCTCAAGGGCGCCTACTACGAACCCACGCTGATCACGGGCGCCGCCCAGGACAGCGAGATCGTCCGGGACGAGATCTTCGGCCCGGTGCTCGTCGTCCTCCCCTTCGACTCCGACGACGAGGGCCTGGCCCTGGCCAACGACACCCCGTACGGCCTGGCCGCCTCCGCCTGGACTCGGGACCTCTACCGGGCCGGCCGCGCGACCCGCGAGCTGCGGGCGGGCTGCGTCTGGATCAACGACCACATCCCGATCATCAGCGAGATGCCGCACGGCGGACACCGGTCCTCCGGCTACGGCAAGGACATGTCGGCGTACTCCCTGGAGGAGTACACCCAGGTCAAGCATGTGATGCAGGACACAACAGGTGTCGCGCGCAAGGCCTGGCACCGTACGGTCTTCACTCCCTGAACCCGCCTGAACAGCCCGAACATCCCCTGCCCCGTCGCACCGGACCCTCACGGCCCCTCGCGCTCCCTCCTCCCGGAAGGCCGACCCCCATGGATTTGTTCGCAGGACTGCCCGAGCCCCTGGCCAGAGCGTGGGAACGGAGTCTCACGAGCGGCCGCGCCGCACACACCCGGCGCCGCTTCCTGGCCGCCTCCGGCGCGCTCGCCGCCGGCGCCGCCCTGACCGGCTGCGGCATAGCCGGCTCCGGCGACGGGGAGAAGGACACCGGGGACAAGGCCGCCGCCGCCAAGGACTACTCGGCCAAGGAGAAGAAGGTCGTCTTCTCCAACTGGCCGCTGTACATCGACGTCGACGACAAGGACGAGAACAGGCGCCCCACCCTGGAGCGCTTCCAGCAGCAGACCGGCATCGAGGTCAAGTACACCGAGGACATCAACGACAACGTCGAGTTCTTCGGCAAGATCAAGCCCCAGCTGGCCGCCGGCCAGGACACCGGCCGCGATCTGATGATCCTCACCGACTGGATGGCCGGCCGCTTCATCCGCGCCGGCTGGGCCCAGCGCCTCAACCCCGCGAACCTGGGAAACGTGGTCACCAACATGGAGGCCCGGTTCCGCAACGCCGCCCACGACCCCGGCCGGCAGTTCACCGTGCCGTGGACCGGATTGTCGACGGTCATCGCGTACAACAAGAAGACCACCGGGGGCAAGAAGATCGAGAGCGTCTCCCAGCTGCTCGGCGACTCCTCCCTCAAGGGCAAGGTCTCCCTGCTCACCGAGATGCGCGACACCGTCGGGATGACGCTGCTCGACATGGGCAAGGACTGCACGAAGTTCACCGACGACGACTACGACGCCGCGCTCGCCGCCGTGCAGAAGGCCGTGGACTCCGGGCAGATCCGCCGCTTCACCGGCAACGACTACACCGAGGAGCTCGCCAAGGGCGACATCGGCGCCTGTCTGGCCTGGGCCGGCGACATCGTGCAGCTGCAGGCCGACAACGAGGACATCGAGTTCGTCATCCCGGCCAAGGGCTACCTCTACGCCACCGACGACATGCTGATCCCCGCCAAGGCCCGCCACCAGGCGAACGCCGAGGCGCTGATGAACTTCTACTACGACCCGAAGAACGCGGCCGAACTCGCCGCCTGGGTCAACTACATCTCCCCGGTGGCCGGCGCCAAGGAAGAACTGGCCAGGATCGACGAGAGTCTGGCGAACGACCCGCTGATCATCCCCGACCAGGCGATGATCGACGGGGGCCACGTCTTCATGGACCTCGACGAGGCCAAGGCGTCGGCGTACGAGGACAAGTTCGCCAAGCTGATCGGGGCCTGACACATGGCCGAGTCCACCCCGCCGGCCGGCGTCACCCTGCGCGGCGTCGGCAAGACCTTCGGCGACGTTACCGCCGTCCACCCGCTGGACCTCACCGTCCCCCAGGGCTCCTTCTTCGCCCTGCTCGGCGCCTCCGGCTGCGGCAAGACCACCACCCTGCGCATGATCGCCGGGCTGGAGCGGCCCACCACCGGCCGGGTGCTGCTCGGCGAACGGGACGTCACCGCGCTCCCGCCGCACAAGCGGCCCGTCAACACCGTCTTCCAGAGCTACGCGCTCTTCCCGCACCTCGACGTCTCGGAAAACGTCGCCTTCGGCCTGCGCCGCCGGGGCCTGAAGTCCGTGACCAAGCAGGTCACGGAGGTGCTGGAGCTCGTCGAACTCGGACACCTCGCCCGCCGCCGCCCCAGTCAGCTCTCCGGCGGCCAGCAACAGCGCGTCGCCCTCGCCCGCGCCATCGTCAACCGCCCCGAGGTGCTGCTCCTCGACGAACCGCTGGGCGCCCTGGACCTCAAGCTGCGCCGCCAGATGCAGCTGGAGCTCAAGCGCATCCAGACCGAGGTCGGCATCACCTTCGTGCACGTCACGCACGACCAGGAGGAGGCCATGACCATGGCCGACACCATCGCCGTGATGAACGCCGGCCGCGTCGAGCAACTGGGCGCCCCCGCCGAGCTGTACGAGAACCCGCGCTCCGCGTTCGTGGCGAACTTCCTGGGCCAGTCGAACCTGATCGAGGCCGGGATATCCGGCACCGACGGCGACGACATCCTGCTGAGCGTGGGCGACGCCAAGCTCACGCTGCCGAAGTCCCGTACCCACGCCGCCTCCACCGCCACCGGCGGCACGGTCCTCGCCGGCATCCGCCCGGAGAAGATCACCATGACCCCCCGGGCCGCCGAGGCGGACATCCCCGGCGGACGCAACCGGCTCACCGGCACGGTCGTCGACGCGTCCTTCACCGGCGTCTCCACCCAGTACGTCGTGAAGAGCCCCGCCTGCCCCGAGCTCGCCGTCTTCGCGCAGAACGCCGAACGCGAGCGGCTGGCCCCCGGCGCCGACGTCGTCCTGCACTGGGACCCCGCGCACACCTTCGGCCTCGACGGCCGCGAGGACATCGACGCGGGCACCGGGGAGGACGCCGTATGACGGCCGTCGCCGCCCCGGCGCCGGACGTCCCGCCGCCGGCCCGCCGACGCGGCCTCACCCCGTACTGGCTGCTGCTGCCCGCCGTCCTGTGGCTCGCGGTGTTCTTCGTCGCCCCGCTCTTCTACCAGGCGTCCACGTCGGTGCAGTCCGGGTCGATCGAGAAGGGCTTCGAGGTCACCTGGTCGTGGTCCAACTACACCGACGCCCTCGGCGAGCACGGATGGCACTTCGTCCGCTCCTTCGCCTACGCGGCCACCGCCACCGCCCTGTGCCTGGCGATCGCCTACCCCCTGGCGTACCTGATCGCCTTCCGCGCCGGCCGCTGGCGCAATCTGCTGCTCGTCGCGGTCATCGCGCCGTTCTTCACCAGCTTCCTCATCCGCACCCTGGCCTGGAAGACGATCCTGTCCGACTCCGGCCCGCTGGTCTCGGCCCTGAACAGCCTGCACTTCCTGGACGTCACCGGAGCCCTCGGCCTGACCACCGGCGACCGGGTACTGGCCACACCGCTGGCGGTGGTCTGCGGGCTGACGTACAACTTCCTGCCCTTCATGATCCTGCCCCTCTACACCTCGCTGGAGCGGATCAACCCCGCCCTG
Source organism: Streptomyces smaragdinus (assembly GCF_009604385.1). Classification (GTDB taxonomy): domain Bacteria; phylum Actinomycetota; class Actinomycetes; order Streptomycetales; family Streptomycetaceae; genus Streptomyces; species Streptomyces smaragdinus. Next base: position 21,362 of record NZ_WEGJ01000042.1, read on the forward strand.
CTGGAGGCCGCGCGGGACCTGTACGCCACCCCGGCGACCACCTTCCGCAAGGTCACCTTCCCGCTGTCCCTCCCGGGCGTCGTGGCCGGCACCCTGCTCACCTTCATCCCGGCGTCCGGCGACTACATCAACGCCCAGCTCCTCGGCTCGCCGGGGGAGCAGATGGTCGGCAACGCCATCCAGAAGCAGTTCCTCAACGTGCAGGACTATCCGACCGCCGCCGCCATGTCGTTCGTGCTGATGGCCGCGATCCTGATCATCGTCACCGTCTATCTGCGCAAGGCCGGGACGGAGGAGGTCGTCTGATGGGCTGGATCCGACGCAACCTCGTGGTCCTCGCCGGACTGCTGGCGCTGGGCTATCTGCTGCTGCCGAACCTGGTGGTGCTGGCGTACTCCTTCAACGACCCGGCGGGCCGCTACAACTACGAGTGGAACGAGTTCTCCACCGACGCCTGGCGCGACCCCTGCGGCATCGCCGACATGTGCACCTCCGTCGGCCTCAGCCTGCGGATCGCCGTCATGGCGACGATCGCCGCCACCGTGCTGGGCACCCTCGCCGCGTTCGCGCTGGCCCGCCACCGCTTCCGCGGCCGGGGCGCCGCCAACGGGCTGATCTTCCTGCCGATGGCCATGCCGGAGGTCGTGATGGCGGCGTCCGTCGGCACGCTCTTCCTCAACATGCGCATCGAGTTCGGCGTCACCACCATCCTCATCGCGCACATCATGTTCTGCCTCAGCTTCGTCGTCGTCGCCGTCAAGGCACGCGTGGCGAGCATGGACCCGCGGCTGGAGGAGGCGGCGCGCGATCTGTACGCCGGTCCCCTGCAGACGTTCTGGCGGGTCACGCTGCCGCTCGCGGCGCCCGGGATCGCGGCCGGCGCGATGCTCAGCTTCGCCCTGTCGCTGGACGACTTCGTCATCACGCAGTTCAACTCCGGGCCGTCGACGGTCACCTTCCCGATGTTTGTCTGGGGCGCCTCCCAGCGCGGCATCCCGGTCCAGGTGAACGTCATCGGCTCCGCGATGTTCTTCCTCGCCGTGGCCCTGGTGCTGGGCGGCCAACTGATCGGCGGCCGCCGCAAGGCACGCGCGTAGCACCCACCCCACACGCACACACCTGGAACCCTCATGCGCATCCTGCTCGTCGGCGCCGGCGGCGTCGGCACCGCGATCACCCGTATCGCCGTACGGCGTGACTTCTTCGAGGCGATGGTCGTCGCCGACTACGACCTGACCCGGGCCGAGGCAGCCGTCGCCGCCGTCGAGGACCCCGGCCGCTTCACCGCCGCCCGCGTGGACGCCTCCGACCGGGACGCCGTCGTCGCGCTGCTGCGCGAGCACCGGTGCGACGTGCTGCTGAACGCCACCGACCCGCGCTTCGTGATGCCGCTGTTCGAGGCCGCGTACGAGGCGGGCACCCGCTACCTCGACATGGCGATGTCGCTGTCGAAGGCGCACCCCGACCGCCCGTACGAGGAGTGCGGGACCAAGCTCGGCGACGAGCAGTTCGCCGCCGCGGCCGACTGGGAGGCCAAGGGCCTCCTCGCGCTGCCCGGCATCGGCGTCGAGCCCGGACTGTCCGACGTCTTCGCCCGCTACGCCGCCGACCACCTCTTCGACGAGATCGAGGAGATCGGCGTACGCGACGGGGCGAACCTCACCGTCGACGGCTACGACTTCGCGCCCTCCTTCTCCATCTGGACGACGATCGAGGAGTGCCTGAACCCCCCGGTCGTCTGGGAGAAGGCGCGCGGCTGGTACACCACCGAGCCCTTCAGCGAGCCGGAGGTCTTCGACTTCCCCGAGGGCATCGGCCCCGTCGAGTGCGTCAACGTCGAGCACGAGGAGGTGCTGCTCATCCCGCGCTGGGTCGGCGCCGGGAAGGTCACCTTCAAGTACGGGCTCGGCGACGAGTTCATCGACGTCCTGAAGACCCTGCACAAGCTGGGCCTGGACCGCACCGACCCGGTCGAGGCCGGCGGCGTGCGGGTCTCCCCGCGCGACGTCGTCGCCGCCTGTCTCCCGGACCCGGCGGGCCTGGGGGAGCGGATGCACGGCAAGACGTGCGCCGGGACCTGGGTCAAGGGCGTGAAGGACGGGGCGCCGCGCGAGGTGTACCTGTACCACGTCGCCGACAACCAGGAGACGATGCGCGACTACGGCAGCCAGGCCGTCGTATGGCAGACGGCGATCAACCCCGTCGTGGCCCTGGAGCTGCTGGCCGGGGGCGTCTGGTCCGGCAAGGGCGTCCTGGGCCCGGAGGCCTTCCCGCCCAAGCCGTTCCTGGACCTGCTGACGGCGTACGGCTCCCCGTGGGGACTGCGCGAGGAGATCTAACGCAGGACCCGCCGCAGCGCGGCGACGCGGTTCGTGGTGATGGAGTCGACCCCCATCGCCACGAGCCGCCGCATGTTGCGCGGCCAGTCGACGGTCCACGCCGACACCAGAAACCCCTGGTCGTGCGCCGTGCGCACCGCGTCCGGGGTGAGATGGCCGAAGCGGTAGTTCAGCCACCGCGGCCGCAGTACGGGCAGCAGCCGCGCCCGGTGCGGGGCCCAGCCCAGCGCGATCTCGGCGTCCGCGTCCGCCCGCCGCACGGCCAGCAGCCCGGACGTGTCACCGCAGTAGTAGACGCGGTCCGCCGCCCCGCTCGCGTGCACCTCGGCCACCGTCGCCTCCGCCGCGCCGGCGTGCGTCAGATCGACGAACGACCGCACCCCGTCGGGCGCCTCCGCCATGACGTCCAGGGCCGCCCGCAGCGTCGGCACCCCGCCGTGCGTCAGCCGCCGCAGCTCCTCGTACGTGAGCTGGGCCAGCGGTACGTCATGCCCCCACAGCCGCTCCAGGGTGGCGTCGTGCAGCAGCACCGGGACCCCGTCCCGGGTGAGCCGCACGTCGAACTCGACGGCGTCCGCCCCCTTCGCCAGCGCGCAGCGCAGCGACGGGAGGGTGTTCTCGCGGGCGGTGTAGGGATCGCCCCGGTGAGCTACGGCCTTGATGTCCACGAGGCCAGATAATCATCGATCTCGGTCGTGAGGAGCCGTTTCGCGGTCTGATCGAGGAAGGACGCGGCCACGGCGTTCCTCGCCAGCCCCGCCACCCCGGCCTCGTCGAGGTCCAGCAGCCGGGCGGCGACGGCGTACTCCGTATTGAGGTCCGTACCGAACATCGGCGGGTCGTCGCTGTTGATCGTCACGGGCACCCCGGCGGCGACGAACTCCGTCAGCGGGTGCTCCTCGAGCCGCTCGACCGCCCGGGTCGCGATGTTCGAGGTCGGGCAGACCTCCAGCGGGATCCGGTGCTCCGCCAGATACTCCAGCAGCCGCGGGTCCCGCGCCGCGCTCGTGCCGTGCCCGATGCGCTCGGCGCCCAGCTCGCGGATCGCGTCCCATATGGTCTGCGGGCCCGTTGTCTCGCCGGCGTGCGGGACGCTGTGCAGCCCCACCGCGCGCGCCTTGTCGAAGTACGGCTTGAACTGCGGCCGCGGCACCCCGATCTCCGGCCCGCCCAGCCCGAACGACACCAGCCCGTCGCAGCCCAGGTCCACCGCGATCCGCGCGGTCTCCTCGGCCGACTCCAGGCCCGCCTCGCCGGGGATGTCGAAGCACCAGCGCAGCACCACGCCGAGTTCCTTCTCCGCCGAGACCCGGGCGTCCTCGATGGCCTCCAGGAACGCGCCGTCGGGGATGCCGCGGCGCACCGAGGAGTACGGGGTGACGGTCAGCTCGGCGTAGCGGATCTGCTGGCGCGCCATGTCGCGGGCGATCTCGTACGTCAGCAGCCGTACGTCCTCCGCGTCGCGGACCAGGTCGACGACGGCCAGATAGACGTCGATGAAGTGGGCGAAGTCCCGGAAGGTGAAGAACTCCTTCAGCTTGTCCGGGTCGAGCGGGACCGGCGAGTCCGGGTGCCGCGCGGAGAGTTCGGCGACGATCCGGGGCGAGGCCGAGCCGACGTGGTGCACGTGCAGTTCGGCCTTGGGCAGTCCGGCGATGAACGACTCGAGCACGGCGGGCACTCTTTTCGCGGTCGGCGGTCGGTACGTCGATCACCGTACCCCCGTACAGTCGTCCGACCGTACGCTGGGGGCGTCGAGCCTGGAGGATCCGTGAGCACCGAGCAGCCGCGTGAGGAACAAGTCTCCCTGTCCAAGGACACGCCGGAGGACATACCGGACCCGGGGGGCCCCGCCCCGGAGCCCGCGGCCGTTCCCGCGCCCGCGGGTGTGCCGGTGCCCGAGGAGGTTCCCGCGCCCGTGGCGCCGCCCATCCCGCTCGCGCCCGGCCAGGAGGCCCCGCGCCCGCCCGAGGACGCCGCGCCGGCTCCCGTGGGCCCGCAGCCGTATCCGGCGGCCCCGCCCGCGTATCCCGGCGGCCCGTACCCGGGACCGTACCCGGGCCCGTACCCCACGGGTCCCCAGCCCGGTCCGTACCCCGGTGGCTTCCAGCCGGGGCCGTACCCCGGGGGCCCGCAGCCGTTCGGTCCGTACTACGCGTATCCCTGGACGCAGGCCGGCCCGGGCCCGGCGAACGGGCTCGGTACCGCCGCCATGGTCGTCGGCATCGTCGGCCTGGTCCTGTCGGTCATCCTGCTCGGCCTCCCGCTGGGGATCCTGGCGCTGATCTTCGGCATCATCGGCATCCGCCGCGCGGGCAAGGGCCGGGCCACCAACAGGGGCCAGGCGATCTCCGGCGTCATCCTCGGGCCGATCGCGATCGTCGTCTCGGCGGCCGTGCTCTTCCTGGCGGTCAACGCCATCCAGCACTTCTACGAGCCGAGCGTCACCTCCGCCCAGCCGCTGGGCGAGTCCGTCAGCTACCCCGACGGTGTGCACATGTCCGTGGACGAGTCGGCGGGCGCCGGCGGCTCGCTGGTCGTCGAGGTCACCGTCTGGAACGGGACGGGCTACGACCTGGACCTGTCCGTCGCCGAGCTGAACGCCTACGACCCCGGCGACCCCGACGCGCTGCTCGACGTCGACGACACCGAGGGCCTGCCGCTGCACGTGGCCGACGGCGGCAGTGCCACGGGCACGTACGCCGTCACCCTCCCCGAGGACCCGGACGCCGCGGTCGAGCTCGAGGTCACCCCCGGCGACCCGTACGAGTACGCGTACTGGACGACCGACCCGGGCGCCGGAACGGACGCCGGCCGGCAGTCCGCTCTGACCCCCGCACGCCCCGTACGCGCCCCCGCGTACGCCTGACGGCGGGCGAGTGACGCGCGCCACCGGGGTTTTGCGGTAAAGGCGTGTAAGGACCCGGCCGCGCCCCTCTCTCATCCGTGGATGCCGCCCCGGCAAGGGGGCGGCGCGGCGGAGGGGTTGCGAGATGACAGGCGGCGCGGGGGCCAGGACGGCCGTGGACTGGCTGGTGTCGGCGGCATCGGATCCGGATGCCTGCCGGTGGCAGTGGGAGCGCAACCCGCTGGGGGTGGCGCTGCTGCCGGCGGGGCGGCTGTGGGACGTGCTCATCGTCCCGGGACGGCTCGGGCATCCGACGCTGGACGTGCTCGGCCGGTGCGTGGACCGGACGGGGCCGGTGCTGGCCGACTTCGGCGGCGCCCGGCTGGGGTTCTTCGTACCGCCCGGCACGGCCGCCCGCTGGGTCGCCACCGGGGTGCGCGGCGCGGGCAGGGGGACGTGGATCGTGGTCCCGTTCCCGGGGCGGGCGACGGGCGGGGTCCGCTGGGTGGTGGCGCCGGACGGCTCGGGCACCCTCTGCGACCCGGGTCTGCTGGAGCTGGCGATGCACGAGGCGGCGGCCCTGATCAGCGGCGGCGATACGTAGGGGCGCCCCGCGCCGTCAGGCGGACGAGCGCCCACAGGAGGAGGACGGCCAGACACCAGCCGGCGAGCACGTCCAGCGGCCAGTGGTACGCGTGCCACGTCAGCCCGAGTCCGCAGCCGGCGGAGAGGAGGACGGCCGCGCCCACCGCGACCCGCCGGACCCAGGCGCGGTGGACGCAGCCGGCCACCAGCACCGCCGCCGCACCGTAGGCGACCGCGGAGGTGGTGGCGTGGCCGGAGGGGTAGAAGCCGGCGTAGTCGGTGAGGCGGGGCATCGTCGGCCCGGGGCGGGCGAACGCCGTCTTCGCCGGTACGACGAGGGCCGGGACCAGCGCCATCGCCACGGCGGCGGCGAGCGCGGCGAACCACCGGCCCCGCCACAGGGCGAACACGACGGCGGCCAGCAGCACGGGGACGGCGACCACGGGGCCGCCCAGATCGGAGAGGGCCTCGGCCACCCGCTCGGGCGGGGCGTTCGCGACAAGGTCGCGGGACAGCGCCTCGTCCGCGCCTACCAGGGGCCCGTCGACGCCGACCTGCCAGCTGACGAGGACGAGCAGCACTCCCGCGAGCCACGGCAGGAGCCGCGGAGACGAAACCGTCCGCCCGGGAGCCGGGGGGATAGCTCCTGGACGGACGGTCCGTACTGACCGCTCGCCCCGGGGGGTGTGGGACGAGCGGGGTTCCGATCGGTGAGGACCTTCTGTACAGAAACGGTACGGCAGCCCGCCGGTGCCGGACAGGCGCATCACTTCACCATCATTGGGCCCCCACAGGTTCTTCACCTCGTGTACGACGAACGAGTCCCGCCCCACGTGCCCGCCGGGCCCCGTCTCACGACCGCGCCGCGGAGTCCGCGCCCTGCCTCTCGACCACGCTCTTCAGCTCCGACAGGATCATGATCCAGCCGCCGGAGACCCCCTCCAGCATCCTGCTGCCGGGGCCCGCGAAGCCGTCGTGCGTGATGGTGAGCTTCACGCCCGCCTCCGGGACCTCGGCCGGCTCGATGTCGAAGGCGACCTTCGAGCGCTCCTTCACCGCCTCGGCGAACTCCTCGTCGCTCATGCCGAACATCTCCTGATGCATCGGCTGCAGCGTGTGCCAGGTGTACGCCAGGCGCTTGCCGGGAACGGCCTCGGTCACCCGCTGTCCGAGGTCGCGGGGCTCGCCGTTCTCCTCGGTGGGCCACAGGACGGGGTCGCCCTCGCGCCAGGTGGAGCGCGGCGCCCAGCCGCTCATGTACTGGTCGATGAACTCCTGCGAGGTCAGCGCCTCGTAGAGCTTCTCGGGCGTGGTGTGGACGTACAGCGTGTAGACGAACTCGGGCTTTGTCATGAGGGGTGGTCCTTCCAGGGCGTTCCTGAGATTGCTCAGCGCCGCCAGGCGGCCGTGGTCGAAGCGCCTGATCCAGCGCTCGGCGATGTCGTGGACGGGGACCGGGTTGAGGTAGTGGAGCTTCTCCCGGCCGTGCCGGACCGTCGTGACCAGCCCGGCCGACTCCAGCGCGACCAGGTGTTTGGTCACCGCCTGACGGCTCATGGCCTGGTCCGCGCACAGCTCGCGCAGACTCTGCCCGTCCCGGTCGCGGAGCCGGTCCAGCAGTCCGCGCCGGACCGGATCGGCCAGCGCGCGGAACACGTCGTCCACGGTCTCTTCCTCCACACCACCAGATTAGGCAACCATAAGGTTGCATGTCAACGACCACCGGACCGGTCAAGGGCCGAACGGGCCAGGGGGTTCCCGGGCCGTCAGAGGGACGCGACAGAATGGCCGTATGACCGTCAGCCCTGACCGCAGTTCGCTCGCCGACCCGCATCTGCGGCCGGCCTCCACCGCCGGCCCCCGGGACATCGTGATCCTGGGCTCGACCGGGTCCATCGGCACCCAGGCGATCGACCTCGTCCTGCGCAACCCCGACCGCTTCAAGGTCACCGCGCTGGCCGCCGCCGGCGGCCGGGTCGGGCTGCTGGCGGAGCAGGCGTACCGGCTGCGGCCGCGCACCGTCGCCGTCGCCGACGCGAGCCGGGTGGCCGATCTGCACGAGGCCCTGGCCGGGCAGTACGGGAGCGAGCCGCTGCCGGAGATCCTGGCCGGCCCCGACGCCGCCACCGAGCTGGCCGCCTCCGACTGCCACACCGTGCTGAACGGCATCACCGGCTCCATCGGCCTCGCGCCCACCCTGGCGGCGCTGCGGGCCGGCCGCACCCTCGCCCTGGCCAACAAGGAGTCGCTGATCGTCGGCGGCCCCCTGGTGAAGGACGTCGCCCGCCCCGGCCAGATCGTCCCCGTGGACTCCGAGCACTCCGCCCTCTACCAGGCCCTCCTCGGCGGCACCCGGGCCGAGGTGCGCAAGCTGCTGGTCACCGCGTCGGGGGGCCCGTTCCGCGGCCGGACCCGCGACGAGCTGGCGGACGTCACGCCCGAGCAGGCCCTGGCGCACCCCACCTGGAACATGGGCCCGGTCGTGACGATCAACTCGGCCACCCTGGTCAACAAGGGCCTGGAGGTCATCGAGGCGCACCTCCTCTTCGACGTCCCCTTCGACCGTATCGAGGTCGTCGTCCACCCCCAGTCGTACGTACACTCCATGGTCGAGTTCACCGACGGCTCCACCCTCGCGCAGGCCGGTCCGCCCGATATGCGGGTGCCGATCGCGCTGGGGATGGGCTGGCCGGACCGGGTGCCGGACGCCGCGCCCGCGTTCGACTGGACGACCGCGTCGACCTGGGAGTTCTTCCCGCTGGACGCCAAGGCCTTCCCGTCCGTCCCGCTCGCCTGCCATGTGGGTACGCTGGGCGGCACCGCCCCGGCGGTGTTCAACGCGGCGAACGAGGAATGCGTGGCCGCCTTCCTGGCGGGCCGGCTGCCGTTCAACGGCATCATGGACACCGTCACGGACGTCGTCACCGAACACGGCCGGCCGGCCACGGGAACCCGGCTCACCGTCGACGACGTCCTGCAAGCGGAGACCTGGGCGCGCGCCCGGGCCCGGGAACTCGCCGGAATCCCCGTGACAGCAGCGGAGGCACGCTGAATGACAACCCTGATGTGGCTCGTCGGCGTCGCGGTCTTCGTGATCGGGCTGCTGATCTCGATCGCCTGGCACGAGCTCGGACACCTCTCCACGGCCAAGCTCTTCGGCATCCGCGTGCCCCAGTACATGGTGGGCTTCGGGCCGACGATCTGGTCGCGGCGCAAGGGTGACACCGAGTACGGCTTCAAGGCCATCCCCGCCGGCGGCTACATCCGCATGATCGGCATGTTCCCGCCCGGCGACGACGGCAAGATCCGCCGGCGCTCCACGTCCCCGTTCCGCGGCATGATCGAGGACGCCCGCGCCGCCGCGTACGAGGAGCTGCAGCCGGGCGACGAGTCGCGCATGTTCTACACGCGTAAGCCGTGGAAGCGCGTCATCGTGATGTTCGCTGGCCCGTTCATGAACCTGGTCCTGGCCGTCGCCGTCTTCGCGGGCGTGTGGATGCTGTACGGGGTCCAGCAGACGTCGACGACGGTCAGCTCGGTGTCCGGGTGCGTGATCTCGGCGTCCCGCGACGACCGGGACTGCCGCAAGACGGACCCCGAGTCGCCCTCGAGCAAGGCCGGGCTGAAGCCGAACGACACGATCGTCGCGTACAACGGCAGGCCGGTGACCGACTGGCAGACCCTCCAGGACTACATCCGGGAGAGCAAGGGCAGGGTCGAGATCGTCGTCGAGCGGGACGGCGCGCGCCGCACGCTGGACGCGACGGTGGTGCAGAACACCGTCTACAAGAACACCGATGACCCCACCGACGAGTCCACCGTGAAGGCCGGCTGGCTCGGCTTCACCCCGGGGCGGGAGATCGTCACGCTGTCCGCGGGGGAGTCCGTCGACCGGATGGGCGACATGGTCGCCCAGGGCTTCGACGCGGTCCTCGCTCTGCCGTCGAAGGTCCCCGACCTGTGGAACGCGGCGTTCAACGGCGAGGAGCGCAAGGCCGACTCCCCGATCGGTGTGGTCGGCGCGGCCCGGGTAGGTGGCGAGGTCGCGGCGATGGACCTGCCGGCGGCGGATCGGATCACGTGGTTCCTCCAGCTGGTCGCCGGGTTCAACCTGTCGCTGTTCCTGTTCAACATGCTGCCCCTGCTGCCGCTGGACGGCGGTCATATCGCCGGGGCGCTGTGGGAGTCGATCCGCCGGCACACCTTCCGCCTCTTCCGCCGCCCGGACCCCGGTCCGTTCGACGTGGCGACGCTGATGCCGGTGGCCTACGTGGTGGCCGGGATCTTCGTCTGCTTCACGCTGCTGGTGCTGGTGGCGGACGTGGTGAACCCGGTGCGGCTGACCGGCTGAGCGGAGCGTCCGGTTTCTGCCGGGTTTACGTAGCGGTTCGTCGACAGAACCGGTGACGTCCGGGCCGCGATTCACCGCCCGGCAGGGGTGTGACGTAATCTCGGAAGCTGAGCCCCGCTCGCCGGGGGGCCGATGAGAATCAACCGTGGGGTTGCCTGCAGATGACTGCCGTTTCGCTCGGAATGCCGTCCGTACCGCTGAAGCTCGCCGAACGCCGTCGGAGCCGGACATTGCAGGTCGGCTCGGTCGCCGTGGGCGGTGACGCCCGGGTCTCCGTCCAGTCGATGACGACGACGCGGACCTCCGACATCGGCGCCACGCTGCAGCAGATCGCCGAGCTCACGGCCACCGGCTGCGACATCGTCCGGGTGGCCTGTCCCACCCAGGACGACGCGGACGCGCTGGCCACGATCGCCCGCAAGTCCCAGATCCCCGTCATCGCCGACATCCACTTCCAGCCGAAGTACGTCTTCGCCGCGATCGACGCGGGCTGCGCGGCGGTCCGGGTGAACCCGGGCAACATCAAGCAGTTCGACGACAAGGTCAAGGAGATCGCCCGGGCGGCCTCCACGGCCGGCACGCCGATCCGGATCGGCGTCAACGCCGGCTCCCTGGACAAGCGCCTCCTCGCCAAGTACGGCAAGGCCACCCCCGAGGCGCTGGTGGAGTCCGCGCTGTGGGAGTGCTCGCTGTTCGAGGAGCACGGCTTCCACGACATCAAGATCTCCGTCAAGCACAACGACCCGGTCGTGATGGTCAGCGCCTACCGGCTGCTCGCCGAGCGCTGCGACTACCCGCTGCACCTCGGGGTCACCGAGGCCGGCCCGGCGTTCCAGGGCACCATCAAGTCCGCGACCGCCTTCGGCGCCCTGCTCTCCCAGGGCATCGGCGACACCATCCGCGTCTCGCTCTCCGCGCCGCCGGCCGAGGAGGTCAAGGTCGGGCTGCAGATCCTGCAGTCGCTGGGGCTGCGCGAGCGCACCCTGGAGATCGTCTCCTGCCCGTCCTGCGGCCGCGCCCAGGTCGACGTCTACAAGCTGGCCGAGGAGGTCACCGCGGGCCTGGAGGGCATGGAGGTGCCGCTGCGGGTCGCGGTCATGGGCTGCGTCGTCAACGGGCCGGGCGAGGCCCGCGAGGCCGACCTCGGGGTCGCCTCCGGCAACGGCAAGGGGCAGATCTTCGTCAAGGGCGAGGTCATCAAGACGGTGCCCGAGTCGAAGATCGTGGAGACCCTCATCGACGAGGCGATGAAGATCGCCGAGCAGATGGAGAAGGACGGCGCCGCCTCCGGCGAGCCGACGGTCAGCGTCGCGGGCTGACCACCGCCGGTTTTTGTGGCCGAAGGCCCCGGGGCGACCGCCCCGGGGCCTTCGCCGGGAACAGCCCCGGGGCCGTGAGGCGCGCGGGGAATTCGGACACATGACTCCTGACAGGTACAGTGCGGCTGTGTTGACCGGTATCACGAGGGTGGTCGAGCCCACCGAGATCTCCGCCGTACGGGCGGTGCTCGACCGTGAGCCGGTGGCGAACGCCTTCGTCGCGGCGCGGGTCGCCGCCGCTGGACTGGACCCCTGGCGCCTCGGCGGCGAGATGTGGGGCTGGTACGAGGGCGGGCGGCTCAGGTCCCTGTGCTACTCGGGCGCCAATCTGGTGCCCATCTGCGCCGGCCCGGAGGCGGTGCACGGCTTCGCGGAGCGGGCCCGGCGGGCCGGGCGGCGGTGCTCGTCGATCGTGGGGTCGGCGACGGCGACGGCGGAGCTGTGGTCGCGGCTGGAGCCGTACTGGGGGCCCGCCCGGGAGGTCCGGGCCAATCAGCCGCTGATGCTGACCACGGAGGTGCCCCCGGACATCGTGCCGGACCCCTTCGTGCGCCGGGTGCGCAAGAACGAGATGGACGTGATCATGCCGGCGTGCGTGGCCATGTTCACCGAGGAGGTCGGCGTCTCGCCCATGACGGGCGACGGCGGGCTGATCTACCAGGCCCGGGTCGCCGAGCTGGTGGGCTCCGGCCGGGCCTTCGCCCGGATCGAGGACGGCCGGGTGGTCTTCAAGGCGGAGATCGGCGCGGTCACCGCCCACGCCTGCCAGATCCAGGGCGTGTGGGTCGCCCCGGAGTACCGCGGCCGCGGACTGTCGGTCACCGGGCTGACGGCCGTGCTGCGCACCGCGCTGGCGGAGGTGGCGCCGGTGGTGAGCCTGTACGTCAACGACTACAACACGGCGGCCCGCGCCGCGTACAAGCGCATCGGCTTCCGCGAGGTCGGCGCGTTCATGAGCGTCCTGTTCTGACGCGCCCCCCGCCCCTCACTGCCCCAGCCGCACCAGCACCGGCGGCGTCCGCTCGCCCTCCACCGTCGTCACCGACAGCACCCCGTGCCCCGGCGGCAGGGCGTTGGCCAGGTCCGACGCCGACCAGCGGGCGCGCTCCACCCGGCGGACCGTCACCGACTCGGTCGTCGCCGCCGTGCCCGTGACCGCCTTCCGTACGCCCCGCAGCCCCCGCCGCAGTGTCCCGCCCGAGGTGTCCGGCGCATGGGTGACGTCCCGCGTCTCCACCCACTCCGCCCCCCACGCCTGGGCGAACAGCCCGCCGTCCCACGTCGACACACCCGACAGCGCCATCCGGCACCCCATCGCCGCCAGCAGCGCCCCGCGCAGCTGCTCGGGCACCTCGTCCAGCGACCGCAGCCCCAGCACGGCGCCCGCGTTGGCCGTCCGCAGCCGCTGGACGCCGCGGATCGCCCCCGGGGTGATCGCCCCGGCGGCGTCGTCCAGCACCAGCGCGGCGAACAGCGACCGGTCCGTGCGCACCGGCACGGCGGCCGTGAACTGGGCCAGGATCAGCCGGGCCAGCAGCCGCGAGGCCTCCGCGTGAGCGCGCTCGGGCAGATCGATCCGCACCCGTATGGGGTGCTCCAGCGCCCGCACGGAGAACTGGCGCCCCCGGTCGGCCGGGTCGAAGAAGCGGGCGAACGCCGGCCGGTCCAGCACCGCGAGCCGGTCCGCGAGCAGCGGGCCCACGTCGCCGGGCCGCCCCGCCTGCCGCAGCCGGGCGTCCAGCTCCCGCGCCGCCGCCGGGTCCGCGACGGCCCGCAGCGCGTCGACGGCCGCCGGGTCGTGGTCGAGCAGCGCCCGCAGCTCCGGTACGGACGGGAACGCGCCGTGCGCCGCCTCGTACGCCCCCAGCAGCTGCGCCAGCGCCGTCGTCGCCTGCCGCACCTGGGCCAGGTCCGGGGCGCCGCCCTCGCCGCCCAGCACCGCCTCCGCGAGCAGCGCCGCCGCCTCGTCGGGGTCGTTCGTCCCCCCGTAGAAGTCCAGGTCGTGCAGGGACTCGCGGTCACCCGGCCGGATCACCACGTCGTACGCCTCGTCCGCCCCCAGCGGCGCGCCCTGCGCCCCGACCGCGACCACCGCCGCGCGTCCGGCGAGGGCCTGCAGGCACAGCGTCTCCACGACCGGCGCGATCACCCGCCCCGTCTTCCCCGACGCCGCCGGCCCGACGACCACCAGCCCGGTGCCCAGCACCGCCGGCTCCAGCGCGATGCCGGCGCCCCGGTACGCCCACGGGGTGCGCGTCTCGTCCGGGGCGGCGCCGATGCGGACCTGCCCCGTCGTCAGGTCGTGCCGGAAGTGGCGCGCCGGCAGATCCCGCAGCCCCGAGGGGTGCGGGCAGGCGGCGGCCCCCCCGTACGTGACGGCGTCGGCGAACGCCCGCATCCGCGACGGCTGCGCCCACACGCCCTCCCAGGCGCGGGTGAGGCGGGAGTGGTCGACGTCGTTCATCGCCCCGGAGGCCGCGTCGGTGCTCAGCCGGGCGGCGACGTCCGCCAGCCCCGCGGCGCGCAGCTCGGGCCAGGCGGCGGGGTCGTCCACGGGCTCGGGGACCGGCTCCGCCCGCTCGGCGGGGGTCGGGCGGCGGGCGCCGCGCAGCGCCGTGCGCCAGTGGCCGGCGCGGGCGAAGGGCCACAGGACGGCCAGGGTGACCAGGGCGTACAGCCCGTACACGAAGACGACGGCGAGGAACTCGTTGCCCCCGCCGCGCGGCCACGACGACGGCACGATGTCCAGCACCGGCCCGATCACCGGGACCGTCCCCGTCCAGACCAGCAGCCACGCGCAGAAGCCCCCGGCGGCCGTCAGCAGGGCGCGCTCGCGGACCGTCCGCGGCTCGAGGAGCACCCGTACGGCCTCCTGCCACTGGCCGGCCCGCGCGGCCACCCAGCCGATGCCGATCAGGACGAGGATGTCGTACAGGAACCGCGCCGCGAACGCCTGCGCCGGCGCCTCGTGCCCGGGTCCGCCGTCCGACTCCCACCAGCTGTCCGGCGTGATCCACCGCAGCGGCGCGTCCAGCACGCCGACCGGGAACACGTCGTTGCGGTACAGCGACCACACGATCAGCGCGCCGAAGAGCACCAGCACGGCCCCGCCGAAGAGCTGACGCCGATCGGGACCCGCGGGCTCCTCGGCCGCCCGCGCCACATGCCCCAGCCGCCAGATCCCCGGCAGCGCCTCGGGCCGCGGGGCCCGCAGCCAGGCCGTGAACGAACCCCGCTGGCCCGGGACCCTCCCGCCGTCGTACGCAGTCTGCCGGGGATGTGCCTGGTGCCCGCCGTCCGTTGCCATGAGGTCAATTTACCGATGGTGAGGGCCGGTTACGCGCCCGCGCCCCCCGGCGGCCGAGCGGTTGCGCGGGGCGAAACATGACGAAAAGCTTGTCTGAACCGTTGACGTCCCCATCCGGTGAGGGGAAGCTGCCGTGCATCTCCGGCCCGGAGGTCAGGGGCCCCGTGCCCCTGTCGTATCGAGAGGTGGACATGGCAAGCGTCAGGAAACTGCTCAAGAGGGCGCGCGGCGACAGCGTCGTGCGACACAGCGCCAAGAACACCGAAACGCGGATTTTGAAGGCCCTGGAGCGGCAGAACGTCCTTCTCTCCGAGATCATCACCCGGCTCAGCCGGCTCGAGAAGCCCACGACGATCAACGAGGAGACCTGGAGCAAGGTCGCCCAGGAGGGGGAGCTCGCCTGGCACAAGAAGCCGAACTGGCGGGCCCGTGAGGAGGAGTGGCAGACCAGGAACAACCGTTTCTGGACGTCGAAGGACTTCAGCCCGGAGGGCTGGCAGGACAAGCTCATCGTCGACCTCGGCGCCGGCAGCCGGCTGCGCACCCTCTACTTCCGGGGCGCGAAGATCGCCGCGATCGAGCCGCTGGGCGACAAATACATAGCCGAGGTCGAGTGGCAGGACCTCGACAAGGCGGACGAGCTGTACTCCGTACCCGCCGAGAAGGACATCCCGGAGCTGCACGGCCGGGCCGATCTGCTGGTGTCGATCAACGTGCTCGACCACGGGTACGACTTCGGCGCGGCCATCGCGAACGTCCGCAACTACCTCAAGCCCGACGGGCTGGCGTATCTGGCGTTCGACCGGCACGACCGGCCCGACGACATGCACCAGCTGATGATCGACGACGAGACCGCGCGGGCGATCTTCGACCGGTGCGGGCTCGACATCGAGAAGTTCGAGGAGCAGGGCCGCTTCCACGGGGCGACCGGCCCCAAGGCCGTGCACTACTGGCTGCGCCCGCGTCCGGTGGAGCAGGAGACCGCCGGGGTGTGAGCGAGAGGGGCCGCCCGCGACCGCGGGCGGCCCCTGGGGTCCTTGGACACGGTGGACAAGGCGACACGGCACACCACTGCCCTTCGGCGCATGCCCCCGGGCCACCGGCGCGCCTAACCTGCCCTCAGAGGCTGTGGCCGAACCCCCGTCTGCGCCCCGACGCCCGGCACGCACTCTCGCCGCACGGCGGACCAGGACAGGTGGCTCCGCCACATGACCTGGTCCGCCGCACGCCGAGAGCACGCACCGAACGCCGCGACGCCCGCGCTCCGCGCGGACGACGGGGGTTCGACCACAGCCTCCAGACCCCCATGCCCGCCCCAGGAAGGCCCGAGGAGCGCCCCCATGACCGACTCGACCACCGCAGGTGTCCCGCAGGAACGCCGCCTCGTCACGGCCGTCCCGGGGCCGAAGTCCCAGCAGCTCCTCGCCCGCAAGAACGCCGCCGTGGCGAACGGCGTCGCCGTCACGCTCCCGGTGTTCACCGCCCGCGCGGGCGGCGGCATCCTCGAGGACATCGACGGCAACCGGCTGATCGACTTCGGCTCCGGCATCGCGGTGACGACCGTCGGCAACAGCGCCGAGGCCGTCGTCCGCCGTGCCACCGCCCAGCTGGCGGACTTCACCCACACCTGCTTCATGATCACGCCGTACGAGGAGTACGTCGAGGTCGCCGAGGCCCTGGCCGAGCTCACCCCCGGCGACCACGCCAAGAAGTCCGCGCTGTTCAACTCCGGCGCCGAGGCCGTCGAGAACGCCGTGAAGATCGCCCGCGCGTACACCAAGCGCCAGGCGGTCGTCGTCTTCGACCACGGCTACCACGGCCGGACCAACCTGACGATGGCGCTCACCGCCAAGAACATGCCGTACAAGAACGGCTTCGGCCCCTTCGCACCCGAGATCTACCGGGTGCCGGTGGCGTACGGCTACCGCTGGCCGACCGGGCCGGAGAACTGCGGCCCGGAGGCGGCGGCGCAGGCCATCGACGAGATCAGCAAGCAGGTCGGCGCGGACAACGTCGCCGCGATCGTCATCGAGCCGGTGCTCGGCGAGGGCGGCTTCATCGAGCCGGCCAAGGGCTTCCTCCCGGCGCTGAAGAAGTTCGCCGAGGACAACGGCATCGTCTTCGTCGCGGACGAGATCCAGTCCGGCTTCTGCCGTACGGGCCAGTGGTTCGCCTGCGAGGACGAGGGCATCGTCCCGGACCTGATCACCACCGCGAAGGGCATCGCCGGCGGGCTCCCGCTGGCTGCCGTCACCGGCCGCGCCGAGATCATGGACGCGGCGCACGCGGGCGGCCTCGGCGGCACGTACGGCGGCAACCCGGTGGCCTGCGCCGCCGCGCTCGGCGCCATCGCGACGATGAAGGAGCTCGACCTCAACGCCGCCGCGCAGCGGATCGAGGGGATCATGAAGCCGCGGCTCGCGGCGATGCAGGAGAAGTTCGACGTCATCGGCGACATCCGCGGCCGCGGCGCGATGATCGCGGTCGAGCTGGTGAAGGACCCGGCCACCAAGGAGCCCGCCCCGGAGCTCACGGGCGCGGTCGCCAAGGCGTGTCACGCGGCGGGGCTGATCGTCCTCACCTGCGGTACGTACGGCAACGTGCTGCGGTTCCTGCCGCCGCTGGTGATCTCCGACGAGCTGCTGAACGAGGGGCTGGACCTGATCGAGGAGGCGTTCGCCGCGCAGCTCTGACCCCGCGGCGTTCGAAAGGCCCGTCCTCCCCGGAGGACGGGCCTTCCCCCTACGCCGGCTCCCCCCGCCACTCCCCGCCCCGCCGCTCGGCCCACCGCACCACCGCCGGCGCCGTCAGCCCCGCCGCCAGGAACAGCGCGATCAGCACCAGCCACCCCCGCGCCCCGAACGCCAGCACCGTGCCGGTGAACAGCGCCGGGCAGAGCATCGTGGCCGCCGAGAAGCCGGAGGAGTACACGCCCTGGTAGACGCCCTGCGACCGGCGGTCGGCCAGCGCGTAGCCCAGGGTCCAGCTCGCGCCCTGCTGCAGCACCTCGGTGGCGATCTGCGCCAGCATCCCGACCAGCACGAACACCGCCGCCGCCCACACCCCGGCGCCCGCGGCCAGCGCCCACAGCGCACAGGCCACCGCCATGGCGAAGCCCGCCCACCGGGTGACCCGGGCCGCCGCACGGCTGTCGTCGGACAGCCGCGACGCGGGGATCTGGAAGACGGCCACCAGCACGCAGTTCAGCACCATCGCCGCCGCGTAGACCCAGGTCGGCGCGCTGGTGTACGCGGCCATCCAGAGGGGCAGCCCGGCCTCGATCACGGTGAACTGCATCGCGAACACGCCCATGATCACCGTCAGGGTGAAGAACGGCAGATCCCGCACCGCCTTCCAGGTCTCGCCCGGCCCCACCGGCTCCGCCGCCGCCGCGGCGGCCCGCTCCCGCTCCTTCGGTACCCCGGACAGCACCACCGGCGCCAGCAGCAGCGACACGGCGTTCACCACGATCAGCCCGCGGAACAGCGCCGCGGAGTCGAGGTGCAGCGCGACGCCGCCCAGCGTGGTGCCGACGGCCATGCAGACGTTGGTGAGCATCCGCAGATAGGCCCGGCTCTCCGTCCGCGCGTGCGCCGGGATGATCACCGCCAGCCAGGTGGCGTTGGCGGTGTGCACGCTGCCCCAGCCGATGCCGGTGAACGTCGTCGCGACCAGGAACCCCGGGACGGAGTCGACGAGCAGGTACGACAGGATGCCCAGCCCCGTCCATCCGTAGCCGAGGCGGTACACGTGCCGCGCCCCGTACCGGTCGCAGAGCCGCCCCGTGGGGACGCCGGCCAGGATCGAGCCCACGCCGCTGAGCGCGAGCCCGTAACCGACGGCCGTCACGCCCAGCCCCACGACCTGGGAGAAGTACAGGGCGTTGACGGCGATGAGCAGCCCGCTGCCGAACCGGGTGAGGACGGTGTTCAGCGCCAGCCGGCGCAGCACCGGGTCGAGCGGCCACCACCCCTTGAGCAGGGGCGGCTGTACGTCGGGGGATGCGGTCTCGGGTGGTGCGCTCGTCATGCGGCGACTGTAGGAAGCGCCCCACCATCCGTACGAATGGGTTTATCCGCTCGATATCCCCCGCAACGGGGAGCAGTTGCCCGGGTCTGTGGCAGTGATCACTTCAGCGGAGGGGCCTGCGTACGTTCTCCTTCTCCGACGGCCCCGGCGTCGCGTCCGCGATCCACGGACCCTCGCCGGAGGTGTCCACGATCCCCTCCTCCAGCCAGGTGTACGAGCCGTCCAGGATCCCCTTCACCACACCCCGGTCGAGGTCGTCGGTGTTCGTCCAGAGCCGGCCGAAGAGCTCGTCCACCCGGATCCGCGACTGCCGGCAGAACGCGTCCGCCAGCCGGTACGCCTCCCGCCCGTGCCCCTCGGTCCGGCGCAGCAGCTCCGCCCGTACGCACGCGGCGCTCATCGCGAAGAGCTCCGCCCCGATGTCGACGACCCGGCCGAGGAAGCCCTGTTTGGTCTCCATCCGCCCCTGCCAGCGCGACATCCCGTAGAACGTGGACCGCGCCAGCTTGCGCGCCGTGCGCTCGACGAACCGCAGATGCCCGGAGAGGTCCGCGTGCCCCTTCGGGTGGAACTCCGCGTAGGCGAGGGGGACATGGCCCTTGCCGGCCACCAGCTTGGGCAGCCAGCGGGCGTAGAAGCCGCCCGCCTTCGCGCCCGCCCTCGCCTTGTCGGACAGGGACTTGTCCGGGTCGATGAGATCCCCCGCGACCTTCAGATGCGCGTCGACGGCCTCGCGGGCGATGAGCAGATGCATGATCTCCGTCGAGCCCTCGAAGATCCGGTTGATCCGCAGGTCTCGTACCATCTGCTCGGTCGGCACCGCCCGTTCGCCGCGCGCCGCCAGCGAGGCCGCCGTCTCGTAGCCGCGCCCGCCGCGGATCTGCAGCAGCTCGTCCGCCATCAGACTCGCCATCTCCGACGCGTACAGCTTCGCCAGCGCGGCCTCGATCCGGATGTCGTTGCGGTCCTCGTCGGCCATCTGCGACGACAGGTCCAGCACCGCCTCCAGGGCGAACGTGGTGGCGGCGATGAACGACAGCTTCGCGCCCACCGCCTCGTGCCGCGCCACCGGCCGGCCCCACTGCTCGCGGACGGCGCCCCACTCCCGGCCGATCCTCAGGCACCACTTCCCGGCGCCCACGCACAGCGCGGGCAGCGACAGCCGTCCCGTGTTCAGCGTGGTCAGGGCGATCTTCAGCCCGGAGCCCTCGGGGCCGATCCGGTTCGCGGCGGGGACGTGGACGCGGTGGAAGCGGGTGACGCCGTTCTCCAGCCCGCGCAGGCCCATGAACGCGTTGCGGTTCTCCACCGTGATGCCGGGGGAGTCGGCCTCGACCACGAACGCGGTGATGCCGCCCTTGTGGCCCTCGGACCGCGGCACCCTCGCCATGACGACGAGGAGGTCGGCGACTACGCCGTTGGTCGTCCACAGCTTCACGCCGTCGAGCAGGTAGTCGTCCCCTTCGGGTACGGCCACGGTCGCCATCCGGGCGGGGTCGGAGCCGACGTCCGGCTCGGTGAGGAGGAAGGCGCTGATGTCCGTACGGGCGCAGCGCGGCAGGAACGCGTCCTTCTGCTCCTTCGTCCCGAACAGCTTCAGCGGCTGCGGTACGCCGATCGACTGATGCGCCGACAGCAGCGCGCCGACGGCCGGATTGGCGGAGCCGACCAGGGCGAGCGCCTTGTTGTAGTACACCTGGGTGAGGCCGAGGCCGCCGTACTCGGTGCCGATCTTCATACCGAGCGCCCCGAGGTCCTTCAGCCCGGCGATCGTCTCGTCCGGGATCCGCGCTTCGCGCTCGATCAGGGCGTTGTCGATGTGCTGCTCGCAGAAGTCGCGGAGCTTGGCCAGGAAGGCCTCGCCGCGCCGCGCGTCCTCGTCCGCCGGGGTGGGATGCGGATGGACGAGGTCCAGCCGGAAGCGTCCCAGGAACAGTTCCTTGGCGAAGCTGGGCTTGCGCCAGTCCTGTTCCCGGGCCGCTTCCGCGACCTGTCGGGCCTCCTTCTCGGACACGCGTGACTGGGATGCTGTCGCGGGCTGGGTCATGGGGGACTCACCTCGACGCCACAGGGAAACTCACCGACCGGTTACCGGAGAGTGCTACTCGTCCGTATGTACCCGATTGGAGAGGATCCGACCACCCCACGCGCGCGAAGAGGTGTCCTACAGGTCGATGCCGGTGAGGACCATGACCCGCTCGTACGTGTAGTCGTCCATCGCGAACTTCACGCCCTCGCGGCCCACGCCCGACTTCTTGGCGCCGCCGTACGGCATCTGGTCCGCGCGGTACGACGGCACGTCGCCGACGACCACACCGCCGACCTCCAGCGCCCGGTGGGCCCGGAACGCCGCCTGGATGTCGTGCGTGAACACGCCCGCCTGCAGCCCGTACTGGGAGTCGTTCGCCGCCGCGTAGATCGCCTCCTCGCCGTCCGCGCGGTGCAGGGTGAGCACCGGGCCGAAGACCTCCTCGGTGGCGAGCTTCGTCCCGGCCGGTACGCCGGCCAGCACGGTCGGGGCGTACGCGGCGCCGTCCCGCTTGCCGCCGGCGAGCAGCTCGGCGCCGGCCGCGACGGCCTCGTCGACCCAGGACTCGACGCGCCTGGCGGCGTCCTCGCTGACCAGCGGGCCGACGTCGGTGGCCGCGTCGGACGGGTCACCGGTGACCTGGGTCCCGACGGCGGCGACGATCTTCGGTACGAGCCGGTCGTACACGGAGGCGTCCGCGATCACCCGCTGGACGGAGATGCAGGACTGGCCGCCCTGGTAGTTGGAGAAGGTGGCGATACGGGTCGCCGCCCAGTCCAGGTCCGCCTCGGAGGAGAAGTCGGGGAGGACGAGCGCCGCGCCGTTGCCGCCGAGTTCCAGCGTGCAGTGCTTGCGCGGGACGGAGTCCAGGATCTGGTAGCCGACCTTGTCGGAGCCGGTGAAGGAGATCACCGGCAGCCGCTCGTCCTGGACGAGCGCCGGCATCCGGTCGTTGGCGACCGGCAGTACGGACCAGGTGCCCGCCGGGAGGTCCGTCTCCGCGAGCAGCTCGCCGAGCAGCAGCGCGGACAGCGGGGTCGCCGGGGCGGGCTTGAGGATGATCGGGGTGCCGACGGCGAGGGCCGGGGCGACCTTGTGGGCGCACAGGTTCAGCGGGAAGTTGAACGGCGCGATGCCCAGGACCGGGCCCTTGGGGAAGCGGCGGGTGAAGGCGAGACGCCCGGTGCCGCCGGCGTCGGTGTCCAGGCGCTGGGCGTCGCCGCCGTTGAAGCGCCGGGCCTCCTCGCAGGCGAAGCGGAAGACGGAGATCGCGCGGCCGACCTCGCCGCGGGCCCACTTGATGGGCTTGCCGTTCTCGGCGGAGATCAGCTGCGCGATCTCCTCCGTGCGCTCGGCCAGCCGCTTGGCGACGTGGTCGAGGGCGGCGGCGCGGACGTGCGCGGGGGTGGCGGCGAACTCCGTGCGGACGGCGTGCGCGGCGGCCACGGCCGCTTCGACCTGGGCGTCCGTGGGGACGCTCACGCTGCCGACGGTGCGGCCGTCCCAGGGGGAGGTGACGTCGAGCGTGTCGTCGCCGGTGGCCTGGCGGCCGGCGAGCCAGAACGGGTGCGGGGCGGTCACGGGGTGCCTCCGGGGGGACGCGGGTCGGTCTTACGGTTTCCCACGGTAGGGGGTGGGAAGCGGGGACGGTGTTGTGCGGGGCGGAGTGGTCGGGGGGCCGGATTGGACGCGGCGGCGTTACGGGCCGACCGCGCTCGCCTTCAGCGCCAGCCACAGCTCCATCCGCGCGTCCGGGTCGTCCAGCGAGCGGCCCAGGATCTCCTCCACGCGCCGCATCCGGTAGCGCAGCGTGTGCCGGTGGACGCCCAGGTCCGCCGCCGCCGCGTCCCACTGCCCGTGCCGCGACAGCCACGCCCGCAGGGACTCCACCAGGTCGCCCCGCCCGGTGGCGTCGTGCTCGCGCAGCGCCCGCAGCAGACCGTCCGCGAACGCCTGCACCGCGTCGTCCGCCAGCAGCGGCAGTACGGAGCCGGCCGCCAGGTCCTCGTGCTCCACCAGCACCCGCCCCCGTCGCCGGGCCACGGACACCGCCTGCTCCGCCTGCTTGTACGCCGCGGGCACCGCCGCCGGTCCCGCGGGCGCCGAGACGCCGACGGTGAGGGGCAGCGGCGTACGGGCCGCCGCCGGCCGCGAGCCCCCGGGCGGTCCGACGGACCCCGGATACCGGTCCTCGACCACCGCCGCGTGCTCCTCCGCCGCCCGGGCGACGGCCCCCGCGTCGGCCGCCAGCACCAGCAGCCGCCCCCCGTCGGGCACGACCAGCACCGGCTCGCCGGAGGTCAGCGCCACTGTCTCCAGGGCGTCCGCGAACTCCGTCAGCGCGGCGTCCTGCCCGTCCTGCGGCTCCGCGGCCTCGGCGGCCATCAGCCGCACCGGCGCGTCGAGCAGCCCGCCGTACAGGGGGCCCGCGACGGCCCGCGCGTGCTCCGGGTGGCCGGACAGCAGCAGCCGCAGCACGGCGGTGCCCAGACGCTGCTCGGCGGCCTGGAAGGACAGTGAGCGCTCGGTGGTGAGGGTGAGCAGGGCCACGGCGGCGTGCACCGCGTAGCGCGCGACGGTGTCCAGGGCGGTGTCCGTCCCGACGGCGAGGACTCCGCAGGACCGCCGCCCGGACCCGAGGCTCTGCAGCTCCACCCGGTCACCGGCCCCCTGCTCCGGCCCGCCCGAACCGTCCGCCCCGTCCGGTCCGCCGGCCACCACGGCGCTGGCCGGCGCGGGGCGGTCACGCAGCCGCTCCACGTCGGGCCGCAGTGCCCGGGCCCGGCCCGCCGCCCACTCCGGGGCGGCGGCGATCAGGGCGCCGCTGGTGTCGTACAGGGCGGCCCAGCCGCCGAGGTGCGCGGCGAGGCGGGCCACGACGGTGCTCTGGCCCCCGTCGGCGAGGGCGGCGCGGGTGAGGTCGCGCTGGGCCTCGAAGCCCGCCGTGACGGCCTGGTACCGGTCGGCGGCCACGGCGGCCGAGACGGCCTTGGAGATCGCGATGAACGGGGTGGTGCGGGGGACCTCGAGCAGCGGGAGGCCACCGTCCGCGGCCGCTTCGACGAGGGACTTGGGCACGGAGTCATGGGTCACGCCCACCCCGAAGCCGAGGGCGACAACCCCGGCGCCCGTCAGCCCCTCCACGTACCGGCGCATCGCGTCGGGATCGTCGACGTCGAGCTTCATCCCGGTGGTGAGCAGCAGCTCCCCACCATCGAGCCACGGCCCCGGATCACTCAGCTCACTGGTCTGCGCCCACCGCACCCCGGCCCCGAGCCGGCCGTCACCGGCCAGCACCCCCAGCCGAAGACCGGGGTGACGAACGAGGGCGCCGAGCGTGAGCATCCGCGGGACGGCCTTTCGGAAACGGGACTGTGCCGGAACGTACGAGGAGGTTCGCTCAATTGTGCCTCACCGTCCAGGGGCCGGAGCCAGATCCTCCGACTGAACCGCAACTCCTCCGCCCGAACCGCAACTTCTCTGCCCGAGCCGCAACGCCTCCGCCCGAACCGCAACTCCTCCGCCCGAGCCGCAACAACAGCCCGGCCGGCGTTTGAGGCCGAGGCGCGAAGCGCCGATACAGCCCGGCCGGCGTTTGAGGCCGGAGGCGCGCAGCGCCGACTCGGGGCCCGGGGGCGAAGCCCCCGCAGCGAAACGCAACGCCCGCGAAAACGACCGGCGCCCCGGCCCCCACCCCCGAAGGGGCGAGGCGCCGGGGCGCCGGAAACGAACACCGGGCTCAGCCGCGAGGCTTCTCCCGCATCTCGTACGTCGCGATGACGTCATCGACCTTGATGTCGTTGAAGTTACCGAGGTTGATACCACCCTCGTAACCCTCACGGATCTCGGTGACATCGTCCTTGAACCGACGCAGACCCTCGATGTTGAGGTTCTCCGCGACCACCTTGCCGTCGCGGATGAGGCGCGCCTTGGTGTTACGGCGGACCTCGCCCGAGCGGATGAGGACACCGGCGATGTTGCCCAGCTTGGACGAGCGGAAGACCTCGCGGATCTCCGCGGTGCCGAGCTCGACCTCCTCGTACTCCGGCTTCAGCATGCCCTTCAGGGCCGCCTCGATCTCCTCGATCGCCTGGTAGATGACCGAGTAGTACTTGACCTGGACACCCTCACGCTCGGCCATCTGCGTCGCACGCCCCTCGGCGCGGACGTTGAAACCGATGATGATGGCGTCGGAGCCCATGGCCAGGTTGACGTCGGACTCCGTGACCGCACCGACGCCGCGGTGCAGGACGCGGATGTCGACCTCGTCCTCGCCGACGTCGAGCTGCAGCAGCGCCGACTCCAGGGCCTCGACCGAACCGGACGCGTCACCCTTGATGATCAGGTTCAGCGACTGGATCTCGCCGGCCTTGAGAATCTTGTCCAGGTCCTCGATGTTGACCCGGCGGATCCGCTTGGCGAAGGCCGCGTTGCGCTCGCGCGCCGCACGCTTCTCGGCGATCTGACGGGCCGTACGGTCCTCCTCGACGACGAGGAAGTTGTCGCCGGCACCGGGGACGTTGGTCAGACCGAGCACCATCGCCGGGGTCGACGGACCCGCCTCCTCCAGCGTGTTGCCCTTGTCGTCGATGAGCGCCCGGACCCGGCCGTGCGCGTCACCCGCGACGATCGTGTCACCGACGCGCAGCGTGCCTCGCTGGACGAGGACCGTCGCCACGGCACCGCGGCCGCGGTCGAGGTGGGCCTCGATCGCGATGCCCTCCGCGTTCTGGTCCGGGTTGGCCCGCAGGTCCAGGGCGGCGTCGGCGGTCAGCACGACCGCCTCGAGCAGCGAGTCGATGTGCAGACCCTGCTTGGCGGAGATGTCGACGAACATCGTGTCGCCGCCGTACTCCTCGGCCACCAGGCCGTACTCGGTCAGCTGACCGCGCACCTTGGTCGGGTCCGCGCCCTCGACGTCGATCTTGTTGACCGCGACCACGATCGGCACGTCCGCGGCCTTGGCGTGGTTGAGCGCCTCGACCGTCTGCGGCATGACGCCGTCGTTGGCGGCGACGACCAGGATCGCGATGTCCGTCGACTTGGCACCACGGGCACGCATGGCGGTGAACGCCTCGTGGCCCGGGGTGTCGATGAACGTGATCCGGCGGTCCTCGCCGTTGACCTCGGTCGTCGCCTGGTACGCACCGATGTGCTGGGTGATGCCGCCGGCCTCGCCCTCGATGACGTTGGTCTTGCGGATGGCGTCGAGCAGTCGCGTCTTACCGTGGTCGACGTGACCCATGACGGTCACGACCGGCGGCCGCGCGACCAGGTTCTCCTCGCCGCCCTCGTCCTCGCCGAACTCGATCGAGAAGGACTCGAGCAGCTCGCGGTCCTCCTCCTCCGGGCTGACGATCTGGACGATGTAGTTCATCTCCTCGCCGAGGAGGGTCAGCGTCTCGTCCGAGACCGACTGGGTCGCGGTGACCATCTCGCCCAGGTTGAACATCACCTGGACCAGCGACGCCGGGTTGGCGTTGATCTTCTCCGCGAAGTCCGTCAGCGACGCGCCGCGGGAGAGACGCACGGTCTCGCCCTTGCCGCGGGGCAGCATCACACCGCCGATGGACGGGGCCTGCATGGCCTCGTACTCCTGGCGCCTCTGCCGCTTCGACTTACGGCCACGACGCGCCGGACCGCCGGGACGGCCGAAGGCGCCCTGCGTGCCACCACGGCCACCGGGGCCGCCGGGACGGCCGCCGAAGCCCGGACGGCCACCGCCGCCGGGGCCGCCGCCGAAGCCGCCGCCACCACCGGGACGACCGGCGAAGCCGCCGCCGCCACCGGGACGCGCACCCGTACCGCCGCCGGGACGGCCGGCGAAGCCGCCGCCGCCACCGGGACGACCGCCGGGGCCGCCACCGGGACGACCGCCGCCGGGACCGCCGCGGCCGGGACCGCCCGGACGGGCGCTCGGCGCGGGGCGCTGGGGCATCATGCCCGGGTTCGGACGCGGGCCGCCGGGACGCGGACCGCCCGCGGGGGCACCGCCCTGCGGACGCGGCATGGCGCCCGGGGTGGGACGGGGGCCGCCCTGCGGACGGGGACCGCCCTGGCCGCCGCCGTCGGGACGCGGACCGCCGGGCCGCGCGCCCTGCGGGCGCGGGGACTGCGGGCGGGCCATACCGGTGGAGCCACCGGACGTGAACGGGTTGTTGCCCGGGCGGGGACCCGCCGGACGACCGCCGGGACGGGGGGCGCCGCCACGGCGCTCACCCTGACCGCCGGGCGCCGGACGCTGGGCCGGACCGGGACGGGCGCCACCGGGACGGGGCCCGGACGGCGCGGACTGCTGCCGCTCCGGGGCCGGGGCCGCGGGCGGAGCCGTGAACTCGGCGGCCGGCACAGGCTTGGCCGGGGCCGGCTTGGGACCCGGACGCGGGCCCGGGGCCGGCGTGGAGGGCGCGGCGCCGGGAGCCGGCGTCGCCTTGGCCGCCACGGCGTCGGCGGCCGTCACCGGCTGCGCGGGCGCCTTCGGGGCGGCCTTCTTCGCGGCCGGACCCGGCAGGGGCCCGCCCGGCTTGGGCGCGGGGGCGCCGCCCGGCCTGGGGGCGGCGGTCTTCTTCGCGGCGGGCGCCGCCGGCTTGCGCGCGGCGGGCTTCTTCGCCGCCGCGGAGCCGTTGCCCGCCTGGAAAGCGTCAGTCAGTTTTCGTACAACCGGCGCCTCGATGGTCGAGGACGCCGAGCGGACGAATTCGCCAAGTTCTTGGAGCTTGGCCATGACGACCTTGCTCTCCACTCCGAACTCCTTGGCGAGCTCGTATACCCGGACCTTAGCCACTTCGCTCCTTCTGGTCCGGGATCACCGCCGGACCGTCGCTACTTCTGCATGGGCGTACTCATCGCGTACTCATCGAGTGCTCATCGCAATCTCGACCTACTTCCAACTCGCGAGGTACCTCGACCGCACGGGGGCCCCGCGCGGTCACTACTGCGGTTCTCTTCCTACAGGGACGTGCTCTGCTGCCCGGACAGATACTCGGTCAGCGCTTCGGTGCCGAGCGGCCCCCGGGCCCGGAAGGCCCGGATGAACGCCCGGCGGCGGACCGCCAGGTCAAGGCATGCCTCGGCGGGGTGCAGATAGGCGCCCCGGCCGGGCAGCGTACCGCGAGGGTCGGGCACGCACGCGTCCCCGGCCACCGCCACACGCAGCAGATCGTCTTTGGCCGCCCGCTCCCGGCACCCCACGCAGGTGCGCTCAGGGCACGCTCGGGCGTGCGTCCGGCCAGACACCGTTAAGTCTACCTCCCCCGCACGACCTCACCCCTTCGGGGGGAAAATCGAACGGATGTTTATGGTTTGGTACGGATTTGGTGCGGGTGTTCCTGCGGGCGGAACTCAGTCCTCCGCCGACTCCGTGTCGGGGCGGATGTCGATGCGCCACCCGGTGAGCCGGGCCGCCAGCCGGGCGTTCTGCCCTTCCTTGCCGATGGCCAGCGACAGCTGGTAGTCGGGCACCGTGACCCGCGCCGAGCGCGCCGCCAGATCCACGACCTCGACCTTCGTCACCCGGGCCGGCGACAGCGCGTTCGCCACCAGCCGCGCCGGGTCGTCCGACCAGTCGACGATGTCGATCTTCTCGTCGTTCAGCTCGGCCATCACATTGCGCACCCGGCTGCCCATCGGGCCGATGCACGCACCCTTGGCGTTGAGCCCGGAGCGCGTCGAACGCACCGCGATCTTCGTCCGGTGCCCGGCCTCGCGGGCGATCGCGGCGATCTCCACCGAGCCGTCCGCGATCTCCGGCACCTCCAGGGCGAAGAGCTTCTTCACCAGGTTCGGGTGCGTACGCGACAGCGTGACCGACGGCCCGCGCACACCCTTGGCGACCCGCACCACATAGGTGCGCAGCCGGGTGCCGTGCCGGTAGTCCTCGCCCGGCACCTGCTCCTGCACCGGCAGGATGGCCTCGAGTTTGCCGATGTCGACCAGTACGTTGTTCGGGTCCTTGCCCTGCTGGACCACGCCGCTCACGATGTCGCCCTCACGCCCGGCGTACTCGCCGAACGTGACCTCCTCCTCGGCGTCCCGCAGCCGCTGCAGGATCACCTGCTTGGCGGTGCTCGCCGCGATCCGTCCGAATCCGGACGGGGTGTCGTCGAACTCACGGGGCTTCTGCCCCTCCGTGACGTCCTCGTCGTCCTCCACGGCCCACACCGTGACGTGCCCGTTGCTGCGGTCCAGCACCACGCGGGCGCGGCTGCGGCTGCCCTCGGTGCGGTGGTAGGCGATCAGGAGGGCCGACTCGATGGCCTCGACCAGCAGGTCGAAGGAGATCTCCTTCTCCCGCACCAAACCGCGCAGTGCGCTCATGTCGATGTCCACGGCTACGCCTCCTCGCCCATCGTTTCGTTCTCGTCCTGCTTGCGGTTGAACTCGACCTCGACCCGCGCCCGCTCGATCTCGGCGAACGCCACCCGGCGGGGCTTGGACTTGCGCCCCTTGATCCCCTGCACCTCGGTGTCCAGCCCCTCGGCGTCGACCGCCAGGATCCGGGCGACGATCTCGTCGCCGCCCGCGTCCTTGGTCAGCCGGGCCCGCATCAGCCGGCCCAGCGCCCGCTCGAAGTGGCGGGGCTCCTTCAGCGGCCGTTCGGCGCCCGGGGAGCCCACCTCCAGCTCGTACGGGGCGTCGCCCATGACCGTCCGGTGTTCCGGGGCGTCCAGGGTGTCCGACACGGCCCGGCTCAGCTCGGCGCAGGCGTCGAGGTCCACGCCGTCCGCGGAGTCCACCACGACCCGCAGGATCCGCTTGCGCCCGACGGTCTCGAGCTCGACGTCCTCCAGATCCAGCTCGAACTCCGCGACCAGCGGTTCGAGCAGTCCGCGCAGCCTCTCGTTCTGGGTGGTGCTCATCCGGGTGACTCCTCGGCCGCGTGTGCTGTTGTGGGATCGGGTCTCAGACAGTCGTGTCAGGTCAAAGGGTATCCGCTCCGCGACGTCGGCGACGCCCACAGGTACGCTCGGGTCGTGCTGATCACGGGGACGACGCGTGCCGCGGGGCGCCGTCAGCTGCTACGGGGCGCCGCCTTGGGCGCCGTCGCCCTGGTTACCGGCTGCCAGACGGCCGAACCGGGCAAAAAGGACAGCGGGGGTTCCGGACCCTCACCGGAGCGGCTGCTGCGCCGCCAGGCGCACGCGGACGCCTCGGCGCTGCTCGAGCGCTACGACGCGGTGCTGGCCGCCCATCCGCCGCTGGCGGAGGAGCTCGGCCCACTGCGGACGGAGGCGGCGGCGTACGCGGCGGCGTTCGCGGAGCCGGGGTCCGGGCCGGCGAAGAAGAAGGCCCGCCCCAAGAACACCGGGGGCGCCAAACCCTCCGCGCCCCCGCCCGCCCCCGCGGTCCCCACCGACCCGCGCGAGGCCCGCGCGGACCTGGCCGCCGCCGCCAAGCGCGCCGCCGACGCGCACGCCAGGACCCTCGCCGGCGCCCCCGGCGAGCTGGCGCGCCTGCTGGCGTCGGTGTCGGCGGCGGGGACGGTGCACGCGTATCTGCTGAGCAAGGGAGCGGCCGAATGAGCGACGACGACCACTCCCTGATCGCCGCCCAGGCCGTCCTGGCCGGCGAACACGCCGCGGTGTACGGCTACGGCGTGATCGGCGCCCTCATCGGCGAGGACCGGGCGAACGAGGCCCGCGCCGCCTGGGACGCCCACCGCGCCCGCCGCGACACCGTGGCCCGCCTGGTGCGCGACCTCGGCGGCGAACCCCGCGCCGCCGCCGCCGGCTACGCGCTGCCGTTCACCGTGTCCGACGGGGGCGACGCCGTCCGGCTCGCCGCCGAGCTGGAGGACCGGGTCGCCGGCGTGTACGCCGACCTGGTGCGCGCCGCGTCCGGCGAGCTGCGCGGCGAGGCCCTGGCCGCGTTGCGCGAGGCCGCCGTCCGCGCCGCGCGGTGGCGCGGGCGCGGCACCGCCTTCCCCGGCCTGGCGGAGCGCGCCGCCGGGGTATGACGTCCGGGGCGTACGACCGGACGCCGTCCTGACGTCCGTACGACCGCAAAGGACACTGCTCGTATGACTTCCGCACACCCGCCCGTCCGGCTCGACCCGCCGCAGCGCCTCGTCCGCGCCGCCGTCGGGCGCGGCGGCGACGCGGCACGCGGATGGCTGGCGGGGCTGCCGGAGCTGGCCGGGCGGTACGTGGCGGCGTGGGAGCTGACCGTGGAGCGGGTGCTCGCGCCCGGCGGCACCCGGAGCATGGTGGTCCTGGTCCGTACGGCCGACGGGGCCCCCGCGGCGCTGAAGCTGTCACCGGCCGGGGAGCCGACCGCGCGGGAGGCCGCGGCGCTCGGGGTGTGGGACGGGAGCGGCGCCGTACGGCTGCTGCGGGCGGCGCCCGGGGACGGGGTGCTGCTGCTGGAGCGGCTGGCCGGGGCGGTCAGCCTGCGGTCGCTGGCGGAGGCCAAGGCGGTGCTCGAGGCCATTTCCACGCTGCAGCGGCTGTGGGTGGACCCGGGGGAGGGCCACCCGTTCCCCTCCGTCACCGACCACACCGCCGCGCTGGCCCAGCGGCTGGAGGCCGAGCGGGGCGCCGCCCCCGACGCGCGGGCGCTGATCGACGAGGCCCTCGAGCTTCGCCGGGAGCTGACCGCCGACCCCGGCGAGGAGTCCCTGCTGCACGGCGACTACCACCAGGGCCGGATCCTCGCCGGCGAACGCCACCCCTGGCTCGCGGTCGGCCCCAGGCCCCTGGTGGGGGACCGGGCGTACGACCTGGCGCGTCTCGTACGCGACCGCCTCGACACGCTCGCCGCCTCCTCGGGCGCCGAGGCCACCGCCCGGCGGCGGGTCACCCGGCTGGCGGAGGCCCTGGACGTGGACGCCGGGCGGCTGCGCGGCTGGGCCCGCTTCCGCGCGGTCACCGCGGGCGTGAGCCGGATCGCGGCGGGGGACGCGCGGCGCGGTGAGCTGCTGCTGGAGTTCGCGGGCTGGCTCTGAGCAAAGCTCTCGGCGGCCCGGCACAGCCCGTACCATGCGTGCCCATGCGGACAAAACGCTTGCTCGTGGGGCTGCTTGCGGGAGTGGCGGCCGTCGGGATCCTGGCCGCCGTGCTGGTGTTCGGACCGGACGGCGACGACCCGGCCGACGAGGCCCGCGGCGAGGCCCAGGCGTTCCTCGACGCCTGGGCCGCGGGGAAGCCGAAGGACGCCGCCGCGCACACCGACGACCCGGTGCGGGCCGCCGACCTGCTCGAGTCCGTCGTCCGCAACCTGAGCGCGAAGAAGGCCGACCTCACGACGGACGGCGCGAAGGAGGCGGACCAGGGCTACCAGGTGTCCCTGAAGCTCGACTTCACCCTCCCCGACCACGGCCACTGGACGTACGCGTCCACCGCCCGGGTCCGACCCCGGGGCGAGGGCTGGACCGTCCACTGGACCCCGCGCCTGCTCCATCCGGCGCTCGGCGACCACGAGACCCTCGTCCTCACCCGCCACCGCGCCGAACGCGCCCCGGTCCTCGCCGCCGACGGCACCCCCCTGGCCGGCGACGAGAAGGTCTGGCAGATCTCCCTGTGGCCCAAGCGCCTCACCCGCCCCGACGAGGTGTACGACGCCCTCGCCGGCCTCGACGCCGGTATCGACGTCAAGGCGCTGCGGACGCGGGTGGCCAAGGCCTCCGCGGACTCGTCGGTGCCGGTGGTCACGCTGCGGGACGAGGTCTTCGAGGAGCACCGGGGACGGCTCGAGCGGCTCTCCGGCGTGCAGTTCCGCGACACCGAGCAGCCCGTCGCCCGGTACGCGCGCTCGCTGGTCGGCGCCGTGACACCGGGCACCACCGACGTGGGGGCGTCGGGGCTGCAGGCGCGCTACGACAAGCGGCTGCGGGCCCGGCCGCACACCGAGATCGTCACCGCGTACCGGGAGACGGGCCAGCCCGTGAAGACCCTCGCCGAGCACGCCGCGGGCGCCGGGAAGCCGGTCCGTACGACCATCGACCCCGGCGTGCAGCGCGCCGCGGAGGCGGCGCTCGAGGGGCTGGACAAGAACGCCGCCCTCGTCGCCCTGAGCCCCCGCGACGGCACCGTGCTGGCGGTCGCCGACAACCCGCCGTCCGGCCCGGACATCGCCCTGACCGGCCGCTACGCGCCGGGCTCCACGTTCAAGATCGTCACCTCGGCGGCGCTGTCCGAGAAGGGCGTCACCGCCGGATCGGCCGTCGCCTGCCCCAAGTACGCCACGGCCGGCGGACAGCGCTTCGAGAACCAGAACGAGTTCGACCTGCCCCGCGGCACCACCTTCCGCGACGTCTTCGCCCAGTCCTGCAACACCGGCTTCGTCGGCCTGCGCTCCCGCCTCACCGACCGCTCGCTCACCGAGACCGCCCGCGCCTTCGGCATCGGCGGTACGTGGCAGGTCGGCGCGGCGACCTTCGACGGCGCCGTCCCGGCGACGAGCGGCGAGAACGACAGGGCCGCCGCGATGATCGGCCAGGGGCGGGTCGAGGCCAGCCCGCTGGTCATGGCGTCGGTGGTGGCGACGGTCAAGACCGGCGCCTTCCACCAGCCGGTGCTGGTGCCCGACGCGGTGGACAAGCCGTACGAGACCACGGAGAAACTGGCCCCGAAGACGGCGGGGATGCTGCGCACCCTCATGCGGGAGGTCGTCGTCTCCGGCTCCGGACAGGCCCTGCGCGACCTGCCGGGCGACCCGCACGCCAAGACCGGCACCGCCGAGTTCGGCACCGACAGCCCGCCGCGGACCCACGCCTGGCTCACCGGGTATCTGGGGGAGTCGGACCTGGCGTTCTGCGTCCTGATCGAGGACGGCGGCTCCGGCGGCAGGGACGCCGGACCCGTGGCGGCCCGGTTCCTGGAGGGGCTGGCGAACTGAGTAGCCGTACTCATGCCGCCCCCGTCCACGGGTAGGACCCTGGCGTTCAGGATCCCGCCGACTGGGGGCACGTATGGGGAAGTTGCTGACCGGCGCCGTGGCCGTCGCGCTGACCGTGGGCGCGCTCGTCCTCGCGTACGCCGTGGACGTGCCGACGGGCACGGTGCTGGGCATCGCGGCGGGACTGCTGTCGCTGCTGTGGCTGCTGGTGCTGCTGACGGTGCCGTGGAACCTGTACTTCAAGGCCCACGCGGTGCTCGCCGAGATCGCGGTCAGCCGCGAGAAGGGGCTCACCGTCCCCGAGAAGCGGGACGCGGAGGCCGCCCGGATCGCGCGGATCATGCTGCGGACGGCGATCGGCGGGCATGTGCTGACGGCGCTGCTGGCACTGGGGATCACGCTGGTGACGGGCGAGGAGGCCGGGTACTGGTTCGCGGGATTCTTCCTCGCCAGTACGGTCCTGCGCCCGTCCGGCGCCTGGTTCGGCCAGCTGCGCGAACGGCTCGGCGTGCTGCTGCGGGAGGCCCGCTTCCCCCGGGACGACGTGGTGACGCTCCTGGGCCAGGTCGAGGACGTCGTACGGGGCCAGAAGCTCCTGGAGGCCAAGGCGGAGGAGCAGTACCGGACCCTCGCCGAACTCCGGCGCACCGTCGACGCGCTGAACGCCTCCGTCTACACCCGCGCCGACGAGGCCGACCGCAAGATCGACGCCCTGGCCCGCGAGTTCGAGTCCGCGATCAACCGCCTCACGTCCAACGAGGAGATCATCACGGGCCTCAAGGCGTTCCTGCGCCTCCTGCGCTCCGACGAACCCGGGACCCGGCCGCCCGCCACCGGCTGATGCCCGGGGAGCGGGCGTTCACCCCAGGTCCTCCCACAGCCGCTGCACGGCGTCCGTCTCCGGCAGTTCCGTGCTGGTCCCCGTCCGCCGGTCCCTCAGCTCCACGATCCCCTCGCCGATACGCCGCCCCACGACCAGGATCCGCGGTACGCCGATCAGCTCCGCGTCCGTGAACTTCACCCCCGGCGACAGCGGCCGGTCGTCCACGATGACCCGCAGCCCCGACTCCGCCAGCCGCTCCGCGAGCGCCAGCGCCGCCTGGGTCTGCACGGCCTTCCCGGCGGCCACCACGTGCACGTCGGCGGGCGCCACCTCGCGCGGCCAGCACAGGCCCTTGTCGTCCGCCGTCTGCTCGGCCAGCGCGGCGACGGTCCGCGAGACGCCGATCCCGTACGAGCCCATCGTCACCCGGGCGGGCCTGCCGTCCCGGCCCAGGACGTCGAAGCGGCAGGCGTCGGTGTACTTGCGCCCCAGCCGGAAAATGTGGCCGACCTCGATGGCCCGGCCGAGCCGCAGCCCGCCGCCGCACGCGGGACACGGATCGCCGTCGCGCACCACGACGACGTCGAGGTACGCGTCGACCTCAAAGTCCCGCCCGCACACCACGTTGCGCGCGTGCGTGTCCGGCCTGTTGGCGCCCGTGACCCATGCCGTGCCCGGCGCGATCCGGGGGTCGGCGAGATACCGCACGCCCGCCAGACCCTGCGGGCCCACGTAGCCCCGTACCAGATCGGGCCGCGTCGCGAAGTCCTCCGCGGTGACCAGCGCCACCTGGGCGGGGGCCAGCAGCTCCGCCAGCTTGCCCAGGTCCACCTCCCGGTCCCCGGGCACGCCCACCGCCGTGATCTCGCCGTCCACCGTGACGAGGAGGTTCTTCAGCGTCGCGGAGGCGGGGACCCCGAGCCGGGCGGCCAGGGTCTCGATCGTCGGCGTGCCGGGGGTGTCGATCTCCTCCAGCGGGCCGTGCGCGGAGCCGTCGGCGGGCGCGACGGTGGTGCGTACCGCCTCGGTGTTCGCCGCGAAGCCGCACGCCGGGCAGTCGGCGAAGGTGTCCTCCCCGGCCGCCGCCGGGGCCAGGAACTCCTCGGACTCCGAGCCGCCCATGGCGCCGGAGATCGCCGAGCAGATCCGGTAGTCGAGGCCGAGCCGGTCGAAGATCCGCTGGTAGGCGCCGCGATGCAGCTCGTAGCTCGCGGCCAGACCCTTGTCGTCGACGTCAAAGGAGTACGAGTCCTTCATCTGGAACTCACGCCCGCGCAGCACCCCCGACCGGGGCCGGGCCTCGTCCCGGTACTTCGTCTGGATCTGGTAGAGGATCGCGGGCAGATCGCGGTACGAGGTCATCTGCTCCTGGGCGACGAGGGCGAACAGCTCCTCGTGCGTCGGCCCCAGCACGAACGCGGCCCCCTTGCGGTCCGTCAGCCGGAACAGCAGGTCCCCGTACTCCTCCGCCCGCCCGCTGGCCTCGTACACCTCACGCGGCAGCAGCGCCGGGAGCTGCACCTCCTGGCCGCCGATCGCGTCCATCTCCTCGCGCACGACGCGCGCCACGTTGTCCAGCACCCGCTTGCCCAGCGGCAGCCAGGTCCACATCCCGGCCGCCGCGCGGCGGACGTAGCCCGCCCGGACCAGCAGCCGGTGACTGGCGGTCTCCGCGTCCCCCGGAGCGTCCCGCAGCGTCTTGAGCGTCATCGTCGACATACGCCGGATCTCTGCCATGGGCGGAGGCTATCGGGGGCGCGGGGGCCCGCGGCGCGGCCGCTGATATCTCGGCCCCCGCGGAAAGGCAGTAGGGTGCCCAGCCATGGAAGACGTCGTGGTCGGCCCGCTCGACCTTGCCGCGCGGGTGGACGAGGCCCTGGCCGTCCAGGCCCTCGCCTTCGGACTGACCGACGACGAGATCGGCGTCCGCCGGCACGTGGTGCTGCGGCACACCGCCAACCGGGGGGTGCGCGCCCTCGGCGCGACGAACGAGCAGGGGCGCCTGGTCGGCTTCGTGTACGGGATGCCGAACAACCGGATCTACTGGTGGTCCACCGTCGTCCAGCCCTATCTGCGCGCCGCCGGACTCGACGGCTGGCTCGACGACTCCTTCGTGATCACCGAGCTCCACGTGCATCCGGCGTACCAGCAGCGCGGCATCGGCCGCGAGCTGATCACCCGGATCACCGACGAGGCGACCGAGCCCCGCTCGATCCTCTCCGCGATCGACGTCGAGAGCCCCGCCCGCCGCCTCTACCGCTCGCTGGGCTACCGGGACCTGGCCCGCCGCGTGCTGTTCCCCTCGGCCCCCAGCCCGTACGCGGTCATGGGGGCGGAGCTGCCGCTGCGCCGGTAATCCCGTCGAGGGACCGCGGACGGCAGGGTACGGTTGCGCTTGCGCTGTGCTGCGATCTAGCCCGAACCGGCGGGTCATCCGGATCAATGTGTATGTGGGGACCCTGTCCTGCGACCTCCTCCTCGGCGACGTACGGTCACTGAAGGAGAAGCGTTCCGTCGTCCGCCCGATCGTCGCCGAGCTGCACCGCAAATTCGCGGTGAGCGTCGCCGAGGTCGGGGACCAGGACCTTCATCGCAGGGCCAGGATCGGCCTCGCGATGGTCTCGGGTGACATCGGACACCTTACGGACGTGCTGGACCGGTGCGAGCGGCTGGTGGCCGCGCGTCCGGAGGTGGAGCTGCTGTCCGTACGACGGCGGCTGCACGGCGAAGAAGACGAGTGACACGAAGAAGGAGACGGACCAGTGGCCGACAACGCAAGGGCGAAGAGGCTCGCTGACCTCATCCGCGAGGTGGTCGCCGAGAAGCTGCACCGGGGCGTCAAGGACCCCCGGCTCGGGACCAGGGTGACCATCACCGACACGCGGGTGACCGGTGACCTGCGCGAGGCGACCGTCTTCTACACCGTGTACGGCGACGACGAGGAGCGGGCGCAGGCGGCCAAGGGCCTGGAGAGCGCCAAGGGCGTCCTGCGGTCGGCGGTCGGACAGGCGGCGGGCGTGAAGTTCACGCCGTCGCTCACGTTCGTCGCGGACGCGCTGCCGGACACGGCGAAGACCATCGACGACGCGCTGGCCCGGGCGAAGGCGAAGGACGAGCAGGTACGCCAGGCGTCCGCAGGCGCCGCGTACGCCGGTGAGGCGGACCCGTACCGCAAGCCGGGCGAGGACGAGGACGCGGACACCGAGTGAGCGGTACGGACAAGACGCCGGACGGCCTGGTCATCGTCGACAAGCCGTCCGGCTTCACTTCGCACGACGTGGTCGCCCGGATACGGCGGCTGGCCCGCACCCGGCGGGTGGGGCACGCGGGGACGCTCGATCCGATGGCCACGGGGGTGCTCGTGGTGGGGGTCGAGAAGGCCACGCGGCTCCTCGGTCATCTGGCGCTGACCGAGAAGGAGTACGTGGCGACGATCCGGCTCGGCCAGACGACGGTGACGGACGACGCGGAGGGGACTCTCACGTCGTCTCCCGGGGCTTCCGGTGTGGCCGAGGCCGCCGTGCTCTCGGGGATCGCGGAGCTCACCGGGGACATCATGCAGGTGCCGTCCGCCGTGTCGGCGATCAAGGTGGACGGGAAGCGGTCGTACAAGCGGGTGCTCGACGGGGAGGACGTGGTCCTCGCCGCCCGGCCGGTGCGGGTGTCTTCTTTCTCGCTCGACGGGCTGCGTCCGGCTGTCGCCCCGGACGGTACGTCGGTGCTTGACGCGTCCGTGACGGTCGTGTGCTCCTCCGGTACGTACATCAGGGCGCTGGCCCGGGATCTGGGGGCGTCGCTGGGTACGGGGGGTCATCTGACGTCGCTGCGGCGGACGCGGGTGGGGCCGTACACGCTGGCGTCGGCGCGGACGCTGCCGGAGCTGGAGGAGACGCTGACGGTTCTGCCCATCGCGGAGGCCGCCGCGGCGGCGTTCCCCCGCTGGGACGTGTCCGCGCCCGACGCGGAGCGGCTGTCGCACGGGGCTCAGTTGGCGGCGCCGGATCTGGGGCCGGGTCCGCACGCGGTGTTCGACCCGGGGGGTCGGTTCATCGCGTTGGTGGAGGGGCGTGAGGGGCGGGCTAAGAGCTTGGCGGTGTTTGTCGGCTGACCTCCGTCGCCTCCGTCGCGCGGCGGTGTGCGTCGGCCTCCGGCCGGTGGCCCTGTGCGGCGGTCTTTGGCTGCCGGTTGCGTCGGCTGACGCGCATCCGGCCTTCGCCCGGAGGCCTCAAGCGCCGGCCGGGCTTGTCGGCGCTGCGCGCCTCGCCCTCAAACGCCGGGCGGGCTGGATAGGGGTCTCTCCCCGCTGTCGGCTCGCTGCCGGGCGGGGGTGCACCTCGCCTTCGGCTGTGGTTCGCCGCCGTCACGTCGTGGGTCGGGGCCGCCCGACACACCTACGCGCGTACTGCCGCGTCGTGGTCCATTCGAGCGCGTTTCCCGTACGCGCGCAGGCGTGTCGAACGTCCCCTTACTTTCGTCGGCGGCTACCGGATTGTCCCTGGTCACCGCCCCCTCCAGCCCGCCAACCGTGGGGAACTCCCCCGGAGCACAGGCCCTCGAACGGTCGCCCCCGCAGTCGCCGGCCCGGCGGCGCGAAGCGCCGACGCCTCACTCCGCATCAGAAGGCGCGCAGCGCCGCCCCTCACTGCGAGGCGCGCAGCGCCCCGCCCTCCGCTCCCGCCCCAAGGCGCGCAGCGCCGCAGAAACACTCCACATTCGAAGCAACGTCACCGGCCCATCCCCGCCCCCCGGCCCCC